>NZ_JBXARV010000002.1:0-1247165 GCF_058808615.1 Emticicia sp. GW821-FHT11C11
CTCTCTCATTCAACCGGGGTGCAAAATTCTGAATTACTTTTTACATTCCCAAATTATTTTTACTCTTTTTTTTAACCACTCCCCAAACTCTTGATTTACACCTTTTTACTATGCTCCTGCTATGTAACGCTCGGTTCCTCTCTCATTTTTGGGACTGCAAAGGTATGACTTTTTTTACCCCTTGTCAAGCTCCCCCCACAAAGTTTTTATCCCCCTAACCCCTACTTACCTCATATCTAACTACTTACATCCCCAATTATTTTTTATGTTTATATTCTTTCTTGGTTTCGTTATAGTTTTTAGTCATTTATACCCAATCCTCTTTCCTTGTTTTGTTCTGCTCAAATCACAAAAAAGGTGGTATAGTTTTTTAATAGATTTAGCTATGGGCAAATCCATATCAACAATTAACTATAATATAACTCATGGAAACCAATACTAATGGCATCATGGGGCTATTCGGGCGGCTCTCTAAAAGGGTAACCAAAGCCACCGGTAGTCCTTACGCTTTTGCAAGTGCATTTCTTATTATTATCATCTGGGCTGCATCGGGGCCACTCTTCAATTTCTCCGATACATGGCAGTTAGTTATCAATACCGGTACAACTATAATTACGTTTCTGATGGTGTTTATCATTCAGCAGTCTCAGAACAAAGACACCATTGCCTTGCAGATTAAACTCAACGAATTGATAGCCTCCAGCGAAAAGGCAAGTAATCGGCTGGTGGATATTGAAGACCTGACTGAAGACGAATTAGACAAAGCGAAGGCTTTTTACAGAAAACTTGCTGATCTGGCTCAGGACGAAGATGATGCTTTTATTTCTCATTCTATTGAGGAAGCAACAGAGATACATGAGGAGAAGTCTGAAATACAGGAAAAGAAGCGAGGGATTATCAAAGTAAAAAAGAAATAATATGAAAATAGCCAGACGTTACCGCCTGGCTATTTTTATGGATTCCCCCATTTTATCTGGCAAATGCTGACGCCGCAATATTATCGTTAAAAACAATACTAGTGGTCAATTTTACTGTACGCTTTTCCGCGGTATTAGTATATGTACCTTCTGAAGGATATTTGATACCATAAGGCGAAGTGGCATAAGCGGTGTAGTCTTCAGTAATTACTTCACTTGGCGACAACGTTAATTTCTTTCTGGTCAACAAGCCTGTAGTCTGGTCAAAATACAGATTGTATTTAATACCCTTTCCACTCAGCTCTACATGGTTCACCTTTTTGTTGTTCAGCGTTTCAGCACCTACCAAAGTGGCTACATAACCTTTCTTCTGATAGTCCCAGAAAGGTAGCACCATTTCTTTCAACTCCCGACGCATATTGTCTTGCTCTTTCTGATTCAAATCTTTGGTTTCATATTGCGTAGTTTTATCGCCCATACCTAACGGTACTTTAAACCAACCGCTGTTTCCTTTAATACCATATATAAAAGTTCTTTTCAGAATGGTCTTAGACTTTGCCATTGAACCATCAGCAAAAGAGACTTTCAAGTCCATGTCATAATCGGCAGCTGTTCCGGCTTTATAACTTTGCTTCATTGAATAAGTTTTTACACCATCCCAGAGCGATTGTCCTCCGGTTGCATCCACATATTTATTTAATACTTCTTCGGCTGTCTGGGCAAATGCCAAACTTGTAGAGATTGCAAAGGCAATAATACTGATGATTGCTTTCTTCATGAGTTGTCTGATCTTTTTGGTTTTTCTATTAACGTACTTTTGTGGTAATTTATATACTATAGACTTTAATTATGAGTCAGGGTTTAATTTTCTTTTGCTGTCCGAATCTATAGATTGTCTGGTTAGCATCTGTGTTAGGCGCATCATTATATACTATTATATCATTTAACCGTAAATCGTGCTGTGCCGACGGATTGAGCAACTTCACCACTACTTTATGTTTGCCTTTAGGTAATTGATAATTCCAGAATACTTCATGCCTGCGTGTACGAAACTCGGTCGGCATTTCTACTGTTTCAACCAACTTGCCGTCAATATACACTTCTGTGTTCAATATAATATCTTTACTTGTCTGATCTTTCTTTTCGGCAAATCCTTTTATCACTACGCCCGTGCCTTCAAAATCAAAGCTGTACTCGTCTTTCAGGCTTTTATATACAAAAATTTTATCGACCGGATACACCTTCTCAAAGCTCTGCTCAAACTGAACCACTTCTGGCTTTTGCAGCAAAATACTCACTTTATCGCCTGATACTTTCCCGCCATTGCGTTCAATATTCTGTAAGGCATGCTTCAGACCGATTTCGTATACATCGTTCAAAGAAATAGTGGTATATTTGAAATCAATGTCTTCTGCTTCTTTCAAACCCAGTTTCCAGTAAGCGGGTATTTTTGAATACCCCAGCATCGTTCCCAGAATACCACATGCCGACGATGGATTACAGTCTGCATCTTGTCCGCAACGTGTAGTTATTTCAATAGTTTTGGTGAAATCGCCTTTACCATATAATAATCCTAAAACCACATATGCCGAATTAAGCTTGGCATCAATATTAAAAGGAGTAAATACTCCGTCCGGGCAGCCAATGTCTTCCGACCATCTTTCCTGCAAAGCAAACCAGGTTTTCTTCCAGTCGTTCGGGTATAGCTTGTAATACCTGATCACATCAGCAATACATTTATAATACTCACTTTGCTTCGGAATTGTTTTCAGCGCTTCATTAATAATATACTCAATGTTGTTCGAACTGAACGCAAGCGTATAGCAGGCGCCCAGAAAAACCCCTCCGTACCAACCGTCACCATAGTTCATGATATGCCCGATTTTATCTGAAATGGCCGACGCTGTGTTAGGCATCCCCGGTGACATCAATCCGGCGAAATCGCATTCAATCTGGTAATCAATGCAGTCGGCATGCGGGTTATGTAACCAATGACCCGACTGCGGAGGCATTACGTTGTGTAGGATATTGTATCTTCCGGCCTGATTGGCATGCCATAAAGCATAGCCGGCATTGGCGTAAGCCTTCGCATGTGATTCAACCGGGGCATCTAGTCCTTCTTTTTCAAAAATATCTACGAACGTCAGATCCATATACAAATCGTCATAGAGGCCGGGGTTTTCCAGCATTGCTTTCTTCAGATACCCATCATACCAGGGTATCGGCTGGTATTCATTGATAATGGTACCGTTGTATCTGAACTCCATCGGCCCACCAAAAGTAACACCAATGGTTTGTCCTGCCCAACCTCCTTTTATTTTGTCATGCAGAACTTCTTTAGAGAGTGTCAGGTATTTTTGTTGTGCCTGCACGGACAGAGCCAGACACATAAGCAGATAAAAAACTGTTTTCTTCATAGGTATAAATAGTTTTGAATAGATTCTGACACTCCAAATCCTTTTAATCATTCCTGTAGTTTCTTCCCTGTTACAGCGATTGCCTTTATGTGGCACAATCATAAAAATACTGCTTCGCGAAAACATTCCGGTTATGTTCTGACACCTTCCCGGGCAAATTACATCATTCCATTACCGGTAAACATCACATAAATTCCGTTCATCAAACTTTTCCCCGGCGTTTTTCGTTTTTAATATAAAAGTTTTGAAAATTCAATTTTAAACCACTATTTTGTAGTAGAAAGCACAAATATATTAAGTATTTCTGCAATTAAAACTTTGTCAAAACATTCTAATAGCTTACTAAAGAATTTTAACGATTAAGATGAATTATCAAGTACAACAAGAAGGAGAGTTTAAATATATTGATGAAGGTAGTGGAGATACGCTGCTTATCTTGCATGGCTTATTTGGTGCGTTGAGCAACTTCGACGATGTGATTGAAGGTTTCAGACATCGCTGCAGAATTGTGATTCCGGTAATGCCTATCTATGATATGCCCATGCGTGAAGCCAGCCTTGAAGGACTACGGTCATTTATTGAACGATTCATTGCCTTTAAACAACTCAACAATATTATTTTATTGGGTAATTCATTAGGCGGCCATGTGGGCTTGTTATATACGCTTGCGCATCAGGACACCGTTAAAGCATTGATATTAACCGGTAGCTCGGGTTTGTTTGAAAATACCATGGGGGGTTCGTTTCCAAAAAGAGGAAGCTATGACTACATACGTGAGCGTGTAGCCTATACTTTCTATGACCCTAAAACTGCTACTAAAGAATTGATTGACGAATGTTTCGAGATTACATCGAGTATTCCGAAATGTATGAACATAGTGCAGATAGCTAAGTCGGCACAACGCCACAACATGGCTAAAGAAATACCTAATATAAAGGTACAAACCTGTCTGATCTGGGGTCTGAATGATACTATCACCCCACCGCATGTAGGTTTCGAGTTCAATCGTTTACTGGAAAACTCAGAATTATATTTTATTGATAAATGCTGCCATGCACCTATGATGGAACGCCCTGAAGAATTTAATCATTACCTGGCCAAATTCCTGGACAAAGTTCAGGAAGAAGTACTGGTATAGTATTTTATAGATAATTCTTCAGTTGGCTCCTGAAATACACTATAAATCATACACAGAATGACAACCGCCCAAATTATCAACCACGAATTACCCATTTTAAAGCCGACCGATACTGTTGGTGACGCTTTGAGCTGGATGGAGGAGAATCGCATAGGACAGCTGGTGGTTGCCGATAATGAAAAATACCTGGGTATTTTAAGCGAAGACATATTGTTGAATTATGATGAAGACCTGTCTATCTCTGAAATAATGCCTCAATATTCCGGCGTTTACATTTTCGATTACCAACATCTGTATGAAGCGCTCGGACTAATATCTAAATACCAGATACAGATACTGGCAGTAATTGACGAAGACCAAACATTTGTAGGTGCCATTACTGCAGTAGAAATATATAACCGCTTCGGCGAATTGCTCGGTACTCAAGAGCCGGGTGCCGTATTGGTAATTGCCGTAAAAAACAGAGACTACTCACTGGCCGAAATAAGCCGGTTAATAGAATCTGATAATGCCAAAATAGTAAGCAGTTATTTTTCGGGTAGTGAATATACTATAGACGACACCTCAAAGCTTACGTTGAAAATCAACCGCCAGAATATATCTTCCATAGTAGCTACGCTTGAGCGTTTCGGCTATATGGTTGAAGGTGCTTACGCCCACGAACCCATAGACAGCATTGAACAAGAGCGCTACGATATGCTGATGAAATACCTTAGTGTTTAGCAGCTTCTGCCTGCTCTACTTTGGTAGTATGTTTCCTTAAAGTTCTGATAATCAATAATAGACTGAGCGCGGTTAAAATGGCAGCTGCCAGAAACGCTACGCCTGGGAAATACACCGGTGCGCCCTTTGCGGTAAACCGATAAAAGAGACTTGTCATTAATATAGGGCCAATAATAGAAGCCACACTGTTAAGGCTTGTCAATGAGCCCTGCAATTCCCCTTGTTCATTAGGAGGTATCTGACCCGAAATAATTCCCTGCATGGCAGGTCCAGCCAGTCCACCCAAGGAGAAAGGTATCATAATAGCATACACCATCCAGCCTTCATTAGCAAAGCAATAGGCTATTGAGCCGAATATCGAAAAGGCAAAACCTATGTATATTGAATTTCTAGTGCCAAGCTTTGGAATAACCAAACGCGTTAAAAAGCCTTGCACCAGCGCTATCATTACTCCTATAAAAGTCAGCGATAAACCTACTTCCTGTTCTGTCCAGTTAAATTTCTCCTTGGTGTAATATGTCCAGGTGCCCTGAGTTGAGAAATTTGATATATATACCAAAAACAACGCTGCCGCCAGACCTATTATCATTGGGAATCGACGTAAGTTTATCAAAGCCCCTATTGGATTGGCGCGCTTCCAGTTGAATTTTCTTCGGTTTTCAGGGCTCAGCGATTCTGGTAATACAAAGTAACCATACAACCAGTTTAAGATGGTAAGTCCACCGGCTACCATAAAAGGAGCGCGTGTACCCAAATGACTCACAAAACCACCTATTGATGGCCCGATGATAAAGCCCAAACCAAAGGCAGCACCAATCATACCAAAGTTCTGTGCACGTTTTTCGGGTGTACTGATATCTGCCATATAGGCTGCAGCTGTTGTGAAACTAGCCCCCATTATGCCGGCAATAATACGCCCTACAAATAACCAACCAATGTTAGGCGCGAAAACCAGCAAGAGGTAGTCGAGCCCAAAACCGAATAACGAAGCCAGCAATACAGGTCTGCGACCATATTGATCACTAAGCCCACCCATTACCGGCGAAAACAAAAACTGCATAACCGAATAGGCAGCAAAAAGCCAACCTCCATAACGGGCAGCACCGCTGATATCGACATGGGCCAGTTCAGAAATTAATCGGGGTAAAACGGGAATAATAACGCCGAAGCCAATTGAATCAATTAAAACAGTAATTAATACAAACGAGGTAGCAGCACTTCTTTTGACAGACATGGTTCAGTTTGGTAAGTTTTGCGCAAAATAATTACTTTTTCAGCAGAAAACCCTGTTGCACTTTAAAATTTAGATAAATATTAAAATAATTTAATTTCTTTCTAAACTGTTGCTCAGACTATTGCCGAAAGTTGGAAAGTATATAAAAACAAAAAGCACTTCCTTGCGGAAGTGCTTTTCTATATTTCAACTTAATTAAAATTAAGCTAAGATTTCAGTTACCTGACCAGCACCTACGGTACGTCCACCTTCACGAATCGCGAAACGAAGACCTTTATCCATAGCGATGGCACTGATTAATTTCACCTCGATAGTGATGTTATCACCAGGCATAACCATTTCCACACCTGCAGGTAGAGTAATTTCACCTGTTACGTCAGTTGTACGGAAATAGAATTGAGGACGGTATTTGTTAAAGAATGGCGTGTGACGACCACCTTCTTCTTTGCTCAATACATAAACCTCTGCTTTGAAGTGAGCATGTGGTTTAACTGAACCTGGTTTACAGATAACCATACCACGTTTGATATCGGTTTTCTCAATACCACGAAGCAATAGACCAACGTTATCACCGGCTTCACCACGGTCAAGGATTTTACGGAACATCTCAACACCAGTTACAACTGATTTTAAGTTTTCAGCACCCATACCTAGGATTTCAACCGCTTCACCAGAGTTGATGATACCTGTTTCGATACGGCCTGTAGCAACAGTACCACGACCAGTGATTGAGAACACGTCTTCAACCGGCATCAAGAATGGTTTGTCAGTTGCACGGGCTGGAAGTGGAATAAACGAATCTACTGCATCCATCAATTGTTCGATAGTTGCAACCCATTTCGCTTCTCCGTTCAAGCCACCAAGAGCTGAACCTTGAATTACAGGGATGTTATCGCCATCATATTTGTAGAATGATAACAAGTCACGGATCTCCATTTCAACAAGTTCCAATAACTCAGGATCATCTACCATATCCACTTTGTTCATGAACACAACCAGCTGAGGTACACCTACCTGACGGGCAAGAAGGATGTGCTCACGCGTTTGTGGCATTGGACCGTCAGTTGCAGCTACTACAAGGATAGCGCCATCCATTTGGGCAGCACCAGTTACCATGTTTTTAACGTAGTCAGCGTGACCAGGACAGTCAACGTGTGCATAGTGACGATTAACTGTTTGATATTCTACGTGTGCAGTATTGATAGTGATACCACGCTCTTTTTCTTCAGGTGCATTATCAATAGATGAGAAATCTCTTTTATCTGCCAATCCTTTCTCTGAAAGTACCTTTGTGATGGCAGCTGTCAATGTTGTCTTACCGTGGTCAACGTGACCAATAGTACCAATGTTTACGTGAGGTTTGCTACGGTCAAAATTCTCTTTTGCCATGATTATTGAAGTCTAAATATTAGATTTATTACAAAATTTATTAATTATTCACTTTGATGAGCCTTCTTGCAGAACAGTTATTAAACTTATTAAGTTTATTAGCTATGAAAGAAAACTCTCTATTTTTATTTACCAATCAGAAATTCACAACTCAAATCTTTAACTATTAATTTCTGATTTATTTTCCAAAGCTAGAGCCTTCAAGCAGGATTGAACTGCCGACCTCTTCCTTACCAAGGAAGTGCTCTACCACTGAGCTACGAAGGCTTGTGTTTCTCTGAGCGGGAGACGGGTCTCGAACCCGCCACCTATAGCTTGGAAGGCTATCGCTCTACCAAATGAGCTACTCCCGCTTAATGAATTGGTTAGATTTGCTGTTTGTAACTACTCACTCACAAACTAACTCAATCACTCAATTTGATGGTGGGGGCGGATGGATTCGAACCACCGTAAGCGTAAGCTAGCAGATTTACAGTCTGCCCCATTTGGCCACTCTGGTACACCCCCTTCATTTTTTATAAACCCCCGGAAACTTCAACAAAGAACATTCATTCCGAATGGGAGTGCAAAATTATATTCTTTTTTTTAATTGTCAAATATTCACTCACAAAAAAAATCAATTCTTTTTCATTTTTTTTTCTGCTTGTTGCTTTAAACGCAAAAAATGGCAAAAACAGAGTCGTTTTCGCCATTTTTATGAACAATCAAATTATAGCCGTATGCCGATGGTCCATGCCTGCAGACCGGCAACATTTTTCTGGCTTGATTTAAATAATTCGCCCATATCGTATCTGCCAAAGAAAGTAATACCTCTCCGTTTTCCGATTTCAGCTACCAGACCATAACGGAAATCGTTAAGCCCGTAATTATCCTTATTAATTTCTTTTTTACTGCTGTCGCTGTATTTCAGCTTACGGTAGCTTCCTACCCTGTAGCCCACGTATCCGCCAAAACCTATTTTAAGTTTGGCTTCCTCGAAGCCGAAGTTAAGCATCAAAGGCAGGTTAAGACTTGTTACTACGAGTTTACTTTTGTTTAGGTCTTTGGTAGCAGTAAAAAACTCAACCTGCTCGGTAGTATGATCTATATAGTTGTTGCCTTCAAACATAAAGTTATTCCAGGCTATCTCAGGCCCATAGCTCAAAGCCAGGTCTACCTGCTTCCCGTTAATAAGTGTAGCGTTTCTCTGGAACGACAAGGCAATAAAACGAGAACCCCACGTTTGAAGCGACGGCACATCCGATGGTCCGTTTGCCCAGTTGTTCAGCCCCAGGTACACCCCGAAGTCTGATCTGGAGAAGAACCTGCTATTTCCGGTTTTCTTCTTGGGTTTTTCATATTGCTTTTTATCATCATCGTCATCATCCTTGCTTTCAGACCGGCTCCAATGATCACCACCCTCACCGGAACGCGTATCTCTTTTGCTCAGATCAGTCACGTCTTTGGTTACAATTTTAATGCTTCTGCCATCGCTGGACGTTATCGTCAACGTATCCTGCTTACTGTTGTTTTGTTCCAGCATCGATATCGCTCTATTTCTTTCTGCAGAATCTACACCCATACTTTTCAGTACACTTTCCAGATTAAGATTCCGGGGCAGTTCAAAATCTTTCTTACTTGAAGTATAAACAGTAATACGTTTCTTTACTCCCCTATCGGTAAACTCCACAATGGTAGTGTCTTGTTTATAAGATGCTTTTACCGAAATGCCTCCTAACAGCAACAAAAGGATAAGTCCTACTCTTTTCATTATTTTATTCCTAATTAAATTTTTCTTGTTAAATCAATTTTACCAGATATGATATCAGTACTTCTACTCTCTTTTCTGTATTCTGCCTATGCGGCGGTGCACAAAGTCGCGCACATCCTCACGTTCCTCTTTAAATAATCCTTCGTCTACACGTGCAACGGCATCTTTCATACCTATCTTTTTCAGATCCACTTTTTCGCCGTATTTAAAGTTTTTATATTCTCCATAAAGTTTTGCTAAAAAAGACTTCTCTTTTTCGGCCTTTTCTTCCACCACATTACTTTCATTCCCAATCACTGCATTCGAAGCCAGCGTATTTTCTTCAATTGGAGCAACAATCAGCGTAACTGATTCAGCTACATTATATTTTGAAGTTACCCCATTGCTTTCATTTGCCAGCACGCTGGCGTTTTTACCAGCCAACGGTTCTATATGAACAGGCTGTGAATCTTCTTTCGGATTAAGCGCAAGTGTGTTATCCGGCTGCTCACCATTGATGGCCTTTTCTTCAAACGAAGGTGTCTTTAATATTTCTTTGGCGTTCTTGGCAGCAATTCCCTGAGATACAGGCGTTCTGCCTGCCAATGTTTCATTAGTAATGATACCGGCATCGGTTCCTGTCTTAGCCATTAGCGCTGTGTTCTCTTTCGCTACAGGAGAATCAGGCTGCTTGATAGCCTCAACACCATTGCTTTTGCCGTTGTTCGCTGCCAACTGGTTATTGGTGGTATTGTTTTGTGATAAAACTCCTATAGTGAGTACCGCTACCACACCGGCCGCTGCAGCATAGTAAGCCCAGTTGCGGTTGATAGCAAAAACTCCACCGCGGCGTTTGGTCTGTTTTTCCTGCAAACGTGCCTGAAATTTCTCAAAAGCTTTCTGAGAAGGCTCCTGGCGGTGTTCTGCCAGTTTTCTGGCAAAAAGTTCGTCAATTGGATGTTTTTTCATTTTTATAACTGATATTTTCATATCCCCTGCCGATTCGTCGGCACGCCCTTGAGGGGGAATTATTAAACAACACTTTTTTCTAATTTCATTAATTTACTCTGCAACATGGCTCTCGCCCTGCTTAGCTGCGACTTGGAAGTCCCTTCCGAAATCCCCAGCAATTCACCTATTTCCTGATGATTATAACCCTCTATGGCATACAGGTTAAACACCATTTTATAGCCTCCGGGTAGTTGGTCTATCAGTCTCAACAAATCCTCTGCTTCTAAATCTGTGCTGAACGCAAAGTCGTTGGGTTCTTCAATGGCATATTCCAGGTCAACCACTATCATCTTCTTACCCCGCACATACATTAACGCTTCGTTAATCATGATTCGTCTGACCCATCCCTCAAAGCTTCCCTGAAATGTAAACTGGTTTATTTTATCGAAAATCTTCATAAACCCTTCAATCATTACGTCTTCAGCCTCCATTTTATCTCCCACATAACGATTACAAACTGCCAGCATCTTCGAAGCAAATTTCTCGTATAAACGAGTCTGTGCTTTCGGATCCTGCCGCTGTACCGCCTTTGCGAGGTCGTATTCGTTAGTGAATAAGGATAAAATTCTGGTCATAAAATCATACGTTCATAAGCAAGATGCAAAAAACAATTGAAAGGGTTGCGTCTGAAACAAAAAAATATTGAACATCATAAAATATTTCTCTGCGATTCTTGTTTTGTGCAATGCATCAGCCCTGAAATTGCCAAGCTCCGGTAAATACCTGATAATGAAATATTCTATGCCCATCTGGCTTTTTGCTTTGATACGGTTCAGATTTTTTTTCAGTTTTCTTTGGGAGTTTAGCGCAATGCTTGTACTTTTGCACTCCCAAAAGGTCCTGTGGCCGAGTGGCTAGGCAGAGCTCTGCAAAAGCTTCTACAGCGGTTCGAATCCGCTCGGGACCTCAAAAATCAAAAAAGCACCTCAAAAGGGTGCTTTTTTATTGCTTCGTAAAGACGTATTGCGATACATCTCTAACGGACTAACCCACCCACTAAATGAAAATTGAAGAGAAAATTTTAAAATATATTCAAAAATAAACTCCTATTCTCGCTCCATCAATGTCCTCGTTTTTCACGACACAATGAAAGCAATAGCAGCTAATTCCCGCCCGGGTCCTTTAATAATCATAGATATATTGCATACCTCTCCAGGGGACTACTTGGAAGACGAATAGTAGAATCTGAAATATTTTTAATCAAAACCTTTTCTGACTGTGATAAAACCGAATTCTGATTTGCCTGCTTCATTGTTGAGCAACCTATGATCATAAGGGCTAAAAAAACACATAAAACCTGTTTCATACTATCAATTTCAAAAATAGCAATACAACTGTCAATTGTTATCTTTCTGCTAGCATGTCAGAAAATCTTTTCCTATGTTGTGCCGTCGTGCTTTTCTTTACATGGTCAAATTATTCGCTGCACTACAGGAATTTTACGAATTAACCAAACAAGCAAGTAGGAAAAGGCAATACATAAAATGCAGGCTATTATATATTTGATAGTTGGGTTAAGTGTTAAAGATTCCAGCATAATAGTAACACTAACCACAACTGCAGAGTGGAAAATATAAACACCGTATCTATTTTCTCTCATTATTGATAGTGTAAAATTTGTGAAGTTGAGTTTTTTCGTAAAAAAATGAAGAAAAAAACCAGAGAAACCAATACACAAAAAGGTTTGTGCAAATGAAAGAGAAACTGATTCCCAGCTAAGTTCCAGAAATTTATGAATTTGAGTCGGACGCTTTATAAGAAGATAAATAATCAGGCAAAAGTAGGTGGCTGCTACTATTGAGATTGGAAACCATATTATTGCCACCTTTCTAGACAGACCATTAAGCCATTGCTTTCTATATACTAATATTCCTATTGCATACATGAAAATGTAAGGTGTGATATTGGAAAACTCGATGCCGATAAAATTTTGTCCAAGTGGAAAAAAATGTCGAACTAGTATTGTAAGACCACTGCATAGTACAATAATCGTCAAAATATTTATATGTGTGGGGATATTATCTGATAGACATTTTGAAATAGAAAAATTAGGTTTTAAGAACTTCCAATAGCAAATATATACTAACTCAAAAATTATCAATACCAGAATAAACCATACATGAGAGGTATATGGTTTAGCATTTTGTTGCAATACATAACTCCACCATGACAATTGAGTTGTCCTATTATGGATTTCAATATAATATAAAATACTTGGGGCAAGAATAATCATTACAAATAATAGCGGTATAACCAGGCGAATTAATCTTGCTTTCATAAATTTTCGCACCCCTTTTTTCTCTAATGAAGGAATTGTTAAAAAAGCAGAAATGAAAAAGAAAAGGCTCATTGAAAATGATGCCTCGATTCCAGTTAATATCGAAAGGAAAATTTGAATTGTGCCAGTTAGTTTTTCTGGCGTAACATAGCACCAGCCGCCCATTGTCCCATAACCAATACTAACATGATGGAGTACAACCAAAACAGATAAGAAAATCATAAGATTATCTAAATAATAAAGTCGCTTCATTTGTTATATTTAACTTTGTTAGTGAGTTATTTCATAGCCTTGCTGCTACCTCTTAAATATGCGAAAGTTTTGTCATACCTCTTGTATTATTTGTATCGTAGTTTTTCTAATTGTTAACTTTGTCACAATAGAAGTAAAGTTAACAATTTATATAGCTCTGCCAATTTTTCAAACTTTCACGCTAAATTATTCAAATGGACTAACGTTATTTTTTAAGATTCGGGCACTAAAGTATGAATATTTCGCTCCCTTATGATTCCCGTTTTCGCGAGATACTGATGGCAATGGTCTTTAAACTGGTAAAAACTTTCCCTATCCCCCGCAACATCGAATAGAAGTTCAAAGCAATCTTATTATAAAGCTAATAGAGGTTTGTTAAAGCATAAATCATCAAACGAAGGTACTTCAATATCAAACGCAATGCCCTGACATTCTGATTGCATTACCCCAGCAATTCACCAGCATTGCAACCGCATCCAAACACCCATGCGTTCGCATTAAAAAAAAACGATTTGACCTCCAAGCACAAAAAAAAAATAAAACCAAAAAAAAAGTGTTGCCAAAAACAGGCAACACTTTCCGACATATTTAAACGTATTACTAACCTTTTTTCTTCTTCGTTGGTTTTGTTTTTTCTTTCTCCTCGGTCACTCCATTTACGGTTACTGTATATTTCAGGTCGCAGGTGCCGTCGCCGTAATCAACAGTTTTAGTGTCACCTGAAAGCGGCTTAATCTCGATCGTTCCACTCACCGGGAATCCTCTTGAGTTCTGGCATGCGTGCTTCACAACCAGTGTCTTAGTTATATTCGATGTAAACAGGGTTCCATCGCTCCCCTGGGCTGTGGTGGTGCCTGTTATCTGAAACTCATCGTCTTCTTTGCCGGCGGTTCCTTTATTGTCAACCACACGTTTTTTAGTGCTGGTGTAGGTAATAACCTTGCCTGTACTGGTATTGGTGATAGACACATTAGCTAGTTTTTCACTAGTTGTGGCTTTGCCGTTGGCTACAGAAGTAATAATGGTGTGCGTACCATTTATTACCAGCGTGTCACGTTTCAGGTTTTCATAAGCTACGGTTCTGGTTAAAGTACCGGAAAAGCCCGAATCCGGTTTTACCGGAATAGTGATTGTCAGTTTCCCTCCTACTTCTTTATCGCCACATACGCCTCCGGCTACAGTGGTATAATCAAACACAATGGTAATCTTATTGTCGGCCACTGTTTTGCTTACTTCGGCGCAATTATCAAATTTACCTCTCCAGGGTTTGTCCCAGCCGAAACCCAATATCGGGAAATGTCCTCCGCCGGGTTTACCGCCATCACCACCGGTCTCACGGAAGTTTCTCCCACCAAAAGGCAGAAAAGTGATGTCGTCTATCAGGTCATAAGCGTCTTCCGACTCGTCCTGAATGGTCTGGTTATCGGCTACAACAGCCGACTGCGCACCGGGCGTTACAGAATTATTGTCGGCTTCTTTCGTACAGCTTACCATTAATCCAAGTGCAACGGCCAGTGTAACAAGTTTTGAAAAGGGTTTTCTCATCAGTTTTTATTAGTTTTAGTAGTGAACAAATAAACATTTGAGTACACTTCTTCTCATAAATCTGTGAATCTTCAGGGTGTTAAATCATTCAAACTAAAGCAATGACGAAACACCGAAAGAAAAGGGTTGCACTGGCTGCATCAAATTTTCTGAATGCCTGATTCTAAGGCACTTCCGTTATACTTATCTAAAAAATTGCACTTTATTACTGAATGATATTTCGAAACAAAGTTTGTCTTGCAAATGCCTTAACTGATGCTTTATTTTTGCAGATGGAACAACAATCTGAAAGTATCTTCTCTTTCCAATACTGGCTACTCTGCATAAGTTCATTGGTTTTCTTTGCAAGCTTCAACATGCTTATACCCGAGTTGCCCGATTACTTGTCGAAATTGGGAGGTGCGGAACACAAAGGGCTGATCATTAGCCTTTTTACACTTACGGCAGGTTTTTCCAGACCTTTCAGCGGACGACTGACCGACCGCATCGGGCGCGTACCTGTGATGGCCTTTGGCTCGCTGGTATGTTTTGTATGCGGCTTTTTCTATCCTTTAGTTACCACTGTATTTCCGTTCCTGTTTTTGCGGTTGGCACATGGGTTTTCAACGGGTTTTAAACCAACCGGAACTGCAGCTTATATTGCAGACATTGTACCGGCATCGAGAAGAGGTGAAGCGATGGGTATGCACGGACTGATGAGTAGTTTCGGGATGGCCTTTGGCCCCGCTTTAGGCAGCTGGATTGCAGACACTTTTTCAATGAATGTGTTGTTTTATGTTTCTTCTATGTTTGCACTTATTTCTATTGCCATTTTGTACAACATGAAGGAGACCCTGCCGAAATCTCAGCAGGAAAAACTATCGCTTAAAACGCTAAAGATTACTCAGAAGGATATTTTCGACGAGATGGTGCTTCCGGCGGCCATCGTAATATTTCTTACTTCGTTCAGTTTCGGTGCTATTGCCACGCTATCGCCCGACTTAAGCAAAAGTATAGGGCTTCATAATAAAGGTTTGTACTTCCTGGTTTACACACTTGCTTCGTTGTTTATCCGGTTCATGGCTGGTAAGATATCAGATAAAAACGGCCGGGTGCCGGTGCTTCGATGGGGGTGTTTTGCGCTGATTATCGCCATGGGTTTCACTGCATTTGCGCACAATGTTTATCTTTTTGTAATAGCCGCTGTTTTCTTCGGCATGGCGCAAGGGGTACTCTCCCCTATTTTGCAGGCCTGGACAATCGACCTGTGTGATGAACATAACAGAGGCCGCGCGCTGGCAACTATGTATATCAGTATGGAAGCAGGTATTGGTCTGGGAGCATTCCTTTCGGCTGAGATTTATCAGAATAAAATCTACCGAATGCCCTACGCATTCCTGATTATGGGTAGTCTGTCTATTCTGGCTTTTGCTTACTTATTTTCACCGAAAGTGCGGCGTATAAAAGCGGCTTTCTAAAACCACGATTGTTCTAACTTACCAATGTATTTATCGGCAAGCGTACCATTCAGGTATGCTGTCAGGCTTTTGCTGATATTCGGGTACAGGTTCACTGAATCGAGTTCAGAGATATCTACCCATCTGATATCCAGTGCGGAGGTATGCTCCGGATTAAGTTTTGGTACACCTTCGGTAATTCTACTCTCAAAAACAAAGTGAATGGTTTGCTTCTGGGCGTCAGAGAAATGTACTTCCCCTACCATCAGCAGTTCGCCTACCTCCACTTTTATTTCCAGTTCTTCTTCCAGTTCACGTTCCAGGGCTGTTGTAAGCAACTCGCCGAACTCCAGGTTTCCTCCCGGTAAATTATATACATGCTGACCCCCATACTCATAATGCATGGTCAGTAGTTTCCCATTCTCTACAATGACAGCAGCCGGTCTGATTTTCATAGCTATTCTACTCGAAGTGGATTTTTATAATAGGTCTTGTATAATGAGTGAATTAGTGATTGAGCGAATTAGTGAATAAATTCCAGATTCACCGAACAAATTTGTAGCGACCCAAACAAAAGAAATTAAATGTAACTAGTTATCGACTTAAGTCGGTATACTAAAATAAAACCTTTGTTAAAATAGCCAGTGAATTTATTCGCTGACACTCTTCGCAACTATTAATTACACTATGGACAATACTAGTTATTTCAATGCAGTGTCATAAAACTTGTCTGCGTCTTTCTTTAATTTTATTAACGATTCTTTGTGGATATACATCATGTGTCCGGCCTCAAAATAAGTAAAATTCACATTTTTCTTTTGTTCCGGTCGTAGCATCATGTGGTTGAAAGTGTATTCTGCCGCAAAATAGGGTGTCGCCAGGTCATAATAGCCTGCCGCTACCCAAACCTTTAAATACGGATTCTTCGACATTGCCTGGCGCAGTGTTTCACTCACGTTCAGATATTTGTTCTGCACATTGCTGTAATTCCAGGGTTGTACGCGCCCCGTCAGAATCAGATACGGCACATCGTTTTCATATTTCAGTTCCTGTCTGAGGTATTGATTAATAGTACCCGAATAAGGCCCCGAGATAGTGGCATCGAGACTTGGGTCAAACTCGTATCTTTCTCCGGCATTGTCGTAGTCTGTTCCGGTAAAACGTCCATCCAATCGGCCGGCAGTTTTACCTTCACCGCGCAACAATTCTTTTACAAAACGACCAATCTCAATGCGGTTGTTGGCGTTTTTAATAAATTCTTTCGACAAGCCCGTGAACTTACTCAGCTTCTCGGCAACTGTGTTCTTTTCTGCCTCACTGGCCATATCACCTTTCATCAATACAGTGGCGTATTCGTTCAGTACAAACTTCTCTACTTCTCGCAAAGTTTTTTGTAAATCTGCCTGATACTCCGGTGCAATCTTTTTATGATACCAGGCCATCGCAGTGTACGTAGGCAGGAATAGCTCAAACGGCAAATCGTTACCTTTATCGAAAAGGGCAGTCTGGAAATTCAGAATAGAAGATATCAACGCCACCCCGTTGATATACATATTGTATTTATCTTGCAGATAACCCGATAAACCCGCTGCTCTGGTAGTGCCATAACTCTCACCTGCCAGAAACTTGGGCGATGCCCAACGGCCATATTTTGTAGCATGCAGTCTGATAAACTCCCCTACTGATTCTATGTCTTCTACATATCCTAAAAACTGGCGTTCGTTTTCTCCCTGCACTGCGCGGCTGTATCCTGTATTCACCGGATCAATAAAAACCAGGTCGGTTTTATCTAACCAGCTATACTCATTATTGACATAAGAGTACGGCGGTGCCAGCGATTCCCCCTTGTCACTCATCGGTATGCGTTTCGGCCCGATACATCCCATGTGCAGCCATACAGAAGCCGACCCCGGGCCACCGTTGAAAGTATAAGTAACCGGGCGTTTTGATACATCACTTACACCGTCTCTTGTATAGGCAATAAAGAAAATATTGGCTTTAGCCTTACCGCTTTCGTCTTTCAGCACCAGGTAGCCTGTGCGGGTAGTATAATTAATGGTTTGTCCGCCAATAATTACCTGTCCTTTGGTTTCAACAGGAGCAGGTACCACCTGAGTTATGCTTGGTTTTTCGTCGGCTTTTTTTTCTGTGGTTTGTCCGTAAGTGGTGAAACCAACCAATACTAAAAGAATAGTTTGTTTAAGTTTATTCATGAACGTTCAGGTAATTGTCGATAAGGCAAAAATATAAAAATTTACACACCGGGCTCAAAATACAATACAAAAAAGAAATTTGAATATTGCATTGACTACAATCTGAATCCCCGTAGGAAGTCCCCTACACTCATTTTCTTTTTCCCTTCTATCTGTAGTTCTTTTATTCTCAGGAGCTTATCTGCACATTTAAATGCCAGAAAACCCTTGTTATCTGTCTGAAAGGCCCCGGTTGCCAGTTCCGGAGCTTCGATATCGGTCAATTCCGAAAGATAGATTTTACACATCTTGTCTGCCAGTGTTGTCCATGCTGCCGGATACGGCGACAGCCCTCTGATAAAATTGTGCACTTTTTCGGCCGGCTGGTTCCAGTTAATTTCGCAGGTTTCTTTAAATATCTTCGGCGCGGGGCGTAGCTCTTCGCCTGTTTCCTGCGGCAGTTGCGGGTAGTCTCCCGCTTCAATAGCTTTCACGGTTTTCAATACCAGATCAGCCCCTCTTTCCATCAGCCTATCATGTACTGTACCCGCATTATCATGAGGGTAAATCGGTTCCTTATCTACAAAAATGATATTGCCGGTGTCAATCTCCTGCTTAATAAAAAAAGTGGTAACACCCGTTTCTGTATCTCCGTTTATCACTGCCCAGTTGATGGGTGCGGCACCTCTGTATTGCGGCAACAATGAGCCATGCAGATTGAAGGTTCCTTTGGCAGGCATATTCCACACTACCTCTGGCAACATTCTGAAAGCCACAACCACTTGTAAATCTGCATTGAAGTGTTTCAATTGTTCCAGAAATTCAGGGTTCCTGAGCTTCTCAGGTTGCAGCACAGGAATACCCTGCGAAACCGCATATTTCTTTACTGGCGTTTCGTTCATCTGCAAGCCCCTGCCCGAAGGTTTGTCGGGCGCTGTTACTACCGCAACTACCTCACAACCGTTTTCAACCAATCTCCTTAAACTCGCCACTGCGAAGTCGGGCGTACCCATAAAAACTATTCTCATCTTTTATATGTTGTATAATTATGTGATATCAAAAATATATGATTTGAAAAAATCTTCGTACCTTTGTTATCTAAATTGTGCAAATGAACCAAAGTCGAGCAAATAAAGTGTTTTTTCGAGTAAAATTCAGGTAGTTTCTTTGATAAAATTCAAAAATTTATCAGGAACGGTCGAATTTTCGCCGTTCTTTTTTTGTCCACCCCTCATGAGAAAGGGGTTTTTAAATTTATAAGAGATATGTCAAAATTTCAGTATTACACAGAAGAAGGGTATAATAACCTAAAAAATAAACTTCAGGATCTTAAAACCAAAGGAAGAGCTGATATTGCACGCCAGATTGCAGAAGCGCGTGATAAAGGTGATTTGTCGGAAAATGCCGAGTACGATGCTGCGAAAGATGCTCAGGGGCTGATGGAAATGGAGATTTCGAAACTGGAGGAATTGATGTCCAATGCCCGTATTCTGGATGAATCAACCATCGATACGTCGAAGGTGTCACTGTTGTCGAAAGTAAAAATCAAAAATAAGAAAAATGGTGCCTTGATGACCTACACGCTGGTGTCGGAAGAAGAAGCCGATTTGAAACAAGGTAAGATTTCGGTTAACTCACCGTTCGGAAAAGGTTTATTCGGAAAGAAAGTAGGTGAAATGGCCCAGATTCAGGCACCAGCCGGACTGGTAGAAGTTGAAGTATTAGAAATCAGCAGACAATAATTCTCTTTATACTTATATAAGCAAGAAAGGCCATTCTGCGGAATGGCCTTTCTTGCTTATTTTCTTAGTCAGAAGCTTTTTCAAGCCTGACACCAAATAATTCTTTCGACCGCAAAAAGAGTGTCCCTGCCACTACCAGTGTCATTACCCCACCAAAAATAACCGTTGGCACCGCTCCCATCAATTTTGTGAGTAACCCAGATTCAAAAGCGCCTAATTCGTTCGAACAACTTACAAAAATGCCGCTTACAGAGTTTACCCTGCCACGCATATCGTCGGGTGGTAATACCTGCAGAATTGTCTGTCTGATAACTACACTGATACTGTCAAATGCCCCTGTAAAAAACAAGGCAGCGATTGAGAGCCAGAAATGTGTTGAAACCGCAAATACCAGCGTAGCCAATCCGAAGCCTGTTACAGCAATAAGCATATTGCGCCAGGCCCTGCGCGTAGGCGGAAAATAAGCAGTGCCCAGCATGGTTAGTACAGCACCTAAACCCGGAGCCGCTCTCATAACCCCCAGTCCTTCAGCACCAACATGCAGTATGTCTTTTGCAAAAACAGGTAATATGGCTACTACACCTCCGAATAACACTGAAAACATATCGAGCATGATGGCATAGAACAATATTCTGTTTTTGGTTACGAAACTGATTCCCTCTTTCAGGCTGCTGAAAACATTTACTTGTTTTTCTATGCTCTGAATACCTTTTTTCGAAATCCGGGAAACAAAAACAAACGCGGTCAGAAATAAAACTATCACCAGTATCAACGTATTGGTAAGCCCCAGCCAGCTATATAAAAATCCGGCCGATGCCGGGCCTAAGATAGAGCCCGTCTGCCAGAACTGGCTGCTCCATGAAGCTGAGTTTGAATAATGCTCTGCCGGTACCAGAAATGGTTTTAACGACGACCAGGCCGGTCCGTAAAATCCACGGGCTACTCCCAGGAAGAAAACCGTCAGATAAATGAAGTTTTTCTGCTGCGCCAGACTGAAGCCATGATCGGTTGATGGATGTGTCACCCAAAGCAAAAGCAAAGAACACATCATGATAATGGCATAACAAACCTGTATGATGGTTCGTTTGTCTTTACGGTCGGCAAAGTATCCGCCAAACAGCGCCAGTGAAATATAAGGGATAGCCTCAAAAAGTCCTATCAGCCCCAGAGAAAGGGGGTCATGTGTTATTTCGTATAGATAATAGCTTACTACTACTTCCTGCACCAAAATAGCGACCGTAAATATAAACTGGGCTGTAATAAAATATCTGAACTCCGGATACCGGAGGGCGGCATAAGGATCCTTCGCTTGTTTCATTATACTTTTAATTGTGGCACATTGCCTGTTTGCGTACTCAGATCAGTTAAACGACTAATCTTATTTTAGTACAATTTTAAGGGCAAAACAGTTTTCATTCAAGCAATACTTTTTGATATTTTGACGGCAAGTTCCTATTTTTGAAATTGCTGACCTGCTTTCTACAAAATAACGAATTTAAACTAACTTTGGCTTAACAAAATCTTATCAACCATGAAATTGCCAAAAGCATTACTGCTCTTCGTCAACTTACTCATTATTTTCACTACCCGTGCGCAATTCTCAAAAAAGGAGTTTAGCAGAGACGATACACTCCGGGGAAGCATCACTCCTGAGCGAAGCTGGTGGGATCTGAAATATTATGAACTGCGCACCAGGGTAAATCCGGCAGAGAAATATCTATCCGGCAGTACTACTGTTTTATATGAGGTACTGAAACCCCATCAGGTTATTCAGATTGACCTTCAACCACCACTTAAAATAGACAAAGTAACGCAAGACGGCAAGGAGCTTTCGTTCAAACTCGACGGCAAAAATGCCTACATGATCAACCTGAAGAAAAAACAGATAAAGGGCAAGAATGAATCGATCGTTGTCTATTATTCGGGCAACCCGATTGTAGCCAAACGTCCACCTTGGGATGGTGGCGTGCAATGGGTAAAAGATGCCGAAGGAAATGATTATGTGGCTACTTCATGCCAGGGTTTAGGAGCCAGCGCCTGGTGGCCGAACAAAGACCATATGTATGATGAGTGCGACAGTATGCTTATCAGCATTACTGTACCCGAAAAATTGAAAGACATCTCCAACGGCCGTTTGCGTAAAGTTATTGACAATAAAGATGGCACCAGAACCTTCGAATGGTTTGTTAAAAACCCCATCAACAACTACGGTATCAATATGAATGTAGGCAACTACACTCATTTCAACGAAACCTATGACGGAGAAAAAGGTAAATTAACCGTTGATTATTATGTATTACCTGAGAATCTGGAAAAAGCTAAAGAACAATTCAAGCAGGTACCGCTGATGCTGAAAGCATTTGAGCATTGGTTCGGGCCTTATCCTTTCTATGAAGACGGTTACAAGCTGGTAGAGGTACCGTATCTGGGCATGGAACATCAAAGTTCGGTAACGTATGGCAACAAATATCAGAACGGATATCTGGGCAGAGACTTATCAGGAACAGGCTGGGGGTTAAAATGGGATTTTATTATTATACATGAGTCGGGGCATGAGTGGTTTGCCAATAACATCACCTATAAAGATATAGCCGATATGTGGATACACGAGAGTTTTACCAACTACTCAGAAAATCTGTTTACGGAATTCTATTATGGTAAAGAAGCCGGAGCGGCTTATGTAATTGGTACCCGGAAAAACATTCAGAACAAAGAACCTATTATTGGCACCTACGATCTAAACAACGGTGGCTCGGGCGATATGTATTATAAAGGTGGTAATATGCTTCACACCATCCGCCAGATTGTAAATGATGATGAACGTTGGCGACAAGTGCTGCGCGGACTGAATAAAACGTTCTATCATCAGACAGTAACCACCAGGCAAATAGAAGAGTATGTTTCAAAAGCCGGTGGCAAAGATTTCAGTAAAGTTTTTGACCAGTATCTGAGAGATACTCGTATTCCGGAACTCGAATACAAAATTACCGATGGCAAACTATCTTATAGATGGGTTAATTGCGTTGAAGGTTTTGATATGTCCCTAAAAGTAGCAATTGATGGTGGGCCAATGGATTTCATCTATCCTTCGACCAGTTGGAAAACATGGCAGAATCCTGCCAAAGAAATCAAAGTTGATGTAAACTTTTACGTAAACGTGAAACAGGTAAATTAATTAACCACTGCCACCTTGCCGACAAAACTCTCGGAGCCATCTGCGGCAATGCAGAAAACCATATAAATGCCGGATAAGGTACGGCTGATAGCAGAGTCTTTCAGATTCCACGAAGCCGTACCTCCATTCGATTTCGTTTCATAAATCAGCCTGCCTGCGGCATCAGTTATTTTTACTGCTGTATTTTCTCTTAATCCTGAAATAGTGAGTACCCCCTGAAAATCGGGGCGTATAGGGTTCGGAAAAATACTTATTCCGCTCAAATCTTCTTTTGGTTCAGATGCGTCAGTTTTGTAAGAAAGTAAACCTTTAGAGGTTAACACAAAAAGCTCTCCATGCTGCCTGTCAATACTCAGGTCTGCTATTTCATTAGATGGCAGCGGGCTGTTATCTTCTGTAAAATTCAGAATCAGTTCATCTACCGGCGATGCAAACAGGCTTAAACCGTTACTGGTACCAATCCATTTTCTGTTGCCACCGTCTACTATTATTTTCCGTACGTTTTCCTGCAACAGAATTCTCCTGCCCCGGCTATTAAATGGTGTGTAAGCATCTATTTGTCTGGTAAAAATATCTCTTGCCGTTACCAGGGCGGCAATGCCATCGCTGGTACCAATCCAGATGATCCCATCCTTGTCTATAGCAATGGTACGCACAAGTGAGCTCGGCAGATTACCGGAGTTTTTTCCTACCGTATACAATCTGGTTTGCTTACCGACATCGTCCGTCACCCGAACGCCATTAGATACAATCTGCCAGCGAAAGCCGTAATTATCGGTAATATCGTTTGAGTAGGCAGGAATCTGATTCAGGGAGGTTACTGTCCATTTTTCGTTTTCAAATACATTGGATAACGTAGTAGCCAGTGCGTAGCTTTTTGATTCTTGAAAAAAAAGTCCTGTTACCAAGCCTCTCGTGCCATTGGGCGAGTAATTTTTAAAGGGTCCCTCCCGGTTACTTATCAGTCCGGCCTCAGCATCGGCAATCCAGAGTTTACCCTCTGTATCGGTTTCCATTTCAACCGGATTTATCAAAATCGGGTCATTCGGATATTGCGCAGGTTGAAACAAGCGGTTATTGTTAATGGCTTTCCAGTTGCCATAAAATTGCAGATTGACATCGGCCGCAAACCTGGCACCTAATATGCCCTCAGTAGTGTTCACAAAAATACTGTCCCGGGCAAATGCTATCTGTTTCAGGCTCACTTCGTTTCCTCCTCTTCCTATATTCCGGTAAGTTTCTTTTATTTCGGTCTTTCTGGTATCTAAAACTACCAGCCCGAAATCGCAGGCCAGATAAGCGAAGTCTCCCTGAAACTCAATGGCATTCACACGTTTGCTGGTTTGTATCGTGTTTATGTCTTTAATGAAACTGATATTATTAAATCTTTCCGGACGGCCCTCCGAATCGGTTTCCAGCAAATCAAGATTCCCGTTTTCATACGCAATCAGCAGGTTTTTCAGGATTGGACTATACCTGATCTGAACCACATTGGCTTCCGCTAGTCCATCCGATTTCGATAATTTAACTGCCTGATTATTGATTTTATCGAAATAAAAAAGGGCATTTGCAGAAAAAGCATATACCTTTTTCTCTACTATTTCCAGGCCTTTCAGGTTTACATAGTTGTTGTGTGTCCGCCATGTTTTGGTCGGAATTTGTGCAAATGCCTGAAAAGCAAAAAAATAGAGCAGAACTCTAAGCATTGTATATTAAGATAATATTGGAATCCACGGAATGCCATTCCGTGATACGACCTACATCAGAAAATACCCCACTCCTCTGGTTTTAGTAGCAAGCGGGTGTAAAAAACATAACAAAGCTACAATGGCAAGTAAAATTCTAAGTTGCCGGTCAGTAAGTTTTGTGCGAACAACAAGCAGACCCAGAAAAATCATCGGAAATACAAAAGTACCGCTTCTGGTAGAGTCGTAAGTTATCATACTTAAAAATACCATAGCTAAAGTGCCTCCGGCAACCAAAACCAGCTTCTGATATTCTTTGTCAGTATATAATATATAAAAAGCCAAGAGCATCAACAACCAGAAGCCTTCTAGAATCCAGGCAAACTTAAAACCAAACGACCCTATGCTATCCCAAATTAATTGAGAAAACTCACCATCTTCATAGGCAGCCCTCATCCCCAAATATTTTATCAGATACCAGCGCAATATGCCATAAGCCATAACACCCAAGACTGCGGCAATCATTTGCCAGTTAGGTATAAAACTTACTTTTTTACCCTTACAGATAGCCGGTGAAACCCACCACCATAGAAATACCAATCCACTGGCTACACCAGCGCGCTCATCGCACCAGGTAGCAGCAAAAATAGAAACGAAAATTATTATAGGGCTTCGGAAGTACATGCCCAAAAACAAAAAAAAGAAAGAATAAAAATCTCCATAACCGCAATTCTCTATAAAAAACGAGGTTCCGAAATAAATGCAGGCCAGCGCTATCATAGACAGCAGTGTGGCAATCTTATCTTTTAGTAAACTATAAAGGAATTTCGTAAGCAGGAAATACAGTAAAACACCCAGTATTAGTTGCAGACCATAGACAAAAATACTTACATTCTTAATATGTAACAATTTCACAATTACGGGTAAGGTCAAACGGAAAACTTTATTGTTCGAAGCTCCATCCTGATAAACTTTATGTTGCGTTAAATCTTGTGCACGTTCTTCGATTATCTGATACAGATAATACTCTCCTCGCTTTATTATTACCTCTTCGTAGTACTTCTTAAAGTCCTGAAATGGGGTAATATTATTAAAAAAAGACAACAGCATGATTATTATAGAAACCACTACCACACGTAAAACCCAATTCTTCGGCTCTAAAAAGGCCATTATCTTCTGTTCAAAATTATGGTATGCGTTTTCCAGATAGGTCATAAATTGTCTGATATTAAAATCATAACAGCTAATTGAAAGCATATTAAAAACAGATGTCTAAAGAAGAGGAAACTCTTTCTTTAGACATCCGGATCGAAGCTACAAAATTTATTCAGCACTCACAATTGTAAATCTCCTTGCAGCAGAGAGCACAAGCCCGACTATCACCAGCAGGAAGCCGATCCATAGCATATTAATATGAGGTTTCTCCAGGGCTTTCAATACAATGAATTCTCGCTGACCACGGCTCACAGAGAAACTGAATCTGCCTGAAGCAGGGTCAATTTTGGTAAGCTGCACGCGCAATCCCATTTCAGTATTTACCTCAGGCTTACTCCATATTTCATGGTTTCGGATGGCAAAAACCGGTCGCAGGGTTACAGACACATTTCTGTCGAGCACTTTAACTATAGCTCTCGCAGCTGCATCACCTTGGTTCAGTTTCATGCCGTCAACCTCTCCTACTCCTTCTACGTTCTGCAGAATAGCTACGTAATCATTCACAAAAAAAGTATCACCGATAGCTACAGTAAATTCTTCAGGCACACTCCATTCTCTGTCTTCATCGAGCGTTACAAACCGCACATGGGTATAAATATCCTTATTCCAAAATTTCTTGATATCCGGCGAAGCCACATTACCCATCTTTTCGTTGATCTGAAAACGAGGGTACAGGTTAAAGGTTTTATCATTCTTATCTTTATACTCCACCTGATAGTAAGTATTTTCAGCTTCATATTCCAGAGTATCTCCTCTGTGATAAAACGTCTTGTCGCCATCTACCACATCAGCGCGGGCAATGCCTTTAAAATTACTGCCAGGTACTGGTAAAATATATTTCTTCTCAATATAACCCGGCACATTTCTCACATCTACAAACTGCCCTTTATAGGTGAACGAAAAGTTACTGAATTCCGTCGGACGATTCAGCCATAGCAGGGCATTTTCTTTATTCTCTTTATCGTTACCCTGAAATATCTCAGCACCGGAAAAGTTCAATGAGATTATTTTAGAATAGGCCGACGAAAACATAATACCGATAAGCATTAAAGCTATTCCGATGTGTGCAATGGCTCCTCCGGCAACACTAAATTTACCTTTCAGAATATCGGTCAGAATACTGGCATTAGCCACAATACTGAAAAGAGCGGCCGTCAGCACAATGATATACTGCCAGTTATTTACTTTAGCAAAAGTAATAGTGACAGCCGACAGAAGAAGCGTAATAATGAGCGGATTCAACAATTTAGAAAGACTCTCTTTCTTTACACGCTTCCACCAGAAGAATTGCGCGATGCCCGTCAGAATGGTAATAACTACAAAAAACCACATCTGGAAACGCGTATAGTGTTCTACCTGATTGCTCGGCAAGGCCATATTCAGTTTGGCGCCGAACACTTCTCCAATTTTATTATAGACCGGAATTGACGTAGTAACAATCACCTGAAAGGCTGACAAGCTCAGCATCAATACACCCATAAAAATCCAGAACTCACGTGAAAAAGTAGAAATTTCTTTCTCGTCTTTCGGCAGGTATTTCCAGCGGATAACCGATAATACGATTGCAGCAATGATGAATGTAAACAGATATAACAATAACTGACCGGAAAGACCCAGGTCTGTAAAGGAGTGCACAGAGGCATTGCCCAGCACCCCGCTTCTGGCCAGAAACGTTGAATACAATATCAGAATATACTGTGCAATAAGCAGAATGATTGAGTACTTCAAAGCCGAACTGTTTTTTCTGGCCAGCAGCATGGTATGGAAACTCGCCACCAACACCAACCAGGGCACGTAAACGGCATTCTCTACAGGATCCCAGTTCCAGTACCCTTCAAAGTTCAGGGTTTCATAAGCCCAGATTCCCCCCATCATAATACCTGTTCCCAGAACCACAACAGCTACAAGTGTCCAAGGTAAAGCGGGTTTTATCCACTCTGTATATTGCTTGCGCCACAAACCTGCCATACAAAAAGCAAAAGGCACCAGCGAAAGCGCAAAACCTAAGAAAGTAGTAGGCGGATGAATAACCATCCAGTAATTCTGCAAGAGCGGATTAAGCCCGCTCCCATCTTTCGGCACAAAGTTCGGATTGGTTTTCCAGATCGGAATATCCGGCATAGATTCCTTCAATGTAAGGAAAGGTGAACTACCCACTTTGAAATCAGCAAAAATCACTACTCCCAGAATCATTGAAGCCAGAAAGGTTTGCACCAAAGTAAAAATGGTAAGTGTGGGTGCTTCAAGGGCTTTGTTTTTTCTTAAGGATGAGTTAATCAGTATTACTCCCACAATCACATTCCAGAACATCCAGAGCAAAAAGCTCCCCTCCTGGTCCTGCCAGAAACATGAAATTGCATAGTCAATCGGCAAACTCAGCGATGCGTTGTCCCATGCATAATGGTATTCAAAATAATGATTTAAAATAATACTTAACAAGGCCGCACAAACAGTTACTACTGCCAATGCATGTACATAAAATGCCCGTCGGGCAAATTTGAGCCAATTGTCTGTTTCGGTTTTAAGTCCCTGAGTTGTGGGTCGGCTTGCCTGCCAGTAAGCATAAGTAGAAACTAAGGCAGCAACAAACGCGACAATAATGGACAAATGCCCTATATTTCCTAAATATGATCGTAACATAAATAATTTATAATCGTTATATGGTCATTGATTTCGGTAAAAGCCGCGTTTAACGGGCGGCGTTTTCTCTCAATCAATCGAACCACGCAAACCACGGGATTCTGCTTAAAATCAATATCAACGCCAATCCGAAGAAAATCATGGTTTGTTTGAATTTCTTTCCGTTTCCTATCGCACGTTTCACACGGGCATTACCTATTGTTACCAGAATAACAGCAATCAGATTAATGGTTGGGTGTTCTATAGTATATAAGCGCAGGGTGCTGTCTTTCATGGCTGCTTTCATATCAGCAAATGCCGACTGAGTGATTGGCGAAGTAAACAACAGAATGATACCCAATAAAAACATGGTATGGGTAGCTATCAAAGCAAATTTATTAACTTTCAGGTGTTTCTCTTCAAAAGCTTTCTCTTTGCCCACGCCCGATATACCATTGATAGTGGCAAATGCGAGCAGTATGAGTGTGAGATAGGCCAGATATGAGTGAATCGGTTGGATAATCTGATACATATAGTTTTAATTTAAGCCGTTAGATAAATAAAAGTTTTGTCAAAATTAAGTCATAATCTTTTAATAACATAAATGTTATGTGGCGAACTTTCGGTTAGCGCTCCAATGTTACCAGTTCAATGAAGTTTCTCAAGCCCATACTCGTCAGTATTCTTTCACTTTTTTTGCTTTTTATCTGGATTTTCCCACAGGTATTGCGGTGCTCACTGGTTGAGTACGATAACTTCGTTACCCTTCAACCGAATGTGTATGCAGGAAGTACCTCTTCTTTAAAACAACAGGATTCGTTAAAAAAGTATATTAAAGTTGCTAAAAAAAGAGTGATTGGTTTCTGGGGAAATCAACAGGGTCGGGCTACCATCATTTTTTGTAATGATGCTGAGCAATATCGTCAATATTGCAGAACCACCGAGGGAGCCGGCTGTACTATCGGAACACCGGTAGGCTCGTGGATAGTTCTTAATAAAGACGGACTGAACGCAGATGTGATTGCCCATGAGATGTCGCACGATGAGTTGATGACCCGACTGGGCTGGTGGAAAACCAAGGCGCATATACCCACCTGGTTTGACGAAGGCATTGCCCTGATGCTCGACTACCGGTTTGTGAACACATCTGACAGTGCGCAACGATATACAGATTACAAAACCGAACTGTCATTCCTTACGCCACATCCTCTTTCCCTTAATGATCTAAGCACTGAAAAGGAATTTTTCGGAAAAGGAGAGTTACATACCCGGCTGGCCTATTTAAGTGCTGCGTCAGTCGTTTCGCGCAAAATTGCGGTGGGCGGTAAAAGCGCTGTTTTAGAAACAGTAGAAAAAGTAAAGCAGAAAAACCGGTTTGAATTTTAGCTCCGGCCCTGCCATTTTTACTAAGCATTTTTTTCTTTTCCAAAAAACTTCCGACCTTTACGCCTTTGACACTCAAATTTTAGATTAAATGAACATTTTGATTATTGGCTCTGGTGGTCGTGAACATGCATTTGCCTGGAAACTCTCTCAATCAAAAAACTGTACGCAACTCTTTGTTGCACCAGGTAATGCAGGTACTGCAAAAATTGCTACCAACTTACCTCTTGCAGTAAGCGATTTCACAGGTATTGCTCAGGCTGTAAAAGAGCACAATATTGAAATGGTGATTGTAGGACCGGAAGAACCACTGGTAAAAGGCATTGTAAATTTTTTCAGGAAAGATAAAACCCTCAAAAAAATAAGAATAGTTGGCCCCGATGCTGCCGGTGCACAGTTGGAAGGCAGCAAAGATTTCTCGAAAGCCTTTATGCAAAAGCATGGTGTGCCTGCAGCCGCCTCACAAACTTTCACGAAAGAGACACTGGCAGAAGGACTGGCTTATTTAGAAACACAATCGCTGCCTATCGTGTTAAAAGCAGATGGACTGGCAGCCGGTAAAGGAGTTATTATTGCCGAAACACTGAAAGAAGCCCAACAAGAATTGCATGAAATGTTGGCCGAAGCCAAATTCGGCGATGCCAGCAGCAAAGTATTGGTGGAACAATTCCTCAGTGGCATTGAATTATCGGTATTTGTATTGACCGACGGCAAAAACTACAAAATATTACCTGAAGCCAAAGACTACAAACGCATTGGTGAAGGCGACAAAGGATTGAACACCGGTGGTATGGGAGCGGTTTCTCCGGTTCCGTTTGCCGATGAGGCTTTTTTGCAAAAAGTAGAAGAAAAAGTGGTAAAACCCACTTTGGCAGGCTTACAGGCTGAGGGTATCAAATATGTTGGCTTTATTTTCGTTGGTCTCATGAACGTAAACGGCGAGCCTTATGTGATTGAATATAATGCGCGCATGGGTGACCCCGAAACCGAGGTGGTGTTACCGAGAATAAAAACCGACATGGTTAAACTCATGAAAGCCACTGCCGAGGGTAAGCTCGACAAAGTAAAACTGACGGTGAATCCGAAGACAGCCATTGCTACAGTGGTTGTGGCCGGGGGGTATCCGGAAGACTATAGTAAAGGCGATTTAATGCAAATACCGGAAGCCGAAAAAGACACATTTATTTTCCATGCCGGCACAAAACTGGCCGACGACAACAGCGTATTAACCAATGGTGGCAGGGTAATTGTATCAGTAGCAATGGCACGTACGCTAAATTCTGCACGTCAGAAATCACAACGATTGGCAAAAAACATTATATTTGACAAAAAATACTATAGAAAAGATATAGGCAAAGATCTTTTGAAGTATCTGAAAGAAGAAAAATAAGGGTATTCTGATAGGTTCAGAAACATAATAGATTCTTAATCTTTTCCTGTATCTTTATCTGCATAGTGGCGAAAACATTAGTTTTTAACGTTTTTTTGAATTGGCAGCTTTAATATATTCACTAATTCATTCAATCGTTAATTCGCTCATTTCTGAGCTTATCGTCATTACTTAAATAAATATTTACTCATTACTATATAGAGGATATGGGTTGTGGACAATGTTCATCAGGTGGCTGCGGAGCAGTAAAAGCCTTAGATAGAACCGAGAAATCGAATCATAAAGCTGTAGCAGGGTGCTCTTCGGGCGGCTGCTCAACAGGGGGATGTAATAAAATGAATGCATACGACTGGCTTTCAAACATGGAAGTGCCAACCAGTATGCGCTATAATGTAGTCGAAATAAAGTTTAAAGGCGGTAGAAAAGAATATTTCAGAAATACCAATAACCTTGAGCTTTATACCGGAGACTTTGTCATCTGCGAAATGCCCACAGGCCATCATATAGGCAGTGTGTCATTACAGGGCGAACTGGTACGACTGCAAATGATAAAAAAGGGAGTTCAGGACAACGACGACATCAGAAAAATACTGAGAGCTGCCCAGGAAAAAGACATAGAAAAGCATCAGCAGGCAATAGCCCGCGACCTGCCAACCATGTACAGGGTACGCGAAATTGCCAAAGAGTTGAAATTGCAGATGAAGGTGTCTGACGTAGAGTTTCAGTCAGACAATACCAAAGCTACATTCTACTACTCGGCCGACGACCGTGTTGATTTCCGTGAACTAATTAAATTGCTTGCTGCCGAATTCAAGATCCGGGTAGAAATGAAGCAAATCAGTTTGCGTCAGGAAGCGGCCCGGGTGGGTGGTGTAGGTTCATGCGGGCGTGAGCTGTGCTGTTCAACCTGGCTTACCGATTTCAAGGCTATTCCTACTTCTGCGGCGCGTTATCAGAATCTTTCTTTGAATCCTGCCAAACTTTCGGGTCAATGCGGACGTCTGAAATGCTGCCTTAACTATGAATTGGAAACTTATCTGGATGCCCTGAGCGACATCCCTTCTGTAGAAAAACCCCTCAAAACTGAGAAAGGTATTGCGGTTCTGCAAAAGACCGACATTTTCCGTCGTATCATGTGGTTCAGTTACAACAACGATATCAACTGGCATTCGCTTCCGATCCACAAAGTGGTTGAAATCATGAAAATGAACGAACAGGGACAAGTGCCTACGTCATTAGAAGATCTGAACCTGCTTGACAGCCTAGTGAACGATAAAAATGCACCAAGGAATTCAGACCTTGACCGTTTGGATAGAAAATATACTGACAAGAGCAGGAAGCCTCAGCACTCTTCGTCTAAAGAGCAAAGAAACGACGTAAGACCTCAGGGTAATAATCAAAAACCTGTGCAGACTCAAAATCCTGCTCAGAAACCAGGGCAGAACCCTCAGCAGCACAAGCAGGGTAATAACCCTAACCCGGGTGGAAACCCAAACAAACCGCAGAACAACAACGGGAATAAGCCGCAGGATGGCAACAGACCGCAGCAGAATCCTAATCAGAAGGGTAATCCAAACAGGCCGCAGCAAAACCAACCTAATAATCAGGGTGGCAATCAGTCTAAGCCACAGCATAATCCCAATAATCAGGGTGGCGGAAACAAACCGCAACAGCAAGGGCCACAGAATCAGGGTGGCAATCCGAATAAACAGGGAGGAAACCAGCCTAAGCCACAGCATAATCCCAACAATCAGGGTGGGAATAAACCGCAGCAGCAGGCACCGCAGCAGCAAGGAGCCAATGGGAATAATCCGACCAAGCAACCAAACAACCAGGGCGGGAACAAACAGCCACAGAAAAATCAGCAGAAGAATAATCCCCAACCTAACAACAAAAACGATAATCCGAATCAGCCCGACTGAGCTTATCTGAATTGAAAATCAATTGCCTGATGAAAAACCTTGTTTTAGGCTTCATACTTTGCTTTGTCGTATTCTCATGCGACAGCAACGCTATATATAAGTCTTTTACTGATTTTAAGGATATGAAGTGGTATATTAAAGATGAGCCGTCTTTTACCTTTGAGGTAACCGACGAAACAATACCATACAATATCTATCTGTTAATCAGAAATGCCTCTCAGTATCCATACAATAACCTGTATCTGAACCGCTATATTTATGGGCCGGACAACAAACTGATAAGCAACCGGCTGGAACAGGTCATTTTATTTGACCCTAAAACCGGCAAACCACTCGGCAAAGGACTGGGAGATATCTTCGACAGCAAAATCATATCGAGCCGTGGTTTTTTATTTCCGAAAAAAGGCAAATATACCATCAAACTGAAACAGTATATGCGTCAGGATCCCCTGCCATATATAATGTCGATGGGTGTCAGCGTTGAAAAACCTTTGCCCCCGAACCAATAGCCACATAAACAGCGTTATCAGTTTAACTGATATGCCAAAAATTGGACAGGAATGAGTTTCTTACCTCTTTTTCCATTAAATCTGGTTGTTTATCCGCATGAAGATCTGAATCTGCACATTTTCGAGCCCCGTTATAAAGAACTGATTAACGAGTGCCTTGAAAATGAGGTGACTTTCGGCATCCCGACATTCGTCAACAATAAAGTAGCCGGATACGGCACCGAAGTGCATATTACCCAGCTGACCAAACGCTATGACGACGCGCGGATGGATATTAAAACCAAAGGATTGCAGGTTTTCAGAATTGTTGATTTCAGGAATCCGGTGGAAGGGAAACTCTATTCGGGTGGTGAAGTTGATTTTACCGGCAACCAGAATCTGAGTGAAGAAGTCAATCCGTTTCTATTAAGCCTGATTGCCCGACTCTATCAACTACTCAAAATCAATATTGATTACCACAAACCCGAATACCAGCCATTCAGTTATCGTGTGGCACATAAAATAGGTCTGTCTGTCAACGAAGAGTATGAATTGTTGACTATTCCGACCGAAGCACAACGTCAGCAGATACTTGTGGCGCATCTGGAACGCATTCTACCCATTGTGGCAGAAGTAGAACGAACCAAAGAACGCATTGCCATGAACGGCCACTTTAAAGAATTCGACCCGCTCAGTTTTTAAATATCATTTCATTATCAGCTATCAATATGCTTATTCATCGTCCAAGAAGAAATCGTAAAAGTGCTGCCATCAGAGATCTGGTGCAGGAAACCACGCTTTCAGTCAATGACTTTATATTCCCGATGTTTGTGATGGAAGGCGCAGACATCAAAAGTGAAATAAAATCTATGCCGGGTATCTATCGTTTTTCTTTGGATACATTGCTGGAAGAACTCAAAGAAGTAACCGACCTCGGCATTAAATCTATCTGTCTTTTCCCCAATTATCCCGAGTCGAAGAAAGACAAATATGCTACCGAAAGCTATAATCCGGATACGCTGTACCTGAGAGCTTTGAGCGAAATCAAAAACCAATTCCCTGATCTGGCGCTGATGACCGATATTGCGCTTGATCCGTATAGCAGCGACGGCCACGACGGTATTGTTGAAAACGGACAGATTCTGAACGATGAAACCCTCGAGGTGCTGGGTAAAATGGCTTTGGCACAGGCACGTGCCGGAGCTGATATTCTTGGGCCGTCAGACATGATGGATGGCCGCGTGGGTTACATACGTGAACTGCTGGAAGACGAAGGCTTTTCAGATATTAGCATCATGTCTTATTCTGCTAAATATGCCAGTGCGTTTTACGGGCCTTTCCGTGATGCTTTGGATTCTGCACCAAAATTCGGAGATAAAAAGACCTACCAGATGAACCCCGCCAACGTGCGCGAAGCCTTGATTGAAGGCCAGCTGGATATGGACGAAGGAGCCGACTTCCTGATGGTGAAACCGGCGTTCTCATACCTGGATGTCATCAAAACCCTCTCAGAGAATTTCCCATTGCCCATAGCTGCCTACAATGTATCAGGCGAATATGCCATGATCAAGGCCGCCTCTCAAAACGGCTGGATAGACGGACAGAAAGCCATGTACGAATTACTGTTGAGTATTAAGCGGGCAGGGGCAAATATCATACTGAGCTACTTTGCCAAAGAATTTGCACAGTTGAAAGCTCATTAAGCAAGAAGCCCGGCAAAACCGGGCTTCTTTTTTATTTTCTTACCAACTCTACAATATCAAAATCATACTCGTTTTTCTCGTCTTTCTGGTACGGTACCCTCGAAACCTCCTGCCACTCTTCCTGCTTTAATTCAGGGAAAAATGTATCACCTTCAATATTTACTTTTACTTCCGTCAGATATACTTTGTCTGTAATACCTAACGCCTGTTCATAGATATTTCCACCACCTACAATAAATATTTCGTTCGCTCCTTCTTCATGTCTGGCCAGTTCTATGGCTTGTCCAATCGAATCGGCTACCAGCACTGACGTATCATCAGACACCTTGCCTGAGCGGGTAATAACGATGTTTGTCCGCTTAGGTAAAGGTTTACCAATCGACTCAAACGTTTTTCTGCCCATAATGATGGCATGCCCACTGGTTAAGGTCTTGAAATGCTTTAAATCTGTTGAAAGCCTCCACAGCAACTGGTTGTTTTTTCCTATGGCTCTGTTTTGGGCAATGGCTACTATTATCGAAATCATCGGGTCAATTTTTATGCTTGCAATTTAGCGTTTTTAATAGGCTTTTACAGCATTTTTTGGCATATTTGCCTAAATTTTAGTCTTAAAGCCAACTCAGATAATTACTTTATCTGAGTTTTTTACAATCACTGAATGAAAAATATTGACGTTTGCCTTACACCCGATTTATTACACCTTCATAACATCGACAACTCCATTGTAATCATAGCAGATATTTTCCGTGCTACCTCATGCATGATAACGGGCTTTGCCTATGGTGTAAAAAGCATCATTCCAGTAGAGACCGTAGAAGAATGCAAGCAATTGCAGGAGATGGGTTACATTGCCGCGGCCGAAAGAAACGCCCGTAAAGTAGATGGCTTTGAGCTGGACAATTCTCCGTTCAGCTACATGAGCGAAAAACTAATAGGTGAAAAAATTGCCATGACTACTACTAACGGTACATATTCTATCGCTAAGGCAAAGGCATCGGCCGTAAAGGTGTTGGCAGGGGCATTTCTGAACCTGAACGCCATTGTTAATTACCTGAAAACACAGCCTTATGATGTACTCGTATTATGTGCCGGATGGAAAGGCCGTGTAAACATTGAAGATACACTATTTGCAGGTGCATTGATTGCCGCACTGGAAGATGAGTATTTTGTACCGGAAGACAGCGCTATCATGTCGCTGCGCTTGTATCAACAGGCTAAGAACGACTTAATAGGTTATCTGGCTAATTCGTCACACATCCGCCGCCTGCAAAATCTGGGTATTCATAAAGACATTGCCTATTGCCTACAAAAAGACCTGTATGATGTAGTACCGATTTTACGGGGCAATGAACTGGTAAATCTGTAAATTTGATTGATGCGAATAAATAATCACTCATTCACTCAATTGCAAATTCTTCGTCAATGAAATTGAAATTCCATATTCTGAAGCTGCAAATGCGGCATACGTTTACCATAGCACACGGCTCGCGTGACGATATTGATGCGTTTATTGTAGAGTTGCAAGATGGTGAATACAGCGGCTATGGTGAGGCTACGCCTATCCCCTACTATGGTGTAACAGCCGAGGGGATGAGAGATAAACTGGCCGAATACCAGTCGCTCATTGAAAACTACGACCTGCAGAATCCCGAAGATTTTTGGGCAACCATGTACCCTTACCTGAAAGATAACCCCTTTGCGCATTGTGCCTTAGATATGGCCGCCTGGGACTTATGGGGTAAAAAACTTGGCCAGCCTTTGTATAAACTCTGGGGATTATCCATCGATAAAGTGCCCTATTCTAACTACACCATCGGTATCGATACTATTGAAAAGATGGTATCTAAAATGCAGGAATTCGATTTCCCGATTTACAAAATCAAGCTGGGTACTGATCACGATGTTGAAATTGTAAAAGAACTGCGCAAGCATACCGATGCAGTTTTCAGGGTTGATGCCAATTGTGCCTGGGGTGTAGAAGAAACCATTAAAAACTCTATTGAATTCAATAAACTGAATGTAGAGTTTATTGAGCAACCGATGGAAAAAGGTGCCTATGCATCTATGGAGGAAGTAATGAAACATTCGGTATTGCCCCTCATTGCCGACGAAAGCTGTATTGTGGAAGAAGATGTAAAAAAATGCTTTGGCAGATTCCACGGTGTGAATGTAAAACTGGCTAAATGCGGCGGCTTAACTCCGGCCAGAAGAATGATAGCAGAAGCCCGTACCTTGGGCATGAAAGTAATGTGCGGTTGCATGACCGAAACCAGCATTGGTATCTCAGCCATCGGACAATTACTACCACTATTAGATTACGTGGATATGGATGGCTCTATCCTTATTTCAAACGACCCTGCTACGGGCGTATATCTCGATAAAGGCAAGCCCATATTCCCGGATGTCAATGGAACTGGGGCGTTGTTGTAAGAATATGAAGATAAACAATAAAGGGTGTCACGAACAATCGTAACACCCTTCATTATTATCCAAACTATCTCTTACTTACCAAAATCGGCAGTTAGTTTGTTCATTTCTGCATCTGAAACTTCGCCCGATGTCACCACTACGCGATAACGGAAAGTAGTAGATTGTTTCGGAGCCAATGTCAGATTCAAAGTCTCTTTACCGTTTGAGAACACTTTCTGTCCAAGCGGATTCACCGAGAAAAGACCATACCCACGTGAGTGCCAGTAAGCCGGATAGCCGGGATTTTTAGGATGGTCAATAATAGCTACCGAGATTTTCTCGTCGCCAATTTGTCCTCTCAGATTTATCCACTCCGAGCGCTTTGCCCAGGTATCTTCTCCTTCAATGCCCTCTTTGTTGCGATAGCTTCCCACAATACCTTTATTGTCTAAAACGGGCACTTTGGTAGCTACACCGCTGGCATCTGTAAATACTTCCGGTTTGTTAGACGGATGCTCTAATTCTCTGGCCAGACGAATAGCAAATAAACCGTCTTTCACGTCTTTAAATACCACCTCTTTGTCAGCAGCTGTTAAAGTAGTGGCTCTGTCAACAATGCGTTGGTTGCCGGTTCCCTGAAAAGTATAGGTAGTTTCTTCCGTCAACATCAATTTACCTGCTTTATCCAGCCAATCGGCAGTTACTACCAATGTACCTTTGTTTTTACCCGATTTCACCAATTTAATACCCGTATGCACAATTGTACCATAGGTACCTTTGGCACTTGGTGGTGTGTTAGAGTTATTCCAGAAATCGTGGCCGTTTACGTCTTCGTAGTTTAACCAGATACCCACATGGTGCGGGTGGTCAACTCTTTCACCCGGACGAGGATCTAATGGCCATCCACGTGTAATAAGCGTTCCTTTTGAGGTATAAACCGGATATAAAACAGCTTTTTTGAGTACATCAGCCCCCGGATAAAAATAAGAAGTAAAAGGTTTGCCATCTATCAGCACGTTTACTTTCTTGCCTGCATCGTCTCTGACAAGCTTCACTTCTTTGGTTTGCGCGAAAAGCATAGCCGGAGTCAACAATAATAACAACAATAATTTTTTCATGAGTATATCGGATTGAAATAATGATTAAGCAAATTAAGCAAGGTTTTGCTAATGTCTCTACCGATATATTAGCTTTTTATTATATTTTTTTGACTTTAAATAAGGCTTTTACTCAATGTGGCAGTTTTTCTCTGATCAAGCCATAAAACCATGTTCCGGCCAGGGCACTGACCAGCGTGACGATGAATACCGTCACTCCCGTACCGATTTGCGCATAAATAGGCCCTGGGCAGGCTCCTGTTAAAGCCCATCCGAAACCAAAAAGCAGCCCGCCGAATATCTGCCCCTTGCTGAATGGCTTAGGGTCCAGCTTAATGGTTTCGCCGTTCAGGCTTTTTATTTTCAATCGTTTGATGAGCTGCACCGAAATGGCACCGACCACAACGGCGGTTCCGATAACACCATACATATGGAACGATTCAAATCTGAACATCTCCTGAATCCGGAACCAGGAAATCACTTCTGCTTTTACCAGCACAATGCCAAACCCGATACCGAATACAAGGTATTTCAGTAAACTACCTGTCGTTATTTTTCCGGATGTCTCATCTGACAGATTCTGTGTTTCAAAATCTAATTGATCTATGTCTTTTATCTCTTTCATGGCATTTAATTATAAGTAAGGAATCACAAACCAGGTAACAATAAAACCGCCAACCATAAAACAAATGGTGGCTATCAGCGAAGGCAACTGAAGGTTTGATAAACCCATGATGGAATGCCCGGAAGTACAACCGCCTGCATAGCGGGTACCAAAACCTACAAGAAAGCCCCCTACCACTATGAAGATGAACCCGCGAAGTGTAAAAAGGCTCTCCCAGCTGAACAAATCGGTAGGTACCAATGCGCTGTATTCCTGAATACCGATAGATTGCAGATAGGAACGGGTGCTGTCGGCTATTTTAACCGGTTCAGGATTGGTCAGCAAATGTGAAGCTATCCATCCACCGATGATCACTCCGGCTACAAAGACCAGATTCCAGCTTTCTTTTTTCCAGTTATATTTAAAATAAGGAATTTTGGCGGGCAGAATAGCCGCACAGATATGCCGCATGGAAGATGAAATTCCGAAGGCCTTATTGCCCGCTATCAAAAGCAAAGGGACGAAAAGACCAATGATGACACCGGCAACTGACCAATGCCAGGGTTGTTTGAGAAGTTCGAGCATGTTACAGAAAGTTTATATACAAACTTATAAAATAATCTACTGATATTATAGACTGTTTATGTATAAGTTTATACACTGCATGCCATGCTTATTCATGATAGGTACCCAAATCCTTAGGTTTTCTCCTTCATACCAAGAAACGGCACCCAGTTCTCCTCAATGGAGCCTGCGAAGTCGCGGAGAAACATAATGAATGAAGGTTTGTAAGGCTTACGAGAGAGAGAGAGGTTTGCTTCTTCAGGGGAAAGGTCGCCTTTTCGGGAGTTGCATCGGCGACAGGCGGTTACCAGGTTATCCCAGTTTGTTTTTCCGCCTTTTGATTTAGGAGTCAGGTGGTCGAGGGTCAGATCTTCGTGGCTTCCGCAATATACACACTTGTTGCCGTCCCGCCTGAATACATTCTGCCTACTGAGCATCACACCTTTAAATGGCAAACTAACGTAGCGGTGGAGCCTGATAACTGAGGGGAGCGGATAAGTGGAGCTCACTGTCCTGAGGTAGCCCCGCTGGGAATCTGATACCAATTCAGCTTTGTTGAGATAAACCAATGCAAAAGCTTTAGGTACCGTACAAATACTTAATGCACTATAATCGGCATTCAAAACTAAAACTTTCCTGCCCATATAACATTTAAGATTAGATGTTTAATTTGCAAGGCAATGTAGTCATAAATTTTTAAAACCACAATAGCAAGTTTTTTAAGAAATTGTTTTTTCGTTGTTTTGAAAACCTCTATTTTGTGGAACGATTTCACACAATAACGGGAAACTATAGGGGTGTAACCCATTGACAATGGTGTTGCTTATAAAATTATTGAGATATATGTCGGTAAGTAAAGGAAAACTGTTAATTGCTGAACCATTTTTGGGAGATCCTAATTTCGAGCGCAGTGTGGTACTCTTGTGCGAGCACAATACGCAGGGTTCATTCGGGCTGGTATTGAACCAGACCACCAACCTGAAATTGGATGATGTAATGGAAAATGTCTATGGCGACCTGCCTTTGTATTTAGGTGGCCCTGTTGAACAGAATACCCTGCATTTTATTCACAGACTGGGCGACCGGATTGACGGAGCCGTAGAATTAGGCAATGGCATCTATTGGTCTGGCGATTTTGATAAGGTGAAGACTCTGATTAACATAGGCACCGTCTCAGAAAAAGACATTCGCCTGTTTGTAGGCTACTCAGGCTGGTCGGCCGGACAATTGGACGATGAAATGAAGCGCGACTCATGGATTATCTCCGAAACCGACGCCCACTTTATTTTTGATACGCCTGCCGACCAGTTCTGGCGTGCGGTGCTGAAGCGCATGGGTGGTGAATACAAGGTGTTGTCTAACTACCCTACCGACCCACGGCTGAATTAGTCGTTTTACTTTGACTACGTATTAAGCCAACCTGCACAAATATTTGCTTCCCCCCCCTTTTTTTAATTACTTTGAAACTCGTTTCGATTCAAAAACCTAAATTTTCCGTATGAAAAAAAACATAGTCGTGCTTTTATTAAGCATCCTGGCCCTTGATGTTTCTGCTCAAAATATTATTCCGAAACCCGTAGAGATTCAGCAGGTGGCAGGTACATTTAAGATAACGGCCGCGACCGCTATCGGAGCCAACGATAACGAAAGCCGTAAAATTGCAGCCATGCTTGCTGCGAAGTTGAAAAACGCAACAGGATTTGCCCCTGAAATCAAAAAGACCGGAGCTATTCAGTTTACTATTAATACTACTCCCAATACAAAAATTGGTGACGAAGGCTATACACTCAACGCCAATAGCACGGGTGTAAAAATTGCAGCCAACAAGCCTTCAGGCTTATTTTATGGCTTACAGTCTCTACTGCAATTATTGCCCAAAGAAATAGAGAGCAAAACTGTAGTGAAAAATGTCAGCTGGACTATCCCCGGTGTGAAAATTACCGATTATCCCCGTTTCGGCTGGCGTGGACTAATGCTTGATGTAAGCCGGCATTTCTTCTCGAAAGAAGACGTAAAACGATATATTGATGACATGGTTCGCTATAAATTCAATACGTTGCACTGGCATCTGACCGATGATAACGGCTGGAGAATAGAAATAAAATCTTTACCGAAACTGACAGAAGTAGGTGCCTGGCGCGTGGAAAGAGCCGGAAGATTCGGCGACAGAAAAGCGCCGGAAGATGGCGAGCCTACTACTTACGGCGGTTTCTATACACAGGAAGACATTAAGGACATTATTAAATATGCTGCTGACCGCGGAGTAACCATCGTGCCCGAAGTTGATGTGCCCGGCCATAGCATGGCAGCGCTTGCGGCGTATCCTGAACTTTCATGTACCAAAGACCCTAAAACAAAGGTAAACCCCGGCACTAATTTTGCCGAGTGGTATGGCGACGGTAAATTCAGAATGTTTATTGATAACACGTTGAATCCGTCGGACGAAAAAGTGTATGAGTTTCTGGATAAAGTGTTTACCGAAATGGCGGCCTTATTCCCTAATAAGTACATACACGTAGGCGGTGACGAATGCTACAAGGGTTTCTGGGAAAAAGACGCGGGTTGTCAGGCGCTGATGAAAAAAATGGGCATGACCCACGTGGAAGAACTACAGGGGTATTTTATGAAACGTGTGGAAAAGATACTGAATGCACGAGGTAAACAATTATTGGGTTGGGATGAAATTCTGGAAGGCGGCATTTCTCCAACCGCAACTGTTATGAGTTGGAGAGGCGTAAAAGGCGGCATAGAAGCAGCCAAAATGAAACATAATGTGGTAATGACCCCTACTACTTTTGCGTATCTGGATTACATGCAGGGAGAGCCTACTATTGACCCTCCTATTTATGCCTCCCTACGCTTGAGCAAAACGTATAGCTTCGAGCCGGTTCCTGACGAAATAGAAGCTAAATATATTCTGGGCGGACAAGGCAACCTTTGGACAGAGCAGATTCCGACTATCCGTTATGCAGAATACATGACCTATCCCAGGGCATGGGCTTTGTCGGATATATACTGGTCACCGAAAGAAAGTAAAGACTGGAACAACTTCACGAAACGCATGGAAGCCCACTTTGACAGAGCCGATGTGGCTGAAATGGGTTATTCGAAAGCCGTTTATGATGCCATTGTGAAAGCAAGTATCAAAGATGGCAAACTGTTGGCAGAACTGGTATCAGAATTACCCGACGTGGATATTTACTATACCACAGACGACACCATGCCTGATCGCTTCTCTAACAAATATACCCAGCCTTTTGAAATACCTGATGCGCAGGTAACGCTGCGGGTTGTTACTTACCGTAACGCAAAACCGATTGGCCATCTGATAACCCTGAAAAGAGAAGACCTGAAAAAACGGGCAGGGAAGTAAAATTTCAAGTAATAAGTACGCAACAAAAAGTCTTTTACCTTACTTTTGTAACATAGGGTAAAAGACTTTTTTTAATGCAACCGACAAAAATATCTGATAATACAAGACAAAATATCTTTCTTGTTTTTTTTAGCCTGATTTATTTCTCTTTATCCCTACCAGTGGGCTATGCCGGCACTGACCTGGATGCATCCTGGCACGAGGCGCTGGCAATGGCTATAGATAAGCACTTTGTTTTCGGCCGCGACTTCATTTTTAATTATGGTCCATTAGGTTATATGAACACAGGGCTTTTGCCCAAATCTGTTTCTCCTGCCATACTAGTTGCCAGCTCTTTTTTCGAATTACTCAATTATCTGGTTATTCTTCGGTTTGCGTTCGCGAAAGCGGGTAAAAAATGGTGGGTGGTGGCGGTTTCGGCAATTCTTATTCTTATGCCCTGGGGTTTCATTGCCGATAAATCCTTCACGCTCTTCTATTTTCTTTTATTCTGGCTTTTACATGCGCAGAAAACCCGTAATACCATTGGTCTGCTCATTTCAGTGCTGTTGTCAGTCCTGATTTTCTATATCAAGCTTAATCTGAGTATTGTAGTTTATGTAGTCATGTTTGCCTCGCTTGTTTATTTTTATGTAGCACGGTACTTTACATTACGAACCATTATCATTACGGCTGCTTTATTACTTGGCTTAACCTATTCGTTATCATTTCTGTTTCATGTCGATTTACCCGCTTATCTTGGTTCAAGCTTAAAAATTATTGATGCTTATCAGGATGCCATGGCTGTGGTAATCATTGAAGAATCAGAACTGATAACATTATTGATATATGAAGGGGTGATTCTGGTGGTAGCAGGTCTGTTTATCCTTAGAAGTTTCCAATGGCAATCTCTGTATCTCTATTTTCTTGTCACACTAAGCTGGTTTCTGTGTTTTAAGCAGGCGCATACGGCAGTATGGTATTACAATATTTTCGGATTCTTTTTATTTATGCCTCCCCTGGCAATTCTGTTGTATCTTTTCACGGCCGACAAACACAAAGTTTGGGCTGGCAGGACATTTGTATTGATTTTGCTCATACAAATAGCCGCCACACAACAGATCCGTGTCTATATGAGTGAAGAAGATACCTTTGAAAGTTACTGGCTTACCTATCCGCCCAAAACGGTTGCAGAGAAAATGAAAGGCAATTTTAAAGTCTCTCAATTATTGGACATAATAGAGCTGAAAAACCCGGTCAATTATGTTGACAGGCTTATCCATTATAATTATGATGATAATTTTGAAAACAATCCGTTTCCATTATCGCAGAATATACTGCAAAAAATAGGCAATGCAACGGTCGACATTGTACCGCACGAAATTAAGTATTTGTATTTCAACAGACTCAATTACAATCCGCGCCCGGTCATTCAATCCTATCAGGCAAATAGCGATTGGCTTATGAAAAAAAATGGGGATAAATATCTTTCTAAAACAGCCCCTGAATATGTTTTTTACCACATAGCATCGTTTCGCGAGCAGAACCACTTCTGGGTTGAAACAGATTTAACGAAAGCGCTGCTGAAAAACTATCGGCTGACAGATACCACATTGATTGCAAAAGATACTTTTTTTGTATTCCGGCATCAGCCCATCTCTAAAAAACTGGAGGCTGAACCAGCAAAAACAGTCACTTATAAAATCAATGAAGATATTTTTCTGCCAGATACTGACAAGCCCATTCTTTTTACGGCGAATATTGAGTATAGCCTGAAAGGCAAATTATCACGATTGTTTTTCCAGCCGCCCTATCTTTATTGCGAAGTAACGTATGAAAATGGCCAGATGATGCATTATAGAGTAATCGATAAAATACTGAAAGGAGGTATATTCATCAACCCTAGAGTCACCACTCAATCAGAGGCTGCTAATTTTTTCCTCAATAAGGGTCAAACCAATCTGAAAATAAAAAAAATCCGCTTCTGGTCTAAGTACAGCAGCGGATTCAAGCAAAGTTTCAGTGGGCAAATGCAGCCTTATATATTACCTTAAGGTAACTTGTATCGATAGGTTTTCCAACTTGTTTCATTGGTTGACTTATTGGCATTTACAAAAAACTCTTTGTCAGACAACCAACCGAAATTAATGGCATCTGATATCTGCCACGTTTTTTTGGTGGTCATATCATACACCCACAGATCCGGATTATTGGCTACACTACTGCCAAATAGCAGATATTCGTCTTTAGGAGAGATACTTACCCATTGCATGGAGTCAGTCCATTCAAACAATTGTCTGGCTGTTGGCGGGCCATCGTTATTCAGGCTTAGTTTTACTATTTCTTTTATATCACCACCTGCATTTACCTTGTTTCTCATCTGAATAATACTTTTTCCATCGTTCGACCAATCGAAATAGTAAAAGCCATCGTTTGAAAACTGTTTATTTACTTTAGTTGCTATATTGTAAATGTATAAACCCTGCTTGTCGTAATCAGTATAAGCCAGTTGGGTTCCGTCGGGTGAAAAGGCGTAATTCCAGACTCTGGCTCCTGCGGGTATTTCTAACTCTACAAATTTCTGTGTGGCCATGTCGTAGTAGTCAAATGCTCGATCGTTGTTTTTAGTTGTTTGAAGATACAGCCTGCTTCCCTGCGCATAAAAACCCTTCACCAGATAGCTTTTACTTGTAGAGTTTTTAAAGATTACTTTCTTCGATTTATCTTCCCAGTTCTGCAATACAATCTCGCCGGTATTAGTATCGGTATAAGCCAGATACGGGCTGATACTCGAACTACTCATAAACAAACTGTTAGATAATTCGAGAATCGTATCTTTAGGTTTCAGCGAACTTGTAGTAAACATTATCTGCCGGGAAAAATCTGTTTTTTCTCCTTTCTTAATGCCTTTTACCGATACATAATAGTTTTTGTCAGGTTGCAGATTTTCCAGTTTAATCGATTCTTGCGAAGTAGTATAAGCCAATTTCATGTTCGAAAATCCGGATGCTCCCTCAGAAATCCATACCTCGGCTGTATCAAAACTGGTGGGCTCGGGGCCGCTGTGGTTTTTAAAGGTATAAGCTGTTATGGTGAGTAGTACCTCATCATTCACCTTTCTGGCCGAAACAGCCATATTTGAAATCTTGTCGTTGGGTGACGGCTCATGTTTTTCCCAGCAGGCATTGGCCATAAAAGCCAGAATGAAAATAATCGGTATGGATATCTTTTGCATATTTTAATGTATTTGCAAACTATGACTTAAATTTCGGTAAAAGGTTGTAAAAAAGTATTCATTAGTCTAAGTTTTAATTATTATGTACTTTTGCACTCAAATATTAAGTATTAAGCAGATAGTTTCGGCTTAATAGAACAGATACAATGGAAAATTCTTTTGAAAAATTTGAGCTGAATCGTCAGCTGCTGAATGCCATAGAAGACAGCGGATATACCACCCCCACTCCTATTCAGGACAAGGCCATACCGTTAATCATGAAAGGGCATGATGTACTCGGCATTGCTCAGACAGGTACAGGCAAAACAGCTACTTACCTTTTGCCGGTGCTTATGAAAATAAAATATGCACAGGGCCACATGCCGCGTTGCATTATTTTTGCCCCCACCCGTGAACTGGTAATGCAGATTGACGCGGCCGTTGCTGAACTGGCCAAGTATACAGATTTACGCCACACAGCTATTTATGGAGGGTTAGGGCCTAAAACACAGATTGAGACTCTTAAGAAAGGGGTGGACATTATAGTAGCCACCCCCGGCCGGTTCATGGACTTGTATCTGCGTGAAGAAATCGGGGTGAAAGACCTGAAAGTACTGATATTGGACGAAGCCGACAAAATGATGGACATGGGCTTTATGCCGCAGATACGTAAAGTTCTGGAGGTGATTCCACGTAAGAGACAAAACCTGCTTTTCTCGGCTACTTTCTCGGATAAAGTTGAACGGTTATCGGAAGAGTTTCTTGAATTCCCTGTGCGTGTGGAGGTTACCCCGCAAGCCACTACAGCCGAAACCGTGAAGCAGCGTATGTATGAGGTATCCAACTCTCAGACAAAACTCAATCTGCTGAAACATATTTTTGCAACCGAAGACGTACAAAAGGCTATTATTTTCACCCGCTCGAAAGAAGTCGCCGATCATGTGTATAATTCTATGGTACAAAAGATAGTGCCATTTAACAAGATTCGTGTCATACATGCCAACAAAGGGCAGAATACGCGTATCAACTCAATGGATGCCTTCCGCGAGGGCGATGTAAATGTATTAGTGGCAACAGATGTGGCCTCCAGAGGAATTGATATTCAGCAGGTATCGCACGTGATTAACTTCGATGTGCCTTTAATCTATGAAGACTACGTACACCGGATCGGACGAACCGGACGTGCCAACAATGTGGGCGAAGCCATTACTTTCCTCACGGCTCCCGAAGAATATCATATTAAAAAAGTAGAGAAGATTATCCGTATGGAAATTCCGAGGGCACAGATTCCTGCGGAGGTCGAAGTTCCTACTACACCATTTGAAGAACGCCAGGGACAACTGCGTGAAATTGATGATCAACGCAAAAAAGAAGACCCTACCTTTCAGGGAGCTTTTCATGAAAAGAAAGTCAGAAGGCCGGAAGTTAAAAAGAGTAAACCGGCTTCATCGACGGGGAAAAAGTATGCGCCCGGTAATAGAAAAAGTACTACAAAAAAATCTGCCAAACGCAGATAACTAAGCTTAACCAGTATATGCTATTGAAAGCCAAAGTTGCTTTGCTCAGTATCACTTTTATTTGGTTCTCAGCATCAGGGCAGACCATTAAAAGAATTGACAACTCAAAGATTCATGCAGACAGTCTTCAAAAGAAAGTAGCATTTCTGATGAAAGCAGCTAATGTATCAGGAGCGGCCATTTCGGTATTCAATAATAATAAGGTAATTTTCAGCAAAACATTTGGGTTGGCAGATGTGCAGGGGCAGAAGCCATTTACCCCAACATCGGTCATGTATGCGGCTTCTTTTGCCAAAATGGTGTTTGCATACATAACCATGCAGTTGGTTGATGAAAAAGTAATAGACCTCGATAAACCTTTGGTACAGTATCTTGGCTCACCTCTTCCTGATTACAAAATAAAAGGATGGAACAGAGGCTACCACGATTTAAGAGGAGACAAACGATATGAAAAAATAACCGCCCGTATGTGTTTGACACACTCGACGGGCTTCCCGAATTGGCGCTGGTTTGAAGCTGACCGGAAACTTAAAATTAATTTTGAACCGGGAAGTCGCTACAGTTATTCCGGCGAAGGACTCTATCTGCTTCAATTTGTAATAGAGCAAATTACCGGTAAAGATTATGAAACGCTATCGCAGGAACGGGTTTTCAAACCTTTAGGTATGACGACCACAAGTCAGGTCTGGCAGAAAAAATTTGATACTGAAATTGCCTTCGGACATAACAACGACGGCAAACCTTATGAACTGATGAAGTGGAATGAGGCAAGTGCAGGTGGTTCGATGAGCACAACGTTGGAAGATTTCAACAAGTTTTATACAGCTTTCATTAATCATAAAGGCTTATCAAAAAAGAGTTTCGATGCCATGACCAGCACACAGCTACGGATCAGGTCTAAAAGGCAATTTGGCCCGTTGGCAAGGGTGGATAGTTCTGATAACGACAATATTAAACTGGGCTATGGTTTTGGAGTAGGTGTGCTAAAAAGCCCTTATGGCCGTGCATTTTTTAAAGAAGGACATGACGACGGATGGGGACATTATTCAATTTGTTATCCTGACAAAAAGATTGCCATCGTCATCATGACTAATAATGATAACGGTGAAAGCATATTCAGAGAACTTCTGGCTTATGCCATCGGTGACTTATTCACTCCTTGGGAATGGGAGAGTTATATTCCCTACGACAAAAAAGATTAGGGAATGCTCTATCATTATTTGCTGAAGTTTTTTCATATTTGATATCAATTCTAAGATATATTCAACCTGATACCATGAACCAATACCTGAACAGACGCGATTTTGTTAAACTCGGCGGCCTGGCAACAGCTGCAACCTTAATACCGGGACTGACTTTCGGCAAAAATGATGAAATCATCATCGGCCATAATACACATAAATATCGTGTCAGAACAGGCTGGGGTATACTTGATGCCTCTAAAAACCCTGTAAACGACTGCCACGAAATGGTAGAGGACTCAAAAGGTCGCCTGATTTTGTTGACCAACGAGACGAAAAATAATGTACTTATTTACGACAAATCGGGCAAGTTGCTTCAAACCTGGGGAAACTCTTATCCAGGTGGGCATGGGCTGACCATTGCAGGACAAGGCAACGACCAGTTTCTGCTGATTTGCGATACCGACCGCCATCAGGTTATAAAAACGGACCTGAATGGTAAAGAAATTTTCAAGATAGATTATCCGAAAGAAACCGGTGTGTACGATTACCCTAATCAGTTCAAACCTACTGAAACGGCCGTGAATCCGGCCAACGGAGATATTTATGTAGTAGACGGCTACGGTCTCAACTACGTGATGCAGTATGACGCCAAAGGCAAGCTAATCCGCCATTGGGGAGGCAATACTGAATTTAAGTGTAATCATGGTGTAATTGTAGATACCCGCAATAAACAAAAGCCTACGCTACTGGTGACATCACGCGTAGAAAATTGCTGGAAGAGATTCACGCTCGACGGCAAATATATCTCTACAATTGAATTGCCCGGAACATTAATATGCAGGCCGGTAATTAAAGGAGAAAACCTATTAGGAGCGGCCTTTCGTTCAACTTCGGGTGACAACGTCAATTCCGGCTATATTACAATTCTGGATAAGAACGACAGGGTTATTTCTACTCCCGGTGGAAGTGAACCTGTATACACCAACGGAAAGCTGGAAGAACAACGTAAGCAAGATCCATTCAATGTATTCATGCATCCGCACGATGTATATATGGATGCTGACGACAATATTTATGTACCACAGTGGAGCTCAAAGAAAACTTATCCGATTAAACTGGAAAGAATCTAGATTTCTAAATCAATATTCTATTAATGAGGTTGTCTTGGTCAAATACTTAGGCAACCTCATTTTGTTTCGCATTCTACAGATGTATAATCCGCAAAAGCACATTTTTAGTGCTACCTTTGTGGTATGAATTACTTCAGAAAACTACTTGACTTACTCCGGATTGAGCGGGAAGAAGACCATAATCAATATATAAAACTTACTGAACAAAGCTCTGTTGCCAACCGCAGAGCCAGCGGACTAACCTGGTATCCGATTGCGATAAGAGGCATGGAAATGAGCCGCGGCGATTATCTGACTGTGGAAGTAGAGCGCACCACGCATCAAGACCTTGCCCATCAATTAAGAACCGGAATGCCGGCTATGCTTTTCAGTAACCATGATGCCAAAAACGATCGTGTAGAAGGTACCATTGCCTTTCAGAATAACAACCGCCTTAAAATAACGCTCCGCACCGATGAACTACCCGACTGGAGCCGTGATGGCAAACTGGGCATTGACTTGCTCTTCGACGATAACAGCTATGACGAAATGCAGGATGCCTTGAAGCAAGCATCTATCATTAATGAAAAACATGAAAGCAAACTGGTTGATATACTGACAGGTGAAGGAACCCCTACTTTTCAGACTGAGAAACCCATTTTTTTTGCTAAGAATCTGAATGCCTCGCAGCAATCGGCGGTTGAGAAAATATTGCAGGCCAACGAACTGGCCATTGTACACGGCCCGCCCGGTACAGGCAAAACCACCACCCTTGTGCAGGCCATTAAAGCTTTATGGCAAAAAGACAATAAGCCCGTTCTGGTAGTAGCACCCAGCAACACAGCCGTAGATTTGCTAAGTGAAAAACTGCATGTTGAAGGACTCAGCGTATTGAGAGTAGGTAACCCGGCCAGAGTAACTGAAAAACTGATGTCTTTGACCCTCGACAGTAAAATGGCAGAGCACAGCCAGATGAAAGAGATAAAAAGGCTCAAAAAACAGGCACAGGAATACAAAAACATGGCGCACAAATATAAGCGCCAGTTCGGAAAGTCTGAGAGAGACCAGCGTAAACTACTCTTTGATGAGGCTCACAAGATTATGAAAGAAGTGGGTAACTCAGAGCAGTATATCATTGACGATATTGTGGCAAAAGCGCAGGTAATTACAGCCACATTGGTAGGCTCTAATAACTATACCATCAAAAATCTGAAGTACCAGACTGTGATTATCGACGAAGCCGGACAAGCCCTGGAACCTGCCTGCTGGATTCCGATTCTGAAAGCACAAAAAGTAGTTTTAGCCGGTGACCACTGCCAGCTACCCCCAACCATTAAGTCGGCCGAAGCAGCCAGAGGTGGTTTTGCCACTACCCTGCTCGAAAAACTAGTTAGCCTGCATCCTGAAGCGGTGGTTTTACTGGAAGAGCAGTATCGTATGCACGAGCAGATTATGGGTTTTTCATCGAAAATATTCTATGGCAATCGCCTGAAAGCCAACGCCAAGGTTGCGAACCATCTGCTGTTTAACAATGATGTGCCCATTGCCTTTATTGATACCGCCGGTTGCAGTTTTGATGAAAAACTGGAAGGTACCAGTACCACCAACCCTGAAGAAGCTGTGTTTGTATTCAAACATCTGAACTCACTGGTAGCTCAGCTCAAAAACCATTATAAACCGGAAAACTTCCCGACAATTGCAGTTATATCTCCTTATAAGGAACAGATTAATCTGCTGCAGTCGCAATTAGAACATAGCCCCGATTTGCAGGAGTACCGATCGAAGATTTCTGTGAATACCATTGATAGTTTTCAGGGGCAGGAACGAGACATTGTGTATATAAGCATGACCCGCAGTAATGCTGAGGGCAGCATCGGCTTCCTGTCAGACATCCGCCGGATGAACGTAGCCATGACACGTGCCCGAAAGAAACTGGTTATTGTGGGCGATAGCGCCACCCTGGCTTCGTTTCCATTCTATGCCGATTTTATTGCCTACACCGAGCAGTTGAATACCTACCAAAGTGCCTGGGAATTTATGGATTAAATCTCTACCACAAATTGTCCGGTCGATTTTTCGGGTATAAACCGGGCAACGGCTTCTTTTATTTCGTGCTTTAGTACTTCCAGCAAGCGGATTTTAATAAAGTGTCGATAAGTAACCAGACTGATTTCACGGACAGGCACCGGCGACATAAATTCCCGGATCTGGCTTTTCTTTTTTTCATCAAAATTAATAATGGCCAGTTCGGGTATCACCGTAATCCCCTTATTGATTTCCACAATTTTCAATAAAGACTCAATACTCCCGGCTTCGTATTCCAGATTCCCCAGATCGGTATTTTTCTTGCGCAGTTCACATAGATTCATCATTTGTGAGCGTAGGCAGTGCCCTTCCTCCAGCAGCCAGAGACGATTCACGTCTATATCTTCCGGTATAATATACTTTTTGTTCAGTGTCTCTTCATTACCTGACACAAACGCCACCAGTTTTTCATAAAACATCGGATACTCTTTCATACCCTCTGCATTAATAGGTGTTGCCAGAATCCCCACGTCTATCTGGTCATTGCTTAGTTGCTCAATAATCTGCCCGGTATTCAATTCGCTGATACGAATCTTTAACTGCGGATATTTTTTCAGTAAATCATACAGAAACAAAGGAAGCAGATAGGGTGCCAGTGTGGGTATAATCCCAATTCGGAGCTGTCCCTGTACTTCTTTCTTTGTTGATTTGGCCACCTCTTTTAATTGCCCCGTTTCTTTCAAAATCACCTGCGCCTGCGCAACTATTTTCTTGCCTATATCAGTCGGAACAACCGGCTGCTTGCTTCTGTCAAAAACAATTACCTCCAGTTCTTCTTCCAGTTTTTTTATCATCATGCTCAGGGTAGCCTGAGTCACAAAGCAAGCCTCTGCTGCTTTCATAAAATGTCGGTATTTATCAACCGCCACAATATATTCTAACTGCTGTAAATTCAATTTCAATAGATTTAATCTATACAAAAATACAACACATCAATTTCATTTAACGCGCAATCCTGATCAAATTTTTAAAGAGGCATGAATTGTTTAAGAAAAGAAAATTTACGGCCTGTCCATATTTGAACAAAGCTTGTCCGTTTTCGGACATTTACAAGTGCAAGAAACACTCATAAACAGCTAACAATCAACTATTTACAATTATTGGTATAAGGTTTGCGTATACTTAACCAAAGATCTTTTCCTTTACAAAATTATGATACGCAATTACTTAAAAGTCGCCTGGCGCAATTTATGGAAAAACAAAACCTTTAGTCTGCTCAATATTCTGGGTCTGGCTTTAGGTATGACATGCAGCTTATTGATAATGCTCTGGCTGCAAGATGAAATACAAAAAGATAAGTTTCACAAAAACGGTAGTAGGCTTTACCGGGTCATGGAAAATCAGTTCTATGCCGGAGAAGTAGTTACTTATGCCTCAACGCCGGGTATTCTATCTGAACATATCACGAAGGATATCCCCGAAATTGAACTGGCCAGCCAGTTTCTTTGGGAAGAAGCGCCATTATTTACGGTTGGCAATGTTTTTGAAAAAGAGAAAGGTCGTTACGTAAACGGCGATTTTCTGAATATGTTCAGCTTTGACTTGGCTCAGGGAGACGCCCGAACCGCGCTTAAACGCCCTGACGGTGTGGTGATTTCAAAAAAGATAGCCGATAAGTATTTCCCGAATCAGGACCCTATGGGGAAAATCATCAGAGTCGACAATCGTGATGATGTAATGGTAACCGGAGTATTGAAAGAGATTACCGAGCAGTCGTCTATCAAGTTCGATTTCCTGATGAGTTTTGAACGTTGGCTTAAAAGTAACAATTGGGCTAAAGAATGGGGCAACAACGGGCCAAGATGCTACGTGATGCTCAACAAAAATGCCGATATCAGTAAGGTGCAGGCCAAAGTAAAAGGGTATATCAAATCTAAAAACAAAAACAGCAACGTTGAGTTGTTTTTGCAGCCTTACGAAGACGTGTATCTGTACTCTAACTATAAAGCAGGTGTGCAGGATGGCGGAAGAATTGACTACGTGAAGATGTTCAGCATCATTGCCGTTTTTATTCTGGTAATTGCTTGTATCAACTTTATGAATCTGGCAACTGCGCGTTCGGTTAAAAGAGCCAAAGAAGTGGGTGTTCGTAAAGTAGTGGGTGCCGTGAGGTATTCATTGATAGGTCAGTTTCTTGGAGAATCGTTGATTATTGCCTTTCTGAGTCTGATTTGCGCGATTTTTCTTGTTTTTCTGATATTACCTACATTCAATACCCTTACAGAAAAACACCTGAACCTCAATTTCACTGATCCGCTATTTTTATTGATTCTGTTGGGTCTTACAATTATTACAGGTATTGCTGCAGGTAGTTATCCAGCGCTGTTTATGTCGTCATTGAGACCTGTAGTGGTACTGAAAGGAAGCCTGAAATTCAAACCAAGTGCCACTTTTTTCAGAAAAGGCTTAGTGGTTTTTCAATTTTCACTTTCCATTTTGCTTATTGTAGGCATGATGGTGGTATATCGGCAGATACAATTCATTCAGACCAAAAACCTGGGGTTTGACCGTGAGAACATGATTTATACGTCGATAGAAGGTGACCTCAGTACTAATTTTACGGCTTTTAAGCAAGAACTGCTTAACATGCCGGGTGTTAAGTCGGTTACCAGTTCGCAGGCCGATCCGCTGCAGGTAGGGAGCTCAACACAGGGTGTGACCTGGCCGGGAAAAGACACAACCAAGATTATCTTATTCTCGCAGAATCCGGTTTCATACGACTATCTGGCAACGATGGGAATCAAGCTGAAAGACGGTCGCGACTTCTCACAATCTTATAGCACCGATACCTCTAATTATATCATTAATGAGGAGGCCGCTAAAAAGATGAATATGAAAAACCCTGTTGGTAAAGAATTGACCATGTGGGGCAGAAAAGGCACTATTATAGGGGTTGTAAAAAGTTTCCATATCAACTCATTACATGAGGCCATTCCTCCATTGATTATGAGTTTGCAACGTGGAAAAGAGAACTGGGGACAAGTGATTGTACGCACGCAACCGGGGCAAACCAGTCAGGCTCTTGCCAGTATGGAAAAGACCTATAAAAAATTCAATCCGCGTTTCCCGTTCGGATACCAGTTTACAGATCAGGAATATGCCAACCAGTATAAAGGTGAAAACGTGGTGAGTAAACTGGCCAATTATTTTGCGTTTCTGGCAATTTTCATCTCTTGTCTGGGTTTGTTTGGCTTAGCCATGTTTACAGCCGAGCAGCGCACCAAAGAGATTGGTGTCAGAAAAGTATTAGGCGCCAGTGTGTTGAATATCACAACCATGCTATCGAAAGATTTTCTGAAATTAGTGTTAATAGCAGCCCTGATAGCATTCCCTTTAGCGTGGTATCTGATGAAAAACTGGTTGCAGAAATATGCATACCGCATAGAAATCCAGTGGTGGTTCTTTCTGGTGGCGGGTGTGCTGGCCGTTACAATTGCTTTATTAACTGTCAGCTATCAATCAATAAAAGCAGCATTAATGAATCCTATGAAATCTCTTAAATCTGAATAGCATAGGGGTAAGTGCATAGGGCAAGGGGTAGTTCCCCAAGCTCTTTGCTCTATGCCCTGCGCCAAAACCAAAACAAATATGGCACACATAGCTATCCCGATTCCGTCGCTTCCGGGGAAGCAGGATATCGAAATCGAAGTTACCATTAATGGTTTAAAGCAAGAATTACATTATCGCGTAGAGTTATTCTATTGGGACGAGTGTGAGTTCCCGATAATTGACCGCGCAGAATGTATCCGGAACATGTTGTCGAGATACGATCAGGATTGGACGCTCTATTACATAGGTGCGCCTACGGAAGAGTTTGTACCCATCACTTTTGTAAAAAGAGCCGACTTGCCTCTTCAACGAAAACTGATAGGAGCCGATCTATGATATAACTCTACTCAATCAATTAACCTAGTTTCATCATCCTTATACCCTTTCAGGCCGCTGGCCTGAAAGGGTATAAGGATTTTATTTTTCTATTTTCCACTTTTTTACGTCAATGTGATCGGCATCACCAATCAAAAATCCATACGGCCGCAGACTTTCTATTGAATCCAGAATTACTTTAATAATGGCCGTAATCGGTAAGGCAAGTACCAGCCCCGAAATCCCCCATAAATTGCCGAAGATAATCAATGCAATAATAGCCGCCATAGAATTGACACTCACTTTTGAGCCCACCACGTAGGGTGTAATAAAATTGCCTTCGAGAAACTGCACGCCACCAAACAAGGTTGCCACACCAAAGGCATACCAGGCCGAATCTTTAGTAATTAGTGCAAAGATTATAGGCAACAAAGATCCTATCGCTACACCGATATAAGGAATCAATACCAGAATGGCCGCAAAAAAACCAAAGAAAAAGGCGTGGTCAATACCCATTATAAACAAACCCAACGTGTTCAGAATGCCAATAATACCTATCACTATCATCAACCCTACCACATAATTCACTACTACATCCTTAACTTTCTTCATTACCACATCTACTCTGTGGTTACTTACCGGTTTCAAGGCTTTATAGAAAAACACCCGAATAAAATCTCTGTAAAGCAACAGTAAAAATACATATAGTGGAATCAGCGTCAGATTCCCCAGCAGACCGGTCGTCGTTGAAAGCGTGTTGGTAATCAGATAACTGTTATTTTTCAGAAGCTCGGTCAGGTACTTTTGTCCTTCTATGCGCTGCTTGGTACGGCTGATATGAAAAGTGTCCCTAATCATGAACTGAAGATTTCTGTACCATTTCTCGGCCTTTTCAGTCAGCTGAGGCAGCACCTCTTCCAGATCCATTATCTGCACATAAATCATGTAGCAGAACAAACAAAAAAAGGCAAGCGCCAGAATAATAGCCAGTGTAATGGCCAACCAGCGTGGTACCCCGTATTTCTCCAGAAAATGACAAACGGGCAACAATAGCAAGGCAAACAAGCCCGAAAAAGTGAGCGGAATAAGCAGGTCTCTCAATATATACATCCCATAAATAACAATCACAATAGAGATAAGCACATAAGCAAGACGGCTATAAAAAGGCTGCTGACGAAGCTTCATAAAGATAGGTTAGAAATATTTAGAGACGATTTACACGGACAATCCAAAATTAACTAACTTGTTCTCTAAATTCAAGCTTTTAGAAAACGATTTGAAAAAACTCCATACAATAGATATTTATGCCTAAGATTTACATGTTATTGTTTGCCATGAAAATTGCGCTGTGCAATTGTCATTCAGAAGTTGACAAAAGCGGATTTCAATCGGCAAAAAAAGAATACACGATCAAACAAACCGGGGAATTACCGGAAAAGGTCAACGAAAGTTCAGGACTGACACCGGCTGATAAATCGGGCTTTTATTGGACACATAACGACAGTGGCGGAAACAACCAGTTATATATGATTGACAAAACCGGTAAAGTTTTTGACTCTCTGTTGGTGAACGACTCGAAGAATGTTGACTGGGAAGAACTAACCAAAGACACCAGTGGCAATATCTATATAGGTGATTTCGGTAATAACAGTCACGCACGCAAAAACCTTACTATCTACAAACACAAAGACAGTAAAACAGAAAAAATCACTTTTCGCTATGCCGACCAAACGGAGTTTCCGCCCAAACAAAAGGTGTTTGACTGCGAGGCTTTCTTCTGGTTTGAGGGTAATCTGTATCTATTCTCAAAAGACTGGTCAGACAAGCACCAGACCAAATTATATATAGTGCCTGATGCACCCGGCGATTACAGCGTAAGTCCGCAGGATAGTATTTTTATAAAAAGTAAGGTTACTTCGGCTGATATAAGCCCTGATGGAAAAGAATTCGCCCTGCTCACTTACGGTAAAATATTCACTTTTGATGTTGCCAATGGCAAGATTGACTTCTCGAAACCCAAGGGATGTATCAAAGTGGGGCGTAATCAGGTGGAGGCAATTAATTATACGAACAACACCGATTTTATCATGACCAACGAACAGCGGAAGGTTTATGCAGTGGTGAAAAAGAAGTAAAATGCAAATTTCGACAAGAGATTGCGCATGCAGAGCATAAAATACCCTATACAATCGTTATTTCGAATAGACAAGAAGTATCTGCGCATTTCTGCTTAAAACTTTAATTTATCTCAGAATATTACTATCTTCGCATATAAATTATTATGCAGGCATACTAAAATGGAGACCTACGGCAAGATCCTGAACATAGCCATGCCCATATTTCTGGGTTTGGTTTTATTAGAAAAACTATACGGTTGGCGTTTAAAGAAAGAATCATTCAGAACCATGGATATGCTTTCGAGCATGACCTCTGGCTTTACCAACATCATAAAAGATGTGTTGGGTTTAAGCATTTCTTTATTGACCTACGACTACATGGTGAAACACTGGGCTGTTTATAAGGTGGAGTCAACCATATGGGTGTATATCATTGCCTTTATCGCCTTAGATCTCTCGGGCTACTGGGTACACCGGCTGAGCCACCAGATTAACTTTTTCTGGAACAAACATGCCATTCACCACAGCAGTGAAGAATTTAACCTGGCTTGCGCCCTAAGACAAAGCATTTCGACTTTTATTAATCTCTTCACTATTTTTTTGCTGCCGGCCGCTTTACTCGGGGTAGACGCTAAAGTGATTGCAACCATAGCACCTTTACATTTATTTGCTCAATTCTGGTATCATACCACCTATATTGGCAATATGGGTTTCTTTGAAAAAATCATTGTTACGCCTTCGCACCACCGGGTGCACCATGCTATCAACCCTGAGTATCTGGATAAAAATCATGGACAGATATTCATTATCTGGGATAAGCTCTTTGGTACATTTCAGGTAGAATTACCCAATGTACCGCCGGTGTATGGTATTACCCGCCCTGTGAGCACCTGGAACCCTATCAAGATAAATTTCCAGCACTTGTGGTTGTTAATACAAGATGCTTACCACGCCAGCAATTGGAGAGACAAACTCCGGATCTGGTTTATGCCCACCGGCTGGAGACCCGCCGATGTAATTGAGAGATATCCTGTACACAAAATTGAAGATCCTTATCATTTTGAAAAATATGCGCCGAAGGCTTCGATGCTGATGCAGGTATGGATATGGGTTCAGTTTCTATTCACTTTTTCCTTAGTCAGCTATTTCTTTGCCAATCTGGTGAGCATCGGCAGCCCGGGTATTTTTATCTATGGCGGCTTTATATTCCTGATAGTTTTCAGCTATACCGAATTGATGGACAGAAACCCTTATGCCTTGCTTTATGAAACCCTGAAAAGCCTTGTTGGCTTGTATATCATTTACTACACCGGCGATTGGTTTAATATCAGTTCTCAAATATCGTGGGCTACGTATGTCATTGCAGCCTATTTTATCATTTCTATACTGGTAACTGCTTATTTTGTGCTGTTTGATATCAGAAAAGACATAACTGTTACTGAGGTTTCTTTGCAGGAAGTAACACAGTAATAACATTCTCAACAAAAAAGGTGTGCAGATTTACATTTGCACACCTTTTTTATCGGCCGGATCCTGATTATTTCACACGTTCGAACAGCTTTTTATAGGCATGTTCGTATCCTTGTTTAATCACCTCTCTTATATCATTCGAATTAAAATCTGTTAATTCCAGATTAATGGGTTCGTCGGGCCGAATGATGGTCAGGTTAATTTTTCTGGCAAGTTTAAATGACCCAAAACTCATGTAGTTCTCAGCATAATTTTCGGCCCACTCAATATCACTATTCTCAAACTGATTCACGGTTATATCTTTAACCCGTTCTATCAGGCTCAGGAAATTCCTGTAATTAAAATGTTCTAAAGGCCTGTGTTTGGGATGGGTGGCAATACAATATATATCTGTTGCACCGTCTTCTATTGCCTTTTTTACCGGAACCACCTCTCTTAACCCTCCGTCCATGTATGCTTCCCGATGGTCGCCACCTATCTGTATAGCCGGCATTATAAACGGCAAAGAGCTACTGGCGCGCAGGTAATCCAGAAAATGCTGCTCCAAAGGGTCTACATATTTCATGGCTCCTGTGTTTATATTTACTGCTCCTACTTTCAGATAAATCGGACTGCGGCGCAGCGTATTGGCATCGAGGTATTTACGCAGTTTATCGTGTAGCGGGTTAGTATCAATAAGGCCGTCGAAACGGCTCATGATTGTATCTACACCTAACGAGAACCGCGATTTCAGAATCCCGATGTCGCTGGGTCTGGTGATATTCTCAAGCCAGAATTTAAGTAATCTCTTATTGACCTGATCCCAGTTTATTTCTCCTTTCTCCACATATTGCTTCCCGGCTTCGTTGACCATAAAACTGGCGTTCAGTGCCCCGGCAGAAATACCATATATCATCTCAGGTCTGAATCCTGTTTCTAAAATTGCCTGAATCGCTCCAACCTGCCATGCTCCCTTTAGTGAGCCTCCCCCCAAAACTAATGCCTTCATGAATAGTGGTTATGTTAAAATAGATTAGCGAATTAGAGAATAATTCACAAATTTTTCAAATATATCGTCCAAAATTAAATTTGGCTATCAATGTTATGCGCTTTATATTTGAACAAAATTTAAAAACAACAAAGTACACCTGTTGTAACAATTTGTTTCTTGAACTAAGGAATTTTTGAAGTAAAACAATTATTATATTTTTTTGTATAAAAGCACTAATAGTAAGATAATTTACTTAATTCTTCTTTAAAATAAGGTTTCGGTTGTAACATTGTACCATAAGAGTAAGCCATCTACTTGCTCACTTCTACATGTCTTTAAGTATAAAGCAAATACAGGCTCCCATAGAACAGGAGTTAAAAATTTTCGAGAAGAAATTCCGTCAGTCCATGAAAACCGACGTAATGCTGCTCGATCAGATTATGAGCTATATTGTACACCGTAAAGGCAAACAGGTACGCCCTATGTTTGTTTTTCTTACGGCGGGTACATTAGGCACCATCAGTGAGTCTACTCACAGAGGTGCAGCCATGATCGAATTGCTACATACGGCTACGCTGGTACACGACGACGTAGTTGACGATTCCAACTACCGCCGGGGTTTTTTCTCCATCAATGCTCTCTGGAAAAACAAAATAGCCGTTCTGGTAGGCGATTATCTATTATCTCGCGGCCTTTTGCTCAGTGTAAAAAATCAGGAATTCAACCTGCTCGAAATCATGTCTACGGCCGTGAAAGAAATGAGCGAAGGTGAGCTGCTGCAAATGGAAAAAGCCCGTAGACTGGATATCACCGAAGACCTTTACTATGACGTAATCCGGCAGAAAACGGCCTCCTTAATTGCTTCCTGCTGCGCGGTTGGAGCCGCCTCAGTAGGTTGTGATGAAGCCACCATTGCCAAAGCCAAATTGTTGGGTGAGAAAATAGGCATGGCTTTCCAGATAAAAGACGATCTGTTTGACTATGGAGACGCCGAAATAGGCAAACCTACAGGTATTGATATCAAGGAAAAAAAGATGACATTACCGCTTATTTATGCCCTGAATCATTCTGGCTGGTCAGAAAAAAGACATATTATTAACCTGATAAAAAATCACTCTGAAAACCCTAAAAAGGTAGATGAGGTGATTACGTTCGTAAAAAGCTCCGGCGGTATTCAGTATACTACTGAAGTAATGACGCGCTACGTAGCAGAAGCCAAAGAAATTCTGTTTACCTTCCCCGAATCAATCTACCGTCAGTCACTGCATGATCTGATTCAGTTCACGATTGACCGAACAAAATAGACTCCCCTCATTTGTTCCGCACACGCTTTACTCTATTTTAAGTCAATACATTAAATTAATATTTTATCCTGTACGAATTAACAATTCCGAATAAATAACCAAGATTGAATATTTGATATAAATTATATTTTCAAAACAAAATGAAAATTCCTGTATTAATATCCGCACTATGCCTCTTTGCGACACTCTCTTTCGGGCAAAATACCCTAAACCGGAAAGTAGACGTTAACCGGTTGAATGATTACTTATCCCGATTACCGGCTTTTATTAAGGTTTCAATGGCTGTAGAAGGCACAGAGGGTGAAAAGTATTTTGTTTTCCGCCCGGAGGCGAAAGTCCCGGCTGCCAGTGTCATCAAGATACCGATTCTGATGGAGTTGATGGAGCAAACAAAACAACAGAAAATCGATTTAAACAAAACCTACACACTGCAAGCGGCCGATAAAGCCGGTGGTTCTGGTGTAATTGCCAATATGCCTGAAGGCAAGTCTTTTACCATACGCGAACTGGCATGGGAGATGATACATACCAGCGATAACACGGCCACAAATATTTTAATAAGAGAAATAGGTATGGAAGCCGTTAATCAAAATTTAATGCGACTAGGTAGTACGAAAACCCGCCTGAATCGTATTATGATGGACACGCTGGCAGCAAAGCAAGGCCGAGAAAACTATGTTAATGCATTAGAAATAAACGATTTGCTTCGTAGCATTTATAACAGAAAAGTGGCGAATCCGGCATTGTGCGACGAGATGATTGAAATATTGAAAAATTGTGCCGATACTACCACAATACCCAGGAATATCCCTAAGCACATTGCCATTGCACATAAAACGGGCGAATTATCGTATGTACGTGGTGATGCCGCCATTGTATATACCAAGCAACCATTTATTGTATCTGTTTTTGTGGAAGGCTTCCATAATACCGGACAAGCCGAGCAGATTATAGGAGATTTGGCGCAGATATGCTGGGAGAATCTGAAATAAACATCTACCCGCGTTTTTTAGGTTCATATTTTGGAGGGGCGTACAAGAATCCGAATGCCTCGGCACCCTCTTTTGTGTGCACCCGATGATGCACATAATGCGCATTGACAATTCTTTTTAAATACTTGTTTCTGGCCACAAACTTTATTTTTACCCTTCTATGCACAATAATGTCATGAAAAATAAAATAAGCTACGCCATAGCAGGTAATCCCTGCGCCAACCCAGGTCAGGTACCAGTATTGGGGGTTCAGGTCACCGTAAATAATAGCTGAGGCCGCCACGATACTGAACACCAGTGCATAGTAATCGTTCTTTTCGAAAAAGCCTTTGTGGTGGTTATGGTGGTCTTTATGCCAGTTCCAGCCGAATCCATGCATAATGTATTTATGCGAGAACCAGGCCATAAACTCCATAAAGCAGAACGTACCTACAATTATTGCAGCTTTAATTAAGAACATTTTAATGCTGTTATTTCAGGTTTAAATCTATGAATTTTTCAATATCGTCTTCTTAACACAAAATTAGCACCGAATGTTTGAAAATGCTTGCAGAAGATTTTTAATTTTGGAACCTGTTCAATACGTAACACCAATAACATTCTATAAATAATAAATACAAAAATGAGACGTCTTATCTATCTGTTACTTTTATTCAGCCTGCCGGTTCTTGCTCAGAAAACGCAAAAGGCTGCCGTTCCCACCAAACCAAAACTGGTTTTAGGCATCATGGTCGACCAGATGCGTTACGATTACCTGGAACGTTACTATAGCAAATACAGTAACGGTGGCTTCAAGAGATTAATGAATCAGGGTTTCAACTGCCGTAATAACCACTATCATTATGCCAGCACTATTACTGGCCCTGGTCACGCTGCCGTGTATACGGGTTCGGTTCCGGCAATAAATGGTATCATTGGCAATGACTGGTACGACCCGTTCCTGAATAAAGTAGTATATGTAGCGGAAGACACAACCGTGAGAGCCGTAGGAACCGAGATAGCCGGTACAGAAGGCAAACGCTCTCCGGTGAATATGAAAACCACTACTATTACTGACCAGTTGCGTTTGGCCACACAGTTCAAATCGAAAGTAATTGGTATTGCTGCCAAAGACCGCGGAGGTATTCTTCCGGCGGGTCACTCGGCCAATGCCGCTTACTGGTTCGATGGCAAATCGGGCAACTGGATTTCAAGCACTTATTATATGCAGGATCTGCCACAATGGATGAAAGATTTCAACGCGAGAAAATTACCTGATTACTATAAAACCCAGAAATGGAACACGCTATTCCCGATTGAGCAATACACAGAAAGCGATGAAGACAATCAGGAATATGAAAACGTAATGAGCGGCGAGAAACTTCCGGTGTTTCCGCACTCAATTAATAATAATAATGCTATTCTTACCTCTCCGTTTGGTAACAACATGACCAAAGAAATGGTGCTTGCTGCTTTGAAAAACGAGAAAATGGGACAAGGACAAGCCACAGATTTTCTTTGTGTGAGTTTCTCTTCACCTGACTACGTGGGCCATGCTACAGGTACACATTCTATTGAAACTGAAGACACTTATCTGCGCCTTGACCGTGACATTGAAGAAATTCTGAATTATCTGGATGCCACTTTAGGAAAAGGCACTTACACCGTTTTCTTAACTGCCGACCACGCAGCAGCTGATATACCGGCTTTCTTACACAAAAACAAATTGCCCGGTGGTGTCTGGGAAGGCTCTAAAGAGGTAAATTACCTTAATGGCAAAATGGTTGAGAAATACGGAGCAGGCAAATGGATATTGTCGACTGACAATTATCAGCTAACCATGAACCGTGAACTGATGAAGAAAAATAAGGTTGAAATGAACGACATGTTCAAACTGGTAAAAGAAGAGTTGATTTCCCTGGGTTCTCCGGTTTATCAGGTTGTCAACTTCCACGACATGGCCAATACAGTTATTCCGCCATTCTACAAAACGCTGGTTGAAAACGTGTACCATCCGAAACGCAGTGGCGATTTCATGGTGTTGCTAGAACCGGGCTGGTTCCACAGTGGTAGCAAAAAAGGTACTACACACGGCACCATGTGGCAATATGACCGCCACGTGCCGCTTCTATGGTACGGCTGGAATATTCCGGTGGGCGAAACTACCGACCAGACTTACATTGCCGATATTGCCGCCACACTGGCAGCCCTGCTTAAAATTCAGGAGCCAAGCGGTTGTGTGGGTAAACCTATTCAGCCTATATTTAAGAAGTAATAAAAAATCAGAGATGTTGAAAGGGGGCGTCTAAAAAGTCAAGTACTGCCAAAGATTATTTGGCAGCAAAGAACCCCACTCTCTAAATCTCTCTCCCCAACAGTGGGGAGAGAGACTTTTAACCCCTTCCCCATTGTTGGGGAAGGCTGGGATGGGGTTCTTTTCCAAAGATTATTTGGCTGAAAATACTTTCTAGACGCCCCCTTTTATTTTTAGTCACATACCTCAATCATCAGATGATGTAAATCCTGATGATGCTGTCTGGAGGCCTGCTTGCCCTTCCACATAAACAACCCCTGCTGCAAAAGTGAACGGCCCGTGTCATTGCGTGATACCACCACAAGTTGATGCTGGCGGTCCACAATCATGAATTGGCCACCCCAACCCGAGGCCCAGAAGGTTCCTTCATCCGTATCATTCAGCCATAGATAGGCATAGTGGTCAAAAGGCTCATTGTTTTTGTCTTCTGAGCGGGGCGCGGTACTTTCAGCAACCCAGCTGGCAGATACAATGGTTTTACCCTTCCATTGGCCATTATTCAGCATGAGCAAGCCTATACGCGCCAGATCTTCGGCGGTCATAAAAATAATGTACTGCATGTGTTCCGAATAATCCGGTTGTTTGTATATCACATAATTGGCTTTGAATTTCTTCATGCCCAGTGGCTTTGCCAGCCATTGCTCAATGGCCTCGCCAATGCTCAGGTGGGTTTGCTGCTCAAAAATGGTACCCAATACATTGAATCCCCAGTTGTTGTAATAAAAAAACTCTCCCGGCTTGTGCATGCCACGTTGCGGTCTCATGGCCTTCATTTCTTTGGTTTCTCCAGCTGCCTCAATATAAATTCCTGAGCGCGACATCAGCAAATCTCTTACGGTACATGTCTTTTCAATATTCGTGAGAGGTGCTTTGTTGTCGTCAATTTTCAATTCTGCTAATGTCTGGTTCAATCGTATCAAGCCTTTGTCAATCGCAATGCCATATAAAACGCTGAGGATACTCTTACGCGCCGAGTGGGTCATAATCGGTAAATGGATATCACCCCAGGCGGCCAGCACGCTGTCGTTCTTAATGGCAATAAAAGCATCATACTCTGTTTTTGATTCAAGGAACTGATACGCCTGCTTTATTTTGGCAGGTCTCTTTACTGCGTTTATAGCGGGCAGCGGTTGATAGTTTTTGCGGGCACCATTCCAGAATTTAGGCGCGCACGATACGATGAATACCGGGATTGATAATAACACGGCAACTACAATTAATTTCTTCTGCTTTTTCATGATTGTTTTTTAGGCAAAGAAATACATTGAAGTAACCCTAAACCTCTCAAAAAGGGTTTTGAGAGTTATTTTTTGAGAAGAAAATCTTTGGGCGACTGTCCTGTAACCGACTTGAAGACTCTGTAAAAGCTGGCTTCGGAATTAAAGCCCGATTCAAGGGCAATACCTAATATAGAAAGATGCTTGAAGGAAGGATGGCCCAATTTGTGTTTTACTTCTTCTACCCTTTTGTAGTTAATAAAGTTTCTGAAATTCTGCTGAAAAGCTTCATTAATTACCGCAGACAGTACCGCATCACTAACTCCTACCCTACCGGCGAGCGAATTGAGATTCAAATCTGGGTCCAGATAGACCTTGTCAATCTCAATGGCATTTAATAAGCGCTCTTTTATCAATGCTGTCTGTATTTCATCTACGGTAATTGCCGGGCGTTTTTCGGGCTGAAAAGCCACTTCAAATTCTTTTTGCTGATACCCCACAAAGCCGAGATAATAAACCAGCACAGCCAGATAGAAGTAGAAAAACTGCCATTGAAGAAAGTATTTGGCCCCAAGACTAAAGCCTATTTCCAGAAAAATATTAATGGCCAGTATGCCAACTAACAGCCCCATAGCCAACAATACATTTCTTACCCAATTGTAACTGGGATGCGAAGCATTAGAGATATTCCTGTTCAGCCATTGTTTATATGTCTGTATCTGTCTGAAACTCAGGTACCAATAAACAACACCCGAAATGACCGACAGCACATCTTCAATTTCCTTTACTTTGTTATAATACCAGCTCTCAGCCAATTGATCTTTGGTCTCGACCACATCAGTCTGCTGGGTAAGCACGTATACCCCAATGGCATGTATTAGAAAAGCCAATACTGGTAAAAAATGAAGCAAAGACTGTCTGTCAATCCGGTAGGCTTTCCGGGTCAACGACAAGGTGTACAGATAAAAAAGAGGCTGTATCAGCAAATCAAAAGCCAGTGGCAGATATCGCCAGCCCGGTTTTTGCCACAGGCCCAGCGTATGAATCAATATCTTAAAACTTAGTATCAGGAAAGTCAATAAAATAAAGGCCAGAATACGCTTGTTGACACTTGCGGGTTTATACAAAAAAAGTAGCACAGCACAGATGAACCCCTGTGCCATCCCCAACAGAACGATTATGTCAAAAACCTGTAAGTTGATATCGAGTACTATTAAGTGGTTTTAATCATGAAAGCCGGGAGTTTGTTTTCCCGGCTCTGAATCAGGCATTAAATATTCTTATGGCAGCTGATATTTCAGGTAAAGCCCTTCTGAGTGCTCAAACTTACCGTTCTGCACATCGAAATGAGGTTCAACGCGCAGCGAAATGTTCATCCCGTTAATTACTTTCCAGTCTCTTACCAATCTCAGTATTAATATGCTTCTGTAGGCCTCATACCAACCGTAATTACCAAATTTCCGTGAATAAGACTGGAACAAATCATTGCCCATAGGTGAAGTAATGAAATGCCCGAACCAATAGCTTATCCCTACCTGATATTTAGGATTCTGCCAGTAACTATTCAGATAATAGGCGGTCCCCTTATATGGCGACTCAAAATAGCTAACGTAATAATTATCGGCAATCAGGCTTTGTTTGGCGCTCAAATCTTTCTGTACCCTTACACCCAAGGCAGCATTCATAATAGTACGCACCGGTTGAAGCGACTGAAGATTTTGTCCGCCTATGTGATAGACACTCCCCTGTGCCAATCCTTTCAGTTTAAACCCTTTTACCATGACACCGGGGCTATAGAACGACGCCCCACCCCAGATATACTCCTGTTTGGTTTGGCCGGGGCTGGTGCTTTGCTGCAGGTCTATCCACGAATCAAAAAAAGTCTCATCTTTAATATCAGTTTTATCAATTGTTTTAGTCTTTTGGTACTTAACCTGTATTCCGTGTTCAAGGGGGACAGTCACCAACCGCTCAAAACTCATCATCGGTTCAATCATCCGGTGATTGATATTCCCATCTAAATTACCGAATAAAAACTGCCAGTCGTTTTGTTTGACTCTGACAGTAAAAGTTGGCTGTAATTCCTTAAAACCCTGGGTACCAAACTCTTTACGCACAAATCCACCCAATTCGATCTGCACTTTTTCATGTGGCTGATAACTCACTCTGGGGTTCAGATAATAACCAAAAAGCGTGTAGCCATCTGCTATATTATTAAAATATTCGTTGTTTCTCACATAGCTCATTGCAGAAAACTTGAATTGAACTTTTCCAAGTTTAGACCTACTATAAGAAAACGTATCCTCCAACGACGAGGTACTGGTTTGCGCTTGTAGTTTTAAGGAAACCCCTAGCAAAAATGCCATACAAAAAAATTTCCAATTATAAAATCCATTCATCATTAAAAAAAACCGTTTATCATTTTTTGAGTGTACAATATTCATATTTTTTATATCTTTGTAGTGTCTTAAAAATTAGCAGGGTGTTCAAATCAGAACTGAAAGACAGCAATTGAAAAATAACAGGTAAAGAAAAACACGATTGCATTTTTTCAATAAAGTTTCCCAAAAAGGCAAAGCACCCATATACAGGTTTTTCTTTGAGCCAGAAAAGTAAATAAAAAAAATGGAGAATAGTAATTATGATTCATTTTAAAATTATTAACAAGGTACAAGGGTATTGATAAGAACAAGGAGGAAAAGGTTGGAAAGTATTCATTGTAAAAGTGGCGGTATTAACATTGCATACTATTATTTACAAATAAAATTTAACCTTAAATTATTAAAACAATGAAAACTTTAAAAACCATCCTGTTCATCATTCTCGGTATTGTTGCTCTTGCTTTAATTGCAGCCTTGTTCATAAAGAAAGATTATTCTGTAGAAAAAGAAGTGGTCATCAGCAAACCCAAAGCCGAAGTTTTTGATTACATAAAGCATCTCAAAAATCAGGACAACTTCAGTGTATGGGCCAAAATGGACCCAAATATGAAAAAAATTTATCAGGGTACCGATGGCACGGTTGGTTTTGTGTCGGCATGGGAAAGTAAGGACGACAATGTAGGAAAAGGCGAGCAGACAATAAAGAATATTACTGAAGGTGAAAGAGTAGATTATCTACTGCACTTTATTGAACCGTTTGAATCAAACTCTGATGCATATATGATTGCCGAAAGTGTGGATTCAATACACACCAAAGTAAAATGGGGCTTTGTAGGAAAAATGGCCTACCCTACTAATTTGACGCTGGTTTTTATGAGTATGGACGAAATGATAGGGAAAGACTTTGAAACCGGCCTTAATAACCTGAAAGGCATACTTGAAAAATAGATTATATTATAAAAGTCAAATCTGTGAATAAAATATGAAAACTGCGTTGAACAAAAAACAAAACCGTTTTGACTGCTTCGACCTCCTGAAAATGGCTGGACAACAGGAAGCAGACAAAAAAATTCAGGATGTATTGGTAGTGTCGAATCTGTTAGCGAATTTTCAGCGATTAATTCAGGAAAATTGCATTCCGGCATCATTAAATACGTCTTCCAAATAATTATTCAATCTGACAACTTAGTGTATACTTTTCAATAACAATAAATAATGGCAGCAGAAAAAGACAACAACAGCGACAAATTAAGGATTCTCCAGACAACCATGGAGAAAATAGATAAAACCTTCGGGAAAGGCACCGTGATGCGTTTGAGCGATACCAAAGTTTTAGAAATTCCTTCTATCTCTACCGGTTCGCTTGGCCTGGACCTGGCCTTAGGCATTGGTGGTTTTCCTAAAGGACGTATCGTCGAAATATACGGACCTGAATCGTCAGGTAAAACAACGCTTGCCATGCAGGCAATTGCTGAGGCTCAAAAAGCTGGTGGAATCGCCGCATTTATTGATGCAGAACACGCTTTCGACCGTGGTTATGCACAAAAACTGGGTATAGACACCAAAAATTTACTTATTTCTCAACCTGATTACGGCGAGCAGGCCCTTGAAATTGCTGAACATTTGATCAGCTCAGGCGCTATTGATGTTTGTGTAATTGACTCAGTAGCCGCATTGGTACCTAAAGCCGAGCTTGAAGGTGAAATGGGCGAAAGCAAAATGGGTCTGCAAGCACGTATGATGTCGCAAGCCATGCGTAAGCTGACAGGTACTATTAACAAAACCGGTTGTTGCTGTATATTCATCAACCAGTTGCGTGATAAAATCGGTGTAATGTTCGGTAACCCTGAAACAACCACCGGTGGTAATGCGCTTAAATTCTATGCATCGGTCAGAATAGACATTCGTCGTATCGGCGCCATCAAAGACGGCGACGAAGTGCTGGGTAACCGCACGAGAGTGAAAGTGGTGAAAAACAAATTAGCACCTCCTTTTAAAGTAGTTGAATTTGATATTCTTTACGGACAAGGGGTTTCTAAAGCCGGTGAGATTCTTGACCTGGCAGTAGACCTTGAAATTGTAAAAAAAGCGGGTTCATGGTTTTCTTATAATGGCAGCAAGCTGGGGCAAGGCCGCGACGGCGTAAGAGACATGCTGAAAGATAATCCTGAATTGTTAGCTGAGCTGGAAGATAAAATCAAAGCTACTGTAGCTATTGACGCTGACGCTCTGATGGACACCAAACCCGGTGATCAGGATGGCGTTGTTGATAATGACGAATAAGATATTATCGGATACAAATCAAAAAGACTACCCTTTGGGGTGGTCTTTTTTTATGAGCAGATATGTGAACAGTCAGCCAGAATCAGATATGAAAGCTATCCAGCACCTGATGCTCTCCGGGTTTTAAGTGGCCCAGTTTCAGAGACCCGATTCTCACACGCACCAGTTGCAGCACTTCATAATGCAATTTGTAGCACATCCGCCGTATCTGGCGGTTCAGCCCCTGCGTAAGTGTAATTCTGAACATAAAATCGTCCAGCTTTTCTATATCACATGGCAGAGTCATTTTCCCCATAATCCTGATACCGTTCGCCATCGCTTCCAGGAAATGTTCGTCAATTACCTTATCAACGGTCACTATATATTCCTTCCCGGTTTTGTTTTCGTTTCTCAGCACTTTGTCGTAAAGGGTGCCGTCGTTCGTGAGCAGCAATAAACCTTCCGATGCCTTGTCGAGCCTGCCTACCGGAAAAAGTTCTTCCTCAAAAGGTAGCACGTCTTTCAGATTATCGGGTATATCACGGTTCAATGTAGTCTCTATGCCTCTGGGTTTGTAGAATGCTACGTAAATAAGTTTCTTTCCTTCCTTTAGCACTTCATCATTATAAACTACCTCATCTGTCTGGCTCAGTTCAACATTGGTAGAAACAGGCACACCATTCAACAATACTGCACCGGAAAGAATAATTTCCAGCGCCTCCTGATTAGACACCCGCAATTTCTTTACCAGCAAATATTGAAGTCGATTCCGGAAAGTCATCAGCTGTGGGGTAGTTTCGGTTCTACCATTACCACTTCTTCTTTTTCCACAATCACTTGTCCTTCGGCTAAATCTTTGGTTTTACGCACAAATTTCTTTTGGGTGAGAATCACCGGCGCCAGTGTTTCGTTGCGTCGCTTGGAATAATATGCTGCCAACGAAGCCGCCGATTCCTTAACCGAATTCGGTATTTTCTTGCCCGCTTTGTACTTCACCAACACATGCGATCCCTGAGCGTCGCGCGCATGCAGCCACAGGTCTTCTTTATAGGCATACTGCTGGGTCAGTAAATCGTTATTTTTTGCGTTGCGCCCTACCAGTATTTCAAAGCCTTCCACTTCAAATCGCTTAAATAAATCTTTGTAGGATATCGCCTGTGTAGTATTACGTGTAAGTTTATTGGTTTTCAGATAGTTACGAAGAACTTTGAGTTGCTCGGCTTGCTCAATTTTCTCAATGTGCACATTCAGATTTTGCAGTAACTCTTCACGATTTTCTATGTTCTCCACGATTTTCTCAATCTCAATCTTCTCATTTTTCGCTTTCCGGTAGAAATTCTCGGCGTTTTTCTGAGGCGTAAGGTCGGCTCTCAGTTTAATGGCAATATCCTGATTCCTATAGAAATCAAATAATTCTGCTTTTTCTGTCCGCTCAGGTATCTGATGTAGATTCGCCATCAGAATATGACCTATTTCCTCATTCTTAATATCCGAGTCAATCAGCTCCAATCGTTGATACGCATCTTTCAGGTATAATTCTGTTTGCTTTTTTTCCTTGTTGAGTTTTCGCAGAACCTCAGCCTTTTCTTTATCAAGCGTACTTACCTTGTTATACTGAACATAAAAGGCATTAACTGCTTCAATGGGTTCCTGAAACTCCTGCAGCACTTCTCCCATTGGCAAAAGCGACAAGTGAAGTTCATGCTGCCACCGGATCAGATAATATCGCGGATGTTCTAATTGATAAACAACCTTCTGTATATTTTCCCAGCTTATGGGTTCTTGCTCCAGATAGGCATTGACCAGTTTTCCGAAAGTAGGAAACAACTTTTTATAGTCCTGATTATTGGCCACAAATGCTTCATACGACTGGTCGATGGGTCGGTCTAAAGCGCCAGTCTTTAAATTTTTATCTGCAACAATTCTGCTATGAAAAAGATCAATCACTTCATTGCTCTCACATAGAATAATATTTGCGCGATTACCATACATTTTAAAGAGTAACGAAAAGCCCTGCTCAAACTCAATGGCAAAGCAGCGCTCGTTCAGAAACTGGCGAACACCCGTAACTTCTAAATCAATAAGTTGATTAAATAAATCGATGCTGTTCTTTTTTGCTCTTTCAAACTGGTCGGTAAAATAGAGACAGGAGAAATCCGGAAAAACAACGGCCTTAATAAAAATTTCCTTATAATTCTTTTTCTTTCCACGGGCAGCGGCAAAACCCAGAACCAATTCATCTTTCTCCTGACTGAAACACTCCATCAGTTTCAATCCACTGATTCTGGTTTCAATTTGCCCCGTCAATTGCCGTAAGAAATAATAATTATTTTGCACAATTCAATAGTATGATGTTAGCAAAGGTAGTTTAATTTATAGAATTTACCGAAAGCCCGATTACTTGTACTTCTTCTCGACCTTTATAAGGTACCGATAGATAAAAACGTCATCTTTCTCTCCTCGGCAATATCAAATATTAGTAAATTCACTCAAAATCAAACTTTTATATGCCATTCTACAAAAAACTATTTGAAGAGAAAAAATTGTCAGGCGAATCGAAAAAACGTATTGCCGACAAAATCTTAACTCTAAGAGCAGCACTTGATAAAGAAATTCCCGGCAGAACTCTGAACAGCAAGTTACTTCTGGCCACCTGGAACATCCGGGAATTTGATTCGCCGAAAGGTGGAGAACGCCTGACTGAATCCTACTTTTATATTGCCGAAATCATCGATCGGTTTGATATTGTAGCGATTCAGGAGGTGAGAGAAAACTTAAATGCATTGAGTAAGCTCCGGGAGGTTTTGGGTGGCTATTGGGACTGCGTCTATACTGATGTAACAGAAGGTACTGCCGGTAATGGAGAAAGAATGGTTTTCTTGTTTGATACCCGAAAAGTAAGATTTACCGGCCTGGCCGGAGAGGTTGTCAATAAACCAATCAGACAAAAACAAGACGATAAAATGGTTACGCTGCCCAGCGTACAATGGGTTCGTTCGCCTTTTTTGTGCGGCTTTAAAGCCGGATGGACTAATTTTATGCTTTGCACGGTTCATATGTACTATGGAGACAGTAAGGCTAATGACCCTAAAAGAGTAGAAGAAATTAAAGCAATTGCCGAGTTTATGAAAGCCAAGGCCGACGACGCCATCGAATTAGGTAATACACAAAGCATTATTCTACTGGGTGATTTCAACATTTTCAAAAGAACTGACGACACCTTTAAAGAACTCACCCAAACAGGCTTCAGGGTTCCGGTTGCTCTTACAAAAGACCACCTGAAAGGGTCAAATGTAAAAAAGGATATGTTTTATGATCAGATTGTATTTCTAAACAGACATGGCGTATTTGAATTTACCGACAGAGCAGGCATCTTCGATTTTTATGAAACGGTTTTCAAAGAAGATGAGTCAACCATTTATAAAGAACATGTTATAAAAAACCCTATTGACGAGGAGAATGAAGCTGCAGCAAATAAAACGCTGCTATCGAAATACAAAACCTGGCGTACATTTCAGATGTCAGACCACCTGCCTATGTGGGTTGAAATCAGAATTGATAACACAACCGAATACCTCACAAAAAAAGCGGAAGAAAGTATCAACCCACCTGCGCCAAAGCCTGAATAATTGAAACATAGACTCAAAGTTCTGAAAACGGTTGTCATGATTCTTCATGCAACCTTTTTTGTTTTCGTTCACCAAAAGTGTAACTTTGACAATTAAAATTCAACCTGATTTATATGTTACTGCTCGGAATAGATATCGGCACTTCCTCAATTAAAGCTTCGGTGGTTAACGCCGATACCCAACAAGTGATAGCTTCTGCTCAATACCCTGATATAGAAGCGCCTATTTCTTCACCTTTTGCCGGTTGGGCAGAACAAGACCCCGAAATGTGGTGGAACAACACCATTGAGGCCATAAAAAGAGTGAATGAATTGGGCAAACAGGGAGTTACGGCCTTCGATCCGCAGGATATTGGTGCCATAGGTATTGCCTACCAGATGCACGGGCTGGTAATGGTTGATAAAAATAAAAAAGTATTGCGCCCGTCCATCATCTGGTGTGATAGCCGTGCCGTACAGATTGGAGACAAGGCTTTCAGTGATATGGGGCAGGAACTATGTCTTAACCACCTGCTTAATTCTCCCGGCAATTTCACGGCTTCAAAACTGGCCTGGGTAAAGGCCAATGAACCGCAGGTTTTTGAGCAGTGCGATAAAATCATGCTGCCCGGCGACTATATCGCCATGAAACTGACTGACGAAATCACTACTTCAAATTCCGGTTTGTCGGAAGGTATCTTCTGGGATTTCCGTACCAACAGCGTTTCAAAAGATTTATTGAAGTACTACGGTTTTGATGAAAGCATCATACCTGAAATAAAACCTGTGTTCAGCGAACACGGCAAAGTTACCAGCACCATAGCCGATTTGCTAAGCATTAAAGCCGGTGTACCCGTAACCTACAAAGCCGGCGACCAGCCGAACAATGCCCTGTCACTGGATGTTCTGAATCCCGGTGAAATTGCAGCCACCGCAGGCACCTCAGGCGTGGTTTATGCTGTAAGTGACCAGATTTCCTACGACCAACAGTCGCGTATCAATTCGTTTGCGCACGTCAATCACCAGATTGGTGGCGAAAACAGAGTAGGGATTCTGCTGTGTATCAACGGTACGGGAATCCTGAACCGTTGGGTAAAAGATAATTTCGGCAAAAATCTAAGCTATCCTGAAATGAACAATCAGGCAGCGCAGGTAGCTATCGGCAGCAATGGTCTGCTGGTAATGCCGTTTGGCAACGGAGCTGAGCGCATGTTAAACAACCGTATGCTGGGGGCATCGTTCCATAATCTTGATTTCAATACGCATTCTCAGGCGCATATATTCCGTGCTTCGCAGGAAGGCATCGCTTTTTCGTTGAACTATGGTTTTGGTATCATGCAGGCCAACGGTGTTGACCCAAAGGTAATCAGGGCAGGCAAAGCCAATATGTTTCTGAGTGATATTTTCAGCAGCGCTTTAGTGAATGTAACCAATACACCTATAGAGTTATACGATACCGATGGTGCAAAAGGAGCTGCTTTAGGTGCAGGTTATGGCGTTCAATACTACAGCACACCGAAAGAAGCCATGAGCAAGCTGATCAAATTAAAAGTGATAGAACCTGACACCCGGGCAGTAGCTGCCTATCAGGAAGCTTACGCCGCCTGGAAGACTATACTCGAAAAACTGATGCAAAACTGAGTTAAAAGCAATCCAATATACGGGCTCAATCGTTATTAGTAACGGTTGAGCTTTTTCTTTATAGAACACCCGCCAAACTACATTAAAAAAATCCTAAAAATTAATCATATAATAAAATCATCAATTCTTTTCTTTACATTCGCAACATAAAAAATTGGCAAGCTGCTCAGAAAAAACATGTATTGATTTGCCGTTTCTTTCAAGCAAAAAGGCTGATTTAAACAAACTATTAACTTTAATCCTACCTTATTTCAATACTGAATCATCTATGAAATTCATCAGGTTTTTTGTAAGTCTATTACTGGCTGCTGGTTTGGTTTACATTTTTAACAACCCCCTCGGAGCATTACCAGCCTTAGGAAAATTATTCAATCCGTTTGAGGGTTTCTGGCAAAACGGAGGAGCAAAGCCTGCTCCGGAAGAACTACGTCTGGAAGGCATCAAAAAGGAAGTAACCGTTGTTTTTGATGACAATCGCGTGCCGCACGTATTTGCTCAGAACGAAGACGATCTCTACTTTGCCCAAGGCTACCTGGTGGCGCAGGATCGTCTATGGCAAATGGAATTTTATACACTTGCTGCTGCAGGGAGGTTGTCAGAAGTGGTAGGAGAAAGAGCACTGGAGCTTGACCGCTACAATCGCCGATTGGGTATGGCAGAAACAGCCAAAAAAATTACTGCCAGTTATAAAGAGGGTGATGCTCCACTTAAAATACTGAAAGCATACGCCGCAGGTGTAAACGCTTACATCAACCAGTTATCATATAAAGATTTACCGGTTGAATATAAAATAATAGGCTACAAGCCGGAGGAATGGTCTCCCTACAAAACTATTCTGATGCTCATGAACATGCGCAACGTGCTCAACGGAGGCAGTGAAGATTTCAGAATGAGCCATGTGCTGGCAAAATACGGGACTGATGTAGTAAAAGAACTTTTTCCGGACTACCCCGTAATAGAATCTCCTATTATTCCGGTAGGTACCAAATGGGAGTTCACTCCGGTACCTGTACCGGCCGTTCCTGCCGAAATTGCAGCGAAACCTGAGAACTCAGAAAAAGTAGCTTTTAATATAGCTGCGCCTGCGCCAGAAATCGGCAGTAATAACTGGGCTGTGAGTGGCAGCAGATCGGCCACAGGTCTGCCTATTCTGTCAAACGACCCCCATTTGCAATTAACCTTGCCATCTATTTGGTATCAGATGCAATTGTCTACTCCTACCATGAATGTCTACGGCGCCTGTTTACCCGGCACACCGGGTGTAACCATTGGTTTCAACAAAGACATTGCCTGGGGCGTAACCAACGTGGGGTCTGACGTAATGGATTTTTACCAGATCAAATTCAAAGACAAAACTCAGAAAGAATACTGGTATAACGGAGCATGGAAACCAACCACGCTGCTTATTGAAGAATTCAAAATCAAAGGAAAAACCGAGTCTTTAAAGGATACCGTTTTCTACACGCATCATGGTCCGGTACTGTATAACCGTGCTGAAAACAATAGTTTCAGTAAAAATGTACCTATCGGCCATGCCATGAAATGGGTGGGACATATAGAAGACAACTCTGACCTGATGGCGTTCTATTATCTGAATCGTGCTAAAAACTATGACGATTACCGAAAGGCCCTAATCGACTATAAGGCTCCAGCGCAGAACTTTGTTTTTGCCGACAATCACAATGACATTGCCATTACACCTAGTGGCAAGCTTCCTTTAAAGTGGAAAGAACAAGGCAAGTTTATATTAGACGGCTCCAACCCGGCTCATGACTGGCAGGGCTGGATACCAGCAACGCAGAATCCGACGGTGAAAAATCCGCCACGTGGATTTGTGAGTTCGGCTAACCAGTTTTCTACTGACCCGACCTATCCTTATTATTTAGGATGGAAATTTGCTCCGGCTGAGAGAGGACTGCGTATCAATGAACGCCTGAATGCCATGCACCTGGCAACCGTTGACAGCCTGCGTTCGGTACAGAATGATAATTTCAATGTTGAGGCGCGTCGCGTATTGCCCGATATTTTGAAAATACTGGCTGAAGACCCTGCCAACAAAAACAATGCGGCGTATCAGACACTTGCCAAATGGAACATGAAAAACGACCCCGATGAAATAGGCGCTACTATTTTTGAAAGATGGGTAAAAGAATTGAGAGCATGGGTCTGGGAAGATGAATTCCCTACGAAAGATACCGGCGTGCTGATGTCGCATCCAACGAGAGACCGCACCTGGGATCTGATAAAAAATCAACCCAATGCCAAATGGTTTGACAACATAAATACCACAGATAAAGTAGAAACAGCTCAGGATATTGTAAAAAGCAGCTTCAAGGCTACTGTTGATTCTTTAACTGCCAAATTGGGGCCTCTTGATGCCAAAACATGGGCATGGACAAAAGTAAAAAGTACAGATATTAACCACTTAGGGCGATTAGCCGGGTTTGGCAAACAAGATATACCTAACGGGGGTGGCCCGGGTATAGTAAATGCCACTTCAGAAACCCACGGGCCGTCGTGGAGAATGGTGGTGCAGTTGGATAAAGAATGGCCTAAAGCCTATGGTTTGTATCCGGGTGGGCAATCAGGTGATCCCGGCAGCCCTTATTATGACAATATGATAGATAAATGGGCCCATGGTGAATTAAACGAGTTGCTGTTTATGAAAACCAAAACTGAAAAAAGCAGCAAAATTGTATCAACCACCAAAATAACAGCTAAGAAATAACTATATCGTTATTAGTTTACAATTCAATTATTAAACGAAGTCATCTCATGTCATATATTCGAATTCTAATTATCAGTGCCATTGCTCAGGTGTTTCTGCCCTGGTGGGTCATTGCACCAATTGCCTTTCTTGTGGGCCTATTCACATCAAAATCCGGAAAAAGCGCGTGGTTATCAGGAGCAGGCGCCATTGCTACACTCTGGCTCGCCTACGCCATTTATCTGAACATTACTGCCGACGGACTCATACTGAATCGGATAGGAAATCTCTTTGCCGATAACCTGAAATTTCTTAACAGTATTCCGTTCTCAATCTCCTTTTTGGTCATAATGGCCCTTATTGGAGGCCTTGTGGGTGGGTTTTCAGCATTGGCAGGCTATCAGTTCAGGAAATTAACCAAATAAAAGCCCTGCTAGTCAGTCTTTTTTAGTTTGGTTTTTCTATCTTTGCAGCCTTTATTTGCATAAAATTTATTAAATACCTTTTAATAGTACATCATACCTGTGGTGCACTCTAATTTATTTTCTCATGAAAAAACTTTCAGTTTTCGTTCTATTAGTTTCAATTATTGCCTGGGGTTGTGACAAATCTGCTTCTACTTCAACACCATCAAGTGGCGCGCAGTCGTCAGGCCGCATTGTTTATGTAAATACAGACACTTTGCTTACCAAATACGATTATTACAAAGACATTCTTAAGGCATCAGAAAATAAAAGATTCCAGTTGGAAAACGATTTAGCCAACAAAGCCCGTACATTCCAGAACAAAGTGGCGTTTTTTCAACAAAGAGCACAACAAGGCCACATGACTCAGGAGCAGGCACAAACCACGCAGATGCAATTGCAACAGGAAGAACAAAATCTGATGGCATATCGTGATAAAAACGCGCAACAACTGGGGCAGGAAGAAGCAAAGAAGACTGAAGATATATTGAATAAAATTCATGATTATCTAAAAGAATTCAACACCAGTGATAAATATGACATGGTGATCGGATATTCGAAAGGCGGTGGTGTATTGTATGCCAAAGAAGACCTCGATATTACCAAACAAGTATTGGAAGGATTGAATAAGAAATACGCTGAAGATAAGAAAAGCGGTAAAATAACCGTAGAAAAAGACAGCACCGCCAAGAAATAATAACGCGGTATAAAGTACATCAACGAAAATTATTGAAATAAAATGCCGTTAGATCAAACCCCTTATTACGATTACGATAATGATAACGAGGAGAAAGAAGGGAATGAGATGTCGTTTCTTGACCATCTTGAAGAACTTCGCTGGCACCTGATTCGTGCCGCTGTTGCTATCGTTATCTTCATGGTTCTAGCGTTTGTTTATATTGGAGATATCTATGATACCGTTATTCTGGGGCCGTCGAAAATAGATTTCTGGACCTACCGGATGATGTGTAAACTTGGGACAGCCGTGGGTGCACCCGGGCTATGTGTAGAGAAACTTCAGTTTAGTTTAATGAGCCGTGAGGTATCAGGACAATTCATTATGGCCTTTACTTCGGCGGCAATCATTGGTCTGGTCTTTGCATTTCCATATGTTTTCTGGGAAATCTGGCGATTTGTTAAACCGGGCTTGAAAGTAACGGAGAAGAAATCGGCCAGAGGCGCGGTTTTCTATGTTACTTTTCTTTTCTTTTCTGGTGTGTTGTTCGGGTATTTTATAGTTTCGCCATTGGCCATTAACTTCCTTGTTAATTTCCAGATTAGTTCAAGTATTGAAAACCAGTTCGATATCAGTTCTTATATTTCATTACTGGCTACCCTTACATTAGCCTGTGGTGTGGCCTTTCAATTACCTATTGCCATTTTTGTGCTTACTAAAATAGGCATCATTGGCCCGCAGTTTATGAGAACCTACCGCCGCCACGCAGTGGTTGTTATTCTGATCGTAGCAGCGGTTATTACACCATCGCCCGATATCACCAGCCAGTTGCTGGTAGCATTCCCTTTATATATTCTGTATGAAGTGAGTATCATCATATCGGCCCGAGAAGAAAAAAGACGATTAGCCGACCTTGAAAAAGAAGGCGATAGCTAATAGGTATTTATAAAATAAAAGCCACTTGCATAAAACAAGTGGCTTTTATTTTGGTCATAATTTAAGTGGTGCTATGCCATAAAACCTATTTTGGTATGGGTACCGTCACAAAAGGGTTTATTCTCTGAAGACCCACAACGGCACAGAGCCGTCACCTTGTGTTTTTTAGTAATGTTCCCTTCAGCATCCTTTATTGAAATATTGCCATATACCAACAAAGGGCCGTTTTGTGCGGTTTCAATGATAGTCTCGTTGTCAATCTGCTTTTCTTTCTCTCCCACCTCGTTTATAAAATAAGACAAAGCGCCTGAAGGGCACTTATCTATCTGTTCCATAATTCTTTGCCCTGTTTCTTTTTCCGGTGTAACCCACGGACGTTTGCGAGGGTCAAACACATGGGGCAGCCCTTTGAAACATATCGCCGAATGGATACATATATGCGGCTGCCAGACAACCGTTACTTCGTCATTCGTGTAGTGCTTGGTTATTTTCTTCTGTTCTTCCATTAGTTTGAAAATTTACTCAATAATAAGAAAACTCAGGCGCATTTCAAATGCGGTTTAGTAGTACAAATCTTTAATATACATCTTCCAGAAATCTATTTTAACCTTAATTAACCTAGAACTAAAAAATTAGTTTTTAAATTTGTACTGTTATTCTAAATTTATCTTATTCAACTACAAATGAATATCCGAATTGCAGCCTTTTTTGTCCTGATACTTGGTTTCCCCTTGTTGAGTTCAGGTCAGTTAAGCATTGAAGGAAGAGTTGTTGACGCTTCTGACAAGAAACCGTTGATATTTGCCAACGTGTTTATCAGTAATACCACTAAAGGCCAGCAAACAGATGAAAAAGGGAGATTCAAACTTACCAATGTACCGTCGGGTACCATAGACCTGGTCATTAGTTATGTAGGCTATTCCACCTTTTCGTTGCAACTAAAAACCGATACCCTTAAAAGACCACTTCTTATTGTACTCCAGGCCGATGCCATTGCGCTGCAGGGTGTAACCATCAAGAGAATAAAAGATGGCTATAAACAATACTTTTATCTTTTTCAGGAAGGATTTATAGGCAAAACAAGTTTCTCAGCAGCTTGCAAATTGAAAAACCCGAAAGCACTGAATTTCAGTATGAATGATGATGACACCGAATTGATTATCACAGCAGACGAACCACTGGAAATTGAGAATAAAGAACTGGGTTACATAATTAAGTATCAACTGGAAGAGTTTAGCTATCATTTTAAAAACCAGTATATATCGTTTTATGGTTATCCGTTTTTTGAAGAGATGAAAACCAAAAGCGCTAAAAAGAGAAAAGAATGGGCAGAAAACAGACTCAAAGCCTATTACGGGTCGTCCCAGCATTTTTTTAAAGCACTTATCGAACAACGCCTTGAACAGGAGGGCTTTGTAATGCACCGTTTGATAAGGGAGCAAAAAAAGTTTTTTTCAGTACCCCTGTTGCCTGAAAGAAAAGACAGTCTGGGGAATATCATCAGCCAGGCATCTACGGAAAAAATGATGATTGATTCTGCCGATGTTAAACTAAAGGCTGATCAATCTCTCAGAAAGTTATCGACCAGCAGCTTTGCCCGCCATGTACAATACCTGGTAAAAACTCCATTGAAAGAGTCTGAAGTCATCAGTGCATTGGATGATATATTTACGCTTGATTTCAGCAATCATCTATACGTGGTATATAACAAAGAATTTGAAGAACCGCAGTTTCTTTCCCCCGGACAGAAGAACGTGCCGCAGACTTCTGTTCTTTCCATGCTGGAACCTCCTGCCCTAATTGAGAAAAACGGTCACCGGATCAATCCGCTTGCCGTTATTTTTGAGGGTCGATGGGGCAATGAAAAAATCGGAGAATTACTTACACTCGACTACCGCCCGGAACTACCATAGACTACCGATTCTGACTTTGCAAAACCGACAGAGAGTTGAGCCAAAATCAATAATAAAATAAATCTTCAAAATAGGGCTTATATGCGTATAAGCCCTATTTTTGTATCTGGCTAATTATCAATCCGTTTACCTACAATATAACTATGAAAAACTCAGTACGTACTATTCTCTTTCTTTCTCTGCTTCTTAATTTCGTCATAGCCGGCAAATCAGCCCTGGCTCAATCCGGGAAAGCCACGCTTAATGATGTAGCTTTTATGCATGGCCATTGGCAGGGCACATTTAATGGCGGGCCTATTGAGGCTTTCTGGGCCAAACCTGCCGGCGACAACCTGACGGGATTTATACGTATGATGAAAGACGACAAAGTAACCATGTACGAAATGCTTATTTTCGAACAAACCGAAAATGGCCCCATTGTGCTGGTAAAACACTTTAAACCGGGCCTGATAGGCGTGGAAGAAAAAGAGGTGTCAGACCGCTACCGTTTCATTGAGTCGAAGAAAGACTGGGCATTGTTCGAAAAACAAGATGGTTCGGTCAGAATCATTTATGAAAAACGTGGCCCAAATCAACTGGTGGTTCAACGTGGCAGACAGGAAAACGGCAACTGGGCATTTGCCGATTTATTTGTGTTCAATACTGCAAAATAATGCATACCGCATCAATTAAAAAGCCTTCTGATTAATAATCAGAAGGCTTTTTAATTAGTATGGTCTATTTATCCCTTTATAAACCGAATCAACAAAATCTCTGCTAAAAGAAAAACCAGGGCGAGCATCACACAGTATTTCCAAAGGGGTGTTCCGATATTATTTTCCCGGAAAGTCTTCACAAAGTCTCCATCCAGCAGATTATCAAAAACAGTTACATTCTTTTGTCCGGTAAAAAAACTTTTCAATTCCTGAGGAGTATAAAACTCCATTTTCGACTCTTCATTGTCGTGGTTCAGGGCCAGAAGCTTTTCCGTCTTACCATCCAGCTGCAACTCATAGTATCCCGACTCTAACAACTGGTTATCGCTTAGTTGGGTAGCTTTAGGTAATTCCAGTGTCAATTGGTTGCCATTGATACGCTGTATCGGAATTATCTCAATACGATTGGTATTTCCTTCTGTTACTATATTTTTGAGCTTGTATGTGGCATTCTTTTTTGCATCAGGCACATCAACCGTAATACTGCCTTCACTGAAATTATAGGCTGCTCTTTCATGTTTCACACTCGTCGAAGCAATTTTAAACATGGTTGGTACAAAAAAGGCATGTTCGGCAAAATTACCGTAGGTTCTTTCGAGAGGCGACGCACATACATATACCTTACCCTTCGCTATATTAGCAGCAGTAATGAAATTCTGCTGGTTCTTAAAAGTCAATATCTTCTCTCCTATTCCCGACCAGCTCAGCACCGGTTGCATCAGAGGTGTATTAGTAACACCCTGCAGGGTTGTCCGCTCGAATACATCGGCATAAAAAGGATTTTTCCGGTCAGGTTCGGCCACAGGCAACTGGCTTTGAGGCAGTGCCGCCTGATTATTAACTGCAATACTGGTAACACCAAAACCGGATAAGAACTGTCCGTAATCATCGGCATCGGGTCTTGCCGGAGGGAAAATCAGTAAACTTCCTCCCTGCCGTACAAATTCTTCAAGACTGGCTCTAAAAGTTCCGTTTATTTCCTCTACTCCTTCAACTACAATCAGATTGGCATTCTTAAACTGCCCTATATCTACATTGCCTGCACTATATGCTTTATAGGCAAAAAGACTGTCGTTTTCAAAGACCTTGCCGATGTAATCTGCCGCACTGCGCTGCTGATACAAGTGCAATACCTGAATAACAGGCGATGCATCGAGCACAAAATAATAATCGTTGTCGAAGGTAACGGGCTGGTCATCGAAAGATACCTTACCCTTATGAAAGCCCCTGTCTTTTACAGTAAAATTAAAAGTTGCTATAGCCGAGCTATTCGGTGCAATATCTACCGACGCCGTAGATGCTTGCGTGTTATCGATAAACAATCTCACCGGTAATTTTTCCACCTCATTATCGCCCGAGTTAAACACTTTTACATACAATACATTGTTCTGCATTTCTCTGATAAACGGTGAAGCTAACCAAACGGAGTCAACAAAAACATTCTGTGAGGCCTTACCCCTCACCGGCACCAGAAACAGCTTGTCTAATGAATCTATTCTGATGTTTTTCAAATCACCGGCAGTACTTTTCTGAAAATCAGAAAACCAGAAAAACTGGTTGCCCGCACTGGCATTATGTTTTTCAGCAAGGCTTCTCTGGCGTTTATATACATTCTCCAGGGTTCGCGGATTAGGGGATAACCCTACTGAAGTAAGCCTGTCTTTAATTTTGGTAGTATTGGTCACGGCCTGATCTTCACCCGAGAAATCGTTGGTTATCAATTGCACATTCGGCGATTGGCTAAACAACGTCAGCAATTCATCAATCTTTGTAACAGCCAGGTCTAAATAACGTTTGTTTTCGGTAGTATTCTGCATACTTAACGAATTATCCAGATACATGCTGCTTACTCCCAAACCGGTCGAATGCCCGGCACGATTATTACGGGCAGGTAAAAAGGGCTGTGCAAAGGCTACAGCTAAAAAGATAAGAAACAAAACCCTTGCTGCAAGAATAAGCCATTGCTTGATACGTCTGAAAGAACTTGTTTCGGTTTCCACCACTTTCAGAAACGCCACATTGGTAAAGAATACCTTTTTGGTACGACGAAAGTTGAACAGATGAATAATGATTGGTATCGAAATAGCCAACAAACCCCACAAAAAAGACGGAAAGAGAAACTGCATATAATCGGGTTCTGAGGGTGTATCTTTGTTTTTTATTATTAAACGTAAAAGTTTGAAAATCCTTTCAGTTCTAAGCCTATATTTTGTCTGCCCTGCCCCACCATCATTGTCGGGCAATGTTGCATTTAAAAATATACCTTATAATTTTGCACAACAGCCTATTCTCTAATAACTTGGTTCGCATTAGCAAACTTAATAAAATACAGTAATTTTGTCAAAACTAATTACACCCTGAAACATATGAAAAAACACTTCATTCTACTTACTGTTTTATTGTACTCCTTCACAACCCAAGCCCAACTGACTGTCGAGAAAATTATGCAGGAGCCCTACAAATGGATAGGGACTTCGCCAAGCAATATTTTCTGGTCAGAAGACTCTAAAACCATCTATTTTTCGTGGAACCCCGATAAAAACAAATCGGATTCGCTTTACAAGATTGTGCTGCCCGGCAAGACTCCTGTAAAAGTTACCCCAAAAGAAAGAAGAAACCTGCCCGCACCGCAAAGCATCTATAACCGTGATTATTCATTAAAGGTATATGAAAAACAGGGAGAACTCTATCTTTTTTATTGCAAAACCCTGAAAACCAAACAACTCACCAATACAATTGAGAGAGAATCGAACCCGTACTTCAGCGGAGACGAAACAAAAATTATTTTTTCAAGAAGTGGTAACCTGTTTAGCCTCAATCTGGCAGATGGGTTCATTTCGCAACTATCAAACTTCATAACAGGCAACAAAAAACCGGAGGCGAAATTAAATGAGGAAGAACAGTGGCTCAAAGCAGACCAACTGGCCTTGTTTGAAATTCTGAAAGAAAGAAAAGATAAGAAAGACGCTACTGAAAAAAATACCAAAGCCGATCAGCCAAAAAGACCAAAGGAGATTTATCTGGAAGGCAAGAACCTTGAGACACCAATCGTAAGCCCCGATTTACGTTTCATTACTTATCGCTTGTCTACTCCGGCTGTTGGTGCGAAAACCACCATCGTGCCAAGCTACGTAACTGAATCCGGCTTTACGGAAGACCTACCTGCACGTACCAAAGTCGGTAGCCCGATGAGCAGCTATGAAAGTTTCATTTACGATACCAAAAAGGATACGGTTTACCAGATTGGCACAAAAGATCTGGCAGGTCTTACCCAACAAGCTGAATTTCTGAAAGATTATCCTAAAAAAGACACGACGCAAAAAAAACAGGCGGGTCGTAAAATAATTGTTGTAGGACCCAAATGGTCAGAAAACGGCTCACAGGCAGTAGTGGTGGTTCGTTCGTTCGACAACAAAGACCGCTGGATTATGCTACTGAATGCAGAAACTGGCAAACTTAAACTTTTAGACCGCCAGCATGACGAAGCCTGGATAGGTGGCCCCGGTGTCGGCTTTACACTCAGCATGGGTAACCTCGACTGGATTGATGAACAAACCATCTATTTTCAGTCAGAAGCCGATGGGTATTCGCACCTCTATACAATCAATGTAAATACAGGAGAGAAAAAACAATTGACCTCCGGCAAATTTGAAGTACAGCAAGCTCAACTTTCTAAAGATAAGCAATGGTTTTATCTGAGTACCAACGAAGTGCATCCCGGCGAAACACATTTGTATAAAATGGCTGTTACAGGTGGCGAGCGCATCAAAACAACCGGTATCGCCGGTGGTAACGAAGCCACGCTTTCTCCGGATGAATCAACCATAGCCGTACGGTATTCATACATGAACAAACCATGGGAGTTGTTTGTACAAGACAATATCCCGGCAGCTAAAGCCGAGCAGTTGACCTCGTCACTGACAGATGAATTTAAAGCTTACAACTGGAAGGAGCCGCAAGTAATTACTTTTAAAGCCCGCGATGGCGTTGATATTTATGCCCGTATTTACGAGCCTGCCAAAAAGCTAAAAAACAAAAAGGCGGTTGTTTTTGTGCATGGTGCCGGATACCTGCAAAACGTACACAAATGGTGGAGCCAGTATTTCCGCGAATACATGTTCCACAATCTATTGGTTGACAAAGGCTATACCGTGCTGGATATCGACTACCGTGCCAGTGCAGGCTATGGTCGCGATTCTCGTACAGGCATCTATCGTTTTATGGGAGGCAAAGACCTGACCGATAATGTGGATGGCGCTAAATTACTGGTAGAAAAATATGGCATAGACCCTAAGAAAATAGGTATTTACGGTGGCTCTTACGGTGGTTTCATCACATTGATGGCCATGTTTACCACTCCTGATGTTTTTGCAGCCGGAGCGGCTCTGAGACCTGTGACCGACTGGGCGGCGTATAATCATGGCTATACAGCCAATATTCTGAATGAACCGCAGACCGACAGCCTGGCCTATCGGAAAAGCTCGCCGATATATCATGCAGCGGGGTTGAAAGGTCACCTGCTGATTTGTCACGGCATGGTTGATGTAAACGTACATATTCAGGATTCTTACCGACTGGTGCAAAGACTGATAGAATTGAAAAAGGACAACTGGGAAATGGCGAGTTATCCGATGGAAGACCACGGGTTCGTGGAGCCCACTTCCTGGATGGATGAATATAAACGGATTCTGAAATTGTTTGAAGAACGCCTGAAATAATATGCTAAGGGGGCCGCTTGACGGCCCCCTTTTATTTTGCTTTTCTGTATTCCTTCGTCCAGCTGATAGCACCAAACAGGGCAATCACACAAAATACTGCATAAAGGAGCGAGTACAATTTTACCTCTTTCACAAAGTACATATAGGTACTGATAATATCTACTCCCAACCACACCCACCACGATTCTACTTTCTTGCGAATCAATAAAAATGTCGCAAAAATACTCATAATTGTAGTAAAGGAGTCCATATAAGGAAAAGCACTGGGCTTACTGAATACAAGAGGCAGCCACTCGTGCAGATTCCGTGCGAAGGTACCTAACAGAAACGTACCAGCCAGCCCTATCAATGTCAATAAACCGAACTGTTGAAGCGACAACTGGCTTATTTTCAGTTCATTTTTCAGGTTGGCTTCTTCCTGCTTAGGATATTTCCATTGCCAGAAACCAATCAGGTTGGTAATGAAAAAGAATACCTGTAAGAACATATCCGGATACAGCTGAATCTGATAAAACATAATAAACGCCAACACCACGTTAGATAACCCAACCACCCAACTCCAGACGTTTTCACGAGCAGATAGAATAACCGCTACTAATCCTGTTATAGTGGCGTAAAATTCCAGGTAGCTCATTCTTACCCCCATCAATTCAAAAAATATGTTTTCGATATCAAAAAAATCCATTTGTTATTTCTTTTCGGCAAGATAAGACCTGCCGTTGTTAGTTTTGCAATATACGCCCGTATTTCTACTAATCATTAAATGAAACTGTATTACCTGCGAATAGCTTTTAAAGGTAAATCAATAAAAAAAGTAGTGCCACGGCCATTTTCTGTTTCAAACCAGATATTACCACCTGCGTGTTCTACTCCACGACGCGCCATCGCCAGACCCAAGCCCGAACCGCCAACCTTAGTAGTAAAATTTGGACGAAACACTTTTTGGCGATGGTTCTCGGGTATTCCTGAGCCGTTATCCTGAATCTCAATGATTACTTTGTCTTCATCACTTTTATAAAGTCGCAGATTAATGATGGGTCTTCTGCCTGCAGGAACTGACTGGATACCGTTGATAATCAGATTGGTTATCACCCGGCTCATAAACTGCCGGTCTCCTATTACCAGAGCGGTTCTTTCTTTAATATAGGCATTCAGTGCTATTTTCTCGTCTTCTGCATATAAATCAGCCGATTTCCTGATCAAAGGCACCAGATCAAAAACATCACTCCGGGGCACGGGCATCTTGGCAAATTCAGAAAAAGAGTTAGCAATTTCACTGATGTTATCAATCTGCTCTGTCAACGAATTCAGTGCTCTCTCAATCCGTTCCTTTGCCTTAGGATTGTCGAGTGTCAGAGTACGTTGCAACTGTTGAATGGATAATTTCATGGGCGTGAGCGGATTCTTGATTTCATGCGCAACCTGTTTGGCCATTTCGCGCCAGGCGGTTTGCTTCTGACTCTGCGCAAGCGCTGTTTTACTATCCTCAAGCCTTTTAAGCATTTTATTGTATGCTTTCATTAAAAGTCCGATTTCATCCTCCGAGCTCCAATTCAATTTTTCATTCAGTTCATTAATATCTGTCTTTTTCAATAGATGCGCTAAGGTCCGTAATGGTTTGGTCAATTGCCTGCCAACAAAATAGGATACAATCAACAAAAGCAGAAATAGTATTGTAAAAGTATTCAGAACAGACGCAACGGCTGCACCTAATGGCCGGTCTAATTCTGCTTTGGCATCAAAAAACGGAACACCGATTATTCCGGTTGGTTTCCCGTTATATCCTTTCACAAGCATATAAGCGGTTTTATAACTCAGGCTACCGTGGTTCTCCGTCAACAGGCATACATTGTCTTTTCCTTCAACAATCTGCCGGTATGCAACAGCGTTGATGAAGTCCGAAAGTAAACCACCTCTGTGTATCATTGACTGGCTCGTCAGGTTTAATCTTCCATTAAGATTGTACAGATTTATGTCCAGTTTTTTGTCACGGGCCAAATCTTTTATCTCCTGCACCAGGGTTGCTTTGTCAATTCCATCTTTATTAAAACTCTCTAGTTTTCTCTGCACAACGGAAGAAACACTTTGAGTAATTTCCAGATACGCCTCATCCTGATTGCTTACAAAAGTTGACTTAATCGCCCAGATAATAACCATAACTGTCAACACTACCGGCAACAGAAAGGCACCATTGAGATATAACTGCACCCTGCCCGTAAAATTAGTGTGTCTGTTTCTGAAACTAAATATCAGCGCGTATATCACTAATACCCCTGCTATGAAAAGTATTGAGAGGAAAAACAGAAACGAAAAGTTGGAAAGCGCTCGCTGCAGGATTGAGTATTCTGATGAAATAACAACTTTGTATCCTTTCTGCTCTGATTTACCAATGTGCCGGTAACCATTCAGTACAATCCCCCCTTCATATAGTTCTTTGCCATTTATTACCGAAACGGGAAGTTGCCTGCCGTAATTGAAATTACCTGCATTAAAAATCAACTGATTCTTTTCATCAAAAATGGCATAACTATATTTTTGGGTTTCAGGTTCTTCGTTTAATTTTTCTTCATTAAGCAATTTCTGATAGGTATTGCCTGCCGGGTTGTCTTTCAATATCAGAACCACGTGGCCAATCAGACCGGTACTTTTACTAACAGGAATAAAAGCTACATATTGATTGGCGATACTATCATTTTGACTATCAATCAAAAAAACATGAGGATCTGCCGTTTTATATTCATCCCTGTGGAATTTATCCTGATAAAAGTCAAAATTATCGGGGTCCTCCGGTTTATTTAACGACCTCCCCGTTTTATTAAAAACCAGTATGCTAATATCGTACCGCTTAAAATCGGTTATCTTGCGCTCAACTATATCCGATATTAGCGTAGGTGTTGTCCGGGCTAATGCTGAAGCTAAAGCCGTATCCTGCTCAATTGTCTGAACTGCCCTGACAAGTTGTTGCTCTCCGGATTTATCATTGATTTCCAGATATTTCTTCGCAAACTCCTGCTTCTCAAAAAAATCTCTTTTTTGCTCCTCTTCCATAATGACAAACACAGCAATACTCGCAGAAACAAAAGCACCTGAAATGAAATAGAGTGTTGTTTTATATTTAAGACTATAAAAAAACCTGGGCAAACGGCCGATATATAGTATCAAAAAATAGAGAGGCCCAATTACATAAACCCAACGGAATTTATCAATAAAAGCAATTACTAATAACCCAATCAGCACACCAACCAGCCATTTTACTATTGCCATTTTCAACTCTTTGTTTAGCTTTAAAAAAAGGCAGCAAAGCAGGTGAGTCGTGAGAAAAAAGGCACAGGATGTAATAATATAAAACAGCAACACAGCTATTTTCAATGATGAAAAATATACGCTCAGCGTAAACTCCAGAGTAAACGCCGATTTTTGGTAGATATGACTCAGATTTCTGTAAAACAAAAACGCGTTCAATACTGTAATTGCTACGGCCAATACCGACAACACATGCTGTACAATGGGCGGTGTCTCGAAAATCTTGTAGTAGGTATTAGACTTATAGAAATATACCGCCACATAACCCAGCAAGAGAAAGCCCACAACAGCATTGAGCAATAAAGCACCTAATGAAGGAGCGAGGGCATGAACAGTCAAGATTCTGGGGTTAAACAGGTCGAAGCCGTAAATCAGAAAAGGAATGCCGTTGGCCAGCATCATAAGCCTGATAAAAATGAGATATGCCGCCAGTAAAGCCAGTGCACGACCAAAGTATCGCATTCTTACAAAATCGGTTATCCAGAAGGCAAAATATATTCCCAGTAAAAAGACCCCGGTAATTGCCCATAGCAATGTGTTAACTGAAAGTGTCGGAATAACCGGTTTTTCTAACTGCGGTGGAACAACCGAAAAAAGAAACCGGTTTTTGTTGTCTGTGATATTCAGATATCTGTTTTTAACGGGCAAATCCAACAGGTTTTCCGGTTCTATTGAGAATATCTTGCGGTTATAATCTTCTTCTGTAAGAACTCTCTGGTAGAGATTAACAAGCGAGTAGATTTCTATTTTATCACCATTATGGTTGAAGCGTTGACCGTTGACGATATACTTAGCGTTTTCGGTACTTAACAGGAAAGTCTCTGTATTTCCGGCAATTGCCTGATAAGGAGGAACAAAATGGTGGTCTGACCAATAGATCAATTGCCGGTTACGAAAAATATAGTAGGGATACCTGGTTGCCAGTTCGTAATCAGCAAAGGTATTTCCCTTTACCTGATGATATCGCGAAATGATATCAGATAAATCTTTCACCGAACGAACAATTGCTGCACCGACATTCTTTCTGACTGAAACCGCGTAGCGTTCCTCAGGAGACACGAAAGTTCCCTTTTCAATGATGAAAAAGTTCAGACCGGCGCCAACAAAAAATCCGAGTGAAAGAATAAGCAATAATGGTTTCCTAACTGACTTCCAATCCATAAAAACCGATTAAGTTCTGAGACTAAACTCAATCGAAAACCATGCCAAAAACCCTTAGTCTTTCAGAATTACGAAACCCATACCGGCCTCAGTTTGTGTATAATCAATTTTAACACCTATCAGGTACATCAGGTGTTTACGGTCTATCACTATTTTAACGCCTTCAACCTCATAAATCTCGTCGCTTTCAGAGGCTTTGTCTAAACCTAACAGATAATTTGCCGAACACGCCCCACCTTTTATGCCTACACGCAAAGCGTAACCGTCAGGAATCTGCGGAGAATTCAGGGTTCTGATTATTTCTTCTTTTGCTATTTCCGTAAATACTATCATCTGGCCGGCATCGTTAATAAATACAAGCAAAAATAATCACTACTCCATTACATTCCCTAATAGAGTAATTTATAATTTTGTATCATAAATCTCTGAAGAAGCAATAATGGCTTTATTGACCGAATTACTGAAAATACTTATCCCTGCCGCTGCCATTTTATATGGCATGTACCTGACCGTTCAGACATTCCTGCAAAAACAGATTGAACAAAAGCAGCTGGAAATAAAACTGAAAAACAACGAACTGATAACCCCTATACGTTTGCAGGCGTACGAGCGCATGACACTCTTCATGGAACGCATTACGCCAAACAATCTATTGGTACGGTTAGGCACCAATGCCATGCAGGTGCTCGATTTTCAGCAGTTGTTATTAAAAGAAATAAGAGAAGAGTTTAATCATAACCTTTCACAGCAGGTGTATCTGTCGCATGAAGCCTGGGAGAAAATCCGTCAGGCCATGAACGACGTCGTTGCCTTAATCAATACCTCTGCCTCCGGCTTGCCAACCGATGCACCGGCCATTGATTTATCGAAAAAAATCTTTGAACGTGTCATTACCGAAAATCAGCAACCTACAACAGAGGCACTCAGGTTTCTGAAAGAAGAAATACAGGCCCTGTTTATGTAGTTGCGTTAGGGTTCTGAAGTGACTTATGAATGCGCTTTCGCCGGGATCTCGTCTTGAAATCATCGGTCAGCACGCTTATATTTCCGTCAACCTCCAGCACAGCCAGATCTACGTTTTCAATTTTTTCAACGCCATGTTCACGGATAGCTGCTTCCAACTCGGCGAGCGTAAAACCAGCCACTGCCAGATTCTTTTCTTTTATCTGCCCGTTGTAAACCAGCATAACGGGTTCTCCCTGTATCAGTTTACTGATGGAATCATACCTTCCTATCAGTTTTTTAAGAATAAAATTAGCCACAAAAAGCACGCCTGCAGCGGTAAGCCCACCTGCAAGAGAATTGTCAGGACCAACCATGGCGTTCTGAACTGCATTACTGATGAGTAAAATAAACACCAGATCAATCACTGAAAGCTGCGCCAGCTCTCTTTTACCAAAAAGCCGGATGGCAAAAATCATAAACAGATAAACTACCAGTGCTCTCAGGGCAATGTCTAAATAAGACGCCATAAATAAACCATTTTATTGACCGTTTCAAAACCAACTCAAATGTAATGAAACTTTTGCGTTCGGGAAATAGCAGCTTTGAATGAGAAGCAGGTACTTTAGTCGCGTATCTATTGCTTTTTGTCGTATTTTTCATTATCGTTGAGTAGTATTTTCAGAGGCACGCAACCCTGAATACGTTTTGTGCGTAATCAGATTAGTTATGGTAAATCATTTGCCTGATAGTCCGGAAGAATTACTTATTGCAAGTTTGAAAGGTGACCGCCAAAGCCAGGAAAGGCTTTACAGGCAGTACTATGGCTTCGCCATGGGTGTTTGTCTGCGTTATAACCACAATCGTGAAGAAGCTTTAGAAATTGTAAACGATAGTTTTCTGAAAGTGTTTACCAAAGGAGAGCAATACGATGCTGCAGGCAGGCACTCGGCCTATCCTTTCAAGGCATGGTTCAGAAGAATTATTGTTAATACCGCATTAGATTATTACAGGAGCCAACAAAAACACTATTTCCACGAGAATCTTGACGAAGCATATGATGTGTCTTCACCCGAAAGCAATGCTTTAAGCCAATTGAATCACGAAGAATTACTGGAACTTGTTCAACGGCTGCCTTCCGGCTACAGGGTGGTATTTAATCTCTATGTAATAGACGGATATTCGCACGAAGAAATCGCACAAAAATTGCAGATTTCGGTGGGAACATCCAAATCAAACTTATCACGTGCCAGAGAAGCCTTAAGAAAAATGATTATGAAAATTGATGGGGCACTAACAGACAATTAAAACAACAGGCTGTCTGCAAAGGAAGCCTTTTAAATAAAATGAGCAAAAACATACATGATCTATCAGATGAAGAGTTGGATGATCTTTTCAGGCAATCGGCTGAGAAGACCAACATCGGCTTTGACCCTGATGCATGGAACAAAATGAATCAAAAACTTGACTCAGCCGCAAAGCCGCAGTCAGGTTCTGTTACGGGTGGTAATCTTCTGAAAAGGAGAGGTCTGGCATTGCTTATAGTGCTGTTATTCACGATAAGTGGCATTTACTTGCTGATAAAAAAGCCGGCAGGTGTATTAAATGAAACAAAAACAACCGGGGCAAATACGAAAAATGCAGATTTGAAGCGTACTGAAACAAAAAAAACAGCTATTGTAAATAATGTCCAAACCGTGGACAACCCAAAAGGAGATACCGGATTACTCAAAAACAAGGTTGAAAATGAAATAAAAGAATCCGAAGATGCGTCTAAAAAAATTGATAACAAACAGAGAAGTATAAAACTCCTTAAAACACAAACACCAGCTTCGGCCGGAAACACCGAAAGGGACATTGCAACTGCTGGTATAGAAAAGCGAAAAAGACAAAAACTCACGGTTGAATTAGGTAAAACCTCAGGAGATATTACTATTAAGGCGAAGTCCGGTAATAGTGAGCCGGCAGAAAATTCCACCAACAATCGGGGTACTAAATCAGAGAACCAGTTCAATGACCCGGCTGTAGTGGCTACCTCTACACGTGTTCAGCTAACACCGGTTCACTTACTGTCGATACGTCAACGCCTACCGGAGACTCATTTACACCTGCCTGAAATAGCTTATAAAACAGTTTCTCAGGTAAGAGTTCAACAGATACCAGAAAATACAGTATTCAGAAAAGGACTAAATGTCCGTCTGGCCTTATCTCCCGACCTCAGTTTTATTCCATCCAATCGCATAGGTAAGATAGGAAGTAACTGGGCTGCGATGCTTGAATACCGCTTCAACAATCGTCTCAGTGTTCAGACAGGCGTTATCCGTTCTACGAAATTATATGACGCCTTGCCTGAGCAGTACGAATGGGCAGATTATCTCTCGCTGCAATCATCGTTGAAAGATATAAATGCAACGTGCACAATGCTGGATATCCCGATCAATTTAAGATATGACCTTTCGACAAGACCCAATAGCCGATGGTTTGTGTCCGGCGGTTTCACCAGCTATATCATGCTGAAAGAAACCTATCGTTATAACTACGAAAACCCGTCTGACCCCTACATTAAGTATAAAGGATGGGAGGGAGAAACAGGGTCTTATCCGTTCAGTGTATTTAATCTGTCAGCAGGATATGAACGTCAGGTTTTCAGACGTTTAACTTTTCAGGTAGAGCCTGTGTTCAAAACTCCTTTAGGAAAAGTAGGCTACGGAAAAGTAAAATTGGCTACGGCAGGCGTATTTTTCTCGGTTAAGTATCCTTTCTGAACTTTGACAGGGGCAAAAACTGTTTTGTCAAAAAGAAATACCCATGAAAAACATATTTCCTCTAATTGCGCTTATCGCTTTCAGTTTTACTTCAATGGCACAAACGGCCGGTGAGAGTAAAAAAGAAATTCAATGGATAAGCTTACAAGAGGCGTATAATCGTACACAAAAGGAGCCACGTAAAACGATTATCGATGTATATACCGATTGGTGCGGCTGGTGTAAAGTAATGGATAAGAAGACCTATTCTAATGGGGCAATAATTGATTATCTGAATAAAAACTTTTACATGGTAAAGCTGGACGCAGAAACCCGGCAGGATATTGTAGTAGGGGGCGTTAAATATACCTTTGACCAGAAAAACAATGCCAATCAGGCAGCTATTACTTTACTGCAGGGCAATCTCAGCTATCCTACCACTGTTTTTCTGGATGCAGAATATAACATGATTCAACCGCTTCCGGGTTACATGGAACCACGGGCGTTTCATCAGGTTATTACTTTTATTGGCGGTGATAATTACAAGAAAGAAACTTTCGAAAAATACAAGGAAAGCACTTATAAGACGGCTTTCGGTAGTGTTAAATTATAGCATTAATTGTTTTGGGTTCCTCGGAGAGGCCAGAAACGACTCAGGTAAAGCGTTTCTTTATCCTATTGTTGACACAAAGTTAGGCTGAATCTACAAGGCTTCATAGCGTAAAAATACGCAATTTATCAGGGGTTTTTACGCATTCTTAAAATCACATGACGTACTAATGATACCGCTGAATCAGTTATTTTAATAAATCAGTCCATTTCACAATATAAAATCCGGATAAAGAGCGGTTTTACCATCTCTTTATCCGGATTCATCATTTATACCGGCAAAACCTATTCTTCCAGAAAATCCAGGTCTTTTCCGTGTGTTTCCTGAATGGTGAGGGTCGAATAAAACCCTATGGCAAAACAAAGTGCACCAACAATTGCACCTGCAATAATTACACCCTGATCAGGCTTAAAAAACTTATAGCCCATAGTCATAATTACCACCGTTCCTCTCACCATATTGGGTACCGTAGTAGCAGCAGTGGCTCTTAGATTTGTACCGAACTGCTCTGCTCCTACTGTCACAAACATAGCCCAATAGCCGGTGCCTAAGCCCAGCCAGCAGCACACGGCATATAGCATATCCGGGCTTTTAATACCTCCGGAAAACAAGAAAAACAATACACCTATAAAAGCAAAGGCCATCATGGTGGCAATAGCTTTTTTGCGGGAATGAAATAAATGACTGATAAATCCGCTAAAGAAATCTCCGACCGAAATACCTACATAAGCCCACATAATGGCCAGACCCGGGTCAACTTTTTCGGTAATACCCATGGCTTCGCCAAACTCATTGCTGAAATAGGTAAGAATACCAATGCAAAACCAGGTCGGCAGCCCGATGCCTATGCATTTCAGGTATTTTATGAAACGCTCCCGATTGGTGAAAAAAGCAAAGAAATTACCTTTCGTTACGTTTTTCTTATTCTCAATATCTTTATAAATACCCGATTCTATTACCCCTACCCTTAATAACAAAAGAGCCACTCCCAAACCACCACCAATCAGATAAGCTATTGTCCAGTCGCCCGATAGCTTAACTGTAAAAGTAGCCACCACGGCACCACAAAGCCCTATACCTGCTACCAGCGACGTACCAATGGCCCGTAAATGTTTAGGCAATACCTCTGAAACCAATGTGATACCTGCACCAAGCTCACCTGCCAGACCAATACCAGCAATGAAACGCAGCCACTTGTAAGCCTCAATTTTGTCAGCAAAGTGTATCTGCGGAATAAGCCCGCAGGCAATATTAGCCAGTGAATAGGTAATTATCGAGCCGAATAGTACAGACAGCCTCCCCTTTTTATCTCCCAGAACACCCCATAGAATCCCACCAATCAATAACCCGATCATCTGGAAATTAATGATGGTGGTACCCACCGACGATATCTCTTCTTTTGAAGATAAGCCAAGGCTCTCAAGACTTTGCACGCGTACAATACCAAACAATTGCAGGTCATAGATATCAACAAAATAACCGAGGGCAGCAACAATTACAGGCAGACTGAAAAGGTGCTGTAATGTGGTCTTTTCTTGTTTCATAGAGTTCAGGTTTAATATTTCTTTAGTTTGGTGAGTGTTTGAACATTTATAGCTTAAAACGGTATTTACGGTGTCTGTTTAATATAACATCGGGCTAAAAAAGACCCTCTCCTTTTGGTTGGGGAGAGGGATATACATTTACTACCGAATAGACCTGCTTGTATGATGTTCTTACAATTCTTTTACCACAATGTTTTTCCATCTTACTTTAATACCACCGCCACTGTGAATCTGCAAGGCCAGAATACCATCTCTTTCACCTATTTTCGGATCATCCAGTTTAATCATTTCTGTGCCATTCAGTATGGTAGTTACCACATTGTCAACTACTCTCACGGTCATGGTATTCCACTCGCCCATTTTCAGTGCTTTGTCTTTTTCTTCAGTTGGTTTAATTATCCATCCACGACCGTGTGACTCGTAGATACCACCCGTTGAGTGTCCCGGAGGGGCTACTTCTGCCTGCCAGCCTGTTATGGTTGTGCCATTGATAGATGAATGGAAAAATACACCGCTATTGCCGTTGGCCTCTTGCTTGAAATCAAGCGTCAGTTCAAAATTCTTGAATTTTTTCTCAGTTCCAAGGTAACCATATTGCTTGTCCGGCCCGCTTTCGCACACCAGATTACCATCTTCCACATACCATTTCTCAGTACCGTATACTACCCATCCGGTCAGGTCTTTACCATTAAAAAGTTTTTGTCCTTTGCTCTTTTGCGCAAAGCTTAAAGAAGAAATCAATAAAAAAGTAATAGTCAGGAAACGAAGTTTTGTTTTCATTTTGAATAGAGTTTATTTACTGTTACAAAGAAAAGATAAATTTCTTATCTTGCATCACCAAGCAAAAACTATTTCTATGCCAAAGCGTATATTCAGTGTTTTTCTTTTGTCTTTTTTCCTTTCGGCTTCGTTTTCTTTTGCACAAAATTCTCTGACGAAAGAAACTTTTGACGGGCTAATCAACGATAAAGTTCCTGTTTTGATGACACTGACTTTCGATGATAACCTGATCTACGGCACGTTGGTACATAAACGGGTAGGGCAAGCCATCAAAGTAATAGGGTCATTAGAAAACGGCAATATTCTGCTGCATGAATTTGACTCAAAAGCAGAAGTAACCGGTGTATTTTATGGCACAAAGAAGGGAGATGAGATTACGGGGTCGTGGTCAAAACCCAACACAGAAAAAGAACAGGGCTTTGCATTAAAAAAGGCATCAGAAATCAAAACAGAAATTGCGGCAGTGAACATAACAGGCACTTATGCCTACAGTTTCGGCAAGGAAGCAGGTGCAGGCAATCTTTTGGTTAATCAGGTTGGTAAAGACAAGGTTATGGTTGAAATGCAGGCCAACAGAGGCGCACCCAGTTATAATCAGGCTACTATTAACAAAACCTCGCTCAAACTCAATGGCAATCAGGTTATTTATGAAAACAACGAGTTTGGAAAATGCAAACTGAAAATCATATTCTTTGAAGGAGGCGCCACCATTATTTATCAGGACGAAGCTTTTGAGTGTGGATTTGGTAACGCTGCAACTGTAATTGGTAACTATATGAAAACCGACAACAAACCACCCAAATTTGAAAAACAAGACTAAACCATAAGGGTTTGTGTTGCTGTTATTCTGATTTTTTCCTGTTCTTCGGTTATTAAACTATCAGTAATAATAAAAGGACAAACCGCACAGGCTCTTTTTCCATTCTGGAAATACCAACGGCAGTTAGCCCGAATACTACAAACAGGGAGACCAGAGAAACCCTCAAAAGACTCATTCATTTGCAAAACCCTGTCAATTACTGTACATCTTGACCCATCCCATTGGCGACAGCCGCCTTCAACACACTTGTTTGTAAATCTGAAACGTTTTTCCGGCGCATTACCTTTAACTGCCACCTCAATAAATTCATCGGTTACTTCAATTTTCTGAGGCAATAAACTAACGAATCCTTCCTGATTGACAATACCGATAACACCTGCCCCAGGCTCACAAACAGCGCTGGGGCAGGCTTTGTCAAGCGGCTTCATCAATGTTGCCGGTTAATCTGTTTGAAAGTCTTTGACAGTTCAATGGCACGGATGTCTTTAAACCGACGAAGCCAGATTCCCAACCATTCGGGGTTGATTCTCAGCATTTCCTTTTTACCCAGGGCCGCCGAGTGATCAATGGTGGCCACATGTTTAGAAACCACCGCATTGATGTCTTTTTGCAAGGCTAGTTTTTGTTCTTTCGATAACTCAATGTTTTCGAGCACAACGTTAAATTTTGTAGATGACATGGCTATAAAGTTTTTTTACAAAAAAAATTTAGGATTCAAAGGTAAGTAGTATAATTGTCAGATTTTAGAGTAAAAAGTCGCAAATCGCTACGTATAAATACTCTATTTTTCCTGTTTCATCATCCTAAACTTTATTTACCAATGAAAAACCTATTCGCAGTCTTACTTTTGTTAATTACCGCTACTGCCTTTGCGCAAACCGACGAAGCACAGATAAAAGCGAGCATCAATCAGGTGTTCGATGGCATGAGAAAAAACGATACCACGCTTATTCGTCAGGTTCTATACCCGTCATGCTTTCTCAAATCGATCGGAAAAGACAAAAACGGAGAAGTTAAATTACAGGAAGACCCGATCAGCGGCTGGTTGAAATCGGTCGGCACCAAGCGTGAAGGCGTTGTATTAGACGAAAGACTAACAGCCTACGACATAAAAATAGACGGTGAAATGGCTATGGCATGGACACCCTACGAGTTTTACGTTAACGATAAATTCAACCATTGCGGTGTAGATGTATTCACAATGATTAAAACCGACAAAGGCTGGAAAATAGCAGGCATTGTAGATACCCGCCGGAAAGATAATTGTAAGAAATAAAGAGTTACTACCAATAGTTTATGATATCAAATTCATTTGCCATGAAAAAAGTCTTTCTGTTAAGCACCCTTTTGCTGGGTCCTGTTTATGTGTATGCACAAAAGAACATTTTTCAAGCCACCGATTTCACCCAAGAAGGGCAGTTTACCAATAACTGTGAAGGGCCATCGGTTGACAAAGCCGGTAATGTGTATGCCGTTAATATCAATCAGGATGGTACCATTGCCAGAATTACACCCGACGGACAAACTTCTGTTTTTCTGACCCTACCCAACGGCAGCGTAGGCAATGGTATCAGGTTTGGATCCGGGAATACTTTTTTTGTGGCCGATTTCATGCAGCATAATGTATTGAAAGTCGATTTGAAGACCAAACAGGTAAGTGTACTGGCGCATGTTCCGGCTATGAATCAGCCGAATGATCTGGCTATCATGAGCAACGGCACTATTTTTTGCAGCGACCCGAACTGGAAAGAAAGCACTGGCCAACTATGGAAAGTAACACCTGACGGCAAATCTGAATTACTAGTAGTCAACATGGGTACTACCAATGGCATTGAAGTTAGCCCCGACGAAAAAACACTGTATGTAAACGAGTCGGTGCAGAAAAATGTGTGGGCTTTTGACATTACACCACAAGGTACCTTAACTAATAAACGCCTGTTGATAAAATTTGAAGACGGCGGCATGGACGGCATGCGATGTGATACCAAAGGCAACCTGTACATCGCCCGCTGGGGCTTGGGTGTGGTAGATATTGTTTCACCGCAAGGGAAGATAATACAGACCGTTAAAATGAAAGGCAAGCAAACGTCTAATATCTGCTTTGGTGGTAAAGATGGCAAGACCTGTTACGTAACCCTACAAGACCGCAAATGTCTGGAAACTTTCAGAACCATAAACCCTGGTCGGGAATGGAAAATGATGAAGCGATTCAAATAGCGTTTCTGCCAGAAATATCCTTATAACAGTAAAAAACCGTTTCAGAAGTGAAACGGTTTTTTACTGCCTGTTAAAATGCTATCAATTGCTTAGCCTGTCGTTCTAAGAACGTACGATAAATCTCAAAAGTAAAGTCTTCGCCATCAAAATGGCTTCTTATGCTACCCAGCTTCATGCGCAATCCTAATACATCTGTGCCCATGTAGCTTAGTATATCATTCAGGTGCCCTAAACCTACCGAATTACCCTGCATCCCCGATGAAATACCTACCAAAGCCGCTTTTTTATGATTGAAGCTGTCAGGATACCGCAGTCCGTCAAGAAATGTTTTTAAAACTCCGGGGAACGAGCCGTTGTATTCCGGCACAATGAAAACGAATTTCTGAGTGGTATCAACAACAATCTGGAATTCGTTGAAAGAATCATTCCGGCCCGTATTGTGATAAAGCGCCGAAAAGGCAAAATCTTCCGGTAAGTCAGCCAGATCTATGATGGTACTTTCTGCTCCCAGCGATTGCAACAATTTCTGATAATATATGCCTACTTTTCGGGAAAGCGAATTCTTGCGATTGGTGCCAATGATTATTCCGATCATCTTAAAGGAAAATTGTTATATCAGGCTCAAGATTAAAATATCTCTTCAACTTGTGAGCCATCATATTTTATTATCTTTAACAAAAAAAACATCAAATCGTTTCCATGAACGAACTCATTTCAGAATTACAGGCAGTAGCCACGCCCGAAAGGGCAAAAGCATCAGCCTGGTTCTTCAAAACCGGTAAAGGACAATATGGAGAAGGAGATGTTTTTATAGGCATATCAACGCCTGATTTACGCGCAATCTGCAAAAAATATCATTCCCTTTCATTTGACGACCTGGAGGTTCTACTCAATGACCCCATTCATGAATACCGCATGGCGGCTTTAATGATTCTGGTGAGTCAGATGAAAAAAGCCAAAGGTGAAACCCGGAAGGCAATCTATGAATTTTATCTGAAAAACATACCATATATCAATAACTGGGACCTGGTCGATGCATCGGCAAGAGATATCGTTGGCAATTATTTGTTCGATAATGACCGGAGCATATTATACGAAATGGCCCAATCTGAGCACCTCTGGACGCAGCGCATCGCTATCATTGCCAGTTGGTATTTCATCAATAAAGGTCAGTATGAAGATACCCTCCGTATAGCCGAAATACTACTATCTCATAAACATGATCTGATTCACAAAGCGGTAGGCTGGATGCTCCGGGAAATCTGGAAAAAAGAAACCGTTAACAGGAATGGCATTAGTGAGGTAGAGCAGTTCCTTGAAAAAAACATACGGCTCATGCCCCGAACTGCACTCAGGTATAGCATCGAAAAAATGACCGAAGAACGAAGAAAATATTTCATGCAATTAAAATAAAACCATCTTTATTAACCATTTTTCACTTTCATGAACAAGCGCCAGTTTATCAAGACCATTGCCGCAACGGGTATAAGCTTACCGGTATTCGGGCAAAACCTTAATAAAAAGTTGAATCAAATACAATTTCAAACCCCGGAAGAGGTTGCCGCCAATGAAGATTTCTGGGCCGAGGTAAGAAAAGACTATAAAATTAAACCCGATTATATCAATCTCGAAAACGGGTATTATTGTTTTACTCCGCAACAAACCCTGCAGCATTTTGTGGCGCATGTTCAGGACATAAACCTGCAGGGCTCGTATTACATGCGTACCAGGCAATTTGATGACAAACTTGACATAAGAAAAAAACTGGCTGCACTGGCAGGTTGCTCTCATGAGGAATTAATCGTTACACGGAACACTACAGAATCGTTAGATACTGTCATTGCAGGAATCGACTGGAAAGCAGGCGATGAGGCAGTAATGGCCGAACAGGATTACGGCGCCATGCTTGATATGTTTAAACTACAGGCACGCAGATATGGCATCGTTAATAAAATTGTGTCGGTACCCAATCATCCTAAGTCGGACGAAGAAATTGTATCTGTATATGAGCAGGCCATCACACCTAAAACCAGGTTGCTGATGGTTTGCCACATGATTAACATTACCGGACATATATTGCCAATCAGGAAAATATGTGATATGGCACACAGCAAAGGAGTAGAGGTAATGGTTGATGGCGCCCATGCTTTTGCTCATATCAATTATAAAATAAGTGATCTGGGCTGTGATTACTACGGCAGCAGTATGCACAAATGGCTGAGTGTACCTTTGGGTACCGGATTGCTCTATGTGAAAAAAGACAAAATTGCCAAACTATGGCAGATGTTTGGCGACATGGGCTATAAAGATGATGATATCAGAAAACTGAATCATACCGGTACCACTCCTGTTCATACTGACTTAACCATTGCAAATGCCGTTGAGTATTACGAAAAAATAGGTCGAGACAGAAAAGAAGCCAGATTGAGATACTTGCAGGAATACTGGACTAAACAAGTGCGAAACCTACCCAACATTGTATTGAATACCCCTGCAGAAAGTCACAGAGCCTGTGGCATTGCCAATGTAGGCATTGCCAGCATGAAACCGGCCGAACTGGCCAAAACACTACTGGAGAAATACAAGGTCTGGACAGTAGCTATTGATTCACCTACAGTAAAAGGCTGCCGGATAACCCCTAATATTTACACCAGCACTACCGAGCTTGATGCCTTCGTAAAAGCATTGAAAGAACTATCGGCATAAAAAAAATGCCCACGGGCTAGCTCGTGGGCACTTCTATAAAATATCTCAACCTTAAATGCTTACCTGGCAATCTTTATAATTACCTCTGCATTACTTGCATTTACCACTTTAGGTTGAATATTAATACGACTTGTCTGAATACCTTTTTCCGACAGTAATTTCTGCACAGCTGCTGCACGGTCTTTCCCCAAGGTGCCGCTTATACTTTGTGATCCGCCGGCAATAGTGGCTGTAGCCCTGGGGTTATTTTTCAGAAATACTGCCAGATCAGTCACTGCTCCCGTATTTTTTATATCTGCCACTCCGTTCTTAAAGCTCAGACCGGGAATAACAATCCAAGAATTACTGTTGAGCATTTCGTTACTAAACGAAACCGCTGAGCTCTCCGAATTAACGGCAATTGGGGTCAATTTTTCGTCAGGCTTAGAAAACACAGTATCCGCCGGGCTCAAGACAACGGTAGAATCTTCAAATCCGTTTATGTCAGAGGTGTCAGGGATTATCGTTATTGTAGAATCGGCGAAAGAAGACAACCCGGCCTGAAATTTAGGTTCTGTTTGCTCCTTATACTTAAATAAATAAAATACGATAGCGGCCAGAACTATCACCAGAACAACCCAAGGAATCCATGAGGAACCGCCTGAAGCCTTCGGCCGGTTATCATAACTTACCTTCGTTTTTCCCCGGTTTGTTTTTTTAGCCGTTCCGTCTTCACGATCAATCAGTTTATTTATTAAAACCGGCGGCAGCGACACTATTACACTTTCTCTTTGTTCATTCAGAAACTTCATGAGAGCTGAAACATTCATGCCCTCTTCATCAACTACTTTACCCAAAGCGCCCAGCACCAGTGGTGTGCTCAAACCAATCAACGACGAGGCTGAAGTTTTACGGATATCACTTAATGTCGCAATGGTTTCAAAAATGCCATTGCTTTTATTACCATAAAAATGATTAAAGATATTGCTTCCGATCGAAATCAATAGCTGCGTTTTTTCAAAGTCATCTAGCAAGCCGGGCAAATCGTCCAGAATTTCTCCTGTATGGCCACCATCCTGCAAAACATCCATCAGTTTTGCAACACTCAACTTAGCGTTTGTATCCAGAATAATAACTCCAAATATTGCAGGAAGCACCCTCTCTAAAGCGGCATTGATATTTTCGGGTGATTCTCCCAAAAAAATGCTAACCTTCTCAATCAATGAGTCAGTTAGTTTCTCTTTAATTAATCCGAGTAAATTCATAAAATCCTAAATCTCGTTTTGCTAAACCTAAAGCCCGGAATACATTCGTAACGCTATAAGAGTTTTGCAAAAATTATGCCCAAAATTATGCATGCAAAAAATACCTCTTATTTACTTCAAAGCAAAACCCTTTTATTGATAATGCACAATTTACCAATCTATTGCGTGCTCATTCATTATAACACTTAAGCCGGATTGAATATAAAATATTGCCATTCAAGAATATTGTATGATTTTTCAAAGAAATTAATAATATAATAACCTGATAATCATTTAATTATAATTTATATAATATAATTTTGCAATGAAAATCAAACTTATGCATATCATGGCACTTGTAAAACAATTTTCTAAAACCAAATCAGTTTGCAAAGTAACGTTCACGCTACCTTCAGAAACCGTAAACAACGCAAAGAAAGTAGCCGTAGTAGGTGAGTTCAACGATTGGAGCTCAACAGCTACCTTGTTGAAGAAACAAAAAGATGGTCAATATAAAGTTTCAGTAGAGCTACCGCTAGGTTCAGAGTTCCAGTTCCGCTATTTGCTGGATGGCACTGACTGGGTAAATGATGATGCAGCCGACAAATATGTGGCTAACGAATTCACTACTCAAAACTGTGTAGTTGTATTGTAATTTGCGCAAGAAATGAAAAGTCCGGACGTTGTGTCCGGACTTTTTTTATGAGCAATGGTTAGAGCGGCTCATAATCAAGCTCCATAAAGCTTTCTACATTGCTCTGCCAGTATTGATCAACAAACGCTATATGGGCCGGATGGTTGTTGTATTGTTCATAGATTTGCGTATCGGCAAAATCCATAAACAGGCCATAATCGTATGCGCTATGCTTACTTGTCTGTCTGTAGCATACAAAATTCTGTACACCCTCTATTGCTGTCAATTTACGAAGGGCGTCAAAAAAAACCTGTTCACCTTCTGAACCAACCGGGTGTTTCAATTTAAAAACTACTGAGTGTGTTATCATAATTTACTATAGTCCGTCTTATTAATAACGTTTAATCAAACCTGAGTGTTTTGAATTTTATCAGATTATCGCTTGGTTTGTCAGATTTCACCCCCAGAATATACAAATCACGGAATCCATCCACCGGCTTATCGAGTTTACTTTCAACCCATTTCATTTTACCCCAACCATCGGTAGGTGTAAAGGTAACTCTGGCAATGACAGGCCCAGCCACGGAGTTCTCCCGCACCTCTATCACACCTGATTTATCCTGCGAGGCATATTCAAAAGCAATGGTTTTAATATTGGTAAGGTCTATGTTCTTAAATACCAGATATGCCTTTGACGGCCCCTGACGCAACTCGCCCCAGTCGAACACAAAACCAGGGTGTCTGTCAGAATCCATCGCTCTTAACTCATGATAACGCAAACGCGCTACATCTTCTGCTTTTTCAGGTTTGCCACCCGGTACTCCGTTGTCAGTATAAGTCGCTTTAACTGTATAATATCCGGTAGTTTTATTTTCTATGTGTTCTTTCAAAGCAATGCTACCACTGGCGGCTATAGGTTTAAAATTCTTGTTAGGGTCATTAATGGCCAGAATATATTTCACCATCTCATCAGCATCCTGGGGCGATATTTGTGGGTGAGCGCTCATCACGTGTGTTTTACCCCAGCTTCCACCACCGCCATCAATAATCTTCTTAGATAGTGTCTTGATAGTCTTAGTATCGCCATTACCATACTTTTTAGAAATAGCCAGAAACGATGGTCCGACAGAGGTTTTATCTACCGTATGGCAGGCCTTGCAATCGCTGGCATCAACGAGCGTTTTACCCAAAGAACCCAATTCTACTTTAGAGTCTGACTTACTCATATCAACCGGCTGATACGGGTTCGGATAGTAATTATACTCTATCCTGCGCTTTTTAGCGTTAATCACTTTATCTTCTGTATCATTGACTGAAACCGTATAGGCAAACGGCTGGTTGTCCCAGTAAAAAGTCTTATTCTTTTTGGCATTGATTTTCACAACCGGAACGGCATTGCCTACTCTTACGGATAGTGTATCTGTTCCGGTTTTTCCGGCACCGTCTCTAACCATAAATACTACTTTATAGTTACCGTTTTTGGTAAAGGCATGTGTAAACATCGGCTTATCTGCCTCCTGTTTAGCTCCATTGATGTACCATTCGTATGAGAGTTTATCATCAAAATCCAGATCGACTCCCCTACCTGAAAACCTTAGTTTCAAAGGCGCTTTACCTGCCCATTCTTTGTATTGTGGCACGTCTCTTATTTCTGAAGTAATGAACGACTCCCTCTGTTTTCTGGCAGCCAGTAGGGTATCAACAATAGAAGCAATGGCCTGCGGAGCACGGTTGTCGTAGTTATATTCAATTTTTACCAGACGGGCATCTTTGTTATCGGCACCGTAAACTGAGCCGTACTCCAACACATACATGATACCATCTTTACTGAATGCCAGATCTATCGGCCGTCTGAAATCGCCTTTTGTAGGCATAAACGGCTCTGTCTTTAGGTAGTTTTCGTTCTTGTCGAATCTTGTAGCCAGCATCCAGTTCCGCATCCAGTCGAACACAAACAAGGCGCCGTCATAGTATTTCGGTATTTTATTTTTGGTAGTTGACGCCTCATTGTAAGTATAAAACTCTCCTGCCATGGCACTGCGGCCACCCGTTGCCAGTTCAGGAAATTCCGGCGAAAGTGCATACGGATACCATATCATGGGCGGTGTAGCCGGAGGCAGTTCTTTCAGACCTGTATTATTGGGCGAATTGTTAACCGGCTTCTTAGGATCATAGTTTGGGCCTGGTTTTCCGGTTTCAAAATCCCATTCAGAATAAGCATAATTGTTACCTACAAAATAAGGCCAACCGAAATTACCCGGCTTTTTGGCCTGATTAAACTCGTCATATCCTCTTGGGCCTCTCGGGCTGTCTTCGCCGGCATCGGGGCCAATCTCACCCCAGTAAATGGTACCTGTTTCAGGATTGATGGCTATCCGGTAAGGATTCCGGCAACCCATGGCATAAATTTCGGGCAGGGTGTAAGGTTCGCCTACTTTAAACAGGTTGCCTTGCGGAATGGTATAGGTGCCGTCAGGCTGCGGATGAATCCGTAGTATTTTCCCTTTCAGGTCATTGGTATTTGAGGCCGAACGTTGGGCATCCATCGGATAATGCTCCGGTGCACTGCGCTCGTCCAAAGGTGCATACCCGTTCGACGGAAACGGAGTTGTACCATCTCCGGTTGACAGAATCAGGTTTTTGTCTTTATCAAACGCCAGAGAACCACCATGATGCGACCCGCTGTTAATTTGTACCGGTACGCGCAACAGTACTTTCTCCGAGGCCAAATCAATTTCGTCTTTAGTAGAAATAGTGAATCTTGACAAATTAAAATAGATAGGCTCGCCTTCAATTGGTGGTGAATAATACAGATACATCCAGCGGTTGGTATCAAAATCCGGGTCGAGGGTAATACCTATTACACCAGTTCCGCCTTTCATTACCACCGGGAAACGATGCATCAGTTTAAACTGATTGGTTTTAGTATTAAAGACAGACAGGTTTCCGGCTAACTCGGTCAAATAAACTTTCCCATCGTTCGATACCGCCAGTTCCATCGGGTTATTCAGGTCATTCACCAATACGGTTTTCTCGAATCTGTTTTCTTCCGGCATGGTTACCGAATACGCCTTTGAGTAATCGAGGGGTTTACCATCACCGATTGCATAATTAATACCTCCTAACAGATGTTTCAGAAACAAGGGTTCAGAAAAACTTTCATCGGCATGGCCACCACCCGTAAAAAATGAGCGGCCCCCATCAAATTCATGATACCAGGCTATCGGGTGGTTACCACCGTTCGTTCCTCCGTCATAAGTACTTTCATCCAGATATGCCAGAGGTTTAATACCTCTGTAGATTGATTTATAATTGTACCATTCGTCTGTCCGTTCCCATGAGTCAGGCAGGTGAGCCGTAGAAATATGTGATTTATCCGTAACCAGAACAGTGGCTTTTCTTACGTTTGAGTTATTCGGATGGCTCTCAAAATAAGCACCTACCAGTTGCCCGTACCAGGGCCATTCATACTCAGTATCAGCGGCCGAATGTATACCAACAAAACCACCTCCGGCCTGTATGTATCGCTCAAATGCAGCCTGCTGTCCATTATTCAGTATATTTCCGGTGGTTGAATTGAAAATAACGGCATTGTATTTCTTAAGATTGGCGTCATTGAAATCATCTGAGTTTTCTGAGATATCGACACCGAAATTATTTTCCTGCCCCAGTTTTTTGATGGCTTCTTTGCCAAACGGAATGCTCGAATGCCGCCAGCCTTTCGTTTTCGAGAAAACCAGCACTCTTTTTTGCTGGGCTGCCGCATCCTGACAAATAGTAATAGTAAAAAGGGCAACAATAACCCATAAGCTGAAAGTAAGCCTTTTAGTAGGTTTTTTCATAGTTTTGAGGTTAAATAGATAGAAACCAAATATAATTATTTCCTGTCAAAACTATAGTATTTTAAGATAATACCGAATAATGTCGCGATAAAAAAGCATAAATTGCCATGAATATTGGCTGAACCATTGTTTTACATTATGCAAGAAGATTATTTATGATGCTCCGACCTATCGAAGAATTCTTTGCACAGCAAACAGAACCTATCAAAAGTTGCCTGCTTTCTTTACGGGCATGCATTCTGAAACAAGACCCTGCCATTACTGAAGAATGGAAATACAAACTACCCAGCTATTACTACAAGGGTAAAATGCTCTGCTATTTGTGGGTACACAAAAAATACAAAGTCGACGATATACCTCAACCTTACATAGGCATTGTGGACGGCAATAAACTGGACGACCCGGATTTACTAACTGAAAAAAGGCTCCGGATGAAGATATTTCTAATTGACCCAACGGAAGACATTCCGGTTGAACGCATCAGGGAGCTGGCTGGTAAAATGATAAAACTAAGGGGCTGATAAAGCCCCTTAACTATTTATTCTGCTTTTAAAGATTTGACCGGATTCATCAGCGCGGCTTTGATTGACTGCAGACTGATTGTAACAAAGGCAATAAGCACTGCAGCCAGACCTGCCAGAACAAATATCCACCAGGCTATATTTGTGCGGTACGCGAAATCCTGCAGCCAGGTATTCATCAAATAATACGCAAGCGGCGATGCCACAACCAATGCTATCAGCACCAGTTTTAATAGGTCTTTAGATAGCAGAACAATAATGCCGGGCACACTGGCTCCCAACACTTTACGAATGCCGATTTCTTTGGTTCGTTGCTGTACTATGTAGCTTATCAGCCCTAATAAGCCCATGCAGGCAATAAGAATACCCAGACAGGAGAATATCCAGAACACTTGTTGAGAAACCCTCTCAGCACGATAAAGCTCAGCCAGATTGGCATCCAGAAAAGCATAGTTAAAGGGTTGCTCCGGCAAAAACTTCTTCCAGGTCTGTTCCAGTTTAGGTACTACATTTCCGAAATCGCCGCTATTCACTCTTATACCAATCAGATTGCTCGTTCTGGCAAAGAAACGGTTATTAACGACAAAAAGAGGCGTGATTTTCTGATGCAACGATGAAAAATGAAAGTCTTTCACTACGCCTACAATAGTATAGCTCATTTCGCCGCCATCTTCACTCACCATATTATCGGGACTGAATATTTTCTGTCCGATAGGATTCTTCAATCCCAGCGCTTTTACAGCCTCCTGATTCAGAATAACCGAAAGAGAATCGTTGAACTCTTTGTTGAAGAAACGGCCTTCGGCTACCTCCATATTCATAGTTTGCAGATAGCCTTCATCGGCAACCATAGTTTTACCTGTTACACTCTCTTTTTCACCTCCTTTACGGAAAGTAATACCGAAAAACTGTTCCTGACCCGGCTCTGCGCTCGTGCCTCCTACTGCTTCTATCCCTGCAATTTTCTGTATCTCTTCTTTAAATGCCTTTGTGCGTTCACCGAGAAACCCTGCTCCACGCAGGTGAATCACATAATCTTTTGAGTAACCCAGCTCCTTATTCTGAATATAGGTCAATTGTCTATACACAACCAGTGTACTGATAATCAGAACAATAGATATTGAAAACTGAAAAACAACGAGACCATTGCGCAGTACATGCCCCTGCTTTTTAGAAGCAAATTTACCTTTCAGTACCTGAATCGGTTGAAACGAAGACAGCACTCCTGCCGGATACACCCCTGCCATTAAGCCTATTAATACCGATAATGCCAACATCACCGGAATAGTTTGCCAGGTAAAGGAGTCATCTAAAAGCAATTGCTTGCCTGTCAGGTTATTAAAAAACGGTAAGGCAAGAACCACAATCATGGATGCCACAAAAAAACTGGCAACACTCAGCAAAACCGATTCGGTAAGAAACTGAATGGCTAACTGCGACTTAGTAGAACCCAGCGCTTTACGTATGCCTACTTCTTTCGCTCTTTCGGTGGAGCGGGCCGTTGCCAGATTCATGAAATTGATACAGGCAATCAGTAGCACAAAAACGGCAATCACCATGAAGATATAGACCAGATTGCTACTGCCGTTAGTCCCCAATTCTCCTTCCAGATGCGATTCTAAATGGATACTTTTTAAGGGTTGAAGAAAATAAAAATATCCGTTACCTGCTTTTACATAATCCTGATAAGACACGCCAAACGTACGCTGAATCTCACCTGATGCATACTTTTCAACAATAGCAGGAAACTTTGCCTGCACCTGGTCGGGTAAGGTATGCTGTTTTAATAAGAGATAAGTAGTTGCTGAAAAACTGACATGATTGATGGCTTCTGCAAAACGATTACCCTTTACAGCACCCAAAAAATCGAACTTGAAATGGGCGTTAGTTGGTACATCAGCACAAATACCTGTTACCTGTAATTTTGGTCCCTGAACCAGTTCCAGATACTTGCCCATTGCATTGCTGGTACCGAAAAAGCGTTTGGCAGTGCTTTCTGTGAGCACTACTGTATTAGGTGCCATTAAAGCCTTTTCAGGATTACCGTATAACAACGGCAGTTTAAACACTTTAAAGAAATTGGAGTCGGCCCAAAGCATATGTTTCTCTTCATATACTTCATTGTTATGTCTGAAAAGCGTATTGCCACCGGCGCCAAAAATTCTGGTGGATTCTTCTACCTCCGGCAGTTCTTTCTTCACCGATTGTGCATACGAAGGCGGAATAATGGCATAATGGGTCGATCGGCCCGGATATTTTCTTTCAAGTGCCATCCGGTAAATGCGGTCTCCGCTTGCCCAGAATTTATCAAAACTGAGTTCATCGAAAACATACATCAGAATCATCAGGCAGGCAGCCATACCTATAGACAGACCGGTAATATTGATCAGGGTCTGCATTTTGTTTTTCAACAAATTTCTCCAGGCGATTTTAATGTAGTTACGTATCATGGTTTTATAGCTTAGGGCAAAGGGCCGAGAGCAGAGGGCAAAACCTTTGCCCTCTGCCCCATGCCCTCTGCAAATTATTCAGATTTTAATGACTTCACCGGATTCATCAATGCGGCTCTGATGGTCTGATAGCTAATCGTTATCAGCGCTATGGACAATGCCATAATACCTGCCAGTGCAAATACCCACCATTTTATTTCGATATGATAAGCAAAGTTCTGCAACCATGCATACATAGCCCACCATGAAACCGGAAAGGCAATTACCGCCGCAACCAATACCAGTTTTACAAAATCGCGGGTCAATATGACAATAATGCCGGCAATACTTGCGCCTAATACCTTACGAATACCGATTTCTTTGATGCGCTGTTCAGCCGCATAAGTAGCCAGACCAAACAAGCCTAAACAGGCAATCAGAATGGTTAAAATGGACACTACCATGAAAATGGTTTGCTGTATCTGGTCTTGTTGATAGAATAACTCCCACTGTTTATCAAGGAAATGATACTCAAACAGATGGTCTGGATCTATGCTTTTCAGAACGTTATCCATTTGCTTGAGAGTCTCTGCTGCATTAGAAGTAGAAACCCGGCAACTGAAATAATCAATGTTCTGGATAGGATTAGTCTGATAGCCCAGAATCATTGGTGAAACCGCCTGATGTAACGATTGAAAGTTGAAGTCTTTCACAATACCTACAACTCTGGCATAAAACGGTTTGTCGAGTTTTTCGATGGTTCCTCCGTAGTCTATGCTCGGAATCTCAATTACCTGGTCAGATGCCCCGGTTATGCCCAGTTGCTTAGCCGCACTCTGATTAATAATAATAGCCGTGGAATCACCGTTTCCTGCATTACTAAAGTTTCTGCCATTCAGCAGTTCTATATCGTAGGTTTTCAGAAACTGATTATCAATACCCAGAAAATACATATTCTTACCTGCCACAGCGGTAATGTTTTCGTTCTTCACCCCTACCTGCACCAGATTTTTCCATTCGCCGGGTACACGCGAGCTCACGGCTACACTATTCACTTGAGCCAGTTTCCCGAATTCTCTTCTGATGGTCTCGGCTCCGCGTCTTACCTTTCCACTGTTGATATCCACAATTAGCAGTTGTTCCTTTTTAAAACCCATGTCTTTGGTATCGACATATTTCATCTGCTGATACACAATGGTAGTGGCCACTATCATGATGATAGAGAGCGAAAACTGGAATACAACCAGTAAGCGGCGGACAGATATATTGCCCTTGCCTACATTGATTTTATTTTTTAATAACAGAATGGGCTTAATACCTGACTGAATCAAAGCAGGATATATACCCGACATCAGGCTTGCTACAATTACGATTATTCCCACCCCAATCCAGATTCTATAATCGGTACCGAAACCCAATGTAAGTGCTTTTTGAGTGAAGGCATTGAAATAAGGAAGCAAGGTCTGAACAAAAAGCAAAGCCAGAAACAGGGCTATTGAGGTAACCACAAAAGCCTCGGTAATAAACTGTCTGATCAGATTCTCTCTCGAAGCGCCTGCTGTTTTGCGCACACCTATTTCCCGAGCACGGTTAGCGAATCGGGCTGTGGTCAGATTCATGTAATTGATACACGCAATTATGAGCACAAATGCCGCCAGCACTGCAAATATGTAGATGTACGTCAGATTACCTTTTGTTGATTGCCCTTCAATATCGGCCGAATAAAAGTGTATGTCTTTGAGTGGTTGTAATGAGTAAACGTGTTTATCTTTTATATCTTTTGCGCGTCTGGTCAGCACCAATTGATTCAGTTTTGCCTGCAGACTGGCTGCGTTGGCTTTTTCGTCCAGTAAAAGATACGTTGTAAAGCTGTCAGAACTCCAGTCTGAACTTACAAAATCCTTGAAACGCTTATTGTTAATGCTTGATTCTGAAAAAAGCAGATTGAACGATACATGAGAATTAACCGGAATATTCTTCAGCACTGCCGTAACGGTATAGGGAATGGAATCTCTGTCAACCTTAATGGCTTTGCCTATCACGTTGGTAGAATTAAAGTATTTCTTAGCTGACTCTTCCGTCAACACAACCGAGAACGGGGCCGTTAAAGCCGTTTTAGGATTACCAGACAAGATATCAAAGTCAAGCACCTGCAAAAAATCACTGCTGGCAATCATGAAATCTTCATAAAACACATTGGTGTTTTCCTGAGTACCTACGTTCGTTCTTCCTGCGCCTGTATAACGGGCTACTTTTTTTATTTCAGGAAAAGTCGCCTGCCCACCTTCTGAAATCTGATAAGCCACACTGGTTACTTTGGTCTCTTTGCCCTCGGTTGAAGTTTTCTTGTTTACAACTCTGTAGATGTTGTCGGCCTGGGTATGAAACCCGTCGAAAGTCAGCTCATCAAAAATATAAAGGGCTATCAGCAGGAAACTCGTCAAGCCAATAGTAAGGCCGAAAATATTGATAAACGAGAAGGTCTTGTTTCTCGTCAGATTCCGCCAGGCGATTTTAAAGTAATTACGTATCATGATGCCCCTAACCCCTAAAGGGGGATTTGTTTTTATGGTTATAGAAAATAATTCCCTCAACTCCCCTTTAGGGGTCGGGGGTAATTATTCAGATTTTAATGACTTCACCGGATTCATATAAGCGGCTTTAACCGCCTGATAACTCACTGTTAGTATTGCTACAGTTAATGTCACCAGCCCTGCGACTATAAAAAACCACCATTCCAGATTAATACGATAAGTAAAATCCTGCAGCCAACTGTTCATCAGCAGATAAGCAATGGGGCTGGCAATAATCAAAGCCAGTATGATCAGCCTGATAAAATCTTTGGTCAGGAGGGTCACTATACCGAAAACCGATGCTCCCAATACTTTTCTGATTCCTACCTCTTTGGTTCTTTGTTCAGCCATGTAAGTAACCAGCCCGAATAAGCCCAGACAGGCAATCAGAATAGTAAGAATAGCAAAGGTTATTGCCACTTTTCCTACCCGCTGCTCTGCACGATACATCTGGTCAAATCGTTCATTCAGAAAACTATAGTTAAAAGGCATTTCCGGAGCAATGGCTTTCCATTTTTCCTTTACTTGTTTAACCAGTTCGGGCATATCGGCAGCATTTACTTTAAAGGCCATTGCCCAGCCACTGACACCCAGCCGCATACACAGCGGACCAACATTCTGGCGCATGGATTCGAAATGGAAATTCTTCACCACTCCAACAATATGATAAAAGCTTCTCTCATCTTCTATAGAATATACCCGCTTGCCAATCGGGTCGTCATAGCCCAGAACCTTAGCGGCTGATTCATTAATAATAATTCCGCTGGAATCAGTACCATATTGCTTAGAGAAGTTTCTTCCTTTTACCAACTCCATTCCTAAGGTAGGTACGTAATCGTAGTCCACGTTCCACATCTGCATCTGGAAACCACTCTTCGAACTGATAGTGGCTTCTTTTGAGAAACTATGGTCGGTACGTGACGAATTAGACACGGGTAGGAATCCAGCAGATGCGGCACTTTGCACACCAGACATTTTCAGAATTTCTTCTTTAAACGCCTGTTTGTTATCTCGTAAAGCGCCGGTTCCGTTAATAACCAAAACCTGTTCTTTATTAAAGCCGAGGTTTTTAGTTTGGATATAATTCAGCTGACGGTACACCACAATGGTACCAATAACCAGCGTAATAGACGTAAAAAACTGAAAAGTAACCAGCACATTGCGGAAACTGCTGCGCTGAACACCTGTGTTCAGTTTACTTTTCAATACCACAATAGGTCTGAATGAAGATAAGAAAAATGCCGGATAATACCCCGCCAGAACACCCACAACCAAAGGTAGCAGTATCAGAAAAGGCAATATTTTCTCCGAAAGCAGGTCACGATAAGAGAATGCCTTGGCGGCTATATCATTAAAGTAAGGCAGAACCAGCCATGTAATAAGCAAGGCTACTGCAAAAGAAAGATAACTCAAAAAAGTAGACTCTGCCATGAATTGGCTCATCAACATGCCTTTGGGGGTGCCCAACACCTTGCGTATGCCTACTTCTTTTGCTCTGTTGGCTGAGCGTGCCGTCGACAGGTTCATGAAATTGATACAAGCCAAAAGCAAAACAAACAAGGCCACGGCCGAGAAGATGTATACATACTGAATACTGCCATTTACACCCAGTTCCGGAGTGCGGTCTGACCGTAGGTGAATATCGGTCATCGGCATGAGTTTGTAGTCCAGCTTGTTTCCGGCTTTTCTGAACTCCTCAATACTATTGATATTCATAAACTGCTTGGCCTGCGGCATCACGTATTTTACTACCATGCTCTCCAGCTTCTTTTCAAGTGCCTTGTAGTCGGCACCATTTTTCAGCAAAACATAGGTATGAAAATTATTGCTTATAAAACTCCCGAACTGATAGTCCAGATTATCCATTGAAAACAACATGTCGAAATGGAAATGCGAGTTCTCCGGCATATCTTTCATTACGGCTGTGACGTTGTACAGCGTTTTTTCCTCAATGCCTACTTCCAGCGTTTTGCCCACTGCATTAGTTGTGCCAAAGTATTTTCTTGCCGCAGCTTCACTAATTACCGCTGTGTTGGGTTGATCTAATGCCGTTTTCGGGTTACCGGCTATAACAGGCAAAGTAAATACATCAAACACAGTAGAATCGGCATAAACCACATCATATTCTCTGATATACTCGCTGCCTTTACGGATAAATTTCGGCCCTTCGTTGGCATAAAATCTTGTATATTGCTCTACCTCCGGATAATCCTTCTTCATGTATTCCCCGGCGGGGTCGGCGCTGGTAGCCAGTTTCAAATCGGTTCCGCCGAATCTGACATCCACGTCCAATCGGTATATCCTGTCTGCTTTTTCATGAAATCTATCAAAACTTATTTCATCTGCCACATATAGGGCAATCAGAATAAAACTGCAGAACCCAATAGCCAGCCCGAAGATATTGATAAGCGAGAAAGTCTTATTCTTCAATAAGTTCCGCCAGGCGATTTTAAAGTAGTTTCTTAGCATGCTTTTTAGCTTAGGGCAAAGGGCATGGGGCATAGGGAAGAAAAACCTCTGCTCTATGCTCCCTGCCCTATGCAATTTATTCTGTTTTCAAACTTTGCACCGGATTAGCCAATGCGGCTTTAATGGCCTGATAGCTCACTGTGAGTAAGGTAACCAGCATGGCGACTATGAGTACCAAAAGGAATACTCCCACTCCGATATCTATTTTATAACTATATTCTTTCAACCATTCAGACATGGCATACCAGGCAATAGGCGATGCAATGACACAAGATATAACAATCAGCTTCACAAAATCTTTAGATAACAGCCCCCACAAATTCATCACACTTGCTCCCAGCACCTTGCGAACACCGATTTCTTTCTTGCGCTGTTCTGCCATGAAAGATGCCAGTCCAAAAAGACCAAGACACGAGATGAATATGGCTAGTGCCGATATAATGGCAGCCAGGTTACCAATTAGCTCTTCATAGTTGAATTTTCTCAGGTATTCACTATCTGCAAACTTATAATCGAATGGGAAGCCCGGATTATACTTGTCGAAAATCGGTTGTATCTGTTTAATAGCCTGCGCACTTGAAACGTTAGGATTGAGGCGGACATTTACAAAGTTTACCCAGCCTTTTTCAAAGACAATGGTTAAGGGCGAAATATTTCTGAAAGGCGACTCCATCAACACATTTGCTACTACGCCCACTATGCGTCTTTCTTTGCCATTCCATTTCACTATTTCTCCCACAGGGTTTTTAAGCCCCATACGTTTCACAGCTGCTTCGTTAAGTATCACCCCAACAGAATCGGTAGAAAATTCTCTGGAAAAATCTCTTCCTTCTTTTAATTTGACCCCAATGGTTTTGACGTAATTAAAATCAGTAGCAATGGTATTGAAAATGGCCGATTTGTCTTCCGGAGTAGAGCCTTTCCACTCCCAGCCATTATTATTACTATAAATATCAGTGGGTGGTGAATTAGTCTTACAAATTGATGAAACAACACCGGTAGCCAACAACTCATTATTAAGTGCATCGTAATTTCTGATTAAATCACTCGAACTTTCAATAGCAATCAATCCTTTGCTGCTAAAACCAATAGGTCTGTTTTTGGCGTACTGGATTTGCTGGTAAATAATAACCGTGCCGATCATCAACACGATAGAAAAAGTAAACTGCAGCACTACCAGTATTTTACGAGGAAGAGAAGCGTTTTTACCTACATGAATACCTCCTTTCAGAATCTTCACCGGATTGAACGATGACAGATAAAGCGCAGGGTAGCTGCCCGCAAGCAGACCCGTGAAGAGTGTAAATGCCAGCATGATTATCCAGAAAACCGGATTAGCAAGCTCCATTGACATCTGCTTTTCGGTCATTTTATTAAAATATGGCAATGAAATAGCAACCAAAACGATAGCCAAAGCCAGAGACATGAAAGCAATGAGAATAGACTCACTCAAAAACTGGCTGATTAACTGTTTGCGAGCTGAACCAACTGCCTTGCGGACACCCACCTCCTTCGCTCGTTTTTCAGAACGTGCGGTGCTCAGGTTCATGAAATTGATACAGGCAATTACCAGAACGAAGATGCCGAAAATACCAAAAAGCCTGACGTATCTGATAAATCCGCCTGTGTTTTTACCTTCGGTGAAATCAGAATACAAGCGCCATTTTTCCATCGGATGAACAAACACCTCTGGTTTGATGCTCTTCTGCATCAGTTGGTCTTCCTTGAAATGGTCAAGGACAATATTCTTTATTTTGGCGTTGGTTTTTTCCGGTTGTATACCGTCTTTCAACTGCACAAATGCCTGCCACGAGTTATTACCCCAGTTGGTTTTATGGAATTTAGGAATCCATTCGTATATTTTTTCCTGCAATTGCCATGGTATCAGATAGTCATATTGCAATGAGGCATTCTTAGGTTGTTTTTTTACAACACCGGTTACTTTCAAATCCATCGTATTATCAACCCTGACTACTTTGCCGACAGGATCTTGTTTACCAAAAAGCACCTGGGCGGTCTCTTCCGTCAGCACTATTGAATAGGGCTCTTTCAGGGGTTGCTTATCACCATTGGTTACCTGAATGCTGAACATATCCACAGCGTCGGAACCAATAAAGTGCCCGAATTTGAGAAACTTCTGGTTTCCTACTACCAGCGAACGGGTACTGCCCCAGTCGCACATGGCCACACCTTTGAAATCGGGGTATTTGGATTTCAGTTCTTCTCCCATTGGAAAAGGGATAGCATCCTGCGTACCTCTGCGCCCATCAAAGGTCTGATGCATTTTTATCTGGTAGAGCGTAGCATAATTGGCATGGTGCTTATTGGCCGACATCTCGTCGTTTATCCAAAGCCCAATCAGTATGGCCACAGCCATTCCTACAGCTAAACCAAAGACATTAATAAATGAGTATACCTTGCTCTTCACAAGGTTCCTCCAGGCGATTTTCAAGTAATTGCGTATCATAATTTTTGAGGGTAAGGGCAGAGGGGCAAGAGCAAAGGGCAAATACCTATGCCCTCTGCCCCATGCCCTATGCTATTTATTCTGATTTCAAAGACTTTACCGGATTCATCAAGGCGGCTTTCACTGCCTGATAACTTACTGTTAACAAAGTAATAAACAGTGCACCCGCACCCGTTAAGGCAAATATCCACCACGATATTTCGGTATGATAAGTGTATTTCTGTAACCACTCGTTCATGAAATAGTAGGCAATCGGTGCGGCTATCACACATGAGATAACCACCAGCACTACAAAGTCTTTAGAGAGCATTTGCCACAGATTGGTTACAGTGGCTCCTAATACCTTGCGGATACCGATTTCTTTGGTCCGCTGCTCTGCTACGAAAGAAGCCAGCCCAAACAAACCTAAGCAGGAAATAAAAATAGCTAACAGCGCAAAAAACGTTGCCAGTTTACCGATGCGCTCTTCCTGACTGAATTTCTTACCGTACTCCTGATCTACAAACCTATAATCGAATAAAGCCGAGGGTACAATTTCTTTAAAAACCGCCTCAATTTTAGGCAATGCTTCATTGGCACTAACACTTGGCTTCATCTTAATAATCATCTGACTTACATCAGCATACTTCGGATCAAGGAAGTAAAACGAACGCTTAACGGGCTCATAAGGTGACTGCATCACTAGGTCTTTCACAACTCCAATAATCTGCCAGCTTCTTTTCCCATCTCCATCCTGGTTACTTATAAATTCACCTACAGGGTTTTTAAGACCTAAATATTTGGCAGCCGTTTCGTTGATAATAACGGTGTTTGAGTCAGTAGCAAATTTTCTTGAAAAATCCCTGCCATCTTTCATTTCCCAGTTAATGAGTTTGCCGAAATCGTGAGTTACATTAATTACACCGAAATCAGAAGCCAGTTCCGGGTCTTTGCCTTTCCAATCAAATCCACCGGCATTGCTCCATATTTCTGTCAAAGGGCTTGATGAAAGCGCCATGTCGGCCACCATGCCTGTATTCAACAATTGGTTTTTGATTACATCCTGTTTACCCTGGTAATTCGGATCGTTCAATGCTACCTTGATGAGTCCTTCTCGCTCGTATCCAATCGGCCGGTTGCGTGCATGTTCTATCTGTCTGTAAACCACTATAGTGCCTACAATTAGAACTACGGATACCGTAAACTGTAGTACCACCAATACCTTGCGGGGCAAAGAAGAAAAGCGCCCTAATTTGAAAGTACCCTTCAGAACCTTAATCGGTTGGAAAGATGAAAGATAAAATGCCGGATATAAACCTGCCAGACAGGACGTAAATGTGATAAATGCTGCGCTTAATAACCAGAATATCGGATTGGTATAGGGTACCGACATATTTTTATCAGACAGTTCATTAAACCAGGATAAAGACAAAATTACAAAGCTCATAGCCAATACAAAGGCAAATAACACAACCAAAAACGACTCGCTCAGAAACTGCTGCACCAATTGCAGCCTGATGGAACCTATGGCCTTACGGATACCTACTTCTTTGGCGCGTTTTTCAGAACGGGCTGTGCTGAGGTTCATGAAATTGATACAGGCCAGCAATAGCACAAATATGCCCACAATGCCAAACAACCATACAAACGTAATGCGGCCACCTACTACCTCGCCGTTTTTAAACTCAGAATATAAATGCCATTTACTCATAGGGTGAAGAATCATCCCCGGTTTATATTTACGCCAGTCTTTTACAATATTAGCCGGTGGATCTTTCTCATAAAAACCTTTTAATCCTGCGGTTGCATCTTCAATGGTTACGCCGGGTTGTAACTGCACATATACATTGAACGAACTATTGTTCCACTCGTTCTCACATTGCTTTACCCAGTCGTTGGATGACACCCACAATGACCACGGCGAAAAGAACTGTATCTCACTGAAACGATTGTTTTTAGGCAGGTCTTCAAATACACCCCGTACTACCACATCCATGCGGTTATCTATTTTCAGGCTTTTGTTCAGCGGGTCTTCACTTCCGAAAATAGCATCGGCAGTAGACTTTGAAAGTATAATTGAATGAGGATCCTGTAATGCTGCGGTGTTTCCTTTCAGCATTTTCAACGATAACATGTCTATTACCTCCCCTTCAATAAATTCACCTCTTTTCGGAAATTTATCATTGGTGGTTGAAAGCGTATAATCACCAAACCAGAATGCCTTCACTACATGCTTAAAATAATGCTTATAGTTATTTTTAAGCGCTGTACCCAGCGGAAACTGCAGGGCATCTCCACTACGGGTAATACCTGTGTTGGGGTCGGTGCCGCGGTTTTTTACCTGAGCAATTGAGTCATAGTTTTTATGGTATTTATTGTACGAAAGTTCATCATAAACCCATAGCCCAATCAGTATAGCTACTGACATACCCACAGCCAGCCCACCAATGTTGATGAACGAATAAACCTTGTTCTTGGTAAGGTTTCTGAATGCTATTTTGAAGTAGTTGAATATCATAATTTTGTATGCTTAGGGCAAAGAGGCAAGGGGCAGAGGGCAAAGGTTTTTGCCCTCTGCCCCTTGCCCTGTGCTATTCTGTTTTCAATGATTTTACCGGATTCATCAACGCTGCTTTGATGGCCTGATAACTTACTGTTGCCAAAGCGATTAACAAAGAGATAATGCCCGCACCTACATATACCCACCACTGAATTTCGATTTTATAGGCAAAGTTCTGAAGCCATTTATTCATGAGAAACATGGCTAATGGTATAGCTATCACAGAGGCTATCAACACCAGTTTTATAAAATCTTTGTTCAGCAAAATGAATATTGATCCAATACTGGCACCCAGCACTTTTCGTACGCCAATTTCTTTTACCCGTTGCTGTGCTGTAAACGCAGCCAGACCAAATAAACCAAGGCAAGCCAGTAGTACAGAAATAGTAGCAAAATACAGCGATAACGTTCCTTGTTTTTGCTCCGACTCGTATTGTCTGGCAAAATTCTGATTCAGAAAACTGATTTCAATTGGACTAGCTTTGTCAAACTCGCGGAAAGTTTTTTCAATATGCGTTAATGCTTCCTTAGTTTTTGAAGTATTAATTTTAATGTACAAATTGTCTTCCATACTGGCCCGCACAGGCATTACCAGCACCATAGGCTCTACCTTGTGTTGCAACGAATACGTATGAAAATCTTTGAATACACCAATTATTTTTCTTTCGGCAACATCACCTTTGTCATTGATTTTAACCTGAACTCTTTTTCCTATCGGATTCTGAAATGCAAGTTCTTTCATTAAGGTTTCATTGATCAGCGCAGCACCTGTAGTATCGCTTGCGCTGTTTTCTGAAAAATTATTACCCAAATGCATCTTTATGTCCATCGTAGGTATGAATGAGGCATTCACTATAAGCTCTTGCACTATTTTTGAATTGGTAGCAATAGTACCATCTGCTTTTTCGAAATAATAGGGAGTCTGACCCAGATTATTATTGCCGATAGGATTACCCGCCGTAGCCACATTTTCTATCAAAGGGTTTTTCATCAGCTGATTCTTAAGCGCAACCACTTTCGACCGCACGTTTCTGTCGTCAATATGTACTGTTACTACCTGTTTTCTGTTAAATCCGAGGTCTTTGTTTGCTGAGAATTGTAATTGCTGATAAATAATCGAGGCACCGGCTATCAGAACGATGGTTGATACAAATTGGAACACTACCAAAGATTTCCTGAAAATAATGCTTTGATTCAAACTTCCGGTCAGGCCTTTTAAGGCAAGAATAGTTCTGAACCTGGCAAGGAAAAATGCAGGATAACTGCCGCTCAGGAAACCAACCAACAGACTTATTACAACTAAACTGCCTATGGCAGGAATAACCCCAAAACCGCTCAGTTCTAGAGATTTACCTGCCAGCTGATTGAAAAACGGAAGCAAAACACTTATTAAAATAGCAGCAATAATGGTAGCTAAAGCACTGAATGTGAGCGCTTCAACTATAAACAAGCCCATTAGGTTACCCTCTGTAGAACCAATCGCTTTTCTTACTCCAACTTCACGAACCCGTAATCCGGCTCGGGCTGTTGCCAGGTTCATATAGTTAATGACAGCAATAATCAATATCAAACCTGCCAATGCCATAAACAGATAAACGCGATTGATACTATTGTTGGCACTTATTTCATACTGTAAATCAGAATGCAGGTGAATATCTCTTAATGGCTGCAATTCCATTTTGTAAGTATTCACAGCCATTTCAGTCAAGATGGTTTTCTTTGCAAAAGCCGGAAGTTTGGCTTCCAATGTGTTTTTATCGACACCGTTATCCAGTAGTAAATAAGTATATAGATTAGACGCCTGCCATCCTGCTGTAAAACCTGCAGGCAATGAACGCAAACCCTCGAACTGTAAATGTGTATTGCCGGGGATATCCTGAATGACCCCCGTAACTTTATTAGGTTCTGTTTTATCAAAAACTATAGTTTGGTTGAGGGCACTTTGCGCATTACCAAATATTTTTTTGGCTAAAGTTTCTGTAATAACAATTGCGTTAGGCTCTGCCAATGCAGTTTTAGGATTACCCGCTATAAATGGGAATGTGAAAACATCAAACACATTTTTATCGGTAAAGAAAACGCCACCAGCATTAACCGTTTTATCTTTAAAGGTAATGATGCCGCCACCTTCGGGTACTATTCTGACAGCTTCTTTTACCTCGGGAAATTCGGCTTTCAATGCAGGTGCAAAAGCCGCTGAAGTAACGGCATGATGCGCTTCTCCTTCTGCCCATTCTGCATGATGTACCAACCGCACAATGCTGTCTGATTTTTCGTGGAAATTATCATAGCTCAGCTCGTCAAGCACATACATGGAAATGAGGCAAAAAACCGAAATGCCTACGGCTAGCCCACCAATATTGATAAAAGAATAAACCTTGTTTTTAGCAAGATTTCTGAATGCGATTTTGAAATAGTTGCGTATCATACATTTTATTGCTTAGGGCAGAGGGGTAAGAGCCTAGGGAAGAAAAACCTCTGCCCCATGCCCTTTGCCCTCTGCAATTTATTCAGATTTTAACGACTTCACCGGGTTCATCAATGCGGCTTTAACCACCTGATAACCTACTGTCAGCGCTGCTACCACAAATGTGGATATAATGGCTAAGATAAATACTTCAACCTCAATATTGATATGAAACTTAAAGTCTTGCAGCCAACTGCTCATTAACCACCAGGCAAATGGTGCGGCAATAATGAACGCTACCAGAATAAGACCCGAAAACTCTTTTCCGAATATCCAGATAATCTGAGGGATTGTGCCACCCAATACTTTTCTGATGCCAATCTCTTTGGTTTTCTGCGACACCATGAACGCAACCATACCATACAGCCCCAGACAGCCAATGAAAATGGCGATTCCCGAAAATGCCTGTATCAATTTCAGCATCACGTTTTCTGTTTCATAAAACTCGGCGATGGTTTCATCCAGAAACTGATATTCATAAATCTGGTCAGGATGTGCTTTCGTCCATATCTTTTCTACAGTGGCTAATGTTGACTGCGCATTGGCCATATTCAATTTAATGCCAAAAGTTTCATAATTCGGAGCTATTTCAGCAATACAAACCGGGTTAATTTCTTCATGAAAAGATTTGTCATGAAAATCTTTTATTACACCCACAATAGGGCCAGTCATCCTACCATTATTCATTGATATGGTTTTGCCGATTACGTCCTGCGGAGACCTAAGGTTCAGTTTACGAATAAACGTTTCATTCACCAGACATTCTCTCATGCTATCAGCAGGAAATACGTTTCTGCCTGCCAGTAATTCTAACCCAAAGGTCGGCACGTATTGATCATCGGCTGATTTAATATTTACTCTGAATACCTCATCTTCTGCCCTGTTATCAAATCTAATAGAGGTACTCCAACCTGCATTAGAAGCAGGCGGTTTGAAAAATATAGATACTTTTTCTACACCATTAATGACAGCAAACTGATTCTGTAAGGTTTTTTGTGTACTTAAGTTTGAACCCGATCCTACTGGAACCATTACTATGGCATCTTTCTTAAAGCCTAAGTCTGATTGTTGTGCATATCTCATCTGATTAGCAATAATAACCATGCCTATAATCAAGACCTGCGAAATAGCGAACTGGGTAATAATTAAAGTACGTCGTGTGTTAAAACCACCAATGTTTTGTTGTGATAGTTTTCCTTTTAGAGCGAGAACAGGCTGGAATCCGGCCAGAATAAGGCCAGGGTAAGAACCGGAAAAGAATGTAACTACTACAATTAATAAACCTGTGAAGAGTGCCAGATACACATCATTAAAAAAATTGATGCTGATCTGAGAATTAAACCATGAGTTAACATAAGGCAAAGCTAAAAAAGCTAAAGTTGAAGCAACTATTGCCCCCAATATGGTAATGATGCCGGTTTCTGCAATAAACTGCCAGAAAAGTTGTAATCTTAAACTGCCCAGTACTTTTCTTACACCTACTTCTTTCGAACGTTTTAGTGCCTGTGCCGTGGCCAGATTAACGAAGTTTACACAGGCAGTAATTATCAGGAACAAACCAATGAACGACAGCACCCATAGATTTTTCTTATCCATTGGCCCGTCGTATCGGGCATCAAAATGCATTTCGGCCAATGGCTGGAATTTATAATGGTGTACGTTTTTAGCAGTTGGGCGATATTTTTTTACATAAGCAGGCATCACCTTCTCTACCTGTGCCGGAGAAATACCCGGGCGTAGTAGTACAAAGCATTGCATTTGGCTTGAAATACCTCCCCATGAGTCATCGCTGGCAGACCATTCGTTAAAAGATTTTAGCGTAGGATATGAGGCATAAATTTCCGTTCTTCTGTCGGTATTGGCCGGTAAATCTTTAAGCAACCCTGTAACTTTAAACTCAACGCGGTTATCGAGCTTAAAGGTTTTGTTGATAGGGTTCTCATCACCAAAATATTTTTTAGCAGCTCTTTCGGTCATGATAGCCGTATTAGGCTCGCTTAAAACAGTTTTTTTGTCACCCTGTAAAAGTGGATAATTAAAGATGTCGAAAAACTCGGGCTCTGTAAAAGCTATGCCTTCTTCATCCTTAAATTTCTTGATTTCATTGCCTTGTTTTACGGTAATGAGTTGTTCATCAAAAGTACAGATGCGTGCCACTTTCTCGCCGAAAGTATAGTCATTTCTGAATGCCTTGCCCAGTGGATTAGGTACGCTGAAAGTATAACTAATATTATCGCGATGTTGCTCAGTAACGATGCGATAAATACGGTCAGAGTTTTGATGGAAATTATCGAAACTCAGGTGGTGCTTTACTAAAGCAAAAATAAGGATTCCACAACTTATGCTCAAAGCCAGCCCCATGATATTGATGGATGCATAAACCTTGTTTCTTTGCAGATTCCTTATTGCTATTTTCAGATAGTTTTTAAACATAGCTTTTTCATAATTTCATAATTATACTTTATAAATAACCAAAGCCATGCCAAAAACACAATTTACTAATAATCAACAACTTAAACCAAAACACAAGTAAATATTCTGTCCGATTTCGGACGAATTTAGTACGCTCACGGACAAGTGTTTTTGTGCACAATTTCGTCGGTTGTTTACGGCTTTCTTTGTTCATTCATCAAAATATGCATTGTAACATACTTTTTCATAATGCACGATTGTTTTGTGAGATAAATCTTTGTACTAAATTACATCCGCTTTTGCGCAACTGCCTGACTATCAGAAAATTTCCTGAAAGCATTCCAACCATTATCAAGATTGTAGGGTCTTTAAAATATTACCTTAAATCTATTCTTTATGAAAAAACTAATGCTATTATTGGGATTCATGGCTGTGGTGATGTCATGCGAAAAAACAGCGGAAGATATGTCGGCAAAAGACTTGCCCGGCAATCTGAGCACCAATCCGGATAACCCATATGCACCTACCTCAAGCAAAGACTCTCTGAATCCACGTGCAAAGACAGCCTATTACTTTGAAGGCTATCAGGTAAGTAAAACGGCCGGATCAGAAAAACTGGGTATGGATATTGCCAAAGCGCCTGATAACCCCGCACAACTATATGTGAGTGGCTATAGCTTTGTGAATATGTTCGGTGCCACATACACTTATGACGAAAAAACAGGAACTATCAAAAACAAGGAACTGATAACCACCGAAATGGCCGGTCCTGATGCAGCCAACAAAGCAGAAACAGAATATTATAAGAATCTTCAGGAGGCAACCCGGATTATTATTGACGAAAAGCAGATAAAAATACTGGTTGGTACCCCCACAAAAGAAGTGCTGATTTATAAGAAAAGATAAGGTCTGAAATTGAATTAAAAAAGGCAATGGTGGTTTCCATTGCCTTTTTGTTTGTCTTATTTTTTGCACTACTCGCTCTTCAACGATTTCACCGGATTCATCAAAGCTGCTCTGATGGCCTGACCTCCTACCGTCAGAAGTGCAACCGCAATAGTCACTGCTGCAGTTATTATAAAAATATAAGCACTGATAGAAATACGATACGGATAGTTTTCAAGCCATTTCTGCGCCGCAAAAAATGCCAGAGGAAAAGCAAAAATGAACGAAAAACTCACCAGTTTAAGGAAGTCAGAAGATAGTAATTGTACGATACTGCTTACTGAAGCACCCAATACTTTACGTATGCCAATTTCTTTGGTACGTTTCTCTGCCGACAAGGTGGCTAGACCAAACAAACCGATGCAGGAAATAAATATGGTTAACGCAGCACCAAACAACATAATCTGTTTCCATTTTGCTTCTGACTCATAGTTTTTCAGATTTACTTCCTCCATAAACTTGAAGTCATACGAATTAATAGGGAAAAGCTTTTTGAACGTTTTCTCTATATGTTTCAAGCTGGCTGTTTCTGAACCGGGCTTGATTTTAATGTATACACGCCCATACATATTGCCGGGTTTCATGGTAAACAGCTGCGGACCAATTTCCTGACTCAGAGAATTAAAGTGGTGGTTTTTCACGACCCCTATTACAGTATACTTCTGGTCGTTGTACCAGAAATTCACTTCCCGCCCAATCGGATTCTTCCATCCTGCTTTTTTCACAAATGCTTCATTTACAATAACCGATTTTGTCGAATCAGAAGGGAAATCAGGAGAGAAATTGCGGCCTTCTAATACAGGTATTTTCATCAAAGGCAAGAAAACCGGGTTAACCGTTTCATAGGCAAAATCTATTTGCGTATCTCCGTTCACTTTTGCCACAGTTCCCCATGAGCCTGCATTTTTAGGGGCTACCTCAACAATATTGGGTTCTTTTCTCAATTCATTGACAAACAACTGCGACTGGCTGTGGGTCATCCGCCACTTGTCAACCATTATCAGGTTTTTGTCATCATAACCTAATTCTTTGGTTGTCAGGTAGTTAAATTGAGAATAGATGGTCATGGTAGCAATAATCAGAAATGAAGCCAGACTAAACTGAACCACCACTAATGTTTTCTGCAGGTAGTTTTTACCTGTCAGGTTGAACCGGCTATACAGGGTCTTTACGGGGTCATAACCTGACAACACAAGCGCTGGATAAAAACCCGCCAGCAGGCTTGTAATTACAAAAAGCACTACATAAGCAGCAATCAGCCTGATGTCGAACAGATACGAAAACGCCAGAGCCTTGTTCGACAACTGGTTGAAAGTTGGCAGTACACTCTGCACAATTACTACCGCCAACACAAAGGCTATCAGGCATAACATAGACGACTCACCCAGAAACTGAAATATCAATTGTTTTCTTTCACCGCCTACAACCTTTCTTATACCAATTTCTTTCGCACGTTTCAACGAGCGAGCCACTGTGAGATTAATAAAATTGATACAGGCAATTAATAAAATGAAGATGGCAATCCCCGTCAGTATATACGAGAATGTCGGATTGCTGGCATCCGTTAAACCATTCTGCGCCGTAAAATTTGTGCTCAAGTGCATATCTGTCAACGGCTGAAGCGTATATCTGGCCTTTTCTTTCACATCATAGTCTTTCAGCATCTTTGTGATGGTTTCCTTTGCATCTGCTTCATAGACTCTTTTCATTTTGGCTTCGGCGGCTATCTCACCCGCATTGGGTTGAAGCACCACGAATGTATTCAGAAAGAAATTAAACCAGTTTTCATTATTCTGGTACTCTTCTTTTCCGACAATCATAGGCAATAGGAAATCAAACTTAATAGAAGAGTTCTGCGGGGCTTTCATTGCCACTCCGGTTATCTCGTATGGTACCAGTTTATCATCTTCCACAAAATCAATTGTCTTGCCCAATACATCAGTACGCTTGAACAATTTCTCAGCCATTTCGTCTGAAAGTATAATCGTCTTAGGGTTTTTCAATGCTGTTTTGGCATTTCCACTCAGCAATGGGAAAGAAAACACAGAAAAGAAATTGGAGTCCGCCTCAAGCATCCCATATCCTTTGATTTCATTGCCCTGGCGGATATTGCTGAAATTACTTCTCAAACGTACAAACGACTGAATTTCTGGCACACCTTCTTTAAACTTAGGACCCTGAAAATATCCTGTTGTTCCGTCCGCCTGTTTAACACTGCCATCAGGATTAATCCACTCGGTAGTAACCCGGTAGATGCTAGTATGATTGGCATGGAAGCGATCATAGCTCACTTCATCTTTAGTATAAAGCATGATGAGCATAGCCGCAGCAAGACCTATGCTGAGCCCGGCTACGTTAATAAAACTGTAAACCTTATTGCGAAAAAGGTTACGAATTGCGATTTTTAAGTAATTCTTTAACATAATGCCCCCAGCCCCTAAAGGGGAGTTAAAAGTGAATAATAATTTATTTAATAGCCCACAATCCGTAAAAAGTAGAACGGTAATAGTTGTTCCACCTTTTTTTAGTTCCCCTTTAGGGGTTAGGGGCGCAATTTACTCCGATTTCAACGATTTCACCGGATTCACTAATGCTGCTTTAATGGCCTGATAACTGATCGTCATGATGGCTATCAGAATGGCTACGGCACCGGTGACAGCAAATATCCACCACTCAATAGACACACGATAGGCGAAATCCTGTAGCCATTGTGCCATGAAATAATAGGCAACAGGAATAGCCACCACAAGAGACATGAAAACCAGTTTCACAAAATCAAGAGAAAGCAAGGTAGTGATACTGAATACAGAGGCACCCAGCACTTTTCTGATGCCAATCTCTTTGGTGCGTTGTCTGATTGAAAAAGTAGCCAGACTAAACAAACCCAGGCAAGAGATAAAAACGGCCAGTGTTGCAAAAGTCTTGGTCAGGTTGCCTATTAATTCTTCACGCTCATAAAAACTTGCGACGTCTTCGTTGAAAAATGTATATTCAAAAACATGTTCAGGATATAAGCGCTCCCACAATCCGGCTATTGTCTGCACAGTAGACTGATCAAGCGATTTTAGCTGAATAGCCACTTTTCGATAATGCACTCTTGACGAAAAGATAACGGTCGGTTCAATGCCCGAATAAAGGTCTGTATTATTAAAATCGGCTACTACGCCCACTATGGTTCCGGTTTTGCCCAGGTCACCTACCAGCAATTTCCTGTTCAGGATTTCTTCCGCTGATTTCAAACCTAAATCTTTCACCAGTTTCTGATTAACAAGTAACTCCCGGAGGGTATCAGACGCCACAGGTTTACGGCCGCTTACCAGTTTAATACCATAGGTATCAATGTAGGCTTCGTCAGCTATTTTAGATCTTGCCACAAATTTCTCCCAATCTCTGTTTTCATACCTAATGCTCCCCCCGCTACTGGTTTGAGACGTAGGTGCCGTGCGGTAGAAAGATACATGTGCAACATTTGCCTGTTGCTGTAATTGATTTTTAAGGGTTTGTAGTTTACCGGTTTCAGTATCCGGCACACTCACTTGCAGAATCAGGTCTTTTCTCAGGCCAAGGTCTTTGTTCTTCAGGTAGTCGAGCTGCAAAACAACCAGAATAGAAACAGCAATCAATACACAAGCAATGCCGAATTGAGCTACAACCAGCCCTTTACGAAGTGTGAATTTTCTAGGTAAATCGGTGATATTCTTCAATGCCTTCAAAGGCTGAAAATTGGCAATAATCAAAGACGGATAAAACCCTGCCAGAAAAACAACGGCTACCAGCAAAAGAGCCATGAAACTCAAGAGTGTTGCATCAGAGAAAAGACTGATACTGATAGGAGTAGCGAGCCATTGCGCAAGAAAAGGAGCAGCCAGATAGGCAATAACAGCAGCCAGTATGCCTGACAATAACGCTACCACTGCGGTTTCGCTGATAAACTGCCAGAAAATCTGCGCCTGCGAGCTTCCCAGGGTTTTTCTTACTCCAACTTCCTTATAGCGTTTGAACGACTGAGCTGTTGAGAGGTTAATAAAGTTAATGCAGGCAATGATTACCATCAATATACCGATACCCATCAGCAAATTGACGGTCGATTTCTTGATTTTCCCACCGTAATCAATATTAAAATGAATATCGGATAAATCCTGCAGGTGGTATCTGAATATCTCGCTGTCGGCTCCGTAATACCTTTTCGAAAAGGCGGGCATCTGGCTTTCAAACTTATCCTTTAAATCTTTAGAGCGCAGCAACACAAAAGTTTCTCTGCCGCTGTCAATCCAACCCCAGTCTTCGTAACCATACTCCGGTACCAATGTTTTTAAGGTGGGCAGCGAAACAAAAATATCAGTTTTGAAATCGGTATTGGCCGGATAATCTTTCAATATACCTGCTACTACTACTTCCTGTTTATTTTCCAGCTTGACAGACCTGCCGATTGGGACAGCATTGCCAAAGAATTTCCTTGCGTAGCTTTCCGTCAAAACCACCTGATTAGGGCTATCCAACACCTTTGGGCTACCCGCTTTCCACTCATAATCGAATATTTTAAAGTAATCGGCATTCGTAAATGCTGCCGATTCTTTCTCTGAGTATTTACGAACCTCCTTATCTGTAACTATGGCAATAGTAAGGGGCTTGTGCGCTAGATAAGTAGTGCGCTCAATGGCGGGATACTCCTTCGGCCAGGTTTGATGCAAGAGATACGCACTTCCCTTCCCTCTCTCCACACTACCATCTTCCAGATGCAGGTCTACCACTGCCCTGTAGATCCTCTCTGCATTTTTATGATAGGCATCTACGCCTGAATGGTATTTCACCAGCTGAAAAACCAGTATTCCTCCGGCCATGCCCAAGGCCAGACCGAAAACATTCAGAAAGGTGAAGAGCCTGTTCCGGCTTAATACACGGAGTGTAAATTTCAGTTTCATGTTTTTGCATAGGGCAGAGGGCACCGCGCAAGGGGCAAAAAACCTCTGCCCTATGGCTCTATGCCCTCTGCTATTTTATTCAGTTTTTAACGATTTCACAGGGTTTGTCAGTGCGGCTCTGAGGGCCTGATAGCTTACGGTAAGCAATGCTATGAAAACAGCAATGAAGCCGGTTATTGCAAATACCCACCATTCAATAGTTACCTGATAGGCAAAGTTTTTCAACCAGCTACTCATAAAATAATAAGCTACCGGACTGGCTATTAGCACCGCTACCAATATCAGTTTCAAGAAGTCATTCGATAACAAGGCTGTCAGACCTGCCACCGAGGCACCCAATACTTTTCTGATACCTATCTCTTTAGTACGTTGCTCTGCCGTAAAAGCGGCCAGCCCAAACAGACCCAGACAGGCAATAAGAATAGCCAGACCTGAAAATACAAACACCACATTGGCAGTTTGGGTCTCGGCTTTGTAAAGTGTGTTCAGAAACTGGTCGAGGAACTGGTACTCAAAAGCAGAGGTCGGAATGCTCTTCTTAAAAGCCACCTCCAGCTGTTTCATGGTTTGTTCTAAATCAGACGTATTAATTTTTACCAGTAAATATGGTCTCGATTCAGTGTCATTATTATGAAAAACATAAGAGCCTATAGGCTGATGGAACGATTCATAGTGGAAATCGCGCACCACACCCACTATTTCAGCCTTGCGGTTCCAGAACAAATCATCTGAAAACTTACCGATTGCTTCCTGAGGTGTTTTGTAGCCCAGTAGTTTTGTCGTGGTTTCATTGACCACCATCTGCACGGTAGTATCTTTTTCACCTTTGATAAGCGGCAGTGTTTTACCCGCCAGAAATTTCAGGTCTAGTACTTTCGCAAAATCACCATTTACACGATTGGTGCGCACAAAGAATGATTCCTTAGGGTTATTGGCTTTGCTCATTGAACGACCACTACCGCCAAAGCCCGGATAAGCCTGTGCTCTTGTGGCTTCAATTACATTGCTTAAACCTTTATAATTGTTTATTAAAGCATCAATCTGTTCTTTATTCTCGGCAGCAGATGTCATCACCGCTACTACCTGCTCCGGATTATACCCCAGTTTTTTATTCTGAATAAACCGCAGTTGCTGGAAAAATATGAAGGTGCAGATAATCAGAATAATAGAGGCTGAAAACTGAATCACGACAAGCGACTGGCGGAATAATCCGGCTCCTGTTTTTCTACTGACAGAGGTCTGCAACAGGCTTTTCGGAGCAAAAGAAGACAGGTAAAAGGCCGGGTAAGATCCTGAAATAAATGTAACAAGGCTATATACGGCTAACAGACCCAGGCCTACCTCTGGTGTAAATACATCTTTGACAGATAAGGCTTTGTCGGCCAGTTGATTAAAAAAGGGCAGCATTAATATCAGAATTGCCAGACCCAGCACTAAAGCCAGAAAAACTGTCAGCAAGGTTTCTGTATAAAAACGGCTGATTAACTGGCCGTTGGTAGCACCTATGGTTTTGTTAATCCCCACTTCCTTGAATCGCTTCTGCGACCGTGCTGTGGCCAGATTCATATAATTAATGCACGCAATAATCAATACAACCAGCGCCAGAATCAATAGTATTTTTACCTGTCCGGCATCGCCTACACGTTTTGTATTTGTATTGGTAATGTCAGCAGAATTGAGGTGAATATCGGTAAGCGGTTGCAGCCAAAGGCTAAACCAGCGGTCTTCTTTTTTGGGGATGTTTTTTTCCAGAATGGCCGTCATTTGCGTCTCAATCTTTTGCTGGCTGGTATTAGGTCTCAACAACAAATAGGTTTCATAGCTGGAATTGCTCCATACCAGGTTTTTCGAAGCCCATTCCACACTGTTAAATGAACCCATCAAATCGGCATCCAATGTAAAGTTATGAGGCAAATCTTCATACACACCGGTTACTTCCATTGAGTATTTACTCCCTACTTTCACAATTTTCCCGAGCGGGTTTTCATCTCCAAAATACTTTCTGGCTGTTGATTGGCTCAGCACTATTTTATTGGGGTCTTGTAAAGCCACCTTCGGGTTACCCTGTAACAACTTTATATCGAAAATATCGAAGATAGTACCATCTACCCAGTAGAGCTTTTTTTCGGCAAATTTCTTCTCGCCCAGATTTACAAAGGCCGTTTGTCCATAATCATTCAGCAAAATACGGGCTTGCTGTACCACTTCGGGCACTTCGTTTTTCAGGGTGGGTCCTACCACATTCGGTGCATTGGCCCATTTCTCACTTTTGCTGTCGAAAGTAGCAGTTACGCCTATCCGGTAAATGTCTTTGGCGTTTGAATGATATTTATCAAAAGATAATTCATCTTTTACATACAGCATCAACAAGAGTGACACTGTCAAACCTAACGCTAGCCCTAATAAATTGAGAGCAGTAAAGAGCTTGCTTTTCAATAAGCTTCTCCATGCGATTTTTAAGTAATTTTTTAGCATTTTTTTTGTGCTTATGGCAAAGGTGTAAGGGCATGGGGCAAAAGCTCTGCCCTTCGCCCCATGCCCTCTACAATTTATTCAGATTTGAGTGACTTCACGGGATTCATCAACGCTGCCGAAATAGCCTGATAGCTAACTGTTGCTACAGCAATCAGTATGGCTAACAGCCCGGCAGCCGGGAAAACCCACCATTCAATATCAACGCGGTATGCAAAATCTTTCAACCAGCTATTCATAGCAAACCAGGCAATTGGCGAAGCAATCAGAATAGAAATTACTACCAACATAATAAAATCTTTTGAAAGTAAAGTGGTAATGCTTCCTATCGAAGCACCTAATACCTTGCGTACACCTATTTCCTTGCGACGCTGCTCGGCCATAAAGGCTGCCAGTGCAAATAAACCCAGACAAGAAATAAAGATGGAAATACCCGCAAAAATCATGAATAATGACCTTTGCTTTTGCTCGGCCTGATATTGCTTATTGAACTGTTCATCTAAGAACTGGTAGCTGAATAGAGCATCAGGCATGTAAGCTTTAAATGTTTTTTCAATATCAGCAATTGATTGCTGGAAATCTCCGGCAGCTAATTTGATTGAAAGCCACTGATTCTTCCCTTTACCGACACTCAGTACTATAGGAGCTATTTTCTGATGCATAGACTCGAAATGAAAATCTTTGACAACCCCTACTATTCTACCTTTCTTATCTCCATATTCAAATATTTGATCAATGGCCTCTGTATTGTTTTTCCAGCCAATTGCTTTTACAGCTGTCTCGTTCAGAATATAGGCGGCTGAATCATCTGATTTGAAATCTTCTGAAAAACCTCTACCTGCCACTACTTTTATTTCATAAGTCGATAAGAAATCATAGTCAACCCCGAGTGCTTTTATTACAGCAGTAGTAGGAGTCAAAGAATCTCCCTTTTCCACTTTTGCCCCTTGAAAATCACGCAAACGATCTGTAGGCGTTCTGGAAGAAGTACTTACATTTTTCACCCCCGCCTGACGTTTCAACTCTTGTTTGAAACCCGCAAAATCAAACGAAGCATTTTTATCATTCTTCATCACAATAACCTGGTCTTTTTTATATCCGGCATCCTCCGTGAGCATGAAACTCAATTGTTTATAGACAATAACCGTACTGATTATCAGGACACAGGCTATTGAAAACTGCATCACTACTAAGGTCTGACGTAGCCGACCATTCTTCATGGCATTTTTTATTTTCCCTTTCAAAACCTCTACCGGCTGAAAAGCCGTCAGGAAAAAGGCAGGGTAGCTACCTGCTAAAATGCCTGTAAAGAAGATGACACCCAGGATCACTAAAATAAATTGAACATCCAGTAAACTACCGAATGTCAAAGATTTATTGGCGAAATCATTTAATACCGGAATCAGTAAAACAATGGCCGTCAATGCAATAACCAAAGAGACCATAGTGAGTAGCAACGATTCACTTAGAAACTGTCCTATCAGCTGTGAGCGCAGAGCCCCTACTACTTTACGAAGACCTACTTCTTTGGCTCTGCCTGCCGAACGAGCCGTGGCTAAATTCATGTAATTGATGCAGGCAATCAGCAATATAAAAAAGGCAATAGCTGAGAAAATATACACAGACTTGATGTCACCATTCGCTTCATGCTCTGAATCTAAGTGTGAATGTAAGTGTATATCTGTCAGTTTCTGGAAAGTCAGGTCTGTCCACTGAGACCCTTTGCCACCAGGTATATGTTCATCCAGGAAAGATTTTACCCGACTTTCTATCTTTGATATATCATATCCTTTAGGCATCAGCAAATAGGTAGCGAAGGCATTACCACCCCAATCATTCTCCATTCCTTCCTTACCAAAAATCCTGTTATCATTTAGTGTATTCATTGATAAAAGGAAATTAGCATGAAAATGCGATTGGTTTGGTATTGGCTCAAATACGCCCGAAACTGTTAATTCATATTTATTATCTATTTTCAACAGCTTACCTACAGGGTTTTCATTACCAAAATACTTTTCAGCCATTGGCTTAGAGAGAACAACTGTAAATGGATTTTCTAAAGCCAAGTCAGGGTTTCCCGAAAGTAGATTAATTGAGAATACTTTGAATACATTTGCATCAGCAAAAAACATATTCGGCTCCTGATATTTTTTTTCAGGGCTTTCCGGTCGGTTTAATACATTAAATACGTAGGTTGCATCAAACAATCGGGTAGCCTGTTCTATCTCTGAAAAATCGTTTTTGAAATGCCGCAAAAAAGGAGGGGCCAGGTGTCCTAAATGTAGGCTCACCGCACCATCATTTGATTTAAAAATACGGGTAACGCGGTAAATACGGTCAGCATCTTTGTTGAATCGGTCGTAACTCAATTCATCTTTTACATACAAACCAATCAACAAAAAGCAGGTTAGCCCAATGGCTAATCCGGCGATATTGATAAAAGTAAAGCCTTTTTGCTTTCTCAGGCTTCTAAAAGCAATTTTCAAGTAATTGCGTATCATAATTTTAGGTAGATGGGGAAAGGAAAACGGAGACAGGAGAAGGGGAATAAATTCCATTTTCCATTCTCCTGTTTCCACGTTCCTCTCTCATTGGTTTATGTTTTTAATGGTATCTTTTACAATTACATAGATGCAATAAATACGCTACGAGTTGCAGAAAACCGTACATTTCCAAAGCGACAGGCAGTTTTCTCTAAACATTTCCTTACTTCTTTTTTTGCTCCCCTTTAGGGGCCGGGGGTTACTCCGACTTCAAGCTTTTTACCGGATTCATCAGCGCTGCTGAAATGGCCTGATAACTCACTGTAAGTATTGCAATCACAATAGCCAGCAGACCGGCAACGGGGAAAATCCACCAGTCAATGTTTACTTTATACGCAAAGTCTGTCAGCCAGTTGGTCATGGCATACCAGGCTATCGGTGACGCAATAAGAATGGATATCACGACAGGCTTGATAAAATCTTTCGATAACAGCGAAGTAATACTGCTTATTGAAGCACCCAATACCTTACGGACACCAATCTCCTTTCTGCGCTGCTCGGCCATAAAGGCGGCCAATGCAAATAAGCCCAGACAAGAAATAAAGATGGAAAGCCCGGCAAAAATCATAAATAGCGACCGTTGCTTTTGCTCTGCTTCATATTGTTTATTAAATCGTTCGTCTAAAAACTGGTAGCTGAAAGGCGTATTCGGCATGTAAGTCTTCCAGGTTTTTTCTACACTTGCAATGGTACTCTGGAAATCTCCCGCCGACATCTTGACAGACAGCCAGCTTCTCCAGCCTTTATTAATGAACATCACCATCGGTACGATTTTCTGATGCAAAGACTCAAAATGAAAATCTTTCACCACACCTATTACCCTTCCTTTTTTTCCGCCATATTCAAAAGTTTCATCAATGGCATCGGCATTGTTCTTCCAACCGATTGATTTCACCGCTGCTTCGTTCAGAATATAGGCTGTTGAGTCGTCAGACTTAAATTCTCTGGATAAGTCCCTTCCTGCTACCAGTGGTATTTCGTAGGTTGACAGAAAGTCGTGATCAACAGAGAGCGCCTTTATTTCAGTACTGGTTGGTGCCAAAGAATCTCCCTTGGCTACCTTTGCTCCCTGAGAATCAAGCAAACGGCCTGTCGGTGTTCGTGACGAATGGCTTACGTTCCTCACACCTGCCTGGCGTTTCAGTTCCTGCTTAAAGCTTTCAAAATCAACTGAGCTATCATTGCCCACGCGCATCACAATCACCTGGTCTTTCTTATAACCGGTATCCTGATGCATCATAAAACTCAATTGTTTATAAATAATACCTGTGCTGATAATCAGAATGCAGGCAATGGAAAACTGCATTACCACCAATACCTGACGCAGACGGCCATTCCGCATAGCATTTTTTATCTTTCCTTTCAATACTTCTACCGGCTGAAAAGCCGTCAGGAAGAAGGCAGGGTAACTTCCGGCCAACACACCCGTAAAAAAGATAATGCCTATAATTAAGGCTATAAACTGAATATTAAGCAGGCTGCCAAAAGTTAAGGTTTTACCAGTGAAATCATTCAGGACAGGTATCAACAGCACTGTTGCAATAAGCGCAATGGTTAAGGAAAATAAAGTAAGTAACAACGACTCACTCAAAAACTGCGCAATCAATTGAGAACGCACTGCCCCTACCACTTTGCGCAAACCTACCTCTTTGGCTCTGCCCGCCGAGCGCGCTGTAGCCAGGTTCATATAGTTAATACAGGCAATGAGCAGAATGAAGAACGCAATGGCCGAAAAGGTATACACGTATTTGATGTTACCGTTCGCTTCATGCTCCGAATCAAGGTGAGAATACAAATGTATGTCGGTCAGTTTCTGGAAAGTCAGATCAGAATACTGAGAGCCCTTTCTTCCATCATACGCCGGCAGGTGCTGGTCAAGAAAAGGTTTGATTCTCTTTTCGATATTGACGATGTCGTACCCTTTCGGCAACAGAAAATAAGTAGCGAAATTGTTGCCGCCCCAATCACTATTCATGTTGTCTTTGCCATAAAAACGTTCATCATTCAGCGTACTCATCGACATCAGAAAATCTGCATGAAAATGCGACTGCGTTGGTAGCGGTTCAAATACGCCTGAGACAGTAAAATCATGTTTACCGTCTATTTTCAACAGTTTACCTATAGGGTCTTCATTGCTGAAATATTTCTCAGCCATAGGTTTCGATATGGCTATGGTAAGCGGATTAGCCAACACCTTATCAGCATTGCCTGATAGCAGGTTAATTGAAAATACCTTCAGCAGATTGGCCTCAGCAAAGTACATGCGTTGCTCCTGGTATTTCTTCTCGGTATTATCCGAACGGTTGATTACTGCATTGGCGCCGAATAATCTGGTGATTTGTTCTGCCTGCGAGAAATCGTTTTCGAAATGCTGCATAAATGCCGGGGCTACGTGTCCCAGATGCAGACTTACGGTACCATCGTTCGATTTGAAAATTCGGGTAACGCGATAAATGCGGTCAGCATTTTTGTTGAATCGGTCGTAGGCCAGTTCATCTTTCACATACAAACCAATCAACAAAAAACAGGTAAGCCCAATGGCCAGCCCGGCAATGTTAATAAAAGTGAAGCCTTTTTGCTTCGTCAGATTTCTAAATGCGATTTTTAAGTAATTGCGTATCATAATGCGCCCCTAACCCCTAAAGGGGAATTAAAGTTAAAAGATATATATGTTATCGCCCTCAACTCCCCTTTAGGGGCTGGGGGTACTATTCAATTTTCAAACTCTTCACAGGATTCAGCCTGGCGGCTTTCAGGGTCTGCAGACCTACCAGAACAATCAATAAAACGCCAAAAATCAATCCGATAACGGCAAATGTAAGCCAGCTTAACTCTATTCGGTAAGCATAATTGTGTAACCATTTGTTCATACTCAGAACGGACAGCGGAAACGCAATCATTGCCGCCACGGCCATCACAACCATAAATTCTTTCAGAAACAAATAAGTGATACTTGCACCTGATGCACCCAGTACCTTGCGGATACCGATTTCCTTAGTTCTTCTCACTGTATTTAACGACACCATGCCTAAAACACCCAGCAAAACAATGATTACTGCCAATATGGTTGCTACGCTGGCAGCTTGTTTCATTTGTAATTCTGATTGATACATTTTCTGGACGGTTTCATCCATAAATGTGTACTCAAATGGCGCATCGGGCATCAGTTGCTTCCATTTCTTTTCAATGCTTCCCACGGCTTCATTCAGGCTGCTGCCCGAATTAAGTCTGAATGATAGAAATCTGTAAAAAGTATTGTCTCTCACCTGCATAAAAGCTATCGGCCCTATGGCATTATGCATCGATTGGAAATGGAAATCTTTCACTACACCTGCAATAGTAAAATTGCGTGGAAAATAGTGTGCTCTTACCTGCTGACCAATGGCCTCTACCGGAGTTTTAAACCCCAGTGCCTTCACAGCGGCTTCATTCAGTACCATTCTGTCTGCCTGAAATGTGCCTCGATCGGCATGGAAAAACTGTCCTTCTTTTACCGGGATACCGTATGTTTGCGCATATTTTGCGTCGGTTACTAAGGTGGGTGCATAAAACGCCTGCGTGGAGTCTTGCCCGACTTTGTAAATAGCACTGCTGAATCCGGTGGCACCATCAGGAATTTCAAACGATAAGCTACCCTCTTTAATCTCCTTCACTTTTGCCAGCTCATTGCGCATGGTTTCCATTTTGTCCACGCCCTTTGGCGACCAGTCTCGGGGTACTCTTACCGAAAAAACCGCCTCTTTATTATAGCCTAAATCTTTATTGAAAAAATAATCGACCTGCTGAGAGACAACTACAGCACCGCCAAATACAAACAAAGCCACCGTAAACTGAGAAGCCAGCAGAATGCGTCTGAAAAGAACGTTCTCCTTCACCGATTTCAATTTACCTTTCATGGAATCAATAGAAGGAATATTGGCCAGCACCAAAGATGGGTAAAGCCCGCTCAACACCCCAATCAACAAACTTAAAGTCAGTGCAGCTAAATAGAAATAAGGTGAAGCACTGAACAATGAAACGATTTCTTTTTGAAGCACACCGGAAAAATAAGGCCGAGCTAGCGCATAAAACAACAACGAAACCACCAGGCTGAACAAGCTTATGATGATGGATTCGGTTAAAAACTGGCGTAGTACCTGCTCCTTTTTGCCTCCCAGCACTTTTCTTACTCCTATCTCTTTTAGCCTTGACGATGAGTTGCCGATAGATATATTCACGAAATTGACCACCGCCATCAGCAAAATAAACAATGCTACCATACTCAGCGTCAGTATGGTGTTTTTTACAAGGCCATTGTTGGTTTCAAGATAAGCCAATCGTATGGGTTTGAGATAGGCATGCAGGTTTTCGCTGATTTGCTTCGGAGCATTGGTCGCAATAAGCTGTGCCATTGCCTTTTCCAAATCTTCTTTTTTTACTCCTTCCTTCAATTCTACATAACTGCCTATATAAGGGTTATTCCAGAATTGGAAACCATTGCGCCCGAAAAACGGAGCACTGCTTAAAGAGATTAATACGGGTAATTTATTGTTGATATTAACCAGATTAGTTACTGAATTACCGGGCATTTCTTTCAACACGCCGGTAATCATGAATTCACGTTTATCGCCTGAAAAAGATTCCAGTCTGAGGGTTTGCCCCAGTACCTCGGTTTTACCGAAGTATTTCAGGGCGTGGTCAGATGAAATCACCATCGTGTTAGGTTCATTCAGTGCAGTTCCGGCATTTCCATGCAGTAATTGGAAACCATACATGTTCAATATCGTTGAATCGCCCAGTTGTATATCTTCTCTGAAAACTTTGCTGCCTTTCGAAACTACAGTTGTTACGCCATCAAATCTGTAATAATTTTCAACAAGGGCAGGATAATTATCTTTTAATGCCTTAGCTAAAGGCCCCAGCGAAGTAAATTCCAGACCCATGTTTTCCTTATCCCAATGACTTTGAATCACGTATTGATTCTCCACATGGCGTAAGTTGGTATTTATCTGCCATTCACTCCACATATAGCTGCCGATAAGCAAAGCAAAGGTGATTCCGACCGAGAGGCCGAAAATCGTAACCGCCGTATAAAACTTACGTTTCATAAGGTTACGCCAGGAGATTTTCAGATAGTTCTGTAACATAATTTTGAAATTTTGATGATTAAAATGGGAAGATAAACCCTCTTTCAATCATTCTCATTTCGTTTAAGTTATTTTAACATTCTGTTATTCAGCCCTTAAGCTATTCACCGGATTCATCACTGACGCCTGATAGGTCTTAATACCGATGGTCAGTAAGGCTATCAGAAAAATCAAGGCAAAACTGCCCGCTAATAAACCCAAGCGCACGCCTGGATTAAACGCAAAGAAATTCATTACAAGCACACTACATAAATACCCTATCGGTAACGCAATACATGCAGCAATCAACAGTAGTTTCAGAAAACTCCATGATAACAGCCGCACAACTTCGGTCTCAGAGGCTCCAAGCACCTTTCTGATACCGATTTCTTTCAATCGCCTCTCTGTGCTGTAAGTTACCATACCCAGCAAACCCATAATAGCTATTACAAAACCTACCAGTGTAGTAAGGCCCGAAAATTTCATATCTTCGCCCGGAAAATAGCGGTTATAAAGTTCTTTCTCATACCAGGTATAAACCATGGCATCATAAGGCTGATAACGCTTCCAGATTTGCTGAATGGATGCTATCATAGAAGCCTCGTCTACACCCTTGGCCGTTTTAATGGAAAGCAAATGAAATTGATCGGGATTATACTGAAAAACCGCAGGTGTGACCTCAAACTGATAATTATTAAAGCAGAAATCTTTTACTACTCCGCTCACCAACGCCTCGGTCTGGTTATTGAGAAATATCATTTTACCGATGGCTTCCTGTGGACTACCCAAATGAAGCATCCTCACGGCTTTTTCGTTGAGCAATACAAAATTGCCTGATGAATCCACCGTAGCGTCAGGCAGATTTTTACCTGCAACAAATGTCAACTGCATATTGTTGATGAAACGGTTATCAACAGCAAAATAATGAGCCAACAGGTTTTGATCGGTTCGTTTGCCTTTAATGGCATACTGACTTGCGCCGTTGCCAAAGGCATCTGAGCTCATCCCTATGCTTTCAACACCCGACAAGCGGGAAAGCTCATTTCTCAGTAGTTTGTAATCAGTGTCTGCCAGCGTTACATTCAGAATATCTTTACGATTAAAATTCTCGTTTTCGGTAGCCATGTATTCAAACTGGCTGTACATGCTCACATTTAGTGCCATATAGACCAGCGTTACCACAAACTGAATCACAATCAGGGCTTTTCTCAGACTTATTTTACCAAAAGAACCGGGCATCAACTCACCTTTCAACACCTGAGCAGGCTGAAAAGATGATAAGATGCGGGCAGGGAATACCCCTGCTAACAAGCCCGTTATTAAAGTAAACCCTGCGAAGACTAGCCACATCAATCGTTTATCTTCTACTTCCCACACAATCCACGACACATGAATGTATTGCTTCAACGCCATAAAGCTAAAGTAGGCTATCAACAGGGCAAAGCATGCCAATAGAACGGCTTCAATCAGGAACTGGCTTACCAGTTGCCTGCGTACCGCACCCGAAACTTTCCTGACCCCTACCTCACGGGCTCTGCTTAACGAACGCGCCAGTGTAAGATTGGTATAATTAAAGCCTGCCAATACGATAATAACCAGTGCCATAATGAAATTGACCGATAGGTCAGAGATACTGTCTACATAGGCATTCTTCTCCAGATGCTCAAATGCAGGCGAAATATCTTTCAATGGCTGAGGTCTATAAGTATGGCTGGTTTTACCGAAATCGGTATCTTTCTTATTCTGCTGCGCTACTGATGCCAACGCACGGTTAAGCGTAGTTAACTGCGTATTTTTATTGAGCAGCACAAATGTGTAAGTATCGTATTTTGTCCAGTTACTGAGGTCTTGCTTATCATTGTTCAGCTTCTCGAAAGTAGCCATAGATACCATCAGGTCGCTTCTAAAATGCGTACCTCTGTATTTATAGGGTTTCAACACACCGGTGATGGTAAAGACACCATAGTCGTGATGGGTGATGGTTTTGCCAACCGGGTCAGCGTCACCAAAAAACTTCTCGGCAGTTTCTTTATTCAGCACAACGGTATTCGGTGCGATGGGATAAGCTCCTTTTTCAAGCGGGAAACCAAAAATATCAAAGAAAGATTGATCAACATAAATACCATTCAGACGGATGGTTTTCATGCGGTTGTTCATATCACCTGAAAAGAATCGCACCACTCTTGTCGATTTCTCCACAAAGCCGTAATCGTTTTTCAGCTTATCGGCTAATAAAAAGGGTGATGACGCATATGCTGTCTGCCGCCCGCTTTCATCTTTCAGATCGGTCAGAATACGATATGTCCGTTCCGGATAAGGATGAAAATTATCAAACTCAAAAACGTTCTGCACCTGCATCAGGGCTATAAGTCCGAATGTCATGGCCAGGCCAAGCCCAACAATATTGATGAACGAAAAAAGCTTGTTTTTCCAGAGGCTTCTCAACGCTATTTTGAAGTAGTTACGAATCATATATACACCCCTAGAACTTGTTTACTGGTTACAGGAAATACTCTCCCTCAACTCCCCTTTAGGGGTCGGGGGTGTTTTACTCAGACTTCAAACTTTTTACCGGATTCATCAATGCGGCTCTAATAGCCCTATAACCCACTGTCAGTAAAGCAATTAACATAACACCCAAGCCACCTGCCGCAAACACCCACCAGGAAATCTCAATGCGGTAGGCAAAATCCTGCAGCCATTTATTCATAGCATAATACGCTATGGGCGAGGCTATCAAAATAGCCACAATTATCAATCTCATAAAATCTTTCGAAAGCAGAGTAGTAATATGCAGTACTGATGCCCCCAGCACTTTTCTGATACCAATTTCTTTGGTTTTCTGTTCGGCCATGAATGTAATTAAGCCAAACAAACCAAGACTGGCAATGAAAATGGCGATACCGGTAAACGCACCGAATATATTGGCAATGCGTTCTTCGGCCTTGAAGAGTTTGTCAAAAGCGTCATCGGCAAAGTAGTATTGAAAGGTATTATCCACCTTATAGCGGTTATATATCTTTTCAATTTGTGCCATGGTGGTCACCATATCTGCATCCTTTCTGATCCTGATATTCAGAAAATCATATTCCTGCATATTTGTAATAAACTTCAACATCAAAGGTTTCACCTCGTTTTTTACATTGAAGTAATTAAAATCCTTCACAACGCCCACCACCTCGATAGGTTCGTTTGCTCCTAGCTCCAGATTTTTAATCGAAGACTCATCTCCTCCCAAAGCTTTCATGGCAGCTTCGTTCAGCAATATTTTATTCTTCAGATCGCTCGGCAGTTTATCGGGCTTCACCTTCCATTCCATTCTAAACAGGTTTGCATAGGCAGAGTCTACATCGAAAACAATGGTACCTACCATTGAGGCAATGGAGTTGTCTTTTGTCCCTATTTTCTTTAGACCTGTCATATTATAGCCCTCAAAGAAAATCCTGTGTTTGGAGCCGGACACGCCTTCTATCCCATCCAACTGTTTTACATCATTGAGCAAGGCTTGGTTTTTAGCGCGGGCCTGTCCATCCAGATTAATGGTCACTATCTGGTCTTTGTTCAGCCCCAGGTTTTTATCCCGCATTTTTTTGATTTGTCCGAAGATAATGATAGAGCAGAATATCAGAACCGACGAGACTACCAACTGGAATACCGTTAATGTACGCCTGATACCTGCATTACCCTTACCCTGAAATCTACCTTTAAGTACCTCAATCGGATTAAAGCCCGATAACACAATGGCAGGATAGCTGCCTGCCAATAAAATACTGATGAGCAGTACTGCCACAAACGACAACAGGAAGTATGGATTAAACAAAAAACCCGTATCAATCTGAAGATCCAGCATTGTATAGAATGCCGGTTGTAAAGCCTGAAATAAAACTATTGCTAAAACGGTAGATATAATAATAGTCAACGTAGATTCTACATAGAACTGAGTAGCCAGACCAGCCTTGTTGGCACCGATAGATTTACGGACACCCACCTCTTTGGCTCTGGTAGTAGCTCTGGCTGTAGCCAGATTCATAAAGTTAACAATAGCCAGTAGTAATATTAAAACGGCCACCCCTGCAAAAATATAAACATACATCAGCCTGTCACCAATTTTATCGCTGCCCAGCCCTAAATGATTGGCAAAATAGCGTAGCGAATACTTTACATCTTTGTTATCAGCATTCTGCGACGCCAGCTTAGTAAGTATGTTTGCCGTATTTTTCTGACTACCGGCATCATCAAGCACCAAAAACGTTTCGTAGTCGCCTGTAGAAATTTTACTCAGTTTTTCGTCCGTATAGAACTCAGGATAATTCTTTTTATTCTCGGCAAGATGCGTGGCAAGCGAGGCTATGAAACTATAACTGATGCTGGAGTTTGACGGGCTTTTCTCAACTATACCTACCACTTCCAGATCTGTCTTTTTATTCCATTTCAGGGTTTTGCCAATCGGGTTTTCGTTGCCGAAATACTTCAAAGCCATTTCGGGAGTCAGAAAAATAGTATATGGTCTGGACAATGACGACACACTACCCTGTAAGATTTTAAAGTCGAAAATCCTGAAGAAGCCCTCATCTGCAAAAATCAACCCCGGTTCTGTGAATCGATGCTTCGGGTGAGTTTCCAGTATAGTCTGCCATTCAGCAGCTTTCCGGCCCACTGCCTGAACAGACGCTGCATTCTCTTTGAGCGCATCTCCAAGTCTTGGAGACATGTTCGCGAAGAAGAACTCCTGCTCTCCCATTTTCACAGAGGCTCCAACCTGATAAATTCTTTCATAATTTTTATGAAATTTATCATAGCTTACCTCATGTGAAACAAACAACAGGATAAGCGTAGACACAGCTAAACCTAACGACAGCCCCACTATATTAATAAAGCTGAATACCTTGTTACGGAAAAGATTCCGGATGGCGATTTTAATGTAGCTCTTAATCATACAATACCCCTAGCCCCTAAAGGGGGACTTGTTTTATGGTAAAGAAAATATTTTCCCTCAATTCACCTTTTAATTACTTTGCATTCGTTTTTTAAAATTATGCGTAAGCAACTCCCCTTTAAGGGTCGGGGGCGTTTTACTCTGACCGTAATGATTTTATCGGATTAACCAATGCCGCTTTAATAGCCTGATAGCTCACCGTTAACCACGCTATGACAATTGAGCTGACAACGGCCAGTAAAAATATGCCCAGGCCTAAATTTATTCTGTACTCAAATTTCTTTAGCCAGTCGTTCATGAAATAATAGCCCACCGGAGCAGCAATTAAGAAAGCCACACCAATCAATAGAGTAAATTCCTTTGAAAACAGGTACACAATATGTGCCACAGATGCACCAAGAGTCTTGCGAATACCTACCTCTTTAGTACGTTGCAGCGCCATGAACGATACTAAACCATACAGCCCCAGACATGAGATAAAAATGGCAACGCCTGCGAAGATTTCATAGAGGATAGAGAGCTGTCTTTCTTGCTGATAAAGATTCTCTATATTTTTATCTACAAACTGATATTCATAAATATAATTCGGAAAAAACTTGCTCCAGATTTTTTCTACTGCATCCAAGGCGCTTTGCGTATTTTTGGCTTCCAGTTTTATACCAATCGTATTAAAGAAATTTTTATTGCTTGCTATAACTAAAGGAGGAATAGCTCCATGCAATGAAGTAGCATGATAATCTTTAATAACTCCTACAATTGGCGCCCGCATTTTGCCGCCCCAGAAATTAATCTCTTTGCCTAATACCTCATCCGGACTTTTAGCACCCAATTTCTTCACCGTGGTTTCATTAACCACATAACCCTGAACAGTATCGCTTGGTGAATAGGCTTTACCGGCTACAAATTTCAAATTAAAGGTTTTGAAATAATCGGCATCTGCCCAGTTGAGAAAGCCGGAAAAATCAGTATCCTTCGGACGATGGTTGTATTGAAAAGGGCTATTCCAGCTATTATTACCTGCCGGTAGTCTGAAAGCAATACTTACATTTCTTACCCCTGTTTGCTGTAGCAATAGTGTTTTTAGTGACTCATATCTAATCCGGTCAACACTATCGTTAGGAACCGGCACACTGATAATTGCTTCTTTATCAAAACCCATGGATGTTGTTTGGAAATAATTCATCTGATTCACTACTACCAGGGTAGCTATAATCAGGAATTGCGCAATTACGAATTGAGAGACAACTAAACCTCGTCTAAGAGATATTCCACCTATCGATTTAGCTGTAACCTTGCTTTTCAAAGCCAGAATCGGATTAAAACCTGAAATAACCAAAGCCGGATAAAAACCTGACAAGAAGATAACCACGATAGATACTGCTAACAAAAACAGGAATAAGACAGGATTATCGATAAATGAAAGACTTAGTTTATAATTCAATAATTCATTTAAGAAAGGTAAAGCAATTACGGCTAATACAATAGCTAATAAGACAGATGTAAGCGTGATTAAAGCACTTTCGCCTAAAAACTGACTTCTTAACTGCCCTTTATTGCTTCCTAAGGCTTTTCTAACACCAACTTCTTTCGAACGATTGACTGCTTGTGCCGTAGCCAGATTAATGAAGTTTACACAAGCTACTAATAATAAAAATGCGCCGATTATCTCCAATACCCAAATCATTTCAGGGCTAATGGTATGGTACGCAAAATTACCAAATCGGGCATCATAATGTGAATCACTTAATGGGCGAATAAAATTACGCACACGGCTTCTTTGGGCTGCCGTTTTATGTTTTTTCTCAAAAGCAGGCATTAAGGCATTAAACTGCTTTTCAGACATTTGCGGAGGAAGCAAAACGAAGCAATTCCAGCTGCCTGATACGCTCTCCCAGTCGTTGGCATTCCCTTTATTATTAATCAGAAAGTTTTTGTATGATAATACTATTTTCAGAGGGAAGTCGGTATTTTTGGGTATATTTTTCAACACACCAGTCACACGGTAGGATTCTTTTTCATTATCTCTGGTAAAGGTTTTTCCGATGGCGCTTTTCCAGTTGCCAAAAAACTTTTCTGCCATTTCTTGCGTCAGAATAGCTGTATAAGGTTCTGAAAGCATCGTTTTAGGATTCCCTGAAAGCATCGGGAAATCAAACATTTCAAAGAACTGAGGTTCGGCATAAAACATGCCTCCTTCATCTTTAAATTTCTTTTGTACGGTTTGCGTTTTCGCATTATAGATATTTATCTGCGAGCCTGTTGAGGCTATCCCTGCTACTTTTTCCAGCTGAGGATAATCGGTTCTTAAGGCCAATGGCACAGGCATAGGTGCGCCATTACCATAGCTGATGCCACCGTAGTTGAATTCAGAAACTACCTGATGAATCCTGTCTTTTTTGGTGTGGAAAGTATCGAAGCTCAATTCAAACTGCACAATCAAAAAAAGAAGCAGACAGGCAGCAATGCCTACTGCCAAACCAACGGCGTTAATAACGGTGTAGCTCTTATTACGAAGCAGACTACGAATGGCGATTTTGAGATAGTTACGTATCATGATTTTGGGGGCTTTGAGCAGAGGGGTAAGAGCAAAGGGCTAATCTATGCCCCATGCCCTTTGCCCTGTGCTATTCAGATTTAAGTGATTTCACAGGGTTCATAAGCGCTGCTTTGATTGACTGGTAGCTTACTGTGAGCAGGGCAATGACAACTAAAAGCACACCTGCCAGCGCGAAAATCCACCATGGCAATTCGGTGCGATAAGCAAAATCTTTCAGCCATTCCTGCATGGCAAAGTAGGCAACCGGAGTAGCTATTACGAAGGCTACGCCAACCATTTTAAGAAAATCGACAGATATAAGGTTCACAATGCTGCTGATACTGGCTCCCAATACCTTACGGATACCGATTTCTTTGGTACGTTGCTCAATAATCATTAATGCTATGGCAAATAAGCCCATGCAGGAAAGCATAATGGCAATACCTGCTGCAAGGCTGAAAATCTGTGAAAGACGCTCTTCCTTATTAAACCAACGATCAACGTTCTCATTAATAAAAGAGCCTTTAAACTCCTCTTTCGGGGCTAATTTCTTCCAGGTGTTTTTCACCAGATCCATTGCTGCGACAAGGTTCTCGCTTCGCGTTCTTATCATCACATAAGAAACACTGCCTTTTGGAGCCATTTCTAAGGTAATAGTACGGTTTTCCTGACGTAAAGAGTATAGATTAAAATCAGCAATAACACCAATAATTTTTTGTTTACCTACGGCCGAATCAGGCATTAAAAACTTATCTACCGCGTGTTTTTCACCCATTTGTTTCAACATACTTTCGGTTACAATTAAAGCTGTTGAATCTGTGCCGAAATCAGGACTGAAATCTCTGCCGTCAATGGTTTTGATACCCATCGTTTTTACAAAATCATAATCCACACGAACCCAGTCTGTAATAATGCTTTTTGAATGCTTGGTATCTCCTTCATTCGGATAATAGTCAAATCCGTAGGTACTTCTTGAAGAACTATAATCTAAGCCGTTACCAAAATTGATTTGTGACCCGCTTATTGATTCAATAGCAGGGTATTTTGATAATTCATTACGGAATTGCTGCACGGCGGTGCGGTTATTTAATGCATTACCAATAGGTACACTGATAATCTGTTCTTTATTATAACCAAGCGGCTTGCTTCTCAGGTAACTGAGTTGTGTAAAAATGGCCAGAGTACAACAGATAAGCAGGCAGGAAATAGAGAATTGCACAATCATTAAAGAATTGCGCAACGCACCGGGTTTCTTACTAGTCAGTTTTCCTTTCAGTACCTGAACAATATTGAAACGGGAAGAAACAAATGCCGGATAGCCTCCGGCAATAAGGGTGATTAACATAAAGCTTACCAGAGTAATGAGTAAGTTATTGGTAACCAAAAAGTTTTGTATGGAAAGGTTAGAGTCAAATAGTTTATTGTATTGCGGTAAGAAAGCATAAGCCATGCCCAAGCCTAAGATTAAGGCTACCACACAGATCATAAATGCTTCGCCCCAGCCCTGTAAGAAAAGCTGTCCTTTATTGGCTCCCAAAGATTTACGCACACCTACTTCCTTAGCTTGAGTAAACGATTTAGCAACACTAAGGTTAATAAAATTGATAGAAGCAATTAATACTATCAGCAAGGCAATGGTTAATAAGGTAAAGATATAGCTCTTGCTAACGCCACTTCCCCAACCGGTAACGGTATCGAAATGAACCTCTTTCAAAGGCATCATTAACAAACTAAGGTATTGTCCCCTTGTATTTTTTAAACGGCCCGCTTTCTTTGCATCTTCCTCTGAAGTCTTCATGTATTTATTTATCAGAGACTCAAAGCGTTTTTCAGTAGCAACCTGTGTGGAATTAGCCGCCAGTTTAACAAAGACCTGATGATTCTGACTTGTCCATTTATCTTTGATTGCCTCATAGCTACCATTATTTTCAGTCCGTATCAAGGCATCGTATCTCACCGTAGAATTGCTTGGAGCATCGGCTATCACGCCTGTTACAATAAATGGTGTTTTTCCGGTCGACAAGTCTATTAATAATTGCTTGCCAACAGGCTCTTCTTTACCGAATATATTTTCTGCTGTAGTCTTACTGATAACGATACTGTTTTTATCAGCTAAAGCAGTATTAATGCTACCCTTCAATAGTGGGAAAGAAAACACTTTCAGGAAGTCAGCATCGACTGTTTGTACGGTTTTTCCAAATTTCTTTCCCTGATATATGAGTTCTCCACCGCCCCAACTATAGCTGGTAACTGCCTCTACCTCGGGAAATTCAGCTTTTAAAGCCGGCGTTAGCGGATAGGCCATTGCAGCGCTATATTCCGGTTTGCCGTTTTTATCAGCACTATTGAAATACAGACAATACACACGCTCGATATCTTTATGAAACGTGTCGTACGAGAATTCGTAAGCCACAGTAAGATAAAGCAGAATACTGCTACCAAAAGCCACAGCCAAGCCAATGATATTAATGGCAGCGTGAGTCTTGTTTTTCCACAACTTGCGGAATGCTATTTTTAGATAGTTACGTATCATATTTTGGGGGCTTTGAGCAGAGGGGTAAGAGCAAAGGGCTAATCTATGCCCCATGCCCTTTGCCCCCTGCTATTTATTCAGATTTTAACGACTTCACAGGATTCATCAATGCTGCGCGGATCGATTGATAACTAACCGTGAGCAAGGCAATCAATAAAGCTGCACCACCTGCTACAGCAAAAACCCACCAGGTTATATTTGTTTTGTAGGCAAAATCCTGTATCCACTTATCCATCAGGTAATAGGCCAATGGCGTGGCCAGTAGAATAGAAATGAACACCAGCGCCAGAAATTCTTTTGAAAGCAAACTCACCAGATTAGGTATACTGGCGCCCAGCACCTTGCGTATTCCTATTTCTTTGGTGCGTTGTGCCATAATCATTAAGGCAATGGCAAACAGCCCCATGCACGAAAGAATGATGGTGAGCACTGCTGAACTCATTACAATCTGCGACATCCGCTCTTCTTTCTTATACTGATTATTAGTGTTTTCGTCTAAAAACGAAGGCAGGAATTCTGACTTTGGCGCAATTGCCTTGTAGGCATTCCCTACCATATCTATGGTAGATTTCGGCGCATCAGGCGTTAGTTTTACGAAGATGTAATTGATACCAAAGTCGCCAGGCAAAAGGTAGGTAATGGCTTCAATTTTATTGCGGAGCGATTCAAAATGATAATCTTTTACCACACCAACAATTGTTTTACCTATACTATCGCCTAACGCAATCCGTTTCCCTATCGGATCCTTATAACCCATTTGCTTCGCCATGGTTTCATTAACCACACAGGCACGTTCCTTATCAGTTGTGAATTCGCGAGAGAAATCCCGGCCATTAACCAATGTAAGGCCAAGGGTTTTTATGTAATCATAGTCTACCGTCAAGCCATTGGTTCTATAGGTTTTACCTTCCATTTCAAAGCCGTATACCGATTTATAACCAGAGCCGTCTTTGCCTCTGCCTATATTAATATCGGCACCTGTAATACTCAAAATCCTTGAGTCATTGCTTAGCTTGTTGCGCATAAACTCCAGCACCTTGCTTCCCTGTACTTCATTACCTATCGGAAAACTGATAACGTGGTCTTCATCAAAACCCAGTGGTTTATTACGGAGATAATCTATCTGTTTCCATATCACCAGTGTACAGCTAATCAGTAATATTGCTATACTGAACTGGGCAATAATCAGCGTGCTTCTGATACCGCCTGACCTCGAACTGACTTTCACCTTACCTTTCAGCACCTCAATGGTATTGAATCGGGCTACCGCCAGAGCAGGATACCCACCTGCAATAAGTGTAATAATCAGAAAACTAAAGAGCAGCAATAGACCCGCCGTCGGATTAAGCAGGTTATCAAACGTAAGGCTGCTTCGGAACATCGCGTTGTATTGTGGCATTAAAGCAGTGGTCAATGCGCACCCGATACCGAATGCCAGTACACAAATAATAAACGCCTCCCCCCAGAACTGCCCCACAATCTGGGTCTTTAACGCACCGAGTGCTTTTCTCATGCCCACTTCTTTGGCGCGGGTCATAGAACGTGCAATAGAAAGATTAATAAAATTTATACAGGCAATAAGTAGTATCAAACCACTGATAACCAGCAGTATGTATGGATAAACTATTTCTATGGAACGGCCTCCGCCAGCTTGCTTATTGAAATGCAGCTCAGGCAATGGAGCCAGTCGAAGGCTCATGATTTCTCCTCTGTCATCAGGTTTGGCGCCTTCCTTTTTCAATTGAGTAATATCACTCTTGAAATATTTCTCAGTGAATGACCTCAGGCGTTTTTCAAAAGCCTGGTGATCAACTTTATCGGCCAATTGCACGTAAACGTCATGATAATTCGAATCCCATTTGTCTTTAGAATCCTGATACTCGGGGTTATTCTCAAAACGCATCAGCATTTCGTTGTCTATCGACGAGTTTTTTTGGGCTTTCTCGATGACACCCGTTACCACGAAACTTTCGATGCGTCCTCCAAAATTCATGCTGACTGTTTTGCCCATGGGGTCTGCAGTACCAAATATCTTTGCTGCCACTTCCTCATTTAAAACCACACTTCGCAAATCATTCAGCGCTGATGCAGGGTTCCCCTTCAACATTTTAAAAGAAAACATTTTCAAAAAACCGGCGTCAACATATCTCGCACTTTCATCAATTGTTTTCTCTCCCTGCATAATCTGCACACCACCACTCACAATACGCGTAGCATGTTTAATTTCTGCATTGAAATCGGTAGCCAGTGCGGGCGTAAATGGTGTACTAAGATTGGCCCGATAATCTATTTTATCAGGAAGGTTAATTTTGAAATAGACTTTAAAAATACGGTCTTTATTGGCCTGGAAGTCATCGTAGGTAAACTCAAAATAGGCGGTGAGAAACAGCAATATGGCACACCCAAATGCAATAGAAAGTCCTACGATGTTGATTGAAGTATAGGATTTATTTTTCCAGAGGTTACGAAGAGCGATTTTGAAATAATTTTTTAACATAGTTTTTTCATAATTTATGATTAAAAAACAAACCCCAAGAAAGGCAATAGCAAATGAAGCTTACTATAATTTTGGTTACAGTAAGCCCATTTAACAACATTTTCACTTTATTTACTCGTTTTCAGCCGGGCTACAGCCCCGGTGATACGTCAGGTTATACGTGGAAGTTCTCAGTTACTACCTTTCCGTCGAACAGATTAATAATACGGTGAGAGAAACCGGCATCATAAGGAGAGTGAGTTACCATGATGATAGTAGTACCTTCGTTGTTCAATTCCTGAAGCAACTTCATTACCTCTTCACCATTGGTTGAGTCAAGGTTACCGGTAGGCTCATCGGCCAATATTAATTTTGGTTTGGCAACTACGGCACGGGCAATGGCCACACGTTGTTGCTGACCACCCGATAACTGCTGAGGGAAGTGATTGCGACGGTGCATGATATTCATGCGTTCCAATACATCTTCTACTTTTTTCTTGCGCTCAGTAGCAGGGGTTTTCAAATACAAAAGCGGCAGTTCAACATTTTCAAAAACTGTTAGTTCATCGATCAGGTTGAAACTTTGAAAAACGAAACCGATATTTCCTTTGCGATGGGAAGCCCTCTGTCTTTCACTCAGTTTAGCCACTTCAACTCCATAAAAGTCATAGCTTCCTTCACTTGGGTTATCCAGTAAGCCCATGATATTGAGCAGGGTGGATTTCCCACAACCTGATGGCCCCATGATCGCTACAAACTCGCCATCTTTAATGTTCATATCAATTCCATTTAGGGCTGTAGTTTCTACCTCTTCGGTTGAGAACACTTTCTGAAGATTAGATATTTTAATCATAATTTTGTTTTTTATACTTGAATGTCAAGGGTTTTTATTAATTCTTTATATTATTTCAACTGAAGTACTTCATTATCACCGAAGTTTTCGTACGATGAAGTAATTACGCGCTCACCTACTTCCAGACCTTCCAATACTTCAAAGTACTCAGGGTTTTTACGGCCCAGGGTAATTTTACGTTTTATTGCTTTTGTACCTGATTTATCCAACACATACACCCAGTTTCCACCTGTGTCAGAGAAGAATCCGCCTACCGGTAAAAGTACGGCTTTAGTAGCTTTGCCTAATTCCAGGCGAATAGGTGACGACTGGCCTCTTTTGATTCCTTCAGGTACACCTTTGACGAAAATCATATCTACCTGAAAGCGTCCGCTTTTTATTTCAGGATAAATCTTCGTAATCTCCAGAGGATATTCTTTTCCGTTAAATTCAAACGAACCTGATAAGCCTGCAAAAATTCTTGCAAGATAATGCTCATCTACATCTACACGCAATTTAAAACCATTTAAGTCGTCAATCTGCCCAATGTTTTGTCCCTGGCTGATATTCGAACCTACCTCCACATCAATTGACGACAACAGACCCGCAACCGGTGCTTTCACAACCAGATTTTCAAGCGTTTCACGCCACAATTGTACGTTTTTCTGTGTACGCTCCAAAGTACCTTCCAGTTGTTTAATTTGCATCGCGGCATTTTCTTCCTGATATTTTTGCGACTCTATGTCAATTTCTTTCTGGCTTACCAGCTTATCGTAATCACGTTTTGCTTTCAGATAGTCAGCTTCCGGAATTACCTTGTCGGTATAGAGTTTCCTATTTCTTTCATATAAATCTCTGGCCTGATCGGTTAAGAAATCAAGGTCTGACATATTTTTACGAATCGTAAACTTCTCTACTCTCAAACGTTGGCGGGTATTTTGTAAGTCGTTCACCAGTCGGCTCGCTTCTGTTTCTGACTGTAAGAAATTAAGCTTTAAGTTCTGATTCTCTAATTTTAATATGATCTGTCCTTGTTTCACTACGTTTCCGCCGTCCACAACTTTTTCCTTTACATAACCTCCTACGATGGCATCCAGACGAATAATTCTTAAAGGCAACACTACGCCTGTTACAACTATAAACTCATCGAAATTACCATTGGCTACTTGCGAAATAGTCATTTTATCTTTTTCGGCATTCAGGGTCGAGCGTCTGTCAGCAAAAAGTAAACTGTAAGCTGCGAATGAAGCAAATAATACTCCACCGACGGTTAACAAGATGCGTTGTCTATTCCAGAATTTCTTTTTAATCTGCTTGTCCATTGTATTCTTTAAAATTGCCGTACAATTTGTTTCTGGCAAATTGCCGCAGTGACTGTTAGTTTAATTGATTAATTGCGATTTAAATCTGTTATCCTTTAATTCACAATGTGTGCCAAATATTTCAAACAACTGATTATCAGTAATTTACAAAATAAATACTCTTTAAAATTGTCCGAAAACGGACAATGCTTGTACGCTCACGGACGAATACCCCCAAACCATTAAAATATCAAAAAAAAATAATCAGTTTATTATCAATTAGTTATCTTAGCCCTCGCAAATTTATCCTTTGAACGGAATAATTTTTGTCGTAAAATGCATAAAACTACCTGATATTCTAATCTGAACTCGAATTATGTCAAAACTATTGATAATTGACGATGACGTAGATGTACTAAGTGCTGCCAAATTATTCCTGAAAAGACATTTTACTCAAGTTGATATTGAAAAAAATCCGGAACGGATTCCGTTTTTAGTTTCTAACGGCGACTATGACGTTATCTTACTGGATATGAACTTCACACGAGATGTGAACACCGGAAAAGAGGGTTTTGAATGGCTCGACCGGATACTTGATATTGACCCTAAAGCTTCGGTGGTACTGTTTACTGCCTACGGAGATGTGGAAATGGCCGTACGTGCCATTAAAGTCGGTGCCTCCGATTTTGTACTGAAACCCTGGGAAAACGAAAAACTGCTGGCAACCATGCAGTCGGCTCTTGAAATCAGAGAGCAACGCACCGGTAAAACCCCGACTGTGAAGCGCAAGACCGAAGGGAAAGTTGAGATTATTGGCAAAAGCCCTGCCATGCAGAAAATCTTCGAAACCATAGACAGGGTAGCAGCTACTGATGCCAACATTCTGATTTTGGGTGAAAATGGAACCGGGAAAGATGTGATAGCCCGCGCGATACACGAGAAATCGGATCGTTCCGAAAGTCCCTTTGTGCATGCCGATCTGGGCTCTATTTCTGAATCTCTGTTTGAAAGCGAATTATTCGGCCATGTGAAAGGCGCTTTTACCGACGCCCGCGAAGACCGCTTGGGACGCTTTGAAGAAGCTAACGGAGGCACCATATTCCTTGACGAAATCGGGAACATTCCTTTGCCACTACAGGCAAAGCTATTGACCGTTTTGCAGAACCGCAGTGTAACCAAAGTGGGGGCGAACAAATCGAAAAGTATTGATGTTCGTCTTATTTGTGCTACCAACGAGCCAATTCATGCCCGCGTAGCGCAACGAACTTTCCGTCAGGATTTACTCTACCGTATCAATACCATAGAAGTCAAACTTCCACCCTTGCGTGAAAGGATTGAAGACATACTGCCATTGGCTGAGCATTTCCTTAAAGTTTACAGGAAAAAATACAACCGTCCGGTAAGCAGCATAAGTGCTGCACTGATTAAACAACTGCAGCGCTACCAATGGCCGGGCAATGTGCGCGAATTGCAGCATGCCATTGAGAGGGCTGCCATCTTGTGCCAGGGTAATGTACTTCAACCGGAAGATTTCTTTGAAGGACATCCATTCGAAAAACAACAGGATTCGATGCCGTCTTTCGAGCAAACATTCCAGCTGGATGAAATGGAAAAAATGCTGATTATCAAAACGCTGAAGAAGTTTAACGGTAATATAACAGAAGCCGCTCGGGAGATGGGTCTGACGCGCCAGGCATTGTACAGAAGAGTGGAGAAATATGGAATTTAAATACTTTGTTAAATTACTCAAAAAGAAGGTGTCAAACAACAACCCCACTCTCTAATCTCTCTCCCCAACAGTGGGGAGAGAGACTCTTAACTCCTTCCCCATTGTTGGGGAAGGTCGGGATGGGGTTTTCTGGCAAATATTATTTGGCTCGAAATACTTTTTAGACACTCTCTTTGGTTTCCTAGAATTACCTCTTATAATTCAGCACATAGTCAGGAACGGGTATTTCCTGTGTCATTTTAGGGTCAGGTATCGGTTGATGCGCCTGTTGGCTCAATGGCAGCACTCCTGCCCATACCGGCCATTGTAAATCGTCTTCATCATCATTGGGGTTACCGGTTCTTACCTTGGCAGATACCTCCTCTATATCAAACGAAATTACCATCGTGGCTTTCATTTCTTTTGTGTTAGGCTGCCTTACCTCCTCCCAACGCCCTGGTATAACCTGATTCGTGAATGCTTCCAGCGCATCCCAACGTTCCTGTTCGTCGGTTACCAGCGTAGCCGCACTAAAAAGGACTACTGAACGATAATTGACCGAATGACTAAAAGCAGAACGTGCCAGCACTAAACCATCAAGAAAAGAGACCGTCAGGCAAACCCTTCGGCCATCGGCCAGGTTTCTCATAAAATGGCTTCCCACCGAACCATGAATATATATTTTATTGCCCATGCGGCAGTATCCTGTCGGTATCATCATGGGTTGTCCCTCTTGCACATAGGCAATGTGGCACAAAAGTCCTTCGTCAAGAATTTTGTAAATGGTCTCTTCGTCATAAACCCCTCTTTTAGCAGAGCGACTGATTTTGGTATTTGGTGTTATCGGATACATAATAGTAAAAAGATAATAGCGATTAATGCTGCAAATCTATACCTTTACTGGATTACCATACTCATCCATTTTCTCACAATCAGGTAGTCCAGATGAAAATACCTTTTAAAAGCCTTATCAGTTTCGACAAGTCAGTGTCTATCCCGGTATACATACAAATTGCCAACGCTGTAATCAAAAATATACAGGCCGGCATTCTGCCAACAAATACGCCATTGCCTGGCACACGGCAAATGGCTGAATTGCTACAGGTACACCGCAAAACGGTAATTGCAGCCTATGATGAGTTGCTGTCGCAGAACTGGGTTGAGACCATTCCACAAAAAGGAACATTCGTTGCAGGGAAATTGCCAACGCTGCAACCCGCGAAGCTGGCGACAGATATCACAAAAAAGGAGATTGACAATGTACTGAAAAGCCGACTGAATGTACACAGACGTATACCTCTGCCTCCCAGTATCAATCAAAGGCTTGCTTTTAACGATGGATTACCGGACGTGCGACTTGCCCCAAGAGAAGAATGGGCCAGGCTCTACGCCCACTATATACGCTATGCAGATTCGATGGAAATGGGATACACTCACCCACAGGGAAGTATACGTTTCCGCACAATTCTGGCACGGTACCTAAACGAAACCCGGGGTATACAGGTAACCGACAAGCATATTGTTAGTACCCGCGGGAGCCAGATGGGTATTTATCTCGCCGGTATGACTCTGCTTCAGGATGGTGATACAGCCGTTGTGGGTGAGTTAAATTACAGGGCAACCAATTACACATTCAGACAATTGGGAGCCCGCCTGATTACAATACCTGTGGATGATGACGGCCTGCAGGTAGATGCCATTGAAGAAATTTGTCAAACCGAAAAAGTAAAACTGGTTTACGTCACCTCACATCACTATCACCCTACCACTGTTACGCTGAAACCTGAAAGACGCCTGAAACTATTAGCACTGGCAGAAAAATATCAGTTTTTTATTGTGGAAGACGATTATGATTACGATTACCATTATGCCAACGCGCCTATTCTGCCACTGGCAAGTGCCGATAGATACGGTTGGGTAGTTTATCTGGGCTCGTTTACTAAACAAATTGCACCCACTTTCCGGGTAGGATATGTGGCGGCTCATGAAACCATTATTGACGAAATGACCCGACTCAGGCGCGTGATTGATCGGCAGAACGATTCGGTTCTGGAATACTGCCTGGCAGATATGCTTGAAAACGGGGATTTGAAACGCTACACAACCAAAGCCCTTAAAGTATATAGAGAACGGCGGGATTTCACCTGCGCTCTATTAAAAGAGTCATTGGGAGATAACATCGATTTTAAGATTCCTGACGGTGGGATGGCCATCTGGGCTAAATTTGGTTCTGGTGTTTCACTGGCGGCCCTTTCAGAAAAAGTAGCTGTGCAGGGGCTCTATCTGGCCAACGGACAAACCTATGCAGACGAAAACCCTGAGCTCAATGCCTGCCGCATGGGGTTTGCAGGTATGAACGAGAAAGAGACCGAAGATGCCGTTAGAATATTAAAGAAAGCCGTAGAAGCGCTTAGAGGTTAGTGGCAAAAATGGTTTTATACTGATCCGGCTTGAAACCGACGGCCACAACTTTATTACCGTCTTCAATAACCGGGCGCTTAATGATAGAGGTATTCTCGGTCATCAGTTGAATAGCCTTCGTTTCATCGCCTATAGTGTTTTTTACATCTTCGGGCAATTCTTTAAACGTAGTACTGGCTTTATTAAACACTTTTTCGAAAGATGCCTGTTCTATCCAGGTCTTCAATTTTTCAGCGCTGATGCCTTCTTTCCGGTAGTCATGAAACTGGTAGGCAATGTTATTGGCTTTCAGCCAGTCTAATGTTTTCTTAATCGTGTCGCAATTGGGTATTCCGTAAACTGTAAGCATCTGAATAAACGTAAAAATGAGGAATGGGACTCATTCCTCATTTTAATGATATAATATTTTACAAATCTTCTTTGGCCTGATCGATGGCAAATTTAACAAATAAACTGCGTTTTTGTGCATTTCCTGAAGCAAAGCATCAAATAGCTGTTCCTTAGAGTTCCTGTATTTTGCGTGGTTTTTCTCCGGCGGCAAAAAGCGGATACTGGTCAAAAATATTTCTTACCACACTTCTATAATAGTTAATAGGCTTATTAACATTTTTGTTAAATACACCCGAGGCATATCCTCTCCAGATTAAACGGCTGCTTTCGGCATCAAGCAACGATACCAGAATCATGCCACCGCCAAAATGGAAATTCTGTGCTTTATAAGTATCGTCTTCGTCAAAATGATTCACCCAGCGGTCTAAAGCAGGCTGGAAATATCCTTTGTAATCCACCCGATCACGAATAATACTGTAGCTAACCAATAAACCAGGTTCTTTGTCGGTTACTTTATAACCGCGTGCTTTCATTTGCCGACGGATAGCATCCTGAATTTCGGTACAAACAAAAGAGGTGTCGATCTCACAATTTAAAAAGTTGTAGGTTCTGTACTTAGTAAAGTCAGTTTCATAGCTATAATCATTATCTACCAGTAATTTCAGAGAATTACAACCTGAAAAGGCGAAGCCTAAGGCCACAAGAGCAGAGAGCAAATACAATTTTTTCATACGACATACAGATTAGATTATTTTCAGTTAAATAAAGCTTTGAACTAAATACTTAATAAACAATCTCACGTAGCTGTTGAGCGGATGCTCACCAAATATACTGCGTGTTTTATTAAAAGTCAAGTTAAGTTTAAGTGCTCAATCATCACCTTCCGCTCTAATGTCATACGTTTACCCGCGTCTTTGCAGTATTGCTTCTAAAAAACTATCCCATCAGTTCACATAGTATTCCAAAGCTCTTTTCATCTCGTTTTTCGATACTGCAATATCATACAAACAACTGCCGGCACCATTAATTAATGAGAAACGTATTTCTTTACCTTTATTCTTTTTGTCTTGCTGTGTGTGTTTAATAATTGCCTCAAAATCATCTGCTTTTACAGGCACTTTGCCATACACCGAAAATATAAACTCTTCAATCTGTGCTAATGTTTTCTCATGAAGCAAATTCCTTTCAAAAGCTATATACGACTCACAGAGCATTCCGGTTGCAATGGCTTCTCCATGAAGCAGCTTTTTTTTGCCTTTATCTAAAAAATAGGTCTCTACTGCGTGTCCAAGTGTGTGTCCGAAGTTCAGAATTTTACGCAATCCTTTCTCTGTCGGGTCTTGTTCCACCACTTTTTTCTTGATTTCAACCGAATGCGCTATCAGTTCTGGCAAGTTCTGTTGGTCTAAATCTTTATTTCTTATTTCATTCCATTTCTCTCCATCCTGTATGAGACAATGCTTGATAATTTCGGCAAAGCCCGAGCGTTTTTCTCTTTCAGAAAGCGTTTCAAGAAACAACGGGTCTATCAAAACCGCCTTAGGCAAGGTGAAAACTCCCAGATGATTTTTGAATCCATGAAAATCTATCCCCAGCTTCCCTCCTACACTGGCATCTACCTGTGCCAACAGTGTGGTAGGAATCTGAATAAAGTCTATGCCACGTTTATAGGTAGCAGCACAAAAACCACCCATGTCGCCTGTTACTCCTCCGCCGAGGTTTATCATCAGGGCATGCCGATCTAGTTCTGCATTGGTCATGGCCGACCATATCTGTTCACAAGTGCTCAGGTTTTTATGCTCTTCACCGTTCTTTACCGTAATAAGGGTATGCTTTGGTAAAGAATTCTTGATAAATGGGTAGCAGTATCTTTTGGTGTTGGTATCGGTCAGAACGATGATCTTTGAATAATCTTTCTGCGCCAGATAATGCTGCAGGCTTTCGGCTATGGGAGATATAATAACAGACATCTTACCTTTAATTCGTTAAAAAACCAAAGGTAATGAATCATTTAAAGATTTACTAAACGCCTCAGTGACATTTCGGGTTTAAGACCGGCTTGCCATAATGCAAAAAGCCCAAAATCAAATTTTGGGCTGGTAATTTCTAGAGAAATCTAAAATCTTGTCAATTGCTTTTTCTGAAGGCGAGAGTTGAATCTGGTCTAATCCTAATTTAATATCTGCACAATCAAGATAGAAGTCAAGTAACTCAGCATCATGAAGCATAGTGCCTTCAATCATTGTGTTTTCCTGACCCGATGTCTCGTTATACAAATAGCGAATTACATCATTTTGCGTATTGGTAAAGGTTTGTATCATAAGCATATGCGGTTTTACTCATCATTTTTCTAAGGTTGATGAGAGCATAACGCATTCTGCCTAACGCTGTGTTGATACTTACACCAGTAGCATCTGCGATTTCCTGAAAACTCATGTCGTCATAATGACGCATCACAAGCACTTCGCGCTGCTGGTCAGGAAGACGTTTAATCAAATCTCTTAGGTGCTCATGAGACTCTCTCTTGATTTGCATCGACTCAATAGAATCTTCGGCAAACTCGAGGGTGTTAAATACACTGCTTCCGTCTTCAAACACTACGCTAGGGTAGCGTTTCTCTCTACGGAAATAGTCAATTGCCAAATTGTGAGCTATTCTTAATACCCATGGAAGAAATTTACCTTCTTCGTTGTACTTTCCTTCGCGCAATACTTCTACTGCTTTGATAAAAGTGTCCTGTAGCAAATCTTCTGCTACATACTGATCTTTAACAACAAGGTAAATGGTAGTATAGACTTTAGACTTATAACGTTGTACAAGTGTGGCAAAAGCCTTTTCGTTACCGCGGATATACAATGATACTAGTTCACTATCGCTAACTTGGATTTTTCCCATTTCTGTATTTCAATTTAGTTAACGTAGAGGTTTATATCATATTGTATATACTGTGTTTAAATTCTGAAGATTTTTTTTGAATGGTTAAAGATAGAGAATAAAAATGATTCCTGTCAAGAGTTTGGCACAAAATTTTAGTTAATAATTTGTTAACAAACCAAATGATATTCGGAGTTTATTGTTCTATACCAAATAAAAACCGAAAAATGCCTTATACCATTTTGTTTAATCACTTTTTAATAACAATCTGAAAATCAATGCATTATGCTTGCATAATATTACATTGTTTTTGTGGGGAAAAGCGTCAGTTTCAGAAGGGGTAAATCTTCCACAAAATGCTTATCAGGGTTATCGGTGAGACAGATTCTTCTAAATAAAACTCAAAAAAATAATCTGATAAGAAAAAAAATGGTACTCGACTCCTGAATCTCGGATCAGAACAGACTTCTTTATTTCATCCTGTTCCGATACTGCTGCCGTATTATATACTAATTGTATTTTTCCGATACATCGTTAGTTGGTAGTTTCGGGTCAATAAATACTCCCAGGCCTTGCGTATCTATAAAATCTCTTTCAGCTCTATCAGCTTCTTAATTTCAAAGGTAGGTTTTTGTGCAGCCGATAGGCTATCCGGATTATAAAACACTGAATCCATACGGGCGTTGATGGCGCCAAGAATATCGGCCTCATAATTGTCACCAATCATAATGCTATCTTCAAGCCTTGCTTTAGTAACCTGAACCGCATAGTCAAAAATTCTTTTGTCAGGCTTGCGGGCTTCAGCTCTTTCGTTGGTAATTACTTCACCAAAGTAATGCTCAATTTTTGAGCTTTTTATCTTTCTTGCCTGCACATCCTGCCAGCCGTTGCTGATAATATGCAATTCATAGTTAGGCGCCAGAAAATCAAGTATTTCAAGAGTTCCCTCTATCAGGTGCGATTTCTGCGGCAGTAATTCCAGAAACGCCTCATTTAATTGTAAGCCGAATTGTTCATCTGCTTCTACTCCCAGATTAACCAGCGTATCCCTGAAACGACGACGACGCAGTTCTTCATGCGTAATCTGGTTTGTTTCCAGCATTGTCCAGTAACGTCTGTTTACTATCGAAAACTCGCGCTGAAAAACACTCAGTTCTGCAATATTCGAAGATTTCAATCCGAAGCTTTCATATAATTCAGCCAACGATTCCCTGGAATTTTTCTCAAAATCCCAAAGTGTATGATCCAGATCAAAAAATAGATGCTTATACATAATTGGATCTTATGCCTTTGCAGGAAATTTCAGCGACAGACGATCTACCGGTTGGTCATTAACCAAATGGCTTTCAACAATTTCTTCTACATCTGTCAGTTGTACATTGCCATACCATACCCCTTCCGGATACACCACCATTGATGGCCCAAAGGCACAGGCATCCAGACAACCCGATTTCTGTGCTCTGATATCCAGATGCAAACCTCTCTCTTTTAAAGATGCCTTGAAGGCTTCAACCAATTCCATACCATGTACACTCCCGCAGGATTTCTTCGGAGCCTCTTTGTCGTTGGTACAAATAAAAACGTGCTTCTTAAATTTCATAAATGTTATTAAAAGTAAAGACGCCACAAAGCTACGAAAACTTTGCGGCGTCTTTGTATTTTATAAATGTTCTTTCAACAAATCAGAACCAGCCGAATGGATCCCACAGACCACCTATACCCCACAACACAGTAGAAATAATACATCCCCAAAGTGCTTTTCTAACTTCATCATGATCATTTTCAGTTATCAAATAAACCAGACCCAAACCCACAATGCCCAGGCAACAACCCCACCAGAAACCACCCACAACAGGCATATCCTTAATTGTCAGAAAATTCGTTTCGGTAGTCGTAATCAGCTCCAGTCCATTCAATAATTCAGGATTATCCTTCTTAACTGTTTCAACAGTTGCTTCAGGGTGTTCTGCCAGATACTTCTCCAGTTTCTCAAGTCTGGCGAACTCATTGTCGATTGATGTTTCTTTGAACTCCAAATCTTTCGGAGCAGCAAAAACTGAAACAACGATTCCGAAAAGGAAAATTATCAAAAAAGATAGTTTTGTATTCATTGATGTGAAAAATTTAATTGCTTAAAATTATGCACTCTGTTTACAAGATGCCATTTTTTAACAAAGGGTTGCTTCAGAAAGACTGCGTATTTAACTAAGAATTCCATATCTCCCAGGCTTTTTCTGCCTGCAGATGCAGCATTTTTAAACCGTTATGTGTTTTAGCTCCCTGTTCCTCTCCCTTTTGCAAAAACAAAGTTTGAACCGGATTATAAACCAGATCGTAGAGATAATGATTGGTAGTCAAGTGGTCATAGGGAATATCAGGGCATATATCAGCCTTAGGGTAGGTGCCCACAGGCGAAGAGTTGATTATTAGCTGATAATTATCAATCTCTGTTTTTAAATCTTCATACCCCAGTGTATCTTCAGTTTTCGAGCGGGAGACTATCTTAAACGGAATCGATAAATCTGTCAGGGCAGCAACTACTGCCTTGGCAGCACCACCATTACCTAACACAAGGGCTTTCAATGAAACATTGGCGGGTATGAACTCTTCCAAAGACGTTTTGAAACCGTAATAATCAGAATTGTAGCCAATCAGTTTTCTGTCTTCGGCAATCTTGATGACATTCACTGCTCCTACTTTCAGGGCAGAGGCGTCGAAACCATCAAGAAAAGGCGTGACAGCCTGTTTATGTGGAATAGTAACATTAAGCCCTTTCAGATCAGGCTGGTTACTGATTAAATCAGTGAACTGCTCAATATCAGGAAGCTCGAACAACTCATAGGCATGGCTATGTGCTATACCCATCTGTTCAAACTTTTCGGTAAAATATTTCTTCGAAAAGGAATGCCCGAGCGGATATCCTATCAGTCCAAAGATATTCATTATGCTTTATTGAAAAATTTGGCTTTGATTATCGCCCATATCATAGGGGCAATCGAAATGAAAACAATTCCTAACACAACTTTTTCGAAGTTGGATTTCACCCATTCATTTGAGCCCAGAAAATATCCGAGAAGCGTAATGGAAGTTACCCACAAGATAGCCCCAAGAATACAGAACATGATATATTTCGGGTATTTCATGCTTCCGGCACCGGCTACAAAGGGGGCAATGGTACGCACGATAGGCATAAAACGAGCTAAAATTACAGTTTTGCCCCCGTTTTTCTCATAAAACTCTTCAGTTTGAGTGATATAAGAGCGTTTCAGAAAAAGTATTTTATCTCTTGACTTAATATAATTGCTGAAGTTCTTACCTACCAGATAATTCACGTTATCTCCCATTAATGCAGCCAGAATAAGCAACGGGATAATGATGGTTACATCCAGCTTCCCAGTTGACGAGGCCAGCAGGCCTGCCGCAAAAAGAAGAGAGTCACCCGGTAAAAGAGGCATGATTATCAGGCCGGTTTCAACAAAAACTATCAGAAACAGAATACCGTAAGTGAGTGTATCATATTTATCAAGAAAACCCTGTAATGTTAAAAGCGGGTCTTTCAATAAGTCTATCAGAAAGTGTATGATTTCCATAAAAGTGTATCTTCCGCCATAAGCGTAAGTGTTGTTTATTGAAGGGAATTATTCATCCTGGGCAATGCGACGGTCGCTACTGTATTTACCCAATTTGAAGCGTTTTTTGGTTTTTTCTGTCAGGAATGTACCGAAAGTATCACCTCTTAAGCCTAAACGGATGGTCTCTAATGGTATTACCTCGTTTGGCGCTATGTTTCCTACGTTAACATTAGGGCCTACCAGTTTTACAAAATATACCTGTTGCGATTTCTGTGGCGCTTCCCATATAATCTTCTCTGCCGGAATAGCATGAATAATCTCATCAACCAAACCCTGACGCACCTCACCGCTACTACGGAACAAACCCACGTTACCCCCTTCACGTGCCTCGCCAATCACTTTCCATGCCCCCGCATCCAACTCGGCCTGCATCATTTCAATCCATTTATAGGGAGCAAAAATCTTCTCTGCATCTTTTGAACCCACTTCCGAAAGTACCTTTGCTCTTTTGGCCAGACGGGTAATGTATCCGCATTTTTCGTCATGAGCAATTTCAATAGAGCCATCAGAAACCTCACAATACTCTAAGTTAAATTCATCCAATACTCTCAGATAGTCCTCAAACTGGTCTCTTACTACAAACGCCTCAAAGAGTGTTCCGCCGAAGTAAACCGGAATACCCGCATCTTTATAAACTTTTAATTTATCCTTAAGATTTGGTGTTACGAAGGAAGTTGCCCAACCTAGTTTTACGATGTCAATATGTGGTGCAGAAATAGACAGCATGTCTTCTGTCTCTCTGATACTCAACCCTTTATCCATCACCATTGTTAAACCTGACTCCCGGGGCTTACCTGTACGTTTAGGAACTTGACTTAGGTTATAATTCATTCTATATCTCTACTTTTTTGCAAATGTAATAATTTTTGGATAATCAGAGGTATTTATCTCTTTGAGTGGTAGCAAATAAAATACCCAACAGTATAGTGAAGCCATTTATACTATTATAAGGCATACTTATGCTGAATTGTTAACAAAAGCCAGTTGAGCCCTACAAAGTACCCAATAATGGGTGAGATTCCATAGCCCATTATCATTATAGGGAAATGGCCGATAAACGCCGAACACAGGTTAATAGAAAAATACAAACCGAGTGAAACAGCCAGTAGTCTGTATTTACCTTCAGCCCGAACAAAAAACGGCAGAGGCAATAAAGCGAGAGAAAAGATTGCGGCCAACTTCAAATAAGCACTTATAATTCCTGCCAATTGTACAATGCTCTCCACATAATTTACTGGCTTCAGTGTGTCAAGGTTCAACCATACGTAGGCATTGCAGCTTAGGGTCAGGAGCATTAACAAAACCCTTACAATACTATTTTTGGTATTATTCCACAGCAAAATATAGGCCGGAATTGAAAATGCTGATACCTGGGATGCATCAGGCTGACAGAGTAATAAAATGGTTATTATTGCAGCCAATAAAAAAGACTTGGGAGACTCACCCAGATAAAAAACAATTATCAGGAAAATAGGGCAGGTAATCAAGCCCGCATTTAAATTCAGACCTCCTGCCAAAACCCAACGATGGACGCCTTCCATCCCTTTATCAAAAAAAGTGAGCGAAAGAAATGCCGTTAACAAAACCGCGGTCATCGAGAGATTAAAAGCTTTAAAGTTATACTGTTTGACTTGAACAACTTGAGTAATTAAAATACCCAAACCTGTAACAATCAGATTGGCAAGCCACACGCTTTTCGGAATATTAAAATAGTGCATGGTATATGCCCCGATAAGGCATGCAGGTAATACTATAAACGGAACTAAGTAGAGACTTTTATTTCTCCGTTCGGATAATGCAGAGGCAGCCATTTAATTGAGCAATAAGGTTATGAATAATCAGGAAAGAGCACAGAAATGATTCGTTTATTAAAACGTTTCAGATTCAAACTTACTAAATAAGCATGGTAAAATCATTTTCAGCAGGCGAAAAAAAATCGGCTTTAAGCCCCAAATAAAGAAGCTATAAAGCCGAATTAATCTTATGTTTTATTAAAATGCCTGTATTCCTGATCAGGTAATGCTTGCCGGATATCAGACTTTTCTTATGTTATATCATATATTTTAATCTGATCACCTCTTTCTCTGTCAGGAAACGCCACTTACCTCTCGGCAAATCTTTCTTGTTCAAACCTGCATAGGTGGTTCGGTCCAGTTTTAGTACTTCATATCCGAAATTTTCAAAAATACGGCGTACAATCCGGTTTTTACCACTATGAATCTCAATACCCACTACTTCGGCATCTGGTGTTACCAAACCAAGGTCGTCTGGTTTTACAAAACCGTCTTCCAGTTCAACACCATTTTTGATTTCCTCAAAGTGTTCGTCAGTGATCGGTTTATCCAATTCAACCTGATAAATTTTTCTTATTTCGTTAGAAGGATGAGACAATTTTTCAGCCAGTTCGCCATCATTAGTCAATAATAGTAAACCTGTGGTATTTCTATCCAAACGCCCTACCGGATAAACTCGTTCTTCGCAAGCATTCGCCACTAAGTCCATCACGGTTTTGCGTTCGTTCGGGTCTTCTGTAGTGGTAATGAAATCCTTGGGTTTGTTCAGTAATAAATAAACCATTTTTTCACGGTTCAGTATTTTCTTTCCATACTTCACCACGTCGCTGGGCTTTACTTTGTAACCCATTTCAATAATTTCTTTCCCGTTAACAGTAATCTGTCCTGAAGCAATCAGTTCGTCTGCATCACGGCGCGAAGCAATACCTGCATTAGATATGTAGCGGTTCAGCCTGATTGACTCATCTGTTTTCCTTTCTTCCTGAGCTGCCACTTTTTTCTGAACCCTCACAGGCAGCTTGCTCTTCATTTTTTCAAGATTATAATTAGGCGCAGCTGACGGTGAAGACGTCGCCTGATTATCTTTTCTTTCTACCTTACCGCCTCTGCCATAACCTCTTTCTTCACGTCTATCGTCTCGATTGTCAAATCGGGGTTTCTCTCTGTCAAATGATCTCTTTTCAGTAAAATCGCCTTCTTCTCTTTTCACGAATGGGCGTTCAGGACGATCTCCGGTTGACGGTCTTCTATCGCCATAAGCGCCTTTCTTCTCAAATCCGCCTTCCTCTCTTCTTGCGAACGGGCGTTCAGGACGATCTCCTGTTGACGGTCTTCTATCACCATAAGTGCTTTTCTTCTCAAATCCGCCTTCCTCTCTTCTTGCGAATGGGCGTTCCGGACGATCTCCTGTAAATGGTTTTCTATCACCATAAGCGCCTTTCTTCTCAAATCCGCCTTCTTCTCTTTTCACGAATGGGCGTTCAGGGCGATCTCCGGTAAATGGTTTTCTATCACCATAAGCGCTTTTCTTCTCAAATCCGCCTCCATCTCTTTTCGCAAATGGGCGTTCAGGGCGATCACCTGTAAATGGTTTTCTATCACCATAAGCGCTTTTCTTCTCAAATCCGCCTCCATCTCTTTTCGCAAATGGGCGTTCAGGGCGATCACCTGTAAATGGTTTTCTATCACCATAAGCGCTTTTCTTCTCAAATCCGCCTTCTTCTCTTCTCGCGAACGGGCGTTCAGGGCGATCTCCGGTAAATGGTTTTTTATCACCATAAGCACTTTTCTTCTCAAATCCTCCTTCTTCTCTTCTCGCGAATGGGCGTTCCGGGCGATCACCGGTTGACGGTTTTCTATCGCCGTAAGCACGCTTCTTCTCAAATCCACCTTCCTCTCTTCTTGCAAATGGGCGTTCAGGGCGATCACCTGTTGACGGTTTTCTATCGCCATAAGCACGCTTTTTATCAAAACCACCTTCCTCTCTTTTCGAGAATGGGCGTTCTGACGGTTCACTTGTAAATGGTTTTTTAGCGCCAAATGGTCTTTTTTCGCCGAAACGTGGCTCAGAGAAACTTCTTTCGAATCCTTCTTTTTTGGGGAAATTGCTTTTCGGTTTGGCTGAGAAGTCAGCTTTCTTACTGGCATAAGGACGTTTATCGTCCGAGTAGCTTTTTTTATCCGAACGTCTGTCGGAACTAGGAGAGACCGGTTTATCTTTACCCTCCCTTCTTGGTCTCGGAGGTCTTTCTGTATTCTTCATTGAGTTTGCAGCATCACTGCTGTAATTTATTGATTATCAAGTGCAAAGCTACAACAATTAATTGAGATTCCTAAATTGTACCCTACACATAAAACAAAAGAGGCATAACGTTTATCGGGTTATGCCTCATCATTAATTATTAACTGTTACGATTAAATCGGCTTAAAAATCAAATCCCGGTAGTCCATCATCGATTTCCTGATTACTTCATGTGCTCCTTCTCTGCCATATACGTTCGATATCTCAATGGCGTTTTTCTCGTCCGGCAAGCTTTTGTAAGTAAGAAAATAGTGTTTCAAACGAGCTAGTATAGCCTCCGGTAGCTCGCTGATATCCTGATATTTCTGATAAATAGGGTCAGCTACCAATACGGCAATAATCTTATCGTCGGCTTCGCCTTTATCTAACAAACACAACCCACCGATGGGTATAGCCTGCAGCAAAATATCACCGTGGGGAATATGGTGGCTCGATAACACGCAAATATCCAAAGGGTCACCGTCACCCTCTGTTACTTTATTTGAACCTCGTTCACGGGCCAGTTTGGCCACCTCTTCGCCACAATAGGTTTGAGGTATGAAACCATACAATGAGGGGATAATATTTGAATATTTCTGAGGACGATCTATTTTCAAGTAACCCGATTCTTTGTCTATTTCATATTTAATGGTGTCAGACGGTACAATCTCAATAAATGTGGTTACTGTTTCAGGGGCCTTTTCTCCAACCGGAATACCATGCCAAGGGTGTGCTTTGTAAACTGGCTTCATAAAACTTGTTTTTTCAGCAAAATAAACACAATTCCATCAAAATCTCATACTGATTTCTGTACAGAACCTGAGTTAATTTTATATTCTATGAATTATCCTGTCGTAACACAGACAAATTATATCTTTGCTGAAACCTGATATTAACCAATTATACCACAAACCTTTTACGAATTCTGAATATCGGAAAACACGAAACTATAACTATCAAAGTTTTGTTTTGACTGGATAGGCATACCGACAAGATTCATACTTATGCAATACAAACTAACCTCAGACTATCAACCTACCGGCGACCAGCCGCAGGCCATTGTGAAGCTGGTAGAAGGAATGAGAAACGGTGAAGAAACCCAGGTTTTGCTGGGTGTTACTGGTTCCGGTAAAACATTTACAGTGGCCAATGTAATTGCTCAGCTCGACCGGCCTGTACTTATACTAAGCCACAACAAAACACTGGCTGCGCAGCTATATGGTGAGTTTAAACAGTTCTTTCCAGAAAACGCGGTAGAGTATTTCATCAGCTACTACGACTACTATCAGCCCGAGGCATATATTGCTACTACCAATACTTATATTGAAAAGGACCTCATGATTAATGAGGAAATTGACAAACTGAGGCTTTCAACGGTGTCTTCCCTCATGTCGGGTCGGCGCGACGTCGTCGTGGTAGCTTCTGTTTCCTGTATATATGGTGCGGGTAATCCTAATGAAATGAAGCAGAGTATCATTCAGGTAAAGGTAGGAGAAATTGCCAGTCGTAATCAGTTTTTATATCGTCTGGTATCGATTCTCTATTCCCGCACCGAAGCCGAATTTACACGCGGTAGTTTCAGAGTAAAGGGTGATACCGTTGACTTGTACCCAAGCTATGCTGATTTTGCCTATCGGTTTATTTTCTTTGGCGACGAAATTGAAGAGATTCACCGGATTGACCCGACTAATGGCAAAAAGCTGTCATCCGAAAAACAGATTGCCATTTTCCCTGCTAACCTGTTCGTAACCGGTCGGGATGTAATGAACAACGCCATCCATGAGATTCAGGATGAAATGGTAAAACAGATTAAATATTTCGAGTCAGATGGCCGGAGACTCGAAGCACAACGCATACAGGAACGAACCGAATTTGACCTCGAAATGATGCGGGAACTGGGCTACTGCTCGGGCATTGAAAACTATTCCAGGTTTTTCGACAGGCGTCAGCCCGGTCAAAGACCTTTCTGCCTGCTGGATTATTTCCCAGAAGACTTTATATTAGTAGTAGACGAAAGCCATGCATCTATGCCCCAAATACGGGCTATGTGGGGTGGTGACCGCTCTCGTAAGGAATCTCTGGTAGAGTATGGTTTCCGTCTACCCTCGGCTATGGACAACCGCCCGTTGAAATTTCAGGAATTTGAAGAACTGGTAGGCCAGACCATTTACGTAAGTGCTACCCCGGCCGATTACGAAATACGCAAAGCCGAAGGCGTGGTAGTAGAACAGATCATCCGCCCTACCGGACTACTGGATCCACAAATTGAGGTGAGACCGAGCATTAATCAGATTGATGATTTATTAGAAGAGATTCATATTCGTGTAGAAAAAAAAGAACGGGTACTGATTACTACGCTTACCAAAAGAATGGCGGAAGAACTAAGCCGGTATCTGGATAAAGTGGGTATCAAAGGCCGATACATTCACTCGGAAGTGAAAACTTTTGAGCGGGTGGAAATTCTGCGAGAACTCAGACTCGGTGTGTTTGATGTGCTGGTGGGTGTCAACCTTTTACGGGAAGGGCTCGACTTGCCGGAGGTATCGCTGGTAGCTATTATGGATGCCGATAAAGAGGGATTCCTGCGCGACATCCGCTCGTTGATACAAACCATTGGCCGTGCTGCCCGTAACGAAAACGGTAAAGTACTAATGTATGCCGATAACATAACCGGTTCTATGGCCAAAGCGATTGAAGAAACCGACAGACGCCGGGCCATACAAATGGCTTATAATGAAGCCAACGGAATTGTGCCAAAAACCGTGTTTAAAAGTAAAGAGGCAATTATGGAACAAACCTCTATTGCCGACAGCCGACACAGCACCAAGACTTACTATATTGAGCCACAGGAAGTCAGCATAGCAGCCGACCCTGTTGTGAACTATATGAATAAAGGGCAACTGCAGAAACTACTCGACGAAGTACAAAGGAAAATGGAACGTGCCGCCAAAGAACTCGACTTCCTGGAAGCAGCGCGTTTCAGAGATGAGATGATGCAATTGAAAGAGAAAATCGAGAAGGTACCGGCATAAAAAAGATAGGGGGCTCAAAGTTTGAGCCCCTTATCTTTTTTTATTGGTGATTATTTAAAACGGTAAATCATCAGCCCCATCTCCGGCCATTTCAGTAGGCGGAGGGGTTGGTACAGGAGGTGTCTTAGGTGCAAAATTGCTGCCACCTTGCGAAGGCGCAGCGTCGCTATCTTCGGCAGTACTGCTTCTACCACCTAACAACTGAATAGCTGTGCCTCTAATACGTGTTGTATATTTCTCCTGTCCATTCTGGTCAGTCCATTTCTCAGTACGTATCTTTCCCTCAATATAGGCCATATCACCTTTTTTCAGATATTGTTCGGCGATATTCGCCAGATTCTCCCACAACTCTATTCTATGCCATTCTGTTTGCTCTACTCTTTCTCCATTTCTGTTGGTATAGTTTTCTGAGGTGGCAATGCTGAAGTTTACTACTTTACCACCACTCGGAAGCGTGCGGACTTCGGGGTCTGAACCCAATCTTCCTAATAAAATTACTTTGTTTACACCAGCCATCTTCTAATATGTTTTGATTTTATGTCGTTTTGAATGAAAACAAATTTACTAATAAAATATGAAATTTTCTACGCAAAAATCACCATTTATTTTATTAATCGGGCACTATACAATCCAACTTTATACCCTCAAACCGACCTATTGATATTTGAGAAAAATACCGAGATTACAATACGCTGCCAAATCAATTGGTACCTCAGTTCTGAAACTCTTTATGGTGTTTCTTCAGATACTTCTCAATCAGAATCGGCTTAGGTAAATGCTCTACTTCTTCCCAATCAAAGAAATCATAGTTTACAGGTAATGGTATACTTAACTCCCCCTCAATTACTAAATGCCAGAATCGCACCTCTATCCGCTGATGTGTCAATATATGCCTGTAAACCTCAGAGGTACTTCTGATAACAGCCGAAGGTAACAATGCCAGTAGAAAATCATTATCGTTCTCCTCAATTTTCATTAAGGTGTCATTGCTTTCAACAAGATAAAAATCGTACAATCCCTCCCATATATCTTTAGGGCCGCGCGCACCCATCAGTAATTTCCCGGCCTGCTCAATTACAAAATAATCAAAATATCGCTTTCTGGTTTTTACTTTTTTCAGTTTAACAGGCAGCACTGCCTGCTTACCCTGCAGATTGGCCTCGCAGGTATCATGAAATATACAAAACATACAGCCCGGATTCAGGGGTGTGCAATACGTTGCCCCAAACTCCATTACCGCCTGATTATGTATAGCCGGAGCATCTGCCGGAATCAACTCATTAGCCAGCTCACTGAAAATTCTTTTTGCTTCATGACTGGCAATGTCTGTTTCTATGTCAAATATTCTGGCCAATACCCGGTAGACATTCCCATCAACCACTGCCACTTTTTCGTCAAAAGCAAAAGATGCTATGGCTGCAGCTGTATAAGGGCCAATACCTTTCAATTTCACCAGATCATTATAGGTTCCCGGAAACACTCCATCCCAATCGTTCACTATGATTTTGGCTGTCTGGTGCATATTTCTTGCTCTTGAGTAGTAGCCCAGACCCTGCCAGAGCCTCAGAACATCTTTCTCATCGGCTTCTGCCAGAGCAGTTACGGTTGGGTATTTTTCAACAAATTTATTATAGTAAGGTAATCCCTGCACTACACGGGTTTGCTGCAAAATAACTTCCGACAACCAAATCTTATACGGGTCATTTGTGTTCCTCCAGGGTAAATCTCTTTTGTTGGCATAATACCAGTTGCGGAGTACTTCGGAAAACGTTTGTCTTTCCAATTTTTATTGAAGTTTTCTTGAGAATCTCTTATTTTTTCTTTTCCAAAATATTTGTTTTGCCATAAAAAAATATATAACTCACTAATTATTAAGCAATTATAGGAAAAATTTCTAAAATCTTTTTGGCATAGTATTGTTAAATCCTGTATCTTTGCAAACCCAAAATAAAACCAAAGAGTTTGGAGATGTTAAATTAATAAAACTAAGCGTCTGCTTTATTTAGTTTCTTACGTCCTTTCAATTCAGTAGTTATCTTGGTAAAATCAATAATAAAACCTAAAAATAAGTTACGAACGTGACTAAAGCAGAAGTAATTTCAGCAATTGCCGACAAGACTGGCGTGGACAAAGCAAGTGTATCATCTACACTTGAGGCATTTTTTAACACAGTAAAAGACACATTAGCCCAAGGCGATGCAGTCTATGTTAGAGGTTTCGGAAGTTTTGTAAACAAGAGAAGAGCTGCTAAAAAAGCTCGTAACATTTCTGCTAAAACTACGGTAACCGTACCGGCTCACTCTGTTCCAGGCTTTAAACCGGCCAAAGAATTTACGGAACAAGTGAAAACCAACGTAAAATAATTTCAATGCCTCAAAAGGGCAAATTGACCGATTGTGGATAGCGCGATGCGCTATCCACGATTATCCAGAATCTATGAAACGACATTTTTTAATACTAATAGCAGTCTCGATAGCCCTCACGGGCTTTCTTTATTATCGACCCAAAGTGGTTGTTAAAAATGAGGCTAAGTCTAATCGTGACAAAGTAGCCAATAACAAACCGGCTGCTACCGGCAACGAAAAGGCAGACATTACCACTCAGGCGCCTAAACTATCGCCCGAGCAGGAAAAACAAATAGCTGATCTGAAGCAGAAATTAACATCTGCCACCGAAAAAAAAACCATTTACGGCCAGCTGGCGGAGGTCTTTGCCGAAGGAAACCGCTTTGACAGTGCCGCCGCCTATGTAGAGAAAGTAGCGCTGGTGCAACCGAGCACAGAAAACTGGCTGAAAACAGGCGATGCTTATTTCCAGGCTTTCAATCTGGCTCTGAAACCCGAAAATGTTGAATATCTGGCTAATAAAACACGGGCGGCCTATAATAAGGTATTAGAAAAAAGCCCGCGCCAGTTGCAGGCAAAAACGAATCTGGCCATGACATACGTGCAGACCGATTCGCCAATGCAGGCAATTATGATGCTTCGCGAAGTGCTGGCAGAAGAACCTAATTTTGAACCGGCGCTGATGAATATGGGGGTATTATCGATGCAATCGAACCAATATGCCAAAGCTGCCGACCGTTTCAGACAGGTGTTGCGTATTAATCCTGCCAATGTAAACGCGCAATTTGGTTTAGGTTATAGCTTGCTTGAGTCTGGCGAAAAAGAGCAGGCAAAAAAAATACTGCTGGATCTGAAACAAAAAGTTAAAGAACCGACTTTATTAGAAGAACTGAACAAGACTTTGGAGAGTATAAAATAATTCACTATCTTTGCGGTTCGATAAAAAACACCGTTTGACGGTCGCCCCCATCCCTGAAGGGGGGAAAATATAAAATACTTTTATTGAATAATACACCTCTTCAGGGGTTGGGGTTTCTAATCATTTACAATTATGCCTTGCGGAAAGAAAAGAAAAAGACACAAGATGTCAACTCACAAAAGAAAGAAACGTCTTAGAAAGAACCGTCATAAGAAGAAATAATCTTTCTTAAAATTTGATAGTCATAAGTTCCATTAATTTTTGCACTTATGACTATCAACACCATCATTTAGCCAAAACAATATCTAAACCTCTTGATTCTACCTCAGTTTTGAGCAACGAATTATATATCAGTACCACACAGAAAGGTGATAGGATAGCCCTCGTACAAGACAAAAGGCTACTGGAATATCACTTTGATGAGACGGAACACCAGTTTTCCGTCGGAGATATCTATTTGGGTGTTGTGAAGAAAGTGGTACAAGGCAACAATGCTGCCTTTGTAGATGTTGGCTATGATAAAGATGGTTTCCTTCACTACAACGAAATCATTTCGTATAATTCTCTCAGCAAATTTGTCAAAGACGTTATCGCTAAGCGTCCTGTCAATCTTCGCCTGAAAGGTTTTCATTTAGAAAAAGATATTGATAAACTAGGTAAGATTAACGAAGTTGTTACCAAGAATACTCCTATTCTGGTGCAGGTCGTGAAAGAACCTATTTCTACCAAAGGGCCACGGTTATCGTGCGATATCTCTATTGCAGGTCGTAACATTGTACTCGTGCCATTCAGCTCTTCGGTTAATATCTCTAAGAAAATAACTAACAAACAAGAACGCCAGCGTTTACATAAGTTAGTATCTTCGACTAAACCTGAAAACTTCGGGGTGATTGTCAGAACCGTTGCCGAAGGTAAAGATCTGGACGAATTAAAACGAGACATTGATTTTTGCGTAGACAAATGGGAGTCAGGGATGAAAACCCTGCGTGATGCCAAGCCTCGCGACCGGATTATCAGCGAAATGGACAGAGCATCTTCCATTCTGCGTGATATGTTGAATGACGATTTCGACAATATCTATGTTGATTCGAAAGAGAACTTTGATGGCATCAAAAGTTTTTTGCATACCATTGCTCCTGAAAAAGAAAGAATTCTGAAACTCCATTCAGGAAAAACCAAACTTTTTGAACAGTTCGGTATAGAGAAACAAATAAAATCTCTGTTTGGACGCTCAGTAAGTTTGCCGGGTGGTGGTTACCTGATTATTGAGCATACTGAGGCATTGCATGTGATTGATGTCAACAGTGGCAATAAATCAACACAGGAGGGTGATCAGGAGTCAACTGCTTTGACAGTTAACCTTGAAGCAGCCAAAGAAATAGCACGCCAGTTGCGTATGCGTGATATGGGCGGTATTATAGTGATCGATTTCATTGACATGAAGAAGAACGAGAATCGTCGTTTGATTCAGGAAGCAATGAAAGAGGAAATGAAAGGCGACAGGTCGAAATACACCATTCTGCCTATTTCTAAATTCGGTCTGCTACAGATTACCCGTCAGCGTGTGCGCCCTGAAATGAATATTGTAACCCGTGAAACCTGCCCTACTTGTGGTGGTACCGGTACTATTCAGGCGAGCATTGTTATTACCGATTTAATCGAGAATAATCTGGACTATATCCTTTCGAAACAAAACGAAACGGGTATCAGTATTATTCTGCACCCATTTGTGTATGCTTACTACCGCGAAGGCATTATCTCTAAGCAACTCAAGTGGTTCTTCAAATATCGTACCTGGATAAAACTGGTGAAAGATTCTTCTATCGGCATCACCGAATTCCATTTCCTGAATAAACACGGAGATGAAATTGAAATAAGTTAATTCAATTCCTTATTCTAGTCTCTTAATTCACCGGCATCTTTTGCATGGGTTGCATGCCATTGATTTTAGGCATATCTTGCCATAAATTATATTCAACCCATGAACCGCCGAGACTTTATCCAGAAAAACACAATGGCAGGTTTTGCCCTTGTTACAACCCAAGCTCCTATTCAGACCAGTATTATTCACGCCAAAGACGATACCCGCCTTTACTGGGCCAGGCTGCTTTATAAAATTGCCGAGCCCGTTCTCAAAAACCTTAGCGAAAACACCCTACAAAAAAACTGGCAGGTTGAATACAGCCCTATATGGGACAATCGAAATGCAAAAGTAGCATTTCTGGAAGGTTTTGCCCGTACCATGACAGGCATAGCACCCTGGCTCGCCCTGCCCGATACCAACACCGAAGAAGGGAAATTGCGTAAAAAACTAAGAACATATGCACTCGGAAGTATCAAAAACAGTGTTGATCCGGCGAGTCCTGACTACATGCTCTGGCGAAAAGAAGGACAAACACTGGTAGATGCCGCATTTTTAGCTCAAAGTTTTCTGAAAGCACCCGAGGCTCTCTGGCAACCGCTGGATGAAATCACCAAAAAACGAGTGATAGAAGAATTCCGATTGTTAAGAAGGGTTGTACCGGGAAACAACAACTGGTTGTTATTTTCAGCCATTGTGGAGGTATTTTTATTATATGTTGGCGAAGAAGCTGACCGTTTCAGAATTGATTATGGACTAAGGATAATTGAAAGTTTTTATGTGGGTGACGGCTGGTTTAAAGACGGAGAGGTTTTCCACATGGATTATTACAATTCTTTTGTGATTCATCCGATGATAGTAGATGTACTTGATACGATGCTGAAAGTGCATCAGAGACAATCGCCTGATAAGAAGAATCAGGCATTGGAAGATCAATACAATAAAGCCGTGAAAAGAATGCAAAGACAGGCCGATTTTCTGGAAAGGCTGATTTCTCCTGAAGGCTCTTTTCCTCCGTTTGGTCGCAGTGTCACCTATCGTCTGGGCGCATTTCAGGCATTAGCTCATTCAGCTTTATTGCATCAATTGCCTGAAGGAGTCAGCCCCTCACAGGTTAGATGTGCCATAACTGCAGTGATGAAGCGCATGTTCGGACAGGAAGATACTTTTGATAAGGCCGGTTGGTTAACGCTGGGTTTTGCAGGGCATCAACCCGGCATTGCTGATTCTTACTCCAATGCAGGCAGCATGTACCTGACCACACTGGGATTCCTACCATTAGGCTTACCTGAATCTGACCCATTCTGGTCTGCACCTGATGAAGAATGGACACAGCAAAAAGCCTGGTCGGGCAAACCATTCAAAAAAGATAAAGCAATAGGTTATTGATTAAGAAAAGAGAGACTATTCAGACCTTACGAACACGTAATGCAAATGCTTCAGCAGGATTCCTAACCAGAAGCTGTTCGAAATCTTTATCGGTAAACCCTTTTTGCTTTAGCAGAGGGAACAATTCTTTGAAGATATTGGTAAAGCCCTTGAACTCTCCCCCATCGGGTTCATCTGGTTTATACCAACCGGCATCATGCGAAATCAGCAGGCGGTTCAATACACCATTTGATTTCATTAAATCTATTGAATCGGCATAGGTTTGAAAGTCTCCCCAGCCTATGCCATCTAAACTTACCCATGTACCCATGCGGGCTGCTTTAGTATGCCCTGCTTTATTGTTTTCACCTTGTGCATGCACCCACACAAAGGCTGATGGACTCACACCTACACTTTTTAATACTTCAATTTCTTCTGCTGCAATGTGCCAGGGGCCTGTATGCGAGCAGATGGTAAGCCCCGTTGCCAGATGTGTAAGTCCTGCCGCTTTAACCAGTTTTTGATGAATATCCGAAAGACTCTTTCCTCCGTCTACCCCTATTTTGATAAACCCGGGTTTGATTCCGGTGCCGTCGATACCCTCTTTAAATTCCTTTATCCATCTATTGGCCAGTTCCTGAGCAGATTCCGTAAAAGCCCATTGAGGCAGGTACTTGTTTCCCACTGCTCCATAATACCCTGTATTGGTGAGTATTTGTAAGCCTGTTTTCTCCGACAGTAATTTAAACAATTCCACATCCCGTCCTAAAAAGTTGGGTGTACAGTCGAAAACCGTTTTAATACCAAAGGCTTTTACTTCGTTCAGATAAGGCAATACTCTGGCTATTACTTTCTCTTTATCCCAACGTGATTTGTTTGTTTTGTCGGCTCCGATAAAGTCAACCAGAAAATGCTCATGTATCAGGGTTTTACCCATCTCAGAAGCATTAATTGGCCCATTGATGGTCATTACCTGCAGTTTTCTCTGTCTAAAGGCTGATAACGCCAAACCGGCCAGTAAAAACGAACGGCGCGAAATTTGCATAGTACAATTTTTAGTTGAAGAGGATTTCATCTATAAAAAACCAACCCGGTTTCCCTTTATCCGGATGCCACTTCGGCAGTTTCGGCAAAGGTTTCACTATCACTTTTATCACCTTATACTCACCAGGCTTGATAGGTACGTTGATACCCAGATTCACAGCACTTTGCATTTTGTCCGGTTGTTCAGGCACTACCCGCTGCAACTTCTTTAAATCTGCTTCACTATTACCTCCCCATACCTCAACGGTGGCTGGCGTCAGTATATGAGAGCCTGTTCTCAATAAATAACTAAGGGTAATCATACTAAGTGTAGTGGGTTTCTTAAACTCCAGTAAACTTACAAAATCTTCCTGCTGATAACCCAACCAGGCCGCATCTCCATGATTATCGTTCGGGCCTTTCTTCAAATCTATCAGGTTTTTTCCTCCTTTACCAGTGTATTGGGGTTTTGGCGCCGTCAACAGAATAGCGGTGTCTGCTACAAAGCCAGACTTAAAAAAAGTGTAAGATACGCTACCACTGGCTCGCCAGCTCTCTTTGGTGGCCATCGCCTTTATACGCGTATAGTTATCAATAACCAGCGGTTTCGTATAAATGTTTTCGGTGGTTGAGTCAGGGTCGGTGCCATCCAGTGTATAATGAATCTGAACATTCCGGAGCGTATGCTTTAACTCAATCGGTACGCCTTTTCTCAGAATAAAATCCTCATTGACCAGAATAGGCGGATTCAGTTTTAGTATTTCGTTCGGATTCTCCTTGTATCCGGCATCAAATACTACGCCTATATATTTTTTGGCAAACTCCTGAATGGCCAATGAGTCCAACGAGGTATTCCATACAAAGACCTCTTTCAATGCAGGCAGTGTCATCAGTTTCTGTAATTGAGCCTTACCAACTTTAGTACCCGACAAAGTCACCGAGCTCAATTGTTTACACAAAGCCAATTGATCTAAAGTATTACCGGTAATATCGGTCTGATTCAGATTAAGTTTTTCAAGATTCGGGAATTGAGCAATCAGTTTAATATCTTCATCTTTCACAGGCATTTTAGACAGGCCCAGTTCTATCAACTGCTCTTTTACTTTCGACAGGTTTTCGAGTGATTTCCGGTCAAATTTCTTACTTACAAAAAACGCTGCTTCCAGTGCCGGAGAACCCGTCGCCAGAGGCGTTACCACACAAAATGGCGTATTTACTTCTGCCAGCGTACTTTCTGATGCCTCCGGAAAATTATAGTTTTTTTCAGCTTTCCCGTTACCTGCTATTTTCGATGCCAATGTCCGGGTTTTGGATATTTCAGGATAATCTCTGACCAGCTTTTTCATATTGGCTCCTTCCTGAATCCAGGCAGTCAGTAAAGCGATCTCTTCAAAAGTCAGTTGTTCCTTACCTTTGGGCGGCATGTGTTCTTTTTGCTCAACAGGCAAATGTACCCTTTGTAACAATAAGCTATTCAAGGTATCTCCGGCTTTCCACAAAGCCCCGTGTTTGCCTCCTTTCAGTATTTTTTCTACACTGCTCATATTCAATTCCCCTTTCACCTTCTGGTCATTGTGGCAGGCCATACATTTCTTTTCCAGAATAGGCAGAATAGCTGCCTGATACAGATTGTTGTCGGGTGCGAATGATAGGGCATTCTCTTTACTTTCAAAAGCCTCAAACACATAATTTTCGCCGTGTGTAATGGCTGCACCATAATGGCCCGCGACCATGAACAGTATCAACCCTCCTGCCGAAAGCAATTGAAGTACTTTTGTTCTGCGACTTAATTGTTCATAAAACCAGGTTAAAGCATAAGTGAATAAACTTACACCCGCACCCGTCCATTTGTGCCATTGCAGCAAATGGGCGTCATATCCTCCTTCTCTCGACAGAAAAAAGCCCATCAAAGCCACTATACAAGACGTAAGTGCTGTAATTATAAGCATCAGCTTTACAAAAAAACCATAGCTTTTCGGATCAATCTCTTTCCTTAGCAGTATAATCAGCACCAGAATAATAGAGAACCCGATAGGAAGATGCAACAACATGGGATGAAGCCGTCCGAAGGGACTCACCCACAATGGTATTTTTACCCGCTCTTCAAATGCGAGCAGAAAAATCAGCAGAATATTAAAAACTAATAAAAGATACGAGCTTGCTTTATAGAAACGATTCATCGATGTGTTCAGGGTGCAATAGGTGGTTCAGACAGAAAGCAGGATCAGGCCATAATGCCGGGCACCAGCTTACCTGCTACGTCGGTCAGTCGGTATCTTCTGCCTAAATGTTTATAGGTTAGTTGCTCATGGTTCATTCCCATCAGGTGCATCACAGTCGCATGGAAATCGTGTATGTGCACCGGGTCTTTTATGATATTGTATCCAAACTCGTCTGTTTCGCCATATACAATCCCGGGTTTTACGCCTCCACCTGCCATCCAGATGGTATAGGCTCTCGGGTGGTGGTCGCGACCGTAATTATCTTTAGTAAAGCTACCCTGACAATAATTGGTTCTACCAAACTCCCCACCCCATATCACAAGGGTTTCATCCAGCAAGCCTCTTTGTTTCAAATCCATAATCAATGCAGCCGACGAACGATCTACGTCTTCTGCCTGCAAAGGCATTTCGTTGGGTAGGTTGCCGTGCTGATCCCATCCCTGATGATACAACTGTACAAATCGTACGCCAGACTCAGAGAGTTTTCTTGCCAGCAATGCATTGGCTGCATAAGTACCAGGCACCAAGCATTCAGGACCGTACATTTTCACGATATGGTCAGGCTCTTTCGATAAGTCGGTCAATTCAGGCACAGCGGTCTGCATGCGGTATGCCATTTCGTATTGCTGTACTTTGGCTTGCACTTCCGGGTCGCCGTTGGTTTCAAATCCTAAATGATTCAGTTCAGCCAGTTTGTCTAACATCCGGCGACGGGTTTCTTTATCTATCCCGTCAGAATCTTTCAGATACAGAATCGGGTCTTCTCCACTGCTGAATACCACCCCCTGATGGGTAGAATCCAGAAAACCATTGGTCCATAATTTAGAATATACCCCTTGCCCGTTACCCCGTCCGCGTGAAAGTAATACACAAAAGGCAGGTAAATTCTTATTCTCGCTGCCCAGCCCGTAGCTCATCCAGGCACCCATACTCGGTCGGTTACCCACCTGTGCACCCGTTTGCAGGAATGTCAAAGCAGGGTCATGGTTAATGGCCTCGGTATTCATGGTCTTGATGATACAAAGCTCATCCACAATCTTGGCCATGTTAGGGAACATATCACTTACCCAGGCGCCCGATTGCCCATACTGTTTAAAATCAAAGTAAGAGCCAATCAATGGAAACTTGGTCTGATTGGCGGTCATGCCCGTCAATCGTTGCCCTCCTCTGATGGACTCCGGCAGGTCTTCGCCCGCCATTTTGTTGAGCAATGGTTTATAGTCGAAAGTTTCCAGTTGCGAAGGCGCCCCATTCTGAAACAGATAAATCACTCTTTTGGCTTTCGGGGCAAAGTGTGGCAAGCCCAATGGCAATTGCGCCAGGTTTTCTTCTCCACCTGTAAAAAGATTAGGGATCATTAATGAACCCAAAGCCATGCTACCCAAACCCACTGCCGATTTGCTCAGAAAATGCCTGCGGGTAATATTCAATCTGTTTTTGAAAAATTCGTTTTCCATCTGAGAAAATTAAAATCGATAAATGGCAATCAAAAATGGCTATATGCGGGTAATAGCCTCCTCCATGTTATACAACATCTGAATGGTTTGCATCAAGGCAGCGGCTGATGCTTTGTCTTTCACTGCTTCATGCTTGTATTCGCCTATATTCAGCAGCCTTTCGGCTCTTTTCAAATCTTTTTTCAATAACCCTGCTTCGTTGGTAAAGTATTGCTTTACAATGACCATCTCTTTTTCATTCGGCTTGCGGCAAAGCACTTTTCTGAATGCCTTTTCCAGTTTGGTGTCATAGCTGTCGTTTTCCAGCGAAAGTTGTTCTGCCAATACCCTCGACCCCTCTATCATCTGCGGATCGTTCATCATCACCAACGCCTGCAAAGGTGTGTTGGTACGTACGCGCTGCACTTCACACTGGTCGCGGTTGCTGGCATCAAAAATCAACATGGTGGGTGGTGGAACGGTGCGCTTGATAAATACATACATGCCGCGCCTGTACAGGTCAGATTCATGGTCTTGTACATATCTTGACAAACTGCCCCGGCCTGATGTAGCCACTTCCCATAATCCTTTCGGCTGATACGGTTTAATACTCGGCCCGCCGATTTCATCATTTAATATGCCACTGCTTGACAATACATAGTCTCGTACGTTTTCAGCCAGCAGACGAATACGCGGGCTGCGCGCCAGATAAATATTCTCAGGGTCGGTTTTCAGATGTTTATCTGTCACGACTGACGACTGCCTGTAAGTGGCCGACATCACAATCTTCTTTACCAGTCGTTTCACATTCCAACCTTTTTCTCTGAAATCCACAGCCAGCCAGTCGAGCAACTCAGGGTGCGATGGCAGCTCTCCCTGCATACCAAAATCGCCCAGGGTTTTCACAATGCCTCTGCCAAAAAACTGCGCCCAAAGCCGGTTAACATATACTCTCGCCGTAAGCGGATTTTTAGCATCCAGCATCCATTTTGACAGCCCTAGCCGACCTCTGCCATATTTTAGAGTATCAAAAGCCATCACTCTTTTAGGCAAGCCGAAGGTCACCGAATCTCCATGCGAATCATAATTTCCCCGGTTCAGCACATAAGTAGTGCGTGTTCTGGAAGTATCTTTCATCACCATTACCATTACTTTGGCCGTATCTTTCTTATTGATAAACTTCAATAATGATTTCACATCGGCATCGGTAATGGCCATATTCGGCGGATCAGCAAAAGAGGCATCGATCGTTCCGAAAAGTCCTTTCTCAGGCACCTGATTGAAGAAAGCAAAAGTGCGGTAATAATCTTTCTGAGAGATCGGATCATACTTATGGTCATGGCATTTGGCGCACTCAAACGTCAGTGCCAGAAACGACTTACCAAAAGTATTGGTGCGGTCGGTCACGTATTCTATTCTGTATTCTTCGTCAATTACACCGCCTTCCTGCGTAATCTTGTGGTTCCGGTTAAATCCGGTTGCCAATAGCATTTCCTTCGACGGTGAACCGCTACCATCTGGATTAGGCAATAGGTCTCCGGCTAATTGCCAGCTCAGAAATTTACTGTAAGGATAATTATCATTATAGGCGTGAATCACCCAGTCTCTCCAGGGCCACATGGTGCGCAGTCCGTCATCCTGATACCCATGCGAATCGGCATACCGGGCTACATCCAGCCAGTAGGCAGCCATTTTCTCACCATAATGCTTATTTTTCAACAACTCATCCACTATTTTCTCATAGGCGTTGGCCGAATTATCTTTCAGGAATCGCTCCTGCATTTCAACCGTAGGAGGCAAACCGATTAAATCAAGACTCACTCTTTTCAACAATTGTTCTTTATCTGCCTCTTCGTTGGGTTTCAGCCCTTTATCGCGCATTTTGTGGTACACAAAATTATCTATTTCGTTCACTACCCAATCTTCATCTGCTTTCGGCACATTCATTTTTTCAGGTGCAATAAACGCCCAGTGCTCTTTATATTTTGCTCCCTGTTTAATCCATTTTTTAATCAGATCAATTTCATGCTGCGTTAGTTTCAGATTAGATTCTACCGGGGGCATTATCTGTGTAGAATCTTTAGCAGTAATTCTCAAAAACACCTCTGACATATCCGGGTTACCTGCTACAATAGCATGTGCTTTCGGGTTATCTTTTAAGGCTGCATAGGCACCCTCGGGGGTATCCAGCCGCAGGTTGGCCTCTCTCTTATTGGCATCGGGGCCGTGGCATTTAAAGCAACGGTCTGACAGGATCGGACGGATATGAAAGTTATAATCTACTTCATCGGGCATAGCCGATGTTTCTGCAGAAGCGCTGGTACAATTCCAGACCACAGAAGCAATGCCTACCGTAACAAGGCAAAGAAGGAAAAAGTATTTAATTTTTACGGTCAGAGTTTTCATTTAGGGGGTTTGAATAAAGATTGCCTGGAAAACAAAAGTAGTACTTTTTCTAGAAAAAATGAAACAATTTAATACATTATTAAAAAAATTTAAAAATAAAACTGCCCTTTTTCTCCTTTTCAATCAATTATCAAATCTATTCAAAAAAGGGTGTTTTTACATAGGGATACTGAAATATTAATTCATATTGTCAGATTCTGTTAATAATAACGACAAGTTTGCGAATATGACTACCGGTTTGCTTTAAAAAATAAGTTTATCATTTCCTGACCTTGAAATTTATCTGTATTTTTAGTGATTCTCTCTTAAACACTTCGCAAACGCATGAATCACCTACAACGCAGGAGTTTCCTGAAAATGTCTTCCTTGCTTTCAATGGCGCCTGCCTTATCGGCACAAGCCTTTATGCCTGACGAAAACGTTTCTGATACCCCAAACGCATCCGTCAATTTCGTATCCGATGGCTTGGTTCTTACGCCTGCAGCTTATGCTGAATTGCTGGCCGATATAGTAAAAAAGAAGAATCTGACAGCAGATTATTACTCACAAAATGGTTGCGTGGAAGAACTGGAAATAAAAATGGCTCAACTATTGGGTAAAGAAGCGGCAGTTTTTATGCCAACGGGCACGCTGGCCAATCATCTGGCCATCAGGACACTGGCAGGCAAAAATAGCAGGGTGATTCTGCAACACGAAAGCCATGTCTATAACGATACCGGCGACAGTACCCAGATACTGAGTAATCTTAATCTGATTCCATTAGGTTTCGACAAAGCTACTTTTACTGTAGACGAAGTAAGCGAAGTGCTGAAACGCACAGCAGGTGGTAGAGTGGCCTCTAAAGTCGGGGTAATCTCAATAGAATCGCCTGTGCGTAGAAAAACCGGAGAAGTGTTTGACTATGAGCTGATGAAGCAGATTGCTACTTTGGCCAAAGCAAACGACATTAAAATGCATCTTGACGGAGCAAGGCTATTTCTGGCATCGGCCTATACAGGCATTAGCCCTGCCTCTTATGCCTCTTTGTTCGATACCGTTTATGTCTCGCTTTATAAGTACTTCAATGCCGCCTCAGGTGCTATTCTGGCGGGACCTAAAGAACTGATTGCACCAATGTATCACGCCCGACGAATGTTCGGTGGCGGTTTGCATCAGGCATGGCCTTATGCGGCTGTAGCCCTCCACTATCTCGATGGCTTTTCTGAGCGATACGCGAAGGCAACGAACATAGCCGAAGAACTGATAAAGAGACTGAATGCACGTGAAGCATTTAAAGTAGAGCGTATTGCTAACGGAACAAATATTTTTAAATTAACTGTAAAAGGCATTGCACCAAAAACATTGGCCGAAAACCTGAAGAAAAACGGCATTATAGCCCGCCCCAATGAAAGCAATGGGTTTAATCTACTGGTGAATGAGTCGTTGCTTAACAGCAATGCCTCTGCTTTGGCCGGCACGTTTGTAGATAGCTTGAAATAAATTCATAAAAACACCCAATGAATTGGGTGTCTATCGAAACAAAGGTTGTAATTCTATCAATACCGACTTAATTCGGTATCATCTATAAAAAATAACCGGTGAATTTATTCACTGTAATCGATATAACTAACCATTATTCCCTTTGATATGAAAAAAATCTACTCCCTTATACTCCTAAGCATTACACTCAACAGTTTTGCACAACAAGGTAACCCGGCAACCAACGAGGCCATATATCTGGAAGACATCAGCTGGACAGAAGCCAGAAAAATACTGAACCGTGAAACGGTAATTGTAATCCCACTCGGGGCGGGTGCTAAAGAACATGGTCCTCATCTACCCCTTTCAACTGATTTCCTGCAAGCAGAAGCACTGGCAAAAAGAGTAGCTGCGAAAAAAAAGGTAGTTATCACTCCTACTGTCAGCTATGGATTTTATCCGGCTTTTCTTAAATATCCGGGTTCTACCAGTACCTCTTTTGCTACTGCTACCAATATGGTCGTAGAAATTGTGAGGAGTCTGGCCGGATACGGGCCACGACGGTTTTACATCATCAATGTCGGGGTCAGCACCACCCCCACGCTTGAAACCGCAGCAAAAACGCTTGCTGAGGAAGGTATATTACTCTATTTTAGTCGTTACGACCGCCCCTCTTTCGATAAAGCAGAAGCCCGTTTCAGAACCAAAACTTATAGCGGACATGCCGACGAACTGGAAACCTCTAACGTATTAAGCATCCGCCCCGATTTAGTTGATATGGGCCAGGCCGTGAACGACTCGAGCATGAAAGGCAAAAGTGGCAACATGACACCTGTAATGATTGAAGGAGGAAACCTGAACACCAGCGGAATCAATGGCTATGCCGCTCTGGGTACCAGAGAAAAAGGAGAGAAAAATCTGGCATCGTTTGCTCATGAACTCATGAAAGAAATTGACAGTATTGCTACTTGTGCGCTTCCTTCGATAAAAAACAGAACAGCAGAATTTGCGCAGTACGTTGGTACTTATGAAGACGCCACCGGAAGAAAACTGGTGATAAGCCAGAATGACAATACGCTACATTTTGTATGGAACGGACGAGACACCCGGAATTTCTTTCATCTCTATCAGGATGCCCCCGATTATTTTTCGTCAATGAACATGAATATCCTGTTTGTGAAAAACGAGTCAGGGGTATTCAGCAAAGCCTGGTGCCAGTTCAGAGGGGAACGATTCTGGGTCACGAAGGCAGGCAGATAATTTTTTACAGGTAAATTATCAGTAAAAACGAGGTCATTACGTTTATTCTTAACAAGCATATTGTACCCGGCTATTACCTTGAAAATCACATTCCCGATTCGCTTGGCTACCAACCTTTTAAGGAACCATTAAATACTATTTTACCTGAATTTTAAGGGTTTTTATCCTAAGATTTATATATTTGTTTTAAAATTCATAGCTTTCCTAATAAAATTATAAGATGTCCGGTAATACATTTCGTAAAAAGCAGCCACCGAAGAATACCCAACGTACTGCTTCGAAAGGTTCGGGTAGCAGCGAAACACAAGGACCCATTGAGATTAACGTAAGTACTGAAAGCTACGTGCTGGCATTTGGAGCCTTCCTGCTTGTTCTCTCGGTCATTCTTCTCGTTTCATTCGTTTCACACCTGATGGTAGGAGATGCCGATCAGGATATCGTGCAACGTACTTTCAGTGCCTCACTTGAACAAACAGAGCTTAAGCCCCGCAACATGATGGGCTTAATGGGCGCTTATTTATCACACTATTTTATTTTCGAATGGTTCGGCATTTCTGCATTCGGCTGGATTCCTATTATATTCTGGGCTGGATTCCGGCTCGTTTTCAAAAAAGACTTATTGAATCAAAGCCTGAATCGCTTCACTATAGGCAGTGTTTTCTATATTTTCTGGTCAAGTATCTGTCTCGGTTATTTTGTTTCATTGTTTGAGTTACCCGCCGGGATATTCTGTGGCGGCATCGGTTATTCGGTCAACAAATTCCTTTATCATACCATTGCTACAGGAGGCATATTGATGATCATGCTGGTACTAGTTGCCTGGTTGATATTTTTTCACGGTTACTCTACTATCGACGACTGGTTTATAGTCAAAGTTTTCAATCGTGCGCCCAAAGAAGACCTGGCCACCGAACGTATCCGGAATGCAGTACAGGTAGACCTGGACGAAGATGTATTGCCTTTTGATGAACCGACATTCAGACGGAAAGAGCCTGTGCAGGAAGAGTTCCGCAGGTCTGAGCCAGTGTTGGAAGAAATAGAAGTACCCAGACCTTTTGAAGAAAAAGCATTTTCAGAGAATATCACGCATACACCTGCACCTTCAGGCCGTAACGGTGTTGAATTGGAAATAGAAAAAGCTGATCCTGCAAAAAGCACCCAAACCAATGAGTCTTTGAGAGGAGGTCCTACTTTCATTATTGAAGACACCAGAACCAATGAAACGCCACAGGAGGATGAAGACGGCGACCTGGATGAAGATGATGTCAATGAAAAAGTACTGAAAGACCACGGCTTGTACGATCCTACACTCGACTTAGGCAATTATCAATATCCACCGGTAAATCTGTTGAGCGAATACAACAATGCCGGAGGAAAAGTAACCGAAGAGGAATTGGAGGCCAATAAGAACAAAATCGTAGAAACGATGCGCAACTTCCAGATTGGTATCTCGAGCATCAAAGCTACCATTGGGCCAACGGTTACACTTTATGAAATTGTTCCTGATGCCGGTATCAGAATATCTAAAATAAAGAACCTGGAAGACGATATCGCGCTAAATCTGGCGGCTTTGGGTATTCGTATCATTGCTCCCATGCCGGGTAAGGGTACAATCGGTATTGAGGTACCGAACAAAAACCGGGAGATGGTAACTATGAAATCGGTGATTTCGAACGAGAAATTTCAGAAAAGTACTTTCGAGCTACCAATCATTTTAGGCAAGACTATTTCAAACGAGGTATTTATTACTGACCTCGCCAAGATGCCCCACTTGCTGATGGCCGGTGCAACCGGACAAGGTAAGTCAGTCGGTCTGAATGTGATTCTTACTTCTTTGCTTTACAAAAAGCACCCGTCGCAAATAAAGTTTGTGCTGGTTGATCCCAAAAAGGTAGAGTTAACACTTTATAACAAGATAGAACGGCATTTTCTGGCCATGTTGCCAAACTCTGAAGAGGCCATTATTACCGATACCAAAAAAGTAATCTATACGCTCAATTCTTTGTGTATTGAAATGGATAACCGCTATAACCTGCTGAAAGATGCCGGAGTACGGAATATCCGTGAATATAATGTCAAGTTTGTGCAACGTCGCCTGAATCCTGAAAAAGGCCATAAATATTTACCATATATAATACTTGTTATAGATGAGTTGGCCGACTTGATGATGACCGCCGGAAAAGAAGTAGAGCAACCCATTGCACGCCTTGCCCAGCTTGCCCGTGCCATTGGTATTCACCTGATTGTAGCTACGCAACGCCCCTCGGTAAATGTGATCACAGGGCTTATTAAAGCCAACTTCCCAGCGCGTTTGTCGTTCAAAGTAACTTCAAAAATTGATTCACGAACCATCCTCGATACCGGAGGATCAGAGCAACTGGTAGGCAATGGCGACATGCTGCTTTCAATGGGGTCTGATATGGTTCGTCTGCAGTGTCCGTTTGTTGATACGCCGGAGGTGGAAGAAATATGCGAGTTTATCGGAAGCCAGAGAGCCTATGAGTCGGCCTACATGTTACCTGAGTTTTATGGTGACGATGAAGGCGAAACACAGGATTTTGACGCGTCTGAACTGGATTCCATGTTTGAAGAAGCCGCACGCCTGTTGGTTACACACCAGCAAGGAAGCACCTCTCTGATACAACGAAAAATGAAACTGGGTTATAACCGGGCCGGTCGGATTATTGATCAGTTGGAAGGTGCCGGTATTGTAGGGCCATTTGAAGGCAGCAAGGCGCGTGAGGTACTGGTAAAAGACCTTACTCATCTGGAAGAAGTTTTACGTAATCTGCGTTAATATTAATCCCTGGTACAGATTTTTGGTCTAACACGTAAGTAATCTCAATTAAATGTTTAACAGATGAAGAAATTGTTTTTAATAATAAGCGGCTTGTTTGTTTCAACTACTATTGCATTTGCCCAGAAAGACCCTAAAGCCACGGTTATTCTGGACGAGGTGAGCCGTAAGTATCTGGGTATGAAATCATTCAATGCTTCGTTCACATATGGTGTGGAAGGCAGTAATGCGCAGTTGCTCGAAAGTACGAAAGGCGATGTAACAGTAAAGGGCGAGAAGTTCCGTTTAAAAATAGCAGGTCAGGAAGTTTTTACCAATGGCAAAGACCTCTATACTTATGTAAAAGAAACCAATGAAGTAAATATTACAGAGTTTGACCCTGCCTCTGACGACGCTCTGTCTCCTACAGGTATCTACAACCTTTACAAAAAAGGCTACAAATACATTCATGCAGGTGAAACAAAAGAAGGGAATCAGGCTTATGAATTAATAGAGCTTACGCCTGAAAGCAAATCGGGTAATGTGGCGAAGATTCAGATGAAAGTTGATAAGAAAGATAAATCTTTGAAATCTTGGAAAATATGGGATAAAAGCGGTAAACGTACGGTTTTCAGAGTCGACAAGTTTATACCCAACTTTCCTGCTGACGACAAACTTTTCACCTTCGATAAAAAATTGTATCCGGGTGCTGAAATAGTTGATTTACGCTGATAAATTTTGCGATAAAATAGAAGAGTCCGTTTCAGATATGTTATTGAAACGGACTCTTTTCATTATTTCCAGACTACTACACCCTCTCAAACACTGTTGCAATTCCCATACCTCCACCAATGCAAAGCGTCACCAGACCTGTTGCTTTATTAGTTCGTTCCATCTCATCAAGCAAAGCACCTGAAAGAATAGCACCGGTTGCTCCTAGCGGATGCCCCAGGGCAATAGCGCCACCATTCACATTTACTTTGCTGTGGTCTACCCCCAGTTGATCCATAAACAACATCGGTATGGCTGCAAAGGCTTCATTTACTTCAAAAATATCAATATCGTTAATAGACATGCCCGCTCGCTTCAATACTTTCTGCGTAGCCGGAACCGGCCCCGTGAGCATAATAGTAGGGTCTGACCCCACTACACCAAAGGCTTTTATTTTTGCCCTCGGTTTCAGTCCGAGTTTTTGTCCGGTTTCTTTGTTACCAATCAACAAAACCCCTGCCCCATCACTAATCTGTGATGAATTACCTGCGTGATGTACATGGTTAATGGCCACCAGCTCATTATACTTAAGCAATGCCAGTGCATCAAGACCCATGCCGCCCATCATTTCAAAGGCAGGTTTTAATTTACTCAGTGATTCCACCGTGGTGTCCGGTCGGATACCCTCGTCTCGGTCGAGTACGGTTAATCCTATTTCATCTTTCACAGCTACCATCGATTTATAAAAGCCGTTTTTCTGCGCCTCTACCGCGCGGCGAACTGACTCAGCCGCAAATGTATCTAAATCTGTTCTTGAATAACCGTATTTAGTAGCTATCAGATCGGCTGAAATACCCTGCGGCACAATGTTGTGGCGGGCTATTATCTGTGGGTTCATCATCATAGCGCCTCCGTCAGACCCCATTGGTACTCGTGACATTGATTCTACTCCCCCGGCAACCAGTAAATCCGACTGCCCGGACATTACATAAGCCGCTGCCATATTGATGGCCTCCAGACCCGATGAACAGAACCGGTTCACCTGCACACCTGCTACTGTTTGAGCGTAGCCCGAATCAAGTACAGCCGCACGGGCAATGTCTCCTCCTTGCTCACCTATCGGCGAAACACAACCCACAATCAAATCATCGACATAAGAAGTGTCTAAATTATTGCGCTCTTTTATTGCTTTCAAAACTGTGGATAACAATTGCACCGGCTGAATATCGTGCAAAGTGCCATCTGACTTGCCACGCCCACGTGGGGTTCTGATGGCGTCATATATGTAAGCTTCCATTTGTTTTATAGGTTTTGTTAGAATTAGTATGCTTGCATACTCTTCTGACAAAACTAAGAAATAGTTTAGTTTGATGCAAGCACCGAAACCATTACCTTTGCTTAAGCGCTATTACCTTATTATTCTTCCAGATGATTTCCTTGTTTCGCAATGCTTTCGGTGGTCTTTCAAAGCAGGTGTGGTTATTGGCAATTGTAATGTTTATCAACCGCAGCGGTACAATGGTAATCGCTTTCCTGACGGTATATCTTACACAGAAACTTCATTTCAGTATACAGGAGGCAGGTGTGGTAATGACGCTATTCGGAGCCGGTTCTATTTTCGGCACCTGGATGGGCGGAAAACTCACCGATAAGATCGGATACTACCCGGTGCAGTTCTGGAGCCTGTTTCTCGGTGGAATCATGTTTATCGTAATGGTGCAGGTTCAGCACTTTTATATGTTAGGTATCTGCGCCTTTTGCTTGAGTACTTTCGGGGAGGCTTACCGACCTGCTAACACAGCCTCTATTGCAGATTTCAGCACTCCTGAAAACTTTACGCGTTCAGTATCGCTCATTCGTCTGGCTATCAATGTGGGCTGGTCTATTGGCCCTGCTATCGGAGGTTTCCTGGCTGCCTACGATTACACCCTGCTTTTCTGGGCCGATGGCTTTACCAATATGGGTGCCGGCCTGATGGTCTGGGCATTTTTAAGAAGTACACGCAAGAAAAAAACAGTTGAAGAAAAAACCATTGTTGCAGACAAAAAAGATTCGGCTTTAAGAGACCGGCTGTATATGGTTTTCATACTGCTGGCTACGCTATATGCCATTGCCTTCTCGCAATTATTTACCATCGGGCCACTATTCTACAAACAGGCATGTAATTTATCGGAAGTGCAGATCGGCTATTTACTTGGTTTGAATGGCCTGATAGTAGCCCTGTTTGAGATGATATTTATTTATAAAATTGAAGGAAAATTCAGGCGTTTGTCATTAATCAGTTTGGGGGCATTTCTGGTGGTACCCAATTATATTATTTTCTTGCTTACACATAATTATGCCTGGCTTATTGTGGGTATCATCTTTGCTACTTTTTCCGAAATGTTTGCCATGCCATTTATGAACGCTTTCAGCATTGAGCGGGCGAAACCTCATAACCGCGGACAGTATTCAGCCATGTATGCCATGAGCTGGTCTGTTGCACAGATTTCAGCGCCATTGATAGGCACACAAACCATTGCCCTGTTTGGCTATGATGCACTCTGGTATATTCTGGGGTCTTTAGGTCTGATAGCGACCATAGGATTCGGAGCTTTACGAAAAAAACTGGTGTAAAGCCCCGCTTGAAATCCTCAGGATAAGTATAGTATAGGGTTTAGCTCTCCGTCTGCAATACTACCAACCGGCTTGCTGCCAAGCCAGGTTTGCCAGTCTGCCACACGATATTCGTTGGTAGGTTCTACGATTCTGATGTCTTTGTCCATGTAAATCATGGTCATTACTTTACGCGCTTTGTTGGATAAATTCGCACCGGCACGGTGATAAGTCCATCCGGCATGAAAACTGACTTCTCCTAATTCAAAAGGCGTATCGTTCATCGAAAACTGTTTCAGCGTTTCGGTCAGTAAGGCTTCAGACTCGTCAGATATTTCTTTGTTGCGACCGATTTCTACGTTCTGGCTTTTTTCTGCAAATGCCAGCGGGCCCATTTCCATAGGAGTTGCCTGAAGGGGAATCCACACCGTAATGGTGTTGGCATTAGACAAAGGCCAGTAAAACTGGTCGGCATGCCAGGGAGTGATACCTCCCGAAGGTTCTTTGTAAAGGGCCTGGTCATGATAGAGTCTCACGCCGGAGACTCCCATCAATTCCGCAGCAATGCGTGCCAGTCGTTCAGAAAAAACAAACTCTTTTACATCATCATTCTCTCGCCACATATTCATAATCTGCAAGAAAGCCCTTTCATAAGTGGTACGTTCTTCCATGGGTTTTGTGAGCTTGTTGAGTTTAAAAACCCAATCGGTAATGATTTCGCCATAATAAGCCAATACCTCTGCTGAAAGTACATGCTTCAACTTCACATAACCGTTTTCTCTGTAAAACGCAATGGATTCTTCCGACAATTGAAAGGGTTCTTTTAGTTGTAGCAAAAGTGATGTTTTTTCTAAACCGGCTATCATTGCCTAATCATGTTAAGGTTGAATAGAGTGCACAAAATAAGGTAGAATTTTTCAAAGAAAAATATTAATTATTCTCATTTTTATATAGTATTTTAACATAAATTTACAACTCATAAATTTATACATGTTAATTAATGCACTGTTATCTGAATCGTAACGGTGTTTCAATCTATTGCCTCAATGAAAGCCCTGTTCGAAAAAGTAATAACCAATGAAGGTTCTTCATTTCTGACAAGATATATTGCTTTACCTCAGTTTGATGCTCCGCTGCACTATCACCCGGAATACGAACTGACTCTGATTGTAAAAGGCCAGGGGAAAAGATTTGTGGGTGACCACGTATCAACTTTTGAAGCAGGTGACCTGGTTTTGCTCGGCTCCAATCTCCCGCATTTCTGGCGGAGTGATTCTACGGGTAAAAAGGAAGAAGAATTGCATGAAGCCATCGTAATTCAGTTTTCTCCGGTTTTTACAGATAATATCCTGAGCAGCCTGCCGGAATGCAAATCAATTATAGCACTTCTAAACCTGGCGGCTTCCGGTATCAGATTCCCCGAGGGGCTGGCGCCTCTCATCAGAAAAGTATTTGAAGCGGACGGAATAGCCCGATTGATTGCTTTGATTGAAGCGCTTGAGCAATTATCAAAATGTGAGAATTATCAGTTACTGGCCAGCGAAGGATTCAGTATTAAGCCGGATGAAACCGAAAATGAGCGGATGAGGAAAATTCTGGAGTTCACACTGGAGAATTTTAAAGAAGATATTTCATTGGAAACAGTAGCCGAAATTGCCAATTTAACCGTTCCATCGTTTTGCCGTTATTTTAAATCACGTACCAGAAAGACGTACATCTATTTTCTGAACGAAATCAGGCTGAGTAACGCCCGCAAAATGTTGATGGATAATCAATTGGATATCAGCCAGATTAGCATTGAATGCGGGTTTCAGAACCTGTCGCATTTCCACAGAATATTCAAAAGCCAGACAGGAGTTACTCCGTTGGTTTACAGAAGGCGATACGGATAAATAAGTCTATTGAGCTTTTTTGAAGATACGTTTAGGATCTTCTTTCTTTTCAAGCAAAGCCTGCAGAATTTCGGGATTACCACTTTGTGGATCCAGCTCGTAGCCTTTATGGAAATTTGCCCAGGCTTCGTCAATCTCGTTATTGGTCAGTTTAGCTAAAGACAACTGCATGTAGGCATTGGCATATTCCGGCGATTTCCTGACTACCTCTGTCAATAAACTGAATGTTTTGTCAAGATGCTCTGTCTTCTTATCAACCATATACCATTTCAGATATACTGTCGACAAATCGACCATCAGCGTAGTGTTATCTTCATTGTCTAATTGCAGTCCGTGTTCCATCAGATTTATCGCCTCTTCATATTTCTCGTTCTGATAGTTTATCACGCCCAAGCCCCAATATACGTCAACATTTTCGTCATTAAGCAGATATGCCAGATTGAATCGGTAGGTAGCTGTATCTCTCTGTCCTTCACTCAGGTACTCCCAGGCTCTTAAGGAAAAAAACTCACTGGCTTCTTTCCGGCTTTTAAAGTTCAGATCACAAACTTTCAGAAATTCGGCATCAACTAATTTCTGAGCTTCGGTTTTATCGTATCCCCCGAAAAGCGGCATCAAATGAATATTAGTACCTGTAGGAGCAAAACGTTTCTTAGCATTTTTGGTTTCCGGAGCAAACGAATTGGGCTTGGCAATGCTATGAGAAGTGTTCGACGGAGCAGCACCTAAACTCGCACTTTGCGCACGTAAAACAGGTTGTTGAGCCAGTAGTTCTACTGAAATAAGTAAGGTTACACACGAAAACAAATACAATCTCATCACTTTTCTTGAAATGAACTTCAAATAAATAACGTCCGGCTTGCTAAATTATTAGAATTTTTGAAAATTTTAATAATTCAACGAAAATCTATTTAAATGTACCGCTTTCCACCAATACTTTGCGCTTTTTCTGAAACTAATTGCCTATACGAAATATCAAGCAATTACCTCTCCGTATAAGTCAAATTCGGTAGCACCGGTTATTTTTATATTCGCAAAATCACCACGACGAACATACTGTGACGCAGGCACCAGCACCTCATTATCAACTTCAGGTGAGTCAAATTCTGTACGCCCGATAAAGTATCCACCTTCTTTCCGGTCGAACAACACCTTGAAAGTCTTTCCGATTTTTTCCTGATTCAGTTCCTGAGAAATCCCCTGCTGTAATTCCATTATCAGATCATTACGTTCCTGTTTTACTTCAGCAGGAATATCGTCGGGCATTGTATATGCGTGCGTATTTTCTTCATGCGAATACTGGAATACGCCTAAACGTTCAAATCTTGTTTCTTCTACAAACCGGTACATCTCTTCAAAATGCTCTTCGGTTTCACCGGGGTGTCCGGTTATCAGTGTCGTGCGCAGAGCAATGCCGGGTACGGTATCACGAATAGTCTTAATCAGGTCTTCGGTTTTCTGGCGGGTAATACCTCTGCGCATGAGTTTCAGCATTTCGGTCGAGCCATGCTGTAAAGGCATATCCAGATACTTGCAGATATTCGAACGGTTTTTAATCACATCCAGCACATCAAGCGGGAATCCTGACGGATAGGCATATTGTAATCGTATCCACTCAACCCCTTCCACATCCGACAACCGATCGAGCAAGTTAGCTAGCTCTCTTTTTTTGTATATATCAAGCCCGTAGTAAGTCAGATCCTGGGCAATAAGTATCAATTCTTTTGTGCCTTTTTTTACCAGGTTTCTGGCTTCCAATACCAACTCATCTATTGATTTTGAAATGTGGTTACCGCGCATAAGCGGAATAGCACAAAAACTGCAGGGGCGATCGCAGCCTTCCGAAATCTTCATGTAGGCATAATGCGCAGGCGTGGTCAACAGACGTTCTCCTACAAGTTCCTGTTTATAGTCTGCCTTTAATGTTTTAAGTAAACGAGGCAACTCATTGGTACCAAACCAGGCATCTACCATCGGTATTTCAGACTCTAATTCGTCTTTGTATCGGTGCGACAAACACCCTGTTACATATACTTTATCTACTACCCCGGCATCTTTGGCATCGGCATAGCGCAGAATGGTATCTATGGACTCCTGTTTGGCATTATCAATAAAACCGCAGGTATTGATAATGACTATATTGGCATCATCCTTTTTCGACTCGTGTGTTACATTATACCCATTGCCCTTTAACTGCGTGTAAATCACCTCAGAATCTACCAGATTTTTAGAGCAACCCAATGTAACTATGTTTACTTTATTCTTTACTGAACCTTTTGTTTTCAACTTAATATTGATTGTATTATGGTAACGATAGAATAGTTTAACGGCTATTCAAACTACAAAGTTCGTAAAAGAACAGGATATTAAAAAGTTTCGCATTACTCCCCGACCCAAATAGTGCTGTTCATGCAAAATACTAACATCTTTTTACCCTGTTAAATACATAAAAAGGGTATCGATAACCGATACCCTTTTCTATGCTATTTATGCCTGATTGGCTATTATGCCAGTAAACCTTTGCCCAGCAAATACTCAGCAATCTGAACTGCATTGGTAGCTGCTCCTTTACGCAGGTTATCTGCCACGATCCAGAGATTGATTGTTTTAGGCTGAGACTCATCACGACGGATACGCCCAACAAAAACCTCGTCTTTACCATGTGCATTGATAGGCATCGGATACACAAAGTTCTTGGGGTCATCCTGTATTATCACGCCTTCCGTTTCGCTCAGAATCTGAGTAACTTCAGCCAGGTCAAACTCATTTTCAAATTCTATATTCACTGCCTCCGAGTGCCCACCAATTGTTGGAATACGCACAGTAGTAGCCGTTACGGCAATGCTGTCGTCACCCATAATTTTCTTGGTCTCGTTGGTCATTTTCATTTCTTCTTTCGTATAGCCGTTGTCCAGAAAAACATCAATGTGTGGCAACACATTCAGGTCTATTTTATGTGGATACACCTTCGCCACATTTTCGTCACCGTTTCTTTCGGCAAAAAGCTGGTCAACAGCTGCTTTACCTGTACCAGTAACCGACTGATACGTTGATACCACCACACGCTTAATCTTGTATTTATCATGCAAAGGCTTCAATACCACTACCATCTGTATGGTAGAGCAGTTTGGGTTTGCAATAATTTTGTCTTCTGCTGTCAGCGTATCAGCATTTACTTCAGGCACAACCAATTTCTTGGTAGGGTCCATTCTCCAGGCTGACGAATTGTCAATAACCGGGATGCCTGCTTCTGCAAATTTCGGAGCCAAGGCCAACGAAGTACTTCCACCAGCCGAAAAAATTGCCACCGCAGGCTTCATCTTGATTGCGTCTTCGTAGCCTACTACTGTAAACTGCTTACCCTTAAATTCAACCTGCTTACCAATTGATTTTTCTGAAGCAACAGGAATGATTTCGGTAACGGGGAAATTGCGTTCCGCCAAGACTTTCAAGATTTCAGTGCCTACCAGCCCAGTAGCACCTACAACTGCGATTTTCATGATTAACAACCCTTTTAAAGGATGAAATTTTAGTTAGACATATATTTACAACAAAGCCCCAATTTTCACAGGGGCTTTGGGGGTACAAAAATAATAGTTTTTTATTTGCTTTTCTTGGAATAATCCAAAATATTTTAAAAAGTCCAGATTCCGTTCGGAGTAATACAATAATCCAGCTTTACATCAGCCTCATTCACATCCACAATGGCATCTACCGGATCAAAAAAAGAAACGCCGATTTTCACCACATCAGGCCGGCACTGCACCAGAAACCGATCATAGTATCCCTTGCCATACCCTACTCTGTAACCACGTTTGTCGAAAATAATCAAAGGCAGTAATACAAGGTCTATTTCTTTCGCATCCACTGTTAGTGGTGAGCTATTGATAGGCTCCGGGACTCCGAATTTATTTTCCAGTAAAATCGTGTCATCTTTCAGCGTATAATTGGTCATGCTGCCGTCGTCATGGCTCTTCGGTATTACCACTTCAGCCTTGAAATCTTTCTTCAGCGTATTGATAACCAATTGCGTATCGACTTCATTCTTTCTTCTGATGGGCAAAAAAGTATGGATAACAGCATAATTATGAACAGGGAAACTCCTGAAAAGCCAGTCATGGATTTTCTTTGAATAGCCACGGCTATCAGCACCCGACAGGTCTTTTCTTTTCTGCAGGTACTCCTTTCTCAATGCTGTTTTGTTCATACATCATGCCTCTTGTAAAGATTGTTCTGCTTTTTCTTTAGCTTTATTCTCTTTCCACTCTTTCCATTGGCTACCCATCACTTTGGCCATACCTTTATCTACAAAAGTATGTCGAACCAGATTCCAACCACCACGCACGGTAGTGAAGATCGAATCATTGGCTCTTAGAGCAAGGCTAAAACCACCATCAACATATTTAATATAATGCCACCACAAAGAAGGAATAAACACCGTTTCACCATGCCCGAAAGTAGCCTCATACCCAACAGAGTTTTTAAATGCAGGAAATCTTTCAAAATCGGGTTTAAGCGGATGCACATGGCTTTGAACCGTAAACGGATGTTGATATAGATTAACGCTTTCTTCAGGAGGAAAAAGTACAATCTTTTTACGGGTCTGGAACTGTGTCAGGAATACATGTGAACAATCCATATCGTAGTGAAGATTCACTTCAGAGTTTTGCCCGCCGAAAAACATAAACTTATAACTCTTCAGGAAGCCATCCATGATATTCGGGAAACGGATATCGTTGGCCAGTTCAGGTACTTTCTTAAAAATATCAAATAAGAAAATACGCAAGTCGGTTGGCCCCTGTTCTATCAGGCTCAGGTAGTCGCCGAATGGCATCGTTTTAGCCGCCTGATAATAAGTTTTTGCGTCGTGTACGTGGTTATCAAAAAGCGGTACTTCTATGTGTCCGTAATTTTTCCGAAGCCATTCAAAAGTCCATTTATCCAAAGCAGGCCAATCCTTCACTAAATCGGTAAATACTACCGGCTTCTTAGGCTTCAGATAATTTTCTATGAACTCCTCCCGGCTTAAGTTGCTGCGTCTTTCTATAGGTATCAGTTCCATAAAACAATAATTATTTAATTTTTATCGAATAAAACCAAATCAATAAAAATAATAAAACAGTAGAGTGTTGTATTTCAGTGCTGTTTATAAAAACCACCAGCATAAAAAAATGGTTTCAAAAAATGCTTCTGCCAATTAAAATTTTTATTGTCTGAATTTTATAAACTTTATTGAAACAAATTTTATAATAGTATGCTTTCATAATATTTTCTTTACAGTATCTTTGTAAAAAAATTATGCTTGCATACTATTTTAAGTAAAAACGCAATAAAATCTATGGCTTAAAATCACCGAAATATAGCAAATCTTTTGCTCAATCATAATGGAATACAATAATGTTCTTAATCGAAATCTTGCAAAGATTCAGAAAATGCCTGTTTTTCTGCAAGGCTGGTTACGTAACTATTCCATCGGCAGATTAGTCAAGTTTGTAGGTACTGCAGGTATACGTTTCGAGAAAATGACTTGCCATGAGGTCGTAATTACACTTCCAAACAAAACCAGAGTTCAGAATCATATCGGGCAAATACACGCTGCCGCCAGTACACTTCTGGCCGAAACAGCAACCGGAATGGTGCTGGGTATGAACATACCTGACAACAAGCTTCCGCTGATGAAAAACCTCTCTGTCAGGTTCATTAAGCGCAGCCGGGGCCAACAAAAAGCAATAGCAACTTTAACCGACCAGCAAATAAGAGAAATCAGAGAAACAGAAAAGGGAGATGTAAGTGTAGCCGTGAAAATTACAGACGAAACCGACGAGGAAGTGGTTGTAGCAGAAATGATCTGGGCCTGGGTACCAAAAAAATTAAATATCAACTAAAAAGCGAAAACTAATAGGTAAAAAGTTTCAGTAAATTAGAAAGTTTTATTTACTTGTTAGCTTAAATTTGTGTTTTATATACGGTTATGCCATACACTGTGAGACTTTTAAACTTAATTCAATGCAACATTTGGAAAGACTCCTCCGCAAATCCGGGCGCTTCTTATTCTGATGAGCACCCAGGTAATAAAAACAATCTCGTTTTAGTAGTAAAATTAGATTATAAATCATATTTTTAACAATAGAAAAGTAGCCGGAAAATCAACAAAAACTTTCCTGAAAGCATAAAACAGCAAAACTGAATTGATATGTCTTTTTTATCAGGGAATTACTTATTTTTTTGTTATTCAGATTAAAAGGCCGTTTACGTTTAATGCTTTACATTTGTGGGTTTCATAAGAAACCTTATTTAGATAAGAAATAATATTCAATCAAACATGAACCGTAGTATAAAAAAAGTAGCTGTTTTAGGTGCTGGTATTATGGGTAGTCGTATTGCCTTGCATTTTGCTAATATTGGAGTAGAGGTCTTATTGCTCGATATGGTACCCAAAGAAGCAAGTGATATAGAAAAAGACGGAGAATTAGATACTACTCAGACGGCCATTCGTAATCGAATCGTTACCGAATTATTTAATTCGGCTGTGAAGGCCAGTCCTTCGCCTATATATAGTCAGAAAGCGTTGTCACTTGTTAGTCTTGGCAATTTTGATGACGACATGCCAAAAATTGCGGATTATGATTGGGTGATAGAGGTAGTTGTTGAGCGCTTGGATATTAAAAAAACGATTTATGAAAAAGTTGACGAGTTCCGCAAGCCGGGCACACTTGTCACGTCAAATACTTCGGGTATTCCTATTCAGTTAATGGCGAAAGGCCGCTCTGAAGATTTCAGGAAACACTTCTGCGGTACGCACTTTTTTAACCCGCCGAGATACCTGCGCTTATTAGAAATTATTCCGACATCAGAAACGGATCCAGTAGTGGTCAATTTCCTGATGAATTACGGTGATTTATTTCTGGGTAAAACAACTGTATTGTGTAAAGACACCCCCGCTTTTATTGCAAACAGACTGGGTATATATGCCATGGTACAAACCATACGTATAGCTGAAGATATGGGGCTGACCGTTGAGGAAATTGATAAATTAACAGGCCCTGTAATAGGCCGGCCTAAATCGGGCACCTTCCGTTTGTCTGATATTGTAGGGCTTGACACAACCGTAAACGTATGTAACAACTTGTCGAAAGTTTTACGCGTTGACGAGTCAAAAGACGCCTTCCAACTACCGACGGTAATGGCCAAACTTCAGAAAAACAAATGGTTGGGAGACAAAACCGGGCAAGGCTTTTACAAGAAAACCAAAGATGAAAACGGTGGCACGGTTATTCTGGCACTAGATCTGAAAACTTTTGAATACAAACCTGCAGAGAAAGTAAAATTTGCAACACTCGAAGGCACTAAAAGTATCAGTAATCTGAAAAAGCGCTTTCCGATATTATTGAATGGCAAAGACAACGCAGGAGAATTTTACAGAAAAACATTTGCTGATTTCTTCCGCTATGCAACCAGACGTATCCCTGAAATAGCTGACGAACTCTACAGAATAGATGCAGCAATCTGTGCAGGTTTCGGCTGGGAGATCGGCCTGTTTGAAACCTGGGATGCCATTGGCGTGCGTAACATGTTGAAAATCATGGAAAACATGAACGTGAAACCGGCCACATGGGTGTATGAAATGCTGGATGAAGGTTTTGAAAGTTTCTATAAAATTGAAGACGGCAAACGTAAATATTACGATATTCCGAGTAAAACCTATAAGACAATACCGGGTTCAGAATCACTTATCATTCTTGATACTCTCCGCCAGAACAATGTTGTCTGGAAAAATGCCGGAGCAACTATTTTTGACCTGGGTGACGGTATAGCCGGTGTGGAGTTCCACTCAAAAATGAACACCTTTGGTGCCGAAGTTGTTGAAGGGCTAAACAAAGCTTATGCCATTGCAGAGAAAGATTTCAGAGGGCTGGTGATTGGGAACGATTCAAACGAAGCGTTCTCGGCAGGCGCCAATCTGGCTATGTTGTTTATGTTTGCGGTAGAGCAGGAATATGACGAAATCAATCTGATGATTGCCCAGTTTCAGCAAACCATGATGCGCGCCCGGTATTCTTCTATACCGGTAGTAACGGCTGCTCACAATCTGGCACTAGGTGGCGGATGTGAACTTAACTTGCATGCCGACCGCGTGCTGGCACATGCCGAAACCTATATGGGTCTGGTAGAATTGGGTGTAGGTCTGATACCTGCCGGTGGTGGTACTAAAGAAATGGCGGTTCGTTGCTCGGATATGTATCAGACAGGTGATACTGAGCTGAACATTCTGCAGAATGCCTTTATGAACATTGCTCAGGCAAAAGTTTCGACATCGGCACAGGAAGCGTTTGATATGAATTACCTTAAACCAAATAAAGACAGGATTGTACTGAATCGTAACCGATTGATTGCCGAAGCGAAAGACGAAGCAATCAAGCTGGCAGAAGACGGTTACACACAACCCATGCAACGCACCGATATTAAAGTGCAGGGTAAAACGGGCATTGCCCTCTTCAAGGCCGGAATCACCGGTATGTTGATGGGTAAATACATTTCACGCCATGACGCTAAAATTGCCGAAAAACTGGCTTACGTTATCTGTGGTGGTGATTTGAGTTATCCGCAGAAAGTATCGGAACAATACCTGCTTGATCTGGAAAGAGAAGCATTCCTTTCACTAACCGGTGAGAAGAAAACTCTTGAACGTATGCAGGGGCTATTGAGTGGCGGCAAACCTCCGAGAAATTAATTGACAGTAATTACATTGAATAATCTCTTACTTTTAGCATTGCTGAAAGCATTTATAAAACGAATAAAAACATGAATGCATATATAGTTGCCGGCTATCGTAGTGCTGTCGGTAAAGCTCCTAAAGGCGTATTTCGTTTTACTCGTCCTGACGACCTCGCAGCAGAAGTCATCAAACATCTGATGGAAAGTATTCCAAAGCTTGACCCGGCTCAGGTTGACGATGTTATTGTAGGAAATGCAGTACCGGAGGCCGAGCAAGGCATGCAAATGGCGCGTTATATTGCTTTATTGGCACTTGGTAAAAGTGTACCGGGTGTAACAGTAAACCGTTACTGCGGTTCAGGCATTGAAACCATTGCCATAGCTGCAGCTAAAATACATGCCGGCCTTGCCGATTGTATTATTGCAGGGGGTACGGAGTCTATGTCGTTAGTACCAACCATGGGTTGGAAAACCGCACTGAACTATAATCTGGCTACCATGCATCCGGACTATTACATCGGTATGGGTCTGACTGCCGAGCAGGTAGCTCAGCAATTCAATATCAGCCGTGACGAACAAGACAGGTTTTCTTATTATTCGCATCAGAAAGCACTGGCGGCACAAGCAGCAGGAAGATTTGATGAAGAGATTGTACCGATAACGGTTAAGGAAACTTTTTTTGATGAAAACTCGGGTAAAAAGAGAACAAAGGAATATACAGTGGCAAAAGATGAAGGCCCACGTGCCGACACCAGCCTTGAGGCATTGGCTAGATTGAAACCGGTGTTTACAATGGGTGGTACGGTAACAGCTGGTAACTCTTCGCAAACTTCAGACGGCGCTGCGTTTGTGGTAGTGATGTCGGAGAAAATGGTAAACGATCTGGGTCTGAAACCTGTAGCGCGTATGATGGCCTATGCCTCAGCAGGGGTTGAGCCGCGTATTATGGGGATAGGCCCGGTAGCTGCCATACCATTGGCATTAAAGCAGGCAGGCCTGACACGTGACGACATTGATATCATCGAGTTGAATGAGGCCTTTGCTGCGCAGTCGTTAGCAGTTATTAAAGAATTAGATCTTGATCTGAATAAAATTAATCCTAACGGTGGCGCCATTGCATTGGGGCATGCCTTGGGTTCAACAGGAGGGCGATTATCAGTGCAGATTATTAACGAGTTACGCCGCCAGAATAAAAAATATGGTATGGTAACTGCCTGTGTAGGTGGGGGCCAGGGTGTAGCAGGTATCTATGAATTTCTGAACTAATATCGCTCAGATAATACTATTTAGCATGGAGGCTGCCTTACAGGTGGCCTCTTTGTTTTAAAAATCCTCCCGATTTTAAAACGTCTTCCCGCTTCATCCTTTGTAAATTTTATTACATTTGATTTTTCAATATTCTATTCAACCATGCGATTAAAAAATAAAATCACCCTCATTACCGGCGCAGGACGAGGTATCGGTGCAGCCATTGCTTTAGGCTTTGCCAGAGAAGGGTCCGATGTGATCATCAATGAGGTAGCAGGTGCCGATTATGCCGAAGAGGTAGCAGCCCAAATCAGAACGCTCGGCCGACGGGCAGAGGTCATTTATACCAATATATCAAATGTTGCTGAAATAAGAGGCATGTTTGCGCAGATAGCCGGAAAGTACGGTAAGTTGGACGTACTCGTCAACAACGCAGGAATAACCGGCTGGAGCGATTTCTTTGAAACCGACGAAGCCGTATTTGATAAGGTGATGGGCGTGAATCTGAAAGGCACGCTGTTCTGCTCAATAGAAGCCGCTAAAATGATGCGTAACAACGGTGGCGGAAGCATTATCAATATCTCAACTATCTGCGCGGCATTGAGTGTAAAGAACCTGATTACTTATTCCACCAGCAAAGGAGGCATCCATGCTATGGCTGAGCAAATGGCTGTAGAGCTGGCTCCTTATAACATTAGAGTGAATACATTCGGACCCGGGCCGATTAATGTTGAGAGGAACCTGAAAGAAGACCCGAATTACCGCACCAATTGGGGCGGGGTTGTACCTTTAGGAAGAACAGGTGAGCCGGAAGAAATGGTTGGCCCGGCTGTCTTTCTGGCATCAGACGACTCCAGTTACGTTTCCGGACAATTATTCTTCGTAGATGGAGGCTGGAGTGTACAAGGCAGAATACCCGTCAACAGCATGGACAGTCAATTGGCCAATAGCAACAAATAATGAACTACACAAGGTCTGTTTGCGTTGACAAATAGACCTTGGATATGTTTCTATTATGAGTTCTAAAGAAAAACTACTACTTTTTATACTGGCCTGCATCAACTTCACGCATATTGTTGACTTCATGATTATGATGCCCCTCGGGCCTCAGTTAATGCAGATTTTTAATATTTCGCCACAGCATTTTGGTTTCATCGTTTCTGCTTATGGCTTAAGCGCCGGTATTTCGGGTTTTCTGGCGGCCTTTTTTGTAGATAACTACGACCGCAAAAAAGTAGTCTTATTCACTTACGTTGGTTTTGTGATAGGCACTTTTGCCTGCGCCTTTGCCCCTACTCACCAGTTTCTGCTGGCTGCCCGCATTGTGGCAGGTACATTCGGCGGGCTCATTGGTGCTCAGGTGATGTCGATAGTAGCCGATACTTTTGATTACCAGCGCCGGGCAACAGCTGTAGGCTATATTACCACCGCATTCTCGGTTGCTTCCGTAGTAGGTATTCCTGCCGGTTTATTTCTGGCCTCGAAATTCGGCTGGCACGCGCCTTTCTTAGTAGTTGCCTGCTTAGGGATTGTGGTCATATTCCTTATTATCCGTTTCGTTCCTTCGCTCGACAAACATCTGAAAACCCGTGAAACTAAACCCAATCCATTTGATGTAATAACCAACATTCTGAAAAACCCTAACCAGTTAAAGGCATTGTGGCTGTCTGCTACCATTATGCTGGGACATTTCAGCATTATTCCTTATATTTCTCCTACATTGGTGGCCAACGTAGGTTTCAGCCAGCAGAATATCTTCCTTATTTATCTGGTTGGTGGCCTGCTCACCATCTTCTCGGCGCCAATGGTAGGTAAACTGGCCGACAAAAAAGGGAAGTATCCGGTATTCGTCGTTTTTGCCTTTTTATCTATGATCCCGATTTATTTGATTACTAATATGTTTTCGGGCGCAGTATGGGCTGTTTTAGTGGTGGCAGGTATTTTCTTTGTTTTTTCTAACGGCCGAATGATTCCCACCCAGGCGATGATTTCAAATGTGGTGAACCCACAGCAGAGAGGTAGTTTTATGGCTATTAATTCATCATTGCAGCTTCTTGCGCAGGCATTAGCTGCCAACATTGGTGGTTTGATTATCCATAAGACCTCGTCAGGATACATTGAAAACTACAACTATGTAGGATACTTTTCCATCAGCATGATCTTCTTCAGTATTTTTATTGCACGTTTAGTGAATCCAATTGCTCAACCAATTGTTAGTAAGGAAAGTACCGTAAACGTTTCATAAATAAATCGCAAGACTATGTTACGGATAACCACCATATTAACCTGGGTATTCATGGCTCTCTCATTAAATACCTTTGCTCAGGATTTTAAAGCTGAAATCGAGAAGTTCAGAGAAGAGTATAAAGAAGAATTTCTCAAGTCGAAGTTTTCACCGGTAAAAAAGGAAGACTTTAAATACCTGCGTTTTTATGAACCCAATGAAAAGTTCAGAGTAGAATGCAGTTTTACAGCCACTACGGCCGGGAAACCTTTCCAGTTACCTACTACCACGGGCGAAACAAAAACTTATGCCAAATTCGGTGAGTTAACTTTCCAGCTTGATGGCAAAAGTTATACACTGGCAGTTTACCGCTCTCCCGATTTACAACGTATTCAACAATACCGCGATTATCTGTTTATTCCGTTTAAAGACCAGACCAACGGCAAAGAGACCTATGGAGGCGGGCGATACATAGACCTTCGGATGAGTCAAATCGAAAATGACAAAATCATTCTCGATTTCAACAAAGCCTATAATCCTTACTGCGCCTTTGGCGACGGCTACAGCTGCCCCATACCTCCACGTGAGAATCATCTAAAGGTGGCCATAGAAGCCGGAGAGAAAAATTACACCAAAGAACATTAAATCTTTTTCGCCGGATTTCCGAAAACAGTAGCGTTGTCAGGCACGTCTTCTACTACCACAGAGCCTGCTCCTATTCTGGCATTTTTACCGACTTTAATGCCTGTTACAATAACAGCACCCGAACCGATAAATGCACCTTCGGCTATTTCTACATTTGTATTTACCATGGCTCCTGTGCCAATGGTAACATAATCTGCTATTTGGACACCGGTATCAATTACCGCACCCGAATGTATAATACTGTGATTACCCACACTGGCAAAAGGATTAACCGTGGCATTGGCCATCACCAGGTTTCCGTGTCCTATGCTGGCTTCTTCTGAAACTACGGCCCGGTCATGAATGGCATTAACCGGCATCACATGACGGCGTTCGTTCAGAATTTCAACCAGTTTCTTTTTCACTTTTGTATTGCCAATGGCTACAAAGGCCTCTGTTTTCTGGCCCACAATCTTCAGAAAACCATCGTCATCGGTTTCACCCAACACAACTATCTCTCCAATCTCTGTATTATGCAGTTTTTTATCATCATCCAGAAAACCGTATACCAATACATTGTTACGGTTAAAAATATCAAGTACAATCTTGCCAAGGGTGCCAGCACCAAAAATTAAAACGGGGTTTTGCATAATTAGGTTTCTACTTTCTGAGTAGTTTATGAATTCAACAATAGTTCTTCTCTGCGTTTCCGGTATAATTCAACAGCCTTATCCAGCAAAACGTTCATTGCTACCGGCATGTAGGTAGAGAGAATACCTCCATAAATAGCGGTATCTACATCTCTGAGAGACTCTTCAAGCGACTCACTGGGAAGTCTGTTAATAATTTCCTTACTCGTGTAGGAGGTATAAGGGCGGTCTTCCAGCCATTCCAGATGTTCTTTCCACATCACTAACGCTCTGGCTATACTGTCACTGTCAAGTGTACCTCTGGCAATTTTCCTATAGCTGTTCACAAAGTCTTTATGGCGTTTGCCAAACAAAAAAAGACGGTACCTGTTCTGCATCCATTTACCAAAAAAAGCATAGATAATACCTACTATACCCAATAACCCGAGTAAATATCCCAGAATTTTAGGATAGTTCACCTGTTGCTGTAAAGCCATCAACTTGGTGTCTGTCTTCAGTGACAAGGAGTCGGTGCTGATCTTTATCAATTCTTTCAGAAAAACCGAATCAAGCGGAGCAAAAACGGCCGTGCAGTCTTTTTTACCCAGAATATACACTGGTAAACTAAATTTCTGGGTTTTGCTGATATCGAAACTAACCAGCGTATACACTACACTGTCAAGGCTTGTGTTATTGGTAGTAATGGTGGTAAAATAATTTCTGCGCACCATTTCAAATGGATAAAAATTATAGGTGGTATCGGGAAAAAATACTTCGGCAGAAGGTGCATGCCGGTAGCTCAACGCATAGTCAAATGGACGCCCCAGCTCAACACTATCAGTCAAAAAGCGTCCTTTTGGTTTTTGCGCATATAAGGTGTTGCTTATCAGCCAACCCAAAAATACAAACACGCCAAAAGCAGTCCGGATAGCATCACTGTATTTTTTGCTATATAATTGATGCGTATCAAACATGGTTCTATTTTCTGACTCTAAATAATTGTATAAGCTTTGAGACATAATCTTCTCTTGAATCAATAGCCAGATAATTGGCATTGTGCTGCTTGCAGAGTTTTTCCAGGCGTTGCTGATTATTTTCAAACATTTCTTTCATCTCTCGCTTAAATGCCGGAGACGAAGTGTTGAGCCAAACGGTTTTTTTACTCTCTTTATCGACAACCGGGATGATGCCCAGTCCGGGAAGTTTTATTTCTCTTTGGTCATAAATGTGTATCACTACCAGATCGTGTTTTCGCGCCAGCGCCTTCAGGTTATGTTCATAGTCTTTGTCCAGAAAATCCGAAATCAGAAACACCACACTCTTTCTTTTAAGGATATTCAACGCAAAACCAATCGCTGATGAAATATTCGTTTGCTGCGAAAGCGGCTTCATTTTGAAAAGGCTCAATATGATTTCGTAGCCATGTTTCATACCGTTAGCCGGTTTGAAATACAGCTCTTTCTGATCTGAAAAGCAATACAACCCCACGTGACCGGCTTCTTTTATGGCCGAAAGTGATAGCACTCCACAGATTTCTTTTGCTGTATCCAGCTTCAATTGCCCGTTATTCCCTACTTCTTGCGATGCGCTCACATCGAGCATAAAAAACACAGTCTGTTCTTTCTCTTCTTTAAATATCTTTACATAAGCACCGTGGCCTTTAGCGGTGGTAATCCAATCGATGGTTCTCACATCATCGCCATACTGATAAGTGCGCAAATCGCTGAACTCAAGCCCTGATCCCTTAAAAACCGAACGGAAATTTCCGTGCATTTGTGAATCAACTGCCTTACGGATTTTTATCTCATATTTATTGAGCTTAGAAATTATATCTTCTACCACTTGTTTCTCAGAATTTGTGTAATACCTTTTTAAATCGATTAACAAACTTTAACGCACTCAATCTCTTATTTTTTTCCGTAATTTGCCCTTTAATCTGAAAACGAAGATAAAGTGAAAATACTGACAAAAAAAATATTCTTACATTTAGCCATTGTTTCAACACTCATTTCGTGTGTCAATGAACCGGCTAAACCAAAGAATGTAATTGACATTAAAACGATGGCTAAGATTCTGGCAGATATTCACCTGACCGAAGCTAAAATAAACAAGCTGTCTTTTCAGGACTACGACTCTACCCGGGTAGCTTATCTGGAGCTGGAGCGCAGAATAATGGCAAAATATAAAGTAGACACCACCCTCTATAAGACCAGCTATAAATTTTATGTGCAAAACCCCGAAATGATGGTGAAGATTTATGACGAGACCCTCAATATTCTGGACGAAAAAAAACAAAAAAAAGCTATTAAACCCGATTGATTCAATCCCCAACCTAACCTAAATAAATGTCTAAAGAAAACCTTGTTATCATACCGACCTACAACGAAATCGAGAACATTGAAGCAATCATCAGGAAAGTATTCAGCCTTGACGAAGTATTTGATGTGCTGGTTATTGATGATGGCTCGCCAGACAAGACTGCCCTGAAAGTAAAAGAATTGCAACAGGAGTTCCCGGCAGAACTTCATATAATCGAACGAAATGGTAAACTCGGTTTAGGTACAGCCTATATTCATGGTTTTAAATGGGCCATTGAAAACAACTATGCGTTTGTGTATGAAATGGATGCTGATTTTTCGCATAACCCTGAAGACCTGGTCAGACTTTACAAAGCCTGTAAAATAGATGGTGTTGATGTGGCAGTCGGTTCAAGGTATATCAAAGGAGTGAATGTAGTTAACTGGCCGATGGGGCGCGTACTGATGTCCTATTTTGCAGGGGTATATGTACGATTCATCACAGGCATGAAAATTATGGACCCCACTGCCGGATTCATCTGTTACAGACGCGAAGTACTGAAAACCATACCGCTCGACAAAATCGCATTTGTAGGTTATGCGTTTCAGATCGAAATGAAATTCAATGCCTTCTTATATAAATTCAATATTACCGAAGTACCCATCATTTTTACAGACCGCACCAAGGGTGTCTCAAAGATGTCAACAAAAATTTTCAGAGAAGCCGTGTTTGGCGTGGTAATGATGAAAATATGGAGCTGGTTTAAAAGTTTTAAGAGATAATCTATACGATTCCCATCTGTTTCATCAGAAACAAGGCATTCATATTCTGAGTTACCCCTTCTCTGAGCTTGTAGTCGAATCTCATTTTATTGTTTTCAATAATGATTTCGAAACAAATGTTCTTGATCGTTTCCGGATGTTTTGCTGCCATATCGGTCAGGTCAAGGTCGTGTGTGGCAATCATACCAAATGCCGTTTTATACTGAACCAGTTTTTCCAGAAACAACTCAGAGCCTTTCAGCTTATCTTTTGAGTTTGTGCCCTTTAGCAATTCATCTAAAATAACGAATACCTCCTGCCCCGACTCCAGTATTCTGACAACCTGCTGCAAACGCAACAATTCGGCATGGAAATAAGATTCGCCTTCATCGATTGAATCAGATATCCGCATGCAGGTATATAGCTGTATCGGCTTAAATAAGAACTTATCAGCCCTGACCTTTGCTCCAATCATGGCTAATACCAAATTAGACCCTACAGCCCGCAGGAAAGTACTTTTACCTGCCATATTAGCCCCGGTAACAATAAAGACCTGCTCAGTTTTATTAATCTTAAAATCGTTATCGACACTTTTGCCCTTTTTCAACAGTGGATGCCCCAACTGAACAACATCCAGAATTATTTCATCTGATACCCGCGGTACAGTATAGGTATCGTTGGCAAAATCATAACAGGCAATACTTACCAGTGCCTCCCATTCATGCAAAATAGAAAACGCATTCAATAATGATTCATTATACGCTCTTTTCCAGGTTTCAAATCGGTGTGCACATTGGTAGTCCCACATAAAAAAGGCATTCAAAACAGGTGCAAAAAAACTGTTTCTGATAGCAAAATAAGCCGATATATCGGCCAGTTTTTTAATAACAACCGATACATCTGCCGGTTGGGTCAGCAGTTCTTTATGCCTTTTCAGCATAGCAGTTGCAAAATCTTCTTTCTCAATCAGCCTGAACAACTGCGTGTATCTTTGCAGATTAGACGCATTCTTACTGATTTTAAGATAAAGGGAACTTAGTTTCTTCTGATTGATAAAGGAAAAAACCGATTGTAAAATTAATGTCAGCAGCCATATCCTAAACGTGATTACATCAAAAAGCCACAAACACAGTATGATTGTATTAAGCGCCGGTACCAGCCACAGTATAAATTTGTATTTACCCAGCAAATCAACCGGTTTGGTTTTCAACCAGTTGATGAGTTCCGAGTATTTGGTTTCGTCCTTTTCAAGCAGATTCCCGGTCGCCAGAAAATCGACCCGCCAATCTATTTTGCCCGATAACTCAGCAATTGCTGTTTGTCTTTCTTCTATGATTGATTTATTCAGAAAAGGGAATTTCAATTCCTGCGCCAGCGTATCTTTGCCGGCTCGTGTAATTGTCCGGTTCAGTAACTGGAAAATGGAGTGTTTACCGAAAATATCAAGGTCGTAAGTAAATGAGTGGGTTTTGTCATGGTATTCTTTACCGTCTTCAAATTGGTCATAGACACCACTTGCGGCTGCCGTCTCTTTATCACAAACCCTTAGCACAGATTCATGATACTCGATTTTTTCGATAACCCTTTGGTGATAATTTACCAGGAGCAAAAACACTGCCAGCGTGAGCAAAGCACCTGTTGTCAAAGTGGCCGAAGAACCGTCTCTTATAATAACATACAGCACATACAATTCAAGAAGAGCGAAGAGAAGTCTCAGGTAAGAAATAAGATTAGCTGTAGACTTATTCTTTGTTATAAATGCAGTAGAACTGCTCACGATATGCTGATAGCCCATAATTTTGTAAGAGTTGGTTGTGTCAAGAGTAGTAGTAGCTTAGAATGTTTTATTCATCCAGAATATTTTCTTCTACAGTAGACTGCCGGCCTTCGTGCAGAATATCAACTATTTCTTTAATATTATACACCGAGCGGTTATATCGGTTACTCAGCAGAATAATTACGAAGTCTTCACGAAGATCAAAAAACATAATGGTGTTGTAACCTTTCCACCAGCCTGTATGATACACATAGTCGGTTTGCTGTTTGGCATTTACCCATAGCCTGAATCCATAGCCGTAATTGCGTAACCCGGGGTATTCAAAACTGCGTGGTAAAGTCATTTCCTTGAGCGATTCTTTCGAAATCACCCTATTTTCTTTCAATGCCTTATACCATTTCAGCAAGTCTCCGGTAGTTGAGTACACACCTTTGTCGCCGGTTATATCATCATAATAATCTTTAGGCAGTTTTTGACCAAACTGATACCCATTAGTGCGATTAATATTGATTGAGTCGTTTTTTGAGGTGGCTATGAACGAATCTTTCATGCCCAGTGGCAAAAAGATACTGTCGCGCATATATTCATCAAAGGGTTTTCCGGATACCTTTTCAACAAGCGCTGCCAGAATAGCAAAGTTGGTATTATTGTAGCTAAAAAAATGGTCGGGCAAATTGAATATGGCGGGGGTGGGTTTGGTAGTTGCAAACCACTTCATCATTTCCTGATTGGTGGGGTATATCTTCTCTCCTCTCACAACCTTATCAAAGGTATATTGATAATAGGGCAAGCCCGAACGGTGACATAAAAGGCTCCTGATTGTTACGCCTTCGTACGGAAAATCAGGATAATAGTCTTTCACCGTGTTATCAAGACCCAACTTTCCCTGTTCGGTCAGTTTCATTACTGCAACAGCCGTGAATGTCTTTGACAAAGACGCTAACTGGAATTTTGATTGTAAAGTATTACGAATGGTATCTTTAAAGCTGGCGTAGCCAAAGGCTTTTTCGTAAATAATAATGTCTTTCTGGGCAATCAACACATTGCCGTTAAAACCCTGCGCCAGTTTTTTTGACATTACCTGGTCTATCAGTGCTGCTTTTATATCGGCCTTAATGTCTTTTCTGACTCTTGCCTCTTTTCTTTTTAAGGCAGCACTATCTATAACGGCACCCCCGTTAGTAGTGGTATCTTTGGTTTTGTTCTGACAAGAAAGGCTGAAAACAGAATAGAAGCAAACTAGAATATATAGATGGAAACGCATTTTTAAAACCCAATAAATAAGTTTTACAATTACTTTTTATACGATTCAAAAAATCGTTTTACAACATCGGTTAATTTCCTCTTACGTATTGAAGAATGATAATCATAAACGAAGTAAACACTACACTGCTTATGATTTTCAATACTGTAATAAGGAAGAATGTAACACCACCTGCTTCAATAAAAAACAGGGCTGAATGATGAATCAAAGTCAGGATAAACACGTACCTTACAAATCGTTCGGCACCCATGTCTTTCAATGATATAACTATCTCGTTATCAATACCTTTGGTAGGAAGAAGAAATTTCACAATGTTACCACGCAGATAACCCACCAGCACACTGGCTGCTGCATGTACGCCGGCTGTATTATAAAAGATATCAACCATCAGCCCGGTCAGAAAGCTTATCAGTATAACCCACAAAGGCGGGATTTCGTAGGGCAATAGCAATATGCAGGCAATGTAAACAAAACAAAAGGCCACATCAAAAAATACAAAATTGCGAAGCACCACAATCTGTAAAATCAAATAAATGAAAAAGGTGACTATTAACTTTATTACCGTCTGAGAATTCATTTAAAGTCTTAAGTATAATTTTTAATGCTCTGCGTTATAGCCGCTAACTATGCGGTTGGTCTCAATATTACTTTTTAATTTCAGGCTTGGTAGATTCCTCCAGTTTTTCCTGTTCTTTTTTTAGCTTATTATTCACAACATATACATAAGATATGTTCTGAAAATCTGTTGCGAGTTCTACTTCAATATCAAAAAAGGCTTCATCTTGTTTGGTGCCTATTTTGCTGATTCTACCCACCATTGTTCCTGACGGGAAAATTACATTCTGCTCCGATGTCATAACAGAATCGCCCTGCTTGATAGGCTTAAATCTACCAATGGTAGTAAGGTCGATAGACCGGGGATCAAGCCCGCCCCACTTAGCAATACCCAGAGCTTTCTCGTTCTTTGCTCTTAGGGCCCCACTCCACACTTCGCTGGATACATTAAATTCAGAATGCAGTATTGAATATACGCGTGAGAAATGGTCAGAACATTGCATCACCTGCCCTACAACTCCTTGCGGACAAATGACACCCATACCAGGCTCAATGCCATCTAACTTGCCTTTATCAATAGTCAGGTAGTTTTTTGACAAACTAACCGTGTTGTTAACCACCTTAGCTACTTTAAACTCAAACCGGTTTGCAAATGCCGAATCTACCCTGTAATAGTCTCCTTCACGCCCCTTTAACTGTTGCATGGCTATCATGGTTCTTTTTAATTCGGCGTTTTCAGTCACCAATTGCTCATTCACATTTCCAAGGTTCATGTAGCTTTTGATGTAGTTCGATGCCTCAAGTGTTTTGGCCGCGTAATAGTTTGAAGTATTGAAAAAGGATACGTCCCAGTAATAATCGTTTTTAACTATCAGCCAGAAACTAAGCAGCTCTAAAATCACAAACAACAAGAAATTTCGTGTCCGAAATATCAAACGGAAGAGTTGCGACATAAGTCTTTATGAATTAAAACTATAAGCTACAAGGCGAGCCGTGGCTCACCTTGTAGCTTATAGTCTGAAGATTACTAAATCTATTGAACAATAACTGCTCTGTATTTCTCAATATTTTTCAAAACCTCTCCGGTTCCACGCACTACCGCACGAAGTGGGTCGTCAGCCACGTGAATAGGAAGTTTCGTTTTAATAGCCAGACGCTTATCTAAGCCATGAAGCAAGGCACCACCACCGGTAAGATAAATACCGTTTTCATAAATATCAGCAGAAAGTTCCGGCGGCGACATTTCCAGAGCACGCATAATAGCCTCTTCGATCTTCGAGATAGATTTATCAAGCGCGTAGGCAATTTCACTATAGGTAACTTTAATCTCTTTTGGAATACCCGTCATCAAGTCACGACCGCGAATCTCAATATCAGCAGGAGGATTGTCTAAATCAGGCAAGGCTGCTCCGACCTGAATCTTGATGAATTCGGCAGAACGCTCACCAATCAGCAGGTTGTGCTCGCGGCGCATGTAATCAACAATATCTCTTGTAAACAAGTCACCGGCAATACGGATTGATGCTTCGCAAACAATACCCGAAAGCGCAATGACAGCAATCTCTGTTGTTCCACCGCCAATATCAGCAATCATTGACCCGTTAGGTTGTTCAATGTCAATACCAATACCTATGGCAGCAGCAATAGGCTCATGAACCATATACACTTCTTTGGCTCCGGCATGCTCGCAGGAATCCTTCACGGCACGTTTCTCAACCTCAGTAATACCAGACGGAATACAAACTACCATGCGGTGCGATGGTGAAAAAAACCAGTTGCGACCGGTCTCTATCATTTTTATCATACCGCGAATCATTAATTCGGCAGCGGTAAAGTCAGCAATTACTCCATCTTTCAGCGGACGGATAGTTTTTATATTTTCATTTGTTTTTTCATGCATTTGCATTGCTTTATGACCAATGGCCAACACTTTCCCGGTAATCTTGTCTAAAGCAATAATAGAAGGTTCATCTACAACAATCTGGTCTTTGTAGATAATCAGGGTATTTGCCGTACCCAAATCAATCGCGATGTCACTCGTGAGAAAATTAAACAATCCAGCCATATTGAGCTTTATGAGTTAATAAGTTTTTTAAATTTGCCCGCAAATTTACAATTATTATTTGCAAAGTTTTGTGAAAAATAAATTTTTTACTTTTTAATTGGCCGAATACTATAAATACTTTAGACGGCTTTTGTTTTTTATTTTTTAACCTCAAATAAACACCAAGTAAATTACGTAAATATTATCGGTTAATTATAATTTTCAAGGCAATTTAAACAATTGCGGGCATTCCGGTTCAATTACCATTTCAAAACTTACAAACAAATAACGGCTTTTGAATAATATTTATTCTAAACCTTTATATTTGCCTCATTATGGGAATTCGTTCAATTTTTAGTAAACCCCTGGCAGCTTACGTAGTTGCACAGCAAAAAAAATGGATAGCCCGTTCGGCTGAAGTGCAGGCTGAATGGAGACAGAAACTGATTGCAAAAGCTGCCGATACCGCCTTTGGCAAAGACCATTACTTTAAAGATATCAGGTCATATGACGACTACAAGCAGGCAATAGCACTATGCGATTACGAGGATATAAAAGAGTATATCAATCAGATTCTCGACGGCCGGGAAGATGTCCTGTGGCCGGGTAAGCCCCTTTATTTTGCCAAAACGTCGGGTACCACGTCTGGTACTAAATACATTCCTATTTCAAAAGATTCTATCCATAATCATATCGATTCAGCTAAAAACGCCCTGCTCAATTATATTCATGAAACGGGCAAATCGAAATTCCTTGACAACAAACTTATTTTCCTGTCGGGCAGTCCGGAGCTGAAAGACAAAAACGGCATTAAAATCGGTCGCTTGTCGGGTATTTCTACCCACCATGTGCCTGCTTATCTGCAAAGCAACCGCATGCCTTCATTTGAAACCAATTGTATAGAAGACTGGGAAGAAAAACTGGAAAAAATCATTGATGAGACCATCAATCAACCCATGAGCCTCATATCGGGCATACCCCCGTGGGTACAAATGTATTTCGACCGAATTCAGGCACGCACAGGTAAGAAAATAAAAGATGTATTCCCCGCATTTGATCTGTTTGTTTACGGCGGTGTCAATTTTGAGCCGTATCGCGCCAAGTTGTACGAATCCATTGGTAAGCATGTCGATTCTCTGGAGCTTTTCCCTGCCTCTGAAGGATTCTTTGCGTATCAGAACGAACAGGGTGACCCCGGCATGTTGCTTTTGTTAGACACCGGTATTTTCTACGAATTCGTTCCTATCGAAGAATATTTCAATGAAAAACCCACACGCCTGAGTATTGAACAAGTAGAATTAGGCAAAAACTACGCACTCATCATCAACAACAACGCCGGATTATGGGGGTATTCCATCGGCGATACAGTGAAGTTTGTCTCTCTCGACCCCTATAAGGTAATTGTATCGGGCCGGATCAAGCATTTCATTTCAGCTTTTGGTGAACACGTGATTGGTGAAGAAGTAGAAAAAGCGATGAAATTTGCCTGCGAACGCCATCCAGAAGTGGAGATAATAGAATTTACAGTAGCCCCGATGGTGAGCCCTGCCGAAGGCCTTCCTTATCACGAATGGCTCATTGAGTTTGCCACTCCTCCTAAAGATATGGAGCAGTTCGCCGAAGATCTTGACAAAAAAATGGCCGAGCTGAATGTCTACTATGATGATCTCATTACCGGCAGTATCCTGAAACGACTCGTCATTACTTCTTTGCGAAGAGATGCCTTCATCAATTATATGCGGTCATTAGGCAAGCTGGGAGGCCAGAATAAAGTCCCTCGCTTATCTAACGACCGAAAAATTGCAGATGTTCTGGGTAAAATGGTCTAATTGACAAATTCTGCCTGCTTACCAGATTCAGGAATCCAGGTACAACGTATATACGCTGTCCATATTCCGAAAGGGAGGATAAGGCTGTGCATATCTGAACAATTTTTGTTAAATTCACGTTGACAAAATCAAAACAGATCACATCAACAAGCATGAAAGTCGAACAAATCTATACGGGCTGTCTGGCACAAGGCGCCTATTATATCGAATCAGACGGAGAAGCTGCCATTATTGACCCCCTTCGCGAAATAAATACTTACCTTAACAAAGCCCAAAAAGACGGGGCATCTATCAAGTACATTTTTGAAACCCATTTTCATGCCGATTTCGTGTCGGGTCATCTTGAGCTTTCACAAAAAACCAATGCCTCTATTGTATACGGCCCCAATGCCAATCCGGCCTTTGGGAGCATTATCGCTACCGACGGTCAGGAGTTTTCATTAGGCAAAGTAAAGATAAAAGTATTGCATACACCAGGGCACACGATGGAGTCTTCCTGCTTTTTGTTGTTCGACGAACAGGGCAGGGAATACTGTCTGTTTACAGGTGATACTCTGTTTATTGGTGATGTAGGTCGACCAGACCTCGCCCAAAAATCTGACCTGACCGTAGAGGATCTGGCAGGCTATTTATATGATTCACTGCGAAACAAGATACTTCCGCTGCCCGATCACCTCATTGTTTATCCGGCACATGGAGCCGGTTCTGCCTGTGGTAAAAATATGAGCAAAGAAACTTTTGATACCCTTGGCCATCAGAAACAGGTAAACTATGCGCTACAGGAACAAAACAAAGAAGATTTTATACAGGCAGTAACTGAAGGGCTCACACCACCACCTTATTATTTCCCGAAAAATGTACAATTGAATAAGACAGGCTCGGCAAGTCTGGAAACCGTGATGCAACATGGTTTGCAACCACTTTCGCCTGACGCTTTTGAAGTAGCAGCCAATGAAACCGGAGCCGTCATTATAGATACACGCCAGCCGGACGTATTCAAAAACGCATTTGTACCCAACAGTATTAATATAGGCATTAAAGGTGACTTTGCACCCTGGGTAGGCACCCTTATTACAGATATATTGCAGCCGATTCTTTTCATTGCCGACGAAGGCATCGAACAGGAAGTAATCACTCGCTTGTCAAGGGTCGGATACGATAACATTCTCGGTTATCTGAAAGGTGGCATTGAGGCCTGGCAGGCTGCCGGTAAAGAAACCGACACCATCATATCTATTTCAGCAGAAGATTTTGCTAAAAAATATCAGCACGAAAACGTGCTCGTAAAAGACGTCCGCAAAGCCACTGAGTTCGAACCCGAGCATCTGGCTAATGCCGACAATATTCCGCTGGCGTATATCAGCGAAAACATGGCTGAATTCTCTAAAAACGAGACTAATTATATTCATTGTGCCGGAGGGTATCGCTCCATGATAGCCAGCTCCATATTGAAATCAAGAGGCTTCGATAACGTAGTAAATGTTGAAGGCGGTATAGGCGCAATCAAACAGTTTTTACCGGTATCATCTCTGGCTTCTTCCTATTAATAACAAGGCGCTTTGATTCTGAAACAATCAAAGCGCCCATTTTTTATCCTGTCAAATTTCCTCTTAGCTTATACTTATGCCATTTATCAAAATATGCATGCAAATTAATGTGCATACATATACTTTTGCATACTAAAATTATTCTGGAATAAAGTGTAAAGTTATAAACAGCAGAGAACTATTTTACTCTGCTTGTAACACTACCGGAAAATAATTTCAGTTCATGGAAACACTAAATTAACTATACCGTTTTATAAATTATGTTACAATTTTTGAAATATGTCTTTGCGACAATCGTTGGGCTGTTTTTATTTTTAGTAGTTTGTTTTTTCCTTTTGGTTGGTATTGGCTCAATGATGTCTAGTGCTGATGAGAAGACTTTCGTCTCAAAAAACTCTGTGCTAAAAGTAGACCTTAATCAGATTATCCGCGAAAACACTCCACAAGACGACCCATTCACCGAATTCCTGTCAGGCGGCAGAGGCCCCGGCCAGGTAGGTTTACCTCAAATTAAGGAAGCCATTGCCAATGCAAAACTAGATCCGAACATTAAGGGAATATACCTGCATGCTGAGTATCCTACTGCAGGTTTCGCAACACTTGAAGAAATCAGAGGCTATCTGATAGATTTCAAAAAATCCGGAAAATTCGTTTATTCTTATGCCGAAATAATGACCGAAGGCGCAGTATATCTGTCGTCGGTTGCTGATAAAAGCTATTTAACTCCAAGCGGAGGGCTTGATTTCAACGGTCTGAATGCAAAATATACTTTCATGAAGGGCCTTTTTGAAAAAATCGGCATAAAACCTGAGATATTCAGAGTAGGCGAATACAAAAGTGCGGTAGAACCATTCATAAGAACAGATATGAGTGCAGCCAACCGTGAGCAAACACAGTCTTTCATCAATGATATTGCAGCCCGGTTCTACGGTGATATTTCACAGGCCAGAAAAATACCGATGGACGAACTGAACAATATTCTGAACAACGCATTAATACAGGAGCCGTCTGATGCCGTCAAATATAAACTGATTACAAACACCGGTTACTGGGATGAATTCGAGCAGGCCATCCGTCGTCAGCTGGGTATCAGCGATAGCAAGAAAATAGAATATGTGGCTTTACACAAGTATCTGAAAGCCGAAAAATACGTAAAAGAAGGCAGTTTATCGAACAGAATTGCTGTAATAGTCGGTGAAGGTGATATTGTATCGGGTAGTGGTGAAGACGGCACCATCGGTTCTGATAAAATAATAAAAGAACTTCAAAAAGCGCGTAAAGACAGTAAGGTGAAAGCCGTAGTTTTAAGAATCAATTCAGGTGGAGGTAGTTCGCTGGCGTCAGATGTCATGTGGCGTGAAGTAGAGTTGACCAAAAAAGTAAAACCTGTCATTGCTTCAATGGGCGACTACGCCGCTTCAGGTGGGTATTATATGGCCATGTCTTGTGACACCATCGTAGCCCGACCGACTACCATTACCGGTTCAATTGGTATTTTCGGTATGTTGTTTAATGTCGAAAACCTGATGAACCAGAAACTGGGCATCACGTTTGACGGTGTCGGTTCTCACAAGTTTTCTGACTTCCCGTCACTTACCCGTACCATGAGCGACGCTGAAAAAATGATGATTCAGAACAGTGTCAATCGCGGTTACGAAAGCTTTACAACCAAGGCGGCCAAAGGGCGTCATATGAGTGTAGAAAAGCTGAAATCTATTGCCGGCGGAAGAGTATGGACTGGCACCCAGGCAAAAGAAAACGGTCTGGTAGATGTACTGGGTGGTATGGACGATGCCATCAGAATTGCAGCTCAGAAAGCTAAACTGAAAGAAGGCAGTTACCGGGTGAAATACTATCCGATTCAAAAATCGGGCATAGAAGCCATTATGGAAAAATTCGGTAATGATAAAGAAGAAGAAAAACTGAGAGCTTATCTGGGTAGTATGGCTCCATTTGCCAAGCAGATAAAAAACCTTCAGAACATGGATAAACTGCAGGCCAGAATACCTTTCGAATTAGAAGTTAAGTAGTTTTATAGACAAACGCCGGTTCACAAACCGGAAGAAGAGAGAAAAAAGTGCTACCTTTGCACTTTATTCTCTCTTCTTTATTATAGGAAGTACCTCATTATACAGATATAAATGGTCGATATTAAAGTATCTTCCTTCAGATAAGCTTATGAAACTCATCGAAGCAAAATTCGTTCAAAGCGCTTCCGATTACCGCAAAAGCCCGAAGCCATTGTTGCCGGAATACGCATTTATCGGCAGGTCAAATGTTGGCAAATCGTCTTTGATTAATATGCTTACTGCCAATAAAAACCTGGCCAAAACTTCGCAAACACCGGGCAAAACACAACTGATTAATCATTTTGTGGTAAACAATGCCTGGTTTCTGGTCGATTTGCCCGGGTATGGTTTTGCCAAAGCGCCTAAAGCAGAGCGTGAAAAATGGGACAAAATGATATGGAATTACCTGGAGCACAGAGAAAATCTGATGTGCGTGTTTGTATTGATTGATATCAGGCTTGAACCCCAAACGGTTGATCTGAACTTTATTGATGCACTGGGTGAAAGGGACATCCCATTCTATCTGATATTTACCAAGGCCGACAAGATAGGAAAAGCAATTGCCGAACAGAACATAGATTTGTTTAAGAAAACAATGCTGATGACCTGGAGCAAAGTTCCCCCTTATTTTGTTACATCTTCCGAGAAAAGAACGGGGCGCGAAGAATTATTGAAAGCAATAGATGAGTTAAATCAGGCATTTAAAAAATAATTTATAATTTTGTAGTTCTGTTAGTCGTTGATTGCTTAATCGAAAGACCAGTATCTGAATTTATTGTCCAAATCATATAAAACAAAGTAGAGGCTATCGCCTTAAAAAGCTTATTTTTCAAATGGAATTATTAAGAGACATTGCCCATATTTCAGGGAAAAGCGGATTGTACAAAATCTTGAAACCAGGCCGTAGCGGCGTGATAGTAGAAACGCTTGATGATAAAAAACAACGTGAAATGGTAAGCGCCAATGCACGTGTGTCGGTTTTGAAAGATATTTCTATATATACCGAAGACCACAACAAATCTATACCGCTTTCTGATATTTTTCTGAAGATCCGCGAGCTGCATGGAGAAACAGTGGGTGAAGAATATAAGAATTTTTCTCATAATCAGCTTTTCGATTTCTTTGCTGACATCGTATCTGATTTCGACCGTCAGAGAGTTTATTCTTCCGACATCAAGAAAATCATTACCTGGTATAATGTTCTTTCGAAAAACTTACCTGAGGTCTTCACTGCCCCGGCAGCAGAAGAAGTAACGGAAACAATTGCTGAAGAAACAAAAGCCTGAAATACTGTTTCATAACCCGGAACTCCCTTACTGGATGCACATTCAGTAAGGGAGTTTTTTATGTACCTTATTCTGACATAAACGGAATATGGACAGAGCCTTTTTTTTAGGGGTTTTGCTATTACCTTTGTATAAAGACAGCCTTGTTATCACATCACTCTATGAAACGCATTCTTATTACCGGAGCAAACGGGCTACTGGGCAGTGCCGCGGCTAAGCGATTTATTCAGGACGACTTTGAAGTGCTGGCATTGTGCCGGGCAGAAAGCGATTTAAGCTCTTTGCAGGAAATCACTACAAAAATAAAGATTATCGAGGGTGATATTCTGGATATTAAGTCTTTAGAGCAAGCACTCGAAAATGTAGATTACGTTGTGCACACCGCAGCGGTGGTTTCATACGCGCCTAAAGACAAAGACCGTATGTTCAAAGTCAATGTGGAAGGCACAGCTAATGTAATAAACACCTGCCTTGCGTTGGGAGTAAAGAAACTATGCCATGTGAGTTCAATTGCCGCTCTGGGTAAACCGGACGTGTCATTGAAACTGCCGGCACCCGACATTGAAATAGATGAAAACCAGAAATGGGAAGAATCACCGGTTAATTCACATTATGCCAAGACCAAGTATCTGGCCGAACTGGAAGTATGGCGCGGAAATGCAGAAGGCCTGCCCGTGGTGGTTGTCAATCCTTCTGTTATTCTTGGCGAAAGCGACTGGACCAAAAGCAGCACACAATTGTTTAAATATGCCTATGATGAGCATCGTTTCTACAGCGAAGGCAATCTGAACTATGTAGATGTAAAAGATGTAGTTGAAGCCATTTATCAGCTTATCAACTCTGCTATTACTGCTGAACGGTTTATCTTAAATGGTGGGACGGTGAGCTATAAAGATTTCTTTGAAAAGGCAGCAGCATTATTCAACAAAAAACCGCCAACAAGAAAGGTTTCGCCTGTTCTTACCGAAATTATCTGGCGTCTGGAAGCCTTTCGTTCTTTGCTTACAGGCAAAGCTCCACTTATCACCAGAGAAACAGCCAAGAACTCATTGATGAAGTTCGTATACAAAAATGATAAAATACGCAAAACGCTTTCGTTTAAGTTTACTGCTTTCGACGAAACCTTAAAGCGCGTAAGTGTGTTTTTATTAAAGAGTAAATAGTTTTTTTGAATGAAATTGATTTTCAACCGATTAGCAATTGCTTTGAAATTTTATTGATGCAAACTATTGACATGTAACAAAAAAACATTATATTGAATCATCATTTGCCATCACTGATTCGATTATTTAAAAACACTTTGACCCTTTTCTTGAAGTTTGTTTGTTAAAAATAAGACTTGTCAGAACAAATGGATATAAAATTACCGTCCTATGGTTGGGCCGTAAAAACTTTGGGTGATCTTACATGCAACACGAATTCAGCGACAGATTCGAAAACTTCGATGACGCAGATGTAAAAGCGACTGTTGAACGTTTTGAAGGAATGCTCAAAAGCCGGGAGGCGGTCTTCTTCGGTGAAGAAACTTACGAACAACTAACTGAATACTACCTTCTGGTCGGGCAATGGGAAATGGCTATGAAAGCCTGCAAAATGGGCCTTCAGCAGTATCCTTACTCTCTTGATCTTCTACTGGACCAGGCTCAGATTCACGCCAATTACGAACAGTTTGATGAAGCCATGGAAGTGCTCGACAGGGCCTCTACCTTTAATCCCTCTGATAACGAAATCACTTACATGCGTGGTATTATCTGCAACCTTATGGGTAGCTATGAAGAAGCCATAGAGCATTTAAGAGAAGCTTTGCTGATGTCGGAAGAACGAGAATCGGTATACTTTCAGCTGGCGCAGACTTATCAGAACTGGCAGAAATTTGAAGAAGCCGCCCATTTTTATAAAAAGGCAATTAAATATCAGTTTAATGAAGAAATCACTTTTTATGAACTGGTGTTTTGCCTCGAGCAGCTTAATAAATTAGAAGAGAATATAGCGTATTTTCAGGAACTGATAGATAATAATCCCTACTCACATCTGGCTTGGTTTGCTCTGGGTATGGTGCACGGCAGGCTTAATAACCATGCCGATGCGGCTCATGCCTATGATTATTCAGTAACCATAAATGAGAAATTTGCTTCAGGATGGTTTAATCTGGCCTATACTTACATCAATCTGGAAAACTACATTGATGCCAAGGAGTGTTATCTGAATGTACTTAAAAACGAAAAGCCAACAGCCGAGGTTTATACGCATCTGGGAATAGCCTGTGAGAAACTTGAGCAGTTTGACGAGGCGTATAAATACTATAATGAAGCCGTTAAACAGGATGAGGCCTGGGATGAAGCCTGGTTCGGACTGGGTTCGGCTCTGTATGAACTTGACCGCTGGTATGAAAGCATTCATTTTACTCAGAAAGCCATCAAACTAAACGACAGTAATGCCGACTATTGGCTATTGCTGGGCGATACTGAAGCCAAAATGGAGAATTTTGCTTCAAGCAATGACGCCTACGGACGTGCCATGAGTCTTGACACCAAGAACTCTGACATCTGGTTAAGCTGGTCGTTATTGTTTTTTGAACAGGGTGACTACACCAAGGCTTTTGAAATCATTTATGATGGCATTGCCGAAATACCTGACGATCCGGACTTGTTTTACCGGGCAGCAGTATATCTGATTCTGGAAGGAAATTTTAATGAAGCTTACCATTATCTGGAAACCGGCCTGACACTCAATTATGAAGGGCACACGCAGATATACGATTTCTTTCCGAATCTGGAGTCACAGAAAGCACTTTTCAGAATCATTGAGCAATACAAATAAAAATGAACGGGGCTTTGAGATTACTCAAAGCCCCGTTCATTTTTATAGAACTCTATTATAGCATATTCTCCTTTTCTAAAGATAGTGCACCTTTCTTCGACAATGCTTTTACACCCATAATCAAATCGGCAAAGCGCTCATCTTTGGTTAGTCCCTTTTTATAACGGCCGTAGATCTGCTGAATCACCACAGAGTTCTTGAAAAGCCCGAATACATAGAAAAACAAAATGTTTGACACGTCTCTCCCACTCTTCTCCGCGTATCGTTCTGCAAATTCCTGACGGGTCAGGTTCCCCGGTAGCCACGACAGATTAAACCCCTTTTCAAAAAGGCCGTCGGTTGCTTCAGCCCAGTAAGATAAGGTAGTACCCAAATCCATAAGCGGGTCGCCAACGGTTGTCATTTCCCAATCCAGTACCGCCAGTATATCTGCCCAGTCGTTTTCATTCAAAACCAGGTTATCGTATTTATAATCATTATGGATCAGCGTGGGTTTACCCTCTGCCGGAATATGGGCTTTCAACCATGCGGCCAGACTATCCATTGTCTGGATTTCGTCCGTCTGCGACACCAGATAGCGCTTATACCAACCCTCTACCTGGCGTTGAATATAGCCCTCAGGTTTACCTATAGCAATCAAAGCCTGATGCTCACCCTCGGCTGCTTCAATATCGATGGCATGCAAATCTACCAGGTTGTCACACAGAGATTCCGACATTCGCCGCATCAGTTCAGGGTTGATGTTATTCAGCAATTTAGGCGCATCTTTTGCTCTTAGTATCACCCCCTCTACTCGCTGCATGATGTAAAACGGACAACCCATGATGCTCTCATCTTCCGTGTAAACAACAGGTGCGGGTATTTTCCGGTATCCACTGTTTTGTAAGGCCGTCAATATTTTATACTCACGCCCCATGTCATGGCCGCCTTTGATATCCTTTGCACCAAAGGGCGGCCTGCGCAGTACAAAAGAACTGCTTCGGGTTTTCAGCAGATAAGTAAGGTTTGAATATCCTCCCGGAAACTGAGCGATTTCAACCACTGGTTCACAATCAGGTAGGTTGGTACGAAGAAACGCATTGAGTTTTGTCAAATCAATTTCTTCTCCCTGCCTGATGCTTGTAGGAGAATCTGTTTTAATCAAATTCATGTCCTTCAGGCTGGTTGATGCTCGTTCCTTAATAAGTCATTTACCGTTTTAACCGGATTGAAAGTAATGAGCGGTACTTCAACAAAAAGCGTGTTCCAGTCAGACATCGCTCCGTTCCACAAACCCGGTAATTCCTGCGCTTTCAGGTCTTTACCACTTTGCGATTTTTGTGTAATAAACCCTGTCTGCGGGTCACGAAAATGCAACAAATTAAACTTGTTGCCCTTATAGTCTTTTACAGAACACACCAGATCTACCGGATTAAAGTGTGTCGCTTTATCAAATATCTCTTTCTGTAGGGCATTCTGCAAGTCAATCTGTGCTGATTCCACCACTTGCAGTGATATAGAATTATCCGGATCTTTAGCCCAGAACGGTCCGCCACCCGGTTCTCCTACGTTTTTCACCATACCACACAAGCGAATCGGACGGTTCAGCTTACGTTTGCAGTAATCAGTTTTGGCGTCAAACGAATAGCTGCCGAATCCTTCAGGAGGAAGCGTGCACAATTTCGTTTCCAGAAAATCCAGTATTTCACTTAGCAGGTTTTCATCTACTTGTTCATTGTAGAGTTGAGTAAGGTACGCAAATATTTTATCCTGATATTCCAGCAACACCCCGGCCAATGCCTTTTTATACAATATGGTTTCTTTCTTGAGGCGGTCAGGCACTACATTGTCTACGTTTTTGATAAAGATAATATCGGCATCCTGTTCATTCAGATTTTCAATCAAAGCACCATGTCCTGCCGGCCTGAACAGCAATTCATCATCCCCTGCGCGAAACGGTGTATTATCAATATTTACTGCGATGGTATCTGTAGACGGCTTTTGCTCCGAAAAACTGATACTGTATTTTACCCCATGTTCTGCTTCATATTTAGGCAAAACAGAATCTATCAATGTCCGGAATTTCTCTCTGTGCTCGGGCGATACAGTAAAATGGAGTCTTACCTCTCTATTGCTGTTGGCATATTTGGCACCTTCAACGAGGTGTTCTTCCACTGGCGTGCGCGATGTCTTGTTATAACTATGGAAATGCAAAAGACCCTTGGGAAGGTTACCGTAATCCAGCCCTGCATCAGTAAGTAAGTGTTCCAGCACAGTCTTATAATCGGCAGACTCTTCCCCTATGCTTTCTATCAGCTTGTCATAAAACGCAAAATCTTTCAGACGTTCCAGAAACTCATTTACCGATTTATCCAGCTTTCCTTCATCCTTGGCAGAAAACAAGGACTTAAACATACGTGTGGCAGCGCCAGATGCCGGAACAAACTTTAATAATTTCAGTTCGTTGGCTCTTTCATCAAAATAATCGGCATACTTATCGGCCTGTGCGTCAGAAAGCGAGATAATGCCATCGCCGATAGTTGCAGCTTTTATTACATTCAGATACGGAAACCCATTTTTAAAGTTTTCTATCTGCTGCTGAATTGTTTCAAGGCTTGCGCCCCTGTGTTTTATCTTGTCAAGGTCTTTTTCGATGAACATGTCACTTGTGAGTATTTATACTTTTGTTTGTGAGTATTGCGATGTAATTTTACAAAAATTTAGTAGCAAGGCAATACATTGCCGTGAAATTTATGAACAGCATTCTTCCTCTTCTTCAGGCTACACAACTGGCATCAGCAGGTATCCGAAATCTATCATCAGAACAGAAAAGCCGGTTACTAACCAGGCTTGCAGACCTTATTGAGCATTCTAAAGAGTTGATTATGGTCGAGAACAAAAAAGACCTCGACCTGATGGATAAAGCCGACCCGAAATATGACCGCCTTCTGCTAAATGAAGCCCGCATCCAATCCTTAGCCGAGTCTTTGAGAGAAGTAGCTTTACTGCCTGACCCGACCGGCGAAATTCTGCTGGAAAAACAACTAGAAAACGGCCTGACTATAAAAAAACTAGCCGTGCCTATGGGTGTTGTGGGCGTTATTTACGAATCAAGACCTAACGTTACGGTAGACGTTGCTTCTCTGTGCCTGCGTTCGGGCAATGCCTGCGTTTTAAAAGGAGGAAAAGAAGCACATTATTCTAATCAGTGTCTGGTAGGGCTCATTCATCAGGCGTTAGAAGAATCGGGAGTTTCTAAAGACGTAGTATTGCTATTGCCTGCAGATAGGAAATTCACAGAAGAATTGCTGAAAGCCAGCCGCTTTGTAGATATTATTATTCCCAGAGGCTCAGATGCGCTCATCCAGTTTGTTCGGCAGAACTCGTTGATTCCCACCATTGAAACCGGTGCAGGCGTGGTACACACTTATGTAGAAAAAACGGCCGATCTTGCCAAAGCGAAAGACATCATTGTCAATGCGCGGGTGTCTCGTCCTTCCGTTTGTAATTCTCTGGATTGCGCCATTGTTGACATAGCTATTGCCGATACTTTTCTGCCATTGCTTATTGATGATTTCACCAAATGGAATGTAGAAGTATATGCCGATGCTCCCGCATATGAGGTTTTAAAACAGGCAGGATACACAAAATTACATGAGGCACAACCAGAAGACTTTGGCAAAGAATGGCTTGACTATAAAATTTCCATTAAAACCGTCAGCGGCATCAATGAAGCACTGGCGCATATTCAACAGTACTCATCAAGGCATTCGGAGGCTATCCTGACTGAAAATCAGGCATTAGCCAATCAGTTTTTATCTGAGGTTGACGCCGCAGCGGTGTATCATAATGCTTCTACCCGCTTCACTGACGGCGGACAATTCGGCTTAGGTGCTGAAATCGGCATCTCTACACAAAAGTTGCATGCCCGCGGGCCATTTGCTTTAGAAAAACTGGTTACAGAAAAGTGGGTTGTTACCGGCAACGGACAGGTGAGGTGGTAATGCGTGGCACGTGTTTTTAATCAGTTAAAGACAAAAGCCTGAGAATAAACGTTATAGAAATACAAATAAAGAGAATGTTCTTACTTTTGTGCCACACAAACTCATGATGCAGTATGAAGAATTTGCCTGAGCAGTTTGCTCATCCTTACGCTTTCACGCCTAAATTCAAAAAATCAGTTGCTTATTTTTCTATGGAATTTGCCATAGACCAGGCACTCAAAACTTATTCGGGCGGGCTCGGTTTTCTGGCAGGTTCGCACATGCGCAGCGCTTATCAGCTAAGGCAGAATCTCATTGGCATTGGTATGTTGTGGAAGTACGGCTATTATGACCAGGTTCGTAATACTGACAACAGCATGGGTGTGCAGTTTCGTGAAAAAATCTACAGTTTTTTAAAAGATACAGACGTAAGGTTCCAGATAACCATACAAAACCGACCGGTGTGGATAGCGGCTTATTTCCTACCTCCCCAAACCTTTGGTACGGTACCCCTATTTTTTCTGACCACCGATACCACCGGAAACGATGACTGGGCACGTTCGCTCTCTTATCGCCTCTACGATGTGGATGCTACAACCAAACTGGCACAATGCATGATTCTGGGTTTGGGAGGAATGAAATTTCTGGATGAGATCAACTACCAGCCTGACGTTTATCATCTGAACGAGGCGCATGCGGTATCCGGAGTTTTCCATTTATATAAAAAATTGGGAAACACGACTGACGTAAAAAAGAGCGTAGTATTTACCACGCATACACCCGAAGAAGCAGGTAACGATAAACACGACATCAATCTGCTGGACAGCATGAGCTTTTTTAACGGTATACCTCTGACCGAAGTGAGAAAGATTACCGGAATAAAAGACAATATTTTCAATCATTCGCTGATAGCACTCAGGTTCAGTAAAAAAGCCAATGCAGTATCAAAATTGCATGGAGACGTATCTCGCACCATGTGGAGCAGCTATGAGGGCATCTGTCAGATTACGCACGTTACCAATGCCCAGAATAATCTTTACTGGGCGGATGAAATACTTGAAAAAGCAAGAAAAAAAGCGGATTCTAAAAAGATAGCGGAAAGGAAAAAGGAATTAAAGACGACATTGTTTAAAACCGTGGCCGACCAATGCGGGAAACTATTCGACCCAACGGTACTTACCATTGTATGGACCAGACGCTTTGCCGGCTATAAACGACCAGACCTGCTCACCAGAGACCGCGAGCGATTCGAAAGGTTGATGCGAAACCCTCGATACCCCATCCAGTTTATCTGGGCGGGTAAGCCTTATCCTTTTGACGGTGGTGCTATCAATACTTTTAATCAGTTATACTATCTGAGCCATCTGTTTCCTAATATGGCGGTACTGACAGGCTACGAACTGGCCTTATCTAAAACTTTGAAGGACGGAGCCGATGTATGGTTGAACACCCCGATAGTGACCCGTGAGGCGTCAGGCACAAGCGGAATGACTGCAGCTATGAACGCAGCACTCAATTTCTCAACTTTTGATGGCTGGATATGTGAATTTGCCAATGACCAGAACTCATTCGTTATACCCGTGGCTCCGGGTTATCCGGAATGGGAACGTGACAATCAGGATATCAACAATCTGTTTGATTTGCTCGAACATAAAATACTGCCCATATATTATGATAACCCTACCGACTGGCAGAAAATGATATTACAGAGCATGAACGATGTAAATGCCTTTTTTGATTCAGATCGAATGGCTACAGAATACTACGAAAAAGTGTATTAAAAACTGTTTGATTAGGGATGTCAGCGAATAAATTCGCCTGCTATTTTAACAAAGGTATTTGTCTTTTACAGCCGACTTAAGTCGGCTTTTTTAATTAGAATAATTTCCTTGGTTATTGCAGTCACCGAATTTATTCAGTGACTTTCCACACTTTTTTCAATAGAATTGCCACAGGGAAAATAACAATCTTAACAAATTCCGTTTTAATCTTTTAGAAATTCAATCCATGTCACTTTGGTCGAGTAAATGCCCTGATTGATAGAGAAAATTCGCTATTTAGTTAAACCGGATTTCTGAACTTAGTTGTTTATACCTATATTTACAGCGAGTATCCTTTTTCTAAAGAAGACATGAAGTCAGTGTATAAGAAAAAAAACACTATACAGATACATTTTTTACTGTTACTGATGTGCTTGTTTATTTGCAGACAATTCGTAAGCGATGCATTCCGCATTTATGAATTGACTACAAATGAACTGGAATTGTCTATTGATATCAGTATAGAGGATAGCTGTTCTTTCGAAACCAACATTTATGGAGTTGAAGATGCCGAAGAATATTTAAATGCCGGCATTTTTAATCCGATTGTTACCGACTTAGCTTTAAGTAAAGAAGTTATTTCTTCCACCTCTTTGGTACACGACGTCTACTTAGGTCTCAACACTCCCCCTCCCGAACAAAACGGTTTGTTCGCTTAAGATTACCTTTAATGTTATTGCACTACCGCAAAGGTTCTTTGCGGAATAATATCATTATTAGGCTATTCTGTTAGCTTCCGGCTCAAAATGATGCTCTTTTTTATGGCAAAGTCCTTGTCGGGCTATTGCTTTCTATATCATTGTACGATTCTAATAAAAGAATTTGACTTTCGAAGAATCACTTGGATTAACAATTTATATACGATAAATTTAATCATATGCACGCTTTTATTTACAATAACATGACTCACCAAAGAACTTTATGAAAAATCTCACATTCACACTTTCGATGCTATTTCTGGCATCTTCCTGTACGTCCGATAAGGACAAAACAAAGACACAGGAGAGGGAAAAATTTCCGGTTACATCGCCTATTGCCATTGACACCACATTGCCTATCGACTACGTTGCAGAGATTAACGCTGTGCAGAACGTCGAAATCAGGGCGAGGATCAAAGGGTACCTCGATAATATCTATATAGATGAGGGTAAGTATGTAAAACAGGGCCAGGTATTATTTACTATCAATAACCCTGAGATAAACGAAAACATCCTGAAAGCTTCTGCAGCACTCAAAAGCACTGTTACTGAACTGAAAGCGGCAGAGCTGGAATTGAAAAATGTGAAACAACTGGTAGACAAGAATGTCGTTTCAAATACTGAGTTAGAAATGGCAAAAAATAAGGTTGAGTTGGCTAAAGCCAGAGTAGAAGAAGCCCAGGCTCATGAAACCTCTGCCAAAATACAGCTTACCTATACACAGGTAAAAGCCCCGTTCAGTGGCATTGTCAATCGTATTCCGAACAAACCAGGAAGTTTAATCGAAGACGGTACTTTACTTACAAATATTTCTAAAAACGATGAGGTATTTGCTTATTTCGACGTCTCAGAAAAAGAGTATCTCAATTATGCCAATGGGCTTAAAACGGATGGCGAGCAGTCAAAAAACGTGACACTCATATTGGCCAACGGTGAAGAGCACCCGTTTAAGGGAAGAATAGAAACCACAGAAGGCGAAATAGAGCAAAGCACAGGCAATATTGCTTTCCGTGCCCGGTTCAGTAATCCTGATAAGATTCTGAAACACGGTGCCAGTGGTAGAGTGCGCCTGCTGCGAAAATACAAAAACGCACTTATTATTCCGCAGAAAGCTACATTCGAAATTCAGGACAAGATGTATGTCTACGTGATTGACAAAAGCAATAAGGTCAAGATCAAACTCATTTCTACCAACAGCCGGATGCCTCACTTCTATATCATAGAATCAGGTTTATCGCCTGACGACAAAATCATCTATGAAGGTATTCAGAACATCAAAGATGGCATGACAGTAGAGCCACAGTTTGTGGAAATGAACGAAATATCTAAAGACCTTGTGGCAAGCAACGCCTCAAACTAACCCTGATTGACATGTTTACAAATTTCATTAACCGACCGGTTCTGTCGTTGGTTATATCTATATTTATTGTACTGTTAGGTGTTCTGGCAATGGTTGGTTTACCCATTACCCAATATCCTGATATTGCTCCTCCTGCGGTTTCAGTTATTACCAAATATACCGGCGCCAATGCCGAAGTGTGTGCTAAGGCTGTTGTTACACCTCTCGAAAGAGCCATCAACGGTGTGCCGGGCATGACCTACATGACCTCGGTGTCGGGTAACGACGGCACCAGTATCATACAGGTATATTTTGAAGTAGGAACTGACCCTGACGTAGCCGCGGTAAACGTACAGAACCGCGTTACCACCGTGCTCGACGAGTTACCCGAAGAAGTAATCAAAGCCGGGGTATCGACCGAAAAAGAGGTGAACAGTATGTTGATGTACATCAACCTGATTAGCTCTGATACCTCACTTGACGAAAAATTCATTTACAACTTTGCCGATATCAATGTTCTTGCCGAGTTGAAAAGAATTGACGGAGTAGGGTTTGTCGATATCATGGGCTCACGTGAATACGCCATGCGCGTATGGCTGAAACCTGCCCGTATGGATGCCTACGAAATATCAGCAGAAGACATCATCACGGCTCTCAAAGCGCAGAACGTTGAGGCAGCTCCCGGCAAAATCGGAGAAAGCTCCGGCCGTCAGGCACAATCGCTTCAATATGTATTGCGCTATACGGGTAAAATGACCCAGAAAGAGCAATACGAAAACATTGTAATTAAGGCTTCAGATAACGGTGAATTGCTGCGTTTGAAAGACGTGGCAGATCTTGAATTCGGTTCTCTGGACTATGACGTACTATCGAAAGAAAACGGCAAGCCATCGGCTGCCATTGTATTAAAACAAAGACCGGGCTCTAATGCAAGTGAGGTAATCGAGAATATCAAATCCCGTTTAGAGTTCCTGAAAGAAACAACTTTCCCGCCCGGCATGACTTACACCGTAAGTTATGACGTTTCACGCTTCTTAGATGCTTCTATTCATGAAGTAATCAAAACCCTGATTGAGGCCTTTATTTTAGTGGCCATAGTAGTGTTCTTATTCCTGCAGGATTTCCGCTCTACGCTTATTCCGGTACTGGCCGTTCCGGTTTCATTGGTAGGTACTTTTGCGTTTATGCAATTGTTTGGGTTCTCCATCAATCTGCTTACACTTTTTGCGCTTGTGCTGGCTATCGGTATCGTGGTCGACAACGCCATTGTGGTGGTAGAAGGGGTACACGCCAAAATGGAAGAAAAGGATTTGGGACCACGGGAAGCCACCATAGAATCAATGGGAGAAATCAGTAGCGCCATTATTGCCATCACCTTGGTTATGTCAGCCGTATTCGTACCTGTGGCGTTTCTGTCAGGGCCTGTGGGTGTGTTCTACAGACAGTTCTCGGTCACAATGGCAATCTCCATTGTCATTTCGGGTGTAAATGCCCTTACGCTTACTCCTGCCCTTTGTGCATTGATGCTGAAAAATCCGCATCACGAAAAGAAAAAGAACAACCTGCTGACGAAATTCTTTGATGGATTCAACAGAAGTTATGATAAACTCTCAGACCGATACAAAGGCCTGCTAAGAATTATAGCCAACCGCCGTTTGGTTACTGTATTAGTACTAGCCGGATTCTGTGCAGGTACCTGGGGTGTAGGCAAGGTATTACCTACCAGCTTTATCCCGACCGAAGATCAGGGTACTGTTTATGTCAATGTAACTACTCCTGTAGGCGCCACATTAGAGCGAACCGAAGGAGTAATGAATGAAATTGACCGCATAGCACAGAAAATGCCGGAAGTTGAATCAATCTCAAGTCTTTCCGGCTTTAGTATGATGACCGACGGTGTGGGTGCATCGTTCGGTATGAGTACCATTAACCTAAAAGCATGGAGCGAAAGAAAAGCCACTGCTGATGATATTATTGAGCAGTTAATTGAAAAAACCAGACATATCAAAGGCGCAGAAATTCAGTTTTTCCCTCCACCTGCCGTGCCGGGCTTCGGTAATGCCAGTGGCTTTGAAATGCGTTTGCTGGATAAAACCGGCTCAGGCGACCTGCAGAAAACAGCAGAAATAGCCGGGGATTTTATGGAAGAACTTCGCAAACGCCCTGAGATAAAAGAGGTGTTCTCGAGTTTCAACCCTAACTTCCCGCAGTATCTCATCCATGTGGATCAGGATATGGCAGCAAAAAAAGGCATTTCGGTTGATAATGCCATGAGTAACCTGCAATCGCTCATCGGTAGTTTCTATGCTACCAACTTCATTCTCTTCGGGCAGATGTACAAGGTAATGATTCAGGCCGATCCTAAATATCGTGCCCAGCCGGAAGACATCATGAAACTGCGTATCAAGAATAAAAATGGTGAAATGGTGCCTTACTCTATTTTCAGCCGTATTGAACGCGTGTATGGCCCTGAGCAGCTGACCCGTTACAACATGTATGTTTCGGCGATGCTGAACGGTGACGCCGCTGATGGTTACAGTAGTGGTGATGCCATTCGTGCCATTGAAGAAGTAGCGAAAGAGAAACTGCCGCGCGGCTATACTTATGAATGGTCAGGTATGACCCGCGAAGAGGTACTGTCTGGTAATCAGGTAATCTTCATCTTTATCATCTGTCTCTTATTCGTATATCTGTTGCTGGCAGCCCAATATGAGAGTTTCATGCTGCCATTGCCGGTTATTTTGTCTTTGCCGGTGGGGGTATTCGGTTCGCTGTTCTTCCTGTATCTATTTGGTCTGGAAAACAACATCTATGCGCAGGTGGCTATGGTAATGCTCATAGGTTTGCTGGGTAAAAACGCCATCCTGATTGTTGAGTTTGCCGTGCTCCAGCAAAAAGAAGGCAAATCGGTACTGGAAGCAGCCATTGGTGGTGCGGTAGCCCGTTTCAGGCCTATCCTCATGACCTCCTTTGCCTTTGTGGCAGGTCTGATCCCGCTGATGTTTGCCTCGGGTGCAGGTGCTATTGGTAACAAAACCATCGGTACTGCGGCCGCAGGGGGTATGCTTTTCGGAACCATATTCGGTGTGATAGTTATCCCTGGACTATACATCATTTTTGCAGGTAAAATAAATCGTAAGAAAAACGCAAAAAAAATCTCTGAAGAATCTTATGCTGAAGCCTAAATATATTTATACCCTGATTGCAGCCGTCTTTTTAGGTGGCTGTAAAATCAAACAGAATGTACCTGAACATAAACCTGTAAACCTACCGCAGCAATTCAGCGCTAAGACAGATACGGTTTCTAACCAGCTGGCAACGCTGAATGAGTTTTTTGCAGACCCTGCATTGACAGCGCTGATAGATACCGCCTTGAAAAACAATTTCGATTTACGGATTGCCATCCAAAACGTTGAGTTGGCTCGTGCAGGTGTACGTTTCACACAAGGTATTGACATGCCCGATTTATCTGCTGCGCTGTCGGCGGGGGTACGTAAGTTTGGTAATTATACCATTGATGGTGTGGGTAACTACGACACACAGTTTTCTACCAATCTGGATAATAAACAACAACTACCATCTCCACATGTACCGGATTATTTCGTTGGTCTGCAATCATCGTGGGAAGTTGACCTGTGGGGTAAACTCAAAAGTAAAAAGAAAGCAGCTGCCGCCCGCTTCATGGCCAGCGAGCATGGCCGGAATCTGGTGATTACCTCTCTTATCTCCGAAATAGCAGATGCGTATTTTGAATTACTGATTCTGGACAATGAACAGAAGATTCTGGAAGACAACATCCGTCTGCAACAGGAAGCGCTGGACATTGTAAAGTTAATGAAACAGGCCGGCCAAGCCAATCAGTTAGGCGTTGAGTTAATGAGTGCACAACTACTTAGTTCTCAATCGTTGAAAGTGGAAGTAAAACAGAAAATTATTGAAAACGAAAATAAAATCAATTTTCTGTTGGGTCGATTCCCGCAACACATTGAGCGCAAAACTGTAGCCTGGGAAAACGTGATTCCTCCAAAACTTTCAGCGGGTGTGCCCTCACAATTACTGGAAAACCGACCGGATATCAAGCAAGCTGAGTTTGATTTAATTGCTACCGATGCTGATATTTATTCAGCTAAAGCCGCCTTTTATCCGTCGCTCAATATCAATGGCAGTATGGGCTTGCAGGCATTCAGAGCTGCGGTGCTCTTCAATCCGGGCTCGTTTGCGTACAATGTGGCAGGTGGTTTGTTTGCCCCTTTGCTCAACAGACGTCAGTTAATTGCCGAACTAATGGCTTCTGAGGCCGATCAAAAAATTGCCTATACCAATTACAGAAAGACCATCGTGAGCGGTTTCACTGAAGTTTACAATTATCTGAATCTGATTGAGAACACTAACGAAATCTATGAGTTAAAATCAAAAGAAGTAGAAGTGTTGAAGGTATCAATTAATACTTCGATAGATTTATTCAGATTCGGACGAGCCACTTATCTGGAAGTAATAACAGCACAAAAAAATGCCTTACAGGCACAAATAGAATTGATTAACCTTCGCAAAAGCCAGTTTGACGGTGTCATCGGGCTTTATAGAGCTTTAGGCGGCGGTTGGAAGAATGTTATATGACCCCACCCTAACCCTCCCCAACTGTGGGGAGGGGACTCTTACTCGAGGGTGTTTAAAAAGTCAAGAAGTACCAATATAATATTTAGCACCAAACAACCGCAGCGGTGGCCGCCCTATTCTCTAAATTTCCCTCTGTGCGACGGTCGCCCCGACAGTGGGGAGAAGGACTTTTTTTACCCTCCCCATTGTTGGGGAGGGCAGGGTGGGGTCGTTACGCCTTCACACGCTTCTGCTCGCTATCCGAGCCACCGCTCTGGCGTAATTTCAGGTTCTGGCCTTTGTTGAATCGATACGAAAACGACAACGTTACTACGCGCGTATCCAGATAGCTGAACCAGCTGGCAGCCGCATTCTTGATGTTCCGGATATCTCCTCCCACCTGATTGGTATAGAAAATATCGTTCACATTCAGTTTGAGTGTTCCTTTGTCTTTCATAATTTTGGTCGAAACCCCTGCTCTTATCGAGCCAATCGGAATTACCAGAAACTGCCCCGACAATACTTTTGTCTGATATGAGCCTGCCAACTCAGCACTCCATTTTTTATTGATTATAAACTGATTGGTCGGTACTGCTACCCAAAACCAGCGCGATTCGTTAAGCATCTCGGTATAAATTGGCCCTTCATATGTATTGTTCAAATAGGCAGTATAGAGTTGCAATGTCCACCATTTTGTAATCGGATACGAGCCGTTCACTTCCAATCCATACGATACCTGCTTGGCAAAATTACCCGGGCGACTGTAGTAGATATTACCTCTTTGCTCATTAGTTTCCGAAATCACGTTTTCGATTTTGCTGTATTGCAGCGTAGCGGTAACGAAACTATTGTAGGTATAAGATAACTCTACATTATAAGAGAATGTCGGTTGCAAAAATGGATTACCTCCATAATACGTAAAGCGATCCATCGGATACGTAAACGGATTCATGTCTTTATAATTCGGGCGGTCAATCCTCCGGCCGATGGATAGCCCAACCACATGTTTAGAAGCAGAATCAACTCTATACTGAGTATAAAAAGTAGGGAACAGATTGGTATAGTTCCGCTTGAACGACGAATCTTTCACTACTATATTTCCCAGCTGATTTCCGGTTATGTTAGTATTTTCAATACGTAAGCCTAACTGAACCGACACTTTCTTGAAATCTCTTGAGTAATTGGCGTAAGCCGCATTGATATTCTCTTTGTATTGGAAATTATTCGAGAATGTATAATTTGGTTGTTCCTGACCATCAACTACATCAAAGAAATCGGCAATATTTCCTGTTTTTACGAAACTGGTTTTGGCGCCAGCTTCCACTCTGCCACCTTTTGTTAATGGATGCAGATAATCCACTTTAAAGGCCCTGATGCTGATATCAGAAGGCAGGTTCGAAGCCAGAACTGATTTATTCACCAGACTGCCGTCAGGATTCAGATTGCTGTTTTCAAGCACCTGTTCAATGGTCGATTTATACACGATATTATCGACATTAGCCGAAATCTCCCTCCCCTTAGTATCCAGTTGGTGCGTCATGTTCAGGTTCACACTTCCGTTCTTAAACAGAATGTCCATCGGATTATAAGCATCTACCAAACCGGTAACCGTTCCCTGCCCGTCTCTGATAACGGCCGTATTTTTCACATTCCGGCTTGACGGATTAATGAATCCGCTCAAAGCTATGCCCAACGTAGTTTTCTTGGTTACGTAATAGTCGGCTCCCAATCTCAGATTCCGGCTTCCGTTTGAAGGCCTGATGTATGAATTCTGAACAAAAGTAGAACTTAGTTGCCCCTGCTCGGTAAAATACTTCCGGGTAATAGTCAAATCCTGATAAGTATTATTTTGGTTGACACTCAGATTTGAAAAGAAGTTGAATTTATTGATACGGTAGTTGAAATTAAAACTGTTGTTGGTGCGCAGATTTTGACCCTGACCGTAAGACAGGTTCAAACCGCCATTCATACCTTTAGCCACGTTTTTCTTCAGTCGGATATTAATTACACCTGAATTACCGGCTGCATCATATTTGGCCGGAGGATTAGGCATGATTTCGATAGACTCAATGGTTGAAGAAGGAATGGTTCGCAGAAAATTGGCCAGATCCGAAGCCGATAGATAGGTGGGTTTATCGTCTACAAAAACTACTACCCCGCTTTTACCCCTCAATGAAATATTCCCGTTTACATCTACCGTTACTCCCGGGGCTTTTTCCAGCACTTCCAGTGAGGTTACCCCAGCATTGCTTATCAGGGCATCGGGGTTTACAACCGTGCGGTCAATTTTCTGTACTACAAACGCCTTTTGAGCCGTTACGGCCACTTCCTGCAATTGGTTATCGGTATCGGCGAGAGTAATGGTACCCAAATCAATAATCGGGTTCTGCTCACTTAGATTAATCTTGCCTGAAACATACTTACCCATACCTACAAAACTGACTGAGATTTCAAGTGAATCTGATTTCAATTTTTCAAACTCAAATTTACCATCGACATCGGTAAAAGAAGATTTAACAATGCTGCCCTTCGGGAATTTTGAGAGAATAACGGTTGCCCCTACAATGGCTTCGCTTTTGTCGTTTTTTACAGTACCCTTAATGTTTCCGTTTTGTGCTTTAGCCGAAATGCTGATGAGTAATACTAGTAATAGCTTTTTGTACATAATTTTGATGTGTGTTTAAATAAAGTATAAAATAAGAAATGCTGTATAGGTTCATTTAAGCACTACAAAAAGCCATTGTCCGGTTGCGTAGCCTGCTTTAAATATGGCGATAGCGCTATACACTATTGAAATACCCACCAAAACCTTAAACATTTTTGATTGAATAAATTCTTCTTGTTTTTTCATAGTTGTAATCGTTTTTTGTTACATGATTTCTCACTCAAAACTACCAATGGTTTACAAAAATACTTTGTCAAATTCTGCTAATTTTCAGAATTTATCGATGAATCAGCCGGATCATTCTTTGGAATTATTTTTTCTTACTGAGGTTGGAAGGTGAAAAACCGAAATATTTTTTGAATGCCTTACTGAAGGTATGTATATCAGCAAACCCCGATTCAGTGGCAGCTATGGAAACCGAGAGTCTGTCCTGTTTTAAGATGTTCAAACCATATTCCAGACGTTTCCGGATCATATACTGATTGGGCGACAAACCAAAAGCTATCTTGAAGAGTCTGAAAAAATGGTATTCCGACATGCAGGCCTCCTTTGCAATGACATTGATTGATAGAGGTAGTGCAAAATAAGAATCAATAAACTCACGGCCGCGGTGCAATCTTCTGTATAAATCCTTTTTAGTAGCAAGTTTAAGGCTTGGGATAGCCTGCAATTGTCTGAAAACCGGAATCTGGTCTTCGATTATTTTTTCTGAAATTGTATAGAAAAACTCGTTCGATATATTTTCCTCAGCCACCTCTCCCTCACACACTTTTGCGGTCAGGTATCTCAGGTATTTTCCCAGATGCGTTTGTGTATCCTGATATTCGCTCTCAAAAAAATGATTCGAAACCAGAAATTGTCCCAGTTCACCATCGCTGAAAGCAGTATCGGGTCGTCGTTGGCTGGCAATTGCTTCGGCAATCAGATGCGGATACACATTAATACATATTCCCTTCACATTCCTGTGGTCTTCTATTTCTACACTTCCCTCGCAGGTATCGTTTGTAAGTAGGTATCTCCCGGCTTCAATCGGATAACTCTTACCATTCAATTGATATCTTTCTACTCCCTCCACTACATATTTAATGGCAAACCCTTCCGATTTAACAGGTTGGTAAAACTGACTCAAAGACGAAAAAATCAACGAATTTTCATTTATCCGCATCACATCAAATGTATTCCTTTGTTCGTTGAATAACTGAATCATGAGTTCCCTTTAAATAATTTCCAAAGAAACAATGATTTCAGTCGATTGTAAGTCAGTTTTTGATAAATGGCTATTATTGTAGAGGAATGACAAGCGGGTGTACTCTATGCATGCTATCATTTTCACAAAATGAATACAGTGATTATTCAAACAAAGGATTTTTTATTGAATATTTGCTGACTTAAGTCAGCATTGGCAATGAAACCATTGTTAAAATAGCCGGTGAATTTATTCACTGACTCTCAAATGGTACCTCAATGCAATACACGCCGGCAATAATATTTGTATCCACTATTGCAAATATTATGCAAGCATACTATTTTTGCTTTATGCCACCGCATAGCTGTGGTGCTTAACACTAAAACTATGGCAGATACTATTGAATATAAAGTGCCAACCATGGCAGAAATGGCAGCAAACGGGCAAGAACCCGAAGTGCTCTTCTGGGTGGGGTGTGCCGGTTCGTTTGACGACCGCTACAAGAAAGTAACCATTGCTTTTGTCAAGATTCTCAATAAAATCGGAGTCAATTTTGCTGTATTAGGCACGGAAGAAAGTTGCACCGGCGACCCAGCTCGCAGGGCCGGAAATGAATTTACTTTCCAGATGCTTGCTCAGCAGAATATTCAGGTACTTAACGGCTACGGAGTCAAAAAAATAGTAACTGCCTGTCCGCATTGTTTCAATACACTAAAAAACGAATATCCTGAACTAGGCGGCACGTATGAGGTAATACATCATTCCCAATACCTGCAACAGTTAATCAACGATGGCCGTGTGAAAATTGAAGGCGGTGGTACATTCAAGGGCCAGCGGATTACTTTCCACGATTCGTGCTATCTGGGTCGGGCGAATGAAGTTTATGAAGCTCCCCGCCAGCTACTGGCAACCCTCGATGCCGATCTGGTAGAAATGAAACGCTGCCGTACCAACGGCCTGTGCTGTGGCGCCGGAGGCGGCCAGATGTTCAAAGAACCCGAAAAAGGCTTTAAAGATATTAACGTAGAACGCATTGAAGAAGCACTGGCAACCGGAGCCAAAACCATTGCAGTAGCTTGTCCGTTTTGTATGGTGATGATGTCTGACGGCGTGAAAAACAAAGAAAAAGAACATGAAGTGAAAGTGTATGACCTGGCTGAATTGCTGCTTCAGACGCTTTAAGGCTTCTACATTTGTTGTTTCATACAAAGAACTTTTACAGGCAGATTGAATGTTTACTTAACAGAATAAAAACCTGTAGTATGTATATTTCTTTTGAACAAGTCCCTCAAAGTGCACGTATCTGGATATACCAGGCCAATCGTACACTAAGCAATACCGAAGTTTCTGTCATTGAAACCACACTAAAACCTGCAGTAACCAAATGGGCAGCGCATGGAACGGCGCTGTTAGCCTCTGTAAAAGTATTCTTTAATCGTTTCGTGGTCATTGCTCTTGATGAAAACCAGTACGAGGCCAGTGGCTGTTCAATAGATGCATCTACGCGTTGGTTTAAAGAACTGGGTGCCGAATTGAATGTAGACTTTTTCGACCGCTCGCAAACTTATTGGGAGAACGATGAGATTAAAAGCTTTTCAATATTTCAGCCCAAAAAGGCAGTAGAAAACAGACAGATTACTACAAATACAATCGTTTTTGTTAATAATAACAATATTCATACACTTGCTGACTTATCAACTAAATGGCAGGTAAAAGCTTCAGACAGTTATCTGAAAAGATTTTTCAACCATTCAGAGGCTTTATCTCAATAAAACTCCACAGCAATTCACATGGAATTAGGTATCAGTACATTCGGAGAAGTAAACCCCGATGGTGTAGCAGGTAAGGCAATTAATGCCCGTGAACGCATGCAGGAATTAATTGCAGAGGGCAAACTGGCCGACGAAGTCGGTCTGGATGTATTTGCAGTAGGCGAGCATCATCGCCCTGATTTTATTATTTCAGCACCCGAAGTAGCACTAGCTGCCATTGCCGCAGTCACCAAAAATATACGTCTGTCAAGTTCAGTAACTGTTTTAAGTTCTGCCGACCCTGTACGGACATTTCAGAACTTTTCAACACTCGACCTCATTTCTAACGGCAGGGCAGAGATTCTGGCCGGTCGGGGTTCATTTACAGAGTCTTTTCCCTTGTTTGGTTACGATTTGCAGGATTACAACGAGTTGTTTGTAGAAAAACTCGAATTACTCGCTAAAATCAACCAGTCGGAAATTATTAGCTGGAAAGGAAAATTCAGAGCGCCTATTCATAAACTGGGCGTTTATCCAAGGCCAATTCAGGAGTCATTACCTATCTGGCTCGCAGTTGGTGGTACTCCGGCATCGGCTATCAGAGCCGGTAAAATGAATCTGCCCATGACACTGGCCATTTTGGGTGGCAGACCCAGCCAGTATGTACCTTTCGTGAATCTGTACAAGCAGTCGTTCAAAGAGGCCGGGCATGAACCGTCTACTTTTCAATTGGGTATCAACTCACAGTTTTATATTGCCGATACCTCTCAACAGGCAGAAGACGAGTTCTGGCCGTCTTACGAAAAACTGATGAACCGGGTAGGCAAAGAACGCGGTTGGTCGCCCATTACGCGTGAACATTTTGAACTCTTGTGTTTGCCGGATGGCCCCTTGTTTGTAGGTAGCCCGCAGCAGGTAATCGACAAAATTCTCTATCAGTCAGAGCTTTTCGGGCATACACGTTTTCTGGCGCAAATGGTGAAGGGAGATATTCCACACACCAAAATCCTGAAAGCCATTGAATTGTTTGGTACAGTAGTAGCCCCTGAGGTGAAAAAAACTTTGAAAGGCTGAGATAGACAACCGCATTTTTAAGGAAAAATAAATTTATGGCCGAGAACTTATATATACCACAGACAGCCTCACGAAAGGAAATTTATGACAGCCTGTTGCCACAGGTAGAAGGGCTAATTAGCACTGAAACCAATACCATTGCCAATCTGGCCAATATAGCCGCCGTTCTGAAAGAGGCTTTCGGTTTCTTTTGGGTAGGGTTCTATATCACAAAAGAAAACCAGTTGGTGCTGGGTCCATTTCAGGGGCCAATTGCCTGTACACGCATCAATTTCGATAAAGGAGTATGCGGATACTGTTATAGCACAAAAGAAACGGTAATTGTACCCAATGTAGATGAGTTCCCCGGGCATATTGCCTGCAGCTCAGCTTCGAAATCAGAGATTGTCGTACCGGTTTTTGATCACAGCGGCAATGTGCTAATGGTGCTGGACGTAGACAGTGATCAACTGAATGATTTTTCGGAAGTTGACAAAGAAGGCCTGGAAAAAATGATGCAACTATTGGAAAAGACTTTAACGGTTTGATATGAACACGCTGTTTCCCATATTTCTGAAACTTGAGCACCTGCATACATTGATTGTGGGGGGCGGGAATGTCGGTTTAGAAAAACTGGAAGCCGTGTTAAGAAATTCACCTCAGGCAAAAATCACACTGGTTGCCCCCGAAATCAGAGATGAAATCAGAGACATGACACAAAGCCACGATTTGACCCTGATTTTTGAAAAATATGATAGTAAATACCTGGACGGCATTGATATTGTAATTGCAGGAACTGACGACAAAGCTGTAAATCAACAGATACAAACAGATTGCAAGGCAAGGAAAATTCTGGTAAATATAGCTGATACGCCCGACCTCTGTGATTTTTACCTGAGCTCGGTCGTTCAAAAAGATGATTTAAAAATAGCCATTTCAACCAATGGCAAATCGCCGACTTTTGCCAAGCGATTCAGGGAAATGCTGGAAGATATCCTACCGGATAATCTACAGGAAACCCTCGATAACCTGCAGGCTATCAGAAACAAACTAAAGGGTGATTTTCAGGAAAAAGTACAGAAACTGAACGAGATTACTAAGGTGATGCGCAACCAATAAAAAATGCGGATGATAACTCATCCGCATTTTTTATTGATGTTACGCCACCGCCAATGTATTCTTCCGCTCCCCTATCTGTTGTCTCCACATGGCGTAGTATAAACCTTTTTCGGCCAGCAGTTCTTCATGCTTGCCTACTTCAATAATCCGGCCTTGTTCCAATACAAATATTTTGTCGGCATGCATTACTGTGCTTAGCCGGTGGGCAATCATTACCGTAATATAATCGCCTTGTGCTGTCACATTCTTTACAGTATTGGTAATTTCCTCTTCGGTCAATGAATCTAATGCAGATGTAGCCTCATCAAAAACAAAAATCTTAGGATTTCTCAATAGTGCTCTCGCAATTGAAAGTCGCTGCTTCTCTCCACCGGAAATTTTAATCCCTCCCTCTCCTATTACCGTATCAATACCATTGTCTGCACGCGTCAGCAATGTCTGGCAAGCGGCTTTGTTCAGCACCTCCATAATCTCCTCATCAGTGGCATTCGGATGGGCAAAAAGCAGGTTTTCTTTAATTGTTCCTGAAAACAATTGGGTATCCTGCGTTACAAAACCAATCTGTGACCGAAGCTCTTCGATATTGATTCTGTCAGACGCCAGTTTATTGTAATGAATCACCCCACTTGACGGATTATATAAACCAACCAGCAGTTTTACTAAGGTAGTTTTACCCGAACCTGACGGTCCCACAAAGGCAACTGTCTGGCCTTCGTTTACCTCAAAAGTTACCTGATCTAATGCATTCGTATGAGCAGTAAGGTGTTTAAAACTGACATTGTCAAACTGCAGGTGTCTCATGGTTCCCAAATGCGTAGGGAATTCTGGTGTTACTTCAATAGGCTTTTTCAGCAATTTATCAAAATTGTTCAATGATGCTTCCGCTTCCCGGTACGCAATAATCACGTTACCGATTTCCTGCATTGGCCCGAACACAAAAAACGAATAGAACTGTAAGCTCAGCAATTGTCCTACCGTCATCTGCTCTCTGAAAATCAGAAACAACAGAATAAACAGAATACACTGGCGCAGAAAGTTAACGAACGTACCCTGTATAAAACTGATACTACGCACACCTCTTACCTTTTTCAGTTCCAGTTGTAAAATCTTGAATGTATTCTGGTTCAATCGTTTAATTTCCTGTGCCGTTAGCCCTAAGCTTTTAATTAACTCAATGTTCCTGAGCGATTCAGTAGTAGTACCTGCCAGTGCGGTGGTTTCTTTCACAATAACTCCTTGAATCTCCTTAATTTTTCTGCTCAGCACCCTTGTAAGAGCCGCCAATGCAAACGCACCTATAAAATAAATAGCGATCAACCATGAATTGACACTTAATGAATAGACTGTCAGGAAGACAATACCTACCAATGAGGTAAAAGCCACATTGATAAATGACGTAATAAATTTTTCGGAATCTGTACGTACTTTCTGTAGTATTGATAAGGTTTCACCGCTTCGCTGGTCTTCAAATTGCTGATAAGGTAGCTTTAAGGTGTGTCTCAACCCATCAGTAAATACATTAGCACCCAGTTTCTGAATAATCATATTCACCACATAGTCCTGCAATGTTTTGGCAATGCGGCTCACCATTGCCACACCTACTATCGCCAATAGCATCCATAGTACTCCTTTCATAAACTCAGGCTCGGTAAAATCTTTAGCCCGGTTGGCGTACTTATCAATGAGTTTTCCGAAAATATAGGGGTCGAGCAGTGAGAATGTCTGGTTAATGGCCGCTAAAGCCAACGCCATCACAACCTGCCAACAGTAGCGGCTTAAATAATGTAAAAGAAGTTTCATCAGATGTTTCTTTGGATATGTCGTAGGTTATATAGCAATCAACAAACTGATTCCGTAAATAATTCCAAGCATTTGAGGTCTCACTAAATCAATTTTCACCCATTTTTTTCGTAGAAATAACCGTTCTTACAAACCTGCTTGGTTTATCCCGATTTTTCAGAAACCTTTGCTGTACAAAACTAAACCGAAATATGACACCCATCAGTACCCATGCTTTTATCAGAAAAGTAAAGGATATTACCATCAGCAGTACTCTTGCGCTCGCTGTATTAGGTAGTAGTTTTACGATTCAGAGTTGTAATAATGATTCTGAAAGTGACTATGAATATGAGCAGGTAGAGGTGTATACCAAAGGTGTGAAGACCTATATTACTGAGACATCTGCGGGTGAATTTAAAATTACTGACGAGGTAGAAGTACTCGTTGACAGCTCTAAAGCCATTGTTACCTATCTGGATGGCAGGAAAGAAACGCTTTCACCGAGAGCTGTAAAAGCTCTGATTGATAATGAAGTGCATACAAATCCTAATCACATAGGTCAAAGTAATAATCTTTCCAACGCGCTGCTGTATGGTGGAATGGGTTATCTGCTGGCTAAGACCATGAGCCCGAACTACGTTCAATACAGACCTGATGTAAACACATCTAATGGAGTTGCGCATAGCTCAAGGTCAGGAAGAGACAGTTCTTCTCGTCGCAGGCATGGGTATTTCGGCGGGCATCTGATGCGGTACTATGCTACTACGGCCGCGTTTCAGAAATCAAGCCAGATTCATCAGACCATCAATCACTCACGTACTACTATGGCAAGACCGGCTGGTGGAAGAACCGGATTCTTTCATAGTTCACGCCATAGCAGCCATCACTCATAAGCTCAATTATTTAAATCTGACACATGAAACTTAAAAAATTACTGACACCTCCTCAAACCTCGCTTCGCAATGCGGGTTGGGACTGGATGTTAGGTGAAGATACATTGCCCTACATTACTGACGATACTGTGGTAGTAACCGAACAGGAAGCTGAAGCATACTATAAGGCGACCAATGATCTCTATGAATTATACATTGAAGCCGCCCAGCACGTAATTGATAATAACCGTCTGGATGAATTAGGTATACCTGAAAACCTGCATCGATTAGTTAAATATTCGTGGGATGCCGATAAACATTGGCACCTTTACGGGCGGTTCGACCTGAGCGGAGGACTGGATGGCCAACCCATTAAATTGATTGAATTCAATGCAGATACGGCCACCTGTATTCCGGAAACGGCCATTGTACAATGGGCCTCTCTCAAAGCAAATAGCCTTGATGAAAGCAGTCAGTTCAATACTTTATATGAAAATCTGGTAGAGAATTTCCGGCAGTTGCAGATAGAAAACCCGGGCTTTGAGCCTACACTGCTTATTTCAACCATGAAAGGCTATCCGGAAGACGACACCAATATGCAGGTATTGGGCGAAGCAGCCAAAGAAGCCGGTTTTGAAGTAGCGTTTGAATACATAGATGGGGTAGAGTTTTCGGCCATTGAGGGCATTTACAAACAGAATCCGGAAGACGGTAGTTTTACGAAGTATGACTACTGGTTTAAACTTGTTCCCTGGGAATACATCGGCTGGGATGAACCCGAACTGACCGATATACTGACCGAAATAGTGATCAACCGGAAGGCGGTTATCCTGAATCCGGCCTATACATTATTGTTTCAGTCGAAAGGTATTCTAAAAGTTTTATGGGAGTTGTACCCTGACCACCCTTTACTGCTCCAGACTGCGTCTAAAGCTATTGAAGGCAAAGCCAGCGTTGAAAAGGTTTTATTCGGGCGTGAGGGAGCGAATGTAAGGATTATAGCTGCCGACGGCGACTCGCTGGCACATAAAGACGGTGAATACTTTGAACAGAATACGGTCTTTCAGGAATACACAGAATTTCTGAAAGATGATGCAGGGAACTACTATCAGGCAGGCGTATTCTTTGCAGGTGAAGCCTGTGGCCTGGGCTACCGTAAAGGCGGGAAAATCATAGACAACACCGCCCAGTTTTGCGGACATATTATCGAGTAATTTCTTATAAAGATTCCTGATTGGGCTCTTCTTCTCCTTTAAACAATAAAGAGGGAGAAGAAGCGCATTTTTTTGGCATTTTACCTATATTTATACTCTGAATTTACTTATACACTATGAAACTTCTTTCACCCGGCAAAAACCTCACTGCTTCATTCTTATTCTTGTTTGTCTCTTTATATACTTTCGGGCAACCGGCCAATCGGGTAATTTCTTTCTTCCCTACCGATACCAGGCTGTTCGGTAATGTTCCCTATGCCAAAGACACGCTGCAGAAGCATTTATTAGATGTATACATTCCGGCCAATGCCAAACCCGGCATGCCACTGGTAGTGTGGGTACATGGCGGAGGATGGATGCAGAACGACAAATATGCCGACATGAGCTACATGAAAAAGACAATTGCTGCCATACTCAACAATGGCTTTGCACTTGCTTCAATTGATTACCGGCACAGTACACAGGCTGTTTTTCCGGCACAGATACAAGACTGTAATCAGGCACTTGAATTTCTTTACCAAAATGCGGGTAAATATGGGTATGATAAAAATAAAATTGCGCTGATGGGTTTTTCGGCAGGTGGGCATCTGGCTTCGTTGCTGGCCTTATCGCATAATAATCAGATATCTTCGTTTGTTGCCGCTGGTACTAAGAAATCATTTAAAGTAGCTGCCGTGGTAGATTTTTACGGACCGGCAGATTTCCTGGCCATGACAAAACCGGAACAAGCCAACGGTGCCATAGATCCGGTCAGCATTTTATTAGGCGCCTCACCTATCGACAGGCCGGATTTAGCACGTATAGCCAGCCCGGCTACTTATGTTGATAAAAATGACCCGCCGTTTCTGATTATTCATGGCGAAAAAGATGCCTCTGTTCCGCAGAACCAATCAAAGTTACTCAGCTCCTGGCTGACACTGGCGCACGTAAAAAACGAGTTGATTATTGTTAAAAATGCCCCACATTACGGTGAAATGTTCGACGAACCCTATACAAAAGACAAGATTATAGCGTTTCTGAAAACTGAACTCAAATACTAATCCGTTCCGGCAATTCGTTCAACCGATACTTATTAGCTATATTAATCAAAAAAACTTTTTCTTTGTTTGGAAGAACACAAAACTAAAATGGTAAGCAGAAATAAGTGGTTTCTTGGTATTGTTGTTTTAGTGCTTGCTGCAGGTAGTATCTGGTATTATCTCAGATTACCGGAAGTTCCGAAGGAAATTGAGGGGATTGCCGAATATGATTCGCTTGCTCCACAGACCACTTATAAAAAAGTACCGCTTAAGCCATTTAAGCATGTGGTAGTGAATTGCGACCTCGGCCCTGTAAAGGTGTACATTGAGGCTGACCGGAAATCATTCATCGAAATGCACAGAACATTTATGAAATATGTGGAAATGAATTATAAAGGAGATACGCTCATTATTCATACCCTGAAAACGCCCAGATCGTCAGAAGGCAACCCTATCGAGCGTCAGATTTATCTGCATACACCTGATATACAGTCTTACTGGGGTGAGGTTACACAGACATTCTTTTCGAACTTTGTTACTAATTCTCTGATAGTACACAACCGAAGCAGTTATATTCGTTTTATAGGCTGCGAAATTGAGAACCTCACGCTCACAACCAACAAGGCCTGTAATTTTGTGCTTGACCACAGCAGTTTTTTCAACAAAATTGATGCACGGATAAACTCTTCAAGTGCCCTGACCTGCCTGGCTCGTGTGCAAACAGAATTAAGACTCGCAACCATTAATTTGAAGTATATCACGCTCAGTGAACAGAATGCCTCTAAAGTAAGGATCGTGAAAGCCAATAAATAAGTCTTTAGATATTGGTTTCAATATGCATTAGCTCCTTTAAACTTTTACAGAAAAAACAATAAGCCTGAATACTTTCTGAATAAATTGACACTCTATGTCCAATCCGCTCCAACCCATTTGTTATGTTATAAATAACATTTAACAATCAGTAAACGCTTGAAAAATATGGACGAATACCTTTTGATTTTCAGACACGAAGATGGCAGCAAAGTGGCCTCACCAGAACAAATGCAAATCTGGATGAAACAGACTATGGACTGGATTGGCGGCATTGCCGCTCAGAACAAGTTTGTAGGTGGCAATGGCCTGCCGCATGACCACGCCAAAGTAGTGCATTACAACAATGTAGTAACCAACGGCCCGTTTGGCGACATCAAAGAAACTCTCGGTGGATACATCATCGTAAAGGCCGAATCAATTGATGAAGCCGTAGCATTTGCCAAAGGCTCACCTATCTTGCAAGGAGAAGGCAATACGATTGAGGTGAGAAAAATTGCTAAAGGAGATGGTGTTCATTAAAGCTTAGTCTGCCCCCACTGACGGTGGGGGTATCTTTTAACCATGCAACAGCAGGAGCTCATACCCCATTTGTTCAGAACCGAATTCCGGAAGATAACGGCTGTGTTATCCAAACTGATGGGTATTGAGCACATTGAAACCGCCGAAGACATCGCCGGTGATACCTTCCTGCTCGCTTTTGAAACCTGGCCTTATAAGGGTATTCCTCCGAATCCGACGGCCTGGTTGTATGCAGTTGCCAAAAACAAGGCAAAGAACTACATCGTCCGTAATCAGATATTCAATGATAAAGTAACCGCACAGGTTTCATCTGAAACACCGGAAGCCACTGAAATAGAAATTGACTTATCAGATAAAAACATCAGCGACAGCCAGCTGCAGATGCTCTTTGCTATCTGCCATCCGACTATCGCGGTTGAATCTCAGATAGGTCTTGCGCTTCGTATCCTTTGCGGTTTTGGCATAGACGAAATTGCCACGGCATTTCTGACCAACAAAGAAACTATCAACAAGCGGTTGTTCAGAGCCAAAGAGAAATTACGAATCGAAAAAGTAAGCATTGCGTTTCCTTCTGAGGCAGAAATATCCAAACGCCTGGAAGCCGTTTTACGCACACTTTACCTGCTTTTTAACGAAGGCTATTACTCCGAAAGTCAGGACTCCATACTCCGTAATGACCTGTGTCTGGAAGCCATGCGGCTCACTTATCTGCTTCTTGACAATAAGATGACCAATAAGCCGGAAGTAAGCGCATTATTGTCGTTAATGTGCTTTCATGCTTCGCGGTTTGAGGCACGAAAAAATGCCAATGGGGAGATTGTCTTGTATCAGGATCAGAATGAAAATCTCTGGAACAAAGACCTGATCGAGAAAGGTGCTTATTACCTGCATGGCGCATCGCAGGGAGACCGGTTATCCAGATATCATCTGGAAGCAGGTATTGCCTATTGGCACACCATCAAGGCCGATACTCCGGAAAAGTGGGAGAATATACTAAGGCTTTATAACCAGTTACTGGTACTCGAGTATTCCCCCATAGCAGCATTGAACCGAACCTTTGCTTTTTCAAAAGTTTACGGAAAAGCAAAAGCCATTACCGAAGCCGAAAAATTGAATCTGCCCGACAACCAATACTACTTTGCACTGCTGGGCGAGTTATATAAAGACATCGATACTTCAAAAGCAAGAAATCATTTTGAAAGAGCCTGCCAACTGGCCAGAACACAAGCTGATAAACAGGTGCTTCAAAAGCAGATTGATATCTTAAAGAAGGGGCCCAATTAGATTTGATTATACTATAAAACGAAAGACCCTCCTGCGCTTGCAAAAGGGTCTTCAATCGAATAATATCTTGTATTACATCTTTTCTACTTGTACGTATCCTAATTCTACAGGTGTGCTGCGGCCGAAAATCTTCACGCTCACACTTAGTTTCTTCTTGTCTTCGTTGATTTCTTCCACAGTACCGTCGAAACCACTGAAAGGTCCGTCGATAACTTTCACATTTTCGCCTTTGGTAAAGGTCAATGTCGGTGAAATCACCTCGCCGATTACTTCTTCCTGTACACCCAGAATACGATTGATTTCTGACTGACGGAGAGGCTCCGGAGTCATAGAAGTACCGTTGTTGCGGCCAAGAAAACCGATAACACCCGGCATACTCTTAATCATGTGCAATACCTCACCGTTGTTCAGGTCGGCATTCACCAGAATATAGCCCGGAAAAAAGCTTTTCTCACGTACACGTTTTTTACCGTTACGTACCTCAGTTATTTTTTCTGACGGGATTAAAATTGTAGGAACCAAATCACTTAATTTGCGACGAATGGCTTCATTCTCGATGTAGGATTTTATCTTTTTCTCCTGCCCCGAAACTGCTCTTACAACATACCAATTGATTTCGCTCATATCGCTAGCAAAAATTTAAGGTTTTAGACTGATTGGTAAAATAAACGGAGACCGTTTTCAATCAAAAAATCAATAACACCCACTACCAAAGCAAAAATAATAGACGCTACCAATACAAGCGTTGCACTCGATTGTAGTTCGGTCCACTTTGGCCAGGTTACTTCTTTGGTTACTTCTTCCCAAGAGTTCTTAAAAAATTCTACCATAAAATTTTTATGTTCTTTTATACTTGCACGGGCACCAGGATTCGAACCCAGACCAAAGGTTTTGGAGACCCTCGTACTACCCTTATACTATGCCCGTGTATACTACCAAAATATCCTTTGGGGTTGCAAAGATAGATAGTTTTTTCATTCTTCACAAATCTGACAATAAAATAAACTAATATTCTTTGGTAATATTTTTATTCGTTATCCCGAAAATCGAAGGTAAATCCTACCCGATTTTCACAATATGGTTTTTCTTACCTTTGCCTATCAACAGGTATTTACCCTGCAGCAATTGCAGTGCAGACAAAGCCAGTTTTTCGTCCGTAATCTTCTCTTTGTTGATACTCACTCCATTGCCCTGAATGGCTCTACGGGCTTCACCTTTAGAGGCATACACCTCATTACGGGTAACTACCGATATTAAGTCCAGCACATTGGTGCAACTCTCCCACTCTTCTCTGCTGATTTCCGTTTGGGGTACTCCTTCAAAAACGCTCGTAAAGGTGTTTTCATCCAGGCTTTGCAAGGTTTCCAATGTAGCTTTACCAAACAATACTTCTGATGCCTTCACCGCCAGTTCGTATTGTTCTTCACCATGTACACGTATCGTTACATCTTTACCCAATGCTTTCTGTGCAATTCTTAAATGAGGTGCTTCGGCATGCTGGTTTTCAATTTCTTCAATTTCAACTTTTGAGTATAAAGTAAATACTCTCAGCAAACGTGTCACGTCGGCATCCTGCTGATTAAGCCAGAACTGGTAAAAAGCATAGGGAGAGGTCATGCTTGCATCCAGCCACACATTACCACCTTCCGACTTACCGAATTTCGTTCCGTCAGCTTTGGTAACTAGCGGTGTAGTCAATGCAAAAGCCTGATAAACCAGCCCTTCTTCGCTGTTATCCTCGCCTGTTATGGCCGATTCTTTCCTTCTGATTAGCTCCGTACCGGTAGTGATGTTTCCCCACTGATCAGAGCCACCCATCTGAATACGAACTCCCTTATTTTTATACAACCAATAGTAATCATACCCTTGTAGCAACTGGTACGAAAACTCGGTGAACGAAATACCTGTTTGCAAACGGTTCTTCACGGAGTCTTTCGACATCATGTAATTAACAGTCAGATATTTGCCTACTTCGCGCAGAAACTGCAAAAAGCCTATTTCCTTAAACCAGTCGTAATTATTTACTATCTCGGCCGAATTATTACCACAATCGAAATCAAGGAACTTCGATAACTGCGCCTTAATAGCATCCTGATTTTCTTTCAAAGTTTCTTCTGACAGAAACTGACGCTCAGCCGACTTACCTGAGGGGTCGCCCACCATACCGGTTGCTCCGCCAACCAACGCATAAGGTTTATGGCCTGCCAACTGAAAATGTTTCAACAACATGACAGTGGCCAGATTACCGATATGCAACGACTTGGCCGTCGGGTCAAACCCGATGTATCCGGCGGTCATTTCTTTGTTCAGTTGCTCTTCTGTACCCGGCATGGCATCTTGTAACATACCACGCCAGCGTAATTCTTCAATAAAATTCATACTCAGCCGATTCGTCGGCACGCCTGCATCTTACAGGAAAAATGGAATGTATATTTAATAAGTGTGCCACGCTTTGGGGGCGTGGCACTAATCTCTTGCAAACTTACAAACGATTTAACAAAACATCGTTACTAATATTTATTTCTTTTTTTTGCGATCGCCGTGTTTTCTCCACCAGTTAAAATAATCACTGAAATTGTAGGTGGCCGATATCTGCAGCGTTCTGTTCTGGAAGTCGAGCGGAATCGGCGCTTTTCCTGTCGGCGTATACGTTTTGTTCGTAGTATTCGACAAACCGTGTACATAACGGATATTGATGCTGAACAGATGGGCTATATCAAGCATGTCAATTCTTACACCTCCCACCACATTCAGGTCGTGCTGGTTGTAAGGCCCGCGGCTGGCGCCAGCATTCAACGCATAGCCGTATTCAGGGCCGGCCACTATCGATATATTTCTGGCCACTTCATACCCGAACAAAAGAGGCACACTCACGTAACGGTACTGGTTACGCAAAATAGTATTACCTGTTTCGGCAAAGTTGGTAGACGCCTTAAAGCTGCCACCCCTTACCTGATAGTATAATTCAGGCTGAATGCTGAACTTTTTCAAATTGACACGATAGAACAAACCCGCGTTGTAATCATTTCTGTATTTCGGGATAATATTGCTTGGGTTGTCTATAATGGCGGTCTTCGAAATACCTGCTCCAATTTTAAAACCATATTGACTGAGTGGCCTTATTTGCGCTGACGACAGCAAACTAACAAAAAGAAGCAGAGTTGTTAAAACCCCGAAAAAAGTATTTTTTGACTGGAATAATTGTTTCATCAGCGATTATAAAAAGATATTTTAGAATAGTGGTTTTTAACCATAACGAATTTCGACTGGCAAAATTACGGAATCAATAGCGAAGAATCACCATAACTCAGAAAACGAAAGTTATTTTCAAGAGCAAAATCATAAATTTTTCGCCAATTATCCCCCACCAGTGCCGCTACAAGCAAAATTAAGGTGGAATCGGGCTGATGAAAATTAGTGATAATACCTTTACAGATTCTGAATTTATAACCGGGAAAGATGAAAATCTCGGTTTCTCCAATCAGTTGGGTTATGCCTTCCGACTCCATGTAGGCAAGAACCGCCCGCAACGAAGCCTCAACACTTACGCCTTCCTGCCACTGATACGGAAACAGTTTCTCTATAAAAAAAGTCTCTTCTCCCTGTGTCAGTTTTACGCCATACCAGTACAAACTTTCCAGCGACCGCATGGAGGTTGTTCCAACCGGAATCACACAGCCCTGCTGTCTCAGCAGATTCTCAATAAAGGCTTTATCGAAAACAATCTGTTCTGAATGCATCTGGTGTTCAACTACATTCTTCACCTTTATCGGTTGGAATGTCCCGGCTCCTACATGCAGAGTAATGAAGTCGTATTCAATATCATTGGTTACTAAATCAAACAGTATTTTTTCGGTAAAATGCAGTCCGGCTGTTGGCGCAGCCACCGCACCGTCGTTTTTAGAATAAACCGTCTGATAGGTGTCGTAATCTTTCTCTTCCGTCTGCCGGTTCAGATAAGGTGGCAACGGAATTTGTCCGAAGTACTTCACAATCTCGGCGAATGTCAACTCAGAATTATTCCAGGTGAATTGTATGTGGTTCTTTTCATTGTCAATCAATTCAGCCGTTAACTCCAGATCATCTGTAGTATGAATGCTGTATTTACCCACCAATGTGCCTTTGAGCCTTTTCTTATTGCCAATCATGCAGGCCCAGGTACAGGTTTGTCTGGTTTCCATCACCTGCGATATAACCACAGAAGGCGCTACCGGATTGAGCAGAAATATTTCGATCAAAGCACCGCTTGCCTTCTGAAAAAACAACCGGGCGGGAATCACCTTTGTATTATTAAAAACCAGAAAAGCTTCCTGTGGCAAATGTCCCGTCAGGTTATAGAACCGGTCTTCGCCGATCGCAGACTGCTTGTAGACTAATAACTTAGACACATCCCGGGGTTCAACCGGAAATCGGGCAATCCGCTCATCGGGCAGATGATACGTGTATTTTTCTAAATCCAGATTTATCATACGCTCTGAACCTATCCGATAAACTTATTCGTTCGTCTTTGGATTAGAATAAAGTAATTTAACAGGAAGATAAAAAATTACCAAAAGCAGAATTACCGCACCTGCCAGCACAAACCAATCATAATTAATATCCATTTTCTGGTCTTCAGCGCGATTAACACGGCTCACGGCTATCATAAAAAACACCATATAAGTGTTCACAATAGCAATGAAAACATCAAACCAGGTATTCAGTAATCTTTTCAGTGAATCAGAATCCCTGGCCCATGCGCTCGCAGGCGCAAGCCGGGCAAAATTCAGTTTCTGCACCTGTGCTTTCAGCAGACCCAATAAAAAATTGAATACGATAATGATACCAAACGCGACATAAAAGAAATCCTGCTTGCTGATAAAATCATCAGGTCTTCCGGAAGAAGTATGATGAACGGCCACGTCGTCAGGCAAGGTAAAATAGCAGATAACCAATGTAATAGCTAAGAATGGCATAGATACTTTACGCCATAAGTTGAAAAATATATTCGATATTGACATCAGAGGGTAGTTTTCGGTTTACAGGCTACTCTGTAAATCACTTTCAAAACAAATGCATCGCGTAGCACGACTGATTTTTGAGGCAAAGGTACGTCAGAGAATTAGATTTTTCTCAAAAAAACTTTTTTCATTCAGTACTGTTATATATTTGGTAAACTTTTCTGACCGGGGGCATTCATGCGATTTTATCTGCTTTTCATAGCTTTGTTTGTTCAGGCCTGTAAGCCGGATACACCACCCAAAGACCTCGACAGGGCCTTTTACTACTGGAAATCTTCTTTTAAACTTAGCTCTGCCGACAAACAGATATTAGATACCTGCCATATAAATAAACTGTATATCAAAGCCTTTGATGTTGATTGGGATTCTAAAAGTGCCCGGCCCCTACTGAAAGCGCCTGTACGCTTTGAAGAATCCCCCCCTGAAACGCTCTCGTTGGTGCCGGTGATTTTCATTACAAACGAAACACTGAAACAAACACCGCCGGATAGCCTTGAAAACTTATCCGGTTTCATTCAGAATCAATTACTGAAAATCTGGCGCGGTATGCCTTATGATGAAATTCAATTTGATTGCGACTGGACCATCAGTACCCGGCAGAAATATTTCCGGTTACTCGAGTTATTCCGGCAATACAGCCGGGAGAAAACCCTCTCTGCAACCATCAGGCTGCACCAGATCAAATTTGCACATAAAACGGGCATTCCTCCTGTTGACAGAGGTATGCTGATGTTCTACAACATGTCTGACTGGAAGAAACCCCACATACAGAACTCTATCTATAATCTGGATGCTGCTTCTCAATATACTGCCACACTAAACAAATACCCACTACCCCTCGATACCGTTTTCCCCTTATTCAGATGGGCCATATTTTATCGCAGTAACCGGTTCATGACCGTTATTAATAAGCTGGATGAGGCCACCCTAAACCTGCAGAAGTTCTTAAGAAAAGAAGACAACAAATATTATGTAACCCATGATGCCGAAGCTTTTGGTATTTCTTTACGTAAGGGAGACATGATCAGGGTAGAAGAAGTTAAATATGAAGACCTACTGAAAGGTTCAAAGGCCGTAAGTAGGCAAATCCCGGCACAAAAACTTACATTTGCATTCTATTATTTAGATTCAGACATTACATCATACTACAGCCATGAACAGCTCAGCCAGCTCTTTCTTTCGTTTGAGTTACCGGACTAAATCGATTGTCATTTTGTTCCTGATGGCCTGTGGGCCACAGCCTTTCGATTACGACGAATTCAAAAGTTTTTTCCTACCTGAAAGCGTCATGAATGAGGCTCAATTTCATAGCTATCATTTTACACCTCAGTTTTTGTACGACGATGCCTATTGGGGTGACGAAGTGAAGGTTGATGTTGCTGAAGTTGAAAACACAAAGGCGTGGTCGACCTATTCAGGTGTTGACGAAAGCATCATTACTGATGAGTTGTATCCCGGAGAAGAACGCAGAAATGCCACAAGCCTTGCCACCATTTTGAAACAAAAAGGTAAGGCAGAAGCAGTAGAATATCTGGAACTGGCAAAAAACATTGCAGCAGCCGATGCCGACAATTCAGATCAGGCTATACCCAAACCAGACTATGACTCCTGGCTGACATTGATTAAAACCAGATACGCACAAAGCAGTGATGCTTTTATAAAAGAACGGCTGGCGTATCAGGCTGTAAAAGTGGCCGATATGGCAGGCAAACCGCAGCAAAGTATTGAGTTTTATAAAGAACTGGTATCTCCGCTTGCACAGAAAACTTTTATCAGCGACTGGGCACGTGCCCGTATGGCCGGAGCTTATGTGCATGCCGGAGACTCAACACAGGCTTATTATCATTTTTCGCAGCTTTTTGTGAATGCTCCTACACGCCGGAAAGAATCCTATATCAGTCTGAGAACCTATCTGCCGAAACTAAAGGATGATGCGCTGAAGCTTTGCCAAACCGATTCTGAGAAAGCCAATGTTCATGCAGCCACTGCCGTGCTGCCGTTTCAGGATGCACTGCCTATGTTGGAACGTATCCGCGAACTGGATGTCAACAATCCTTTGCTTGAATTGGTAATGGCGCGTGAGATTAATAAAAACGAAGAGTTTTTCTTCAATAGCTGGGAGACCATGAAGTATTCTTACTGGAGTCTGGATTCGCTAAAGAAGACAACGCTTAAGAAAGAATCCCCGGCTTATTTTAATAAACTGCTGAAATTCTCGCTTGAATCAGCCGAGAATTCGGTTTTGAGCAAGTCTCCTTTCTGGTACACAGCGGCAGCTTATCTCACTTTTATTACTAAAGACTACCAAAAGACCGGAGAATTACTGCAAAAAGCAAAGGCAATACCAACAAGCATAAAAGGGGTGCAAGATCAAATAGCCCTACAGGAAATGTTGATGATAGTAAACGAATCAGAAACTGTTACTCCTGAAATGGAAACCAGAATTATACCCTTTCTGGAAAGGTTTTCAGGTTCAGCTAATTTCCGTGTTGCTAATAATTTCAATGCCGCCTGCAGAATTCTGGCAGCTAAATACAAAGGCCAGCCGATTGCAGATGAGTTTGCCGAAGGAGTTGAAACAAGGCCTGCCGTAAATAGTACTTCAGCCAAAAAAAGTAAACCTTTGGGTTGGTTTGCCGGTTGTTTCGGATCAAAAACAGATGCCCAGTTAAAAACATCTCCCGAAAGCACAGCAAAGGCTTTTCTGATTTCTTTGCTCACCTCGTCTCAATTAGGTTATTCCAGAGAAACAGAAGAGCGAACCGGAACAGCCTATTTCATGAGTAATGCAGACCAGTATGCTATTGAAGACTCTACGTCTTCAACCACTATCAATCACACGCTTGATTATTTTGCCAAGCGTAATGCTACAGATTTTGACACACGTTTAATAAAGCTGACAGGCCTGAATAATGATTATCTGTATACTATTCTGGGAAGAAGAGCACTGGCAGAACACCAATACGCCCAGGCAGCCGCAGCGTGGAAACATATTTCTCCGGCTGTGTGGCAAGATGAACCCTTCAAAACGTATCTGGATGTGAATCCTTTTCATCTGGACGGACAGGGAGATGCTAGCCCTAAGCAGAAAGTGACGCCACTGTCTTTTGCGTTCCGTATGGCAGAATTACAGGAAAAAGTCAATAAGAACCCGGGCGATTATCAAAGCTGGTTGCTACTGGGCTGCGGCAGCTATAATATGGGGTATTACGGCAATAGCTGGATTCTGCAACGACGAAGCTGGAGTGGTGGCGAACAAAAGAACGAACGGGATGATTATTATACCTCAACAAAGGCGTTATCTTATTTCGATAAAGCCATGAATGTAGCACCGAATCAGGAAGCGGCGGCTAAAGCCTGTTATCTGGCAGCCACTTGTCAGAAAATACGGTATGAGCTGGCTTATAATGCGCTTCATGATGGACTTTACCTACTGCCAGATACAGAACGCACCAAAAGAGAAGCCGAAATCAATAACATCCTGAACAATCTGAGAACAGATAAATATGCGGTTTATTTCAATCTGCTGAAAACGAAATATAAAAACACAGATTACGAAAGCGAATTAATTAATGAATGCAGTACTTATAAGGATTTTCTGACAGGCAAATGAAAATATATACCAAAACAGGCGATAAAGGCACCACCGCACTTGTAGGTGGGCGCAGAGTAAGTAAAGGGGCCTTAAAAATTGAATCTTACGGCACAGTAGATGAACTGAACTCATGGATTGGACTGATACGGGATCAACCCGTCAATGAGTCGCGGCGTGATTTGTTGAAGGAAATTCAGGACAGACTTTTCACCATTGGCGCCGACCTGGCTTCAGAACCTGAAGAAGTAAGAAAGAAACCCGTGCCAAGTCTGTTTGAAGGAGATATTTCCTTACTGGAAAACGAAATGGACAAAATGGATGCCGGGCTCCCACCCTTGCGTGCCTTTGTTTTGCCGGGCGGGCATCAGTCGGTTTCTTATGCACATCTGGGCCGCACCGTTTGTCGCAGAGCCGAGCGGCTGGTAATTCGTCTGTCGGAAGAGGAAGAAGTAAACCCGATGGTTGTGAAGTACCTCAATCGCTTGTCCGATTATCTCTTTGTATTGTCACGCAAAATGACTCAGGAGCTGGGCAGCGAAGAAATCACCTGGAAACCCAGAATGTAGTAAAACTTCATGAGGTCATCCTGATTAAAATTTGTATTTTTTCGGGATATCGTCTTTTCGCTCTACTTCTATATCGTATAACCAAAGGCAGAAAACCTCACGCTTTCTAGCCTATACCATGCATTTTTTAATGTTTGCTCAAAAATGCTGTCGTATTCCAAAAAAGCACTAATTTTGCACTTTCTTTTTTACAACCATAAGCTATGGCGACATCAAACCATAGATTATCATACATTAAATAGCAAAACATTCCAAAATGGCTAAGAAAATACAATCGGCTCTTATTTCGGTTTATTACAAAGACGGCTTAGATAAAATAGTAGAATTGCTACACGCACACAATGTGCAGATTTTTTCAACAGGTGGTACCCAAACCTTTATCGAAGACCTGGGTATTCCGGTTACTGCTGTTGAAGATCTCACCAGTTACCCGTCTATTTTCGGTGGAAGAGTAAAAACGCTTCACCCCAAAGTTTTCGGTGGAATCCTCTACCGCAGGGATAACGAAGGTGACATAGCAACTGCTGCGCAATTCGAAATTCCGTCAATCGACTTAGTGATTGTAGATTTATACCCGTTCCAGGAAACAGTAGCCTCCGGTGCCGACGAAGAAGACATTATCGAGAAAATAGATATTGGTGGTATATCGCTGATACGCGGTGCTGCCAAAAACTTTAACGACGTGCTGATTGTATCGTCACGTAATCAATATGACGATGTCTTCAATATTCTGCAAGCTAAAGACTGCGGAACAGATTTAGAAGACCGCCGTCGTTACGCCATGGAGGGTTTTGCCATGAGTTCGCAATATGACACTGCTATTCATGCCTACTTTGCCAACGATGTTTACACCAATATCCAAAACTTTGCGGCATTGCCTAAAAAAGAACTGAGATACGGTGAAAACCCGCATCAGGCTGCTACTTTTTATGGTGACCTTGACAAGATGTTTGAGCAGATTCATGGCAAGGAGTTATCTTACAATAACTTAATGGATGTGGAGGCTTGTGTAAGATTGATTGATGAGTTTGAAGAGACGTCGTTTGTGATAATCAAACATAACAATGCCTGTGGGGTGGCATCGGCCCCTACTGCGCAGGAAGCTTATTTAAATGCGCTGGCTTGTGACCCTGTTTCTGCCTTTGGCGGTGTAATTATTACTAATGCCCCTGTTGATGTGGCTACGGCCGAAGAACTGCATAAGTTGTTCTTTGAAATACTGATTGCTCCGTCGTTTGACGAAGATGCGCTGACCATATTGAAAAAGAAAAAAGACCGCCGCCTGCTGATCAGAAAACCGGTAGAGTTGAGCAGGAAACAATTCCGCACGCTGTTGAATGGGGTACTGGAACAAGACAAAGACAACTCCATTGAAACCGGCAAAGACTTTAAAGTAGCTACCGAAAAAGCGCCGACTGAAAATGATATAAAAGCATTGGAGTTTGCGCTGAAAATATGCAAGCACCTGAAATCAAACAATGTGGTGCTGGCTAAAGATGGCCAGTTGCTGGCTTGTGGTGTAGGTCAGACCTCACGCGTAGACGCTTTAAAACAAGCCATTGATAAAGCCAAAACTTTCGGATTTGATTTGACAGGAGCGGCTATGGCTTCTGAAGCATTTTTCCCATTCCCTGATTGCGTTGAAATTGCCCATGAAGCGGGTATTACGGCTGTAGTTCAGCCGGGCGGTTCCATCCGTGATCAGGACTCTATTGATTTCTGCAATAAAAACGGAGTAGCAATGGTATTAACCGGTGTAAGACATTTCTTACATTGATATGCAATAAACTTAAATTAAGCGTGCCACGCCCTTACTTCAACGAGTATAGGCGTGGCACGCTTAGTATTAGTGGTATTTTCTAAACTTCCAGAGGCTTGTGTTCTATTTTTAATTCTTCTCTCACAAAGCTTTCATAGAGTTGTTCTGCCTTATCCCACGAAGTTTCGATGTCGTCATTCAGTAAAATCACATCAAACTGATTCTGAAACTCCATTTCAAATTTCATCTTATAGAGACGTCTCGAAATGCTATCCTCACTATCGGTTCCTCTGTTTCTTAAACGCTTCTCCAGTTCTTCCATCGACGGTACTTTTACATAGATAGCCAGTGCATCGTCACCAAAGTATTTTTTCAGGTTCAAACCGCCCTTTACATCCACATCAAAAATCACGTTCTTGCCATCTGCCCACATTCTTTCTATTTCCGATTTCAATGTGCCGTAGTAAGCACCCGGGTATACTTCTTCCCATTCAATAAACTCACCATTGTCTATTCTTTCTGTGAAATCGTGAATGCTCAAAAAGTAATAATCCTTGCCGTTTTCTTCGTTTCTGCCACGTTTGTCACGCGTACATGCAGAGATTGAAAACCCAAGGTTTGCGTATTTATCAAGCAAATGCTTAACAATAGTTGTTTTGCCCGAGCCCGAGGGAGCACAAAATATAATGGCTTTACCTTTCATTGAGAATGATTTGTACCTTGCCAAAACAAGGCAGATAGCTGAAATAAATTATTAAAAAAGCCATCAGGCTTGAAAACCTGATGGCTGAATATCTTGCAAAGATAGTGAAATCAACAACTAAACAACAAATGATACAGTTTTACTTCGGCAAACACAAACATTAAAATCAATAATCCTAACCCAATTTTCGCTCTTATATCCACTACAGTTGTCTGTGGGCAGCATTTCTTTTCCATTTTTAATTGCAGCGCCTCTTTAATGCTCTTCTCCAATTTATAACCCTCAATGCAGGGCATACAATCGTCCATATGCAGCTTAAAATGTTCTAGCTCAGCTTCTGATGCCGATCCATCCAGTACAGCCTGTATCATCTGCATGCACTTCTGATGATTTTCACACCTATTTTTCATTAGTATAATGTTTAGGGGATTCCATATCTACTCCCTATATTAATTTTTTTGTTTACTGCTTCAGGCATTTAGCCTTCTGCACTATTTATCGATAGTAATTTTTCAAATAATAGTCTGATTAGAGACCGCCAGCTTAATCCTGCTCTGCCATTTCATCGGTCTTATAACCCATTGATGACGCGTAACTTTTCAGCTTTTCTTTCAACAAATTTCTTGCTCTGTGTAACCTCGACCGTACCGTTCCGATAGGTATATCCAAAATCTTTGCCATTTCTTCGTAGGTAAATCCTTCAATGTCACAAAGGATAATCACCGTACGAAAATCAACCGGCAAGCTATTCAACGCATTGGCTACTTCATCACCAATCATGTCCTGCACAGTCTCCGTCCGCAAGTCAGTTGTTGCGTCCATTTCGGCATCTTCTACCGAATTGTACGTCGTTTCAACGTCCTGATAATCAACCTTTGACGGCTCCTTGCTTTTCTTGCGGTAGTCGTTAATGAAACTGTTTTTCAGTATTCTAAACAACCACGCTTTTGCATTAGTTCCACGTTCAAATGAATTGATAAACCTGAATGCTTTCAGATAAGTATCCTGCACCAGGTCGTTGGCATCGTCTTCATCGTTCGTAAGTCTGAAGGCAAAGTTATACATGGAGTCAATGTGGGGCATAAACTCCTTGTCAAAGACCGCATATTTTTCTTTTTCAGAATATCTTTCTATTTCTATTATTTCTTCTTCCATAAGCTTATTTGCTTTAAAAAACCTACAAACAGCTATTTATAGGTATTGTAGTAGCTCAATTGTACAGTCCTCCATAATTTCGGTAAAGTTAAGAGTTTTAGCAAGAAAAAAATAATATTATTATCAGAAAACGAAAATTATGCCGAAGGAAGAATTCAGCGTATGAATGGAGAAAATCCGGTGATATTCCCTCTTTTAGTCAATACCAGCTATACTTTATGATACTACTGAAATAGAATTTACACTAAGCCGATATCTCAAGTTTATATCCTTTTCCATGAATACTGGTGATCCTGATGGTCTCATCTCCCTGCAATTTTTTTCTCAGTTTCGACACAAACACATCCAGGCTTCTGCCCACTACAAACACGCCTTCGTCTTCCCACACTTCCTTTAAAAGTCTTTCTCTTTCTACTACCTGATTCTGATTGGCCGCAAAAATACTTAGCAGCCGGGCTTCTTTGTCCGACAACTCCACCTCTTCTTTCCCTTTCTTCAACAAGGCTCTTTCCGGATAAAACACATAGCCACCCACAGCTACAAAGGGGCTGTCAATCACGCATTCCTCTTTCTTTTTTGTTTGGAACAACCTCCTGTTGAATAACGAAAAAAGTGTTCCACCGGTCAGTATGAATCCTACTGCCCACCACAGATTCATGGGCGAAGCCTTTTGGTAATCACTCGTAAATTCGATCTGAATCTGATAGCAGTCTGTCGTTTGTTTTCTACCTAGGCAAGGTATTACATCTGAGTCTTTTGCGCGCACTTCATAACCGAACACAACGTCGGGTTTCTGACAACTGTATACATTTACCATGTAATCAAGCGGCAATTTTGCATTGATGAGGCGGTCATGCACAATCTTCACGAGCGTATCAGGTACGAACGTAAACTCGCTCTGAAACTCAAGCTGGAAGGTTCTGTCACCTACCTTTTTTACAGGCAGAATCTTCGAAGTTGAATCTCCGGCATGCTGCAATAATCTGTGGCCGATTTCTCGTACAACCAGCATGGCTCTTTTTTCGAGAAACTCCTGCGAGTCATTGACAGCCAGCGTGCCTGCCGACAGTGCTATGGCCGCAAAAACGGCCAGACCGGTAATGTATATTTTCGGTTTCATATATCTGACAAAAGTATTGTAAAGATGGTGCAAGTTGAGCAGAATTACATACAATTTACACTTTTTTACATTCATTTTACTTCTGCCGGTTTTCAGTCTTCTACATTTGAGCCATTACTCAATCAAAAAAATCGATTATGAAAAAACTCATTTCAACCGCATTCCTTTGTTGCGTTCTGGCTGGCAGCGCATTTAGCCAGCAAATTTGCTCGGCGGCCTTTCTCGACAATAAAATGGTAGTAGACAAATACACTAAAACAGGCTACAAAAATGAGATTTCGCTCAAAGCTACGGGAGACCTGACAGTGAACACGGTAAATCTATCAGCTAATGAAAGTAAGGCTGTTGATAAAATACCTTTTCGTGTGGCTATTAAAGAAAAAGAGACTCAGACCCTCAGTTTTTTTTCTAAAGAAGACTTCATGAAAGTTGATGTGCAGAAGGTATTGTCACATTGCAAAAAAGGAGACCAGATTGTATTGCTGACGATGGATAAGCAGTACTCATTACCACACAACGAAATTCTGGTAAAATAAAACGGGCTGTTTCAGACCGGCGTAAATCTGAAACAGCTCTTCTGTTACATTATATGAAAAAGCTATATACCTCTTTATTTCTTTTACCACTCACTACTTTTTGCCAGATAAAACCTGCCGATACTAAATTCATTCTTGCCCCCGGCGAAAGCCGGATAATCTGGAAAGGCACGCAGGTATTGGGCGGCGGCCATGAAGGCACCATTCAATTGAATTCCGGAAGTCTGGACTTTTCGCCGGACGGGAAACTCAAAGGCGGTAGCTTTATTGTCAACATGAAAAGCATTGATAATACCGACATTAAACCCGAAAAAAGCAGCAAAGAACTGGAAGACCATCTGAACTCAGAAGACTTTTTCTCGGTGTTCCGCTATCCTACGGCTGCTTTTGTTATTAACAGGATTAATCCCGGTCTTAAACCCAATGCCTATACTATTGCAGGCAACTTTACATTGAAGGGTTTTGCCAATACCATTACATTCCCTGCCACAATCGTGGTAAACAAAAATCAGGCAAAAGCACAGGCGGAATTCAGCATTGACAGAACCCGATGGGGCATTACCTATAAATCTTACAATTTCTTGTCGCAGGTAAAAGATGAGATGATTTCTAACGATATCAAACTTTCATTGAGTCTGGTGTTTAATGCGATTCAATAATAAAAAGACCATGAAAAAAATAGTTATACTTCTGTACGTACTACCGTTTTGGGGGTTTAGCCAGACAAAAGAATCCTGGCTGCTAAAACCTAAAGAACAATGGCCGCCCATTGCCTTAGTGAACGACGTCACCTACAAAAACGGGAATAAATACGAAGACCCCACCATCACGTATGCGGCCAGTGGTTTTTTGTTAGATACCGGAAAAGACACCTTAGCAATTACGGCCAAACATGTGATATGGGTAGCACGCAATAAAGCTTCTGACAAAGTCTATATCAATGACCACCTGAAAACCTGGAAAATGTATCCCAGACATCATCCGGAAGATTCTGTTATCATCGATAGGCTGATTAATGAAGACCCCACCGAAAAACTCTTTGACGGGCCTGATAACGGCGTGCTGCAAAGAGACTGGCTAGTGTTTACTACCAGATATATTTCTCCCAATATTCAGCCCGTCAGATTAAGAGAAGAGCCCTTGAAAGTAGGTGATAAAGTTTATCTGACAGGGAATCCGTATCGTTTTGATAAAACACTGACAGCAGACGGATACATTAATAAGAAACAAGGTGATATACTCTTTGTAAAATTTAACGACCCGGCTCTTAAAGCTGCTTTTCTGGGTGGAGCCAGTGGTTCGCCAATACTGGATGAAAATGGCAAATTAATAGGCATTTTTTCAAATGGCGTACTTGATACTAAAACCGGTGAAAGAATTACGTACGTCAACTCAACGGCATATTTAAAAAAGGTATTGTCGGGAGTAAAGCCGCTTAACGTAAACAAAAAGCAAATCTCCGGCTACCTCGATTCACTTATTCAAACCATTGGCGTAAAAAAAGCGATGGACAATTTTGAAAGCTATACTAAAACCGAAAAAGCTTATGATGAATATGAACTGACCTATCTAAACTATAACAAGCTGATTAACACGGGAGAGAAAATAGCTGTTACTAAAGATAAAAAAGAATCAGTTCTCTACTTTGAAAGACTGCTGAGCATTTACCCCAATAATCATCTGATAATCATTGCCCTGTCCAAGTCCTACGCTACCAATAACCAGAAACAAAAAGCCATCGATTTGCTCGAATCAAGCAAAGATAAAGTTGACCCCGATGTAAAAGGGGAACTAGAAAAAAGGTTGAACGAAATAAAGGACAATTGATGAAATGAATAGTTGTGGACGCGAGTTCTATATTATAAGGTAAACCGCTACCTTTGAGCAAAAAACTTACGCATGAATCTTGATTTAACAGGCAAAACGGCATGGGTATGCGGTAGTACGCAAGGAATCGGTAAAGCCACTGCCGTTGAGCTGGCGCTGTTAGGTGCCAATGTTACACTCATAGCCCGCAACGAAGAAAAACTGAAAGAGGTAGTAAAGGAATTACCACGCAAGAAAAACCAGAAACACCGTTATCTGGTAATTGATTTTTCACAGACCAGATTTATAAAAGCTAAACTTGACAGGCACCTTAGTAAATACCCGGAGGTGCATATTCTCATCAACAATACAGGCGGCCCAGCTTCGGGAGCTATTATTGAGGCCGACATCACTCAATTCAATGAGACTTTTCAGGCGCATGTCATTGCCGCTCAACTATTGGCACAAGCAACAGTACCTGCTATGAAAACCGCCGGGTATGGCCGTATTATTAATATTACCTCTGTGGGTATGAAAGAGCCGATCGTCGGATTAGGCGTATCAAACACCATCCGTGCTGCTATGGGTAACTGGGGGAAATCGATGGCCAATGAGTTAGGCAAATTCGGCATTACTGTCAATAATGTTTTGCCCGGCTACACCACCACCGCCCGCTTGGAAAAAATAAACGAAACCCGTGCCAAAACAAGCAATAAAAGTATAGAAGAGGTTGAAAAAGAGCAACTGAAAGATATACCAATTGGCCGCTTCACTGCTCCGGAAGAAACCGGGGCGGTTATTGCCTTTTTATGCTCACCGGCTGCGGCATCAGTAACCGGCACAAGCATACCCGTTGATGGTGGAAGGCTGAGCAGTCATTAATTTATCTTATGCCTTTGATGTATTCCTTTTGATATAAAAACGGGGTTTTACCTGTAATCTCTTTAAACTGCCTGTTAAAGTTTGAAATAGTATTATAGCCGCTTTCATAAGCTACCTGTGTAATATTCAGGTTGCCCTCATGCAGCAACTTACAGGCATGCCCGATGCGGATTTCGGAAATAAAATCAAAGAAAGTCTTATTGGTGCGACTTTTGAAATAACGGCAAAAAGCCGACTCACTCATACTGACCAACGAGGCCAGCTCGCTCAACCGTACTTCTTCCTTAAAGTGTTTCATTACATACTCATGTACTTTTTGCATGCGCTCGGTTTCTGAAACCTTGTGGGTATTTACGTACCCGAAACTGGCAATGTAGTCATATTCGGTCGATTGAGACAATTCATGAAGCATACTGAGAAATTTCATCACCCGCTCAAAGCCCTCACTCAAATGCAGATTCTGTAGTTCATGCCTGATATAGTCTCGGGTAACTCCAAAAATATCCAGTCCTCGCTCCCCTTTTTCCAGCAATTGCTTTAGCGGATGCATCTCGCTTTTTTCAAAGAACCCATTCCCCAGAAAATCCTCAGTAAAATAAATAACAATGCCATGTGTCTGCAGGTCTGAGTTTTGGTCAAAATAAGCCCGGTCGCTTTGCCAGAGGTGCGGAATATTAGGCCCTAGAAACACCGTATCACCGGCTTCAAAATGGCTGATATTATCGCCTATAAATCTTGTTCCGCTTCCTTCCAGCACTGTGAACAACTGATAATGCGGATGGAAATGCCAGTTAGGGTCAAAATGGGGCTCTATCAAATCTTTTAAAGTAAAAGAATAAACCGCACTTTCAACTGATTTTTTCAGGATAGGCTTCATATCGAACAAGTCTGAATTTTAACCATAAATCTAGCAATAAAAACAAATAAAGTCAAAATACAGTCATCATTAGTAAAATTAGGCTCATTATTTTGTACTTTTTTAAGATAGTTTTGTAATGTGAAAAAATAAAAAATCAGCATGAAGTTTGGGATGAATCTCCTTCTGTGGGGAACAGAAATTAACGAGAGCCTTTTTCCGGTATTGGAAGAAATAAAAGCACTGGGATTTGACGGTGTAGAAGTACCCATTTTTGATACAGACCCAACCCATTGGTATGCCTGGCGTGCAAAACTGGATGAACTGGAATTGGACAGAATTGCGGTAACCATCTGCGGCCCTGATTTTAACCAGATAAGCCCTGATCCGGCTATGAGAAAAGCCACTTTGGAACGCAACAAAAGGGCAGTCGACTGTGCTTTAGTATTGGGAGCTAATCTGTTAAACGGCCCATACCACTCTGCCTTGGGGCAATTTACAGGGCAGCCACCAACCGAACAGGAATGGCGCTGGGCAGTTGAAAACCTGCAGGAGCTTGCGGAGTATGCCGATAATCTGGGCATTACGCTGGGACTTGAATACTTGAACCGGTTTGAAAGCTATCTGGTATCATCAACAGATGAACTAATCAAGCTGGTAGAAGACGTAGACCACCCGGCCTGTAAAATTATGTTTGATACCTTCCATGCCAACATAGAAGAGAAAAACCTGGGCGATGCCATCAGAAAACTATCTAAACATCTGGTGCATATTCAGGTATCAGAAAACGACCGCAGCACCGTAGGCAAAGGCAATGTGAACTGGGAAGAAGTTTTTAAAGCAATAGAAGATATCAAATATGATGGCTGGCTTTCAGTTGAAGCCTTCAGTCAGAAACTGGCTGTGGCCAATATCTGGCGCAAAATGTTCGACTCCGAAACACAATTAATGAAAGATAGTCTTAGTTTTTTAAAAAATAGTATTGCCGAAAATCCCGGAACACCGAGTATTCCTTATTAACGCTTAACGGATTTGACGCTAACCTAAAACAATTAAACCATGTCAAAGAAAATCAATATTGCTATCGTCGGACTTGGCTTTGGGGCTGAGTTTATCCCTATTTATCAACGCCATCCGCATACCAATATGTATGCTATCTGCCAACGCAACGTAGAGAAACTGAATCAGATTGGTGATGCGTTCGGCATTGAAAAACGTTATTCAGATTACGACGAGCTACTGAAAGATCCGGATGTTGATGCGGTACACATTAACTCTCCTATCCCAAACCACGCCGAGCAAAGTCTGAAAGCCCTTTATGCAGGCAAACACGTGGCTTGTACTGTACCGATGGCTACTTCGGTAGAAGATTGTATGGCCATTGTAAAGGCAGTAAAAGAAACAGGCAAAAAATATATGATGATGGAAACCGTGGTATATGCCCGCGAGTTTCTGTTTGTAAAAGAATTATATGAAAAAGGCGAGCTGGGTAAAGTACAGTTCCTGAAAGCGAGCCACCAACAGGATATGGACGGCTGGCCTGACTATTGGCCGGGTTTACCTCCCATGCACTATGCAACCCACTGCGTAGGCCCCGTAGCCGGTTTATTAAAGTTAGAGGCCGAATACGTTTCATGTTTTGGTTCTGGTACTATTCGTGAAGAACTGGCTCAGATTCACAATTCTCCTTTTGCGGTCGAGTCTGCTCATATCAAATTCAAAGACAGCGACCTGAGCGCTTATGTGTATCGCTCGTTGTTTGACGTGGCTCGTCAGTACCGTGAAAGTTTTGAAGTGTATGGTTCGAAAAAATCTTTCGAGTGGGCGCTGGTTGAAAACGAAGAACACATCATTCACACAGCCAAAAAACCTGAACACGAGATTCCGGAAAAAGTAACGGTAAAAGATTACGCCGAACTACTACCTGAAGGCATTCAGCAATTTACAACCAAAGGCGTATACGATTTAGGAGAAAACGGCCACTTGTCGTTCACACAGGGTTCAGGCCACGGTGGTTCTCACCCGCATCTGGCGCATGAGTTCGTAATGGCGCTCATTGAAGACCGCGAACCATTCCCGAATGCGGCTCAATCGGCCAACTGGACAAGCGTTGGTATTCTGGCTCACGAATCTGCTATGCAAGGTGGTAAAATAATTTACCTACCCGATTTCAATAATGCATAATCAAACAGTTGGGCGGGTTATCTCGCCCAACTGATTATAGATCTCTTCAACATTCATTGCCCTGCTTTTTATAAATCTTATGAAAAAAACACTCATACTCCTGATCGTTCTGCTATGGCAAAGCGTTCAGGCTCAGAAAGCCCGCCGACTTGAAATTTTGTTTCTGGGCGATAACGGTCATCACCAACCCATCGAAAGGCTCCCGACATTGATGGCAGCCCTTGGTGCTAAAGGTGTCAACTTTACTTATACCGACCGTCTGGAAGATATCAACCCAAAGAATCTGGCAAAATACGATGCCCTGATGATCTACGCCAATTGGGACGAAATCACTCCGGCAGCCGAAAAGGCTTTGCTGGAATACGTGGCATCGGGCAAGGGAATCCTGCCTATTCACTGTGCCTCTTTCTGTTTCCGTAATTCACCTGAATATGTCAAATTGGTAGGTGGACAATTCTGGCGACACAAAATGGACACTATTCAGGTAAAAACAGTTTTACCCACGCATTTGATTGTGAAGGATTTACCTCAGATTAAATCGTATGACGAAACTTATCTGCACAGTCATTTGCAGGCGGATAACAACGTATTGCAGGTACGCGAAATAAAGGCCGATCAAACCGCCGATCGTTCTGAAACCAATATTGAACCTTATACATGGACCCGTACTTATGGTAAAGGTCGAGTATTCTATACTGCTTACGGGCATGATGATAACACCTGGAGTAATTCTGCCTTCCAGCAATTACTCTATAATGGCATTGTGTGGGCGGTTGATGAAGGTGCCCGTTCGGCACATGCAGCTTTAAATCCTAAGCCGTTTGAATACAGAGGTGCTAATTTACCGAATTATGAGAAACGCCCGGGCGTACAATTGCAACAATTGCCGCTTTCGCCGGAAGAATCAATGAAACACTTGCAGGTGCCTGTTGATTTTACATTGGATCTTTTTGCAGCAGAGCCTAACGTGCAGCACCCGATTGCGATGTCGTGGGATGAAAAAGGTCGTTTGTATGTACTGATTACAAAAGATTATCCGAATGAAAGAAAAGACAGTGGCGGCAGCGACTATATCCTGATGTGTGAAGATACTGACAAAGACGGTAAGGCTGATAAGTTTACCCACTTTGCTGACGGATTAAGCATACCAACCGGAATGGTATTTGCCAACGGTGGTTTGATTGTATCGCAGGCACCTCACATGATATTCCTGAAAGATAATGACGGAGACAACAAAGCCGATGAAAAGAAAATCCTGTTTACAGGATTCGGTACAGGAGATACACACGCCGGGCCATCGAACCTTCATTACGGATTTGATAACTGGATCTGGGGCAGTGTTGGTTATTCTGGTTTTTACGGAAAAGTAGGTTCGGCAGATAGTCTGAAATTTGGGCAGGCATTGTTCCGCTTCAAACCTGACGGTTCGAAACTGGAATGGACAACCAGTACTTCTAATAATACCTGGGGTATGGGTTTCAACGAAGCCGGTGATGTATTCGGCTCAACTGCCAACAATGCACACGGCTGGTATATGGCTATTCCGCACAGAAACTTCCTGAATCCCGGCTTTAATGCAGATAATGGCAGCCGCTCTACCGATACGCACAAAGACATGAAACCTATTACGGAGAAAGTAAGACAGGTGGATGTTTTTGGTGGATTTACGGCCGCAGCCGGACACAATTTTTATACAGCAAGGGCTTTCCCTAAAAACTACTGGAACCAGATTGCCTTTGTAAGTGAGCCAACCGGGCACATTGTGCATCAGAACCAGATGGAGAAAAAGGGTACCAATTATGAAGACAAAGAATCATTCAACTTGATGGCCGGTGCCGACGAATGGTTTGCACCTGTGTTTGCCGAGGTTGGCCCTGACGGCGCCGTTTGGGTAGCTGACTGGTATAGTTATATTATTCAGCATAATCCTACTCCTAGGGGCTTTGATAATGGCCTTGGTAATGCTTACCAAACCGATTTACGCGATTTTACACACGGACGCATCTATCGAGTAGGTTGGAAAGACGCGCCTGCTTATACCCCGTTGTCACTGAGCAAAGACCGTCCGGACGAGTTATTGGCTGCATTGAAAAACACCAATATGTTCTGGAGAAGTCATGCGCAAAGATTACTGGTTGAACGCGGCAAAACTGACGTAGTTCCTGCTTTGATTGCCCTTGTAAAAGACCAATCGGTAGATGAAATCGGGTTGAACACCGCGGCTATTCATGCACTCTGGACATTGAAAGGTTTAGGTGTAATAGAAACTAACCCGCAGGCATTACAGGCGGTAACAGCCGCTTTGAAGCACCCTTCATGGGCTGTTCAGAAAAATGCTATTCAGATTCTACCAACCACTAAAAACTCGGTGGATGTTATTTTACAGAACGACCTGCTGAACAACAAAGAACCATTGGTTGTATTGAATGCTATTCTGGCTTTAAGCGAAATGCCGCTTACTCCGGCATCTGAACAGGCATTACTGACACGCATAGAAACTGCTACAGAAAGCACTGACCGGTGGTTACCTGATGCCTTTGCAGTGGCTTTAACCAGCCATCAATCAGTTCTACTGAAGAAACACCTAAACAGACTGGCAAGCACTAAAACTACTGCTCCTATGAGTCACGACCACTCGGCCATGAATCATGGAACACCAGCCAAAGAAGCACCGAAAGCGCTTCCTGCACCTGTAGCCGGCGTTGACTTACTAATCACTAATCTACGTACTGAGCCCACGTCTCCTTATGTACGTGAAGGCATGCGGTATTTTGTAGAAGTGAAAAACAACGGTAAGGATTCAGTAAAGAAAGGGAATGTTGTTTCTCTGAAAATAGAAATCACAGGTAAAGATCAGAAGTTCACCATTTGGAGTATGGTGCATAACAGTGGCATAGCTCCGGGCGAAACCGTAACCATCTCTAAAAATACCAATGGCCCCTGGTCGGGTGACTTCTACTTCTCAAACGATATAGCCGGAGACTACACCTTCAGCATTATGGTTGACCATGAGAACAAGATTGAAGAAAACAACGAGAAGAATAATTATTACATTAAGAAAATCACGGTTCAGCAGGCTCAAAAACTTTCAACATTCGCCTTAGAAAGAGCAGCCAGAAGTTACGCTTCTGTAATGCCTGCCGATACTTTGGTAGCCTTGCTTAAATACTGGGATAAATTACCTGCCACAGAAAATGTAGCCTTGCTGAAAGGTATTTCGAACGGTTGGAATCCACGTAAGAAAGGGACAGTAAATGCAGAGAATGCCAAATTCATAGCTTCTTTAAACAGCAAACTCACAGAGACCAATGCTGAAAGATTGAATAAGCTACTGGTAGCATGGGGCTTGAAAAGCAGCACTGCCGACGATGACAAAAATGCCATTGTTATCAGTATCAAGGCTATCAAAGAAGAGATGAAGTTTGATAAAAAAGAATTTACAGTAAAAGCCGGCAAGCCTGTAATACTGGTGTTCGAAAACCCTGATGCCATGCAACACAACATTGTAATTGGCAAGCAGAAAAGCATGGAGATAATCGGAAATGCAGCCGATAAAATGATTACCCAAAAAGACGGTGCCGAGAAGAATTACGTACCGGGCATTCCGCAGGTAATAGCTTCTACACCTCTGGTGAATCCGAATGAAACGTATCGTTTAAAATTCACCGCTCCGGCCGAAGCAGGTAATTATCCGTTTGTGTGTACATTCCCCGGCCACTGGCGATTAATGTTCGGAACTATGAAAGTAGTGAAATAAAACTAACGTACAATAGATTGTAATAATCATACAAACAGCTTCTCAATTGAGAGGCTGTTTTGTTTTTTGGCGAATCATAGCAACAAAATAATGGAGTAAATAAAAAAGCGACTTTGCAATTATTACAAAGCCGCTCTAAAACTTACAGTTTATCCTCACCCCACACTCAACTCCAATATCTTCTCAACCACATCAGGAGTAATATCAGCGTTCTCACCTAAAACTATTCCTTTCTCTTCAAAACGCTTCACAATCTTCTGAATGGTTTCTTGCCCTATGCCATAGGTCTTTGCCCGGGTCGGTATATCTAAGGACTCATAGAAATCAATCGTTTTCTGAATCGCTCCTTCTACAAGTTCATCATCCGTTCCTGTCAGGTTCCATACTCTTTGTGCATATTGAATCAGTTTTCCGCGCTTGTCATCCTTTTTGATTCTTAACAAGTGAGGCAACACGACTGCCAGCGTACGTGCGTGGTCAATGCCATGAGCAGCCGTCAACTCATGTCCTATCTCATGGGTAGCCCAATCCTGTGGTACACCCACGCCTATAAAACCATTCAAAGCCACAGTAGCCGCCCACATAAAGTTAGCACGAGACTCATAATCAGTCGGGTTTTCAAGTGTTTGAGGTGCTATGTTAATCAAAGTCTGCAATACCGACTCCGCCATGCGGTCCTGAATTTCAGCATTGACAGGATAGGTCATGTACTGTTCCATTACATGCGTAAAAGCATCCGCAATACCATTTGCTACCTGGCTTTTAGGTAATGAATAGGTAGTCTCCGGGTCAAGAATTGAAAACACCGGATACAATCGTGGGTGTCCCATCCCTTTCTTTTCATGCGTTTCTTTACGGCTGATTACAGCAAAGAAATTCATCTCCGATCCTGTAGCGGGCAATGTAAGCACCGAGCCTAAAGGAATAGCTTTCTTAATAACCGTCTCACCTGTTACCAATGCCCAGGCATCCTCACTTTCGTAAGGAATAGCTGCCGCAATAAACTTGGTGCCATCTAATACCGACCCACCGCCAACAGCCAGCAGAAAACTGACCTTTTCTTTTTTTGCCAATTCAACTGCCTGCATCAGCGTTTCATAGGTTGGGTTCGCTTCAATGCCTCCAAATTCTATGATGCTTCGATCAGCCAAAGCACTTTTCACCTGCTCATAGACACCGTTTTTAAAGATGCTGCCGCCACCATAGGTAAGCATTATTTTGGCATCTTCCGGAATCTGCTTGTTCAGTTGAGCAATCTGTCCTTTACCGAACAGTATCTTTACCGGATTCTGATATACAAAGTTGTTAAACATGGCTTTGATGGTTTAAAACAGCAATGCCATGCTAAACAACATGGCACAACTGTATATAATATTGATACTTATATTACGCTAAAAGTGATTTAACAGTAGCAGAAATAGCCTTTCCGTCAGCCAGACCGGCCAATTCTTTGGTGGCTGCACCCATTACCTTACCCATATCAGAAGGACCTGCGGCACCTACGCGGGCAATAATCTCCTGCAATTTTGCTTTCAGTTCATCTTCCGACAGTTGCTTGGGCAAAAATTCTTCAATGATCACTAATTCGGCTAATTCTTTATCCAATAAGTCAGGACGATTTTGTTGACGGTAAATATCTGCCGAATCTTTTCTTTGTTTGGCTGCCTTGGTCAGTAATTTCAACTCTTCGTCTGGTGTCAGTTCACCTGTTTTTCCCTCCTTGGTTTCTTCCAATAAAATTACTTTTTTAATGTCTCTCAATGCCATTAGTCTTACCTGGTCACGAGCAAGCATCGCTGCTTTAATCTGTGCGTCAATTTCTGTTTTTAGTGCCATTTTGCTGGTAGTTTATTGTATAATATATACGATTACCTGATTATTTCTGAACAACCGAACGAGTTGTTTCGTTTCGATTGCCCGAAGAAATAGTTTTGACCCAATTTGTGGGCAATCAGGGAACTCATTATTGATTGTAATTAGTTATTCATTCAAATGGAATTACGGCCAGTTTTTATCCTTTTTCCATATTCCTTATTCCTTTCTCCTAAAATAATCACCATGACAAAATTATCAGTAAATATCAATAAAATAGCAACTTTAAGAAATTCTCGTGGAGGAAATATGCCGAATGTGGTAAAAACGGCTATTGACTGTGAAAGGTTCGGCGCACAGGGTATTACAGTTCACCCCCGCCCGGACGAACGGCACATCCGTTATCAGGATGTGTACGACTTAAAGAAAATTGTTACTACTGAATTTAATATTGAGGGCAACCCCACAGAAGCCAAGTTTGTAGAACTGGTACTGGCCAATAAACCAACACAGGTAACGCTGGTACCCGATGCACTTAACGCCATTACCTCAAACGCAGGTTGGGATACCATCACCCATCGTGAGCGTTTGAAAGACTTAGTGGCCACTTTTAAAAGTGTGGGTATAAGGGTATCTATTTTTGTTGACCCTATCGAACGCATGGTTGAGGGAGCCGTTGAAACAGGTACCGACCGCATTGAATTATATACCGAGCGCTACGCACATGTGTATCCGCACAATCAAGAAGAAGCCATCAGAGACTACACCAAAGCAGCACAGGTGGCTGCACAGGTGGGTTTGGGAGTAAATGCAGGCCATGACCTGAGCCTGGAGAATCTGGCTTACTTCAAACAAAATATCCCTAATCTACTTGAGGTGTCCATTGGCCACGCACTCATTTGCGATGCACTTTATTACGGCCTTGAAAACACTATTCAACTGTACCTGAGACAGTTATAATAGCCGGATTAACAATTTTTAAGAAACTTTAACAGCATAATAAAGTATCACTTCGCTATGTTTGTGCAACATTCTATCAGGCGTAAATGTCATTTATCTCAAAGTTTCTAAAAATTACAAATTATGAAAGCTTCATTCCGAAATTCAATCAAAACAAGCCTTTTGGCGGTATTAGCCGTCACTTCATTTGCCTCTTTCGCACAAGAAAAGAAAGAGAAAAAAAGTACCGTCCGTATCAGAATCGAGCAGGACATCAATGGTAAAGCCAAAGTACATGAAAAAAGCTTTGATGCTACTGGTTTCACCGATAAACAGAAAGAAGACCTGATTCAGAACTATCAGGATTCAGTAATGGCCAAAAACAAAGAGAATGTGCGTGGCACCAAGGTAGAAGTGGAAAGCTTTACTGGCGATGAAAGAGAGAGCATGTCAAGCAATGACGACCATTTTGAAAGACATTTTGAATTTGATTCAGAAAAACCTCGCGTAAGAGCCTACAGCCGTGGCAGAAACGGAAATGACAATCATTTTGAATTCAATGATGATGATGTAATAATCAGAGAAAAGCCACGTACCCGAGTGTATCGTTCCGACGGGGACAAAGATTTTAATACTAATTTTGACCTTGACATGAAAGGGTTAAATGAAAACCTTAATCAGTTGGGTAAAGATTTGCAATTTGAGTTTAAAGCACTACCTGATGTTTTTGCCTTTGATGGTAGTTCGTCAAGCAAAACCGTTCGCGGGTTGAGTGTTTATCCGAACAATCCGAAAACAGAAATACTGAATCTTCGTTTTAGCAGCCAGCAAAAAGGCGATGTAAGCGTTAAAGTTCTGGACTTGAAAGGTAATGTAGTTGCCAAAGACGAAATCAAAGATTTCAGCGGCGACTATGTAGGCCAGATCAACATCGGCAAGCAAAAAGGCGTGGTTTTCGTAATAGTTACGCAGGGTGAAGACGGCATCACGAAAAGAGTAAACTTATCTCCGGACAAGGAATAATTTTACCAGCCTTACCCTGTTACCAGGAGGCGATAAAAATATATATCATACGCCCACGGCATATGGTCAATGCAATCAGAGTGATAAAAACAGTCTATTCGCTATTGTTCCTTGCTGTGGGCGTATTGTTTTAAATGCAAACTTATGAAAAAGCTATTACTACTTGGGTTATGTGTGCTGACCCATCTGTTACACGCGCAGAATTTCAACGCTTTCTCGAAAGATATTCAGACTTATACTCAGCTATTAAAAATTCCGGCAATGGCCATTGGTGTGGCAAAAGGAGATAGCCTGATTTACTTCAAGGGAATCGGCTACGCCAATCCGGATACGAAAGAGCCTGTTAATGCCGACCATATCTTTGTGATTTCATCCCTTACCAAGAGTATTACGTCAGTGATGATGCAGCAAATGGAAGCCGAAAATAAACTTCACTTAACCGATTTGCTTAACAGTTTTCCGAACCAGTATTTCACCACCAATCGCTGGGACGACAAAACCACATTGGCGCATATTTTAAGTCATACCTCTGAAAGCAAACCCATCGGACAGGCATTTGTGTATAATGGCGGTAAATTCAATACCGTTTACAATGCGCTCAAAAGCATTAATAAAATTGACATAGCCGATGATATCTACCGTCCCTATACTTATGAGGTGGATACACGCATTATTGAACCTCTGCATCTGACACATACCATTGCCAGATATGATTCTGCCAGACACTACGCACTAACCAATAGCGTAGCCAGACTTTACGGCTACAATGAGGCTGAAAACACCTACACCAGCTCCATTCTTGGTTTTAAGAATATGATAAGCGGCCCTGCTTTTGGTATTATGAGCAGTGTCAATGATTTGGTAAAGTACAGTGCAGCCATTGACAAGGAAACGCTTATTTCAAAAGAACGGTATCAAAAGATAACTACACCATTTTATGCAGGTAGCCCGCAGGGAATGGGTTGGTTTGTTGCAAAATTTGAAGGACTGGATATCCACTGGGCTTATGGCTATGGAAATGATGCTTCTATTCTGTTGAGAGTTCTGGCTAAGAATCTCACACTGGTTATGCTCTCCTCAACTGATATGGCTTCGGCTACTAACCGATTAGGCTTTGGCAATCCGTTTAATTCACCATTGGTTTGTGCTTTCCTCAAAGCGTTTGTTTCAAATAAAAAAGAAGGCACTCTTTTTAGTGAAAGCCTCTCTGAGATTGAAAAACAGTTAAAAAACAATCCGTCAACTTTAAATTTTGAAGAGCTATTTGCCTATGCTACTGTGTTGAGATTTGCTCCAAAGCCCTTAACGATGGGCTATCCATCGAGTGATGAATTACTAAAACTATTAATAAAATATTATCCTTCAAGCACCAGGTGGGACTCCCCGACTGTTTATGAGGTCATTGCCAACTCAACAGACAAAACGGTTTTAGATTTCGGAAAAACCATTGTATTGAAGTATAAACAAAGCCCGGAACAACACCCCGGCAAACTCTTTTTTGGTAGTATAATTCTGGAAAATACACAACTAAAAACCGAATCAATAGCTTTATTAAAAAGTCTTGCTGACGGAGATGCTTATCAGGAACAAGGCTATAAATTTGATGCCATGATGAAACTGGCCAAGTATTATTTGCCTGATAATACTGCACTGGCGAAATCATACCTAAGCCGACTGATGAAATACAAAGATTACATCGTTGCCAAAGACAGGCAGTATAATGAAGCGAAGGAACTGCTGGAGAAAAATTAATAGCTTTAGATTACACCAGGATTTTAAAACAACAAAAGGCTGCTTTTGAATAGGCAGCCTTTATTGGTATCTATCAATTACTTAAAGACGAATCAACTATATCTGTCATTTCTCCAGGGGTATGCCGTATTTGAATACCCTCTTTCTTCCCAGAAACCCAGTTTGTTTTTCGGTAAAAACTGGATTCGCTTAATCCATTTAGAGCCTTTCCAGGCATATAATTGCGGGGTAATCATCCGTACAGGGCCACCGTGTTCTTTCGGCAAAGGTTCGTCATAGACCGTATGCGCCAACAGAACATCCGGCTTCAACGCCTCTTCCATTGATACATTGGTGGTGTAGGTATCATAACCATAGCACATCAGGTGTGTGGCTGTTTCTTTGGGTTGTACCAAAGCGGCAATGTCTATCAGCCTTACACCTTTCCAGACCATATCCATTTTAGACCAGGTAGTTACACAATGAAAATCGCTGGTGTCTTCTACCTGAGGCAAGTCCATAAAATCCTGCCAGGTAAGCGCTACAGGGTTTTCAACTTCACCGTCAATAGTTAACCGCCAACGGTCGAGTGTTATACTCGGATGATACCCCAGGTCTAATACCGGCCACTTCTGAGTAAGGGTTTGTCCCGCCGGCAACTGGGGCATTCCGTGTCTGTTGATTGTTCCGGTGCCCAAAGGCCGGTCGTCAGCAACTGATGGCGTGCTCTTTATTTTTTCTTCAAAGCGAGCTTTCAGTTTCATTCTCGCTTCTATTATTTTATTTAATTTGCTTACTTCTTCCATGCAATAATAGGTTTTGATACTATCAATACCTCCTTAACAAATTATTATACCACATAGTTATTTACGGAAGGATATTTTCTAAAACAGATGGTAGAGAAGATATATCAGGCATACGGTAATGATACTCACAATGCCCTGCAGGCCGGTAAGAATTGTATGCGTTTTGTAGGCATCGGCCTGCGTGAGTCCGGTAAACTGCGATACCACCCAAAACCAGGCGTCGTTGGAATGAGAGACCGTCATGGCTCCGCTGCCAATGGCCATTACCAACAATGTCAGGTCGAACGGCTCTGTAAAACCCATAGAAATCAGTAAAGGAGCCAGAATGCCCGAGGTCAAAACCATTGAAGTGGTGGTAGAACCTTGTGCAGTCTTGAAAAAGGCCGCCACCAGAAAGGCAATCAACAAGAATACAATACCCGAGGTTTGATTGGCCATTAGCCAATCGCTCACAATATCTTTCAGATGTGTTTCTTTCAATACAGCACCGAATGCCCCACCTGCACCTACCAGCACAAGGGTGGTTCCGCAATGTTCGATACCGCTTTTGAAACAGGCGAATATCTTCTCCAGGGGCTTTTCAGGAAACAGGCTGAACGAAAACAAGATAGCTAACAGAAACGAAACCAGCGGACTGCCGAAAAAATTAAGCCAGTGGGTCAGCGTCTCGCTCAGATTAAGGATTTTGGCAAAAGAAGCAACAGTGATTAAAATAATGGGCAGTATTATTGGCATAAAAGCTTTCCAGCCTGCCGGCAAAGTACTTGTATGAGCCATATCCAGATTCTCTTCCTTGTCTTCGATTATATCCAGATTCCGGGCAAACTTCTGCGCAAACCAGGTTGACAAAAACAAACTGGGTACCGACACCACCAATCCTACCAGAATAACCAGCCCCATGCTATGTGCCAGATTCAAATTTCCGGCAGCTGACAATGGTCCGGGCGTAGGTGGCACTAAAGTATGGGTGGCAAAAAGACCACCCGAAAGCGCAATGGCTATGGTTCCCAACGGACGATTGGTCTTTTTGGCCACAATTTTATTAAGCTTTGCCAGAATGATAAAACCCGAATCGCAGAACACAGGAATACCGACAATTGCTCCGATAACCGACATGGCAAAGGCAGGATATTTCTCGCCAAAGAGTTTTAAGATAATATCTGCCACCTTAATGGCCGCTCCCGACTTGTCAAGTATGGCGCCAATTACACATCCCAGAATAACCATCAGCCCGATTTTTGACATCAGTTCGCCAAAACCTTTCCCAATAGTATCGGCCAGCTTATCGATAGGTAAACCGGCAAAAATACCCACACCTAAAGCAGCCAGCAACAGACCGACTAAAGGATGGAGCTTAAACCAGGTAGAAGACAGAATAATAAAAACAATGGCCAGAAAAACAACGAATATTATCATGCAGCGGGCTTATTAGATAATCTCAAAATATCTTTTCAACTCCCAGTCGGTTACTACTTTCGCATATTGCCGCCACTCCCAGTTGCGGGTTTGAGTAAAATGGGCGACGAATTTCTCGCCAAAAAGCTCTTTGGCCACGGCCGAATCCTTCATGGCTTTGGTAGCTTCGTCCAGATTGCCCGGTAATATGCCATTGCTAATATCACGATAGCCATTGCCCAAAGTAGCAGGTTGATTCAACTTCATTTTATTACGAATACCATATAAACCCGAAGCCAGACATGCCGCCAATGCCAGATACGGATTGGTATCTGAACCCACCACACGGGTTTCCAGTCGGCATGATTTCTTGCTGATAGGCAATGCTCTCAAAGCGACCGTACGGTTATCAACCGCCCAGGTAAGGGTAGTTGGTGCCCATGCTCCCTCTACCAGTCGTTTATAACTATTGATGGTTGGTGCAACCATTGGCAGAATATACGGCAGGCAATAGAGTTGACCCGCCATATAGCTTTGCATCAATGCGCTTACGTGATTTGGAGCCTTTTCGTCATAAAAAAGATTGGTTTTGGCTTCCGTATCCCACAGACTCTGATGCACGTGACCGCTACAACCCGGAAGATTCTCGTCAATCTTGGCCATAAAAGTAGCCAGAATACCCTGCTGATAGGCAATCTCTTTTACTGAAGTTTTAAAAAGCAGCGCTCTGTCGGCAGCTGTCAGTATATCAGAATACATAATGGCCGCTTCATAAACACCAGGGCCGGTTTCTGTATGCAGACCCTCTACCGGCACATCAAAGCGGGTCAGTTGATCAAACAAGGCCGTCATGTAGTCGTTTCTCAGAGTGCTCCTTAAAATAGAGTATCCAAACATACCCGGTGTAATTGGTTTCAGATTCTGAAAACCCTTATTATTGGCCGAATCCGGCGTTTCTTCAAAATTAAACCACTCAAATTCCTGAGAGAAGAAAGGTTTGAAGCCATCATTCTCCGTCTCTGCAATTACCTTTTTCAACACATTCCGCGGACATATCTCAGCGGCTTCTTCAATAAACTCACCCAGAAAAAAAGGAATGTCATTCTCCCATGGAATCTTACGGAAAGTAGATAAATCCAATTTCACTTTAGCATCGGGATAACCCGAATGCCAGCCCGTAAAATCTGTGTTATCGTAGCAGACATCGGCCATGTCCCAGCCTAATACCACATCACAAAAGCCCAGGTCGCCTTCAATCACCGACAGGAATTTTTGTTTGCTGATATATTTACCTCTCAGTACACCATCAATATCGGCAACGGCCAGTTTCACTTTGCCCGATGGGTGTGAATTTACGTAATCAATTATTTCTTGTGTAGTCATTTTTAGTGTACGGGTTTGTCAGGTGCAGGTGCAGAGGCATGGTAGCCCAGGTTATGAATTATTAAAGCGTATTTATCCATCAGTTCTAAAACTCTTTCACGGCTTTCTGAGCGAACAATCAGCCCTACATGATACTCATCATTCATTTTCCATACCACCTCAGGGTCATTAAAAGGTGTGTAGTCAGGCCATTGATGCGAAGAAAGCGAAATAATAATGCCTGAATAGTAATTGTCTACCTGCGGCAATTCATAAGTACCTCCGGTGGCTATGGCTGTTTCTATCTTCGCCCATTCGCGCCACAAGTTAATACCTGACGAAAACTCGACCATTTCAGCCAGATTGGCACCTCCTACCCTCGAAGCCGTTTCAAGAAAATAGAATTTCCCGTCTTCAAAGCATTTGATTACTTCTGTATGCGATGCACTGAACTTCATACCAAAGGCCTTCATCACCTGCTCGTTTACTTTCCTTAAGGCCTTTTCGTCTTTCGAACCATGTTCTACCGTTACCGAACGGAAAATCCCTCCACCATGCGCTACCTCGAACGGCGTATTGAGGTATTGGCTGCATCTTGAAAAAATCACCTTCCCGTCTACCGTCAGGGCATCTACGTGATACACGTCTCCGGGTTTGAATTGCTCTATCAGAAAATTGTGTCTTTCTTGTCCCAGACTATGAATGGTATCCCAGGCTTCCTGAAAACTATGCACTTTCTTTATACCTGCAGCCGAGGCTTCGGAGCGGGGTTTAATTACCCACGTAGCAGCCGTAGCCTGCAGGTATTCGGTTATGTCAACATCATGAAAAAGTGGTGTAAAAGGAGGCACATTAATGTCTGAATTCAGGGCCTGAATCCGCATGGCCAGTTTATCTCTGAAATAACGCGCAGTGGTTTGCCCCATACCGGGTATTCTGAAATGCTCACGAACCAACGCAGCCTTTTCCACATCAAAATCGTCCAGAGCCACAATGCGGTCAATTTTCCTGCCCTGCATCAGATAGGCCATGCCCTGAATTATCTTGCCGTAGGTATCAAAGGTATTGTCTATATTTTCAAGGTAAAAGATTTCGTCAATCGACTCCCGCGGCCATGCTTTATCCTCCAGCTTTTTATTGGTAAGCAGATAAACCGTATTCCCTTCTGCCTTGCAGGATTTCAGAAACTCTACACCCTTAAAGTAAGTACAAATGCAAAGAAAATTCATATGGTGAGATCTTAGTTTATATTGAGCCAATGAATAGAATTCGATATTCGATATTTTTTTCCATTTAGACAAGCACTGATAGGCGAAAAGTAGAAATTTCTGAATCAGGCCCCTTAAACGCAAAGAAGCCATCTGCCTTAGTGGCAGATGGCTTCTTCAGGGAAGAATATATAGATAGATTATACTTTTTTCTTTCCTTTAGACGACGCAGCTGGTGCGGCCGGTGATGCTGCCGGAGCAGTAACTTCGCCTTTGATTGTCAGAATCACTGTTGCGTTTTCAGCATTGCTGGTTACTGTGATCGTTTTTGTAAATGAACCCGGACGGCCTGAAGTGTTATAACCCACTTTGATTGTGCTTTTTGCACCCGGCATAATCGGATCTCTTGACCACTCAGGAGTGGTGCAACCGCATGAGGCCGCCGCATTTGAAATAACAACCGGAGCAGTGCCGGTATTGGTAACCTCAAAACTGTAAGTAGCCAAAGGACCTTCAGCAACTTTACCGAAATCATGAACTTCCTTATTGAATTTTAGTACCCCCTGAGCTTGAACAGAAGCTACAAATGCCAAAACCACCGCAATTGTTGAAATTAATTTTTTCATTCGATTTGAATAATTTTAAAGTGAAAAATAAATTCTGTTTTATTAGTAACGCATATTTTCTCTTACAAATAAATAATAAATGCATCACAAACACCAAATTTTTAACAAGTCATTAACAAAACTCTTTTTTTGAAAAATGGAATAAAAAGTCTTAACTTTACAACATGATTAGTTAGCATGACAACTAATTTTCGTTCTGGCTTTGGGTCAGGCATATTTATTTTTTTGTATGGATTTTCTTACCATATTAACCATTCAAAATTCACAGAATGACTGAAGCAACAAATTTAATTACCTCAACAGATGTTCTCTTAACAAAAGAAGAAGTATTAAATGACTACCAGATTGTCTGCGAAAGTCGAGAAGTAAGTACCATCGGCCGCAAAGATGTGTTCATGGGTCGTGCTAATTTCGGTGTGTTCGGCGACGGTAAAGAGTTGGCTCAGATAGCAATGTCAAAGGTTTTCAGACAAGGTGATTTTCGTTCCGGCTATTATCGTGACCAGACTTTTCTGGCGGCCGTAGGCGGACTTACCTGGCAACAATTTTTTGCACAATTATACGCTCACCCCGATATTAACCATGATCCCTTTTCAGCAGGCCGCTCAATGAATGCCCACTATGGCAACCGCTGGATAGACGACAAAGGAGAATGGCTTAATCAGACAGAATTATATAATACAGTCAGTGATGTGTCTTCTACAGCCGGGCAGATGCCCCGCGCTATCGGTCTGGCTTATGCCTCCAAATTATTCAGACATAACCCCGATTTAAAACATCTCACGAAGTTTTCAAGACACGGAAACGAAGTTTGCTTTGCCACCATTGGTGATGCCTCTACTTCGCAGGGTATGTTTTTCGAATCAATTAATGCCGCAGGTGTATTACAAATACCGATTATCTTTTCAGTATGGGACGACGGCTACGGTATTTCGGTTCCGATAGAGTATCAGACCACTAAATCGAGCATTTCTGAAGCACTGGCCGGATTCCAGAGAAAAGATGGCAGCAATGGTATTGAAATACTGGTTGCCCGTGCCTGGAACTACCCGGAGTTGATTGAAGCCTACCAACGTGCGGCACTCTATGCCCGCGACCAGCACGTGCCTGTTCTGGTACACGTCATAGAAGTAACCCAACAATTGGGGCACTCAACCTCGGGCTCGCACGAACGCTATAAATCAAGAGAACGACTTGATTTTGAAAAAGAGTTTGATTGTAACCTGCACCTCAGAGAATGGATTTTATCTAACGGCTTCGCCACAGAGAAAGAACTGGACGAAATTGAAATAAAGGCAAAAGATGTAGCCAAAAAAGCGCGCAATGCCGCATGGGCAGCCTTCCGCGAATCCATTAAGCCGGATTTTGAAACAGCTGTTCAACTCTTGAAAAAAGCTACCCTGGAAAGCAAACAGTCAGCAGCCATAGCCAAACTGAGAGAAGAACTGGAGCATACTGAAAACCCGCTTCGGAGAGAGATTATCAGCCTTGTAAAAAAAGCTGTAATCCTGATGCGATCAGAAGACAACCAGGCTAAAAAGGCTATTGTCAGTTGGTTGGAAAAATCAGCTGCCGAAAATAAAGAAAGATTTAATACCCATTTATTGAGCGAGTACCCTACGTCGCCTATGTTTGTGAAAGGCATTGCCCCTGAATATGCCGAAGGAAATAGCAATGTAGATGGCAGAGAAATAATTAACGCCTATTTTGATTTGTTGCTTCAACGAGACTCACGCGTATTCGCCCTCGGTGAAGATGTGGGTAAAATAGGTGATGTAAATCAGGGATTTGCCGGTTTGCAGGAAAAATACGGAGAAATAAGAGTAACTGATACCGGTATTCGTGAAACTACCATTATCGGACAAGGCATAGGTGCTGCCATGCGGGGACTAAAACCCATTGTGGAGATTCAGTATTTCGACTACATCTACTATGCTTTAGCTACACTGACTGACGACCTCGCCTCGCTTCGCTACCGTACAGCCGGTGGACAGCTGGCACCTCTGATCATCCGGACACGTGGGCATCGATTAGAAGGTATATGGCACTCCGGCTCACCAATGTCGGCTATGCTCGGTTCTTTACGGGGCATTCATATATTAGTGCCACGCAATTTTGTACAGGCTGCAGGGTTTTACAATACGATTCTGAAAGGAGACGACCCGGCTTTGATCATCGAATGTCTGAATGGGTATCGAATTAAAGAAAAAATGCCGTCTAACCTGTCAGAAATCTGTGTACCGCTCGGCGTACCTGAAATTTTGAAAAAAGGCACTGATATTACCATTGTTACTTACGGCTCTATGTGCCGGATTGTGATGGAAGCAGCCAATCATTTAGAACAAGTGGGTATTCACGCCGAGGTAATCGATGTACAATCTTTGTTACCTTTCGATGTACACCACAGCATTGTTGAATCAATCAAAAAAACGAACCGGGTGATTTTCACTGATGAAGATGTACCCGGTGGAGCATCCGCTTTTATGATGCAACAAGTAATTGATGGGCAACAGGCATACAGATGGCTGGATTCAGCCCCTAAAGCTATTCCTGCACAAGAACACCGCCCTGCGTATGCGGCAGATGGTGATTATTTCTCAAAACCAAATGCTGAGACCATTTTTGAGGCGGTATATGATATGATGCGGGAAGCACGACCTAAAGAGTTTCCGGAATTATATAAATAGAAGATAGCTATTTTATCATTGAAGAAACGCAGGCAATCAGCTTGCGTTTTTTTATTGACCCCTTAAAAAAGGCAAAGGGGGCAGAATCTGTCCCCCGATGAACCCAAAACAACTTTTGCTGTGACTAAAAAAGCTCTTTTTAGCGAAATGAACCATTAGTTGAATTTGTGGTAAAAACAATAGTTTTATCAACCATTGAGCCACAGTTATTCACCAACTGCTATTATAAAAATCTTGCTAAATTCAAATATCTCCCAAATCGGAGTCTCGTAAACAATTTCCTTCCCCTCAATATCAAATACTATCTGTTTACGACTTGTAAAGGTAGAAATATTTCTAGCAACTTATATCATTTTCAAATTAAAATTTACTAAAATCATATATAAATTCGACAGAATACATTGAAATCCCCGATAAGTTCTACTTGTACTAGCAAAAATTGGGTATACCTCTGCAATTATCACAATCTGATTCCTGTAATCCGGACAATATTTACTCACTCTTGTATCGTATCATATTAACGCCTAAAGAGTCTGTTATATATACGTATAATCCCTTATTTTATTACTTCTTACAAGTATCCAAGATACTTCGGTGTTTTTAATTTTATTTCTACCTTTGAGAAAAATATGCCACATTGAATGAGTCTTCAAATCCATCAGAAATATTATCCGTTTATTATATTAGCCCTGGGCATCTTGTTTTTCTTTCCTTTTCTGGGCAATGTGCACCTTTTCGACTGGGATGAAATTAATTTCGCCGAGTCAGCCCGGGAAATGATTCTTACCCAAAACTACAGCAAAGTACAGATTGATTACAAGCCTTTCTGGGAAAAACCTCCGCTTTTTTTCTGGATGCAGGTAGCAGCCATGAAGCTGTGGGGAGTGAATGAGTTTGCTGCGCGTTTTCCCAATGCCCTCATGGGTTGTATCACGCTTCTGGTTATATTCTACATTGGCAAAAATATCAGAAATGCCAATTTCGGGTTAATATGGTCACTTATTTATCTGGGTTCTTTTACACCACATTTGTATTTCAAATCAGGCATTATCGATCCCACTTTTAATCTGTTTATTTTTCTGGGTATCTACTTTTCTTTTAAAGCACAGTTTCATCCAAAACAGATGCTTTTATCGGGCATATTCATTGGGTTGGCCGTTCTTACCAAAGGCCCCGTAGGGGGGCTTATCTGGGGGTTAACGGTCGTATCATATTGGGTATTTATCAAAAAATTCTCGAAGCTCTTCACCATTAAACAGTTACTGATTTTCGCCCTTACGTGTATCGCCATTGCCTCGCTCTGGTTTGCTCAGGAGTTGGTCACTAATGGTTTCTGGTTTTTTGAAGAATTTATCCGGTACCAGATCCGCTTATTCAGTACGCCCGATGCCGGGCACGGGCAACCTTTCTACTATCATTTTTTGGTCGTATTGATCGGCTGTTTCCCTATATCTATTTTTGCCATTCCTGCCCTGGCTTCCAGACAGGAATACTTCGGCACCTGGATGAAAGTCACTTTCTGGGTTGTTATGATTCTCTTCAGCGTGGTTACAACCAAAATTGTGCATTATTCGTCTATGGCTTATTTTCCGGTTTCTTATCTGGCTGCCACTACCTTGTATAATTGGCTGGCACATAAAAAGAACTGGAATAAATGGGTAAAGTTCGGCTTTATTTTCATCGGTTTTGTGATGTCGTTGGCTTTGGTGGCTGTGCCTCTCATAGGCATGAACACGGAGGCAATTATTCCTTATATCAAAGATTCCTTTGCCGTTAAAAACTTTAATGCCGTTGTTAACTGGAGCGGTTTTGAAGTACTCATAGGTTTGGTTTATTTCGCCATCCTGTTGGTATTAATTTTCATGAACAAAGCATCTATTCAAAGAAAATGGATATTTATAAGTGGACTAAGCCTCTCAACAGCTTTAAGCCTGCTGATTTTCGGTGCTTCGGTTGTTCCTAAAATTGAACGTTATACACAAGGAGCTGCTATAGATTTCTATCAGTCTAAACAAGGGCAAGACGTATACATCGGCGTAATCGGTTTTAAAAGCTATGCCCATTTGTTTTATTTTCAGAAGCAACCCAATAGTACGCCTGCTTCCACTACAGGCATGACGCAGGAGCAACTGGGCGACTGGCTTTTGAACGGACCGGTAAATAAGCCCGTATTCTTTGTGACACGTATCGACCGATATGATGAATATAAAAATCATCCGAATCTGGAATTCATCAAAGAAGAAAATGGTTTTGTGTTTCTGAAACGAAAAAACTTGTAGTATTATGAATCTCAACCAGTTAACCATTCGGGTAAGCAGTATTGAGCACTCAATTGATTTCTATGAACTATTGGGACTTAAACTTATTGTTAAAGACGAACATTATGCACGGTTTGAATGTCTTTCGGGAGACGCTACTTTCTCGATTCATCAGGAAGGAACTGTTTCCAAAGACTCCGGAGCGTGGATATACTTTGAGGTTGATGATGTTGACGACAAAATCAGTGAATTGATACGGAAAGGCATAACCATTGAAGAAATACCGACCGATAAACCCTGGCTATGGCGTGAAGCACGCCTGAAAGACCCGGATAATAACCGGTTAATTATTTATCATGCTGGCGACAATCGTAAAAACCCGCCCTGGAGAATTAATTAATCTAATTAACAGTTATGCAACTATACAGAAATCAGTTGGCTGGGCCTCCTGAATTATTTCTGAAAAGTTTGAGAGATTGATAAGATTTTATAAATTTTGAAGTACAAACCTTAAAATTTGCCTCTTGAATAATTTATTAGTGATAGATGTCGGAAATACCGATGCTGTTTTCGGAATTTTTGAAGATAAAAAACTGCTTCATCAATTCAGAATTAAGTCGCTGAAAGACGAGAACTACGTCTTTTTTGAATATCGCTTCCGGCAATATTTTCTGGAAAACAGCCTCCGCTTTTCAGAGATCAGCAAAGTTGTACTCAGTAGTGTGGTGCCTCCGCTCACCCCGATCTTCAAATTGCTGGTAAACAATATGTTTGGTGTGGAGCCCATCATTGTTAATGCCTTCATTTTCCCTTCTTTAGAGATTTCAATCGACAATCCCAACGAGATTGGCAGCGACCTGATAGCCAATGCGGTTGCGGCTTATACCAAATATAAAAGAAACTGCGTAATTGTCGACTTCGGTACTGCACTCACATTTACTGTAGTTTCGGGCAAGGGCAAAGTATTGGGCGTTTCAATAGCGCCGGGGTTACGAACTTCGGTAAAGGCGCTGTTTTCAAACACGGCACAGCTACCTGATGTACCTCTGGAGCTACCGCAATCGGTAATCGGCAAAAATACGGTTCACTCTATACAGGCTGGTATACTGTGGGGCTATGAAGGTTTGGTAAGAAACATGATTCATAAAATAAGAGCTGAACTGAACGGCGATTGCATAGCCATTGCCACAGGTGGCCTTTCGTCTATTATCTCTACACTGCATGGCGAATTTGTGGAGGTAAACCGCGAGCTGACCCTTGAAGGATTAAGGATAATAGGAGAAGCACACGCATAGAAAAGTTTTTCGGATTAAACACCCTTTTGGGTTAAGAATATGGAGTTAGACAGACACACAATTAAGAAATTTATTGGAGCCGCATTGGCAGAAGATGTAGGTGATGGTGACCACACCTCATTGTCGACTGTTCCGGCTGATGCATCGGGGAAAGCAAAACTGCTTGTAAAAGATAAGGGAATACTGGCAGGAGTAGAACTGGCCAAAATGATTTTTGAAGCGGTAGATAAAGACTTACAGATAGAAGTGTTCATTAGTGATGGACAGCCCGTTCAATATGGTGACATTGCATTTTATGTAAGTGGCAGAGACCGTTCTATACTTACTGCCGAGCGACTGGTACTCAACTGTATGCAACGCATGAGTGGTATAGCCACCACTACACACGAGGTAGTAAGTTTGCTGGAAGGCACAAAAACTAAAGTGCTGGACACCCGAAAGACAACTCCCGGATTCAGAATGATGGAAAAATGGGGGGTACTGATAGGTGGCGGCACAAACCATCGTTTCGGATTGTTTGATATGATACTAATTAAGGACAATCATGTGGATTATGCCGGAGGGATAAAAAACGCTTTGGATGCCGCGCATAATTACCTGAAAACCACCGGAAAAGACCTGCCCATTGAAATAGAAGTGCGAAATCTGGAAGAACTGAAACAAGTACTTGCCATAGGCGGTGTGGTACGGATAATGGTTGACAACTTTAGTTATGAGAATATCAAAGAAGCCGTAAAAATGGTAGACGGCCGGTATCCTATTGAAGCGTCAGGAGGTATATCTCCGGCTAATGTAAGGCAATATGCCGACTGCGGAGTAGATTACGTTTCTTTAGGTTATCTTACCCATTCAGCCAGAAGCCTCGATTTAAGCCTGAAGGCTGTGAAATAAACACCTCTTCTCTACTTATAAGCTTTATACAATGCATATGTATAAAGCTTTTTGTTTTAGTGCCCGTCTACTTTTTTATGCGGGTTCAGTTTTATTTAATAAATTACCGGTTCAATAAGTATCCCCTATTCTGTTTATAAACTATTCAACCTCTATGAAAAAAATCTCACTCTTTATGTGGCTCTTTACAGCCATAATTATACTACCGGGTTATAATCCACCTAAAAACAAAACAGCTCGCACCTACAAAGCGGATGTCATTATCTATGGCGGTACTTCTTCTGCTGTGATAGCTGCAGTACAGGTAAAGAAAATGGGCAAATCGGTCATTGTGGTATCCCCTGACAAACATCTGGGTGGACTCTCTTCCGGTGGATTGGGATTTACTGACACCGGAAACAAGGAAGTAATCGGCGGTTTATCCCGCGAATTCTATCAACGCCTTTATAACCATTATCAAAAAACGGAGTCGTGGTCATGGCAAAAGAGAGAAGAATATGGCAATAAAGGACAAGGAACCCCGGCGATAGATGGCAATAACCGCACCATGTGGATTTTTGAACCACATGCGGCCGAACAAGTATTTGAGGATTTTGTAAAAGAATATAAACTGACTATCTATCGCGATGAGTGGCTCGACCGTTCAAATAAAGGAGTAACCAAAAAAGGATTAGATATTACCTCATTCCGTACTTTAAGCGGTAATGTGTATGAAGGTAAAATGTTTATCGATGCCACCTATGAAGGCGACCTGATGGCCGCGGCAGGTGTATCTTATCATGTGGGTCGTGAAGCGAATAGTGTATATAATGAAAAATGGAATGGCGTGCAGGCAGGTGTGTTTCAGCATGGGCATTATTTTAAAAGCAAGATAAGTCCATATAAAATACCGGGTGACCCCGCAAGTGGTTTATTGCCTGAAGTTTCTACAGAAACACTCGGACCAAATGGTTCAGCAGACAACAAGATTCAGGCCTATTGTTTCAGAATGTGTCTGAGTAACCACCCCGATAACCGTATTCCTTTTGCCAAACCTGAAGGCTACAATCCGGCACGCTACGAACTGGTGACCAGAGTATTTGCTTCAGGTTGGAGAGAGACTTTCGACAAGTATGACCCGATCCCTAATCGGAAAACGGATACCAATAATCACGGTCCTTTCAGTACTGACTATATCGGCAAAAACTATGATTACCCCGAAGCCAGCTATGAACGCCGTAAAGAAATTATAAAAGAACATGAGTTGTATCAGAAAGGGCTGATGTATTTCCTGCAAAATGACCCGGGTATCCCTGCCGATGTTCATGAGAAAATGCAGCAATGGGGTTTACCGAAAGATGAATTTAAAGACAATGGCGGCTGGCCGCACCAGCTCTACATCCGCGAAGCCAGACGATTAACCGGTGAATTTGTGATGACAGAAGCCGATGCATTAGGTAAAACCAAAGTACCTAATCCGGTAGGTATGGGTTCTTATGCGCTTGATTCGCACAATATTCAACGATACGTGAAAGAAGACGGAAACGTACAGAATGAGGGAGACATCGGCGTGCATCCTGACCGACCTTATTCAATTGCATATGGCTCTATTTTGCCCAAAGCAAGCCAATGCACCAATCTGCTGGTAAGTGTTTGCGTTTCAAGCTCTCATATTGCTTATGGTTCTATCCGTATGGAGCCTGTATTTATGATTCTGGGGCAATCGGCAGCTACAGCAGCGGTGTTAGCCATTAATAACAAAACAACACCTCAGGCGTTGCCTTATGCCACCTTGCAGGCTCAATTATTAAAAGACAACCAACGCCTGGAGTATGCCAAATAGACTATTTGCAAGAAAAATGATTTTAATGTATTTTTGCACACTCCTCAAATTCGGGATGTAGCACAGCTTGGTAGTGTGCACGTCTGGGGGGCGTGAGGTCGCAGGTTCAAATCCTGTCATCCCGACAAACAAAATCCTCTTAGATTCATTTCTAAGAGGATTTTTTGCAGGGTTCTCAATAGCCCACCAAGCTACTTGTCTCTTTTATTCGTTTTTAAAATGTTATTTCGATAATTTGTATAAGGCTTTATAGTACCCTCCGGAAGTATTTCTTCTTCTTTTACTTTCACAAGTATCTTTTCAGGAGCATCAATCTTGTTCAGAAAAACCTCAACCCCTGTTATGATTTGTGAGCTGTTATAAATGGTTTTCCGTCTGTTGACTTTTAGTCCGCACTGAAGAATAATTTCTAGAATCTGTTCTATAACATCTTGAAAATCCGTTTGAGAAGAAAATGTCAAATCATCAATATATCTTGTATATGTTATATTATGAGCATTACAAAGCTCAATAAGCTTATAATCTGTTTTAAGGAAAACGATATTTGAAATATGAGTGCTAGTCGGGGTACCTTGGGGTAATTCTCCTTTCCAAGTTGTTAATCGGGTGATGTAAAAAGCACATTGGGTATTAAAACCTAACTCCATGAGTGTTTCGTAAACTCTTTTAGTTTTTATTGAAGGATAGAAGTCCTGCAAATCAACAGTAAATTTGTATTTTTTCCCCTGATGAGGTTTAGCATTAGTGATATTGCTTCGCTTTTTAATACCACCATGAACATTTTCAGGTAGTTCAATTGATGATAGAATACGGTCTTTGATGTGCTTTTGAATTACTTTCAAAGAAGTTTTAGATGGCCGTATTACCCTTTGTTTAATCGTACCATCCTTATAAGTTCTAGGCTGGTTCGTTTTTTTATCAATTTTAATCTCATACCACTCTCTGTAATGATGATCGATATTTTTGACAATATCATCTAACTCCTTTTTTGTCTTACCAATGATTGAAGGTAGGTGTAACTTATCTCTACACTCTAAAGAACTCATTAATGAGAGATTTTACAGATGGGTTAATAATTTCAAAAGCCTTCCTTTTTTCCGGAGAAATGTCTTCTTCATTAAGAGACAAGAAAAATAATATAGGTAGGGGCAGGTCGAGACTCTTACTTATTTCTTTAAGTGTTGATAAATTTGGTTCCTTGGCATTATTCTCTATCTGTGATAGATAAGTTTGTGTAATACCACAATTCTCGGCAAACTCCACTTGAGTTTGCCCTCGTTGTTTCCTGATATCTTTTATGACAGTACCTAAATTCATTTTAGTAGGTATTTAGTGGAAAAATTTAAAGGGTGTCGGAGATGTGTTTGTCGTAAAATCTTTATGAGAATTCAGCAATACTAAATTAAAAACTTGAGAATCAGCTCAACGATATCAGCAATTTCCATTTGGTAATGATTATCTGTCAATCCTTTTTTCATCCTCAATTTATTCAATTTTGTGACTGCATCATTCAATAAATTAACGTCACTCTCCGAAAGAGAACACTGGCTCTTTAAGATGATTTGTAATGTTTTTATCAAACCATCGATGTTTTGAAGTCTTTTTAATCTAGACATTTTGTAAAATAATTTTTAGTAATCGAGGCAATATTGCACCCTGCTTATCTTACAATAGCTAATTACTAAATGCGTAGACAATGTTCTCTATACACCACTTTAAAATCCCTGCTTCTTTTTTAGAAAACAAGAAGCATTCAAATCAATTCTATAATTAAATCAATCCCATACTTCCATATAATCTCAATTAGTTCCGAGCCGATAAGGGCGGGCGGCATTGATGGCGTTGAGATGAGAATTGACCTGAAACCCCATTGGGGTTGCTTGAATAATCAAACAAAAAATAAAGCTCCATTTAGTAATAAGCTTTCAAAACATCTTTTCAAAGAACTATGGTACAAATATATGAAAATATTCCCTACAGTTAATAAAAAAATTAAAAATATTTTTTCGAGTATATAAAGAGACTTAAAATTTCTATTAAAAACCCTTCGAAAAAAACTAATTTGCGAAAAAATAACCACTTTAACCGTTCTATAGGCGTACTAAAGTATAAGAACATTAGGAATGTGGTCTCGTTGAAGCCAGTCCGCAGGGCCGCGAGATTTATTATAGCATCAGAATGGAGAAAATGCAGGAGATTGACCTGTGGATGGATCAGCTGCGCCAGATATGGGATGCCCGCTTTGATAACCTGGATAACTACTTAAAACAAATTCAAACTGATATAAACTATGGAAAACTCAGCCAACCGGGAACTACGGATAATACGAACGTTTAAAGCCCCAATTGAACTAATGTGGGAGGTCTGGACAACCCCGGAACACATTGCCAAATGGTGGGGGCCTAACGGATTCACCACAACCATTCACGAAATGGATGTAAAAGAGGGTAGTGAATGGAAACTAACCATGCACGGGCCAGACGGGACCAATTATCCAAACAGAAGTATCTATAAGGAAATTATTCTGCTTAAGAAGATTGTATTCGAACACTTCAATCCACACTTTATCACTACTGTTTTGTTTGAAGCCAAAGGTGAAGAAACCCTGATAGACTGGACTATGGAGTTTGACACCGCTGAAATGAAAGAAATAGTAGTGAAAGCTCATAAAGCAGATGAGGGTCTGAAACAAAATCTTGATAAACTGGAGGCATACTTTTCAGAATTACAGACTAAATGAATAAGGTTGCAAACTCATGCAACACCGAATCGCTTGATTATAAACCTGATAAGGGCAGACTAACCTTTTACGTGTCTGCTCTTATTATATCTTATGTTTTGCTTCCAATCTTCAAAAAATAGTTATTTTTATGGATTCAACCTCATAAACAAAGCCAGCCAACACCGGCTTACTCTTACCATGAAACATCTGCTTTTTATTGGTCTTCTTTTATCGGCTAATCTGGCATTCGGTCAGCTGGAAGTACAGAATCTCACCTGTGAGTATATGACCGACCCATCCGTAGTGGATGAGCCCAACCCGAGACTTTCGTGGATAAACATTGCTAAAGCCGGCGTGAGAAATCAGGTGCAGACTGCCTATCAGATACGAGTGGCGTCAACTGCTACCCTACTTCAAAAACCTGATTTGTGGGATACAGGTAAGGTAATGAACAACGATGCCCATTCGGTTAAGTATGCCGGAGCAAATCTGCACTCACGATTGACCTGCTACTGGCAGGTGCGTGTCTGGGATAAAAACGGAAAGCCCTCAGCTTGGAGCAAACCCGCCAAATGGCACATGGGTATTTTAAATAAAAACGAATGGAAAGCCGAATGGATTGGCGCTCCGTGGCAGGGTGAAGAAGCCATACCGAAACCCAAAGGTGGCCCCGACCAACGCACACAGATATTGCCACCTCCTGCGCCATTATTAAGAAAGACTTTCAATGTTTCTAAAAAAATTAAAAGTGCGGTGGTCTATACCACAGGCCTGGGTTATTTTGAATTTTATGCAAATGGTAGGCGAGTATCAGATGACTACCTGGTACCCAACCAGACCAATTACGGCAAACGGCCTGAACTACCGGCAGCCTATATCTCATTACCGGACGAATTCCGCGAATACCGAGTTATGTATATGGCTTATGATATCACCAATAAACTCCAAAACGGGAAAAATGCCATCGGCGCCATATTGGGTAATGGTTTTTATAATGCCCCCAAATTCTGGACTGCCTCTTATGGTTCTCCACGTTTTATAGCACAGTTACACATTGTATATGCCGATAACACCGAAGAGGTGATTACGTCTGACAAAAGCTGGAAAGCCGCCAAATCGGCTATCATTTCTGACCTGGTTTATGACGGAGAAATATACGATGCACGGCTGGAACAACCCGACTGGTGCCAACCGGGTTTTAATGATGCCCAATGGGAAAACGCCATTAACCGGATTACTCCTTATGGTAAAATGAGTGCGCATACCGCACCGACCGACAAAATCACGAAGGTGTATCAACCCACAAAAATTGATAAACTGCCCAATGGCAATTATAAGGTCTCTTTCCCCGAAGAGATTTCAGGCTGGGTGCGGTTGAAAAACGTGTCTGCACCGGCCGGACATACGATCAGGATTACCTTCAATGCCAACCAATATTCCGGTGAGAACACCTATACCTTTAGTGGCAAGCCCAATGCCAGTTATGCGCCAAGATTCAACTGGTTTGTTTTCAGCGGCGTAGAAATCAGCAACTGGAAAGGGGATTTAAAACCTGAAAACATACAAGCCGAAGCCGTTAATACAGATGCCAAAGAGTCAGCCACTTTCGTGACATCCAACAAACTCTTTAATCAGATTAATCATATCTGGAAACGTTCTCAACTCGACAACATGCATGGTGGTATCGCTTCTGACTGTCCGCATCGCGAGCGTTCAGGCTATACAGGCGATGCACAGGTGGCCTGCCATACGGTGATGCACAATTTTGAGGTAAAAGCCTTCTATAAAAAATGGATTCGCGATATGCTCGATGCGCAGATTCCCGCTACAGGCTACATTCCTAACGGTGCTCCCTGGCAACCGGGTTGTGGCGGAGGTGTGGCCTGGGGTGCAGCGATTCATATTATTCCGCTGGAGTTTTACCGGCAATATAACGACCGGGATATTCTTGCCGAAAACTATGAGGGCATGACAGGCTATATCAGATACATGCAAACTTGGGTGAATGATAGGGGTATTATGCACTCTCAGCGAGTAGGGCATGATAACAAACCCCTGCAATGGTGGAATTTAGGTGAGTGGGCAGGTGTAGGCACGCTCCCACCTGACCAACTCGTGCATACTTTCTATCTGTGGTATTGCGCTGACATTACGGCTAAAGTAGCGACTATTCTGAATAAACCTGAGGAAGCAGCGCGTTATCAGGCTCTGGCTGATAAAACCCGTGAGGCATTCCTCAACACTTTTTATGATGAGAAGCGAGGTACATTCGGCAAATACGGAGCTAACATTTTTGCCCTACGAATGGGTGTAAAAAAAGAGCAATACGACAAAGTAATAGCAGCATTGAAACAAGACATTGCTGAAGCCGAAGGGCATCTGGACACCGGAATATTCGGTACCCGTTTCTTTTTTGAAGTATTGACTGACAACGGTTTAAACGACCTCGCCTATAATGCAATGAATAAAACAACAGCCCCGAGTTTCGGTAGCTGGATAAGTCTCGGTGCCACCACCACCCGTGAACAATGGAACAACGAAAGTTCACATAACCATCCGATGTTTGGTGGAGCTTTGGGCTGGTTTTATACGCATCTGGCCGGTATGAAGACCTCCGAAACCGGTGCAGGTTACAAAGAGATTGTATTTAAACCCATGCCTGTAGCAGACCTCAATTCGGTTAGTTACTTCAATGAAACCGTACAGGGAAAAGCCGGAATCAGTTGGAAGAATAATCCTGCTGTTTTTGAAATGAAGATTAAAGTACCCGTGGGCAGTACTGCACTTGTATATATTCCGTCCACAGTTAATCAGAAAATTACTGAAAGCAATACGGCATTGAATACTAATAAAGATGTTAGTGTAGAAGGCTACGAAGCAGGCTACAGGATAGTAAAAGTAGGCAGTGGCGATTATTCTTTTAGCGTGCAGAAGTAATAGAAGGCTTATCACGAATCTTCGCTGGCTGGCAGTGAATAAATTCACAGACTATTCAAACAAAGGTTATTATATATGCTTGCCAAATTAAGTCGGCAAATACTAAAAAATACATCCTTTGTTTGAATAGCCGCCGACTTTAGTCGGTAAAGCATTGCTATTACATTCAAAGATTTTCTACTCTTTCAAAACACCAACAGGCCGTACATTTTTGCCTTGCTTCTTCTGTAAGGCATCACCTAAATCATCGCGAGCCATGTCAGCCACTTTTTGCAGTTCGGCTACTATTTCGGGGTGCTGCGACTTTACATCATATTCTTCTCCTGCATCCCTTCTTAAATCATACAGCGCCAGAGGCACCTCAATATTTCCGTATTTGCCGGCATAGCCATCATTACCCGGCAAAACACTCTCATAAGTCCTTTCAATCTGGTGGGGCAGCATTAGTTTCCAGTTACCTCTTCTTACAGCCCTCAGCTCATTCTGAGCATAGTAATAATAGAAATATTTTCTAGGTGCTTCATTGACATTGCCTTTCATCAACGATAAAATCTCTACGCCGTCAATCTTCTGCTCCGGAAGTTTAGTACCGCAAATTCGGGCTAAAGTCGGAAAAATATCAATGGTTGATGTCAATTGATTACAAATCAATCCTTCCGGTATAGTGCCTTTCCAGCGCATCAGGCACGGCACTCGTTGGCCGCCCTCAAAAACAGTTCCTTTCCCTTCTCTGAATCCGCCTGTCGACCCGGCATGATTACCGAAGTTAATCCACGGTCCATTATCGCTGGTAAATATCACCAATGTATTTTTATCTAATCCGTTTTCCTTCAACGTTTTCATGATTTGCCCCACCGACCAGTCGATTTCCATCATCACATCACCATACATTCCCTGTTTACTTTTTCCTTTAAATTTATCCGAAACTCCAAGCGGCACGTGTGCCATGGAATGTGGCAGGTATAAAAAGAATGGTTTGTTACGATTCTTTTTGATAAATCCAACGGCTCTTTCTGTATAAAGTGTTGTCAGCTTATCCTGTCCGGCCAAATCATTGATGGTCTCCTTCGTATCATTGTTCTCTACTAATGGCAAAGCAGGATAAGTTTTCTTCCTATAATCGTTTTCATCGGTTATAGGCTTGCCATCATAATCAACCGGCCACATATCGTTCGAATACGGAATCCCCAGGTATTCATCAAAGCCCTGCTGTAATGGCAAAAACTGTTTGTGATGCCCTAAATGCCATTTACCGAAAATACCTGTGGCATAACCCTTCTGCTTCAGCATTTCTGCAATGGTTACCTCTTTGGTATGAAGCCCGATTTTCTGAGCAGGATTCAAAGCCCCTGAAATACCGACCCTGTTTGGATAACAGCCCGTCATTAATGCTGCTCTGGATGCACTACAGACTGCCTGCGCCGCCAGAAAATTCGTAAAACGGATTCCTTCTGTTCCTAATTTGTCAATGTTGGGTGTCTGGTAATCCAATGCTCCGGTACTGGTCAAATCTCCATAACCCATATCATCCATAAAAATCAAAACGATATTAGGAGTTGATGACGCCAAAGGTTTTTTCCATGAGCTGGCTCCTAATAAAACGGTAAGGGCCAGTAATAATATCAGGTTAAGTCTCATATAAGTAAGGTTGGTTGAATCAGAAGACGCAAATAAAAAAATAACAGCCAATTTTTCAAATGACTGTTATTGATATCATAAAAGTTTAGATTACTGTTGATTCATATCAAAGATTTTATCCATAAAAACCCACTTCTCTCCGGGTTTTGCTACAGGTAAGGCTTGCTGGTATTTCCACATCAGGGCTTCCCATTCCTGCACTTTCGGATTAGCAGCATCCATCTCTGCTTTTCGTTCGAACGAGAAATCGTCTTCCGTTTCCATAATCATAAACAAACGGTTGCCGATGCGATAAATCTCCATGCCTAAAATACCCGCCTCTCTTATACTCACCTCTATCTCAGGCCGTATCCGCTTATGGTATTTCTCATATTCGGCAATCATCGTTGCGTCATCTACTAAATCCAGTGCCAGGCAATATTTCTTCATATCTGTCAGATCAAAGCTCTGTCTAAATGTACATATCCACCATCTACATGAATCAACTGACCGGTGGTATGGCTCGAACGTTCCGACAGTAAGAATACTACCATATTCGCAATTTCTTCAGCCGTGGTCATTCTATTCCCCAAAGGTATCTTTTCAGTGATTTGCTGTAAAGTTTCTTCCGGATTCGGCAGGGTCTTAATCCATTTTTCATACAGTGGCGTATAGCATTCTGCCACTATCACTGCATTTACACGAATACCGTATTTCAACAATTCAACTGCCCATTCACGGGTAAGCGCATTACGTCCGCCGTTGGCTGCGGCATAGGCAGATGTTCCGCCTTGTCCGGTCTCACCGGTTTTCGAACCTATATTCACAATGCTGCCTTTGCTTTTCTTCAATTCAGGCAAGGCATAATGGGCAATCAGGTAATAATGAACCAGGTTCTTGTGCAGAGAAGCCATAAACGCTTCATAATTACCATTTTCCAGATTCACGCCATCGTTCACTCCGGCATTATTTACCAGTCCGTCTATCCGGCCATATTTGGCTATTACCTGCTCCACAGCACTTTTACATGCTTCGGGCTCATTTAATTCAGCCGCTACCTGAAAACCCTTCCCGCCAATGGCTTCTAAAGTTTTTGAATTATCCGCTTCATTTCTACCGATAATCACCGGAATGGCTCCTTCGCCTGCTAAAACCTTCACAATACCTTCACCAATGCCTTTGGCACCTCCGGTTACAATAATCACTTTATCGTTTAAATCCAGATTCATTTCTTTCAGCTTTTTGAATAGTCTATTGCAAATTGTCTTTGTTTTCCCAAACCGTTGATACCCAGTTCTACTATGTCACCTGCTTTCAGGTAACGAGGTGGTTTGAATCCTAAGCCTACTCCGAACGGTGTACCGGTAGAAATCACATCGCCCGGCAATAAAGTCATGAACTGGCTCAGGTAATGAATCAGGAACGGAATTTTAAAAATCATGTCGTCAGTATTGGAGTTCTGTAGCTTCTCTCCGTTTACTGTCAGCCATAATGGTAAGTTGTGTGGATCTTCTATCTCATCTTTAGTAGCCAGGAAAGGCCCCAGAGGTGCAAAGGTATCGGCACTTTTGCCTTTTACCCATTGGCCGCCTCTTTCTATCTGAAACTCTCTTTCAGAGTAATCGTTGTGCAAAGCATATCCGGCCACATAGTCCATCGCTTCTTCTTCCGACACATACGAGGCCTTCTTACAAATAACCACTGCCAGTTCAACTTCCCAGTCTGTTTTCACCGAGTTTTTCGGAATAACCACCTTATCATAAGGGCCACAAAGTGCGGTGGTCGATTTAAAGAAAATGATAGGCTCTTTCGGAATAGACGCATTGGTTTCTTCTGCATGTTTGGCATAGTTCAAGCCTATACAAACAATCTTGGAAGGTCTGGCAATGCAAGAACCTATCCTTACATCCGTTGGTACTTTCGGGCAACTTTCAGCGTTGGTTTCCACCCATGCCGCCAGACGAGCCAGTCCGTCGGTTCCGAAAAATTTCTCGGTATAATCTTCTTCAAAAGCCGAAACATCTATGCGTGTGCCGTCGATTAGTTCAACACCCGGTTTTTCCTGCTCAAACTCTCCAAAACGAAATAATCTCATAATCAAAGTTTTTTATCTGTATGTACAACGATTAATCTTATAAATTCACTCCCCTCTTCCAGGGCATGAAATCGTCCTGCCCTAATTGCTGTGCTTTTGTAATATATTTACCACTGGCAAGGCCGATACAATATTCAAGCAATTCTTCGGCAGTTTGCTCAATGGTTTTTTCTCCGATAATGATATCACCACAATCAAAATCAATAATGTCTGGCATCTTCTTAGCCAGTTGTGTATTGGTAGAAACCTTTACTACCGGACAAACCGGATTTCCCGTAGGAGTACCCAAACCAGTCGTAAACAAAATAATGGTACATCCCGCAGCGGCTTTACCGGTCGTAGCCAGCACGTCATTGCCCGGTGTACATACCAGATGCAAACCCGGTTCTTTAGCTAATTCAGTATAGTTCAGCACGTCTACAATCGGTGCGGTTCCTCCCTTTTTGGCAGCACCGGCCGACTTGATGGCATCAGTAATCAGACCATCTTTTATATTTCCTGCTGACGGGTTCATATCAAATCCTGCACCTACTGCTTCAGCTTTAGCAGCGTAGTCGCGCATCAGGTATTCAAATTTCTCTGCTTTCTCTGTCGTAACACAACGGTTAATTAACTCCTGCTCTACGCCGCAAAGCTCAGGGAATTCTGCCAGATAAGTGTATCCTCCCAAAGCCACTACAAGGTCTGACAAATGCCCCAGTACCGGATTAGCCGATATACCCGAGAAACCATCCGAACCTCCGCATTTCAAACCAATATTCAGTTTAGATAATGGCGCCGGTTTGCGTGTCAGCTTATTGGCTTCAATCAGTCCTTTAAATGTTTCCTTGATAGCCGCCGACATCATATCAAACTCGGTTCCATAGGTCTGTTGTTCAAACAGCAAAACGGGTTTGTCGAAATCAGGGTTACGCTTTTTGATTTCGTCCATTAAATCGGTAACCTGTGTTTTCTGACAGCCCAGACTCAATACAGTTATCCCGGTCACGTTAGCGTTGTTAGCATAGGCTGCAAACAAGGCCGCCAGTACTTCTGAATCCTGATTATTTTCACCACAACCTGACTCATGGGTTAAAAACTTTATGCCATCCAGATTAGGGAATAAACGATTATCTGATTTTGCAGAACCATTCATATCCTGATTATAACTCTCCACATTGGCAAAATCACCCTTTTGATGCAAATGCACCAGATCCTCTACCTGACGCAGATAAATATCCGGGAAAGCATAGCCCAATGCCTTATCAAATGCTTCCTTCAGTTTTAATATATTACGGTTTTCACAAAATACCAACGGCACAACCAGCCAGTAATTAGCCGTACCCACCTGTCCGTCCGAACGATGGTAACCCATAAAAGTTCTATCCTTCCATTTCGACACATCAGGCGCCTGCCAATCGGTTTGCGGCACACGTTTGCTTACCGAATATTCTTCCGACTCATGTTTCAGATTAAACGTTGTAATCTGCTCACCACGTTTAATGGCCTGGGTAGCTTTCCCAACCAACACACCATACATGGTTACGTGGTCGCCTATATTTAAGTCTTCAGTTACAAATTTATGCTTGGCAGCAATAGAACGGGGTAATATGTAATTCTCTCCTTCAAAATCTATACTCTCTCCCGCTTCAAGATTCCGGAGCGCTACTATCACATTATCTGAAGGATTTACTTTTAGAACTTTATGTTGCATATACTATTAAGGTAATTAAAAAATATCTTACAAAAATACAATTCGTTTCCCGGCTTTTTTTATGAAATATTATACACTTTTGATGAAATATTATCAATTTTACATAGGTATTACTTTTCAGATAACATTATATCAATAATCAGTGCAGGCAGTACTTCGCAAAGTTAATATTTCGGCTGATTACTCTTTCGTTGCTCGCAGAGACGAACTCCCCGTGCTTTATGACAAGTGGCATTTCCACCCTGAATTGGAACTGACTTATATCATTGAAAGCAAAGGAACCCGCTTTGTGGGAGATAGCATCGAAGAATTTGCAGAGGACGATCTGGTTCTGATAGGGTCTTACCTGCCTCATGTATGGCGAAATGATGTGGGTTACTATGCTGATGATTCTGACCTGAAAGCAGTCGCATTGGTAGTACAGTTTTTACCCGATTGTTTCGGTAAAGACTTTCTGAATCTGAAAGAGATGGAAAACATCCGACGGCTTTTTGAAAAAGCCCGGAGAGGATTAAGAATTTCGGGGAACACCAAAGACAAGGTGCTCAGCCTGTTTAATTTTCTGTCAGAAAATCCGAACGGGGTTCAGCGGATCAGTCTTTTGTTACAGATGCTTGAAATCATTGCCAATTCTGATGAGCTGAATTTTCTGAGTAGCGAAGGTTTCGTAGAATCCTATCATCGTTTCGGTACAGATACTGTCAATCGTATTTATGAATTTACGCTTTCTCATTTTAACCGTAAAATTCTGATCGAAGAGGCGGCCACTATTGCCAATATGTCAGTGCCCAATTTCTGCCGGTATTTTAAGAACCGCACCCAAAAAACCTACATACAGTTTCTGACCGAAGTCCGTATCGGATATGCCTGCCGTATGCTCATTGAAAACAAGAAGAGCATCCAACAAATAGCTTTCGACTGCGGCTTTCATAATCTGTCTAACTTCAACCGCTCTTTCCGGATCCTGAAAAAACAAAAACCTACCGATTACCGGCAGGTTTTTGGAGGATTAAAATCCTGATTGTTTATTTCAGTGAGTTTATCCAGGTTGCTATCTTTAAGGCATCTTCTTTAGGCACCTGAGGCATCGGAGGCATTTCGGTTGCATAATCAGGCCAGTTTTTAGGATTCGGCTTAGCGATTAATCCCACAATTTTTGTGTCTGAATAATTGCGTTTGGCAACATCTTTAAACGCTGGGCCCACCTGACGCTTATCAATTTGGTGACAAGCCACACAAGTATGCTTCTGTAACAATGGCTTGATTTCGTCATAAGTAGGCACTACCTTTTTTGCCGGTGCTTTCGCAGTTCTGTCGTCAGGAGTTACCAGTTTTTCAGCTTTCACGCTTGTACCTGCTACCGGTAGGTTAGCCGGGCGCACCAGATGGCCAGTCAACTTTTCACCAGTTGGAATGTTGTTTAGCGTATAAAAAGCGGTGTTGTGCAACAAACCTTTGTTTTCAGCATCTTTCACACCATCAGCTTTTATCTCATGTATAAAATGGTCTCTCAGGCCTTCAACCAAAAGACGAACTTTCATTCCGTCTTCCGATAATTTCAGACCTTTTACATTTAAAAACTTCTCGCCAACAGTCGGGCTTCCATATACTGGATGATACTTGTAAATGAAGCTACGCACCTGATAATTCTTGAAATCGGCAGCAGTAGCTTTGTTGACGGGCTTGGTGAACTCAATCTCAAAACCATCTGGCGTAGCTCTTACGGCCTTCATTTCAAACGGCATTTTTCCTGTCCATACCAAACGCTCTACACCGGCAGTTGTGTTTCCTGCCGAGCCCCAACCACGGTTGGTTTCTCCTAAAAACAACGAACCGTCCTGTCCCCAGGTCATGCGCAAGATACCCGACTGAAAACCTTCACGGAACATAAAAGATGCTCCCTGATACTCGCCGTTTATTTTTTCAATAAACACGCGCGATATATTACTTTTGCCCTGATCACCCACAAACAATTGTCCGGCAAATGGCCCGAAACCACCGGCCGTTTCATCCTTCAGAATTTCTGAAGTTGAAATGCCCAACACGCCATGTGGTAACCATACGGCAGGGGTTTTCAGTTCAGGGATTTCTTTCTTCATTTCAAAAAGATAGGTCCCTCTCTCGTTTTCAATGTTTTCAGGCTTAATGTAATAGCCATTGGCATCTTTATCTCTTCTTTGGTTCACTTTAGCAAAAAACTGTTCGGCTGTAATTTTCACAGGAGATGCCGGGTCGCTTGTCCAACGCAAACCCGCCGGATGCCCCATAAAGTCTCCCTTATTAACCTGTGCAATAAAACCAGAGCCCATCCAGTCACCCTGATTATCACCATACCAGAACTCGCCGTCAATCATCCCGATACCACACGGCGAACGCATACCAGTAGCATAAGGTTCGATTTTACCGTCTTCCGTAATTCTTACAGCCCAGCCTCTCCATGGCACTCTGCTTTCGCCTCTCCACCATTCTTCATCACCAAAGGCCACATTGCCTGTTACAATCATGGAGCCATCCGGCAGGAACTTAGGGCCATAGCTGTACTCATGATAATGACCAGAGATCGGCAGTGTTGCAAGCGTTTCATATACATCGGCTTTCCCGTCACCGTTTTTGTCTATCAGTTTGGTTAATTCTCCTCTCTGAGCACAATAGAAAGCTCCGTTTCTGTAGGCCAGCCCCAGAATTTCGTGCAAACCGCTGGCAAACTTTTTAAAATAAGGCGTTGCCGTTCCTGCCATGTACGGGTTATTAATTACCCATATATCTCCCCTGCGGGTAGCCAATGCCACATCGCCATTGGGCAGGGTGGTTATACCGCCCACTTCCAGCAGCATGTTCTCAGGCACCGGTAGCGTAATAATGCGGTAGTAGTCATTTTCAGCGGTATTCTGCGCCCAAGCTGCAGAAATCATTGCCACTGAAAAGAGGATAGTTTTTAATATTTTCTTCATTCTTGTAGAATTTTAAAACCTCTGTTTTACCAAATAATCGAATAACTGATTTTCTCACCAAGCGGTGCTACCAACTCCTGCTTACCCCCTATACTTCTGATACTGGCAGTACCCTCATTCACTTTAATCAGGTAGGCATTATCTCCAATAATGTACGTCCCATCGGCTTTTTTGCTGATCACATCAGCACTTGCCAGCCTGGCGTATAAATTATTGACTGCACCACTTACAGTAATATCACGCTTCAAAATCTTACCATCTTCTACCGGCACTATTTTATCTGAAACCTTTGCGCCATAGATATCATATTTAAAAGTCGGCTGGCCGTTTTCATCCAGTTCGTATCCTTTAGTACGAAAAGTAGCATCAACCAATCCCCAGGGTTTGTCTTGTGTTTCTAATACTGCCACTAGTGGTATATCTCCTAAAGACAATACACTACCCATCGGTCTTGAACTGCCATCGCCTCTGTCCTGCCACATAGGTGTAGTGTTCAGATAATTCTCTTTCCATGCCTGAAACAAGGCACCGTTGTCAAGATTATAAGTGAAATGCACATTTTCTTTGTTACCCACCGAAATGGCATGCACAATCCGTTTATTCTTATCACCTTCGGTTATATCCATAAACGAGCGGAGTAACACGGGTTCAGCAGCAGTACCTAACAGGATAGGTGAAGAAGGATTATTAACCATAGCCGAATTAGCCGAATGCAAAGGGTGCTTGCGCACAGTTTCTGACTCTGCATATAAACCCAGCATAGGTTGTAACCAACCATCGGCTTTCCAGTAATACAATTCAAAAGGTACTTCTCCGGCAGGTAAGTCAACAGTTACTTTCCTTCCCTCCAAATCAGATGATCGCCAGCCGTTTTTGAATGCTTTTTGACCGTTAATATTTATTTCAGTATTTCCCCCATGTGTAGTTGTAAAGGTGTAGGTTCCGGCATCGGGTACTACAATCTTTCCGGCATATTTCACAGCAAACTCGTTCTCAGCGTTTGATACCGCCCAGTTCAGAATATTCCCTGCACCACTATATTCCGGCTTTATCTTTTCTATATCGGCTATCGTTCTGAAATTACCTTTATACACACCGTATTTCAGGTCTTTAAAGCTTAGCAGTTTCTGATTATAGCTTTTATATCTGATATTTCTGATGGCCACATTACCGTGGTCTCCCTGAAAACGAAGCGGCCCCATTGCCACCTCATTGTCTACCCAGGCACCACGCGTTTGTCCGGTCAGTTCCACATTTTCATGAATCAACACCCCGTTCAGATAAATAGAAAGGATTCGCGCGTTGGCTATTTTCTTGCCTGTTGCATCAAATCTTGGCGCCTGAAAAGATATTTTTATATTCTGCCACAGACCCGGCGCTTTGGCAACGTTAATCCGAGGTGCTGTTCCCTGATACCCTTTCGAACCTTCCGGTTTCGAATCATCCCAGCGTTCATATATACCGCCTAAGTCGTTGTATTTAGGCAATTTCTTTCCCCAGCTGTCGAACAATTGAATTTCATAACGTCCTTGCAGATAGATACCAGAGTTAGAGCCTTTTGCCATCATAAAGTCAAGATCAAGGTCAAGGTCTCCATGCTCCATTTTAGTGAGCAGGTCCATTTCTATTCCATATTTTCCGGGAGGATGCTCACACAACAAAATACCGGTGTTTACACCCGTTGAAGCATCTTTTTTATGCAGGTCATTAGGTTTTGTAAAATCTGCTTCCACTGCTCCGACAATACTCCATTGTCCTTGTGTGGGTCTAAACGCATCCATACTATTCAGTGGTATTACTTGTTGTGCAGATACTGCACCGGCAATTAATCCGCAGAAAAGAAGATTTGTAAGGAATTTTCTGTTCATAGGTATTTTTTGATTTGAAACGACAAATGTAATAGCAATTCTCAGGAATTGAAAACGCCTTTCGTGAGAAATCTATTCCTGATAACACAACTCTCTCTGTATCAATTACAATGAATTTTAATAAAAGCCGGCATAAACAAGCATCCTGATTCGTTTTGTCGTAAACTTGCAGCAAGTACTTAATCTAAGCCTGAGTGAATGAAATCCAATCGCATAATTCTTATTCTTCTGTTCTTTTCTGTCGGATATTTTCTTTACTACAAAGATAAGCCCGGCCCCATAAGTAAGTTCTGGCAAGGTGCCACACATATTTTTGCATCTAAAGAATCCCCACCCGGCAAATCCAATCCATATAAGGCTCCTGAACCTAGCCCTTTTAATCAGGATTCTGCTATGGACAGAAAAATTGCGGATGCCATTACATCATTGGCTGAACCTTTAAAAAGCAGAGATATTAATGATTTTTCAGTACCCGATTTTGCGCTACCTGCTATTCAGAAAACTGATGAGATTATCCGCCACAAGAATTTCACCCTTTGCTACGAAGAAAAGTATGAGCTCCCGTCATGGGTAGCGCATAAACTGAGAGGAGAATACACAAAAGGAAAAGCAGATAGAAGTGAAAACCAATTTGTGCCTGACAGGAAAGTAACACAGGGTTCGGCCTTATCGACCGACTATACCGGCTCCGGATATGACCGTGGACACATGGTACCGGCAGGAGATTTTAAATGCTGCCAGGAGCTCATGAATGAAACTTTCTTTATGAGCAACATCTGCCCGCAAACCCCCGATTTAAACAGGGGCATCTGGGAGAACATCGAAAGCCGCATCAGAAGCTGGGCTGTAAGAGACGAAGAGTTATACATCATAACAGGCCCGGTTTTAAGCAAAAACATGAAAACCATTGGCCGGTACAATCAGGTATCAGTTCCAAAACACTATTATAAAATTGTGCTTTACTACCCTAAAGGCAAACCCCAAAGGGCTAGAGCCATTGCTTTTTTGCTTCCCAATACTGAAACACTTAACAAAAAAATGAATACTTACGTAGTTTCCGTTGATGAAATAGAACAGGCAACCGGGCTAAATTTCTTTGCCAAACTGCCAGATGATATTCAGAATCGCTTAGAAGCCACGAGCGATTGGTCGGCATGGACTAAGGTTCAACAATAAAGGTGCGGATTCTCCGCACCTTCACAATTACAAAACTCTCTGAATAATATTCCCGGTTGCTTTCTCTTTCAGGATTACTTTCTTTCGTCCATCAGGCAAAAACTCATCTTTAATGTGCCAGTGGTCTGCATCAAACTCAACAAAAGGTGAAGGCTCGGTTACATCTGTTCTTCCGCGCCAGTCTTTAATTATCACAGGCTCCCATTTTTTAGTTTTCGCCGATTTATAACACGCATCAATCACTGCATTTACTATGTAGCCATCATAAAAACTCTCCATCGGTGTAGTACCGTTATCAAGGCTATCAAACATATCTGTAAACATGTGTGTATAACCCAACGAATTCACCTCGTCACCCACAGGGAATAACCAACCTGAGGCAGTTTCGGCTTTTTCAGCTACATAGCTCGATTCCTGCGCTGCGGTGAACATCTCAAAGCCTGTGCGCATAAAATGATCTGTTCTGATAACGCCTTCCGTTCCTGACACCTCATCTCTCAGATCCATTCCTCCTCTGAACGACCAGCTCACCTCAAACTGAGCAATGGCACCACTGGCGTATTTTACCAGCGCAATGGCATTGTCTTCTGCTTCAATCGGTTTTACCTGCGTAGCAGCCCAGCACATTACCTCTACAGGTCTGATGTCTTTTCCGATATAATTACGGGCTATTTCAATACAGTGGCATCCTAAATCTACGATGGCACCTCCTCCGGCTTTCTTCAGGTCCCAGAACCAGCTTGAATGAGGCCCCGGGTGCGCTTCTCTTGACCTCGCCCAGGTAACCCGACCTATCACCCCATTTTTAACCGATTGTAAGGCGTGGAGCGTTTTAGGCGTATAAGCAAGGTCTTCCAGATATCCATGAAATACCCCCGCCTTCTCTACCATGTCCAGTATTTTTTTTGCTTCATCCGCAGTACGAGCCAATGGCTTGGTGCAGAGAACACCCTTCTTATATTTACAACAAAGCTTGATCGCCTCAAAGTGCAAATCATTCGGCAAACCGATAATCACCACGTTTACGCTTTTATCCTTGATGGCCTCCTCCATGCTGGTGGTATACTTTGGTATGCTCCATTCGTCAGCAAAGGCTTTGCCGCGTTCCTCACTTCTTGAATAAACAACTTGCACGCGGTCTGGCCGACGGTGTTCATGAAGAGACTTTGTATAGAACCAGCCAATAAGACCGGTACCCAACATAGCGATTCTATGGGGTTTATTACTCATGGTTAAAATATTTTAAGGTTGATAGATTTCCAACGTCTTGTCTATACAAGCGCAATGCAAGATACTAAAGAATCAGAAAACCCAACAGGTTGAAATAAAAAAAGAATCTGCTACACCGGGTAAGCAGATTCTCTTCATTCAAAATTATAAGGTCATAAAATGACTTAGTTGCTCAGCTTTAGCCGCATCTCCTTTCTTGCAGTACGATACCAGATAAATATCACGGTAGGTACAGATAAATAAGTAATCACCAAAAGATACAGAATGCCGTCATTAATACCGGAGCCTATTACTCCGCGCCCTTCACTTAAATTGCTTCCAACTGTAGCCCGGCACATGGCACATTGCGCCATTGAAACACCACAATTCACTAAAAGAAAAAATGCCGTGACTATCACTAATTTAAATGCTTTCATAATCTTACAGATAATATGGTCTGATCATCAAATATGCAATTACACCCGTAATTGATACATACAGCCAGATCGGAAAAGCAATCTTCGCTATTTTTCTGTGTCGTTCCAGCTGATTGGTCCAGGCAAAATAATAGGATCTCAAAACCAGTGGCAACACAATAAACGACAATCCGATATGGCTAATCAATACAAAGAAATAAAGATAGCGCGTAAATCCTTCACCTCCAAACTTGGTACTTGGGTTAGAAATATGATACGCTACATAACAGACCAGAAACAAGGCGCCCAGGGCAAATGCTCCGGTCATCACACGCTTATGCTGTTCTATCTGGCGTTGCTTAATCAGATACAATCCATAAAGTAATAAAACAGCCGTTAATGAATTAATGATTCCTATTGCATGCGGCAAAGTTTTGGTCCAGATACCCAAATCAAACTTCTGACGGATACCCAGTATTAATGCCACTGCTACCGGTATTACCACCGATAACACATTTATCCATACCATCGATTTCCTCTCTAATTGCGCTTCCATTGTATTTTCTCTAACGAGACTTATTTTGATCCTTATAAATTTCCTCTAACACTTTTATTTCGGCCTGCAGACGTTCTATATCTGCATTGAATGTACCATCATAAATTCCTCTGATAAACCCTTCTTTATCTATCAGCATCAGTTTCTCCGAATGGATAAACATATCATCAATGTTCTTAATATTTTTATCATATTCAGAGGCATCTGCAACAGGCAGTTTATAGCCCTTTATTGCCAAATCATATACCGCCTTCTTATCTCCCGTCAAAAAGAACCATCTGCCATCTATTGCTTCATATTTCTTAGCGTATTCTTTCAATACTTCGGGGGTGTCGTGGTTAGGATCAACCGAATGAGAAACCATCAGCACATCAGGATTATCGCCAAATACATCCTGAACCCGCAGCATTGCCGAACTTAATTTCGGACAGATTGTTCCGCAGCGAGTGAAGAAAAAATTGGCTACGTAAATTTTACCCTTGGTTTCTGCAGAAGAAAACTTTCGCCCGTTCTGATCTGTCAGTTCAAAGGCAGGTATCTGATGGTATACCGTATCTGCACCTCGCATCAATACCTGACCTCTTTCACCCAGTTCAGGCATCAGATAAGGTAGCTTGTAGTAATTATTTCCGAATACCTTCAGAAATATAAATATAAAAGCCGGAATTACTAATATCACTACTAGTATTCCGGCTTTGATAGCATTCTTACTCATTTTCCAAATATGAAACGTTCAAATCCTATGTATCCTCCTTCAACAATCAACGCCACAATTAACCATACCACAAATATACAAGGTAGTACAATTGTCCATATTAACGACTTCACCTCATGTTTCAAGTGCATAAAGATACCCACAATATAATAGGCTTTTACAATTGTCAGAATCACGAAGATTCCAATTTTTGTCCATTTATAATGGTCGGCATCTACTACAAATGCAATGACGAACTCAATTGAAGTAATGATTAAAAGTATCCAAAACGTTCTCCAGATCTCTTTGGTTTGTGCTGGAAGTTTCTCTTCGTGGTGTTCTGAATGTTGAGCCATTTTTAAATCAATATTTTAAGTTTACTCAATCTCAAGGATTGAACTTTCTGAAATCATTATCTGATGTTCTGACTATACCAGGTAGAAGAAGGTAAATACGAATACCCAAACCAAGTCTACAAAGTGCCAGTATAAACCAACTTTTTCTACCATTTCATAGTGTCCGCGTTTCTCATAAACACCATTTGCTGTATTATAGAAAATCAATACGTTTAATACAACTCCTGACAAAACGTGAGTACCATGGAAACCTGTAATGAAGAAGAAGAAATCTGCAAATGCCGGAGGGCCGTATTGATTCTGAACCAGATTGGCTCCGAAAATCTTCGTACCGTTAGCCAAAGTAAGGCCTTCTTCTGTTCCATGAATAAAGTGGCCCCATTCCCAAGCTTGTGAGCTTAAGAAAGCAACACCACCAAGAATCGTCCAAAGCATATATTTCTCCACATCAGCTCTATCACGACGATGACCGGCCTCTACCGCTAACACCATTGTTACTGAGCTCATGATTAATATAAATGTCATGATACCTACGAACACCAGCGGAGCTTCTATCCCGTGCAGGAATGGAACGGCTTCAAATACACGCTCAGGGATAGGCCACCAGGCGTTAGAGAATTCAAAGTTTTTTCTTAATCCTTCAAAGGTCGGAAAACTAAACCGCACCAAACCATAAGAAATCAGTAATGCTGAAAAAGTAAAGGTATCTGAAAGGAGAAAAACCCACATCATAAGTTTTCCGTATCCAACTTTCATCGGTTGGGTTCCACCTTTCCAGATCAAATGTTCAGCGGTTGTTGAGGTATTTGCACTTGCCATAGCTGATAGTTTCTGAATTTCAAACAGGCCTGTTAATGCACCTGTTTAAATCTTGAAATTGTAAAAAGTTTATCTAAAATACAATAAAAACACAAACAAATATACCCAAAGTAAATCAAGGAAATGCCACGATGTTGCGCAGATTTCAACCAACAGGGTGTGTCTTGAATCAATCTTCATTCTGAACGCCATAATAAACGTAGCAATCAGAATTCCTAAGCCTATTAAAAGGTGTGCCATGTGAAGCCCGGTAAACACATAGAAAAACGAGCCTGACGGATTCCCTTTTAAAAACACTCCTTGCTGCTGCAGGTTCTGCCAACCCAGATATTGCATCACCAAAAACGCGATTCCGAAAACAAATGTAATGGCTACTGCCAGCTTTAAAACCGGTTGCTTATCACTTTTGGCAGCTCTCAGCGCAAAATGCATTGAAATACTGCTGATGATCAAAACTATAGTACTATACCAGAATATTTGCGGAATCTCAAACTCTACCCAGTTTCCTTCTGCCCTTCTTACCAAATATGCACTTGTTTGTGAAGCAAACAGCATAATGATGGTAATAATGAAGAGCCAAACCATAAACTTCCATTTGTTAACCGACAAAACCTGCTTGGGTTCTTCGGCGAACTTCTTTATCGGAACTTTTACCTCTTTCTGACTCATCTTTCTTCTAAATCTAAAGGGTTCAAATCTTGTCCAGCAAATAGGCAATCTGCACTACCGGAAGATAAATAAATGACCCGAACATTAATTGTAATGCGGCTTTTCTGTCTACTTTTCTCATCAGATGAAAAGTTTGTGCCAGAAAAAGCACTCCGAAAATCATGGCTACAACAGCTGAATTAATACCTGTCATGCCCATATAATAAGGCACCCAACATAACGGCAACAAAAACAAGGTATAAATCATAATCTGTATGGCAGAATTCAGATTCTGACCCCCACGAGAAGGTAATAGTTTAAACCCGGCATTATTATAGTCTTCATTAAGCACCCACGCAATAGCCCAGAAATGAGGGAATTGCCAGAAAAACTGAATCGCGAATAGAATACCTGGCTCAAGGCCAAAATGATTGGTAGCCGCTATCCATCCGATCATGGGAGGAAACGCTCCGGGTAAGGCACCCACTGCTACTGCGATCGGGCCTACACGCTTTAATGGAGTATAAACAAACCCATATAAAACCATCGACAACAATGCCACTAAACCTGCTCTGAAATTAAACTCATAGAACAGTATATACATAGCAATAACCGCCAGACCCCATCCAAAAAATGCAGCCTCGTTTACCGATAATCTGCCGCTTGGAAGCGGGCGATCCTGCGTGCGCTTCATCAGTTTATCCAGATCTTTTTCAATAATCTGATTAATGATGTTAGCCGCTGCTGTTGTTGAAAATGCTGCAATACAGAAAAGAACTAATTTAGACCAATCAACCTTATCTGAACCCAATATAAACCCGAATGCTCCTGAAAAAACCACCGTTGCCGAAAGGCGAAACTTGGTAATGTCATATAAAGCTTTAAGTTTTACACTTACTATATTTTGGCTATATGCTTGATTCATTACTTTAACGAAAACTCCGGAACGCCTCTGAAAACCCTTTCCTTATTTAATAACAGATATATAACAAACTGAATACCCAACATTAATATCGCAACTGTCAGGTGTATTGGTTGAGCATACGCAAGAAATCCTAAGTATGCCAGAAGTAAACCTGATATCATCTCAATTGCTATCAGTACTATCAATCCTACCGAAAACTTATAAATGATGCCTTTGTAAGCGTTATTCTTCAATATCCGATAGAAAAACACGAAATGCAAAGCAGTTACTATCAACGAAAACCAACGATGCATTTCAAATTTACCACCCAGATTAGCCACCCATTCGCTCCTTAATGATTGGCCCATTGTGATGGCCACATGATCAACCATTTCTCTTACCTGTGTTCCTAATAATATCTGGCCCAATGTAACTAACATCAATGCCGTGAGCAGAAAACTGATAGAACCGGCCTCTTTCACATCTTCTACTTTGATAATCTTTGTAAAAGACCTGGCTACTGCATATAAAAGAACAAACACTATAATAACCGATAGTAACATGTGCAGCGTAATCATGACCGGATGCAGTTCACTGGAAACCACTTTAGAACCCAACCATCCCTCAAACCCAACCAGCACAAATGCTATGAAACTCAGCCAAACGATTGTTCTGTCTTTTGTCCAGAAAGAACGTATGGAAGCTATAAATGTCGCAAAAATCAGAAAGCCTATTGTAACACCAATCAGACGGTTTATATATTCAACCCAGGTCTTAACGGCATTAAACTCAATTTCACCTTTAAGCTTTGCTCCAAAAATCTCCTTATAGTTATCAGGTAATTGCGAAATGTGTGTGGGTGGAACCCAGCTGCCAAAGCATTTCGGCCAATCAGGGCAACCCATACCAGAACCTGTAGCCCGAACAATCCCCCCAACCAATATCAGCACATAAACAGCAGCTATTGTCCAAACACCCAGTTTTCTGAAAATTACCATGATCCTGTTGACTTATCCGGCAGGTAGTTCTATTACTAAAACTACCTCCCTATATTTTGAACTCCGCAATATCAATCCGGAATACTGTAATCATATTTGATTCCTTCAATTTCCTTCTCATCTTTGATTTGCTCATTCTCCTCTTCAAGGTTAGACTCAGGAGTAGCAGAGAACGGAATATTCTGAGGAATGAAGTCTTCAGCAGCACCAGGCTTGCTGTAATCATAAGGCCAACGATACACTGCCGGAATCTCTCCCTCCCAGTTACCATGACCCGGCTCAATAGGTGTTGTCCACTCTAATGTATTTGATCTCCATGGGTTAGCAGTTGCTTTTTTACCCCAGAACATCGAATAGAAGAAGTTAAACAGGAATATTATGTTAGCAGCAAATACCACAATGGCGGCTATTGTACTCAATTCGGCCAGATCCTGATATTTATTTGTAAAGTCAAATCCTGTATATGAGTAGTATCTTCTTGGGAACCCGGCAATACCCAGATAATGCTGAGGGAAGAATACCACATAAACACCTGCGAACGTAATCCAGAAGTGAATATAGCCCAGGCTTGCATTCATCATTCTGCCAAACATTTTAGGGAACCAGTGGTATACACCCGCTACCATTCCGAAGAAAGCAGCAGAACCCATTACAAGGTGAAAGTGAGCAACCACGAAATAAGTATCGTGCAACTGGATATCAAGCGCACTGTTACCCAAAATGATACCCGTTACACCACCAGACACAAAGAAAGACACCAGACCGATAGAGAACATCATGGCAGGAGTAAACACAATGTTACCTCTCCACATGGTTGTTATATAGTTGAAGGCCTTTACTGCAGATGGTACCGCGATAATCAGGGTAAGGAGCATGAACACCGAACCTAAGAAAGGATTCATACCTGACATGAACATGTGGTGAGCCCACACGATGAATGCAAGGAACATGATACCTAACATCGAGAAAATCATGGCTCTGTAACCAAAGATTGGTTTTCTTGAGTTGGTTGCGATGATCTCAGAAGTCATACCTAAAGCCGGAAGGATTACGATATAAACCTCAGGGTGACCTAAGAACCAGAACAAGTGCTGGAACAAAATCGGGCTACCTCCCTGGTTTGGTAATGCTTGTCCGTTAATATAGATATCAGACAAGTAGAAACTTGTACCGAAGCTACGGTCAAAAATCAATAATAATGCAGCTGAGAACAATACAGGGAATGATAAAATACCCAATATAGCGGTGAAAGTAAACGCCCAGATAGTCAATGGCATTTTATCGAAGGTCATACCTCTCGTACGCAGGTTGATTACAGTAGTAACATAGTTAACACTACCTAATAAACTTGATACAATAAAGATTGCCATACTTACAAGCCACAAAGTCATACCAGTTCCGGAACCCGGAGCAGCATCAGGCAATGCACTTAATGGAGGATAAACAACCCAACCACCACCAGCAGGACCATCATGCACAAACAATGAGGCAAACATAATAACACTCGAAAGGAAGAAGAACCAGTATGACAACATGTTCATAAAACCTGATGCCATGTCTCTTGCTCCTATTTGAAGCGGTATAAGGAAATTCGAGAAAGTACCACTCAAACCTGCAGTCAATACAAAGAATACCATGATGGTTCCGTGCATCGTTACAAGGGCAATGTAATAGTTAGGGTCAAGCTTACCGGCTTCATCAAACCATCTCTCTCCTAGAATCGGTTTTAACCAACCTAAGTCTATTCCGGGATAACCTAATTGTAGACGGAATACTAACGACAAGAAACCTCCGATCAAAGCCCATACAATACCTGAAATCAAATATTGCTTAGCAATTACTTTATGGTCTTCAGAAAAAATATACTTTCTGATAAAACTTAGCTCATGGTGCTCGTGAGCGTGGTCATGGTCGTTGGCATGTACGTCTGCGTGTCCTACTGCTGCCATAATATTACTATTTTTAAGAATTTTCTGTTGTTAATAATTATCTCAAAGATGCTGATGTTCCAGCCCCGCCTGCTGTTGTTGAATCGGTAGTAGTTTCCGCATCAACACCCAGGTATTTCATTGCTTTAGCTTTCAAGTTAGCCGGTACCTTTTCAATGAATTCCGGTTTAGTAGCCAATAATGATTTTTGTTCTTTCTTCCATTTTTCGTAATCTGCCGGCTCATCTACTATCAAATTCAATTTCATAGCAAAATGGCTGCGACCACAAACTTCTGTACAGGCAATTTCATACTTAAAATCAGGGTTACCCAACTCGGCACGCATATCTGCAGTACTCTTCTCAGCCACAAACCAGAACTTAGTCGGCATACCCGGTACAGCGTCCATCTTTACACGCATGTGCGGAATAAATACACTATGCAATACATCTCTGGCTCTGATCTTCAATAATACAGGTTTACCTTTAGGAATGTGCAACTCTGTATTACTTGTAAAATCGTCAAAAGAATTTTCGTCTGTAAAATCAACACCAAATTCGTTTCCTTCAGAATCGCTAGTCAGTTTATAATTGTAATTCCCCAGTTTTCCATCATCTACACCACCATAACGAACCATCCATGAGAACTGCTTACCAACAATCTCTATTACTTCTGCATCTTCCGGTGCGTCTGACATTATCTTATTCCAGGCTCTCAAACCTGTAAATACTAAGCCTGCCATAACAATTGCCGGAATCAACGTCCAAACTATTTCAAGTGTATTATTATGCGGATAAAAATATGCCTTTCTGTTTTTGTTATAACGGTATTTTAAAGGGAAGTAAAAAAGGACGCTGTTTACAACGAAGAATGCTACAGTAATTACAACCATCCCGAACCAGAACCAGTAGTCAGTTTCTTTTCCATGCGTTGAAGATGCCGTAGGCAAATCACCAAACGCCATTAAGAAATCTTTCTTAGCATAATTAAATGACCACACTACGCCGATCACACTCACAACCCAGAAAACAAATAAGCCTATGGCATTTGTATTATTTGCGCCATCAGTAATCGAATCTTCTATTTCTGACTCACCTTTTACACCTTTCAATAGAGTTTGGGTTTTGGAAATAACCATAATGGTCAGAACCAAAAACACAACAGCTAAAATAACAATTAATAAGGTCATGTTACTAAAAATTTACAAGTTATAAGTGCTTAATCCTTGTATGCTTTAAAATTTATTCAATAAACTTGTTTCGAAATACTTAATCCCTGTATTAGATATCGTGGTGCAAGCTTTCTTCCGCAAATGGGTGTTTCTGAGGAATAAGATTCGCTTTTGACAACTGATTTGCTACAAAATAAATGAACAATGAAGCAAAAGTCAGGGTTGTTCCCCACTCAATTATACCAATACCACCTTGCTCTTTGGCTATACCCGGCATGTGCATTTGATAGAAGTCAAACCAGTGACCAATCAGAATAGCAGCACAAGCAAGTTTCAGGAACGTTGGTCTTCTTTTAGAACCTCTTGCCATCAGCACAAGAATCGGGAAGAAGAAGTTCAATACAAAATTGATATGGAATGGCCACCAGTAACGTCCGTCATATCCGGTAAAGCGCTCACGGAAATAGATTGTTTCCTCAGGCAGGTTGGCATAGAATATCAATAGATATTGTGAGAACCAAACGTATGTCCAGAAAATAGAGAAACCGAAAATGAATTTACCCAGATCGTGTAAGTGGCTGTCATTTACAAATTTCAAATATCCCTGATCTTTCAAAAGCAATACTGCAAACATAATGGCAGCAAGACCTGCTACGTGCCAGCTGGCCAGATGGTACCAGCCAAACATGGTTGAAAACCAGTGAGGATCAATCGACATCGATACGTCCCACGCTGCTGTTGAAGAAGTAACTGCAAAGAACAACAGGAATATTTTAGATATATTACGACTCTTGTAGTAGTTTTCTAAACCTCCTTCCTGATCTTCCAGTAATGAATATTTACGCATCAATGTCCACAAGAAGTACCATACACCTACATAAGCAATCAAACGGATTGCAAAGAAAGGTACATTCAGATACCATGCCTTTGTGGCAATGATTTTATCATAATTCTCGCTACCCTTATCCACGATACCTTCGTGTGTCCAGTGGAAAATCATATGACGTGTTGAAGGAATAGCAAATAAGATGATCAGGATAAGGCCCGGAACAATGATGAATGAAGGGAAAGCTTCAGCAACACGTTTGATTGAAACTGACCAGCCTGCCTTAGCAACATAATTGTAGGCAATGAAGAACATCCCAACCACCGAAATTCCAAGAAAATATACACTGTTCATCCAAATGTTCGCAATCAGGCGATGCATCAGGGTAGCCCCATGATGCTCTCCACCGCCGCCATGCTCGCCATGACCACCGCCATGTGCTGCAGCGGCTCCGTGTTCCGCACCGTGCGATTCCCAAACACCTATTGACCAGCCTTTTTGTAAAAGAAACATTCCGAGTGCAACCAAAACAACGCCTAAGGCTGCAGCAATCAACAACTTGCTTTTCAATCCGGAAGTGAACTCAAATCTTTCTTCAGTTGAAGGAATTCCGTGAGTATTATGAGCCATTATTCTTGAAATTTGAACCCCGCCCCTAAAGAGAGGTAATCATAAGTATAGTATTTCTAACACGCCCCTTTAGGGATGGGGGTGCGTTATTAATTTCCTAGTTGTAATCTATGCACATAGTGTACGATCTTCCAGCGCTCTTCAGGGTTTACCTGTGAGGCATGCGGCCACATACGACCTTTACCATAGGTAATTACATGATAGATGTGGCCATCGTTCATATTCTTATAGGCATCACTGGCATAGTTCGGAACCCCCTTGTAAACTTTACCTACAGGGCCGTCACCTGCGCCGGTTGTACCATGACAATGCGCACAGTTTCTTTCATACAATACCTGACCTTCAGTTTCTGCTGCGTCCGACCACGGTATAGGATTCTTTAAAGTTGCTTCAGCTACAGCAATACTATCTGCCGGTAAATTATATACCATCAGGTCATTCACTACCGTACTGTCGTCCTGAAGGAACGAGGTATGGTAATTTGTACGAGCTATAGTACCCGGAACCGGCTGACGCATATTTTTGCCGTCAGGATTAATTGTATTGTCACGCCATTGTGTCAATGGTTCGTAAGCACGAGAGTTGTACATATTAGGAGCAAACTCCCAACCCGTGCTGTTGTTATCATTGCATGATGATAAAGCAACTGCTGAGAAAGATGCTACTGCTACCGCAAGCGTGATATTTCTGACTGAAAATTTCATTTGAAAACAAATTAATGTATAACTGTCTGGGGCCGTTACCGGAAACCCGTCAATGTTCTGTTTGTAAATTGTCTCGAATAACCTTAACGTTATTTCTTATGCCTCTTTCACATTTACTTCTGAGGCCCCCGACTTTTTCAAAATATCAGTAATTTCAACTTCTGATAGTTTGTTTTTTGCCAAATCAATTGCCATAACGAATTTATCGTCTGTGCTTCTTACATCAAAAATGATCGGTTCAGCAGTTGGTCCCATTCCTTCCATGATAAAGAAAGTAAAAGACATACCAAACGAAGCTAAAAGTACTGTCAACTCAAAGATGATTGGTACGTTGGTCGGAAACGGGAAGAAATTCTTACCACCCACGTTAATCGGCCAGTCAATACCCATTGTCCAGAAGGTTAACACCAGGGCGCAAATGGTTCCGGTTATACCGAAAAGAAATGCTGCCACACCCATTCTTGGACGGTCATAGCCTAAGGCATGGTCTAACCCGTGGATAGCGAAAGGTGTATACACCTCATGGATTTTAACACCACTGTGTCTTACTTCGCCGACCGCATGTAATACTTCATCTTCGTCGTCAAAAACACCAACTAAATATTTGTTATCTGCCATTGTCTGATAATGGTTTCTTAATTCTAATGATTATGCTTGTTTCTTTACTTTTTCAGGATATTTCTCTGATGTTGACTTCAATACTGATTTTACCTCGGCCATATTGATAACCGGTAAAAACTTAGCAAACAGGAAGAATGCAGTAAAGAAGAAACCAAATGAGAAAATATAATCTGAAATATCTCCCAAACGAGGGGTAAAATAAGTCCAGCTCGATGGAAGGTAATCTCTGTGAAGCGAGGTCACGATAATTACAAAACGCTCAAACCACATACCGATATTTACCACAACTGCCATTACGAATGAGACAACGATATTTCTACGGATTTTCTCAAACCAGAACAACTGTGGAGAAAGCACGTTACAAGTCATCATGGCTGCATAAGACCACCAAAGCGGACCCGTAGCACGGTTAATGAACGCATATTTTTCGTACTCAACACCTGAATAAGCTGCAATAAAGAACTCCGTGATATAAGCAATACCTACAACTGAACCTGTAAGGGTAATGATTTTGTTCATCAGAGAGATGTGATCAAGAGTCACGTAATCTTCTAATTTATACACTACTCTTGTTACAAGCATCAGGTTCTGTACCATGGCAAAGCCTGAGAAAATCGCACCGGCCACAAAGTATGGAGGGAAGATTGTCGTGTGCCAGCCAGGAATAACCGAAGTTGCAAAGTCAAATGATACGATGGTGTGTACCGAAAGTACAAGAGGAGTAGAAAGACCGGCCAGAATCAAAGAAACATCTTCATATCTTGCCCAGCTTCTTGCACCGCCTGTCCAGCCAATTGCCAGAGCACCATATACTTTTCTACGGACACCAGTGGCACGGTCGCGGATGGTCGCAAGGTCAGGAATCAAACCGATATACCAAAACAAACATGATACCGAGAAATACGTAGAGATGGCGAATACGTCCCAAACTAATGGTGAGTTGAAGTTTACCCACAATGAACCAAAAGTATTAGGAAGTGGCAATGCGAAATAAGCTAACCACGGACGCCCCATGTGCATCACAATGAACGACGCCGCACAAATAACGGCAAAAATTGTCATCGCTTCAGCTGCACGGTTAATTGAGGTTCTCCATTTCTGACGGAAAAGTAATAATACAGCTGAGATAAGCGTACCGGCGTGACCAATACCAACCCACCATACGAAGTTGGTGATGTCCCATGCCCAACCTACTGTTTTGTTCAAACCCCATACGCCCAGACCTTCCCACCAAGTCCAGAGTACCCATGCAGTACCATACAATAATACTAACACTGATATCCCAAACGCTACTTTCCACTCTTTAGTAGGTGCTCCCTCAACCTGTTTACAAATATCTTCTGTTATATCATGGTAAGACTTACCACTCAATACCAGCTTCTCTCTTATAGGTGAAACTACGTGCATAGTTTTTTTTGTTTATTGAATATGCTATTTTCTTAATAAAATGCGAATCCTCAGCCCGAATTATGAATGTTCTTCGTGCGCCGGTTCTGCCTTAACGCCAGCTTCTGACTTAGCTCTGTCTTTGTTACGAATCTTAGTTAAATAGCTGATTTGTGGCTGTGTATTGATTTCTTCCAGAACATGATAAGCTCTTCCTTCTTTCTCAACTGCAAGCGTTTTTGAAATTTGAGATTCAGGATCAAGCATATCTCCGAATACAATCGCATTAGTAGGACAAGATTGTGAACAAGCTGTCTGAATTTCGCCATCAACCGGACGACGTTTTTCTTTCTTAGCTACCAGTTTACCAGACTGGATACGTTGCACACACATTGAGCATTTCTCAATTACCCCTCTTGAACGAACCGTTACATCCGGATTCAACACCATACGACCCAGGTCGTTGTTCATGTTGAAATCGAAGTTGTCATTTTCAAAGTATTTGAACCAGTTGAAACGACGTACTTTATAAGGACAGTTGTTGGCACAATAACGAGTACCGATACAACGGTTATAAGTCATTTGATTCAGACCTTCTGAGCTGTGTGTTGTCGCTAATACCGGACAAACAGTCTCACAAGGTGCATTTGAGCAGTGCTGACAAGTCATCGGCTGGAATACAACCTCCGGATTATCAGAAGCTATTTCCATAGCTCTGAAGCCACTTGGGCTGTATCCTTCTTCATGAGGTGCATCTGAGCTATAGTAACGATCCAGACGAATCCAGTGCATTTCTCTGGCACGTGCTACTTCAGCTTTACCAACAACAGGAATGTTGTTTTCAGCCTGACAGCTTACCAGACATGAGCCGCAACCATGGCAAAGGTTCAGGTCAATAACCATTCCCCAGCTGTGGTTTTTCTTCTCGTGCCCGTTCCAGAGTGTAATCTGCTTAGTATCTTTAAGCCCTTCAGAAGTTTGTAATTTCGGTTCGAAACGACCCGCCTTCACATTATTCACGTACTCAGTCAATACTGATTCCTGAATAATCGACTCACGACCCATCACCGTATTGTGTGTCTGTGTCTGAGCTAAGGTATATCCACTTTTGGTTTTTTCTAATTTAACATCATTGGCCCAGTATTGTCCGTTTGGTACCAATGGGAAAACATTAGCACCTACGTTTCCGGCTTTACCGGCCGCTGTACGACCATAACCGATCGCTACTGATACTGTACCGTGTGTCTGACCCGGCTGAATCAACACCGGTAACTCAATTGTTTGGTTACCTATGGTCAGTTTCGCCCAGTCTCCTTGATCGATACCCGCTTCATTCGCTGTTTTCTGCGAAATCGCGATGGTGTTTTCCCAGGTTACTTTAGAGATCGGATCCGGCATCTCCTGTAACCAAGGGTTGTTAGCCTGCGTACCTGTTCCGATTGCAATCGTTTCAAATACAGAAAGCTCAATACCTGAACCTTTGATACCTGCAATAGCTGCACCTGCACCTGCCACATTACCACCAAAAGAAGCACCTGATGCCGCTGCACCTGCACCCGGCTCATAGATACCGTCATGCAATGCTTGTACCCACGATTTACCGCTTAAGATATTCTTGGTCCAGTTTGATTTCAGATAAGCCTGATAATCACTTGGCGCACCTGCCCAGGTCAATAAACTTGACTCAGCCTGGCGGGTGTTATAAATAAGCGAAATAGTAGGTTGAATTAATGAGTAGAAACCTTTCTTAGGTTCTGCATCTCCCCATGACTCCAGATAATGCGGAGCAGGAGCAATATATTTACATTTAGCGGCTGTTTCGTCTGCATTTGCAGCAAATGATACTGAGGTAGCCACTTTGCTAAGTGCTTCACCCAATTCAGCGCCTCTGATATGATCATAAACAGGATTTGAAAGGAACAACACCGAGCTAACCTGACCGCCTTTTACTTCATTAATGAAAGCGTTCATTTCAGTGTCATTTCCTTGACGGAAGTATACCGGATTCGCTAAGTCAATAGTTGTTCCGTAGCTTCCGAGTAGGCTATTCAATGCATTCACTACTGTTTGAACAGCCGGATTGTTTGAACCTGAAACCACTAATGCTGCGCCTTTGGCTGCTACCAGCTCTTTCGCGCATTTATCAAGGTTCTGTATTTCAATAGCTGTACCAGAGACAGGCGTACCGCCCAAAGCAGCAGCTACTTTATTATATAAGGCTACTACCACCGCACCTTCCTGAGAAGGCTTAATCATTGAACGATAATCGGCAGAAGCACCTGTAATAGTCATTCCGGTTTCAAACTGGTAATGACGTGACATTTCTCTTTTACCTCCTTGTTTAGCACTGCTCAAACGACGGGTTTCAGCCCATTGTGCGGCATATACATCAGGAGCAATCCATGTACCTAAGAAATCAGCATTGATACCAACCATTACCTTCGCTTTACCGAAGTCGTAGCTAGGTACAACCGCCTGACCGAACGACTCTGCATTGGCTTGAATCAAACCAGAGGCCGAATTCGCATCGTAAGTAACATGTTTGGCAGAAGGATATTTTGCAGTGAAATCAGCAATAACTTTCTTGAATGTAGGAGAAAGGATAGTATTCGAAACGATACGGATATTACCTCCTTTAGCAAGTCCTGCAGTTACTTCTTTGTCAAGGTCTTCCCAAGAAATATCAGAAGTGCCTTTTTTAGGGCCTTTCAATTTCTCGTTATCATAAAGGCTCAAAACCGAAGCGTGCACTCTTGCACTCACCCCACCTTTAGTAAGGCTCGACATCTTGTTTCCTTCAATTTTGATCGGACGCCCCTCACGGGTTTTTACAAGGATGCTTGAGTAATCTCCGCCTTCTGCGTAAGTCGAAGCATACCAGTTAGGAATACCCGGCTCAACATCTTCAGGTTTATTAAGATAAGGGATAGCCTTACGCACCGGTGCATCACAAGCTGCCAATGAAACAGCTGCTAATCCAAACCCTAATACTTTTAAGAAATCACGGCGGTGAGTAGGTTCAACCGTGTCAATATCGTCTAAATTAAATTCACGATTAGCGTTTTTTACAACCTCAATATCGTTCTTTAATTCTTCAACCCCTTTCCAATACCTTTTATTAGTATTCTCCATGAGCATAACTGCTGATTTAAGTATTTATATTTTAAATCCTTGTTAAAGGGACTTAATATCTTTGATTAATTTATTCTAAACTTTAAGCCGTAGTTTCAAGATCAATAGTGGCATCTGGCACACTCTAATCCACCGATATCTTCCACTTTCATTGATCCTTTGCTTACGGCATTGTGTGCTTCCACTAACTTGTCGTAGTAAGCATTGTCTTTGCCGTTTACATCAGTTTTACGGTGACAGTCAATACACCATCCCATAGTTAAAGTAGCACGTTGTTGAACCACTTCCATTTTGTCGATATCGCCATGGCAATTTTTACAATCCAGGCCACCCACATTGGTATGTTGCGCATGGTTAAAGTAGGCAAGGTCTGGCAGGTTATGCACGCGCACCCACTCAATAGGCTTGTCGGTTTCAATGGCTGTATAAATCTTTTGAATTTCAGGCGATTCACGTTTGATGGTATTGTGGCAGTTCATACAGATATTAGCCGAAGGAATACCCGATTGTTTTCCTTTATAGGCACCTGTGTGACAATACCCACAGTCGATTTTCATTTCGCCTGCGTGCAATTTATGAGAGAAAGAAATAGGTTGTTTCGGGGCATATCCCTGATGAATACCTATGCCGTACAGGCCGTCGAAAGTAGCTTTGGTTGCTAATAAAACGAATACCCAGATTACGGCCGTGCGAACAGTTTTGTTGGCAACCACATCTTTTAAGCCAGCCTGAAGTTTTTCTCCGAAAGAAATACCCTTCGGCGCTCCCTCAGGTTGTCCGCTCAATTTGTTTAGTAATTGCAGGATTCCGAGTAGTGCTACCAGAACTAAGCCCATAATTACTAACAGGGCTACCAGAATTACGTTAACAAATTTACCGCTACCGGTGTCACCTGTAGCAGCAGTAGTCGCTCCTACGACGGCCCCTGGAACGGGTGCAGCAGGTGCTGATGCAGTTTGAACATACGCCAGAATTGCTTTTACGTCATCATCCGTAAAAGACGGGAAAGCCGTCATCTGGGTTTTGTTAAACTTAACGAAGAGTTCGTTGGCATATTTGTCACCACTTGCTATCACACCCATCGGATTATTAATCCATTTCTTAAGCCAGGCAAAATCTCTGCGGGATTCGATACCAGCTAAGCCGGGTCCTACTATCTGCTCGGCAGTAGCAGCATGACACTGCGCACAGTTCTCTTTAAATAGTTTTTCTCCCTTCGCTGTATCCCCTCCCCCAGCAGGTGCTGCGGTAGCTGTTGAATCTTGTGCAAATGCGTTGTTGAAAGAAATTGTAGCAACAACAGCAAGAGCTAAAAGTGATTTATAAAAATTACGAATCATATTATATGTAAGTAGTATAACCTAATTTTCTGACTGCAAAACTACGCCACTATTGTTTTCAATCAAATAGGTTTTTTAACTTTTTTTATTTTTTACTGTAATTTAGAATAATTTTAAATAAAATTATAAACACCTGACTATGAGTATTTTAACAAAAAATACCATTCCGTGATTCACCTTTGGTGACATACCCGGAATGGTATTTTAGCAAGATTATACGAATGCTAGAAACGTATATTCAATCATTATTGTTAATTTTTTTCAGTTCAGGTAAAGGTTTAATTTGAGCACAAATATAAGGTCAAACAAGCGCTCTTACAACAGTTTCAAAATAAATTTCTGCTATTTTAATACTCTCGTCTATATACTGACAAATCTTTTTTGAGACAATATCGCAGCCAACCTGCTCAATACTAGTGTGTTGCATTTTACCTGTTTCGCGCCTAAAGTGGTGATCAACTTAAAAAATTCACACAGGAAATTCTCATCTTGCCAAGTAAAACGGACATTAATCCGGTAAACAATCAATAAAGCCATTGTCCGTCTGCGTCAGTATCAGACACTTAAATTTATTCAATATATGAAGCTGTAATACCGCAAATGGCCTTGAAAAACATAAGCCCGTCGATTACCGCCAGATAGAAAAAAATGGTTCTTCTCTCTTTGAGTGCGTAGGCTACAATTACCATAGCAACAAATGGAAGGATGTTCAGAAGAAGCCTTGTCAGCGAAAAATGATTAAGCCATGCAAAGACCAGAAAACTTATCAGCCCAGCCAGCACAAGTGGCAGAACGATACTGAATATGGTGTACCGAAGCCCCCTGTTAACTACAAAAGTTTTGATATTCTTGTTCGAATCGGCAGCGTAATCTTTGATATCAAACATGATACACAGCACTGAAACAAACATGAAATTCTTCAGCAGCAGCCACCACCCGATCAGACTTATCCCCTCACCACTCCCCATGATTACATGATAAAAAATAAGAGGGGCAAGAGTGATAAGCCCCGCCCATGTGAAACCGATAACAAAAGGTTTCAGCCACCCGATTCTCCTTAAATTGTATTGAGGCAGAAAATTGATACCGTAATACAACAAGGCAGCCAGAGGTGTTAATAAAAGCGGTATCCACTGTTTTACGTTCATGTGCCACAACTCTGACCAATAATTACAGGCAATATAAATTAAAATCAACCCGCTGATTGACACGCATATCCATTGACTGTAAACGACAAATGTTCTGTTGGTAATGTACCACTGGGTTCTCGGGTTTCTTGAAGCCTTTAGCGCTGGGTCTTTAATATAGGCCAGGGTATAAAACCACACAGTAAGCGCAAATACCAACACATAATATAAAGGCGTATTGAGTACATATTGCTGCTGCAATGACGCCTCTATTGAAAGCGCTACTGCACAAATGCCGTAGAAATAATTGCCGTAGAAAAATGCTTTTACAAATGACTGAAACATCTGCCTGATATCATTAAATCTCTGTTTATCACTAGTCTCTTTTTACTTCAAACCGATAGGTTTATTATGATAAGACAGACACCAATAATTGCTCTATTGCGGTATGTCCTTTCTTTTTTGCCCAGGCCAGCGGAGTGGCCCAGGGAGCTCCTGCCTTGGACGGATCAGCCCCCTGATGCAATAAATATTCAACCATGGGCAGGTGCCCCCAACGGGCCGCTAATCCTAATGGTGTCGACTGGTACTCTTCTTCAATAGGGTTAAGATCTGCGCCATGCTTAATCAATAAATCTGCTTTGACTATATCACCTTTCTGAGCCATGTCATGCAGCAATGTTACATGGTGCCAGCTCATCACTCCGGGGTTCATGCCCTTATCCATCAAAAAAGCAGCCATATCCGGATGTTTAAAATAATAAGCCTGTGCCCATTTCAGTAACACCGGCACTTTGGCACCGTAACTCAGTAGCAATTGCACCATAGCAGCGTTATTATCCTTGGCGGGCATCATCAGAATACCCTCGCCCCAAAAGAACGTAAGGTCATGTACCTGTTCGCCATTTATCTGAAGTACTTGTTCTGCTCCTTCCACATCTCCTCTGTCAACCATATCTTCAAAACTTTGCTCTTTGGAAGTTCTGTTATAAAATATCCGTCCATTGTCTCCATTATACACATGCAAGCCCGGATTATTGATATAGTCTTCTAACAGCGCCGCAATATCATCATATTCGCGGTCTTTTGCCACAGTAAGCAGATCATCCTGAAAAGGATAAGTACGGTAAGTGGGACTGTAAGCCCCATATTGGAGTAAGTATTCAACCAGGTGATAGTGTTTTTCGCGAACAGCCAGATGAATAGGCGGTGTATAATTGTATTGCGCATAAATCAGGTCAGGACAATGTCTGTGCAATTCCTTCACCTTATCCAGGTTGCCGTCATAGCTGGCATGAAGCATCTCCCACACCATTGTAGTCGTACTGATGGTCTGATTGGCTACCTCCATAGGCAACTCATGTTTTAATTCATGCGGTTGAATCATGACTTTTTCATTGATGGACTAAATCATCACTAATATTTCACACAATTGAGGCATCTTGCTTGTCCCATTTCTGCAAATCTTTCCAACCGTAGCCTCCATTAAATTTTCCATTGGCCGCATAAAGTCTTTTGCCACCCATGGCTTCATGAAAACCACAGGAAGGATTCTGCGGGATTCCGAACAACACCATAGAATGGATACGTTGGGCTACAAATCGCTTAATTATTTCTGCTACTAGTTTTTTGCCTAATCCCAGCCGTTGATATTGAGTTAAAATGAAAATCTTGTTCAGTTCACCCTTATAATCAGGCAAATCTTCTGATGCATAGGCCTTGCCTCTGGCGTAGCCAACCAGTTGTTGGGTAAGTGTGTTTTCTATCACCAGACAAAACGAAGTGGTATTGGCTTGCTGAAAGAAATCCTGCCAATGCTTGTGAATGTAATCACGTGAAAGCTTGTGTCCGGAATTCCAGTAGGTTTCGTACCAGGTCTGAATATGAAGACTTACCAACGCGTCAAGATCGGCAATAGTAGCTTCACGTATCATGAAAGCCGCGAGGCTTTCGCCGTTTTTAAGTAGCAAACTTCTGTTGGCTTTGCCTGATGGTCGCCGTAGCCCTAAAAGAAACCGAAGCACCGAATTTCTGAAATTCTTCATAACGCTTAGCTTTAAGATGACAAGTAAAGATAAACACTTTTATCAGGAAGCGTGCAGAACATCAGCTGAAATATGTATACAGATTATGTAGTATTTCCATAAAATCCAAAAGGGAACATACCCTATGGCACATTCCCTTTCTTGTACAAACTAATTATCCGGCAATGACATCAGCTTATGAGTTTGGATATTTCTTCATAATCTTGCTGACACCCTTTTCGATCTGTTTGTCAAGTTTCCGGTTATTGATTGGTGCTGAAATACTACCCTGCCAAACCAATTTATTGGTTTTTGCATCGATGGCGTCAATTACCAGCAAACCTTCAGTATACGTATAAGGCGTTGAATATCCCCCGCCCCAATAACCCATAGTATAGGGAACCACGAAGCGCCCGACTCTTCTATAACCTATCGTGGGATAAGTAGGCCCAGAATTGAATCCACGTGTTGTTTCCCTGACTGCATTGGTATGGAATTTCAACAATATATCAGGTTTTCTGGTATCAATATTCAAACCCTTTGCCAATAAAATCTTATCAACGTTTGTCTGAATCCTCTTCGTTACCAAATCATTATTGTAAAGCGGATTTTTCGTTTGAATATCAGGTTTGATCCACGCAAATGAACGATACTCACTGAAATCGGCAGCAGGGTCCCGGTGTGTACTTACCTGTGCCTTCGCACCTGAGATGCCCAGCCCAATCATCCCGATTAGCAGGGCTTTTTTAAATAGGCTTTCCATATTTTTCAACTATTGAATTATAATTTTCCTTAATTTTCTAAACAATAGTTAGACAATCTGCGTTTAAAAAGTCAAATGTCAATAATGTTAAATAGTGTTAAAAAATAGATTATCAGGGCAGGTAAATATTTGAAAGAATGCCTCCGATTTTCGTTTAAAAACATTCTATTATTGATTTTATCGAATAATTTCACCCGACAATTAGGAAATATCAATCTGTTTTTTATTATATTTGAATAAGTATCCTAAACTGTTTTAAACATCTTCACTGTATGATTTTTGAAATTCATATCCCGTCTGGTTTTATTAATCATTTTGAAAAGAACTTCACTTATAATCAGGAATACATCGCCACGGAGTTGTTCATCAACCTGGTTTATGAATCAACTATTGAAATAGATACAAGCCTGAGCGATTATCCGGAATACCAATCCTACAACCTCACATTAAGCGAAAACCAGCTATACAAGTACATGTAATATCGAGAAGTGACCTGTAGAGTCCATGCCCTTTGGGCTTGGGCTATGATGCGTTTTTATCTTAGCAAGTTCTATTATTTATAATCATATTTCTAAACCCTATCACTATGGAGAACTTCTACATTAACCATTGGGCAGTGTTGCTCTGCGCAGTTGTCAGTCTGGCTTTAGGTGCCTTATGGTATTCACCCCTACTGTTTTTCAACGGCTGGAAAACCGCAAATAATCTTACCGACGAGCAATTGAAAGCTACTAATCCGGCAAAGATTTACGGTATTACCTTTGTGTTGGCGCTGATAACGAGTTATAATCTAGCGTTTTTTCTGGGAGATGACAAAACTGATATGGTCTGGGGAGCATCTGCGGGGTTCCTGACAGGCTTTGGTTTTTGCTCTTTAATTTTCACAATTGTAGCTCTGTTTGAGCAGCGATCATTGAAATACATACTAATCAACAGCGGGTACATTACCGTTTACTATACTCTTGCCGGTTTTATATTAGGCGCCTGGAGGTGAACATCCTGACATACAATAAATCATTAACCGGGCCGGAGAGATTAATTAATCTCTCCGGTTTTCATTTATACATTCATTGAAGGGCTTTTATGTTGAACAGGAACAAATACTAATAAATTAGTTTTGAAACTAAAATATTAGTTATATATTTGTTCCTATTCAACATACAAAATTATGCTAAAGATTTACCTCACAATTGCCTGGCGCACTTTGCTTAAACACAAAGCCATCTCTCTGATAATGATTATCGGTTTATCATTAAGTATGGCCGCTTTTATGCTTATTGCCCGATATGTATTTGACCAAATCAGTTACGACGATTTTCATCAGCATGCCGACAGGATTTATCGTATTAACCTGAATGACTATAAAAATAAGGTATTAACCAATAGCAGTGCTCTTAGTTATCATGCAGAGGGGCCGGCAATTAAAGAATCAGTACCTGAGGTAGAAGACTTTGTGCGTGTGCACCGGGCAGACGGCATGATTAATTACCGTAAATCTGAAGGAGGCCCCGTAAGTTTTCACGAGAAAAACGGTTTTTATGCCGATGCTTCGTTTTTCATGGTATTTTCATTCCCTTTGTTAAAAGGGTCTGCTGATCAGGTATTACAAAATCCCGAATCTGTGGTTGTCTCGGCATCTATGGCCCGGAAGTACTTCGGTGAACAAAACCCTATCGGAAAAATACTGCAATTAAAGACTGAATGGCAGAGTGGAGACTACCAGGTGAGCGGTGTGTTTGCAGACGTGCCTGCTAATAGCCACTTTCATTTCGATTTTATTTTTGCCATACCCAACCTGCTTAAAAACAACCAGTTTGCTATAGGTGGCTGGTATTGGGCAAATTTCCATACTTATCTGTTGCTGAAACCCAATGCAAACACTACTGAAGTAGAAAAAAACATAGCCGGTGTTATTAAAAAGCATCTCGGGCGCCAATGGCGAAATTACAACGCGCATCAGACCATGACATTGCAGCCCGTCCGCAACATTCATCTCAACCCGCTTAGTAATTCGGAGATAGAACCCGGCGGTAAGATGGAAATCATCTATGTGCTGATCGTAGTTGCCCTATTGATTCTGGCCATAGGCTGGCTTAATTATACCAATCTCTCTACAGTTATGGGTATGGAGAGAGGCAAGGAAGTGGGCATCCGGAAGACTTTAGGCTCAGAAAAACGACAGCTTGTGGGTCAGTTTCTGTTAGAGTCATTCATTTTCAATCTGCTTGCCTTAGTGATAGGCTCCGTTCTCTTTCTGCTTACTACCAGAATAATCACCCACGCTGATTTTTCCATACTCTCTCAGCCCATATTTTATCTGGCTATAGTAATAGTCTTTTGCATGGGTTTTATTTTATCTGGTGTCTATCCGGCATTTGCGTTATCTTCTTTTAAGCCTATGCTGGTTTTAAAAGGGCGTTTAACCACTAATTCATCCGGCAAACTATTTCGTAAAGGGCTCGTGATATTTCAGTTTTCAGCCTCTATCCTATTGATAACCTGCACCATAGTTATCAATCAGCAAATCAAATTTATGCAAAAGCAAGACTTAGGCATGAACATAGACCAGAAACTGATTATTAATACCCCCAGGATACTTCGCACCGGTAGTTTTATTAATGATATGACTTTCTTTAAAGACAGAATCTTAGCTAATACAGGCGTGAAAAACGTAGCAGCTTCGTCTTCTGTACCGGGTAGAGAGATATTCTGGACGAACGAGTTTCATCGTTTTCATGAAGCGGCCAATAGCTTTAAACTTTGCAGGATAGTAGCCATTGATGAAGAATTTATTCCGGGTTATGAAATCAAATTGCTGGCGGGTCGTAATTTTGTCAAAGAAATGATTTTAGACGATAATGCTGTAATCATTAACGAAACAGCCATGAGGGTCTTTGGTTTTTCAAAGCCGGAAAGCGCCCTGAATCAGAAAATAGGCGACGTTTTACCCAAAAAGATAGTAGGTGTGGTAAAAGATTTTCATCAGGAGTCTCTTAAAAACGATACAAAACCGGTTGTGTTTTACCATATTCCCTGGAATAGTGCCTATATAACACTCACTCTGCAAAGTCAGGATATCAAGAATACCTTATTTATGATTGAAGAAATCTACAAAAATGCTTTTCCGAACAATGCCTTTGAGTATTTCTTTCTCGACACTTATTTTCAGCAACAATATGAGTCTGACCAGCAATTGGCGAAGATATTCAACTGGTTTGCAGGGCTTGCCATTTACATTGCCTGCCTCGGTTTATTAGGCTTGGCTATGTTTACAGCCCGAAGCCGTACGAAAGAAATAGGGGTCAGGAAAGTACTGGGAGCCAGTATACACAGTATCGCTGTATTACTTTCTAAAGATTTTCTAAAACCTGTGCTCTGGGCAGTTATTGTAGCCTCTCCGCTGGCCTGGTATGCCGTTCATTGGTGGTTGCAGGGCTTTGCGTATCAAGTGCCTGTACAAGGGTGGGTATTCGTTGCAGGAGGAATGACTGCCATTCTGATTGCTGTACTAACTGTGAGTTTCCATAGCATCAAATCGGCATTAATGAATCCGGTGAAGAGCTTAAAGACGGAATAGCGCAGTGCAGAGGGCTAATGGCATAGGCTATTAAGTCCCTATGCCCTTAGCTTTCTGCTAAAAACTCATCGGTAAAATGTTGTTTTTGTTTCGGCTTCGAGAATTTATCTGAATTATAGGCCCCGGAGTTACCTTTCGGTATCGACAACGAAACCCAGTCTGCGTCACGAACCATTTTGCCAATAAACACAATTTGTCCGACATGGTAGGGATAATGCGCCAGTTGGCGGTTAATGGCTTCCACAACCGAATGCCCCTGATTGCGGATAAAAATCTCTTTCTCTAAGTCTTCATCGGTTAAATCATCCAATGCTTTAAACAGACACCCCCAGCCGGCCTCCCATTTATTGAGTAATTCTTCTCTGGTACTTATGTCATTTTCAAATTCAGCATCCCGCTGTCTCCACTCTTTCTCCCCGTCAGTAGTCAGAAAATCTGTCCAGCGCGAAAGCATATTTCCCCACAAATGCTTCACTATTATGGCAACACTGTTACTTTCTTCATTATACTGCCAGAACAATTGCTCATCAGTCAATTGGGCGATTGTTTTTTCGCCAAGTGACTTATAGTATTCAAATTGTTTCCGGGCGCTGCTGAGGTAATCGGTCATGGTATTGCCGTTAAGTTGATAAATATCCTGCTGAATCTTAAATAGAAATCCTGGTATGCGGCAAATTTCCCATTTAAGTTCTGCTATTCTGATACGTGAAATATTTTCTTTTAATTGCTAAAGATCAGTTCCAAATCTATTCTTGTTTTTTCAATTTGTCAAATATCACTTTTCTATAAAATGAACCCCGGGATAAATCGTAATCATTTTTTTTACTAATTTGCTCAACAAAATTAACCCCGCAACAATTATGGACGAAGAACAATGGAAAGAAGTAGCATCTCAGTTACGACAGCCTCATGGTGACGGCGCCACTGAAATTGGCGAAAGAATGAACAAGAGCAATCAACAAATGAACCTGTCTGCCATTGAGGCTCTAAACCCCGCATCGAACGATACTATCCTGGAAATTGGCATGGGAAACGGCTTTTTTGTAAAAGACATTCTCTCAGCCGACTCCTCTATTCGCTATACCGGCTGTGATTTCTCAGAAGCAATGGTTGAAGCCGCCTCACAACTCAACGAAACATTTATCAGTAGCGGTCAGGCCGTATTCAAACTTGCATCGGCAGATAACCTCCCCTTTACACAGGAAAGTTTCAACAAGATTTTCACCATAAATACGGTCTATTTCTGGGATAACCCCACATTGGTGCTGAACGAAATAAAAAGGGTGCTCCAACCCAAAGGACAATTATTGATTGCACTCAGATCGAAGTCGGTTATGGAGAGCTATCCATTTACACAATACGGGTTTATCATGTACAATGCAGAAGACCTCACAACCCTGTTATCAGAAAATGGGCTTAAAGTCAGCCGCATTCTTGAACAATATGAGCCAGACCATGAAATCAACGGACAACCCATTAGTGTTTCTTCAATGATTGTCTGTGCAGAAAAAACCAATTAAGTACCTTAATTCTCTGATTATGAACCTCAGCATACTATTATCCATATTCCTGTTCAGTTTTGGCAGCTACCACCTAAATGACAACGATGGTCCTCAGCCTTCCAGACAAAAGAGTGTTTCTAAAATGCCTGTTTTCAAAGAACAAAAGGTGAGACAGGATACTACTTTTACCCTCAAAATTGAGAATGGAAAAAGAGTGGTTGATGAAAACCTGAAAGCAAAACTGACAAAAGAAATAAAATCTGCTATTGTCAGGCATCATCTTACCAAACCTTATAATGTTGCGATGGGCTTTACACGTGGCGCACGAGACGTGGAAACATTCTTGTTTGGTGAACAGATTTTCTATACCCTTGCTGAAAGCGGTTATATCATCAAAGGCAAGCCACTTGAGTTTCCTGACGTGGCTGTTAATCCGGTGCCACAGATAAAAGTGGTAGACAAAATAATCTATGTGGTGCTTTCTAAAATGTAAATTAACCTGATTAGAATTAATTGGTTCAACAAATGAAAATCCTGAAGACTCTGCTTTTGTTATACCTGCCCTTTTCTTTAACGGCACAAACAGGATTAACAACACCCAAACCATTTGTTTTAGGCAATGTGGATGAAATCACTTCAACGCAGCTCTCTGAAAAAAGGACATTGAATATTTACCTGCCCGAAGGCTATTCAAAAGAAGATACTACCCGCTATGCAGTAGTTTATCTGCTCGATGGCTCGCAGGATGAAGACTTTATCCATGTGGTGGGGCTTTATCAATTCAATACCTTTTCGTGGATCAACCGAGTGCCTAAATCAATTGTTGTGGGTATTGTCAATGTTGACCGTCGAAGAGATTTTACGTACCCGACCAGTATTCTGAAAGACAAAGAGAGGTTTAAGACAGCGGGTTATTCAGAGAGATTCATCGGGTTTCTTGAAAAGGATCTGCAACCCTATATTGAAAAGGCCTACAAAACCAATGGCTCCAAAACCATCATCGGACAATCATTGGGCGGGTTACTGGCTTCTGAAATCTTACTGAAAAAACCTGCAATGTTTAATCAGTATATCATCATCAGCCCCAGCATCTGGTGGGATAACGGCTCTTTACTCAATCTTGATTCAGACATTCTGAAAAAGAATTTCAATTGGAAAACAAAAGTATATATCGGCGTTGGCAAGGAAGGGCTTACACCGTCGGACATCCCCAGGGTAATGGAAGTAGATGCCAATTTACTGGTCGAAAAACTAAAAGGGGCTGAGAACAAAAATCTGGAAGTTCACTTCGATTACCTGCCACAAGAAAATCATGGTACGATTACACATCAGGCCATTTTCAATGCTTTGAGATTACTTAATCCGGATCCTGACAAACACTGAATTATATGGACGCCCGCATAGAAGAATTTCTTTCCGGATATCCTGAGCAGGCATATACCAACGCTCTGTTCATGCGTGAAGTAGTTCTTGAAACATTACCTAATGTGATAGAACAACTGGATATTCCTGCTAAAATGGTGGCTTACTGTTACGGGCAGAAATACGCCGAGATGGTTTGCACCATTATTCCTTCCAAAAAAGGCCTAAAACTGGGTTTTTATCGTGGTATCGACTTATCTGACCCTCACCAATTATTGGAAGGAACAGGCAAAATCAGTCGCTATATTGAAATCAGAAACGAAGAGCAAATCAAATCAGAGGCTGTGAAACAATTGCTGGAAAGTGCTTATGAAGCCTATAAAAAGCGAATGGATATTCAGTAATCAACCAGAAACTGCTTTAAACGCCCGATAATCTCTTTTCTATGATTTTATAAGACCTATCAGCTAAAACAAAAAAGGATATGCCAAAAGTATAAACTTTACAGCATATCCCTATTTCTATCGGATTAACTATTTCAAAACAAGTACTCTCGTTGCCATTCACTCACAAATCACTCATTCTGATTTCAACGATTTCACCGGATTCATCAAAGCTGCTTTAATAGCCTGAAAGCTCACCGTCAATAAAGTAATCAGCAAGGCTCCTCCTCCGGCCAGTGCAAAAATCCACCAGGATATACTTGCCCGATAATCATAATTCTGAATCCAATCGTTCATAAAATAATAGGCAACGGGTGAAGCAATAAACAATGCTATAGCTACAAGGAAAACAAAATCTCTTGATAATAGCAGCCACAAATTGACTACCGAAGCCCCTAAAACCTTTCTAACACCCAGCTCTTTTGTCCGTTGCTCAGCCACAAAAGAAGCCAGACCAAATAAACCTAAACAACTGATAAGCACAGCAAGAACAGTAAAGAATAAGGCTAATTTCCCTATTCGTTCTTCGTCTCCAAATTTCTTACCATAAATTTCGTCGACAAAACTATAGACAAAAGGGCTATCAGGATTATGCTTTCTGAAAATTGTTTCTGCCTTGGCCAGAGCTTCTGCTGTACCCATTTCAGGCGCAAGTTTAACCTGAATCGTATTCACATTTCTTGAATTTACCATAAAGAACGAAGGCGATACAGGTCTGAATGGGTTCTCTTTCACCATGTCTTTTACTACTCCTATTACCTTATATGCTTTACCACTGGTGGTAACTATTTCGTCAAGTGGATTTTTAAAGGCCATTAATTTCAAAGCCGATTCGTTGATAATCATGGAAGCTGTATCTGTTGAAAATGCCTTTGAGAAATCGCGACCCTGAAGAATCTGCCAACCGATAGCTTTTCCGTACTCGTGCGATACATAGTTTGACATCAACAACGGTTTACCTTCAGGGCTTTTTCCTTTCCATGATATATTAGTTGTTCCACCTGCCTGACTAGTAATAGAACCGGAGGAAACCCCTACTCCATAAACAGCCCCCGATGCCATGAGATCGTTCTTCAATACTTTGAAGTTTTTGAATAGCTCAGGGGTATTCATATTTATTTCAATCAGTCTGTTGCGATCGTAGCCCACCGAGCGATTTTTAGCAAACTGAATCTGCCTGAAAACCACAACTGTACCAATAATTAAGGTAACTGAAACTGTAAACTGCAATACAACCAGTACCTTGCGCGGAACTGATGCATACCTCCCTACTCTGAAAGTGCCTTTTAATACCTTAACAGCCTGAAAAGAAGACAAATAAAATGCGGGGTATGAACCCGCAACCAGGCCTGTTAATAGGCTAAATCCTATGCCTGACAGCCAAAAGACAGGGTTTGTCCATAGAATACCTACTTGCTTATCAGCCACAAGATTAAACAGTGGCAATGAGAGTTGAACTATCAGGATTGAGAGTACAAAAGCTAATATCACTACTAAAAAAGACTCACTGAAAAACTGCATAATCAATTGCCCGCGGATTGACCCAACAGCTTTGCGGATACCCACTTCTTTAGCTCTTTTCTCTGACCGTGCAGTACTGAGGTTCATAAAATTGATGCAAGCAAGCAGCAATACAAATGCACCGATAATGCCAAAAAGCCACACAAACTTTATCAATCCACCGATATTTATTCCGTCTTTAAAATCAGAATACAAATGCCATTTGCTCATGGGGTGAACAAAAAACTCAGGTCTGTATCCGGGAGGATCCGCTCTGTTTACTCTGATATCTTTAATTTTTGCTGAAACTTTGTCAAAATCTGCTCCCGATTTCAACTGCGCATAAATCTGATACGAGTTTGAGTCCCATTCGTCTTTGTCTCGTTTTACGTTTTCACTGCTTGCCTCATATAAGCTCCACGGAGCCATAAAAAGAACGTCTTTAAACGTGGTATTGTAGGGAAAATTCTCATATACACCTACCACTTTCGCACTCTCCTTATTATCAATTTTTATGATTTTATCCAAAGGGTTTTCCATCCCAAAAAGGTCTTTCGACAAAGACTCTGAAATCAGAATGGCATTCACATCTTTCAGGCCATTTCTATTGCCTGCAAGCATCTTTACAGATGACATATCGACAAAGGATGGCTCTACATAATTTCCTGTTTTTACCAGTTTCTTTTCTCCGGATGCGAGTACCAATGAAAAATTATTGGACGAAAGACTTACCGCTTCAAAATCAGGATACTTGCTTCTGAGTTCTTCTGCCAAGGGTATCGGCATTACATCATAAGTAGACTTTTCGGGGCCGAACTTCACAAACTGAAACAGGTGGCCTATCCTATCATAATTCTTGTAATGCTTATCGTAAGAGACTTCATCATATACCCATAGACCTATTAGCATGGTTACGGCCATGCCGGTAGCCAACCCAAAAATGTTAATGAAAGAATAGCCCTTGTATTTGAGCAGATTCCTGAATGCGATTTTAAAATAGTTGCTTATCATAATTTGTATGTTTAATGCAGGTGATAATCTTATTTTTCTTTTCAAGACAAAAGGACGAATAAACCCGAGTACCCCTTTGATATATTCCCAACGGGCTATTTCAATGCCGAATACCCGTATATTCTTCTCGAATCGTTCATGCAAATCTCCCTGCACCTCTTCCAGCAGATGAGGCGCACAGAACCATTCCAGTAATCGGTCTGCCCAGCGGGGTGGGGTTGGCTGTTTCATTGGTAATCTATTTGGTGATTGAGTGAATGAGCGATTGAGTGATTAATTATTTAAAAAGACAATTAATTCGACAATCTGCAATCGAAAACCGACAATCACTCATTCACTCAATCACAAATCACTCACTCTTCAACGTCTTCACCGGATTCAGCAACGCAGCTTTTAGGCTCTGGAAAGAGACCGTCAGCAATGCTATTACCAGCATTATAATGCCTGTAAGTACAAAAACCTGCCAGCTGATCTGAATCTTGAATTCAAAGTTTTTCAGCCATCCTTCCATTACCCACCAGGCTAATGGTGTGGCTATCAGAATAGCTATCAGAATCAACTTAAGAAACTCTACCGACAGCAGTACTAAAATGCTTTGCACTGATGCGCCAAGCACTTTTCTGATACCTATCTCTTTGGTACGTTGCTCGGCTATAAAAGTAGCCAGACCAAACAGACCCAGACAGGCAATAAGCAGGGCTATAAAGGTGGAAGTTTCTATCAAGCGGGCGGTACGCGTTTCTGACTGATAAGCGTTTGCCAGTTCTTTATCTAAAAAGCTGAACTCAAATACCTGCCCCGGGAAAGTAGCCTTCCAGAGTTTTTCAATATTTACTACTACCGTCTGAATTGTTTCAGTATCCAGATGCGCATTATTGAGCTTAATACCTGCCTGATAATAATGCTGCGGGGTAACCTGTATCAGTGTAGGGTCTATTTTCTGATGCAATGAATTGACATGGAAGTTCCGGACCACTCCCACTATGGTTGCAAAGTCATCGCTATCACCCCAATATATCTTCCGGCCGATAGCATCCTGTGGGTTGGTGAGACCCATTTTTTCGAGATATATTTCGTTTGCCAATACTTTGCCTGTAGTGTCAGTATCCTTAAGCGCCTGTCCTGCTAGTAATTGAACGCCGTAAGTACTTAAAAAATGGGAGTCTCCCATTTTCATCTGCGCTTTTATGGCAATCGGCTCTACACTGTTTCTTACTTGTGTTGCCTGCATCCAGTTGCCTTCAGAGGAAGCGCTGTTCAATGAGAAACTCAAATCTTTTATTTGAGAAGAGCTCAATAGTTGATTACGGAATGCCTGCAATTTTGCCGGACTGTTATCTGGGAGGCCTACGGTTATGATGGCATCTTTATTGAAACCCAAATCGGCCTTTTTGAAAAAATTCAACTGTTCATTAATAAGCATGGCCGCACTGATAAGAACCAACGAAACCGTAAACTGAACTACCACCAGACCTTGTCGTAAGGATAATACGCTCTTACCCTGTGGCTGTTTATTCTTATTCAATGCCTTGATTGGCGTAATACCCGATAGCTTTAAAGCAGGATACGCCCCGGCTAGAATAGTTGTTGCAACCAGTAAACCCAGCACAAATAGCATGTTGCTGAGCGTAAACAAATCTGCCATGTTCACAGGTATGTCCATAAGAGTAGCGATGGACGGCATTGCTAAATAAGCTGTAAAAACAGCCAGAACAATGGCGGCCCCTGTAATAATACCCGCCTCTACAAGAAACTGTACCATTAAAGACTGGCGGGTGCCACCTATTACTTTTCTTACACCTACTTCTTTAGCACGCTTAAACAATTGCGCTGTGCTGAGATTAATAAAATTGAAGCACGAAATGAGCAATATCAGCAGGCCTATTACTGATAGCGTTCCAAGCATTTTAACATTTGCCGTGTGACCACTCATATTATGTGAATAATGCAATTCTTTCAGAGGGTTAAGCAGGAAGTTTTTATCAGGTATCGCTTCTTTTCCCATGTATTTTTCTACAATTCTTGGAAAACGACTCTCCGCCTTCTTCGCATCGATTCCGTTTTTAAGCAACACCAATACCTGAAAATTGTCGTTCCAGCCGTTCCATTTATCCGTATCATAATTCGGATGGGTATTCTTCAGACTTGAAGATGAAATGAGCATATTGAATGGGAAGCTGCTATTGTTCGGAAAATCTTCGAGTACACCGCTCACCATTAAATCCTGCTTGTTATCGAAGCGGATGGTTTCGCCCAGAACATTGATTCTACTGAAGTATTTTTCAGCGTATTTACGGGTCAGAACAACCGTGTTCGGCTGTGTCAGCGCTTTATCGGCATCACCCATAATCCATTCATAATCCAATACTTTAAATAAGTTGCTGTCTGCAAACACATAGTTTTCTTTGAAGCGGCTGTCAGAATTAGCGGCCGAAAAGGTATTCCCCCACATTTGCAGAATAGGCGCCACTTTTTCCGCCTCCGGAAAATCGGCATATAAAGCCTTGGTCATGCCCGTGTAGGTACCAGGATAAGTATTATTTTCTTTAACATTTTTTGTTTCAACTCTGAAAATCCTGTCCTTTTTGCTTTGGTAAAGGTCATAGCCTGTTTCGTGTCTTACTATCAGGAAAATAATCAGAGCACAAGCCATTCCTAAGGTCATACCTACCACATTAATGGTTGTAAACCTCAGATTTTTAATAAGGTTACGGAATGTGATTTTGAAATAATTGCGTATCATAATTTGTATGTTTAATGCATGTGATAATCTTGTTTTTCTTTTCAAGGCAAAAGGACGAATAAAACCCAGCGTCCCTTTGATGTATTCCCATCTGGCTATTTCAGAGCCGAATACCCGTAGATTCTTTTCGAATCGCTCATGCAAATCCCCCTGCACCTCTTCCAGCAGATGAGGCGCACAGAACCATTCCAGTAATCGGTCTGCCCAGCGGGGTGGTTGTGGCTTTTGCATTAGTTGATTTATTTAGTGAGTTAGTGATTTAGCGATTGAGTGATTAATTATTTAAAGACAATTCAACAATCTGCAATCAACATTCGACAATCACTCATTCACTCAATCACTAATTCACTCATTCTGACTTCAGCGTCTTCACCGGATTCATCAAAGCTGTTCTAATGGCCTGATAGCTCACTGTCAATAATGTAATAGACAAGGCACCAATAGCGGCCAAAGCGAAAATCCACCACGGTATTTCGGTGCGATAGTTAAATTTCTGAATCCACTGGTTCATGAAATAATAAGAGATAGGCGAAGCGATGACCAACGAGATAATAACGAGCACTATGAAATCTTTCGACAATAAAGCCCATAGATTATTGATTGAAGCGCCCAGTATCTTTCTGATGCCTATCTCTTTGGTGCGTTGTTCGGCTACGAACGATGCCAATCCGAATAAACCTAAGCATGAGATAATGATGGTCAATATGGCACAAACATTGGCCAGTTGGCCTACTCGCTCTTCAGCTGCAAATTTTTTATTGTACTCTTCATCAACAAACTTGTATTCAAACGGAGCCGTCGGTATTAGTTTCTTGAAAACCGCCTCTATTTTGGGCAAAGCCTCACTGGCACTCACTTTAGGATTAATCTTGATATTGATAATATTAGGCCCGCCATGCCCCTTTATCATGAATATAACCGGACTTGTCGGCTCATAGGGCGACTCCATGACCATATCTTTTATCACCCCAAGAATTTTATAATGCTGAATCGGCCTCTTCTGGAATTGCCAGCTTACGGCTTCCCCTACCGGGTCTTTCAGTCCCATGAATTTTACAGCCGCCTCATTGATTATTAAACCTGCCGAATCAGATGCCAGTTCTCTCGAAAAATCACGTCCCCGAGTAAATTGCCAACCTATGGTTTTCCCATGTTCGGGAGTTACTACCAGTGTACCGAAACTTTCTTTCATGGCCGGAGTCTTACCTTTCCACTCAAATCCGTCGTTACCTGACCATACTTCTGTAATTCTACCCATTGATTCCGACATTTCTGCTACTGCTCCCGTACTGATTAGCTCATTTCGCAATAATTCATGTTTCCCATAAAAATCTCCTGATTTCATTTCAATCATCAGGAGACCATCACGTGTATAACCGACAGGGCGGTTTTTAGCAAACTGTATTTGCTTGAAAACCACAATGGTACCGATAATTAAAGTAACCGAAACCGTAAATTGCACCACTACCAGTACTTGACGTGGCACCGATGCAAACCGCCCTGCTCTAAATGTGCCTTTCAATACCTTGACAGGCTGGAAAGACGACAAGTATAATGCAGGATAGCTGCCTGCCAGAAGACTGGTCAGAATAATAAAGCCTGTACAAATGAGCCAGAAATAAAGGTTGGTAAACGGAATAGTCATTGCCTTAGCCGACAACTGGTTAAACCAGCTTAAACTCATGCCTACAAGAAGGAGCGATAGCAGAAAAGCGAAAATAACAACCAGAAATGACTCACTGAAAAACTGACTGATAAGTTGCACGCGCAAAGAACCGATGGCTTTGCGGACACCTACTTCCTTAGCACGTTTTTCAGAGCGGGCTGTGCTCAGATTCATGAAATTGATGCATGCCAATAGCAAAACAAACGTACCGATAATGCCTATTAACCATACCATCCGCATGGGTTCGGTGTCCAGTTCTCCACGTTTATAATTGTGTAGGTGCCAGTCACTCATAGGTAATAAAAATACCTGAGGTTTGCGTTTGGCTTGTTCTTTATAACCATCACCCAAATTGCTTAAAACGGCATCTTTGATATTGGCAGTTGCTTGTCCAAAATCAGTTTTATCGTTTATCTGCCCATAAATTTTGATAAAGTGATTATCCCAGTCGGTTATCGCTTTTTCTCTTATCCATTTATTCTGAGCCACCCATAGTTCAAAAGGAGACATGAATTTGATGTCGTTGAACTGAGAGTTCAGCGGTAAATCTTCATAAACACCTGTTACTTTTACGTTTATCTCATTGTTTATCTTCACCAACTGGTTAACAGGATTAGTGTCACCGAAAAGCGCCTCTGAGGTAGAAACCGAAAGCATAACCGAATTAAGGTCTTTTAAGCCTGTCCATGTGCCATACCGCATTTTCAGGCTCAGCATTTCAGGCGCTGAAGCACTCACAAATAATCCTTTGCGGGCCGCCTTACTTTCTCCTGCCGTTAATACATTATCAACTGTCCATGAAGCAGCCATAATATGCTTAAAATTAGCCTGATGGTTAGTTTGCAGTTCTGACAATAAAGGATACTGCAAAGAAGAACTGATACCTACGCCTTCTTCGCCTACTTCTCTGATTCTTACCTGCGCAATTCTGTCATAGTTCTGATGATTCTGATTAAAACTAAATTCATCATAAACCCAGAGTCCAATCAACACAGCTACGGCCATGCCCGTGGCCAGCCCGAAAATGTTAATAAAGGAATAGCCCTTGTATTTGAGCAGATTCCTGAACGCGATTTTAAAATAGTTGCTTATCATAATTTGTATATTTAAAGAGGGCGATAATCTTGTTTTTCTTTTCAAGGCAAAAGGACGAATAAAACCCAGCACACCTTTGATGTATTCCCACCGGGCTATTTCAATGCCGAATACTCGCAGATTCTTCTGAAATCGCTCATGTAAATCCCCCTGCACCTCTTCCAACAGATGAGGCGCACAAAACCATTCCAGTAATCGGTCTACCCAGCGGGGTGGCGTTGGCTGTTTCATTGGTAATCTATTTGGTGATTGAGTGAATGAGCGATTTAGTGATTAATTATTTAAAGACAATTCGACAATCTGCAATCGACATTCGACAATCACTCATTCACTCAATCACTAATTCACTCATTCTGACTTTAGCGTCTTCACCGGGTTCATTAAAGCTGCTTTAATAGCCTGATAGCTCACTGTTAATAATGTTATCATTAGAATGAATGCAGCCGTGAGCACATAAATCTCCACGCCGATATCCGCTCTGTAAGCAAAGTTCGAAAGCCAATTTCTTGCTCCCCATGCCACTAATGGTATAGCTATTATCAGGGCAATAGCAACCAGTCTGAAAAAATCTTTCGATAACATAAAGGCCAAATTGGCCACAGTGGCTCCCACCACTTTACGGATACCTATCTCCTTCTGTCTGCGCTGAGCCGTGAATGCTGCCAGACCGAATAACCCCAGACACGAGATGATAATGGCAAGACCGGCAAAGTATCTTGACAATACTCCTACCCTGTTTTCGGATATATAAAGCGCCTGATAGTCGTCGTCCAGAAATCTGTATTCAAAGACCATTCCTTTATTGAACTTTGTATAAGCTTGTTGAATCCTTTCCAGTGTTTGCTGCTCGTTACCCGGTGTAAGACGAACCAACACATTAGGCATTACAGGATATATCTGAAAAAAGCAGGGTTTAACGCCCTCATAGAGAGATTCAAAATTGAAGTCTTCCGCTATACCCACAATCTGGCGTTCTCTATCCCAGTATTTTATGGTTTTGCCTATTGGGTTTTTCAATCCCATTTGCTTAATAGCCGTTTCGTTGAACACAATTTCTTTTTCAGGATTAGCCGAGAAACTTCTACCCTCTTTGATTTTGATGCCCATCGTTTCCAGAAAATTCGGTCCCACTTCCAGATTGGCAAAATCGAAATCTTTCGAGGGATCTTTACCCGGCCATTTAAATCCACCTATACCGCCATGATCTCCGGTCAGATTATGATAATAGCTGCCTGCCGTTACCACTCCCGGAATATTCTTCAGTTCATTCACAAAACTGATGGCAGCACTGATTTTGGCCGAATCCATTTCCAACGGAATTTCAAAGTGAATCACGTGGTCACGGTTATAACCCAGGTTCTTCGACTGTATAAAGTTTATCTGTTTAAACATTACCATTACGCCTGCAATAAAAATGACAGACAACGTAAACTGAAATACTACCAGGCCTCTGCGTACCCACAGTTCACCCATGGAGGTACGGAGTTTACCTTTCAGCACCGAAACCGGATTAAAACCTGATATATATAAAGCGGGGTAACTTCCGGCCAGAATACCCGCCACCAATGTGATACCCAGCATAGCTAAAAGAACTTTCCAGTTAAAACTCAGGTAAAGGTTTTTACCCGTAATCTCATTGAAGGCCGGAAGCAGGGCAAAGATTAAAACCGAAGCAACGAGGAACGCCAGAAAACTCAACAGTACAGATTCGCTGATGTATTGAAAAACAAGCGAACTCCGGGAAGCGCCGACTACTTTTTTTACGCCCACTTCTTTCATGCGCTGAGAGGCTTTGGCTGTAGACAAATTCATGAAGTTGATACAGGCAATCAGTAATATGAACAGGGCAATGACAGAAAACAGTTTTACATAAGTAATACGCCCACCCACCTGCACACCGTTGTCATATTGCCCGTAGAGATACTTATCTGAAAAACTCCTGACAAATAACTGACGGGTAGAGTTTTTCTCTTTGCTTTTCAGATAATCTTCAATTTTCTTATTGAAGGCGGCTACGTTAGTGCCTTCTTTTAATAACAGATAGGTACGGGGGTCACTATTGCCCCACTCAAGCATACCGGGGCGTTTTTCTACAAAAAGATCAAAATTGAAGAGTATATCGAAAGGTTCTGATACCTGAGACGGGTTGTTTTCAAAAACAGCCGTAACCATATACGTCCCATTGAATTCGTTCTGATTCCATTCAATAGTTTTACCTACTATATTGTGGGTTGTGTGAAAGAGCTTCATGGCCAGGTCTTCTGATATAGCCACTGAATGCTTGTCTTTCAGCGCCGTGTTTTTATCACCCTGAATGAAATGAGTGGTAAACATTTTCAGGTAGTCTTTGCCCACAAACTGTCCTCTGGCTTTCAGTTTATTTTCAGACGCATTCACAATACCCCCGCTCGAAAACCATGAGGCCGGAATAACAGCAGTTGCCATTTCTATCTCCGGCAATTCGGCAGCCATTGAGCTGGCCAGTATTCCGGCTGTATATTCTGCGGTTTCAATGTTATTTTCTTTAGAAATATTCATCATTACCTGATACAGCCGCTCATCGTTTTCGTTGTTTTTGTCGACAATCAATTCGTCGTTTACCCATAGGTAAATCAATAAGGAACTGGTAAGGCCAATGGCCAGACCAATGAGGTTTAACGAGGTAAACTGAGGGTCTCTTCTGATGTTCCTCCAGGCGATTTTAAAATAGTTGCTTATCATAATTTGTATGCTTATAGAGGGTGATAATCTTGTTTTATGTTTCAGCGCAAATGGGCGTATAAAACCCAGCACTCCTTTAATGTATTCCCAACGGGCTATCTCCGGGCCAAATACCCGTAGATTCTTCTCGAATCGTTCATATAAATCTCCCTGCACCTCTTCCAACAGATGAGGTGAACAGAACCATTGCAGCAATTTATCTGCCCAGCGGGGTGGTTGTGGCTTTTGCATGGGTTGGTTTATTTAGTGAATTAGCGATTGAGTGATTGTCGAATGTCGATTGCAGATTGTCGAATTGTCTTTAAATCGTTAATCACTAAATCACTCATTCACTCATTTTTAAGCGTCTTCACCGGATTCATCAAGGCGGCTTTAATGGCCTGATAGCTGATGGTCAATAAACATATTATTAATGCACCTGCGCCTACCATTACAAATACCGACCATGATATTTCTGTTCGGTAAGTATATTTGGCTAACCAGCCACTCATAATATAATAAGCAACAGGCGCAGCAATAAGGCATGAAAGCATGACCAAAATCACAAAGTCTTTTGAGAGCATCTGCCACAAACCGGCTACACTTGCTCCCAATACTTTACGAATACCTATTTCTTTCGTGCGTTGCTCAGCAATAAACGAAGCCAAACCAAACAAACCCAGGCAGGATATAAATATGGCCAGTACAGCAAAAAAGGTAGACAGGTTGGCCACACGCTCTTCGTCACCAAATTTTTTGGCATAAGTCTCATTAACAAACTGATAGTCGAACGGGGTATTCGGAGCAATCTTCCTGAATACAGCCTCTATTTTTGGAAGTGCATCAGCGACGCTTGCCCTCGGATTGATTTTAACAAGCACATAGTTTTTGTAGCCTTGCAAGAAAAAGATAGTTGGTTTGATGGGTTCAAACGGAGATTTCATGACCATATCTTTTACCACGCCGATTATTTTGAAATTATCCCCATCAAAAAAATCAGTATCCCATCTGATGCTCTCTCCTACCAGATTCTTCATACCCATTAGTTTAGCAGCTGCTTCGTTTACGATAAAGCCTGCAGAATCTGCCGGAAAATCTCGCGAGAAGTCTCTTCCGTCAACAAACTGCCAGCTGATTGTCTTGCCGTATTCGTAAGTCACACCCAATGTTCCAAAATCAGCTTGCAGGTCGGGGTCTTTGCCTTTCCAGTCGAAACCTCCGTTCATTGAACCTATATCTGTCAAGGCACTCGCCGATTCAGCCATTTCGGCTACTACACCTGTGTTTTTTAATTCGGTTCTCAACACGTCATATTTGCCTCTGAGTTCATCCGTGGTTTTAGGGATCATCAATAAGCCGTCACGCGAATAACCAACCGGGCGGCTTTTGGCGAACTGAATTTGCTGATATACTATAATTGTACCGATTATAAGTGTAATAGAAACCGTGAATTGGAGAATAACCAGGCTCTTACGCGGCAAAGACGCAAAGCGACCTACCCTGAATGTACCTTTTAATGCTTTGATAGGTTTGAAAGATGAAAGATAGAATGCCGGATAAAACCCTGCCAATATTGAAGTAGCAGCAATAAAAGCTAAATTACCAACCCAGAATAAGGGTTCGCTCCAAATGATAGAGAGCCTCTTATCTGAAACAACATTAAACCAGGGTAGAATAGCCTGCACCAATAAAACAGACAATGCAAAGGCTACGGCTACCAATAAAAATGATTCAATGAAAAACTGACCAATTAACTGCCCTCTAATAGACCCGACAGCTTTACGGATACCTACTTCTTTTGCTCGTTTTTCAGAACGGGCAGTACTAAGATTAATAAAATTGATACAGGCCAGGAGCAGAATAAAAATTCCTATTGTGCTATAAAACCATACCAGTTTTAAAGGTTCACTGGTTGTCTGCACGCCATTTTCCCATGACGAATACAGGTGCCAGTCACGCATGGGTTCAAGAAAAAGCTCAGGTTTGCGTGAAGCGTACTCTTCACTTACATGTTTGAGCTTGATGTCTTTTATTTTGGCAGATACTTGATTGAAATCTGCATTGGGCGAAATCTGTGCGTAAATATGCAGGAAGTTATTCCCCCAATCATCCTGATGGTCTCTGATATAGTCATAAGAGGCTACCAGCAATTTAAAAGGAGCAATAAACGCTATATCTTTAAATTCAGAATTGTGCGCAATATCTTCATACACACCGGCAACCTTTACATTTAATTCATTATCTATTTTTATTATTCTATTCAGCGCCTCTTCTTCACCAAAAAGAGTTTTTGCCAATGTTTCTGAAAGCATAATTGTGTTCAGTTCTTGCAGACCTGTCCGCGTACCTTTCAGCATCGTCAGACCTAGCAAATCTGGTGCATCGGCTTCCATGTAACTTCCGCGCTGCCGCATATTTTTGCCATTCGATGCCAGAATATACTTTTTGGTCTGGGTTGCCATTACCACATATTTGAAATCATCAGGATAGGAAGAGCGTAACTCTTTGCCCAGCGGAATAGGATTATTCTCGCGGGTACTTCTCTCTCCGCGAACAGTCTGATGCTGCATTACTCGGGCTATCTGCTGATAATTATCATGAGATTTATTAAAAGACAACTCATCATAAACCCATAGCCCAATCAGCATAGCTACGGCCATGCCAGTAGCCAACCCGAAAATGTTAATAAAAGAATAACCCTTGTATTTGAGCAGATTCCTGAATGCGATTTTAAAATAGTTACTTATCATAATTTGTATGTTTAATGAGTTGGATAGCTTTGTTTTCCGCTTCAATGCAAAAGGACGTATAAAACCCAGCACCCCTTTAATATATTCCCAACGGGCTATCTCCGGGCCGAATACCCGTAGATTCTTCTCAAATCGTTCATGCAAATCCCCCTGCACCTCTTCCAGCAGATGAGGCGCACAGAACCATTCCAGTAATTGGTCTGCCCAGCGGGGTGGTTGTGGCTTTTGCATGGGTTGGTTTATTTAGTGAATGAGTGATTTAGCGATTGAGTGATTAACGATTAAAAGACAATTCGACAATCTGCAATCGACATTCGACAATCACTCATCCACTCATTCTGTCTTCAACGTCTTTACCGGGTTCATTAAAGCAGCTTTAATAGCCTGATAACTGACAGTTAATAAAGTAATCAGTACGGCTCCCAAACCTGACAGACCAAAAATCCACCAGGATATTTCAGTGTGATAAGTATATTTCTGCAACCAGCTATTCATAAAATAATAAGAAACCGGAATAGACAGGATAAGAGCTATCAACACAAATAATACGAACTCTGCTGATAATAGACGCCATAAACTGAATACTGTTGCACCTAACACTTTGCGGATACCAATTTCTTTGATGCGTTGTTCAGCAACGAAAGAAGCTAAACCAAACAGACCTAAACATGAGATAAAAATAGCAAGAACAGCAAAGAAAGTTGCCAGTTTGCCGATACGGTCTTCAGTAGAAAATTTCAGTGCATATTGCAGGTCTGTAAATTTGTAATCGAACGGACTACCCGGATTGAATTTCCTGAATACCTGTTCAACCTTAGCCAGTGCCTCGTTAGCGCTCAGCTCAGGATTCAACTTGATATTGATTATGTTTGACCAATTGTAATTCAGAACAAAAACGGTTTGATACACGGGCTCAAAAGGTGAGTCCATCACCATATCTTTAATTACACCCACCACCTGATACGGATTGCCATTCCATCTTACAATCTTACCGACAGGATCTTTCAAACCCATATATTTAACGGCTGTTTCGTTAAGAACTATGCCGGAAGAATCCGTAGAAAAAGCTCTGGAAAAATCACGGCCTGCTATAAATTGCCAGTTTACTGTTCTGCCGAAATCATGTGTCACGGAAACAACCCCGAACTGCTCTTTAAAGCCCGCCGGTTTATCCGGCCATTCAAATCCGATAAGTCTTGAACCTAACCTTGTTGTGGATGATGACGAGGTTGACATTTCCATAACTGCACCTGTTCTTTTCAATTCGCTTCGCAATGCATTATACTTACCATATAGTTCGGGCGTATTCATGGCAATGGTAATCAGACTATTGCGGTCATAGCCAATGGGACGGTTTTTGGCATGCTGGATCTGCCGGAAAACGATAATTGTGCCGATGATAAGTGTGATTGAAACCGAAAATTGAACTACTACCAGCACTTTACGAGGGATTGACGCCAGACGCCCCACCCTGAATGTACCCTTTAACACTTTAACTGGCTGAAAAGAAGACAGATACAGCGCAGGATAACTACCGGCTACCAAACCTGTCAGCAAACTAAAGCCAAGACCTGCAAGCCAGAAAACCGGCTCGTTCCAGGGTAATGATAATTTTTTATCAGCAACCTCATTAAAAAATGGAAGCATAAGTAATACCACCACTAACGACAGCACAAAAGCACAAGCAACCATTACTATTGACTCACTAAAAAACTGCATGATAAGCTGTGAGCGAACAGACCCGACTGCCTTACGGACGCCTACTTCTTTCGCACGCTTTTCTGAACGGGCTGTAGAGAGGTTCATGAAATTGATACAAGCCAGAAGAAGTACGAATACACCGATGATTCCGAATAACCAGACATATTGAATCCGCCCTTCCGGATTACGCCATTTGTCCCACCCTCCATATAAATGCCAGCGACTCATGGGATGCAAAAAAATCTCCGGATTCATATATGCCGTTTCCGGAACATTTTTCGCTCTTAAATTTTTTATCTTTTCCGAGATTACATCAAAATCGGCTTTTGGAGCAATTTGCACGAGAATCTGCCATGAATTATTCCCCCACCCCGGGTTTTCTTTAATCCACGATTCCGACGAAACGTATAAATCCCAGGGAGCAATAAAGGTCATATCCCGGAATTCTGTGTTATACGGAAAATCTTCATAGATACCGGTTACTTTCACATTTAACCTGTTATCAATTTTGACAATCTTGCCCAATGGGTCTGCATATCCAAAAAGTGCCTTAGCAACAGATTCAGACAATAAAATTGAATTCTGGTCTTTTAATCCTCCTCGTGTACCTTTAAGCATCTTCAATGTAAACATGTCAGGTGCTTCCGGGCTCATATAATTGCCCATTTTCATAAATTTCTTATCGCTGTAAGCCAATATGTGCTCACCCGTCCACGAAGACATGACCACGTGTTTAAAATCTTCCGCGTAATCGGTTTTCAGAATTGTTCCCAATGGAATAGGCATATGCTCCCCTACACCAAACTCGCCATTAAGCGTTGCCCCCTGCATTACTTTCGCAATGCGGTTATAATTCTGATGGTATTTGTTGAAGGATAGTTCATCATAAATCCAGAGCCCAATCAGCATAGCAACAGACATACCCGAAGCCAGCCCGAAGATATTAATGAAGGAATACCCTTTGTATTTGAGCAGATTCCTGAATGCGATTTTAAAATAGTTGCTTATCATAATTTGTATGTTTAATGCCGGTGATAATCTTGTTTTTCTTTTCAAGGCAAAAGGACGAATAAAACCCAGCACCCCTTTGATATATTCCCAACGGGCTATTTCAATGCCAAATACCCTAACATTTTTCTCGAATCGCTCATGCAAATCCCCGAGCACCTCTTCCAGCAGATGAGGCGCACAGAACCATTCCAGTAATCGATTTGCCCAGCGGGGCGGAATTGGCTGTTTCATGCATTGGTTTATTGAGTGAATGAGCGAATTAGTGAGTGAGTGATTAATGAACTGAATGATGATTTATTTATACTTAGGCAGTTAAACCAGTTCAAAAACATTCGACAATCCGAAATCGAAAATCGACAATTCACAATCACTCATTTTTCAAAGTCTTCATCCCGGTAATGATGAAAAAATGCTTAGGGGTATTGAATCCCACATCCGGTTGCGCAACAAACGGATTTCATCCAACGTCCGATTGCCTAAAGCAGTAACCGAAAAAATACGTTTTCTCCGACCACCCCTTTCGGCAGTTGCATCCCCCATTAACGACGACACCATGCCTTTTTCTTCCAGCCGATGCAGCGCTGCGTGTACAGCGCTTACGCTCAGCGATCGTCCGGTTTGTTGCTCAATTTCTTCAGTAATAGAAACACCATAAGCCTTATCACCTAAAATCGCAACGGTCAATAAAACTATTTCTTCAAATTCACCTAAGTAAGTTCTTTTCATACAATTCTATTATTTCAACTTTTGTAGAACAAATAACACATACGAATTATCTGCCATTGTATTTTGTAAGTAAAATTATATCAACTTTTGTAGAACAAATGACATGCCAAGCCTAAAAACCCTCAAATATGACGTATTTTGAGTGTTTCGCTCAAAATCGAGTGTCCGAAATCGTACAGTAGGGTTGTCCGATAGCGTACGGTATGGGCCTATTTTACATTAATTTATATGCAGCCTTTCAACCAGTCGGTAAACAAAAAATCCGGTACGAGAAATACCGGATTTTTTGTTTGCAGCGCAATGCTAAGATACTTATTTATCATGATCTGCTTCACTATCACTATTTTTCTTGGGCGTAACGAATCCTTTCAGCACATCTCCGAACACAAAACCGAAATAGGCTCCGATAGGAATCATAGTTTGCCATTGCGATTTAAGCGGACAAGTACCTGCGATACATCCAATCTCTTTCTAATAGAGAAATCCACCTAAGGCGCCAACAATGGTGCTCACCCACACAATTAATCTGAGATTTTTCATAAGCATTTTAAGTTCGTCGTCTGTATCGCCCATACCTGTTTAAATCACAACCGAAATGCACAAACAGGAATAAACCCATAACGCTCAAAGTTATGTATTTTCTGCAATTATCATACGGCTCTTATATTCTTAATTTATATAGCAGGGACTCACCGTCCTGAGTGTCAGACATCAGAATTTTAACGGTCACTTTTCAAAAACAGAGATGTTCATCATTCCGCCTTTAGGTGAAAAAGAAGAGTTATACTTTAATTTTCCATTATCAAGTATATTTGTGAAGCGTTTCAGTCTATCGAATACCAAATCTCCGTAGACTTTAATTATCAGGCAGACTCTACAGTCGCTTTTGACAATTTCCTGCGGACTAAGTTCGCTTTTTTCTAAAGCTTCCAGTACTGTCGCCTGAAACGCTTTATTAGTTGTAGTTTTGTTCATGGCAATGGTTTTCTATTGGCTATAGTAAGGGCTTTCGCTTTTCTAACAATATTTAAAATTAAATAAAAAGTTGAGGTATCCAAATAAATCCTTTTAAATCATCCGGAAAACGCATTGCTATTTGATTAAACGGTATTTCTACCCTGATTCAGCATTATTTTTATGGTTGCTTTCCCTGCGTCCTTAAGATTTTATTAGCTAGCCAGAATCTCTTTCGCAACCCTCTCGCCCGAACGAATGGCTCCGTCTATATAGCCATTCCATACGTCTGACGTTTCGGTACCTGCCCAGTGGATATTTCCTACTGGTTCCCGAAGTGCCTTTCCCACAGACGTCCATACACCCGGAGGCATAAGCCCGGCATAACAGCCTCTGGTAAATTCTTCTTCTGCCCAGCTGTGGTCAAGATATGTAAGAGGGTTCCGCGCTTTCTCTCCATAGAATCTTGCGAAAGTGTTCAATGCAGCTTCTCTCCTTTCGTCAAGGCTTAACTGTGCAAATGCTTTTGCCTGATTCCCCAGCACAAAACCCATCATGATTCCCTTATTGGCATCTTTTGGTGAATTATCGAATGTAACCGTCACATACCCGTCATTAGTAGCCGAAAGCCCATTCAAGCCTGCTTCGCGCCAGAAAGGTTTGTCGTAGATGGCATACGTTTTCCAGACAGTTCCCATCGGCATGCGTTGGGTCAATTGCTCTCTGTTGGCAGGCATTAAAGGCTCATAATGTATTTTACCTGCCAACAATGGAGGCAAGGCAACTATTACTTTTGAAGCAGTTAGTTCAAAACCATCACCCTTAACTGCAATCTGATTACCATCCTGACTGATACTTTTTACGATACTGTTTAAACGGACATGCTCTTTAAATGTCTCGGCTAATCTTATTGCAGGTTGAGAGGCTCCTCCTACCAGTCTTTCTTCCTGCGCGCCGTTTTTAACATTCATCAGCATATCTAAATCCCCACCAGACTTGGTATAGAAAAGGGCATGCAGCATCGATATCTCATTCGGGTCTGCTGCCCAGATTGCTTCTGCCGCCAGTTTAAACATCACTTTCGCTGTTTTGAACGACATCTGTTTGTCCATCCAGCTCGCCAGTGTCATAGAGTCATAATGAGCTGCATTGGGGGTGTTCCAGGGATTCTGCAAGTCGACAGTTTTCGACAGCTTATTCATGCGTTTAATGGCAAAGTCAAGGCTCAAAAGTGCGCCAATAGGCAAAGGCGGAATAATACCCTTATAGTGTTTCAGCTTGTTGTTAAAAAACAAGGTACTCTTGCCCTCATCATAAGTCGGGAAAGTCTGCACCCCAAATTCCTTTGCCAGCGCATAAATTTTATCCTGAGTCGGGCCAACCCATGCTGCACCCAGGTCTACATAACTACCATCTTCAAAATATTGAGTATGCACCCGCCCGCCCACTCTATCGCGTGCTTCCAGTAAAATCACATTTTTTCCTGCTTTCAGTAGTTCACGGGTGGCGGTCAGTCCGGCATATCCGGCACCGACAACGATTGTATCGAAGGTTTGCATATAAGGTTAAATATTATGGGATCCGAATTTGAGTATTTTATTTCTAAAAAACCAAAATCTTTTATGGAAAAACTTCTTTGTCTGAATCCATAGCGTATAATTCAAAAATCAGAAAATATGGAACCCTCTTTTCAACTCAAGATAGACAGCCCCTGCCATGAGCCGTGGGAATCATTTACACCTACTTCAATTGGTGGTTTTTGTGCTTCCTGCGCCAAAAATGTAATAGATTTCAGCCAAATGTCTGAAAGCCAATTAGTGGCTTTTTTCAGAGACAGGCAGGGTTCATCAGATAATCTCTGCGGGCGTTTCAGCGAAGACCAGTTGAATCGGGCATATAGAATTGAAGAGTGGTTTCCGAAACTGAGTGAGCAAAACGGTATCGTAAAGTTTGAAATTCCTGTAAATGTATTACGCAATCAGCACAGCTCAGGACTCATCAACCTACCTCACTTGAAGCATTTAAAACTAATCCGAAATGTAGCGGCTGCCATACTCACCCTCTTCTATATGGAAGAAGGCATTGCTCAAGAAAGACTGATATCAGGGAAAGTGCTGGATATAGAAACAGGAGAATCATTATCTCATGTTTCTATCACTATCAAAGGAACCAAACGGGGTGTTATGACTGACCTTGAAGGCAGATACCAGGTTTCCGCTAACGAAAGTGATACCCTGATTTTTAGCTTTATCGGCTATGAAAGTGTAAAGCAATCTGCAATATACGCATCAGAAGTATTAATGTACCCTACTGTAACTGTACTTTCAGGCGAGGTTTCTGTAAAGAGCTTTGCACCGGAACGATATAATATGCGGACAGGAGGAATTTCAATCATCAATAGCTATTGCAGTACTGAAAAAAAAATACCCCTCCCAAAATTCGCTTCAAAAGTAACAGTATGGGGCAATGCCGTTCAAAACGGAGAACTTATTTTGGTACCGCAACTGATGGCATCTACTGATTCAACAGGTACATCTTATGAAAGGTCAGTACATGAACAATGGTTTCAGCAAAACGGCTTTCAGGAAGTACGAAGCGTTCAGATATATGATAATTCGGGTCGGATACTTACAGAAAGTTTCTCAAAAGTATCCGATGGCATGATTCGGGTAGACGTGAGTGACATTCCCCATAGTGCGTATATCGTAAGAGTAGTTTATAGAAACGAAAGAAGCATTGCCGATTACGAAATATCAACCGTAAGGATACTGATTGAAAGATAAAATTATGACAATTATATAATAGTGTCTGTTGAAGTCTTTTTCGCTACTGTTTTAAGTACCGCAGCGCAACACCTCCTGATTTGAAAATCTTTGACTCCACTAATTTCAATTCAGATTTTTCCTGCAGGGTAATTCTATCTAATAACCGTCTGCCCTCTCCTGCAATGATGGGATGGACTACAAAATGGTATTCATCTACTAAACCAAGCGCTATCAGCTGTGATGGGAGGTCTACTCCGCCAATCGAAATATTACCGCCTTCCTGCTGTTTCAATCTCAATATTTCTTCCTGAAGGTTAGTCCGTACAATTCTTGTGTTTTTATCATCAACACTGTCCAGAGTATGAGAGAAAACAACTTTGTTGATGGCGGTAAATATCCGGGCAAATTCGTTTGATCTATCATCCATAGATTGTTGTCTGGCTACGTCAGGCCAGAACGGCACCATCAATTCATAAGTTTTTCGCCCATATACCAATAGGTCGGCTTCTCGCAACAAGTCAGTAAAATATTCATGCACCTCATCACTGCCAGCTACTTTGGTATGGTCACAACAACCATCCAGAGTTACATTAATACCGTAGATTACCTTTCTCATAGTTTTAATTCTTTAACAATTTTAGTACTCTCTAATTTAGCTTTTATTACGTGTTGTGTATAAACCCGTGCAGAAACTTTTTTGAATTGGCCAGGCATATAATGAATGCTGTTCCGGGAAAAAGAAAAACCACATGAATATTGCCATTAAGTGCCTCTGTTTCAAGATATAAACAGCAATCTAATGCATACTTCTAAGATTTCTTCATAAAAAGTAAAAGCTTTTTGATTTTCTCAAAAAGTATTCATAATTTTGCACCCCGAAATGGGATTCTAATATTAGCTTGGAATAAAAGTTTCTTAACAAAATTGTCTGATAACCAGACCCTTAAAACATTTTTTCAAAAATCTAAAAAAATGGCACGCGATTTAAAATTTACAAGAAACATCGGTATTGCTGCCCACATTGACGCAGGTAAAACAACTACCACTGAGCGTATCCTTTATTATGCCGGCGTGAGCCACAAAATCGGTGAGGTACACGATGGAGCTGCTACGATGGACTGGATGGAGCAAGAGCAGGAAAGAGGTATCACCATCACATCAGCTGCAACCACCGTTGGTTGGAATTACAGAGACCAAAAATATCATATCAACATCATTGACACCCCTGGTCACGTTGACTTTACTGTAGAGGTAAACCGTTCACTACGTGTATTAGATGGCTTGGTGTTCTTATTTAGTGCGGTTGACGGTGTTGAGCCTCAATCAGAAACTAACTGGCGTTTGGCCAACAACTATAACGTGGCTCGTTTGGGCTTCGTTAACAAAATGGACCGCTCAGGTGCAGACTTCCTTAATGTGTGTAAGCAAGTGAAAGAGATGTTGGGAAGTAACGCCGTGCCTCTTCAATTGCCCATCGGTGCTGAAGATAATTTCAAAGGTGTGGTTGACCTTGTAAACTTCCGCGGTATTGTTTGGAACGAGCAAGATAAAGGTATGACTTTCACTGAGGTACCGATTCCTGATGATATGATGGAAGAGGCGACAGAATATCGTGAGAAACTATTGGAAGCAGTAGCTGAGTTTGACGATACTTTGATGGAGAAATACTTCGAAGATCCTAATTCAATTACAGAAGACGAAATTCTTGCGGCGCTTCGCCAGGCGGTTATCGCCATGAAAATCGTTCCTATGCTTTGTGGTTCTTCATTCAAAAACAAAGGTGTGCAAACCATGCTTGACTACGTGATGGCCCTATTGCCTTCACCATTGGATAAAGAAGCTATTAAAGGAACTGATCCTGACACTGGTAACGAAATTTTCCGTAAACCAACTGAAAGTGATCCTTTTGCAGCGCTTGCGTTTAAAATCGCTACTGACCCTTACGTTGGTCGTCTTTGCTTTATCCGTGCTTATTCAGGTGGTCTGGATGCCGGTTCATATGTATTAAACAACCGTTCTGGTAACAAAGAGCGTATCTCTCGTATATTCCAGATGCACGCCAACAAACAAAACTCAATTGAGCGTTTGGGTGCTGGTGACATCGGTGCGGTAGTAGGTTTCAAAGATATCAAAACAGGAGATACACTTTCTGATGAGAAAAACCCAATCGTTCTTGAATCAATGGTATTCCCTGATCCGGTTATCGGATATGCCATCGAGCCTAAGAAAACAGCCGATCAGGATAACTTCTCTAAAGCTATTACTAAGCTGATTGAAGAAGATCCAACCTTACAGGTTGAATCAAACGAAGAAACAGGTCAGACTATCATCCGTGGTATGGGTGAGCTTCACCTTGAAATCATCATCGACCGTATGCGTCGTGAGTTCAAAGTAGAAGTGAATCAGGGTGCACCACAGGTGGCTTATAAAGAAACCATTACCAAATCTATCGAACACCGCGAGGTTTACAAGAAACAATCGGGTGGTCGTGGTAAATTTGCCGATATCGTATTCGAAATCGGACCACGTACAGACGAGAAAACAGGTCTTGAGTTCGTAAACAACATTGTGGGTGGTATTATTCCTAAAGAGTTTATCCCTGCTATTCAGAAAGGTTTCGAGCAAGCCATGTCAAATGGCCCATTAGCAGGTTTCCCTGTTGACTCAATGAAAGTTCGTCTGTTCCATGGCTCTTTCCACGACGTTGACTCTGATTCATTATCTTTCGAGCTAGCCGCTCGTATGGGCTTCAAAGAAGCTGCACGTCTAGCTGGTCCTAAATTATTAGAACCAATCATGGCGGTAGAGGTAGTAACTCCTGACGAGTACACAGGTCCTATCACAGGTGACTTGAACCGTCGTCGTGGTGTAATGAGAGGTATGGATACAAAAGCCGGTTCACAAGTAATCAAAGGTGATGTACCTCTTTCTGAATTGTTCGGTTATGTAACTGACCTACGTACTATGTCGTCTGGTCGTGCTACTGCTAACTTGACATTCTCACACTACGAAATCGTTCCGCAAAACATTGCAGACGGCGTAATTACAAAATCAAAAGCTTAATATTCAGTATTAGCTTAAGTATATTAAAAAAACCTGCTTCGGTTTCGAGGCAGGTGTTTTTGTTTGTTACCCATCCACTGGTTCGTTTCTTTAAATTACTCGTTAGCAATCGGTATGCACATTTTCAGCAATACTTATTCCGGATTTGCCTTTAAATCCCTATTTTTAGAAATCCAACCTATACTTTACTTATGAAAACCTCCTTTCTCATTTGCTTACTGTTATCAATATCGCTGGTTGCTTATAGCCAGAAAACAGGTAAAGCCACTGAAAAACTATCGGATGATGCATTACTTGACCTTGTGCAGAAACAAACCTTACGGTATTTCTGGGATTTTGGACATCCAACCAGCGGACTTGCCCGTGAACGTAGCAATACCAACTTCGGCTATGGCCACGAAACCTGCACTTCCGGTGGAACAGGCTTTGGCGTAATGGCTATTATAGTGGGTGTAGAGCATAACTGGATAAAGCGGGAGGAAGCTGCCACAAGGATCAGAAAAATAGTAAACTTTTTATTTAAGGCACCCAACTATCATGGGGCTTTTCCACACTGGATAGACGGAGAAACCGGAAAAACCATTCCTTTCAGCCGGAAAGACGACGGTGGCGATTTAGTAGAAACGGCATATCTCTTTCAGGGATTACTTTGCGCCAGAGCCTATTTTAATAAAGACACCGAAGCAGAGAATGACCTGCGCCAGAAAATAACCTGGATGTGGGATGAACTGGAGTTCGACTGGTACACCCGTAGTTCTGTCAATCAGTTATACTGGCATTGGAGCCCTAACAACGGTTGGGCAATGAATTTCGAACTCCGAGGATGGAACGAAACCCTCATTACTTATATTCTGGGTGCATCATCAAGGCGTTATCCCATCACACGCGAACATTATGTAAAATGCTGGACGCAGAGCGACCACTTCAAAAACGGCAAAGAGTTTTATGGTGTAAAACTACCTCTGGGTTTTGATTACGGCGGGCCTTTGTTTTTCTCGCAATACTCGTTTCTGGGTTTAGACCCGCGGGGTCTGAAAGATTCCTATGCCGATTACTGGCAGCAAAACCTGAACCACACATTGATTAACTATAAACATTGTGTGGCAAATCCTAACAAATTTAAAGGTTATGGCCCTAATTGCTGGGGATTAACAGCCAGCGATAACCACGAAGGTTACAACGCCCATGCACCCGATAACGACTTAGGAGTGATTACACCAACAGCGGCTTTATCGGCATTCCCGTATACCCCAAAAGAATCAATGGCGGCCTTACGGTATTTCTATGAAGAAAAAGGCGACAAACTATGGGGCGAATACGGTTTTAAAGACGCCATGAATGAAACCAAAAACTGGTATGCCGATTCTTATCTGGCTATTGATCAGGGGCCAATTGTAGTAATGATTGAAAACCACCGCAGCGGTTTATTCTGGAAATTGTTTATGGGCATACCTGAAATACAACAAGGACTTAAAAACCTGGGCTTTGAAAGCCCACAAATCAAGTAATTCTGTTTTTACAAAATAAACCCCGGCTTCCACTATATGCATTCAGGAAACCGGGGCTTACTATGTCAAATTCCTATGCAGAACTACCCCATTTTCGCACCCTTTATCATCAGAATGGTTTTAACCGATTCCTCTTTTAAATGTAAAAACTTCAGGCGTCCGTCGTCTTTCATAAAACCTTGTAAATCGCTTTCCAGTTCAAACGAAACAATATGAATCTCATAGGGTTTTTCATCTTCTCCGGCTATAAAAGCCGAGGCATCCGGGCGGACACGATACAGGAGAATGCCATTATATTTTTCCATTAAGGGTATGGCAAAGTTTTCAAATTCATGGAAAATCTCTTCCTTGCCTTCCTTAATAAAAATAAGCTGCGTAATGTAAATCATAAGTATATTTGAATCAGGTTATGGTGTTATAGTTTCGGGTAGCAGAAGTAGGTTGCTCTCTGCCTCATTATTTTATCACAAAGTCATGTCTGCGCCCTGCTCCTTCTATCCAGGTATCTTTTACGGCTCCCGTTCCTTCAAAACGATATTGCAAGCCAACAATATCCGCGGTATTATTAGGAAACTTGAGTGCATACGCCTTTTTGCCGTTCACAAAAAATGTCATCTGTTTATTACGGGCTTCAACCCGTAATCTGGTCCATTGATGTAAATCGGCACCAAAACCAGATAAATCTGCATCTGTACTTTCTATATGAGCACCACAGGCAGCCAAGCTTAAACTACCTACACAAGCTGGGGCGCTTAAAGGAATAATGATGATATCATCTTTGCATTGAATTAACACCTGTACTCGCTGGCAGGCAGATGTTCCTGTCGAGAAATCATTTTTCAACACTGTTTCAAACGTAAAATTATCGGTGCTTATCTCTCCCAGATCGGTCTGATTAAAAAGCCTGATTTTAGGTGCTTCCGGGTATAGTGTCAGATCATACTTCTTCAATAATTCTTCATCTATTCGTATCTCATTACCTTTCAGTACCTCAGGCTTAGTAAAGTACAAGGGTATTTTAGTGTTTCCTGGGGGCTCGGCTACAGCCAACCAGTTATCGGTCTTGATTTGAATATCATGCGTCTTTACTATTTCCTTATTCACAATCAGCTTAGCCTTAAAATAACCTGGAAAGTAATAAATAGCAGAATGATGATGTCCGTTTTTGTCGATCAGTTTTTTTCTGCTGAGGTCCCAGGTTTGTACGATAAAGACTGAATCCTGCGGTTGCGCAGCAGAGGCATCATAGGTAAATATAACTGAATTAGGCACCCCTTCCGTCACAATCTTATCAGCCTTAAAGGCATACTTGGAGTAATCACGGGTATCAACTCTGGTCTGAACCGCGAAGCCTATCAGGCCGATGACAATAATTGTAATGAGAACGCCATAAATAAGATACCGTCTGGAAGGTTGAATAACAGCCGGCTGATTTGGAGCAGAATCCGGCGCAGACACACTCTCTGCACTAATGACAGACGACACATTATTTTGTGTAAACTCACGCCAGTCGGCAAACCCTATGAAACGAGCCAGCGTATTAAGAGTAGTTAAAGAAGGTGAGCTACGATAATTCGTTTTGCCGAATAAGCGCTTCAAGGTAGAAACACTGAGTTGTACACGGGTCTCAGCAAATATCTGTTCGTTTAATCTCTCAAAATCATAATTCAGCCAGGAAGCACTGCTCCCCCAATTGAGTTTTTTTTCAATTGCCTTTTTGCATATTTCCAGATTTTCAGCTTCTGAATACCCCATATAAATTCTGCAATTATAGATGATTGACAACTTTGAACCTGATTTGGTACTGACTTGAACAAGTTTCGCTTCGTCTTTTCTACAAATTTGCCAAAAATCAATCAGCCGCCAATGATGTCGGTACAATTTTTTAAAATAAACAAAACCTTCAAATTATGAAAAAGCAATTATTGCTGATGATGCTTCTGGCACAAATCGCTACAGGACAAAACAAATCAATCAGGCCTGACCTTAAGAATTCTTCGCTCTGGATAATTTACGATAAACCAACTCCAATCTGGAAGGATACAATTGTTGTAAACAAAACCGAAGCCGACGGGATGATACTTTTAAAAGATTTTGATATGACAAACGGAACCATTGAATTTGATTTAAAAGGACAAAACCTATTGCAGCAAAGCTTTGTTGGTATCGCCTTTAACGTGCAAGACAGCAAAACTTATGAGCACGTTTATTTCAGACCATTCAATTTTATGAATGCCGATACGGCACGTCGTAGCCGGGCAGTGCAGTATGCCTCACTACCCGGTTTCCCATGGCCTAAGCTAAGAGAGACATATCCCGGTAAATATGAGAATAAAGTAAAGCCGGTACCAAACCCTGACGGCTGGTTTCATGCCAAGGTAGTCATAGACAGACCATTCATTAAAGTTTATGTAAATAATAATCCCACACCAAGTCTTGAAGTTGAAAGTCTTTCAACAAATAAAGCAGGTAAAATTGGTTTATGGACAGGCCCCATGACCCTCGGCAGTTTTACAAATCTGGTAATAACCCCTGTTGACAAAAAATAGAACAAGAGTTTTATATTGATTTACCGAAAGCCGGAGATTGTATAAGCCATTTTATACAATCCTTTGGCTTTTATTATTATTTTTAGATATTTTATTACTTAATTGTCATTTCGTTTGTATCCGCTCAACAACTGTCTGAACCGCTCATAAACCTGCCTCCAACCACCCGCCACACACTGAAAACATTCATCGGCCAATATCCTATATTCATCATCCTAAAACATACACTTATCCATTTTCCATTTCAGGATTGCGCATTCTGAGCCAACTTTGTGTCGTTAAAAACTAAATCATGAAAAAAGGTACATTAATCATTATTCTTATCGCTTCTATTTTTACTTCGTTTACAACTGCCTCAGCACAGTTCCCGATGGGTGGCTCAACCACTTCAAAGGCGCTGCCAGGCACTGCAGGAGACCAGACACCCAAAGGTAATAGCAAGATTTCGGGTATAATCGTAGACTCAACAACCAATAAAACTGTTGAATTTGCAAGTGTTGCATTGCTTGACAAAAACACCGGCAAACCGGTAGACGGCACCATGGCCGACGAAAAAGGAAAGTTCACCATGAGCAAGGTAGCGGCCGGTTCTTTTAAATTGCAGATTACTTTCATTGGCTATACAACCAAAAACATTGATGTAACACTGGCTAAAGCTCAGGATCTCGACTTAGGGAATATCCTGATTGCAAGCAGTACCAAATTGTTGAATGAGGTAACCGTAACCGGACAAGCCGCATTGATTGAAGAAAAAGTTGACCGTTTGGTTTATAATGCTGAAAAAGACATTGCTGCCAAAGGTGGCGATGCGACAGACGTATTACGTAAAGTTCCTCTATTGACTGTAGACCTTGATGGTAACGTTTCTTTGAGAGGCAGCCAGAATATCAGAGTATTAATCAACAATAAGCCAAGTACTATCGTTGCGAGCAGTGTTGCAGATGCTTTGAAACAAATCCCTGCCGATCAGATTAAAACCGTTGAGGTAATCACCAGTCCTTCGGCTAAATATGACGCAGAAGGTTCAGGGGGTATTATCAATATTATCACTAAAAAGAATAGTCTTCAGGGTTTAAGCCTGAATGTTGACAGTGGTTTAGGTAACAGAGGCTCAATGTTGGGACTGAACGGTAGCTACAGAAAAGGTAAAGGTGGTATCACATTGGGTGGTTTCGGCCGTGGTATTTATAACACTGTTACAAAATCTACTCTTGACCAGACCAGCATTGTGAACGGCGTTACTACATTGACTAAACAAACCGGCGACGGTTCAAGTCATGGTCTTTTTGGACAGTATAATCTCGGTTTTGATTATGATCTGGCAAAAAACCAAAGTCTGACAGCCGGTGTTCGCTATGGCGTGCGTAATTTCACTACACAACAAGATCTGGTGACAAGATTGTATAACAATGGTGTAATGAACGACGGCGCCAGTTCAAGAAGAGACGTAGATGCTAAAAACCTATCAGGAACAGTTGATATGAACCTCGATTATCTGCATACCTTCAAAAAACCACAGCAGGAATGGAGCGTTTCAACCTTATATAGCCGTAACGATCTGAAAAATAACTTTGATGCCAACATGATGAACCCTGGCGGTGAGTTGTTGAATCGTCAGCGTAACCTTAACACGAATACTAATCAGGAGTTTACGTTTCAAAGTGATTACCAGACACCGATCAAGAAAAACCAGATGCTAGAGTTCGGTGGTAAAGGTATCTTCCGTGAAGTAAACAGTGATTATAAGTTTCTGATTGCCGGCCCGACCGGAAATTTCTCAACTGAAATCAATCAGCCACAAGGCGAATTAACTTACCATCAGAATATTGCGGCTGCATATAGCTCATACACTTATACAACTAAAAAGCGTTATACCATCAAAGGAGGTTTACGCTATGAGCATACATTTATTGATGCCAGCACAAAAGAAGGCGGTCAAATTGGTGTAGCAGACTACGGTGTGCTGGTACCAAGTATTAACGCTTCAAAAAGTATTAAAGGTACTACTTTCAAATTAGCGTATAACAAGCGTATTCAACGTCCGGGCTTACAACAGTTGAACCCCAACTTCAATTCAGCCAACCCTCAGAACATCGTAGTGGGTGACCCGACTCTGAAACCTGAAATAACCGATAACTTTGAGTTAACGCTAAGCAAAAACATCAAGAAAACCTTTATAAATGCCTCATTCTTTGGTCGTGTAACTAACAATGCCATTTCGCAGGTTCGTATCCCGTCTGATACTTTAGAAGGAGCCATTATTACCACTTACAAAAATATTGGCCGCCAACATGCCTATGGTACCAACATTTTTGCTAACGTTGCAGCTACTTCTAAGATTAACGTAGGTATATTTGCCAATATCATCTACACTACGCTTGAAGGGCAGGTGCTAGGAACAGATAATGCATCAGAAACCATTACTAATTCAGGCTTTAACGTAAGTGGTGGGTTATTCTCTCAGGCTACCTTTAAAAATGGCTGGGGAGCTCAGGCTTTTGGTTTCTTGCAGGGTAATCAGGTACAATTACAGGGTAATCAGGGTGGATTCGGCTTCTATACCATTGGTATCAAGAAAGACTTTAAAAACAAAAAAGGAAGCCTTGGTTTAGCAGGAGAAAACTTCCTGAACAAGCGATTCACAATAAGCAGCGAATTGAAATCGGCACAGTTTACTCAGGTTAGTAACATTTATATGTACAACAGAGGCGTGCGTTTAACGTTCACTTATAAAATCGGTAAAATGACCATGGATGCCCCTAAGAAAAAAGCCCGTTCGGTAAATAATGATGACGTGAAGAGTGACGGACAACAAGGTGGCGGCACACAGGGAGGCCAGAGCGGTACCCCAAGATAATATACCATAAAGTCGCCTCATTAGGGTCGTATCTGGCACTAATGAGGTGATTTAGCAAGAACCTTATTAAACTAACGAATAAACTTAAATTAGATCGAACAATGAAAATGAACAAACTTTATGCTACAGCTTTAGCCGCTGTGGTTTCATTCAGCAGCTTTGCTCAGACTGTCGATGAAATTGTAGACAAACATGTGGCCGCTTTAGGTGGAGCAGATAAACTTAAATCTGTTAATACCCTTTATATCGAGCGCTCTTTGTCTGTTCAGGGTATGGAGATTCCAACTACCAGCACACTGGTTGTAAATAAGGCCGTACGTTCTGAGTCAACTGTAATGGGTAATGCTATGGTACAAGCATTTGATGGCACTTCTGCCTGGATGATTCGCCCTGCCATGATGGGTGGAACCGGCGAACCTGAAGATATGCCTGCTGATCAGTTAAAACAACTGAAAGGCCAGCTTGACCCATTCGGTCCGCTTTATAACTACAAAGAAAAAGGAAACAAAGTTGAACTGGTAGGTAAAGAAAAAGTAGACAAAAAAGACAATTATCACCTGAAAGTTACCACTTCAACCGGTGACGTAGTTGATCAGTATCTTGATGCCACTACTTATCTGTTAACCAAAACCAAGGCTTCGGCTAATGGCGTGGAAGTAGAAATCAATTTCTCAGATTATAAAGCAGTAGACGGCATCAAGTTTGCGTATGCTATGGACATGGCCAATCAAATGGGTTCTTTAGCATTTCTTACCAGCAAAATCAAAATCAATGGTACTGTTGACGAAACTGTTTTCAAAAAACCTAAATGATAGAGATTAATCCGTTTATATAGTTTAAGAGGCACGCCAACAAGCGTGCCTCTTCTGTTTAGGAGGTGCCGATAAATAACTTTATTTGTACCTTAAGAAAAAAATAAATAGACTTGTGTTGAATGGCCTGTTTGCATTCAATAAACTAAACAAACTGGAGCTCACTGAATGAAAAAGATAATAGTCTTTGCACTTGCACTATTGTGCATAGGGTTGCTTTCTGCATACTATATCGGTCTATATCCTTTTTTTATTTTTCGCAAGTCAACAGATACTTCTGCCAATTTAATAACCATACAAGACGAAAATAAACCCTTTCAACAATTTGATTTTCAACATGAAAACTACACCGCTTATGTGGTAATAAGTGTAAGCGATATCATGAATTCCTGGTCAGACATTCCGCGGAATCGTGTACTGAAGTCTTCAAATAAACAAATACTCGATCAACTAAAAGCCTGTGAGTTTATCAGTAATGGTAATGATTCGCTCAACATTGAAAGCAAGATATATCTGTTAAAAAATGATTCTCTTATTTACCAGAGTGGTCTGGTACTGGACGAAGACTACGAGGGCATTCATACTGAAGGAGCCGGTTGGGCAGAAAGTAAGCAAAAAGGTCAACTGCTCCGGATCTTGCGCCAGTTTGAAACCGAAACCAAGCCGGTTGTATTTCTGAAATGATTCAGGAGGGTTATGCCCCCTCCTGCAAATGTTTTTATACCTGCCATGTTATCTCATTTTCTCTGCTAATGATGCCACAAACCCCCAGTTCTGATGTTGTTTTCTACCCATTGCATTGAACCCTTCACCAAAAAAAGAGGCATCGCCTTCAATAATAAATACCAGTTCATTTTCTCCTTTTTTCAAATCCAATACTGTGCAATTCTGGTAACTATCCAATCGGTCCAGCTTAAATTTAGCATAGTTGAACACTTCTTTTCCGTTCAAAATAATCTTCATTTTACCCGTAAAGTCAAAGTATAACAACTGCGATTTATCTGCCTCAGAAACAATGCTCCGCTTAGCGAAGATTGTTCCGTTCGGAAACTCATAGTATCGTTTCAGATTAACCATTTCATCTCTCCGGTCGTTTATTTTAGTCCAGGTCTTCAATTTCTTTATATCTGCATACTCATACGCTTTGTCTCGTGGCAATTGCTCTGAAATGGTCCAGTCGTACAGCGTTTTAGGCAATTCCTGAATATTCACATTCGCAAAATACGACTCCCCGAACATGCTTCGCAACAGAATATCCCCGTTGTCTGTATCCGTATCCAGCAAGCTCACAATCAAATCCGGGTCTTTTTTGTAATTCACAAACACCTTCATGATTCTGCTTCGTACTTCAATAGTTGCATGAAACCATTCCAATCGGGCAATGTCTGTTTTGGCCTCATAAATCGGATAATGATACATCACCCAACTGAGCCCCCCATTGTAAATAGGTATGTACTGAATTGCCTCCTGTGTACCTCCGTATCCGGGTCTGAAATACAGAAACTGATAGTTTTGCTCATTTTTCACATGAAACCCCACACCACCCATCACACTACCGGCCATATCAAAGTCTATTCGGAAATTCTCATATTTTTTGGTTTTATTGATAGCGATCGCTTCATTTTTACCGTCAAGTTTTATACAAGTCTTATCTTTGTATGTTTGCTCGGCCAAAGCAACGGGTGTGTTGTTTTCAGAGAACGCCTGCCAGTCTTTCATTAAATTTTGTGCCGGCAGATTGTAAGCCACACCAATAAAAAAAGTGATAATCAATAATTTGATTCTAAGCATTTTCATAATAATTTGTTTTAAATTTTGAGTAATGATTTTGCACTGCAAGATTGCCATGCCCGAAAGAAATAATGCCCCAAGATTGAATTGTTTTACAACTGTTTTGCGATTGTTTTAAAAACACCCGATTATGAGCGATATAAACCCTATCGATAAAGAACTGTTAGACATCCTGAAAGTACAGATTACTCAAATGGTGGGTCTTGACCACCTCGATATTTGGGGGCAGAAAGACTATGAGTTTCTGGTATTCTTTATTGAAGAGAAATCGGGCGTTAAAATCAGTCTCACTACGGTTAAAAGAATCTGGCGGGATGAGTACAACCGCCTTCCTCACGTGGCAACCCTGGATGCGCTCAGTAAAATTGTGTATGGCAAAGACTGGCTGACACTGAAACTGGAATTGGCACAAACCTTAACAGGAAAAAATATTTCTTTGCCAAAACCCAATGTCCCTTTCAATTCTGAGTCTTTTTCATCGATCAGACCACGCTCTACACACACACGTCTGTTTGCCATAACAGGCATCATTCTTGTCATTGCTCTATTGGTTTTTAAAAATAAAATTTTCAAAAATGCTATTCGTAAGGGCGATGTTCAGTTTTCTGCCAAAACGTCTGTTGACAATTCTGTGCCGAATTCTGTAATTTTCTCTTATAACATCGATTCGGTGAATGCGAAGAAGTTTTTCATTCAGCAGTCGTGGGATAAAAAGCGGAGGGTAGAGATTACCAAAGGCAATTACCAACAGACTGATATATACTACCTGCCGGGATACTACATGGCCAAAATCATTGCCGACGATTCGATTATCAGAGAGATTCCGGTACATATCAAAACCGATAATTGGGTAATAGCTGCAAATCAGCAAACCATTGAGAACAAAATACTACCAGAGGCCGATTGGATATCAAAAGATATAATAGGTGTGAGTCCGAGTGTACTGGTAAATAATAAACTGGATATTAAAGAGCCTTTTTTTCTTACTTTCCATCAAAGCAAGGATTTTAATATTGACGGTAACAACTTCTTTTTTTCGTCTTCCTTTAAAATGGACTCAACAGGAGTGGTTTGCCCCGGTGTGGCCTTGCTGTTGAAGGGTGAATATGAATACATGTATATCAATCTGGGTGCGAAAGGGTGCGAAAGCGAAATAAAATTGAGCATCAGCAACAGGAAATTTGATGGTAAAAAGACAGATTTAACCGCTTTCGGCACCTATATTTACAACTGGCAGAACATCAGAGTTATGAACCGGAAGAGGCAAATCAGTATTGAGCTGAACAACCAAAAGATATTTGAAACACCTTACGAAAAGCACCTGGGAAAATTGAAAGAAATTAGCTTCATTTTTAAAGGCAATGGTATAATTAAAGACACCAAAGTGACCAAACTTTAAAATTCTCCTACGCTGTTTACATTTTTAAGACCTGTATACTCCTATGATACCTATTGCCACACCCGAAGAATTCAGTTACAAAGAATTACTGCGGTTTTTATCCCGCAACGAAAAAGAGTGCCTGCACACCATTAAAGATAATATCATTTACAAGGTACTTGAAATTGACGAAGAACTGGTATTGTTCTCCATCGCTTTCGATAACGGTCTTGTTGCCACTATACACACAGGTAGCCAGACACCAGAGGTAAAACAAAAGGTTAAGACTTATATTGAAAACTGGTTCGATCTCACTGCAGATCTGAAGACATTTTACGAAGCAGTGCAGGCAGACCCTGTTTTACATCAACTTTGCCGGAAATACCACGGCCTTAGAATGGTAGGAATGCCCGATTTATTTGAATCGCTGGTCTGGTCGGTTATAGGGCAGCAAATCAATCTCAATTTTGCGTACGCCTTAAAGCAACGTCTGGTGCATAATTTTGGCAAAAGCGTAGTTTACGAAGGAGAAACTTTCTATGCATTACCCACACCGCAAACATTGGCCGGTTTAAATATTGAAGATTTCCAACCTTATCAGTTCAGTCGCGGAAAAGCACAATACATCATCAATATTTCTAAAGCATTTGCAGAAGGCACCTTGTCTCAAGCACAGCTGTCGGCACTTCCATTCGATGAAATCAGGCAGCAATTAGTGGCTATTAAAGGCGTAGGTAACTGGACAGCCAATTATTCAATGATGAAAAGTCTGAAAAGTTATGACGCTTTTCCGGTAGAAGATGTAGGCCTGCATAATGCAGTAAAGAATCAGTATGCTCTGTCTGCTAAACCAACCATTGCCGAATTACATCATATGGCAACACTATGGCCCGGCTGGCGCGGATATGCCACATTCTACTTCTGGCACTCGTTGCTTGAATAAAAAATAGCAGATGTTTACACATCTGCTATCCTGTTTTATTTTCAAACTGAGTATTATAACATTTCTACAGGTTCAATCTCTTTCTTTTCTTCCGGCAAAATAAACCTCATTGCATTTTGTACCTTGCCTGGTAGCAGAGCTATTTCCAATACTTCCTGTACATAATCTACATAATGGAAGGTCAGCCCTTCAGTATAGGTGGCTCCTACCTCGTCCACATCCTTACGGTTCTTATAACACATCACAATCTCCTTAATACCCGCCCGCTTGGCAGCCAGTATTTTCTCTTTGATACCCCCAACAGGTAATACTTTTCCACGCAGGGTAATCTCACCCGTCATGGCCAGATTAGGTTTCAACTGTCTTTGTGTAAAAATAGATGCCATAGAGGTAACCATTGTAATACCTGCCGACGGGCCGTCTTTTGGTACAGCACCCTGAGGCACGTGCACATGCAAATCGTAATTCTGGAAAACGCGATAATCAATACCTATGTCTTCCGCATGCGATTTCAGATAAGAAAGCGCCGTAACGGCTGATTCTTTCATCACATCTCCCAATTGGCCGGATAGTGTCAATTGTCCTTTTCCACGACTTAAGCTCGACTCTATAAAGAGAATATCTCCTCCTACTGATGTCCAGGCAAGGCCGGTTACAACTCCCGGTATTTCATTCCCTTCATATAAATCCTGATCGAATACGGCACCACCCAGTAATTTCTCAACGTGCTCTACTTTTATCACCTTCGGATATTCTTCCTGCATGGCAATAGACTTGGCAACTTTTCTCACCAGTGCCCCTATTTGTTGCTCCAGACGTCTCACACCAGACTCCCGCGTATATCCTTCAATTACACGTTGAATGGCCTTGTCTTCAATTTTCAGGTCTTTTACTTTTATACCATGCTGCTCCAATTGCTTAGGCACCAGGTGTTTTCTGGCAATTTCTATTTTCTCTTCAACTGTATAGCCTGAAATTTCAATAATCTCCATACGGTCTCTCAAAGGTGGCTGAATGGTATCTAATGAGTTGGCCGTGGCAATGAACAGTACTTTCGAAAGATCGTAGTCCACTTCCAAATAGTTGTCTTTGAACGATGAGTTTTGTTCAGGGTCTAATACCTCCAGCAAAGCGGAAGACGGATCACCCCGGAAATCGCGCGAAACTTTGTCAATTTCATCCAGCACAAATACAGGATTCGACGATTTAGCTTTTTGCAGATTCTGAATCACCTTACCCGGCATGGCACCGATATAGGTTTTTCTGTGTCCGCGAATCTCAGCCTCATCATGCAAACCGCCCAGGGCCATACGTATGTAATTACGCCCCAGCGATTTGGCTATTGATTTCCCCAAAGAAGTTTTACCAACTCCCGGAGGGCCATACAAGCACAGAATCGGCGCTTTCATATCGCTACGCAATTTCAATACGGCCAGATACTCAATGATACGCTCCTTCACTTTTTCAAGACCTGAGTGGTCTGAGTCCAATATCTTTTTTGCCCGTTTCAGGTCAAAATTATCTTTACTGTATTCTGCCCAGGGTAAATCAATCATGGTTTCGGCATAAGTAAGCGAAACCCCGTATTCCGGCGCCATAGAGTTCATTCTCAGAATCTTGTTCAGTTCTTTATGAAAATGCTCATTGGCTTCTTTGCTCCATTTCTTTTTAGCCCCTTTAGTACGTAGCTTTTCTACTTCCTGATCAGGCGTTTCCATTCCAAGTTCTTCCTGCAATACCTTTATTTGCTGGCGCAGATAATATTCTCTTTGCTGCTGGTCTATATCCAGACTGGCCTTGCTTTGTATGTCACGCTTGATTTCCAGAATCTGAATCTCCTTCATCAAATGCTCAAGCAATTTATGTGCCTGTTCACTTCCATCAAAGGTTTCGAGCAGCAATTGCTTTTCGCTGATTTCGATATTCAGATTAGAAGACAGAAAATGTGTCAGAAAGCTGGGGCTGTCAATATTGCTGATAGCCATTTGCGCATCTTTCGGTATTTCCGGGTTCAGACTCAGTATTTTATAGGCCGCTTCTTTCAGGCTTTGTACCAGGGCCTTCACCTCTTTCTTACGCATGCTCGGAAAATTATCGGCTATGTATTTTACCGACGCACTCAGGTGGGGGTCGGTCTGAACATAGTTTAATACCTCGAAACGACGGCGCCCCTGAATGATAACCGTAACGTTACCATCTGGTAATACGATCATTTTCAGAATAGTAGCAATTGTTCCGACTTTATATAAATCTTCCGGTGTTGGTTCGTTGGGAGTATGGCGTATTTGTGCCACCACACCAATGGTTTTATCAGTACGATAGGCTTTTTTAACCATCTTAATGAACTTTGCCCTAGTTACAGTAACCGGTATTACAATACCCGGAAACAAAACCGTATTCCTTAGCGGAAGGAGAACCAGGTCTGTCGGCAAATTATTTTCATTTTCCATCACTTCATCAGGTGAAGCGATTTCAATCATTTCTACATTTTCTACGTCTTGGCGTCCCATCATAAGGCTGGAGATTAGTTCACTATTCATGTACCACTAATTTAAGTTCTTCTATAGCGGTTTCTTCGTAACGAAAAACCGCTTCTATTTAACTGCGAAATTAACTCAACTAAGCACCCTTCCTAAAGCCTTTGACGACTCGTTTTTGTCTGCCATAATGTCAGAGTGAAAGTACAAAACGTTTCGTATAATTAAAACATTTCTATGCTTTTTTTATTGGTCAAAACAAGTGCCAATTGCTCTTATCTGGCATTGTGGCAGTAAAATCATTAAATATGTGCAGGTTTTAAAAACCATGCAGATTTATTGGCTATTTTTGATTTATTTTGGTTTCTGTTCTGACAAAATCTTAAACTCATGAAAAAAGTACTGTTACTCGCTTTTCTATTTATCAACACATTATCTGCTCTTGCCCAGAAAGCTCCTGATTTTCTTAATAACTATAACCAACGATGGGTCGATTCTGTTTTCTCAACCCTTTCATTAGACGAAAAAATCGGTCAGTTATTGATGCCACGGGGTAATACTTCCGGCCAGGGATACACGGTTGAGAAGCTCAGAAAATGGGTACAGGAATATAAAGTGGGCGGGCTCGTATTTTTTGCAGGCCAACCCACCACACAGGCGCGCATTGTGAATGAGCTGCAGGGTATGTCGAAAGTACCCCTGCTGATAGGCATGGATCTGGAATGGGGATTGGCCATGAGGCTCGACAGCACCGTTCGATTCCCTTACCAGATGACCCTCGGTGCCATCAGAGGCAGAGAGGCTGATATACGGGAAATGGGCGCGGAAATCGGTCGACAATGTCGCAGAATGGGTGTACATGTTAATTATGCACCTGTGGTTGATGTCAATAACAATCCTAATAATCCGGTTATTAATTTCCGTTCTTTCGGCGAAAACAAATATGACGTAGCAAGTAAAGCCATTGCCTACATGCAGGGCATGAACAGCGAACGCATTCTTACTTCAGCCAAGCATTTTCCCGGTCACGGCGATACCGGCGTTGACTCACACTATGATTTACCTCTGATAACACACGATAAAAAGCGCCTGAACGATATTGAACTTTACCCCTACCGCATGCTGATAAACAGCGGTTTGAGTGGTGTGATGACCGCTCACCTGAGTATTCCATCTTTAGACAGCACCAAAAATCTGGCATCTACGCTATCCAAGAATATCGTGACAGATTTGCTGCGTCAGGATTTAAAGTTCAAAGGCCTTGTATTTACTGATGCTATGGACATGCAGGGAGCCGTGAAGTATTTCCCGAACGGACAAGCCAATGTAAAGGCCATTTTGGCAGGTAACGATATTCTGGAAACCTTTGAAGATGTACCGGCGGCCATTGCAGCCATTAAAGCCGCCATTGCCAATAAAGAAATAAGCATGGAAGAACTTGATTTCAGGGTGAAAAGAATCCTGATGGCGAAATCGTGGGTAGGATTGGATAAATATAAACCTATTCAGATTGAAAACCTGATAAAAGATCTGAATACAACTCAGGCCGATGTGTTGAATCGCCAGTTTGCTGAAGCTGCTCTTACTTTAGTGAAGAATGATAATAGTATTTTGCCTGTAAAAGACCTGACCGCAAAAATAGCAGTGGTTTCCATTGATGCAGCACAAACTACCGCATTTCAGAAAATGGCAGGTAATTATACTACTATTGATAATTTCCTTATTCCGGCTAATGCCACAGATGCTGACATCAACAAAGTATTGGAACAAACCAATGGCCACGACCTGATACTGGTGGGTGTACATCTGAACAACATTCGTCCGGCGGCTAAATATGGTGTAACCGATGCAAACAGAAAGGCGGTAAAAGCATTGATTAATACAGGCAAAGCGGTTATTACCTTGTTCGGCAACCCTTATTCGCTAGACAAATTCGAAGACCTCGACAAAGCCAAAGCTGTGGTGATGGCCTATCAGTTGACAAACTACATGGAAGAGGCCTCAGCACAGGCTATCTTCGGCGCCATTCCGTTCATCGGTAAGCTGCCGGTAACAGTCAATGAGCGTTACCCGTTAGAACTAAGCAAACAAACCCAATCTATAGGTCGTCTGGCCTATGGAGTGCCCGAAATGGTTGGCCTGGACAGCAAGGTATTTAATGCCCGGATGGATTCGGTAGTAAATCTGGGTCTGAGAGAGAAAGCATACCCCGGCGCAGTGCTAGAAGTGGCCAAAGATGGCCGTGTCATTTATCACAAAGCCTTTGGGTATCATACTTACGAAGCTGCAAAAGCAGGTGGAAATACCACGGGTGACATGGTTTTGAGAGCAGACAACAAGAATGATGTGATGGATGAAAGAGTAAAGAATGCAAACACCAACGCAATACTAAACAACCAAAGCAATACGGTATCAAACGGTAAAGTAAAGTTGACCGATTTGTATGATTTAGCCTCGGTTACCAAAGTAAGTACTTCATTACTAGCTGTGATGCAACTGATGAGCGCCGATAAGTTCGACCTTGACAAAACCTTTAAGGATTACTATGCAGAGTTTGATAATTCCAACAAAGCCAGTTTACGATTCAGAGACATGCTTACGCATAAGTCAGGGTTGAAAGCCTGGATTCCTTTCTGGATGGATTGTATTGATTCTGTAAAAACCGTAAAGAACAGCCCGGTATTTAAAGCCAAATACGCACAGAAATACAAGAAGAAATTCATGATGAGCAAGAAGAAATACCATGCCATGCTCATGAAAGCCATTAAAGAAGACAAAACGCTCTGGAAAGAAACCCTATCTCCCGCCACGTTGGTATGGAAAAAGAACACACTATCTAATGCCCCTTCTGCCGAATTTACCGTGCAGGTGACAGACAGCCTATGGCTGCACAAGGATTATAGAGAGAAGATTTTCAATGCCATTAAAGACTCGCCTGTAAAACCGGAACAAGGCTATGTATATAGTGATTTGCATTATTATACCTATCCTACATTCATGCCTCGCCTAACAGGTATGCCCTGGGAAGACTACCTGAAACAAACTTACAAACAACTCGGTGCCAATTCTTTGACCTACAATCCTTTGCGTTTCTATCCGAAGTCGCAGATAGTACCTAGTGAAAAAGATACCTTGTTCAGACAAACACTTATTCACGGCCGGGTGCACGACGAGGGCGCCGGTATGCTTGATGGTGTTTCGGGTCATGCGGGTTTATTCGGCAATGCGAATGACCTCATGAAACTCATGCAATTGTACCTGCAAAAAGGCAGCTATGGCGGCAAGCAGTTCATTAAACCAGAAGTGATTGAAGAAAGTACAAGATACCAGTTTCCTGAATTGAAAAACAGAAGAGCCATTGCTTTCGATAAAATCGATTTTAACCCTAAAGTAGCTAATGGCCCTACACTGGCTACTCCTGAAAGCTACGGCCATTCCGGTTTTACAGGTACTTTTGTATGGGTAGATCCAAAATATAACTTCGCTTATGTGTTCTTATCAAACCGTGTATATCCTACACGCGACAATACCAAGATCAGTACACTGAACATAAGAACAGCCATTGGTGACGAGATTTATAAAACTGTGAAGTGATAACGACCGAAAAGTATTGATTTACTTCTTAGAAAAATGCAATATTTAAAATACAGAAAGTTTGCCGGTGTAGAGTTGTTCCGCTTTGGTTACGCTCCCATCGGCAAACCCTGGTTCAATGTGTACTGCTTTATTTTTGATAATGTATTAATCGATACCGCACAAGCCCATTGTCAGGAAAAAGTAAGCGTTACCTTTAAAGATAAAACGATTGAGAAAATACTGCTGACACATTTTCATGAAGATCATTCGGGCAATGTGGCAGCACTGGCAGTTGAGCATCAGGCAGAAGTATTTGCTCACCCGATTACGCAAGATAAAATAAGCAGAGGCTTTGATTTGTATCCGTATGAAAGGGTGCTTTTCGGACATATTACTCTCTATACAAATCACATACATAATTTTCCGGATAGTATTGAAACGCCGCATCACCGCTTATTGCCTATTTATACACCGGGGCATTCGGTCGACCACACGGTTTTTCTGGAGCCTGACATGGGCTGGCTTTTTTCGGGTGATCTGTTTGTCGGTATCCGGATAAGGGTGTTCAGAAAGGGCGAGAAATTCTGGCAACAGATAGAATCCATTAAAAAAGTACTTGAATATGATTTCGATGTGCTTTTCTGCGGTCATCATCCTCGATTAAAGGACGGTAAACAGCAATTACAGGCAAAATTGCAGTATTTTGAAGACTTTGGAGGAAATGTGCGCAGTCTGCATCAGAAAGGCTTGTCTGTTAAAGAAATTATGAAAGCATTGAAACTGCGCGAGAATCATTTGATGAAAATCCTGCTATCGAACGATGTATCGGTAAAGAATATGGTGGAAGCGGCTCTGGGAAATGAGTAGAACTAAAAGAATTGCCTCTTATTCATTCAATATAGTAAGCAAACTGAACCTTTAATCTTCAAAACAATGAATCGCAGAAATTTTGTACAGACCACCGGTCTTACCCTAGGTGCCTTTACCTTATCGGGCAAAGAACTGTTAGCCAATCTGTTAGCGCAAAACCCATACAAATTGAAGGACTTACGCGGTGGCGTAGGTGTTTTTACTGAGCGTGGTGGTACCATTGCCTACCTTGTTACCCCAAAAGGCATAGCCGTAGTAGATTCCCAATTCCCCGAGCAATCAACACACCTGATTGGCGAACTGAAAAAACTCTCAGATAAACCCATCCAACTATTAATCAACACACATCACCATGGTGATCATTCAGGTGGTAATATCTCCTTTAAGGGCATTGCAGAACACGTAGTAGCTCACACCAATTCTTTAAAAAACCAGAAAGTAGCTGCAGAAAAGAGCAAAACAGAAGATAAACAACTGTATCCGGATGTAACATTTACCGACACCTGGAAGCAAAAAGTAGGTAAAGAGACCATCAAAGCACATTACTTTGGCGCAGGTCATACCAATGGCGATAGTATCATCCATTTTGAGCAAGCCAATATTGCACACATGGGCGATTTACTCTTCAACCGCCGCTACCCGTTTGTTGATCGTGCAGCAGGGGCATCTGTCAAAAACTGGATTACAGTACTTGATAAAACCCTTTCTACTTTTGATAACCAAACACTCTTTGTGTTCGGCCATGCGTTTGATCCTGAAAAAATAACAGGCTCGAAAGAAGACATCAAAGTCTTTCAGGATTACCTTTCGAAGCTGTGGAATTTCGTGGAAGGAGAGGTTAAAGCCGGCAAAACAAAGGAAGAAATTTTAAAGACAACTGCTATTCCAGGCGTAACCCAAATGCAGGGCGACGGTATTCAGAGAAGCGTTCAGGCAACCTACGAAGAGATTACGAGTGCGTAAAAGTTCTTCGAATTAGCCTAAAGCAACCTTAGAAAAGTGCAAAAATAATTAAATTCAGAAATTTTGTTTTAAAAAATTTGGAATTAAAAAATCCTTTCGCCTACATTTGTATAGAATATGATTCGCACTTAGCGAATTTTCGCAAATAGAGAAAATTATTCAATATGCAGCATAGAGTCATTATCGTCCTTATTATTCATCTGCTCGTTTAAACGGGTGTGAAGAGGGAAGCATGACCATAGCCTTACGACCTTCTTCACACAGTGAAGAAGGTTTTTTTATAAACAAGACAGTATTTACGTAAATCACATCACTCAATAGCAATGACCGCTCTAAACAAATTCAGTCGAACACTTACCCAGGAAGTAACCAACCCGGCCGCGCAAGCCATGCTTTATGCCATTGGCCTTACAGAAGAAGACATGCAAAAACCGCAAATTGGTATTGCAAGTACAGGCTACGAAGGTAACCCCTGCAATATTCACCTGAACGGGCTTTCGGTACATGTAAAAAAAGGAGTACAGGAAAATGGCATGGTGGGACTGATTTTTAACACCATTGGGGTGTCAGACGGAATGACAAATGGTAACGACGGTATGAGCTACTCATTACCCAGCCGCGATATCATTGCCGACTCAATTGAAGATGTGGTTTCTGCCCAATGGTACGATGGCGTAATTGCCGTAGTAGGTTGTGATAAAAACATGCCTGGCGCCATGATGGCCATGGCTCGTCTGAATCGCCCGGCAATTCTGGTGTATGGCGGCACGGTAAAATCCGGATATTATCATGGACAGAAACTGGATATTGTCTCTGCTTTTGAAGCACTGGGTAAAAAATTTGCCAATAACATATCGGATGAAGATTATAAAGGAGTAATCCAGAATTCTATCCCGGGTCAGGGTGCTTGCGGTGGTATGTACACTGCCAACACGATGGCTTCGTCGATTGAGGCTATGGGCATGAGTTTACCAAACAGCTCGTCTTACCCTGCCACCCACGAAGGAAAAAAGGCGGAGTGTCTGGCCATTGGTGCAGCGATGAAAGTCCTTTTGGAGAAACAAATCCTGCCAAGTGACATCATGACCCGCAAAGCATTCGAAAATGCACTTACTGTGGTAATGGTACTGGGCGGTTCAACCAATGCAGTATTGCATTATCTGGCTATTGCCTCATCGGCGGGCGTATCATTCACGCTTGATGATATCCAGGCCATCTCAGACCGCACGCCACTATTAGGAGATTTGAAACCTTCGGGCAAGTATTATATGGAAGATATGCATCCTATCGGCGGGGTACCTGCCGTGATGAAATATCTGCTTAAAAACGGATTGCTGCACGGTGATTGTATGACTATCACAGGTAAAACTGTAGCTGAAAACCTGGAAGACGTTGTCGACCTTGATTTCAACGCACAGAACATCATCAGGCCAGTTACAAACCCGCTTAAAGCAACAGGCCACTTACAGATATTATATGGTAATCTGGCCGAGCAAGGTGCCGTAGCAAAAATTACCGGAAAAGAAGGTGAAAAATTTGAAGGCATTGCCAAAGTCTGCGAGCGCGAAGAAGATGTGATAGAGTTTTTAAGTAAGGGTGAGATCAAAGCCGGACAAGTGCTGGTTATCCGTAATGAAGGGCCGAAGGGTGGACCGGGTATGCCTGAAATGCTCAAACCAACTTCTGCTGTTATGGGGGCAGGTCTGGGTGATTCAGTAGCCATGATAACCGACGGTCGCTTCTCAGGTGGTACTCACGGTTTTGTGGTAGGTCACGTTACTCCGGAAGCCTATGAAGGAGGTACCATAGCACTGGTAAAAGATGGAGACAAAATCACCATTGATGCGATAGAAAACAAGCTGGTTTTGCATGTATCGGATGAAGAACTGGCTACTCGCAGAGCCGCATGGCAACGTACAGAGTCGCTGTTTACAAGAGGTGTTTTAAGAAAATATATTAAGAATGTAAGTTCTGCCAGCGAAGGTTGTGTAACAGATTTATAATCAGAAATATGGTTCACTTTTTAAAAAAAATTGCCAGAAAGTATCTGAATCTGGAAGTTCGCCGATTCAACGTCATGAACTCTCCATTTGCCTTAATCAAACATCTGCTTGAATCGCACAATACAGATTTGCTCCTAGATGTAGGCGGATTTGTAGGAACTTACGGAGAAGAAGCCAGAGAAATGGGTTATACCGGTGATATTGTATCGTTCGAGCCTATTAAGGCCAGCTTTGAAAAGCTGAAGGCTAAAGCAGAGAAAGATCCGAAATGGATCTGCCATAACATAGGGTTTGGTACAAAGAGCGAAGAACTGACGATTAATATTGCAGGAAACTTTGCCAGCAGTTCTCTACTCGGCATGCATAAAAACCATACCGACTTTGCGCCGAATACCGCATATCAGGCAACGGAAGTAATTCAGATAAAACGACTGGACGAAGTCATTACTTCTCAGATAGCGCAGCAATACCATTCTATATATCTGAAAATTGATGTACAAGGTTATGAACTGAATGTACTGGCAGGAGCCACCGAACTACTACCCCACATCAATGTTATTCAGGCTGAAATTTCATTCCTGCCTCTGTATGAACAGGGTCCATTGTATAATGAAGTAATCAGTAAATTAGACGAACTGGGTTTTGAGCTTTTTACCATTTTGCCTGAACTGAAGGACCCTAAAAACGGAAGACTGATGCAGGGAGAAGGCATATTCGTGAAAAAAAATACAGGAAATACTTACAAGCAATCAAGGATACATTAAAACCACTCTGATATGGGAAATTTATTAGAAGTAGAAGCAAAACAAGAGGTATTTTCTTTGCCCCTTGAGGAGCCCCAAAAGAGAGATTATCTTACAGGTGCACAAGCCATGATGGAATGCTTGCTGGCCGAAGACGTTGAAACTATTTTCGGATATCCGGGAGGGGCCATCATGCCTACTTACGATGCCCTCTATGATTATATTGATCGAATCAACCACATTCTGGTTCGCCATGAGCAGGGAGCCGGGCATGCGGCACAGGGCTATGCCCGTGTCAGCGGTCGCCCCGGTATTTGTCTGGTAACTTCCGGCCCCGGCGGTACCAATTTGATTACACCCATTGCCGATGCTATTATTGATTGTACACCACTAGTTTGTATAGTAGGGCAAGTAAAAACTTCATTATTAGGTACTGATGCGTTTCAGGAAACAGACATGATTGGCGTAACTACTCCGGTTTGTAAATGGAATTATCAAATCACCAGCCCCGACGAAGTACCCGAAATAATGGCTAAAGCCTTCTACATTGCCCAAGCCGGTAAACCCGGCCCAGTAGTGATAGATTTCACCCGCGATGCTCAGGCCGGTAAAATGACTGAGAAATTCAACTATCAAAAAGTGAATAAGCTGGTTGCGTACCGTCCGCGTATCGTACCTAAACAAGAGCAGATAGAAAAGGCAGTTGAGTTAATTAATAAAGCCAAACGACCTTATATCATATTCGGACACGGCGTATTAATTGCCGATGCCGTACAGGAGCTAAAGGAGTTTATCGAAAAAACAGATATACCATGTGCCAGTACCTTATTAGGTCTTTCAGCGATGCCTATTGACCACCCTAATTATATGGGCTGGCTTGGTATGCATGGCATGTATGCACCTAATGTAATGACCGACCAATGTGATGTACTAATTGCCATAGGTATGCGTTTTGATGATCGTGTAACCGGCGATGCCACTAAATTTGCCAAACAGGCGCGTATTGTTCATATAGAAATTGATCCTTCTGAAATAGAGAAAATAAAGAAAACCGAAGCACCCGTAGTGGGTGATGCCAAAGAAGCACTGAAAATGCTGATGCCTCTGGTTAAGAAAGGTGAGTTTACCGCCTGGAAAAACGAATTCAGAAAACTGGATTCAAAAGAACACCAGAAAGTTACGCTTCGTGATCTTAAGGGCGAAGGTAAAATAAAAATGGCTGAGGCAGTCGCCATGTTATCAGATAAAACGAATGGAGAGGCCTGTATTGTAGTAGACGTGGGCCAGCACCAAATGGTAACGGCACGCTATTATCAGTTCCGTAAGCCTCATTCATTTATAGCATCGGGCGGACTGGGCACAATGGGTTTTGCGATTCCGGCTGCATTCGGAGCGAAAATGGGTGCGCCCGACCGGGAAGTAGTCGGTATCATCGGCGACGGTTGTTTCCAGATGACCATCCAGGAACTGGGCACTATTGCACAGAGCGGCCTGGCTGTTAAAATGATTATCCTGAACAACAATTATCTGGGTATGGTGCGTCAATGGCAACAATTGTTCTTTGATAACCGCTATTCATTTGTTGAATTAAAGAATCCTGACTTCATTACCATAGCCAAAGGATTTGGTATTGAAGGCCATACCTGCTCTGAAAGAGAGCATCTCAGTGAGTCGCTCGACAAGCTACTCAAGTCTGACAAAGCCTACCTTTTGGAAATTCTGGTAGAAAAAGAGGAAAACGTATTCCCGATGGTTCCGGCCGGAACAAGTGTATCTGAAATACGACTAGAGTAGAATTATTGAGTGATTGAGCGAATTAGTGATTTAGTGATCAAATAACCGACATTACAAATAAAATGCTGACCGACATACAATAGATAAGTATATGTCCTTCAGTAAAGTTATTCACTAACTAATTTACGCTTTACGTCTTTGCAATCACTCAATCGCTAATTCACTCAATCACTCAATTAATAATTCTAATGACAACATACACTATTTGCGTATTTACCGAAAACAGTATCGGATTACTCAACAAAATCACAATAATTTTTACCAGACGAAGAATCAACATTGAATCTTTGACTGTCTCTGAAACCGAACGAAAAGGTATCTCCCGCTTCACGATTGTTATTAAACATGACAAAAGAGAAGAAGTTGAAAAACTTGTGCGCCAGATTCGTAAAGTAGTAGAAGTATTAGCCGTTTTCGGTTATCTGAACGAAGATATCGTTTACAATGAAATTGCGCTTTTTAAGATTCCTACACCCATTGACGGCAAGGTGATTGATGTAGAAAACATCAACAAAGTGTACAAAGCCTGGGTAGTTTACTGGGGGCTCGACTATGTTGTTATTGAAAAAACCGGTACGGAAAGAGAAATTTTCGATTTCTTCCGGTATATTAAACCGCATGGCATCATTGAATTTGTGCGCTCCGGAAGAGTAGCCGTTGGTAAAACACCCCAGGGATTAATCGAGTATCTACCCGAAGAAATCACCGAATGGGAGTATTATTTGTAATCTGTCTTGAACTTTGATTTAATGATTACACTGAATGAAATTACTAACGTAAAATAATCACTCATTCACTTCAATCGCTCAATCACAATTAATAAGTAATAACACAAAACAAAAACAATAAAAATGGCAAAGTTAAATTTTGGCGGTGTTGAAGAAGAAGTAGTAACCCGCGAAGAATACCCTCTTGAAAAATCAAGAGAGTTTTTGAAAAAACAAACCATCGCTGTGATAGGCTACGGCGTACAAGGTCCGGGTCAGGCAATGAACATGCGCGACAACGGATTCAACGTAATTGTTGGACAACGTCCAGGCAAAACCTACGACAAAGCAGTTGCTGATGGTTGGGTACCGGGCAAAACTCTTTTCAACATTGAAGACGCACTGAAAAAAGGTACTGTTATCTGTTTCCTTTTGTCTGATGCAGCTCAAATTCAATTATGGCCAACCGTTAAAAAATATCTTAAAAAAGGTAAAACTTTGTATTTCTCGCACGGTTTCGGCATCACTTACAGCAAAAAGACAGGTATCAAACCTCCTAAGAGTGTTGACGTGGTATTGGTGGCCCCTAAAGGCTCAGGTACTTCGCTTCGCCGTCTGTTTGTAGAAGGTAAAGGCTTGAACTCGAGCTTTGCAGTTTATCAGGATGCCTCAGGCAATGCCCGTGAAACAGCCATTGCTATGGGTATCGGTGTAGGTTCAGGATACTTGTTTGAAACTGATTTCTACCGTGAAGTAACATCTGACCTTACCGGCGAAAGAGGTACTTTGATGGGTGCTATTCAAGGTATTTTCGCAGCACAATATGAGATCCTTCGCGAAAACGGTCACTCTCCGTCAGAAGCTTTCAACGAAACCGTAGAAGAGTTAACACAATCGTTGATGCCTTTAGTGGCAGAAAACGGTATGGACTGGATGTACGCCAACTGTTCTACTACTGCACAACGTGGTGCGCTTGACTGGTGGAAACCTTTCCGCGATGCTACCAAACCGGTATTCAAAAAACTATATAATAGCGTAAAAACACAAAAAGAAGCTGCACAATCTATCGAGCGTAACTCTCAACCAGACTACCGTGAGAAATTGGAAGTAGAACTGGCAGAATTACGTGACTCAGAAATGTGGAAGGCCGGTGCTACCGTTCGTAGTTTAAGACCTGAAAGAAACTGATTCCGTTTTTTTACAGAATTAACCAAAATGGATTGAGTAGGTATTTTTTACCTACTCATTTTATTTTTTATTACATTTGGCAAAAATTCAGGTAGGCATTAATACGCCATCTGATAATATACAGTCAATCAAAATTTCAGGTTAAAAACAGATTTAACCAATGACCACCATCAACAAAAAAGTGTCAGAAAAACAACTCATTCTTCCGGATATAGACAATATGTATGTCGCTGCCGAAAGGCTTGAAGACGTAGCTACCCATACGCCATTAATGCACAACCTCAATCTTTCTGAACGTTACGGAGCTAATGTTTATCTGAAACGTGAAGATTTGCAGGTAGTGCGTTCTTATAAAATCAGAGGAGCTTATAACAAAATGGCCAGCCTTTCGAAAGACCAACTGGCCAAAGGTGTAGTGTGCGCCAGTGCGGGCAACCATGCACAGGGGCTTGCTTATGCCTGCAAAAAATTAGGAGTAAAAGGCACTATTTTCATGCCCACCACCACCCCGGCGCAGAAAATAAAACAGGTAGGCATGTTTGGCAAGGAGTTTGTTAAAATAGAACTGGTGGGTGATACCTACGACGACGCCTACTTTGCAGCCAAAAACTTTTGTGAAGAACAGAAAGCCACATTCATACATCCGTTTGATGACCTGCAGGTTATTGAAGGCCAAGGTACTGTAGGGCTTGAAATATTTAAAGATGCCAATTTTAAGATAGACTATCTCATTTTTGCCATTGGCGGTGGTGGTTTGGCTTCAGGAGTTTCGACGGTCTTCAAACAACTGTCGCCCCGTACCAAGCTGATAGCGGTTGAACCGGAAGGCTCTCCTACCATGAAAAAATCGCTGGAAGCTGGCCATGTAGTAACCCTTGACGAAATCAATAAATTTGTAGACGGGGCAGCCGTGAAGAGAGCAGGAGATCTGACTTTTGAAGTCTGCAAACAGAATCTTAACCATGAAATTCTCCTGATTCCGGAAGGAAAAGTTTGCTCTACTATACTGGAACTATATAACGAAGAAGCCATTGTGGCCGAACCTGCCGGAGCATTATCTGTATCTGCCCTTGATTTTCTGAAAGATGAAATAAAAGGTAAAAACGTAGTGTGTATCATCGGAGGAGGCAATAACGACATCACCCGTACAGAAGAAATCAAAGAGCGTTCGTTGCTCTATGAGGGTTTGAAACATTATTTCATCATCCGCTTCCCTCAGCGGGCCGGTGCATTTAAGGAGTTTCTGAACGATGTACTAGGCCCCACAGACGACATCGTATATTTTGAATATTCCAAGAAAACATCCCGTGAACGGGGCCCGGCACTGGTCGGAATCGAGTTAAAACAAAAATCTGATTACCAACCGCTCATTGAACGCTTGAAAGAACACAATATTCCGTTTGAATACATCAACAAAAAGCCTGATTTATTTGAGTTTTTGATATGACCGTAGGACGGAATGGCATTCAGTCTTACCTTTGTACTTAACGTAACCACCGTTATTGAATGTATTGGATATTTCTATTCCTGTTTCTTGGTTTTGTATGGCAAATCCATCGAAACTCAGTACACATCTCTGAAAGCCTGAGCGATTATGGTCTGAAATTCTTCCTTGGTCTGGTTTTATGTATCATTCCTTCAGGGTTCCTGTTGTCACCGCTCAATTTGATTAATCAGCCTTTAGGATGGGGCATAAGCATAAATGTAATTGCCTTTTTGTTCTATATTCTGTTTCGCCAGGTTACCAATCCGCAGCAATTTTCTCTTTCAAATGGTATTCAACAGTTCAGAACAAAAGCAATTCTGGCCTGGCAGGGTCAATCCCTGATCAATCAGATTTCACTGGGCATTTTGTTTCTGGCAGTTTTTGTTACGGCTGTTATTAACGTTATCTTTTTTTTGGTTACTGTTCCTAACGAATGGGACAGCATGACAGGCCACCTGGTAAAATGTGCGCTTTATCTTCAAAACGGTAACATGGACCGGCTGCAAGGTACAACCTGGACGATAGATTTTTATCCCAACTCTCTGCCAACATTACAGATATTCTTTTATCACTTATTAGGAGAAAAAGGCTTTAAACTGATTCATTATTTATCTTATTGGATTTTCGCCCTTTCAAGTTATGGCATAGCGCTTAAAGTCTCTAAAAATTTTACCGCATCTATTTTTACCGGGCTGGTAACACTTCTGCTACCCATAGCCCTCGTACAGGCCTCTACTACCGAAACAGATATTGTTTTAACCGCATATCTGGGTATTCTGGTCTATTTATTATTCAGCTTCAAACAGAAGCCTACTCCTCTTAATATCATTCTGATAAGTTTGATATCTGGAGTCTGGATAGGCCATAAGGTTACTTTTTTACTGATTGCTCCTGCTGCGTTTGCGGTAGCTGTATATACGGTTTTAGTAAAAAAGGAATTCTATAAAAATATCAACTTGTTTTTAATAAGCTTTATGTTGAGTGTTGCTATCTATGTGTTACCAACGGGCTATATTGGTAACATAAAGGAAGTAGGCAGGTTTAGCTTAGGGAGCCTATCAGCACCACCAATTGTAATGAAATGGCATGGGGTTGAAGACTACAGCACCCGGGCAAAAATTAAAAATACCGTACTGAATATTACCCGTTATTCTTCCGACTTTCTGAATCTGGACGGTTTACGTAGTATGCCTGCCGGTAAGAAAGTTAATGACGCATTCAGGATTATTCCTGATAAATTTTTCAGAAAGCTCAGTGTTGAAGGCGAAAAATTTACGGTAGTTTCATATTTTTCTTTTGACCACCCCATCAGATTTTACATTGAGCGCCCCTACTGGGGAATCATTGGCTTTGGCATGGTGCTTCCGGTTGCAATCTTAGTATTCTATGGTTTTGTGCGTCGATATAAACCAGCTACGGCAACCGAAAAAAGCATACTTGCGCTGGTTGTTGCTGCCCTACTCCATTTTTTATCATTAAGTTACTCTGCTCCTTATGATCCTATCAAGTCAAGGTACTTTCTGAATATGGCTGTTTGGTGTATGCCTCTGCTGGTTACATTTTATTCACTAGCCGAAAAGAAAAAAATCTGGGAGTACTGGCAGTTGTTTTGTTGTGTTTTAATAGGCGTTTCAGCTGTTGGCTCAATACTATTCACACGTATCCATCCGGTGTTCGAACAAAAGAATATTTTCAATATGTCGCGTATGGAACAATTGACCGTTGCGCGTCCTGACATTTACCCGGCTTACCAGAAGTTTGACGAAATAGTACCTAAAAATGCCATAGTTGCTTTAGGTACGCAACAGGAACACGAAGATTTTGAGTATCCGCTTTGGGGAAAAGAATTTAAGCGCAGGTTAATTCCCATTCATCCGTTCAGAAGCAGAGTAAAGCCTGTTCCGGCTGAGGCCGAATATCTGTTTTATTCTGAAGGCGTAATTCCATACGAGACAGGTGATATTGAATTGAGCAAAAAAGATGCAAATGACGATACCCCCGTAAAAGAAAGTGCCTTTTTTTTAAGAAAATTAAACCCGAAAAATACTGATAAACGATGACTATTGGAATCATGCAACCATACATTTTTCCATACATTGGTTACTTTCAATTAATCAATGCCGTTGATAAGTTCATCGTTTATGACGATGTGGCTTATATTAATAAAGGCTGGATTAACCGCAACAATATACTTATTAGCGGCAAAGCTTCACTTTTTACATTGCCACTCATTAGTGCAAGCCAGAATCGTCTGATACGAGACATCGAAATCGATAACCTGTCGGGCTGGGCCAAAAAGTTTTCAAGAACAATTGAGCAGTCTTATAAAAAGGCGCCGTACTATAATCAGACTTTCGAAATTCTAACCAAAGTGTTCGAATCAAACCCACTCAATATAGCCGAACTTTGTACCACTGGTTTAAAAGAAATATGTAATTATCTCAGCATAAATACTGAATTTATTCATAGTTCCGTTGTATATAATAATCAGCATCTGAAAGGCCAGGAACGTATTCTTGATATATGCCAGCAGGAAAAAGCTAATCATTACATTAACCCAATTGGTGGAATGGCGATCTATGATAAGCAACTTTTTGCTGATAATAAAATCTTACTTAATTTTATCAAATCGAAGCCAATTCAATACGATCAATTCAAAAATGAATTTGTTCCCTGGCTTTCAATGATAGACATCCTGATGTTTTGCTCTATTGATGCAATACACCAATATTTAAAAGAATTTGAGTTGGTATAAAATAAAGACACCAAAATGGCAAAAGTAGTAGTTTTCGGCACCGAACTAGTGGCAGAATTAGCCCATTATTATCTCACAAATGACTCAGAGCATGAAATTGTAGCCTTTACAAAAAACAGAGAATACATAAAAGAAGGTGAAACAACTTTTTGTGGTATTCAACTAGTGGCTTTTGAAGATGTCCCTACGTTATTCCCACCTTCAGAATACAAATTCTTTGCACCATTGAGTGAGCGTAAAATGAATCAAATTCGTGCCAAAATCTACGGTGAAATAAAAGCCCTCGGCTACGAATGTATTTCTTACATCAGTTCGAAAGCCACAGTTTTAACGGACCAGATTGGTGAAAACTGCTTTATTCTGGAAGATAATACCATTCAACCATTTGTAAAAATCGGTAACAATGTAGTGTTGTGGAGCGGCAACCATATTGGCCATCATGGTGAAATCAAAGATCATGTTTATTTTACTTCACACGTTGTGCTGTCTGGAAGATGTGTGGTGGGCGAGTATTCGTTCTTCGGTGTTAACGCCACGATCCGAGACGGCTGCACTTTAGGTGAAGGTACATTAATTGCCATGGGAGCCAATCTTACAAAGACCAAAACAGAACCCTGGAGTATCTGGAAAGGGAATCCGGCGATAAAGGCAGAGGTTTCCAGTAAGGATATTAATTTGTAGAGGCGACAGACACTCTTAGGAAATTTACATATTCCCTATACCGTTAGGTCTTTGTCAAATAAACCACCCAATAGAATAAACCGTTGTTTTATGGTTTTTTCATCAAAAATTTTAAACTTTGACGCTTTAACTTTAGATTATATTTTACGATGACTCCATTTTTTGACCAGCTTATTTGTCCGAAAACCAGAACTAAACTTGTTCTATCAGCCGATGGTAAAACTCTTCATAATACCTCTCAGGAAGAACCTTTTTCTTATGACATAAACAACATTGTAGATTTAGTGTATCCCAAAGAACTCTTCGAACAGGACCGCAAAGAACAAGTTGCGTATAATGATGCTCATATGCGGTATGACCGTGGTGTTTCATGGGTATTTCAATCCTTACATGCCAATGAAACAGCGACCAGAAAACTCATGATCGGCTTATTAAAGCTGAAACCGGGTATGCGGGTATTAGAAGTAGGTGCAGGTACCGGAAAAGACTCAGCGTATATAATAGATAAAATCACCCCAGGTGGCCATGCCGTATTATCTGATCTTTCGCCCGCTATGCTCGGCCATGCCAAAGAAAAGTTTGCAGATAAAAAAGATGTGACGATTGACTATTTTATAGGTAATGGCTCTTATCTGCCTTTTGAAGACAACTTCTTTGATGCGGTTTTTCATTTTGGAGGTATCAATACATTTGCCGAAAGAGCCAAAGCATTCGAAGAGTTTAACCGCGTTGTAAAAGTGGGTGGAAGAGTTGTTGTTGGCGACGAAAGCGTTGGCGCCTGGTTGAGAGACCAGAAAACCTATCAGATTCTGATGGACGCCAATCCGATGTTTGCAGATCAGGTACCTCTGCAGGATCTGCCTAAAAATGTGAAGGATGTAAAATTACAATGGATTTTCGGTAACGGTTATTACGTGCTTGAGTTTAAGAAAACAAAAAAAGCGCCAACAGTAAACGTGAACCTTCAGATACCCGGTAAAGATTTTAAAGATAATTGGCGTATTAGGGCAGAAAAAAATAGGAAAAAGCCCCTAACCCCTAAAGGGGGAGTTTAAAGCAGAATGCAATTGATTACATAAGATATGAAGGATAATATGTTTTATGGGTCAGGGAACATTATCTTTGAAAGGGCCGCAAAGTTAAGGGCGAATCCTACACCAATGGAACAACACTTGTGGCATTTTCTGTCAAAAAGTCAATTAGGATTGCGTTTCAAAAGACAGCATCCTATTGGTAATTACATTGCCGATTTTTATTGCCACTCAATCAGGCTTGTTATTGAAATTGATGGAAGTATTCATAACAATGAAGAACAAAAATTAATAGATAAAGAAAAAGACGAGTTTTATCGATCGGTCGGGATTACCGTGCTAAGATTTACCAATGAAGTTTTAAATAATTCCACCGAACAAATACTAAATAAAATCAAACAAATGTTAGCTAACGAAAATAAAAGCACCCCTTTAGGGGCGGGGGGGCAAGTTTGGCAAAAAAAAGGAGTAATATATAAACCTGACGGAACACTGGCACATAGCCGCTCGCATGCACAGGTTCCGTATGCGTATAAACATGATGATTTCCTTAGAGTTTATTTTTCATCAAGAGATGATCACGGACAATCCCGTCCTACGTTTATTGATGTAGATTATGACGATCCTACGAAGATTCTCTATGTACACGATACCTTCGTTCTCGATTTGGGTGGGCCAGGTGAATATGACGAAACCGGGGCAATGCCTTCATGGTTTGTACCGCAATCAAATGGTGACATCTGGCTATACTATACCGGCTGGAATCGCACGCACAATTCATATCGTTTGTCTATGGGCCTGTCAGTAAGTACTGACGGAGGATTAACTTTCAAGAAGATGTTCCGTGGACCAATTATGGATCGTTCTATCCATAACCCTATTTGGGCTGCGCAACCATCTGTAATGTACGCTAATGGCCGTTGGATGATGTGGTATATATCAGGTCAAAAATGCGAATATATCCACGGTTATCCTGAACCTTATTATGATTGCCGTGTAGCTGTATCTGAAGACGGCATCAAATGGGAGTCAACCGGAGATGTGGCCCTACCTTTTGATGATTTCCTTCATGCGGTGGGCCGCCCAAGTGTATTTTTTGAAGATAACATCTTCAAAATGTATTATTCGTATCGCCATACCCGCGACTACCGCACCGACCGTAACCAAAGCTATCGCCTGGGTTATGCAGAGTCGAAAGACGGATTTAAATGGGAGCGTAAAGATCAGCTGGTAGGCATCCATAAATCTGACAACCCTGAAGATTTTGATTACCAGATGATAGATTATGCTTATTGTTACGAACACAAAAACAAGAAATATTTGTTATATAATGGCAACGGTTTCGGAACAGCCGGATTTGGCTATGCTGTTCGTGAAAAGTAATGATTTACAGATAACTATCATTCTACATATTGCTGTGGCGCGTAACTCGTCATTTTATTTATTGTTTGATGATCTTAAGTTGTAGTAACCATGAAAGACCAATTCTATAAAGAGGGCTATATTATTATAAAGAATTTTTTCAACAAGGAAGAAATCAACAATATATACACCGAAGCCCGTAAATTATTTGCGATACAAATCGAAAGAGTACTTGGCAAAAAAGTAGAAATAGACCACAAGGATGACTTCGAGCATGCTATGTTCGATTTATTTAAAGCAGATTTTGATGTTTTTGTCAATACAGGCAAACAGGTGCAACACCTTATTTCGTTGCACAGACTCGGAACAGACCCTAGAATTATCGATTTATTGAAGTCGATAGGTTATGATTCCCCGATTATTGGTGTTCGTCCGGCCATGCAATTTAATAGTCGATATTTATCTAAGGAGGGCAGCCACTGGAGAATGGGTGCGCATCAAGATTGGCGTACAGGACAAGGCTCACTTGATAGCATCGTAATGTGGTTTCCGTTAGTAGATTGTGATGAAGCGCTGGGCTCTCTTCAGATTTTGCCTGCCAGCCATAAAGTTGGACTTCTAAAAGCCGATGCTTCAGGCTATTTAGGAAGTATACGGGAAAATCTACCTGAAAAACAATACATTCAAACCGAATTTGAAGCAGGTGACTTGTTGGTTTTCTCGGCATTTCTGGTGCATCGTTCAGGAGAAAACGTTACCAGAAACATCCGTTGGTCAGTGCAATTCCGCTATAACAATATAGCCGAGGACACCTTTCAGGAAAGGGGTTTCCCGATGCCTTACATATACAAACCTGAAGACGGTCTGATAACGCCAAATTTCCCTGAAAAACAGCATCTGGAAGCTTTCTTTCTTAGATTAGAATCATAGCCTGAGAAAATCGCATTTATGCACAATCATTTCTCTACTTACAATTAAAAGAATACTCATAAAAAATCGTTCTCTGAAAAAGAACGATTTTTTTATTGCCTTATCGGAATACCCTCGTTAGGTTTCACAAAAAACTAATCATCTCTTTCAAAAAGTTATGATATAATTCATACATTTGTTTTACAATCGTGCTTTAATAATAAACTTATAAACATCTACCGGAATGGCAACCAATACCTTTCGCCACCGTCCTGCTCCTTCTGTGTCCAAAGCTCCTGCCAGGGTCGGTCTGTTTGAGACCATCAACAGCTGGCTTAAAAAAAGGCTGCATTTAGGTGATGCTCTTCCTACCGAAACACTCAAGCGCATTATATGGCTGGGAGCACTGGGTATTTTCTATATCTATATTCAGCACAGTTACGAAGGTTTCATCAAAAAAATTGAGAAAACCCGTTTCGATATGGAAGAAAGACGAGCCGAGTATATCTCGCAAAAATCGCGTTATATGTTTGCAAGCAAGCAGTCGGAGATAGCAAAAAAGCTAACCGATAAAGGCCTTGAAGAAAACATTACGCCTCCGAATAAAATAGTTGTAAAAGAATAATAGCCAGATTACAATCTTATAATAAACTCATGTCAGCTAAGCCCTCTATCCGTGAAGAAATTCAGTGGCGAGCCAAACTTACCTTTGGGTTAGTATTTCTGATAGGCACATCAATAGCCGCTCAGATATTTATTGTACAGAATTTTCAGAAGAAAAAATGGATGGACAAAGTTGCCAAAGTGCAACGCAAGCCCATGCAGATAAAAGCTACGCGTGGCAACATATATGCAGCCGACGGTAGCAGTCTTTTGGCAACGTCGGTGCCACGCTACAGAGTTGGGCTCGACGTTACCCGGGCCAAGTCTAAATATCTTGACACGCAACTGGATTCTTTAACTTATTTACTGTCTGGTTTTTTTCGTGACCGAACCCCTAATCAATACAAAGAACTCATACTTAATGCCCGTAAAGGCCGAAAAGTACATTTTGTGGTGCTGGGCGACCGCTTGGTAGATTTTCCGGAAATGGAGGAAATCAAGAAATTTCCGTTTTTCCGTGAAGGAGCCATGAAAGGCGGTGGTAAATTTGAACAATTAAACCGACGGGTAATGCCCTTTGATGACATGGCATTGCGGTCTATCGGCAAACTTGATCGCAATACACAAACCAAAGGAGATTTCGGAATCGAATTCAGTTTTAATAATTATCTGGCCGGAAGAGACGGCGTAGGGCTTTTCCAGCGCCTGGCCGGAGGTGTCTGGAAGCCTTTAGAAGATTCTCCGGAAGTCCGTCCGGAAGCCGGACAGGACGTAGTCACCACAATTGATATCAATTTTCAGGATATCGTTGAAAGTTCGCTACGGAATCAGGTTATAAGCACCAATGCCAAATACGGTTCTGCAATTGTAATGGAAGTCGCCACAGGGCAGATCAAGGCTATCACCAACCTGTCGCGCAGAACCAAAGACGACCAGACTTATTATATCGAAGACTTCAATTATGCGGTTAAAGGAGGCACAGATCCCGGTTCTACTTTTAAACTGGCGTCAATGGTAGCTATTCTTGAAAAAAGCCACTTGAATATGGATGATTTTGCCGGCACCTGCGAGGGCTCAATCATGCATAATAACATCGAAATGAAATGCGCCGAAAAACATGGCAGCCAGACCGTAAGACAAGTGTTTGAGCATTCATGTAATATTGGTATTTACAATCTGGTAAAAAAATACTTCGGGTTTTCGAAAGCCAATGATTTTGTAAGCTATCTGAGCAATTTCAGACTTGACAAGCCTGTTGATTTTCAGCTGAAAGGTGAAACAGACCCTATCATTAAAAACAGTAAAAGTTCTACTTTCAGCTCTACTACCATACCCTGGATGGCCATTGGTTATGAAAGCCGCCTGACACCGCTGCAAATGCTTACTTTTTATAATGCTATTGCCAATCGCGGGCGCTGGGTGCAACCTTATATAGTAAAAGAGATACGAGAAGCTGATAGAATTGTTGAAAAATTTGAAGGTAGAAAAGAAGGGCAGATTTGCTCAGACCTCACCGTTAGAATGGTGCATGAAATGATGAAAGGAGTAGTTGAAAACGGAACAGCCCAAAACATCAATACAGGTTTTTGTAAGGTAGCAGGTAAAACCGGCACCTCGCAGAAACGAGAAAATGGATACGTGCAGGGGCAGTATTATACGGCATTTATTGGTTTTTTTCCGGCCGATAACCCCAGATACAGCTGTGCTGTAATTATTGATGAGCCACAGGGAAGTAATCTTTATGCGCGTGATGTAGCCGCTCCGGTGTTCCGCACCATTGCTGATAAAATCTTTGCTTATGACGTAGCTATGCACCCTGCTAAAAACAAGAATGCCAATGTGCAGAAAATTGAAGCCCACGAGCAAAGCGGTTATGCAGAAGATTTCAGAGCAGTAGGTGAAACGTTAGGCCTGACAAACGTACCTGCCAACGCCGGTTGGACAAAAGCAGTGAAAAAAGGTAGCAGCATAGTCTGGAGTAAAATAAACGAAAATGAAGATGTACCCAATGTTGCCGGCATGACCCTGCGAGATGCCATCTATCTGCTAGAAAACAAAGGTTTTCAGGTACAATATTCAGGGTTGGGGAAAGTCACCGATTTTGCCATTGTAGAACCAAAAGTAATCTCTTTAGTATTGCAATGAATATATCCGGACCCCTGCGCTAAACAGGGGTCTGAATAATCTTCTGAATGATTTTTTCGGCATGTACCCTGGAGTTTTCTATAAACAGACTATGGGTATCCATTCCACCACAAATCACCCCTGCCAGATACACATTTTTCAGGTTGGTTTCCATCGTGTCATCATTGTATTCAGGCTTCCTGATTTCATTAGCTGACAGATTAATGCCGATCTTATTCAGGAACGCCAGATTGGGCTGATACCCCGTCATCGAAATCACCCAGTCATTTTCAATAGTAACAATACCCTCAGGCGTTTTTATGTCTACCTCATACTCACGTATTGCGGTAATTTCCGAATTAAAAAAAGCCTTGACGGAGCCCTCTTTAATTCTGTTTTCAATATCAGGTTTAGCCCAGTATTTTACTCTCCTGCCTATTTCATCTTTTCGGATAACCATGGTTACGTCTGCCCCTTTGCGCCAGGTTTCCAGAGCAGCATCTACAGCCGAGTTATTCGCCCCAACCACCAACACTTTTTGAAACGCATAAAAATGAGGGTCTTTATAGTAATGCGTTACCTTTGGCAGTTCCTCTCCTTTCACTCCCAATTTTTGCGGAATATCATAAAAGCCGGAAGCAATAATTATGTGGTCGGTCTCGTAAGTATTTTTCTTACTTATTATCAGATAGGTTTCGCTCTCTTTAGCACGTATTACTTCCTGCACCTCTTCAAACAATTGGATATGAAGATGCTTATGGGCCACCACCCTTCTGTAATACTCCAAGGCCTCGTTTCTGGTTGGCTTAGCGTTGTTAGATACAAAAGGCACCTCTCCTATTTCTAATCTTTCAGAAGTACTGAAAAAAGTCATATTGGCCGGGTAGTTGTATAAAGAATTAACCAGACACCCTTTTTCCAGAATCAGGTATTTCAGACCTGCTTTCTGTGCTTCCAAACCACAAGCTAACCCGATCGGGCCGCCACCTATAATAATTAAATCGTACTTTAATGGGTTCATCAATGGTAAGTAAAATATTGATACAATCTGTTTCTTTAACAAAGTTTTAATTAAAAAACGTTCTTTTCATTAATAAGTATGCTAATTTTGAGTGTATTTTCGTTACTACAGGCATGGTTTGAAAGGTATACCTATGTATTTAACGGAATGGGAACCTATCAACCTAACATTTACGTTTGCAAAAAAGGATATTTTAAGGCCGGATAACCTATATATTATCTTTAAAATTTATAAAATTTTCTAATGGCAGTATTAACAATGATTGGGCAACTTTTGCTTGCCCTGACAATTCTGGTCGGATTGCATGAGTTTGGACACTTCATCTTCGCTCGTATTTTTGGTATTAGAGTAAATAAATTCTATATATTTTTCGACTTCCTCTTTCCGCTTCCTAATGTGCTGAATTTTGCCTTATGGAAAAAGAAAAAAGGTGACACCGAATATGGCCTGGGCTGGTTTCCTCTGGGTGGTTATGTAGACATTGCCGGTATGATTGACGAAACAAAAGACGCCTCTCAGCTTTCGGCAGTGCCCGAGCCGCATGAGTTTCGTTCGAAACCTGCCTGGCAGCGTTTATTTGTAATGCTGGGTGGTATTATTGTGAATGTCATTCTGGGTATATTGATTTTCTGGGGCGTGAAATACGTATGGGGCGATGAATACTACTCAAAAGCAGAAGTAAACAAACTGGGCATATATGCACATCCATTGGCGCAGGAAATTGGTCTGAAAACAGGCGACAAAATCATCAAAATAAATAATGAGGATTATAGCGACTTTAGTGAAGCACGTGCTGCGCTGATGCAGGAAAACACCTATTTTACGATTGACAGAGCCGGAGAAAGTAAAGAGATCCCGGTTCCGAATGAATTGATAGATAAAGTAGCTACAAAAGTACCTTTTATTGAGCCTATCATGCCATTTACAGTCGGAAAGGTGATGAAAGACTCACCTGCAGAACTGGCCGGATTGAAAGAGGGTGACCGGATTGTGAAAATAGACAGTACGCCTGTAACTTTTTTCCAGCAATTCCAGAATGAGCTGAAAAAAGTACCCGGTAAAAAAGTGGAACTGACAGTAGAGAGAAACAAGCAATTGGTAAAACTGACGCCTACGGTTTCAAAGGAATCTACACTTGGTTTCGGCGCATTATCTAGCCTTGAAGCAAGTACTCAGAAATATAATTTTGGCGAAGCATTCGGTGAAGGTGCAAAAGAAGCCTTATCGGTTATCCCAAATCAGATCAAAGGTTTCAGCCGGATTTTCAAGGGACACATCTCGGCCGGCAATGCAGTAAGTGGCCCTGTAGGCCTTGCGCAATGGTTTGGCGGATATTGGGACTGGGAGAGATTCTGGGGTTTAACAGGCCTGCTGTCAATGGGCTTAGCGTTTATGAATGCCCTGCCGATTCCGGCCTTAGATGGTGGACACGTACTCGTATTATTATACGAAATGATTACCCGCCGCAAACCATCAGAGAAATTTATGGAGCGTACCCAACAGGTAGGCACATTTATTTTGTTAACACTAATGGTACTTGTGCTCTTCAACGATACTTTCAAGGCATTGTTTAAATAAATCATTCGACCCGGGTAGCTATCTGTCCGGATTTTCTTTCATTTATACACATGCATTTATTTTTACACTTCATACTTTCAGTATCCCTTCTTATTTTTCCGGCAGAACTGCCTAAAGCCGGAGAACACAGGTCTATCCATGCATTTCATACTTCACTTACCGAAATACAATACAATGCCAGAGAAAAGTCGCTGGAGGTAACTATCCGTATGTTTACTGATGACCTCGAAAATGCACTGACAAAACTCAATAATGGTCAGAAGGTAATGATTGGAGGCAAAAATGATAATAGTGACGCCCTGCTGAGTAAATATGTTCAACAACACTTTGCGATTATAACACCTCAGAAGCAGAAAAAAGCCATACAATATTTAGGCAAAGAGCCTGAAGGCGATGCTACCTGGGTGTATGTAGAAATACCCGAAGGCCAGTTATTAAAGGATCACGTACTTTATAATGACCTGCTGCAGGAACTGTTTGATGACCAGACAAACCTGGTCAATTTCTTCTACAGTAACAATAAAAAAACATTTCTCTTCAACTCGAAGGTCAAGAGTGCGGCCATTGAGTTTTGATTTTTCGGGCAGACTTTAATACCTTTAAGGAATCAACCTTATCTGTATTAATCATAATGAAAAATCCACTTCTACTTGTAGCAGTTCTTGCTACGCTCTGTTTCTCTGTACAAGCTCAAAAAAATAGCCAGAAAAAAGAAGACTGGCTGCAACTGTTTAATGGTAAAGACCTGAGCGGTTGGGATATTAAAATTGCCGGTCAGGAACTGAATGATAACTACAAAAACACATTCAGAGTAAAAGACGGTATACTACAGATTGCTTACGATGAATACCAGGAATTCGACGGGAAATTCGGACACCTCTACTACAACAAGCCTTTTTCTTATTACAAGCTACGGTTTGAGTATCGTTTCGTTGGAAATCAAACAAAAGGTGGGGCTTCATGGAATGTCCGCAACAGTGGTGTCATGCTGCACTCGCAATCGGCTGCCAGTTTGTCAAAAGGACAGGACTTCCCCGTTTCTCTTGAACTCCAGCTCCTGGGAGGTTTAGGCAAAGGTGAGCGACATACCGCCAACCTTTGTACACCCGGCACGCAGGTGTACATCAATGGTAAACTGAATACGCAACACTGCATTGATTCCTGGTCTAAAACCTATCACGGCGACCAATGGGTAACCGTAGAAGCACTTGTACTAGGCGACTCACTGATTCAGCATCTGATTTACAATCAGGTAGTTTTTGCTTTTGAAAAGCCGGAAGTTGGCGGTGGGTTTGTAAGCAAAGACTACAGTTGGAAAGATGCCCACGTTGACGATGCTGCCGCTCAGGAATGGATAAAAAAAGATGGCTCACCTCTTACTGAAGGTTATATTACCCTGCAAGCTGAAAGCCACCCGATAGAATTCAGAAAAGTAGAATTATTGAACCTGAAAGGCTGCATGGATCCTAAAGCACTTAATTTCAAGTCATATTATCTTAAAGCTGATAATTCTTTGTGTAAGTACAGCAAATAATCAATTGATTAAGTTTTCTTACTTAACTTAGGTGTCGAGAAAAGATTCATTATTACCATTATCTGATTAACTAACCATTATTAAAAATGAAAGTCAGACTTGCTATTGTTTTCTTTATCGCCATAAGCACTAATATTGGCCTGGCACAAAAAAACTTTATAAAAGCCCGAATCATAAACGGCGATAAAGATACCCTTAGCGGATATATTAATTATAAAGAATGGATTAAAAGTCCAGATCAGATTTCGTTTAAAGAAAACCCTGGCCAACCTGCCGTTACACAAAATACCCACCAGATAGCAGGGTTTATTATTGAAGAAAATAATGAAGTTTATCATTCATTAAACTTTGTGGTTGAGAATCTCCCCAGAACCAGCAATAAGATTGTGTATTCCCATATGAAAGAATACACCAATCGTATCAAAAAATTGGATTCGGTGAGTGCCTTTGTAAGGGTTCTGTCTGAGGGAAAGGCAACACTCTATCATTATGTCAATAAGGATTCTGAACCCTATTTTCTGCTAAAGAAAGACGAAAAGCTAACTGTACTGGTATATCACATAGTTGAAACCAAACATTACTCTGCCAGTTTCAGAGAATATCGCTCTCAATTGTCAACGCTGTTAAGTGACGCCTGCAAAAGAATGGCACCATATAACGCAGATTACTATATTGGCCCCATGCGCAAACTGATCGACAGCTACAATGAATGTTTCACTGGAGCAGTAAAAACGTTTTTGCCACAAAAGGATAATGGTCGGTGGGAATATGGAATAATGGTCGGAGCCGGATATACAAAAATGAACCATTCTATGGCTACGTCTTACCGAAACATTAATGTGAATGGTGAAGCACATATAACTCCTGTCGGAGGGGCATTTCTGAATTATGTTTTTGCCAGAGGACGAGGTCGATTTGCTTTACTAAATGAATTACATACATATCAATTTAAAAGCAAGGCCTTCTATGACGACGAATACTATCATTATAATATGCATTATATGGGTCTACAGCACCTTTTCAGATATGTTATTTATGTAGGCCAACCGTCCGTTTATGCACTGCTAGGACTCTCTTATGCCACTATAGTAAAACAAAACAGCACCATTGAGCGAAGAGACGGCTCTATACAAGACTTTGTGCTATTGCCCTGGGCTGTCAGGAACGACGAGCAAAGAGGCATTTTAGGATTAGGAATCAGTAAAAAAAGATTAATGATAGAGGCCAGATACTATAGAGGAAATGGCTTTAGTGCGGGTATAAGTTCGGCTACTTCTAACGCCAGACTCGATTTAATGTTAAAGTGGAATTTTGGCAAATTGTCTGATTAATTTTTGTTTTGCTCTTTCTGACCAATAATTGGGAAACCTATCTGTTTTTATAACTATACACAATTTGCTCTTTATTGGTTACGTATAATCATACATGCCTAAGTATATAATTATCAGCTATTTAGTTGCTGGAATATAAAATTTTACGTTTATTCGCTAATCAATAATTTTTGTTCGGACTTGAAATAACGATTAAGTTATTTCAATATCTTTGAATAAGAGAATGCCGGATTTATGAGAGCTACATTACTAACCACACTCTCGTTTATTTTTATTGCCGGACTTTGTTTTGGTCAAAGGAATTTTATCAAAGGGAAGTTAATTACGCTCAATAAAGATACTCTGAGTGGGTATATTGATTACAAAGAATGGATTAAGAGTCCACTAGAGATTTTTTTCAAGAGAGAAATCAATCAACCCAGTTTTGTCTATGGCAGCACTGAGTTGAGCGGTTTTATTATTGACTTCAACCAGGAAACCTATACTTCACTAAGTTTTTTAATAGAAAAACTTCCACGAAACGGCAACAAAGAGATGTTCCCAAGCCTGGGGGCATACGCTAATCGTAATAAAAGACTGATTCAGAAAAATGCTTTTGTCAGAGTGCTGGCCTCGGGCAAAGCCATGTTATATCATTTTGTAGACAAAGATTCTGAAGAACATTTTTTAGTTAAAAACGGCGACAAAACCGAGCCGTTGATTTACCATATTATTGAAACTGAAAACCAGACGGCCAAACTGAAGCAATATCAGATGCAATTAGATGAAGTGCTGACTGACGCATGTAAAAAACTTCCGATTCAGAGTACAGATTATTATGCCCGAGACATCAAAAAACTGATTGACAGTTATAACGAATGCTTCAGGATTATCATTAAACCGGAAATGGCTCTTAACAGCCATGGCAAATGGGAATATGGTGCTATTGCAGGGGCCGGATATTCGCGCATCATGCATATTATTTCTACTTCAACACCGCCCAACTATATCTATATCAAAGGCAATGGCAGCATTACGCCCGCAGGAGGGGCATTTCTGAATTACGTATTTGCCCGTGGTAGAGGCAAGTTTGCCATTGTAAACGAAATTCATACCTATGCATTGAAAAGTTCAGCAACCGATGCCGGAAGTCGCTTCCATTACGATATCCGGTACCTGGGCCTTCAGAATTTATTCAGATATACCTTTTATGTCGGCACTCCGTCTATTTACGTGTTGGGTGGCATATCCAATGCGCTCATTGTCAACGACAGAAGCTTTGTTGAAGATATAGACCGTGGCAAATCTGAACTCATTAGTGGATTCGACCGTAAAACCGAGCAGGGTTTAATTGCCGGCATCGGTATGAGTAACAAAAGACTGATGCTGGAAGGGCGCGGGTGCTGGGGCAACGGTTTTTCTGCCGATGTTTTAAGCAGCGCACCTACCAATAGATTTGAGTTACTGGCCAAATGGAATTTCGGGCATGTCCGCCACTGATTGATGATTGCTAAACTTATACCAATAAGCCGTCTGTCAGGCTCTTCCATTGCATTTTGCTGGCACCCAGAATTCCGCCGAAAGCCACAAACGTATTTCTGATTTTATCCACCAGCCCCACACCTTCAATGTTTGGTTTCTCGTTTCTGCCATGCACTTCTGCCTTTAGCTTCATTTCTTTTCGCTTTACAATAAAAGTACTCGTGGCCGAATCGTCAAAAAAATGGGCTGTTCCTTCTGACTCCTGCTTCTGAGGATTGGCAGATGGCCGCACAGTTATGGAAATAAATTCCTCATGAACATTCTCATCTTCCACAATATCTTCGATTCTTACCCAGTCAAATCCATCTCCCGACTGATTAAGTGGCCCCGGTATGTCAATTCTGATAAAATCTCCAATGGCCGGCAATCGTTCTATCTGCTCGGCTCTGGTATCAAATAAAGTGAATACCAGCTTGTCGGTACCGATTACCTCGTGCCAATGGTTAATAGCCAAAAGCCTTTGTTTCGCAATCTGAAAATGTGCTTTTGCCTGTTTCTCTGTAGATAAAGTCTCTTCTGATATGGTATCGTACGAAGCCCCCTCTCTCTGTGCGGGAATAGTAGTTTTCATAGTATGCTTAAAAATTTAAAAATCTCAGATTCAGCTATTGGTCAATATCTGAACCATTAAATTCAAAAACTTATGCCAGCTTCAATAATCTTATGGCCGGTTTAGCAGATGCACGCTTGCATCACTTAAATAATGTTAAATAATGCCTTGTGTTCCCGGGTATGCTTTGATATATATTCATTATAGCCGACTTTTAATTGACAAAACAAAGTCTCGATAGCACACCATGCGTAAAATACAAATACAAGCCTTGTGGATCTACTATAAAAACATCTCTCCATTTACTCTGATGGTCAGTTTGGGTCTCTTATATACCTTTTATCAGTTTAAGGATGGACAATCACTTTTTGTTTTTTCTAAAACCATAACATTGGTTTTAACGGCTATTCTGCTCAGGTTTTTTTATAAAACTGATGAATTTCCATTTTATGAAAACCTGGGTATCAAACAGAATTCTCTTATACTTCGGACTTTACTTTTCGATTGGCTGGTTTTTATTACAGGTTTAAAACTGATTGCGTTGCTATGACAAAAAATCTACTGGAGGCTGACAGCATTTATCTGGAATTCGGTACGCGGAGCATTCTTTCTGATGTATATGTAAGCGCAGAAACCGGAAAAGTAACCGGATTTTTAGGTCGCAATGGTTGCGGTAAAAGCAGTCTGATGAAAATTATCTTCGGCTCTATGAAAGGTAATTTTCAGTCGGTACGTATCAACGGCCAATACAAGCCAACTTTATTATCATTGCCGGGGCTTATCAGGTATCTGCCACAAAAGGCATTTATACCAAAGCAGCTGACCATTGAAAAAATATGTGCATTGTTTCAGGTCTCTTTCGCAGACATTGCAGCAGAATTCCCGGTTTTGGATAAATACAAAAATCAGAAGATAGGTTCGCTTTCGGGCGGAGAAATCCGTCTGCTGGAAACGATGATTATATTGAAATCGGAGGTTGAATTTATAATTCTTGACGAGCCATTCTCTTACCTCATGCCATTGCATGTAGAAAAACTGAAAGAAATTATCAACCGGGAAAAGCTGAAAAAAGGAATCATCATCACAGACCACCTATACAGGCATATTATGGAGATAAGCGATAATCTATACCTGATTCGTGGAGGAAAAACGCATAAAATACATACCGATGACGACCTACTAAGGCACGGGTATATCACTGAATAATTACTGGTGGGTATTCTCTAAATGATTAGGAAAATGGTAGGTTTTTTATGCAAATCAGGTTTTTGCTTCTTCCACTCTTTCACCGACATGGTTTTAATCAGTTCATCTTCAGCAGTGATATTGGCGGCAATGCAAAGCAATGTTTCAGCGTTCAGGTTTTGCAGGGCATCATCTAGCAGCTGATTGTTTCTGTAGGGTGTCTCCATAAAAATCTGGGTTTGGTTCTTACTTTTAGCTGTTTGTTCCAGATTTTTCAGGGCTTTGACTTTGGCTGCTTTTTCAATGGGTAAATATCCATGAAACACAAAACTTTGCCCGTTGAATCCGGAACCCATTAATGCCAGCAAAATAGAACTCGGCCCTACCAATGGTGTCACTTTATACGCCAGCTGATGCGCAAATCCAACCGCTACCGCACCGGGGTCAGCAATACCCGGGCATCCTGCTTCACTGATAATACCCGCATCGCCTTTCAGTTTTCTCAATTGTGCCAGTGTCTGATCCTGCGGTGTGTCCTTATTCAACTCGTAAAAGGTAAGTTCATCAATCACTTTACCGATTTTCAGACTACTGATAAAACGACGGGCACTGCGGACATCTTCAACGAAAAAAATATTCAGCTGTTTAATTACTTCAACAACCTGAGGCGCCAATACATTATTCTGTGTGTCAGGCGCTAATATGGTTGGTATTAAAAAAATGGTCATGTTAGTATTACGAGTCGTGGTGAAATCAGGCGAATACCCTTTAGCGTATACCTATGTCGTTAGTTTTATATCTTCACCTATTTCTTACGAGTTATAAAATCGTGATAGGCATTCAGCTTCCACATTGACAGGGCTATCAAAACAATATAAACAACCGATACCGTATAAGACAGATAGATAAAGAACTCATGGTAATTAATGCTCTTCTGAAAAAAGTTCTTATACAAAAGCACCAGAATACTACCCAGATAGGCATAATAATCGGCAAAGGTAATCATAAAGCCAACAGTACCCGATCTCTTGAAAGCCGCTATCATCCGTTCAAAATACAAGCTGTTACACATAGCATAAGCCATGTAAAGGCCAAGTCCCAGAAGTGTAAGCCAAGAAACCGGTGACAAGACTCCCCGTTGATAAAGTAAAGTACTCACCCCTATTAAAGCGCCTCCCAAAAGCATCAGTACTTGTATGATAACAAATGCTTTGTAATTATTCTGCACCCAGCGCATGGCAGCCATTATCAGTAACACAACAATGGCTATCGGCACTTCGGTTTGGGTAAAAATGGCCGAATTATTTCCATACCCCAGGGTTTTCCATATCTCCGGAGCAAAGTTATCACGAAACTCACGGAAAGTAGTCAGTAAAATATAAGAAACAACAAAAATGGTAAGGCTTAACATAAACTCTTTAACAAACGCTTTCCTATCAGACCTCTGCATGGGTTTCCGTTCAGACCTGCTCTGCTTATCGGCGGTATCCGGTGGAGGTATCTGTCCCATTAACCATACACAAAAGCCAAAGGGTAACAGCATAATGGCACAAGCTACAAAAGGCATCCAGAACTCGCTTATACTTAATGATGTCATCACCCATTTGCCTATACTCTTGGCAAACCCCGAACCCAAAATAAAAGAAGCAGTAAGCACCGCAACCAGTAAATCGGTTACCCGCCTGCCCTCCAGAAAACCCAGCATAATGCCATACACCATACCTAAAGGCAAACTAGCCAGAAAAATAAAAAAGAGATTATAAGGAGCCGGAACCAAAGCAAAAAACAAATAACAAACCCATGATACCAGAATAATCAGAATAAGATTCCTTGCCCTGTTTGCAGGCTGCATCTCTGAAACATACTTAATACCAAGCCCTTTAGATACCGCAAAGCCTAACACCTGTGCTATAATGATAAGTATCTTATAATGAATACCAAAGAAGAACAGTTCGTCGTAAGTAGCGGCCGTATATGCCCTTCTGAACGGATAAAAACACAGATAAGTAAAAAAGGCTGCCAAAGAAGCAAACCACGTAAAAGCCCACGGATTAGCAGCTAAATATGCTTTCAATTTTTGCATGAGGTATGAAGTGTAGGGTGAATCAGGGGGCTTCTCTGATATGCACAGAAAAGATTAATGAAATTTTCATTGATGTATACCTATGCAAATTTGAGAATTCCGATTGAATTCCCTAATTTTACATCAAAAAATAAGCTTTTATTCTAAGCCAAAATGAGAGAGATACAATTTAGAGAAGCCCTGCGCGAAGCCCTTTCAGAAGAGATGAGACGTGATGAGAACGTTTTTCTGATGGGTGAAGAAGTAGCCGAATACAACGGTGCATATAAAGTAAGCCAAGGAATGTTAGATGAATTTGGCGCTAAACGTGTGATTGACACCCCTATTGCCGAGCTTGGTTTTGCTGGTATTGGTGTAGGTGCAGCCGCCAACGGATTACGCCCGGTTATAGAGTTCATGACTTTTAACTTTTCTTTGGTAGCTATTGACCAGATCATTAACTCTGCTGCCAAAATAATGGCCATGTCAGCCGGACAATACACTTGTCCGATTGTATTTCGTGGACCAACCGGTAATGCCGGACAATTGGGAGCACAACACTCACAAAACTTTGAAAACTGGTTTGCCAATACTCCGGGTTTGAAAGTAGTAGTGCCTCATAGCCCGTATGATGCCAAAGGTCTGTTGAAATCATCCATCAGAGACAACGATCCTGTTATTTTCATGGAGTCGGAAGTAATGTATGGCGACAAAGGAGAGGTGCCTGAGGAAGAATACCTGATTCCACTTGGCAAAGCTAATGTGCTTCGTGAAGGCTCTGATGTAACCATCGTTTCGTTCGGAAAGATGATTCCAAGAGTTGTATTACCAGCCATTGCCGAATTGGAGAAAGAAGGTATCAAAGCTGAATTGATTGACTTACGTACCGTAAGACCTATCGATTACGCTACCGTTGTTAATTCAGTGAAGAAAACCAACCGTTGTATAGTAGTAGAAGAAGCCTGGCCTTTGGCAGCTATTTCTTCTGAAATTACTTATCATTTACAACGCTACGCTTTCGATTATCTGGATGCTCCGGTTATTCGTGTCAACAATATGGATATACCGTTGCATTATGCTCCTACATTGATCGAAGTTACGTTACCAAACGTAAAACGTACGATTGATGCCGTGAAGAGCGTGTTGTACAAAAAATAAGATTATTACTACAGTGCAGAAATATTGATAAACCCCGGAGCAATTCGGGGTTTATTGTTAGCGGCCTATTCTGATACCGAAAGTAGTCAGATTCTGCGACCACCTCTCTGATGATTCATAGGGCAGAAACCCATTGCGGGTGTCACGGCGCTGAAAGAAATTATTGACATCTCCTTCCAGAAAGAGACTGAATGCCTTGTATCCTACATTCAGCAACAAACCATAGCGGTACGGATTGTCTTTGCTTCTAATCGGAATCTTGGTCTCTGTCTGATTAATAGCTTTGATCTCCGAAAGAATCTGGCTTCCACCTATCAATCGACCGATATAAGCGCCAAACCCGAAATGAAAAGTTTTCTGATTATCAGCCCCATAAAAATTAACCGTCGGGTTAATTTTAAAGTTAGCGTAAAACAATGATTGATTCGACGTACTTACCGGGTCTCTCTTTGTATTGTCGGCGTTCTGGTAGTTTTCAACCATATAATAATTTCCTTTAACAGCAGGCCGGTAAACCGCCACTGTATCAAATGCACTGCCATCTGCATTGTTTACTCTCAACAGATATGAGGTTTTCTTTGTACTTACACTGCTCAGATAATACCAGCTGATATCGAATCCATAACGCAATAGCAATTCTTTGCTTCCGGTACGGATAAAGCTTTCCTGCCTCATCAGACCAATGTTAAAGTTGGGTGAAGCCAGCGCTTTATACCTGAACAGCTCATCAGTATTTTTAAAAGCCGAGTTGCCTCTTTGAAGATATTTAACTGAGGTAAAACCAACGGAGAAATTCAGGTAAGTATTACGGGTCAGTCTCTGCCAGGGTGTGAGCCCCTCCAGTTCACGTTGGCGCGCCGCTTCTTTGGTATAGGTGTTACCATCAAAATCCTGTCTGATGCTCCTTCTTACATTAGAGGGCATTTCTTCCAGATCCTGATTCATTTGCCTTATAATCGTATTCAAATCATACTTTTCAAGGGCTTTCAGGTCTTCTTTTGTTGCACCCCATAAAACAATCTTTTTTCGCTTGCCTATGTTTACCACAATTGAGTCCATATCAGCCTTGCTCCATGCTAAAGAGGCATAAGTATCAGAACTTATCACCAGAAGCAACAGCAAAAAGAGCTTTTTCATGGCAGATATTTCATTAAAGGTTACTGGTAATACATTTGAATAATAGATACATGAAAACATAGTCCATAACCTATTATGTGCCAATTTAAAAGGCCCTTACTTAATCGTAGAATCGGCGGGCATGGTTTCGTTTCTAAAACTTTGCTTCACAAATGCCCAGATTTTGTTAGGTTTATTAGGGTCTGTAGCCTCAGGAGCTTTCTCCACCTGTTTAGCCAGATGTGCTCGTTTGTTTTTCTTTTTTTCTTTAGGAGCAATTACAAAGTCTTCCTCCTCTTCCGGAATCTCCAGTATGGCTACACGCTCTCGTTTAGCAGGAGCCGTTGTGGTGGTTTTTTCCGGTGCTTTATTAGGTCTGAAAATAATAGGGGCATCAAAAATTACCGGGCGTACAATGGCGGGCTCATTTCTTGATGTAATATTGTTATAGCTAAATTCCTGCTCACCTTCTGCTGTAGTTACCATGTTGTCAAACTCCTCATTGGCTATCTCGTCTCCGGCAATATTCGGTTGTTCCTCATTACTAACAGGTACTATTCTCTTTCTATGAATTGACGACGCTTTCAATCCCTGATTCAGTAGTTCTTGCTCCGGCTCTTCAATTATTGATTCAGATGCAGACTCCTTAACAGATTTAACTGTGGCCGGTTTTTTGACACTTACATCACCAGCCAGGGTGGTGTTTTTATTTTCAAGCAATGCATATCCTCCTGCCAGACTCACCAGAGCGATACCAGCAGCCAAGGCCTTCCACCAAACCGACAAGGTTTTCTTTCCTTGTTTCTGTTCAATGCGTTGCCAGACCTGACTTTTATTCCATTCAGGAGTAAAATCTGAGTTTTCAAGATTTTCCCTGATTTCACTATAAAATTTCTCTGTTTGCATGACTTTTATTGGCCATTAGTATTTTCTTTTGTAATAATCGGCGTGCATGATTCAACTGCGACTTAGAAGTTCCCTCACTTATATGCAGCTGCTCGGCAATTTCTTTATGTGTATACCCTTCAATGGCATACAGGTTAAAAACGGTACGGTACCCATCGGGCAATTCGGCAATGACCCGGTAAATCTCCTCTGTCGAAATCTTATCCAGTATATTCTCATCTACCGGCACATCAATTGCGTCACTTTCCGGCATCAGATGAAAACTCGCTTGCCTGCGTAATAACATCAATGATTCATTCACTACAATTTTTCTCATCCAGGCTTCAAAAGACCTTAGGTTATCGAACCTGAACTGAACGATTCCCTCAAAAATCTTCAGAAAAGAATCAACCATTAGGTCTTCAGCCAACATCCGCTCACGTACATATCTGTACGCAATACGATACAAAAAACTGCCATAGTGCTCAAAAATTTCCTTCTGAGCGGTGGCGTCTTTTTGTCGCAGACGTTCGATTGTAGAGGTTAGAATCAAAGTTTAAACGTGGCTTTTAGACTAAATGCAGAAAATACGCAAAAAGTTGTATGGAACATTAAAAAAAATCAAAAAAACAGCGTATCAATAGCAAAACACCATTTACCGACTGAATCACAGTTTTATTACACCAGCCCCGGAATTGCCCGATTTGATTTCATTTAAATAATTTCTAACTTGTCAATTCATTCAATTCTATAAAAACCTATACTTTAGATGAGCAAACAAGTCACTTTGTTGATAGTCATTTTCTGTCTTGCTGTGGCACAGTCACTGAGCGCACAAACAAAAATAGACAGCCTTTTACCGATACGCGGTTTTTGTATCGCAGCTCCTCAACCCAGGCAACTGGATACATTCATCAAATTTATCAATGAAGAGCTGGCCCCCAGAAAAGTAAATACGCTGATATTGCGTGTAGACTGGAACTATCAGTTCGAAAGCCACCCGGAATTGCGTGACAGTATTGCGCTTTCAAAACAGGAGGTGAAAAAACTGGTGAAGGCCTGCCAGAAAAACAAAATTCGTATCATACCGCAAATCAATCTGTTGGGGCATCAATCATGGGCTAAAACTACTCATAACCTGTTGCGGGTATATCCGCAATTCGATGAAACGCCGCATGTAAAAATGCCTGAAAAATATGTATGGCCCAATGAAGACGGTCTTTATTGCAAAAGCTATTGCCCGCAACACCCGGACGTGCACAAAATAGTTTTCGCGTTGGTTGATGAAATATGCGATGCGTTTGAGACTGATGCTTTTCATGCCGGAATGGACGAGGTATTCTATATTGGTGACGACAAATGCCCCAGATGCGGCGGAAGAGATAAAGCTGAGCTTTTTGCGGGAGAAGTGAATAAAATAAGGAATCACCTGGCATTGAAAAACAGAAAACTCTGGATATGGGGAGACCGCCTGATTGATGGAAAAACCACAGGCATAGGTATGTGGGAAGGGAGCTTTAATAATACTCACCGCGCCATTGACCTGATAGAAAAAGATGTAATGATATGCGACTGGCACTATGAACGACCTGACCAGACTGCCGTTTACTTTGCCACCAAAGGTTTTAATGTATTGACCTGCCCCTGGCGAAACCCTAAAAATGCTGTGTTACAAACACATGATATGGTCAGATACAGAAAATCTGTGACTCCGGTAATGAAAGAGCGTTTTCAGGGCATGCTTCAAACGGTGTGGTCAGGTGCCGGACAGTTTCTGGATGAGTTTTATGGGGTAAAAGTGAATCCGGACGCAGGAGACAATACACAAGCGGCCTGTTTCAAAGCCATGTTTGATGAGATTAAGAAAATAGAAGACAGCAAATAATATACCCCATGACAACTTCACTGAAACGTATTGCTTCTATTGATGTATTCAGGGCAATAACCATGCTTCTGATGATTTTTGTTAATGATTTCTGGACATTGACGGGTATTCCAGACTGGTTGCAGCATTCGGAAGCACATGTTGATTTTCTGGGTTTTTCGGATGTTATTTTTCCTTGTTTCTTATTCATTGTGGGGATGTCTATCCCCTTTGCCATCAAGAACAGGATTGCCAGAGGCGAAAACAATTTTCAGATAGTACAACACATTGTCCTGCGTTCAATCGCCCTATTAGTAATGGGGCTCTTTACTGTAAACATTCCCGAAATGAACCAGGAAGCTACGGGTATGAGTCAGGCTGTTTTTCAGGTAAGTGCAGTAATCGCCTTTTTCCTTATCTGGAATGTTTATCCCAAAAGCGAGGGAAACACAAGGTATCTGTTCATTGCCCTGCAGGTAATCGGAGCAGGCATTCTATTGTATCTGGCGTATCGGTTCAGAGGTGGTGAAAATGCCGAAATAATGAAACCGCAGTGGTGGGGTATTCTGGGATTGATTGGCTGGACCTATCTTACCTGCGCTATTCTTTATCTGTTCTTTTATAAAAGTACCAGGTTGCTGATAGCCTCCTGGGTGTTTTTTAATCTATTATGTATAGCAGGTCATGCAGATTGGCTAAAAGCCTTGTGGCCTGACGGACCAAACGACTGGATTCTGGCTAATGGTGCCTTTTCTGCCTTTACATTTACGGGTATTCTGGCTACTTTATTATTAGAACGTTATTACACCGTTAACAATAAAGTCAAATTAACCTACATTTATATGGGTCTGGGAGTGGGAATGCTTATTGCGGGTTTGTTACTTAGACATCACTTTATTATATCGAAGATTTACGCTACACCTACCTGGGTGTTTATTTGTTGCGGTATTTCCTTTATTACCTATGCCATTATTTACTGGTTGGTAGATTTAGCGCACAAAGCCCATTGGTTCAATCTCATTAAACCTGCTGGTGCCAGTACGCTGACCTGCTATCTGATACCTTATATTGTTTATTCCTTTCCGATAGACTTACCTATGAGTCTCACTTTTGGCCTTGTGGGTCTGTTGAAATCGCTGCTTTTCGGGTTTCTGATAATAGGCATCACCGCTTTGCTAGGAAAGATTGGTATTAAGTTGAAGATATAGAAGAACCTTACCCCTAACCCCTCTCAATGGAGAGGGGGACTAGAGGGTATATATTTCTTATAGTTACTTAGCTCTCTGAATAGCCTTCAGCAACGAAGTATCATCAGTAGTATCCAGAACAATTTCCCAGATCATCACACCACCACAACCCCGCTGTTTGGCCAGTTTGGTTTTGTTTTCAATCGTGATTGTCCCATTATAAAATGCTCCTTTCCAATAATCATCGTACGGACTTGCCCCGTCTTTTATTAAGTCGCTGTAGCCCGGGCCATAATTGCCCATACCTTTTTTAGAATAAAAAGGTAAACCCAATACTGCTTTATGAGCAGGAAGACCCCGTTCTTTTATCCAGTAGTCCAGACTTTTCACAGCTAGCGAATACGGAGAATGCGCTATTACATAGCTAGGGCCGTAGTCGGCATCGTACGCCATCAGATTCAGCCAATCCATTTTATCGAATGCTGCTTTTTTGATCCCACCACCTGTTTTGCCATAAGATATAACAGCAGCGGTGAGTTTCTTGCCCTTTTTATGCAACGAATCAGCCAGTTCTGACACCAGACTTACATAATGATCGGCAGATGGACTGTCTTCATCCGGGTATTCCCAATCTAAATCTACGCCATCAACGCCATAGGTTCTTACAAACTGCAATACGTTTTTCACAAATGTGTGTCGTCCTTCGGCGCGTTCTGCCATTTTATGGAAGCGGGTGTCGTCGCCACCACCATCACCAATACCCCATCCACCGATAGAAATGAACACCGATTTTTTATGTTGGTGAGCCACTTTTACCAGATTTTTCAATGTTTCCGGATGGCCAAGCGGCAAAAGGGTATCTCCCGTTTTTGCCGGAATGGCAAAGGAGTAATTAATATGCGTCAGCAAATGGTACGGCAACTTTTCAGCCGGAATAGACGGAGTATAGTACCCCACCACTTTAAACTCTTTGTTTTGTGCAGATAAAGAATGCGCCACTACCGAAAAAATCAGTAACGACAATAATCCTGATTTAACTTTCATTTTTCTTTGGATTTGGTTTAGTATTTATTCAATCACCAGCCAGGTGTAGCCCTCGGCCGGTAGCTGAACAGTAATTTCAATAGAATAGTCTCTGTTTAGTGGGTATGTAGTTGCTTTGCCGTTTTCCGTTTTCACTCTGGCCTCTTTAGTTAATCCTGAATAATAAAGTGGTAGCTTAATTTTACGACTGATGCTCTCTTTTAATGGATTGTAAAGCATAACTAGTCCTTTGGTGGCTATGGCAGGATTCAAATGCATGATACCATCCCAGTCTCTGCCATCAGGCCGGCGAAGGTGAACAATGTCTGAATTCAAAATGTCTCTATACTTTTTGTACCAGCTGATGGTTTCAGTTACTACTTTTTTGGTTTCTGCTGTGTCGTACAATCTCGGTCCACGATAGCATGCCTGCACACCGGCACCATAATATTGCATCATCAGTTGCTTATAATCTTTCAGATGCTCACTCAGCGGTTCTAATACGGCTTCCGCTCCACCACCCTGATACTTGGTAAGTGGTACAAAGCCCCAGCCCATCGACGGGATTTTGTCCCAGGTTCCATCAAAGATATTCTGCCGGTTCAGAATCTTCTGCTGCTCTCTTGAAAGTGAAAAGTTTACCTCTCTGTAACCCAAAGCAATCTTGTGCGAACCATCTAAGAAATACCAGTCGGGTGCATTGATGTAAACCCCTCGGGCATTGAGCCATTGATAAAACTCCTGTTGCATTTGCATCTGTACCCATTGTGAATCGTCAAGCCCTTTATGGCCGGGGTGTTTGATAGAAGCACATACATCACCCGGATAGGGACCATCATGTTCCAACAAATCAAAACCTGTTTCACTGATGAACTTCTTCAGGCTTTTGATATAGTTGATACCCCATTCGCTTGCCAGGCATGGTGCATGGCCAAAGAAAGCGCCCTTGTCCGGCAATCCGGTTACTGGGTCAATCACATCGTTTGCATCGTCAATTCTTCGGCTGCTGAATAATGAATAGCCACCCAGCTTTATTCCTTTGCTATGCGCATAATCAGCCAGTTCTTTAAACTTGCGGATGTTAGCGTCTGACGCATCCTCCATATTGAGGCCGCTGCCAAAACTCAGAATCACCATTTCGTAACCGGTTTCTGCACACTGGTCGACCACACTTTTCACTTTAACGGGGTCTGTACTTATCAGGTGCATGAAGATCGGATTCTGGGTGGTCCATGGGGCAATGGTGCGATACATTTTCCGGCGGGCAAGCCCGTTTCTTTCCCTGTCATAACTGTCTAAAAGTAGTTCATACGAACGGATAGATTTATAGTTGTCGCCGGGTTTCAGGTCTATACCCACTCCTAAAGTAGGATATATCTCTACTACACACGGTGTTTCGAAATTATAATTTACCTGTGACGTATACGAGCTGTCAATCTTCCAGTGTGTTGCCTGATCGGATAGCTCATATCGCATCGCGTTGTTATAGGCGTAGTTATTTTCTATATAGAGCTTTTGAGGTTTCTTCATTTTCTCGGGCTTGCCTACCACGGCAGATTCTTCTTCAGGTGTGGCCAGAATTTCGCTCACTACCTGCGTCAATCTAAGCGCTCCTGCCGATTGGTTGTTGACAGTGACCCACTTGCTCAATAGTGGAATACCGTCGAAAACTTCATAATGAACGGCCACTTCAAGGCCTTTTAATGCCGGTACATCAGACTGAAAATACAACACAAGACTTTTGCCTTTCGGCAGATTACGGTTGGCAGTCCAGGTTGTGGGTTTCCAGTCGAAATGAGGCTGCACCTCTCCTGTTTCATAGCGTACAAACTGAAAATCTTCAGGCTGACTAGTGAACTGACTTACCCACTCATCTAACAGATAAGCGTGTTCTTTTTGTCCGTATAGCCCACCTACGTTATATGCTTTACCATTGATGACCATGCGCGCCTCGGGTCTCACCGAACGCACGAATTGCTCGTTGGTTGTCAGGTTTTTGAAATTGACGGTAGCCGCATTCGGGCTAATTCGAATTTGCCTGCTGATAAGTCCGTTGGTGATTTCGAGCAATTGACCATTCTGCAGCGCCTTTACTTCACTTTTTTGAGTAAAAGGATGCACTAACCAGTCCTGATTAGGTGTCTGAGCAAATGTATAGCCGATAGCCAAGAAGCAGATGATTAACAGTAGGTTGAGGGTCTTATAGTTGCGCATATTATTTCAGGGCATCGGTGATTTCGTAAGTCCATGCATATTGGCAGGGAATAGTATTAGGATTTACCTGTGGAGCCGTGATAGTCAACACCCTGTTTTTGTGGGTAAATTTTACGTCCCCCGCAAAACCCAACAGCTTTACGTTGGTTGGTTTCTCCACATTTTCAATACTAATGCTTTCTTGCCATTTGCTGGCAATAGCATAGATATTCTTTCCTTTCTGTGTAAAATGCAGTTTTGTTTCCTTGGTATATGTTGGGGTTTTGTCCCATTTCCGTGAGCCGTAGATAGCTTCACCATTTACTTTCATCCAGTCGCCCATTTCTTTTAATCTTTGCTGCATAATAACCGGAATCCGGCCATCGGCAGTTGGCCCGATGTTCAACAGAAAATTACCTCCACGTGCTACAATATCTACCAGTTGATGAATCAATTGCTCACCAGTTTGATACACCTCCAGATTCTCATTACGATTATAGCCGAATGATTCACCAATCCCACGGCACTCTTCCCATGGTCGGGCAAAACCATTGGTTGGAGCATTATCAGTTCCGCCATGACCGTATTCTGAAGTATAGAAACTGCCGTGCTTGCTTTTGGTATCATTCCCCCAGCGGTCGTTTACCACCACACTGTTTTTCACAGGTGAATCATTATATAACCAGGCCAGGAACTCTTCACTCTTCCAGCTTTTAGCGGGGTGATCCCATTCTCCATCAGTCCACAAAATATCCGGTTGGTATTTGCTTACCAGGTCTTTCATTTGCGGAATCATGCGTTCGTCAACGTATTTATTGACATCGCTTTTGTAAACCGGATTAAACCACTCGTATAAAGAATAGTAGTACCCCATGTGCAGATTTTTGGCTTTCACTGCCTTTGCCAGGTCGCCGGCTAAATCTCTATGCGGACCCACATCTACCGCATTCCAGTTCCATGACTGAGCACTGGGCCATAGTGTGAATCCTTCATGGTGTTTTGATGTAAGCACTACATATTTAGCACCGGCCTGCTCGAATATCTTTGCCCAATCTTCGGGCTTAAACATTTCGGCTTTGAACTGTTGCGCGAAGTCCTGATACGAAGCTTTGCCGTAATTCTTCTCGTGAAATTCAACAAACTCTTTGTGTATTTTAAGATTGGGTGCAAAAAGCCGCTGCCAGTACCATTCGGCATAGCCACTTCCAAAGCCATCAGCATTTGAATTGGTAGCCCATGCGGGTACAGAATAGATACCCCAATGAATAAAGATTCCAAACTTGGCATCCTGAAACCATGCAGGTGTCGGACGTTGGTCGAGACTCTGCCAATTGGGTTGATATTGTGCGTATGTCTGTAAACATACTAATGTTGCAAGGATTATGAGGTATTTTTTCATAGGTTGAATAAAGGCGTGCCATGGTTCGAAGCCGTGACACGCCTGAATATCTGAATTAACAAGCTATCATTTCAATAGTTACTTAGGAAAATGACTTTTAGCCATGTATACTTTGCCACCGTCATCAGCAAGTGTAACAGAATAGCTAAAACCATGCTGAATTGAATAAGCTCCGTATTCACCTTGTTTATTGATGGCAATAAAGCCTACCTGAAAACCTTTGGCTTTTTCAGGATTGATTTTTACGATACGATCTACGGCAATTTTGCAGGCCTCTTCAGGTGTTTTACCCAGACGCATCATTTCTACAACCAGATGGGTGCCGGCTACTCTGATTACCTCTTCTCCCTGACCGGACGAAGTAGCTGCTCCGATTTCATTATCCACAAACAGACCTGCCCCAATAATGGGCGAATCTCCTACCCTGCCGTGCAGTTTAAAAGCCATACCACTGGTAGTACAGGCGCCCGAAAGATTACTTGAGGCATCAAGCGCAATGGTACCCATGGTATCATGATTGGCTGTGCCATCTTCAAAATAGCTCGGTGCAAAAGGCCCGCCACCATTTTTTCTGGCTTTAATCTGTTGCTGCTCTATATTGATAACCGGCTTGTATTCTGATTTCTTCAACCACTCTTTATAGGTTTTTTCTGCATCGGCCGATAGCTTATCCGGCTCTCTTTTGAAACCGTTTTCCAAAGCAAACTGTAAGGCGCCATCACCCACCAGCATTACATGCGGGGTAGTTTCCATTAGTTTCCGTGCTACCGATATAGGATGTTTGATATGCTGCAAAAAGGCTACTGAACCGCAGTTGGCTTTTTCGTCCATGATACAGGCATCCAACGTTACTTTTCCGTCGCGGTCAGGATTTCCTCCCAAGCCTACACAACAATTAATGGTATCTTCAATTGAATTGGCTGCCACTTCCACGGCATCTAGTGCTCTACCGTTCTTTTTCAGCACTTTCCATGCCTCGGCATTTACAGCAAGGCCGCTATCCCAGGTAGAAACCACAATCGGTTTGTTGGCTACAGTCTTCGTATTAGAAAAAGCCTTGGTTGCCGACATGAAAGGTAAACTCAAAGCCGACCAGCGTATAAATTTTCTTCTTGATTGCATTAGTTTGTTCGTATTAGGTTATTGAGAGTATGTTAATATTTTACGAATTTACGCTCGATTGTGCCATCATCATAAAAATCAAGGATGGCATAGGCAGGTTCAAAATCTCTGAACGGACCTTTCCACCAGTTACCAGAAACCGCACCGTTGTTCAGATACGTTACCCCCCAATAGGTAAGTGACTCCTGCATGTGTAAATGCCCGCATAAGCATACCTTGAGATTTGGGTAATTTCTGAATAGTTTTACCAGCGCATTTACATCAGTATGTATTAAATAATGTGGTTGCTGCAAATCACCGTTTTCGGGCTCTTTATCAAAAAACAAACTAGCTGCTGTTGATAAAATGGGTATATGAGAAGCTATACAGATATATTGCTGCTTTGGTGTAGCTTCTAATTCTGCCTTTAACCATTCGAGTTGTTCAGGATCAATGTAACCCATAAAACCCCCTTTAGGGTATAACTGAGTAGAGTCTAAAACGATGAATTTCCAACCTCCTTTAGTAAAAGAGTAGTATCGTTTAGGCATTTGAAACTCATCTACTACCCATTGCTTGCCATACAGGTGATCGCCTTTCAAATCTTCCGTTTTGCTGAACCATCCCCATATATCATGGTTGCCAATCATGTGTTTTACTTCCAGTCTGTTGTTTTCCTTCAAAAGCTTCTGAAAGAGGTTGAACTGCTCACGGGTACCTTCTTTTGTGTTTTCGAGCGCATCTAATATGGCATCGCCCCCGTTCATGATGAAGTCGGGCTTGGGGCTAAGTCTATTGGCACTCTGGTAAGCCTTTGCCATACCCTCTTCGGCTTCCCGGATGGGTGAAACGTGCACATCAGATAGATAAGCTACTCTCAATGCCCTTTTCCGGGGGAGTGCAACAGGTCTTTCAACCCCGACCATGGCTCCGGCAATAGTGCTGTTTTTTAGAAATCCCCGACGATCCATAAGATTATTATCTGTTAATTTTCAGCGCCCATGCATAGCTTGTACCTGTTGCTTTTCTGGTTTTTTCAGGAATCTCAACAATTATTTTACCATCCTTTACTATCCATTTTAATTTCTCTGTGCTGCCCAGCAGACTTACCGATGCAGTTTTGGGTAAAGCCAGCTTATTGATTTCAATATTTGCCGGAAGTGTTTCACCTTCATCCGCTCTGTAAATGGCATAAGTAGTATTACCATTGTGTGTAAATACCAGTTTGTTTTGTTTGCCCAGTTCGTTATCGCCTCTGGTATTATAGATGGCTTCTCCGTTTACCTGCATCCACTTGCCGATTTCTTCCAGCCTTTGATACGCCTCAGGGTGAAAATCACCCTCCGGACTTGGCGCAATATTGAGTAGCAAGTTACCATTTTTTGATACTACGTCGGTCAGAATATGAACTAATTTTCTGGCAGATTTGAAATTCTCTTTCGGAATATAGCTCCACGAATCCCCCATGGTCATACATGTTTCCCAGGGTATAGGCATGTAATGGTCCGGAATCTGTTGCTCGGGAGTTACATAGTTTTCAAACTCACCACTTACGGTTCTGTCTACTACCAGCAAGCCCGGTTGATGGCCACGTGCCATTCCGGCAATGCGTGCCATGTCAATATCCTGATCGAAAGGAATCGTTTTTTGCCATGATACAGACGAGTCAATTGTACTGAACGGACGCACCCAACCGCCATCAAGCCATAGGATATCCATTTTACCGTAGTCGCTCATCAGTTCTTCAATCTGATTATAAGTAAACTGCTTGAAAGCCTTCCATTTTTCAGGATATTTGGCCGGATGATACGACGGGTTACGGTCTTTGGGCGGGAAATATGACCACCAGTAATCGTTAGAATGCCAGTCAGGTTTAGAGAAATAAGCTCCGATCATGAAGTTATCCTTGCGGAAGGCTGCGAAAATTTCTTTGGCGATATTGCTCTTCGGGTTAGAGGCAAAAGGCGTGTTGGTGATTTTATAATCGCTTTGTTTGGTATCAAACATGGCAAACCCATCATGATGCTTGGTAGTAAAAACCAGGTATTTCATGCCTGCATTTTTAGCAGCAACAGCCCATTTATCCGGATTAAACTGGATCGGATTAAAGGTTTTGGGTATATCTTCATAAGCCTTTTTATATTCATACCAATTATCTTTATAAGGCCCGCGGCGTTCGCACCAGCCTTCGTCTTCCGGGCACAGGCTCCAGCTCTCTACAATGCCCCATTTGCTGTAAGTACCCCAGTGCATCATTAAACCAAATTTCACATTCTGCCATTGGTTCAGCTTTTCTTTTACCTTAGGGTCGTTGGGTATTACATATTTATCATGATTCTGCTCTGAATGCTGCTGAGCAAAAAGTGTGTGTGCCGAAATGGCAATGAAGATAGTGATTAGCGTTTTTTTCATTTTACTAAGTATGGAGAATGTGAGAAGGGAGGATGGAAAAAAGATTTTTCCATTTTTTCTCTATCTTGTTTTCTCATTCTCTGTGTCAATCTATATTAATTATTAATTCTGGTTTACTCAGGCCAAAGGACGAAACATCGTTTCGTCATACGTTCAATAAATGCGGGCGTTCGCGTTCTATTTTCAGCAGCAGTTCACCAAAAAGTGTATTTGCCCAGGCGAACCATTTACGGGTAAATTGAGAGGCATCGTCTTTATCGAAAGACTCGTGCATAAAACCTGTGCCTGCATGGGTATTTTTAAGAAAACGCAGCTGCGCTTTAATCTCCTGATCATTGGTAGAAGTCATGGCACGCATAATGATGCTCATCGGCCATATCTGGTTGACCAATGTATGCGGACTACCAATGCCTTCAGCTGCTTTGCCTTTGAAGAAGTAAGGGTTGCTACCACTCAATACAAAGCGACGGGTGTTCTGATAAATCGGGTCTGTGGCTTTTAAAGCCCCCAGATAAGGCATGCTTAGCAGATTTGGCACGTTGGCGTCGTCCTGCAACAGACAATTGCCAAAACCATCTACTTCCATTGCATATATCGGCCCGTAAATAGGGTGTTTAATAATGGCATATTTCTTAATAGCGGTTTCAACCTTATTGGCGAGTACCGTGCATGTTCCGGCAAAAGCGGTATCATGCATTACTTTCTCCGATATTTCGGCCAACTGGCGGAAAGAAACTACTGCAAACAGATTGGACGGAATGAGGAACGGATACTGAGTGGCGTCGTCGGAAGGGCGGAAAATACTGTGAATCAATCCGTTAGGTTTGGTATTATTACCGTAGCCATTCCCCGGCACGGTATCGGTTGACCAAGAAGTAGTGCGACCGAAACGGTATTTGCCTCTGTCTGCAAAACGCTGTTGTTCTTTGCAGGTGGCAATAATCAACTTTGCCGCTTGTAGCCATTTTGCATCAAAAACACTGGTATCGCCCGATGTTTTCCAGTAATGATATGCCAGCCGAACGGTATAGCAAAGCGAATCCAGCTCCCATTTCCTTTCGTGCAATTCAGGTTTCATATCTGTGTGGTCGGAGTACCACTCCGACTTGCCCGGCCCGTCATTAAACGCATTGGCATACGGGTCAATCAGTATACATTCGGTCTGCCGGTTGATAACACCGGCTATCAGGTCTTTCAATCGCGCATCCTGTTTGATTAAAGGCAGATACGGCCAAACCTGTGCCGTGCTATCGCGTAACCACATGGCATGTATATCACCCGTAATCACAAAGGTATCCGGTCTGTCGTTTTTGGTTTTAAAAATAACCGTAGTATCTAAGGTATTAGGAAAGCAATTTTCAAACAACCATGCCAGTTCAGGGTCTTTTAATGACACCTTCATGCGTTGAATGGTAGCCTCAATGGCCGGACTGCTGAAATTTCTTTTATCAGGAGCGACACGAACGGTCGGAAAACCGATGGCAAAGGCATTACCGCCCGCCAGCATGCCCATACCGGCAAGAGAAGTAGTCTTGATAAAAGCTCTTCGATCGAGATGTTGCATTGAACAGAAAATGTTATTTAGAAATATATCTTATATGAAGCCTTATACCGCTTTCAGTAAGCTCTCAACCACGTAGGTATGCACGCCATATATTTTGGCATTTTCGCCCAGTTGAGAGATTTCGATTCTTAAATCTTCCTTGAAATCGGTTAAGCAGTATTTATTAATGGCGTGTTCTATCGGGTTAACGATGAGTTTCTGCGCTTTAGACAGTACGCCGTCAATAATGATAATCTGCGGGTTAAACAGGTGCACGGCAATAGACAGACCTTTGCCCAGTTCCAAACCTATGTTATGAATGATATCGATAGCAAAGGCATCACCCTGCTGGGCGGCTTCAATCACCATTTCGAGGTTAATATCTTCGATATGGTCTTTAAACTCACCCAGTTTGGAGACTTTCCCCTGCCGAAGTCCGTCTTTTATATTTTTCAGTAAAGAAGACGCCGAAGTAATGGTATCAAGGCAGCCTACTTTTCCGCAGGTACAAAGCACACCGTCAGGATTCACCTGAATATGCCCCAGTTCACCTGCAAAGCCCGATGCGCCATCGAAAATCTCACCATTCACTACCACTCCTAAACCAATGCCCCAGTCGACATTGATTGACAACACATGGTGTTTGCCCTTGGCCAAACCAAAACGGTATTCACCAAATGCAGTGGCCTTTGAATCGTTGAGTACATAACCCGGAAGTTTAAAATGTTCTTCTATCGATTTAACAAGCGATTTATTTTCACTATTGAGGCTCTTGTAAGTGTAGTTAATACCTGTATTCTTATTGACCAGCCCGGGAATAGAAACACCCAGGGCTATCAGTTTTTTACCCTTACTTATTTTTTGCTCGATTACGTTATCTACCAAAGAGAATAGCGTTTCTAAAAACACAGGATTGTTTCTGAGTTGCAAATCAAACACCTGCGTGAAAACCACCTGATTGCGAAGATTAAGGAGAAACACCTTGGTGTCGTGCGTGTTGATGTCAAGCACCAGCACAAATTTTTCTTTTGGATTGATACCGTAAATAGCAGGACGTCGCCCCTGTTTTGACACCCCAAAACCGGTTTCTATAATCCACTTTTCTTCAACTAATTCTTCAATGAGGGCTGTAATAGAAGGGATGCTGATATGCAATGAATGAGATAGTTCAGCAATAGTGTTGGTTTCGTTAAAGTACAGTTCAGATATGATCCCTTTTTTCTGTCTGTTTTTTTTAATATCGATGACCGACTCTCTGCTGGTCACTTCAATATCATTATCAAATGTTACTTCTGACATTGTTTATAATAATTTAATAAGGTTAGGTTCATTGCATGCCGGCCGGAGTAATCTGAAATGCCAGCCTGATGAATCTTCGTTTAGCTTCGGGTGAATTTTAAAAAACAGTAAGCAATTTATTAAAAAAACAACAAGACTGATTGACGTATAGCGCTTTTTTGCAAATCGAACCTAAATATCATATAAAATTTAATAAGACTTCATATGTTTTTAAAATAATTTAATAATTAGTTTTTATTAAACAATTTTTATTTATGTTTGTAGCCACATTTAGTATTTTTTTAAAAATCTATTGCCAATCTAAACTATAACAATATCAATTTTAGATTGAATTTTTTGAATTGCATTCTTAAATCCACTATACATAAATTACATTTTTTACCTGTCCCGCTTCTGCTTTGGCTACCCGGAGCCGGAAGATGCTACAGTACTAATTTTTAAGAATGTTTAACCTTAAATCGTCAAAGTATAGCTAAAAATTAAACTAAATCTAAACTTACTATGGAAGCAAAGTATATAGTAGGTCACTCTTAAGCCAATGTCACCTGCTTTTGCCGACTCCGGCATAGAGGAACCGCGTTCACTGAGTGGTCATTTTCCTGTTCTGCTTCAATGCCAATTCTGAAAATGAGCCGTCAGATAAAAATTACTGAATTTCAAGCAATCATTTTTAACCCAAGTCAAATTATATGAGAAATTTTTTACCAAAGCTGGTGTTAATACTATTGATGGGTTTTAGCCTGCCAGTATTAGCCCAGACCATCACAGGTAAGGTAACTTCAAATGGAGAGCCGCTGCCCGGCGTTTCCGTGGCCGTTAAAGGTGCGCCTAACGGAACCATAACCGACACAGAAGGAAAGTACTCACTCAATGTACCCAATCTGAAAAGTACTATCGTTGTTTCGTTCATTGGTTTTACTACTCAAAATATCGACATCAATGGTCGTTCTATTATTGATATTGAATTAGCAGAAGATACCAAGCAATTGAATGAGGTAATAGTAACTGCTCTTGGTATCAAAAGAGAATCAAAATCAATCGGTTATTCGGCTCAGAAAGTAGCCTCGAAAGACCTGGTACAAGCTGCTCCGCCTGATATCGCTTCAGGTTTGATGGGTAAAGCTGCCGGTTTGAATATCTCACAACCGAATGGTGTACAAGGTAGCTCTCAGAGAATCGTTATCCGTGGTAACAACAGTATCCTGGGCAGCAACCAGCCTTTGATCGTTATTGACGGTATTCAGGTTCAAAACGACCCTGTAGGTGGCACACAAGGTAAAAGCAGTGACGTAACCAGCCCTAAAGACTGGGGTTCGTTCCTGAACTTCGTGAACTCAGACGAGGTTGAAGATATCACTGTACTGAAAGGTGCCAATGCAGCTGCTCTTTATGGTGCGCGTGGTGCTAACGGGGTAATCATGATTACCAGCAAAAAAGGTGGTAAAAGAGACGGTTTCGGTTTAGACTATAACTTCTCTTCATTATCAACTACTGCTTATCGCTTCCAGGATGTACAAAACGAATACGGATATGGTGGAGCTTCTGCACTTTGGTCAGCTACTCAGCCATTCCCGACAACTTCTACAGGTGAGTTGCGTTACCCGGGCAATTACCCTTGGGATGCACAGGATGTAAACAACAACTACCGTAGCGGTGGCCCGATTCCGGGTGGTTATTCATCATGGGATATTTTCAGCTGGTATGGCCCTGCCTCTTCATGGGGACATAAATTGGATGGTACTGAACTTATCTGGTGGGATGGTGTGAAACGTAAATGGGCGCCACAACCAGACAACAGAAAAGCTTACTTCAACACTGGTAATACTACTACGCACAACCTATCGTTCAGCGGTGGTGGTGACTACGGAACTTTGAGAGTTGGTTTAACCAGACTGGATAACAAAGCTATTGTTCCTAACAGTAACTACGACCAAACCAACGTTAACTTAGGTTCGTCGTTGAATATCTCGAAAAAAGTAAAAGCTGAAATCACTACCAGCTACACTAATTATAACCGTTTGAACACCCCTGAGTCAGCTAACGATAACGGTTGGGCTAACTTCATGATTCACGGGATATCACGCGATTACATTCCGTTAGAATTGGATTCTTACAAATTAGCTGACGGTAGCAAAAATCTTTTCGATCAAAGCTCTCCGTTCAAATATTATCCTTACAACAACAACGCGTTTAAGGATATGTTCTGGAAATTCTACGAAAACAACCAGAGACTTTCTCGTAACCAGTTGTTGGGTTCAATCCGCCTGTCGGCTGATATCACTCCATGGTTGAACATCGCCGGTCGTACCTCATTAAACCAATCGACTACCAGCATCGAGAGCAAAAATACTCCGGTAGACGTAGCAGGTATTCAGGGTGCTTACGGTATGGAGAACATTAACAACACTGACCTGAACTTCGAGGCTTTCACTACCTTGCATAAAGACGGTCTGTTCGGTTCGAAATTCAACGGTAGCGTATTAGTCGGTAACTCGGCACTTCGCAGCAGAAGCCACGGTGTAAACACCTGGAACGCCGGTAACTTCGACGTACCTTTCAAATACTATCTGAACAACAACTTGGATAAAACCAAGATCACAACCGGTGAAACCAGATATGATCTGAACCTTAACTCGTTGTTTGGTATTGCAGATCTTTCTTACAACAACTATCTGTTCTTACAATTAACAGGCAGAAATGACTGGTCTTCTACCCTTCCGATTGCTACTTCATCTTACTTCTTCCCATCAGGAAGCTTGAGCTTTGTGTTCACAGAAGCGATTGATGCATTCAAAAATCAGAATCTGTTAAGCTACGGTAAGTTGAAATTCTCATTGGCTGAAAGTGCGAACGGTACTAACCCGTATTTAACACAATACACTTACAATACATCTACCGTTACTAATACTATTAATGGTACTGCAGCTACTTCATTTGGCGGCCTGCCTGTGCGCAGCTTGCAAACTACTTTGCCTCCTGCCGGTTTATTACAACCACAGAGAAACAAGTCGTTTGAGATTGGTACAGAGTTAGGATTCCTTGCAGGTAAACTGAGCATGGAATTGACCTACTACCAAACAAGAGCAACCAGCCAGATTTTGAGCTCTTCATTGGCTACTTCGTCTGGTGCTACTGCGGTTACATTCAACACCGGAGAGTTATCTAACAAAGGTTTTGAGTTTATCGTGAGAGCTACGCCAGTAAGCAGCGGTTCTTTCAGATGGGATCTTGCCTTTAACGGTGCTCATAACCAAAACAAGGTTATTTCATTGGCAGAAGGCATCGAGCGTTATCCTCTGGGTGACCTTTGGGGAACCAGCGGTGGTTTGATGTACGTAAAAGCAGGTGAAAACTATGGTACTATCTACGGTTATGACTATACTTACCTGAACGGACAAAAAGTAGTACAACCTGTACTTGATAAAACTACCGGCAAAGTGGTAGGTACACAATACGTAACAACTGCTGACCCTGTAGCGCTTGGTAATACTACTCCGAAACTAACCGGTGGTTTAACTAACACTTTCCGTTACAAAAACTTCAGCCTGTATGTTCTGACTGACTTTAAATGGGGTGGTGATATTTACTCTGCTGACTACGGTGCTTCAATGGGCCACGGATTGTCGCCAAGCACATTGGTTGAAAGAAATGGTGGCGGCTTGCCATACACTTATCCTGACGGAAGCACAGCCAACCACGGTGTAATTCTTGAAGGTGTGTTTGCAGATGGTACCAAAAACACAGACGTAGTACATTACATGTATAAATATGCAGGTCAGTATATGGGTTGGTCGAACGTAAAAATGCCAAGAAGCAACCTGGTTTTCGAAAACTCGTGGGCTAAACTTCGTGAGTTGAACCTTACTTACTCTGTGCCATCGGCTATCGTGAAACGTACCGGCTTCTTACAAGGATTAGACGTTTCGTTTGTTGGTCGTAACCTGTTCTATTTATTCACAACCTTGCCTGACAGAATGAACCCTGAGGCTATCAACGGTATTGGTAACGCACAAGGTTTCCAATGGTCGCAATACCCGGGTACTCGTGATTTAGGTTTCTCATTAAAAGCAAGGTTATAATCTATTAAACACAGAATCATGAAATATCTTTCAAAAATATTTATAGTTACCTTACTGATTACGGCAGTATCATGTAAGAACGATTTTGAGGAAGTCAATGCTCCGTGGGACAAACCCAACAGCGCCTCAACTCCTGAGATGTTCAATGCGGTGGTAAGTTCATTACCATTAACAGGCGGTGAGCAATCAGTAATGAATGCCTGGTTGTACCCTATTACACAGCAGGCAGCTATCACTTCGGGTTCTTATCCTTACGATAACGCCAGAGGTGCAGTATGGGAAAACTACTACTATACCCTTGCAAACGTAAGAGTAATTGAAGACCGCATTGCGAAAACTGCAGACCCAAGTTCAATGAACAATGTATCGGCGATGTTGAAAACCATCATGGCTTATAAGTCGTTCAAATTGACTAATTATTTTGGCGCAGTGCCTTACAAAGAGGCTGGTTATGCAGCTTTAGCAGCCGATAAAGGTGTAGGTGTGTATAAATCTAAATACAACACGCAGCAGGAAATCTATGCCGATATCCTGACCAACTTGAAATGGGCAGTTGATAACTTGAAAAGCGATGCTTCTCAGGTTTCATTAGGCAACTATGAAACGCTTTTCAAAGGTGATATTTCAATGTGGGTTAAATTCGCCAACAGCTTGCGTTTGTATATTGCTACTACCATTTATAGTAAAGATCAGGCATTGGCAACTCCTCATATCACTGAAGCGCTTAGCAAACCATTGTTGAGTGATACTGACAACGTAGGTATCTGGCCTTCTCAATTGAACCTTTCTCTTCAATGGCGTGAGTGGTCGTTTTCGGCTAACTGTTATTTAAGAATGGGTTCTACTATGTGGAGCCTGATGTCAGCCAACGACAACAAAGACGGAAGTGGTATTTTTGACCCACGTGCACGTATCTTCTACGAGCCAAATAATGCCGGCGAATGGGCTGCGTATCCGCAAAACCCGGTTTCAGGTGTAACACCAACAGAAGGTGGTACTCCGTATGATATAAAACGCTATGCAGCATGGAGCGATAAAGGTGCAAGTAACCTTTACTCACCTGTGAACCTTTATTTCGAACAGGATTTAACTACAGTTCCTGAGTTAATCCTTACGGCTGCACAGGTTCGTTTCATCAAAGCTGAAATTTATAACAGAGGTCTGGGTGTAGCAGCCAACGCGGCTACTGCTAAAGCTGAATATGAAGCCGGTATCAAAGCCTCTGTAAGTATGTGGAAAGGCATTGCGTTCAGATCTGCGGTATGGACAGTTGCAAAACCTGCCTCTGCTACTGCTACTGATGCTGAAATCAATACTTTGGTAAATAGTACTGTGGTAGCTTACTCAGCAGATCCTGCCAAAGCTTTGACACAGATTTACGCGCAGTTGTGGATCGACCAGTTCAGACAACCATTTGATGCCTGGACCTTGAAAAGAAGAACCGGTGACAAAACACCGATGTCAACTTCTAACACACAGTATTACACAGGTAACTTTGCTTCGTATCAACGTTTTGTGTATCCGGAAGATGAAATCACTTACAATGCCGACAACTTTAAGGCTGCAGCAGGTGGAACTAATCTGAACACAACAAAATTGTGGATTACACAATAATTTGCACGAAGAAATCATTATATTTGAACGAATAATTCAAAAATATTAAGTAGAATTGTTTCATCATAGTTTTTCCAGAAAAGGCCCTCAATCGAGGGCTTTTTTCTTTTTGGGAGGCATAAAGTCTGATTCTCAAGAGCTTTGTAAATTATTTTACGTATAGCTATGGTAGGTTTGGTTTTTATTCTATTTTTGCGAACCTTTTTGTGGCTAAAACAACTAATCACTACTATATGAACCTTGCCCTCGTAAAAATCATCGTCTTTTTAAAAAGATTCAGTATTATCTATCGTTTTATTGCTATTCCCTTAGCATTCTTTGTCATTTTTTCTGTGGCTATCCCGGATATTCAGTTCAATATGGCCTCGGGGAAGCCGGTAGAAATGACTCTAGAGCAATTGTTTAAAACCGAGAAATCTGATTTACCCCGCTATCTGAAAGTTAAAGATGCAGTTGTTCCTTCTGGTACTTATATAGAGCAACGCAAAGAAAAATCAAATGCTCTGGATGGTATCTACTATCCGGTTTATCCACGTAATGGGGTAGTAACAAACTTCAGCACTTCTAAATTGGATAGTATTAAAAATGTATCTGATAAAGACTCTGCTTCATTTGTCATTGGTACAGACACTTCAGGAAGATTGCAGATTGTTAAAAACACTGATGATATCGAAGCGAAACTAGTAATTCATGACACCCATGTGAAGGATAGTGATCTGGATAGCACCGGCCATTATTTTGACTCTCCAACGTTTTCCATCGAAGGGCAGTATGATGGCTCGACTGTACCGGATGACATTAAAAATCTGCTTTTAGAGGAAGGTATTAAATTAAGCCCAGATGCCATAGTGCTTAACAGAGGCGACAAAGTGATGGAAACATCGTCTGCCATTTTATTGGCTTTAGGAGCATTGATCGTAGGACTGTTAAGTATTCTGACTTTTATTCCAGGTAATACTTTGGCCCGTTGGTTCGGAGTAGGCAATAATCTGCAGCAAGTTTCATCAGCAGATGCACCTCAAGGCAATACCCCTGCTTAATATTAACAAAAGATGCATAGATATCAAAAAAGCACCTCAACGGTGCTTTTTTGATATCTATTCTGTAAACTTCATTTATCATTAGTCTCTTCTTCATCTTCCACAAAATCTTTATGCTCCTCGGCCAGTTGCCTGATAAGATTGCCCCCGGCCGGAATCCAGTCTGAAACCTTTGAAATAACCGTAGGAGCTACTTTGGTGATAATCGGATAAGTAACTGATTCCTCCGTAAGATGCGGTGGCAAATTGATGTCGATAGCATTTATCAACCAAAGAAAAGTACTGATACCAAATACCCAGGTAAATACGCCCACCATAGCTCCCGCCAGCCCGTCAATAGTACCCAAAATGGTGAATCGCAAGGCCCGGCTGAGCATCCAGCCCAATTTATTGATTAAGAATATGGTAGGGAAGAAAATAATGGCAAAGCTCAGATACGGCAGAAAGCGATTAGCCGTATTTTCTCCAATGGCAGGTGCCAGCCAGTTCATGCCTATGCCTAAAAATTTAAAGCCGACTACTATGGCTACAATAAAAGCCAGAACACCGATGATTTCGATAAAAAGACCTTTTACATAGCCTTTATAGGCACCAAACAGAATTGGCACGATGAAAATTAAGTCAAGCACATTCATGTTCAAAAACAGGATTATCAGGGAAAATACGTAAAACTCCGCGAAAAATTACGTTTAAAGGCCGGAATTATACAAAGATAAACTTTTTTAAACACAAAAAAGCCTATTGTACAGCCGGGAAACCAGCTCCTGGAATCCTTTATAGTGATTATTTTCTGTCAGGTAAAATGATGTCTATCATTGTAATTTTTAAAAATAATTCCCTCAAATAGAGCAAAGTTTAGAGACCAAAATCTATCCGGATATATTTATCTTGATTATCAGTAATTTAAAAATTATTTAGAAAAATTCTAAAAACAATAATTGGAAACAGCCATATAAATCAGTAAGTTTGACTACTTGTTCATGAAAACGATTGAAGAAAACCTAAAAATATACTAATGATGACTGACGAGCAATTATTTGAAGTAGAACCCCTGCTCATTGAGGATAAAACAAGGTTTGTCCTTTTTCCCATAAAACACAACGACATCTGGGAGTTTTATAAAAAGCACGAAGCATCTTTCTGGACGGCAGAAGAAATTGACCTTTCGCCCGATTTGAAAGACTGGGAAAGTCTCAATGATGGAGAACGTCATTTCATTTCGCATGTATTAGCTTTCTTTGCTGCCTCAGATGGTATCGTTAACGAAAATCTGGCAGTTAATTTTATTTCCCGCGTTCAGTATGCCGAAGCTAAATGTTTCTACGGATTCCAGATTATGATGGAAAACATCCACTCGGAAACCTATTCGCTTCTGATAGATACTTATATAAAAGATCCGGTAGAACGCGACAAGATGCTGAACGCGATTGACCATATACCATGTGTGAAGAAAAAAGCCGATTGGGCTTTGCGTTGGATCGATAATGGTAATTTCATTGAGCGTCTGCTGGCTTTTGCAGTAGTAGAAGGTATTTTCTTCTCGGGTTCGTTCTGCTCTATATTCTGGTTAAAAAAACGTGGTTTAATGCCCGGCCTTACTTTCTCAAACGAGTTGATTTCGCGAGATGAAGGTCTGCACCGTGACTTTGCTTGTTTGTTGTATACCCGTTATATTAAAAATCAGCTGCCTGCTGAAACCGTATATGCACTGATAAAAGATGCCGTAGAGATTGAGAAAGAATTTGTGACTGATGCGTTGCCTGTTTCTTTAATTGGTATGAACTCCGAACTCATGTGCCAGTATATTGAGTTTGTAGCCGACCACTTGCTGGAGTCGCTGGGTCTGGATAAAGTCTATAATGCAACCAATCCGTTCGATTTCATGGATATGATTTCGTTGCAAGGCAAAACCAATTTCTTTGAAAAACGCGTAGGTGAATACCAAAAGGCAGGTGTTATGTCTCAAAAAGAGCAGATGTCGTTCTCGCTTGATGAAGAGTTTTAATATCGAAAAACATTTTATTACATAGTTTGAAAATCAATAGGGGCAAAAGGAATTTTGCTCCTATTTTTGTTTAATTATCTCAGAACCATGCCTGACTTACAAAACTTCCTCTTATTTGCCCTAGCTGCGCTGATGTTGAACATCACCCCCGGCAATGACATGCTCTTTGTTATTACTCGCAGCCTTAGCTATGGTACCAAAGCCGGTATCTTTGCTGCATTGGGTATTGGTGTGGGCTGTCTGGTGCATATTTTTGCGTCAGTGGTGGGGCTCTCGCTGATTATCCGCCAGTCTGAATTTCTGTTCAATGTCATCCGGTATGCCGGAGCAGCCTATCTGGTTTATATCGGTATCAGGAGCTTTATAGAAAAACCTGCACCCATGCTTCCCAATCGGGCTACCGAAAAGAAACCTTCATATCTGAAAACCCTGCATCAAGGCACTATAACAAACGTACTCAACCCCAAAGTATCGCTTTTCTTTCTGGCTTTTTTGCCTCAGTTCATAGACAACAAGTTCGGTAATGCCACCACGCAGATATTGGCGCTCGGTATGTGGTTTAATATTTCAGGTACATTGGTCAATGTGCTTATCGCACTATTGTTCAGCAAGATAGTGGCCAGGCTTAGCGGATTCCAGCGATTCTGGCAGTGGCAGAATAAGATTTCCGGAACTGTATTGGTGTTTCTGGGTTTGCAGATGGCCCTAAAGAAATAGTCACAGGCTTTTGTAAAGTTTCACCAATTGCCCGGCGATAGGCCCGGCAGCAAATTGTGTAACATGTTTGGCACCTTTGGTTATCAGGCTGTTTCGTAAAGTCTCATTATTTAACACCTGATGCATTTTCTCTGATAAATCAGTAATATCCAAAGGATTGGCATAGAGGGCTCCTTCTCCCCCAGCCTCTTCCAGACAGGAACCGGTAGCCGCCACCACAGGGACACCACTGTTTAATGCTTCGATGATAGGTATTCCGAACCCTTCAAACAAAGACGGATACACAAACAGTGCACAACCCTGATACAAGGCCGGCAGGTCTTCCATGGGCACCCCGTTCAGAAAATGAACCGATTGTATATCGTTTTGCTGTACATACTTCTTCAATTCTGCCAGATAAGCCGAATGCCCTCCTACCAGAACCAACTCATGTTCCTTGGTTGATAATTGCTCAAAGGCCTTAATTAACCGTAACTGATTTTTCCTTTCATTGAACGACGCCACACATAAGAGGTAATCTTTCCGGATACCATACTTTTGCCTGACCTTTGCAAGAATAGACATATCAGCAATTCTCTGACTAAAAACAGGCAAACACCCCTGATAAATGACACTTATCTTTTCAGCCGGAATATCATAAAACTCCATAATATCTCGCTTGGTCTGCTCACTTATGGCCACTATGGCATCGGCGTTTTCGCAGGCATATCTGAATTTCCGCTGATAGAAAAAACGGTCAATTGTTGGGTATTGCTCAGGATACCGCAGGAATATCAGATCATGGATAGTTACGACAGACTTTACCCCTGCTTTTGCCAGGCCATAAGGAATCTCGTTGCTTAATCCATGAAAAATATCAATTTTATCAGCCTGTAGGTCATTAGTGATGAATCTGCTTCGCCACAAAGCATTGGGCAGATAGGCATAAGATGCAGGTAGTTTTATATGCAACGGCGCAGAAAAATGAGCCAATCCGGTATGCCATTGGCCTTTCATCTTAGGAGTATAAGCATAATACTGCTGCGCGGGAGCATATTCCAGCAGCGATTCTATGATAAATCTGCTGTAATTACCAAGACCTGTATAATTATTAAACGCCCGCTTTGCATCAAAACCTATTCTCATTGAACTATCTTTTCATTAATTTTGTAAATAATTATTGGGTCTGCCATTTGTCAGACACCCATTTACACATTTAGTATTTTTCCCTTAGGGGTTTTATGGAATATCAAATTTATACATTACCCAATGGTATTCGCATTGCACATCGCCAGGTTCCTCATACCCAGATTGTGCACTGCGGTTTAATGCTCGACATGGGTAGCCGTGATGAAAAACCCGATCAGGTGGGTCTGGCCCACTTCTGGGAACACATGGCGTTCAAAGGTACAAAAAAGCGTAAATCTTATCATATAATTAATCGCTTAGAATCAGTCGGTGGTGAGCTGAATGCCTATACAACTAAAGAGAAAATCTGTTTCTATGCATCGGTTTTAGATAATCATTTCGAAAAATCGGTAGAATTACTGGCCGACATTACCTTCCACTCTATTTTCCCCGAAAATCAGATTGAAAAAGAAAGAGGGGTGATACTGGAAGAAATGTCGATGTATCAGGATTCGCCCGAAGATGCTATCCAGGACGATTTCGACGGTATCGTATTTGCCAACCATCAGTTGGGTGCCAACATATTGGGTACTCAAGACAGCGTAAAGTCTTTTACACGCAAAAGCCTGCAGCAGTTCATTAGCCAGAACATGGATACCGACCGGATTGTTTTTTCGATTGTCGGTAATATTCGTTTCAAAAAGGTTATTCAAATTACCGAAAAGTATCTGAAAGATATACCCGGCCAAAAGACGCAGATTAATCGTAATCCGCCTCAAAGCTACTTACCACAACAGGTAACCATTACTAAAAGTATTACACAGGCACATTGTGCTATTGGTCGCCCTGCTTATGCGCTGAAGGACGAACGCCGCCTGCCGTTTTTTATGCTGGTAAACCTGTTCGGAGGTCCGGGCATGAACTCCCGCCTGAATATGACCCTGCGCGAAAAATACGGGCTGGTGTATGGCATCGAAGCCAACTATTCACCGTTTATTGATACCGGTTTTCTGGGTATATACTTTGCCACCGACAAGGGTAATCTTGACAAGGCGCAATCGCTTATTATGAAAGAAATGCAATTGCTCAAAGACAAACCATTGGGTAAGTTACAACTGCATACGGCCAAAGAACAGCTGATGGGACAACTGGCAATGGCCGAAGAAAGCAACCAGAGCTATATGCTAATGATGGCCAAGAGTATATTGGATCTCGACAGGGTGGAATCGCTGGAAAGCATATTCGCTGCAATAAGGAAAATTGAAGCAGACGATCTGCAGAACACCACACAGGAAATGTTTGATGAAAATCAGCTAAGCTACCTGACGTTTCTGCCTGAATAAAAACATAGCAAGAAAGAATTATACTTTTCGAAGCATTTTCTTTGAGCCGGCTCAGCCTTTCACCGACTTTTTTTACTTTTGACTACTTGAAAATCCTGGTGCGATGAAAAATATATACTTTACTGCCGGTCCGGCCGAATTATATCCCCGATTTGAGGAGTTTTTAAAACAAGCGGTTGAAGAACAAATCGGCTCTATCTCTCATAGAAGCGGACAATTCAGAAAAATCTATCAGCATTGTGCCGAGAATCTTCGTGTTTTGATGAATATCCCCGAAACATCGGGTATTTTCTTTACAGGTTCGGCTTCTGAAGTGTGGGAACGTATATTGCTCAACATGGTAGAACATGAGAGCTTTCACCTCGTGAATGGTTCTTTCTCTGAGAAATTCTACAAATATGCCAGCAGCCTGAACAAATTTGCCCATAAGCAGGAAAAACCCATTGGTGAGGGTTTCAGCTACGCCGAAGTAGAAGTACCGGAATATGCCGAATTGATTTGTACTACGCAGAACGAAACCAGCTCGGGTGTGCAAATGCGTGAGGCAGATATTCATAAGTTGAAACGCAGCCATCAGAAAAAATTTATGGCCGTTGATATGGTTTCATCGGCCCCTATTCCGGAGTTGGACTTATCGTTGATTGATACCGCATTCTTTTCTGTACAAAAAGCCTTTGGACTGCCTGCAGGCCTTGGGGTTTGGATTGCCAACGAAAAGTGCCTGGATAAAGCTAAAAAACTGACAAAACTGGAAGGTCTGCACACAGGGGCGCATCATACGTTGCCTGCGCTCTGGAAAAACTACGAGACCTTTGAAACACCTGCCACCCCCAACGTATTAGGTATCTATCTGCTGGGCAAAGTGGCTGAAGACATGAACCGGATAGGCATCGAAACTATCAGAAAAGAAACTGACGAGAAAGCCCGTAAGATATACAAATACCTTGAAAGCAGCAGCCTTTGCAGCATAGCGGTTCAGAACCCGGAGCATCGCTCAAGAACCGTAATAGTGGCCAATACCACTAAACCTTCAAAAGTGATTATTGAGGCGCTGAAAGAGAAAAACATGATAATTGGTAGTGGCTACGGGCCTAACAAAGACTCTCAGATAAGAATATCGAACTTCCCATCCAACACTCCTGAGCAGATAGATAATCTGCTAAAAGAGTTGAAAAATCTGGAGTAGTAGCATATCTATTGAGTAATTGTGCGAATTAGTGATTGAGTGAATATTTTGATTTAAATATCGTCTTTATAATAATCACTAAATCGCTCATTCACTAAATCACTCAATTCTTCCCCCCTTCGAAAACATAATCGTCAGCAATGCAGCTATCAACAGAAAGTTGAATTCTACCCCGTTTCTACCTCCTCCTACTACAAACCAGCCTTCTTTAAAGTGAATCATCACAATACCTGCTATCAGGATGATGATGGTAACCGCTCCTGCCCATTTCACATATTTCTCAAGCAACAAACAAACGGCTGCCACTACATGTGATATTTTAATAGCCCATGCCAGCGGTAAGCCCAACGGAGCAAATCCCTGCTGATTGAGATAGAGATTCCCAAAGTCATTTACACCACCATTGAATATGGAAGGGATACTATGCATCAGCAGTATGATGGCTACTGCTAGGCGGAGTAGGAAAGTATTGTTGAGTTTCATGGGGATTATTAAAGTTTGTTCCAATATAATAATCATTATTTATATTCTTATCGGTTTCTTTACTATTGCTAATTTTCACTATTTTTGGCTAAATAATCTTGCCTACATTCTATTAAATTGAAAATCCTTATGATAAATCAAGAAGCCAAAGACATCGACGAATTCATTAGCTGGTTTTCGCCAGAAGTACAGAAAATATTACAGAATATAAGAAAGATTATTCAGGAATTAGCACCGGAAGCCACAGAAGCCATTAAATATGCCATGCCTACTTTTGTGCTCAATGGTAATCTGGTGCACTTTGCGGCTTTCAAAAATCATATTGGGTTCTACCCTGCCCCTACCGGAACAGCGGCATTTAAGGAAGATCTGGCTCCTTATAAAACAGGCAAGGGTTCTATCCAATTTCAGTTGAATGAACCCATACCTTATGATTTAATACGTAAAATTGTATTATTCAGACTAGAAGAAAACCTGAAGAAAGCCAAGTCAAAATCTGCCAAAAAGAAAGAATCCTGATTATATCTTATTGATTAATATACGGATTGGTACGTCGTTCTTGCCCGATAGTGGTAGGGTCGTTATGGCCGGGATATACCGTGTAATCATCGTCCAGCGTCAGGAGTTTAGTTTTGATACTGTTCATCAGATCAGCCTGGCTACAAAGAGGGAAATCGGTGCGACCGACACTGCCTCTGAACAGCACGTCTCCGCCGATAATAAACTTCTGCGCATGGTTCACAAAAGCCAGATGCCCCGGGGCATGACCCGGCACAAACAATATTTCAAGTGTTGAATTACCAAATTTTATCTCATCTCCCTCGTCAATAAAACCATCTTCCTGTACGGGTTCATAGCCCGGTATTCCCCACACCTTACACCGGTTTTCAACATCACGCAGCACAGGTACTTCATTTTTGTGCATCAGCATCTTTACACCAAATTTACGCTTCACAAAGGCGCTTCCGAACACATGGTCGAGGTGGGTATGGGTCTGCAACAGGTGCTTCACCGTCAGTTGATTATCGGCAATGAAATCGGACAGCTCTTCTTTCTCATATTGCGCCAGACAACCCGGGTCAATAATAACGGCCTCTTTGGTTTCATCCCACAGCACATAGGTGTTCTCGGCTAAAGGAGAAAAAGTAAAATAATGTATGTGTATCATCAACTTTCAGAAATTAAAAGCCAAAGGTAGGAAGAAATCAATTGTATTGTAATGATAACGTTTAAAAGTGAAAGGATAGTTATAAAAATTAGTAGTCTTATTCTCCACTAAAAAGCAGAGAATAAGACTATCAACATATAAGGTTTACTCCTTCTCCAGATACTCCTTCAGCAACACATTCACAATATCTGTCCAGCCCTTAACGAAGTTACCCTTCGCAAAATCAGCGTTGAACGACTCAAAGGTTTCAATTCCTGCGTGGGTAAGAACCAGTCTGGTTTTATCTCCTTCCGGGAACAACTCAAAAGTCACAAATGAATCACCGGGGTAGCCGTCGTATCGCCAGCTGTAGGTCAGTTTTTGTTCAGGTATCACCTCTGTTACCTTACACAGGTGCAGGTACTGGCGGTCGTCAGGCCCGCCTGTAAACTGAAACTCAAAGCCTACTTCGGCCTTAAAGTCTTCCAGTTGAAAATACCATTGCTTCAACTGCTCATTTTCGGTAAGCGCTTTCCATATTTTTGTGGCCGGGGCATCAAAAACCCGCTCAATTGTAATTGGCTGATTCTCCATTATTTTGTTGGTTATAAGGTTGAATTATCCTGATTTTGCTTTAAGAAAACATCGAGTGCATCCAGTTTCTGCGACCAGAATTGCTTGTATTGGTCTGCCCAAACCGACACCTCATTCAATTTATCGAGCTTGGCTTCACAATACCGTTCTCGCCCCTCCTGCCGGATCACGACAAGCCCGCATTCAGTAAGAATCTTGATATGCTTTGAAATAGCAGGACGGCTGATATCAAATTGCTCGGCTACAGCATTCAGATTCATAGACTGATTAGCAATCAACCCTATGATATTCCGTCGGGTAGGGTCTGCTATAGCCTGAAAAACGTCTCTTCTCATATTTACTTCTATTTATGTAACCAATCAGTTACAAATATATATGTAACAATTTAGTTACGCAATAATCTGAGCAATATTCTTAATCGCTGGCAAGCAGATTCCTGAACGCAAACAAAAAATATTCTAAAGGAAGTAGATTATGAAATTAATCTTTAGACTCTTCTGTATCCTTTTCTGCTTTATAGCGAAAGAATCTTCGGGATACATGCATCATCTGAAGTCTGGTAAATAAGATAATCATCGCTGCAATTGGACTTAAGAAAGACAAAGTCATGGCAATAAGCGCATTAATCATAGCAACGTTGCAGTCGAGCCGGTAATAATAAATCAGTTCTTTGTTCGCCTTATCATTCAAGAAGTCAGGGCGCACAGCGACATAATCCCAGATAAGATTCTGAAATAAGGTAATGAGAAGTGTATTGAATGCATAAATAAAAATACTGACAGTCTGCCCGAAATAGTTACTGACTAAAGAGCTTGAAAACGGCAATAAAATTATGAAAAGTAGCCAGCCGATGTTATAGGCAAGCAGCCTTTCATCAATCTTTCTGATATATACGTAAAACTGATGGTGCACTTTCCAGAAAACGGCTATCAGAATAAATGAAAGAAAAAATGCAGAAAACTTAGGCCACACCTCACCTATATCTTTAAATGAGAGTGTTACAATCGTATCCGGCTTATCTATTCTCAGTTCGAGCGCTAATAAGGTGATGGCAATGGCCACAACGGCATCGCAGAAGAACACCAGTCTTTCTAACTGCAGATTCTTTTCTTTCATGATTTTGTCAAAGAAATGAAAGCTTAAATTTAATCTAAAAAAATGAGCAGAAAACACCCTGTTATCGCCATACAGATTAAAAAGCAATTAATCTTTTCGATAGATGATTTATCCTGCCATGAACGAGATCTCAATAAAAAAGCCTCCTGTTTTGGTTGTTATCCCAAAACAGGAGGCTTTACAATATCTTCTAATTCTTACCTGAACTTCTTAAATCCTTTCTTTTTGTCTTTCGCAAAGGCAGCAGAATCATTCCCCTGCGTTTTCTTTTTAGGATTTGATAACAGGCGTTCGGCCAGATCGGGCCGATTTAGTTTGAATAGGCGACTGCGAATCCAGTTCTTAAACTCCGGTTTATACCAGAAAAAGAAACGGTTCTGCGCCAGTTTTTCTTCCTTGGTTTTAGCTGTCTTAATCGGTTGTAAGGTATAAGGATGCACCCCTGAATAATAGATTACTTCGGCCACGGTCATAGGTGTAGGAGTAAAATCCTGCACTTGTTCCAATTGGAAACCCAGATCTTTGGTTTCTGCAGCCAGATTGGCCATATCCGCTTCTTCACAACCAGGGTGCGACGAGATAAAATAGGGTATCAGAGGCTGTTTCAAGCCATGCTTATCTTGTATTCTATCATATTTCTCCTTGAACTTCCGGAAGTACTTAAAAGATGGTTTCCGCATTACACGTAGCGTATCATCTGATGTATGCTCAGGCGCCACTTTCAGACGACCAGACACATGTCGCGTTACCAGTTGCTCCATGTAGGCATCGTGGTTATTATCCTTATTATTCTTGTTGAAATCGTCTACGAGTAAATCATATCTGATGCCTGAACCCACAAATGCCTTTTTAATTTCAGGATGTGCATCTACTTTCTGATAAATCTGTGTGAGTGGCTTATGAGACGTATCCAGATTAGAACAGATAACCGGATGTATACAACTTGGTGCCTGACAACGGGCGCAGATGGATTCATCCTTGCCTTTCATCCGGTACATATTGGCCGACGGCCCACCCAAATCAGAGATATAACCTTTAAACTCAGGATGCTTCACGATTTCATTCACCTCTTTCATGATAGACTCTTCACTTCTGGAAGCAATGAACTTACCCTGATGCGCCGAAATGGTACAGAAACTACAGCCCCCGAAACAGCCCCGATGCATGTTTATCGAGAACTTAATCATTTCATAGGCTGGAATCGGCCCACGCTTTTTGTATTTCGGGTGAGGCAGGCGCGTATAGGGTAAATCGAACGACTGGTCAATTTCCTTTTCATCCATTATTTTAAATGGCGGATTTATCACCAAAGTCTGCCCTCCTATTTTTTGAATGATGCGGTTTGCCTGCCATTTATTCGACTCCACCTCTACAATCTTAAAGTTTGCGGCATATTTCAACTTATCAGCAAGGCATATTTCGTGGCTCGACAACTCAACTGTATTCCATCCTCTGTCTTCAGGCAAGGCTTCTGCGGTATCTTGCATAAAAGCCACCTGATTAATATTTTTAATGGTATTAAGCGGTACCCCTTTTTTAACCAGTTTCAGTATTTCGCGCAGGGGCTGCTCCCCCATTCCATATACCAGCAAATCTGCACCTGAATCTGCCAGAATAGAAGGCATCAACTGGTCTTTCCAGTAATCGTAATGAGTTACTCGTCTGAGAGATGCCTCTATGCCTCCTATCAGTACGGGTACATCCGGATACAATTCTTTCAGTATCTTCGTATAAACAGTAGTGGCGTAATCAGGGCGATAGCCTGCTTCACCGCCGGGCGTATAAGAATCATTCGACCGTAAGCGTTTATTGGCAGTATAGTGATTCACCATCGAATCCATGCAGCCGGCCGTTACACCAAAAAAGTATTTTGGTTTACCATATTTTTTAAAGTCACGCAAATCATCTTTCCAGTTCGGCTGGGCAATTATGGCCGTTCTGAAACCCTCACTCTCAATAATACGCCCTATAACCGCCGTACCAAAAGCCGGATGGTCCACATAGGCATCGCCTGAAACGAGGATTACATCTACCTCGTCCCAGCCTCTTTTCTCTATTTCTTTCAAAGTAAGAGGCAGCCAATCTGTTATAGGTCTCTCTGGTCTTATTATCATACTACAAAATTACGGCTTTTTATGAGAAACATGGCATTTTATTATTTTATCAGCCGGAAATACATCGAAAACTAATGAAAAGCGATAGGAGTAACAACAATATTTTATGATAGGTTTCAAAGTACAGGAATTATACTTTTCTAATACATGCCATCAGGCCTTCTTTTAAGTGCGGCCGGAAGTATTTTTCTCCTTTAACCCGGTCATCCAAAAAGGCGTCAGCAATATTGATTTTTCAGCGCCTATCGGAAACGTTTCCGAAAACGAATCCGATATATTTTATTAAAATTATTCACAAAAGTCTTTTTTAAATACAAAAATTACCTTAATATTCTTCTGGATTCAGCGTGTCAGAGGTGTAACTAATGTTAGTTCCGGAATACCGATCAGACCATATCGTTGTACTTTTTATAGAATTACCTAACCCCTGAATATATTTGTTTTTTATCCAAATCCACAATTAAACCGGATGAAACTATTGTGAAACAATTCTACAAGTAACGGGATACCTTAAACCCTGTGGCTGTGAATCAGACTATGCGATTTAAAGCAGATTTGCAGCCACACACATCCCTTCAGATTGCTCTATTCAACCATCGTAAATACATATAATAATATGACTACCGAATCAAACAGCCATATTTCAAGAAGGAAATTCCTCGATCTCAGCAGTAAAGGTCTATTAGCGTCAGGCGCCTTGGCAGCCGGAATCCCCACTATTGTTCCGGCTTCTGTTTTTGGCAAAAATGCTCCCAGCAACCGAATCAATATAGCGGCAATCGGTGTAGGCAGAATATCCCGGGGGCACGATATGCCGGGTGTATGGAAACATGAATCGGCACAAATTATGGCCGTTTGTGACCTGGACAGCAACCGGGTTGAAGCAGCACAAAAACTGGTAAATGGTTATTATACCAAAAAGACCGGTAAAGATTTTAACGGAGTAAAAGGCTACGGAGATTACCGTGAACTGTTGTTGAACAAAGATATTGATGCGGTTATAGTGAGTACTCCCGACCATTGGCATGCGCCCATAGTAGTACATGCAGTAGGGGCAGGTAAAGATGTATATTGCCAGAAACCGGCGTCATTAACTATATCAGAAGGAAGAATGATGGCTGATGCCGTTAAAAGAACAGGCAGAATTGTACAGATTGGAAGCCAGCAACGCTCAACCTCTCAATTCAGATATGCAGTAGAGTTGGTTAGAAACGGAAGAATCGGTAAATTGCAGAGAGTATATGTAGGTTTACCCGGAGACCCGTCTGGCAATGAAGAGCCGGAAATGCCAATACCGAAAAACCTGAACTATGATATGTGGCTGGGTACTACGCCGGAAGTCTACTATACAGAGAAACGTGTGCATCCGCAGGTAGGTTTCGACCGTCCGGGTTGGTTGCGTTGCGAACAGTTTGGTGCCGGAATGATAACCGGCTGGGGCGCACATCACATTGATATCGCCCACTGGGGTATGGATACCGAATTTTCCGGCCCGACCGAGATATGGGGAAAGGCCGATTTCCCGACCAGTGGCTTATGGAATGTTCATGGCATTTTTACCACTCATGCCATGTACGACAACGGAGTAGAGATGATTATCAGCAATGAAATTCCGAACGGAATCAGATTTGAAGGAACCGATGGATGGATTTTTGTTTCGCGTGGCGATGGAGCGGTAACGTCAAGCGACCCAATAGCTAAACAAAATGCGGCCAAAAAACTGGATGCCAGCGATCCTAAGATTATTACGTCTGAAATAGGCCCGAACGAGATACATATGACAGTAAGCGCTGATCACCATGGAAATTGGCTCGAAAGCATTGCGACACGTAAAGACCCGATTGCCCCGGCAGAAATCGGGCATCGTTCATGCACGGCGTGTCTGTTGCATCATGCAGCCATGAAGTTGAAGAGAAAACTATACTGGGATCCGAAAACGGAACGTTTTAAAAATGATAAAGAGGCTAACGCATTACTTTCGCGCCCGCAAAGAAGTGCATATGCCATTAAAGTTCGTAAATAACCCTACAATTATCTGATGAGAACAAAAACTTTGGCAACTGGGTTTGCTTTAGCGCTTAGTATGTTATTCAATAAAGAAGCATCTGCCCAAACTCCAAAAGAGATTAAATTCATTACCCTTGACCCTGGTCATTTCCACGCAGCTTTGGTTCAGAAGAACATGTATCCTGAAGCCAGTCCTGAAGTGCGGGTGTATGCTCCGGCCGGAAGCGATCTTGATTTACATCTACAACGGATACAGAGCTACAACACACGTGCCGATAACCCGACCAAATGGCAGGAGAAAGTTTATAAAGGCAACGATTATTTCGAAAAAATGCTGGCAGAAAAAGCCGGTAACGTAGTGGTGATAGCGGGTAATAACCGTATCAAAGCCGATTACCTTCAGAAATCAATCAATGCAGGTTTTAATGTGCTGGCAGATAAACCCATGATTATCAATGGCAATGATTTTGAGAAACTGAAACAGACCTTTGCTACCGCTGCGCAGAAAAACGTGTTGTTGTATGATATCATGACCGAACGCTACGAAATCTCTACCATGCTGCAACGGGAGTTTTCAATGTTGCCCGGTGCATTTGGTAAATTAGAAAAAGGTACACCTGACAACCCTGCCGTAACCAAGGAGAGCATTCATCATTTCTATAAATATGTTTCAGGCAGTGTGCTTACGCGTCCGGCCTGGTTTATGGATATTGCCCAGCAGGGAGAGGGCATTGTTGATGTAAACACACACTTAGTAGACCTCATTCAATGGGAGTGTTTCCCGAATCAGATTATTGACTACAAAAAAGATATCAAAATCAACGATGCCCGTCACTGGACCACAGATATGACGCTGAGTCAGTTTAAGGCTATTACCAAGTTATCCGGCTTCCCCGACTATCTGAAAAAAGATGTAGTGAAAGACACCCTGTTGAAAGTATTCTGTAATGGTGAAATTAACTATCAGTTAAGAGGGGTACATGCCAAAGCATCGGTTATATGGGCGTATCAGGCACCGGAAGGTGGTGGAGACACGCATTATTCGATTATGCGTGGTACAAAGGCCAATCTCATTATCAGACAAGGCGCTGAACAAAACTATAAACCAACGCTATATATTGAGCCCGTAAATCCTGCGGCTGGTTATGAGGCCGACTTATTAAAGGCACTGGCGGTAGTTCAGAAGCAGTATCCGGGTGTTAAACTGAAAAAAAATGCCAAAGGCTGGGAAGTTGAAATACCTGAGAAATACAAAGAAGGACATGAAGCACATTTTGGCCGTGTAACTGAAAAATACCTTGAGTTTCTGAAACAAGGCAAATTACCTGCATGGGAAGTACCCAACATGCTTGCCAAATATTATACAACTACCCAGGCCTTAAAGCTGGCAACCAAAACCCGATAAATTCAACCTGATTAAACTATGGAAAACAATCAGAATAACCGCCGTAATTTCTTAAAGAATAGTCTGGCGAGTACAGCAGGGCTTGTACTTTCTTCAAGCCTTGTCAATGAAATTGCCGCAAAATCAGCACCTATAGAGGCACCCTATATACACAGGAACCTTGAACCAAGTATTCGTTTTTCAGTAATCGGACTCAACCATGGCCATATTTATGGCATGACCGAAGCCATAATACGCGGTGGCGGCCAGCTTGTGTCTGTGTATGCAAAAGAACCCGACCTGTTAGCTGCTTATGTTAAGCGATATCCGAATGTAAAACAGGCAGCCAGCGAAAAAGAAGTATTGGAGGATAAATCGACTCAATTGATACTGAGTGCAGCCATAGCCAGTGAGCGTGCCCCTATAGGTATCAGAGCCATGCAACATGGCAAAGACTTCATGGCTGACAAACCCGGTATCACAAGCCTTGAACAATTGGCACAGGCAAGAAAAGTACAGAAAGAAACCAAGCGGATTTACTCTATTATGTATAGCGAGCGATTCGAAAACCGCGCAACCGTAAAAGCCGGTGAATTAATAAAAACAGGCGCTATTGGCAAAGTAGTACAAACCATTGGGCTGGGGCCTCACAGAATGAGTACCAAAACACGCCCTGAGTGGTTTTTTGACAAAAACAAATTTGGTGGTATTATTACTGATATTGCCTCACACCAATTCGACCAGTTCTTGTTTTTTACTGGCTCTACCAAAGGAGAAATTGTGAGCTCTCAGATAGGGAATCTCAATCATCCTGAATTTCCGTTGTTTGAAGATTTCGGCGATGCTATGGTGAAAGGTAATGGTGGCACCGGATACATAAGAGTAGACTGGTTTACACCTGACGGACTGAAAACCTGGGGCGACGGCCGACTGACCATTTTGGGTACCGAAGGTTTTATAGAGATTCGTAAGAATATCGACATTGCCATTAAAGACAAAGGCAATAACTTATATCTGGTTAACAACCAAAAAACCGAATACATAGATTGCAGCAACGAACCACTGCCATTCGGCGGCCAGTTAGTGAGCGATATTGTGAACCGAACCGAAACCGCCATGACGCAAGACCATTGTTTTCTGGCTACTGAACTATCTTTAAAAGCACAGAAATTTGCTAAAAGACTGGAACCAATGGGCAAGTAAATTACCAATAACTATATTGAAAAAGGAGCTACAAACTTAGTTTGTAGCTCCTTTTTGGTTAATAAACCTTACATAAAGCAAATAGTTAAATTCAACATTTGCATGTTATTATGAGCATTTTCATAATTTGCTCTGTCATATGTCAGATATATACATATTGCCCCTTCCTACATTTGCAAAAACTATAAACTCAGGCTATGCAACTACAGCAAATCAGTTTTGTGCCTTCATAAAACCTTTAATAAGGTTATTTGAACCAAATTAAAATCTTTCGGTTTTATATATACGTCAAAACATTTATAATCTATGAAAAATCTGAACGCAATAGGTCTTGATGCCGAAAAGGCAAATACGCTGGCAGAAAAATTAAATGAGCTTCTTGCCAATTATTCAATTTTTTATCAAAATGTAAGAGGATATCACTGGAATATCAGAGGTGAAAAATTCTTTGAACTTCACCTGAAATTTGAGGAGTTATACAATGATTTACTTCTTAAAATTGACGAAATAGCAGAAAGAATCCTGACCCTCGGACACTCGCCGAATCACAGTTATTCGGGCTATAAAAAAATCTCTCAGATTATAGAAAGTAGTCAGGTTTCTGATGGTCTGGTAGCTGTTAATGATATTCTGAATTCGTTTAAGATAATAATCTCTTTCCAACGCGAATTGCTTGCCTTGTCTGCCGATACTAACGACGAAGGCACCAATGCCTTAATGAGCGACTATATCAGAGCCCAGGAAAAACTCGTATGGATGTATTCTGCTTATTTGCAGAGATAGGTGGGTGTATAAATCATTCCTGATCTCAAAATAAGTGAGCAATCAAAAGAGGCCATCCGGAGGATTGGTTTCTTTTTTTGTTAATCTCATTGATAAAAACTGCCATGACAAAAAATGCGTTTTCATTTCTGATTTCTTTTCATCATCTTCCCCTCTTAATTTTAATAAATTATTAAGCCCAAAAAATTGTAATGATACTACTTAAAAATTATTATTGTTTTAATCTAAAAACAGAGCAACAACAAAACCGAACACCCTTCTGAGTAATATATACTGCACGATAGACAAAATGCAAGCGATTATTTGACATAATAGGCATATTTTCTTAAGCTGAGTAGCCTGTTGTATAACAGTTAAATTGGCATTAGATAATAGCAACTTTTACCGAATACAAAGTAATTCTTTACATGATATATTATATACTGCCATGGCAGAAAAAATCGTGCTACAGATGGAAGGCGGTTCTCCAAACTGAGAAGTTCAAGGAGAGATTTCCATTGCCTACCCTATACATTTCTCTATTAAGGTTCTCATACTTCTTATTATAGAATAAAGAAAGTATTTTTTAGAGGAAGAGAAACAAAAGAAGATGATCTGATAACTGTCCTGCTCGATGGGATGAACTAAAACTTAACTAATGCATATAAAATACCTGGCTTACAATTTAATTAAAACTGACTTCCTGGAGCTCCACTCATTGGTTAATCAATTAAGTCGGGAAAGAGAGATTCTAATAAGACTAATTTATAAAAACCTTATCAATCATCTTTTTAAGTATAACACAAAGCTTCTGGACTATTTTTATCTGGGTTTTTTCGAAGCAGACATTGATCCCTCAGAATATACTGATGTTTGGCATTTGCATCTTTTGCATAAAAAATATAATGGAAAAGATGCCATAATTTTCAGAGATAAAATCCGGTTCAGGGAGCGATTTAAAGATTACTTCGTTTATCCTTATTTCGTATTAAAATCTGAAAAAGACATTGACTTATTAACAGCATGGATTAAAGACAATGCCTTCAAAAAAATTGTGGTAAAAAAACCTATGGGTTGTGCTGGTAAAGAGGTTGCCGTTTTATCCATTACACAGATCAATGATGATTTATTCATTGAAGGAGAAAAATCCACATCTTATTTTATCGGCTTATATAAAAAAAAATATACCTTATTTGAATCTTTTGTTGAACAACATGCTGAGTTAAGAAAGATTAATCCTCAATCTGTCAATACCGTCCGGATTGTCACTTTTGTTAATGACGATAAAGACGTTGAAATATGGGGGGCAATTATACGATTTGGCTGGGGAACACCAATAGACAATTTTAGTAGTGGTGGATTAAGCTCAAATATCGATGTCACGTCCGGAATAATCAATAATCCGGCCAGGATAAGAGATCCTTTCCACAAAATCAGGTATGAGAAACATCCTGCAACAAATGAACCTATACTAGGTGTAAAAATTCCATTTTGGGATGAAACAATAGACATGGTTAAGCGAGGAGCTTTGGAAGTTACTGGTGTAAGAACAGTCGGCTGGGACATCGCTATTACGCCGGAAGGACCTACTTTTATAGAAGGCAATGACAACTGGGGCATTTTCGAGGCGATGTCTGATAAGCGGCTAGGCCATAAGATCAGATCGTTAGTTTAGGCAGGCATTAAAATGAAATCGTGTCAACAAATATTCTATAGCTGGGATAAGGCAATAGCCACAGAGAATTTTAAAAAATATTATTCTCTGATCAAGATTTTATCATTACTTTATTATTCCAGATTATATATTTGACTCTGATACTAAGTCAATTCTAAACATTTTGAAAAGAAATAACTAACGGGATCAATAATACCTGCCTCATTTAATAGGTTAAATAAATTTGACTTATGCACATAAAATACCTGATATACAACTTACTAAAAACTGATTATTCAAAACTAAATAAACTAATTAATCAATTACATTTTGAAAGGAACACTCCGAAATTATTAATTTATAAAGACTTAATCGTTCATCTTTTCAAGTGGAATACCCTTTTCATCGATTATTTCTTTAATCAATTTTTTGATAAGACTGTTGACAAAACCAGATATACCAATGTTTGGGATATGTATCTTTTTCATAAAAAATATAATGGAAAAGAGCGGATGATTTTCAGAGATAAGTTACAATTCAGAAAAAGGTTTAGTAATTACTTTATGTTTCCCTATTTTGAGCTAAAATCAAAAAAAGATTTATCACTCTTAAGCATCTGGATTAAAGACAACGGTTACGAAAAAATTGTTGCGAAAAAACCTTTAGCCAGTTCAGGTAAAGGAGTCAAAGTTTTAAAAATTGAACTAGTTAATAACGAATTACTTATTGAGGGTAAAGAATCTGAAAGTTTTCTCAATATCCTGTATAAAAACGGCTACACATTGTTTGAATCTTTTATAGAACAGCATGTATGTTTGAAACAACTACACCCGGCGTCTGTAAATACCATTCGGATCGTAACTTTTGTAACTGCTTCAAAAGAAGTAGAAATATGGGGAGCAACCATACGAATGGGGGTAAATAATCCGGTAGATAATTTTAGTATGGGAGGAATCAGTGCAAATATTGACATTGATTCGGGAATTGTTAATACCAGAGCGAGATTTAAAGCACCTTTTCTGGGAAATTATGAAACGCATCCTGTCACAGGAGAGAAAATTACAGGCATGGAAATTCCATATTGGACAGAAACAATAGAAATAATCAAGAGAGCATCTTTGGAAGTTCCGGAAGTCCGAACAGTAGGTTGGGATTTAGCCATGACACCACAGGGGCCCACATTAATTGAAGGAAACGATAATTGGAATAAAAATAATTTTGAATTAGTGACAGGGATAGGATTAAACGAAAGAGTTAAAACACTATTGAGTTAAATTTAGTTGAATTCAAATAAGCTTTATAATCGGCTTTCAGAGCACATTACCTGCCACTTTATATTGAAACGCAAAAACAGTGTCATGATGTTCGTGTCGGAATTACCGACTTGGCACAAGTAAATGGACGCAATACAATTTCATCGGCGGAGAAATTTAAATTTGATATCCACTATGTGGATCATTTCAGTTTTAATAAGTATTCTAGAATTCTTCTTTTAACTACTAAGAAAGTATTGTTTAGAGAAGGGATAATAAAAGAAAATCATTCAGTAATGTCCCATTCAATGGGATGCATTACAACCCGGTTAATTTACAATTTGTTAAAAACTCAGCTTTATAAATACCTGCAGATAGACACTCACTCAGCTAGGATATCGGCATAACATTTTAGATGGTTCCACACCTGTAAAAAGAACTAAACTTTGGATAAACTCATTTCGAACCAGTCCAGAGATAAGTTTAAATGACAGAATAAAACGTTTATGAATACACATGAAAGAAAAGGCTTTAATTATGGGCGCAGGAACTTACGGACAAGTTTACTGCGAGTATTTAAAAGAGGAATATGACGTAGTGGGATTTGTGGATGATAATGACGATCTGATAGGAGAAAAATTCCGAGATACGCCGGTCTTAGGTAATTTTGATTACTTAACTAAATTTATAGACAAGTCTGTCAATATTTTTGTTCCCATTGGAAACAACAAAACAAGAGTGTGCCTAATGTTAAAGCTGGAAGAACTAGGCTATAATCTCCCTTCTTTTATTCATAAACATTCACAAATTCACGAATCCGTTCATATCGGGAAAACCATATATGCCCTGCCTGGATGCAACATTATGCCTTTTACTAAAATTGAAGACTATACTATGATAAGTATGGGTGTAAACATAGCACACCATACCGTTTTGGGGAAAGGGAGTTTTTATTCTCAGGGAACTAATGTTGGCGCAGGAATAGTTATTAAAAATTTTGCTTTTTGTGGAATAGGGTCAACCATTACCACTGGGGTGAAAACGATCGGCGAAAATGCTGTAATTGGTTCAGGCACTGTAATAATAAGAGATGTACCTGATAACGCAGTAGTTGTGGGGAATCCCGGACGAATAATTAAGTATAATGATCCTATAGACTAATTTCAGTTACAGATAGGCGGTATTTAACACGAGACACCTCCGGAACCGAAAAATAAATCCCTGCAGGTATCTTGATAATCTTATCATATATGCTTAACATTGTTTCGCAAACAACCCTGCTGCGATGCGATTTAAATTGACCCTAAGACCTACTACTGTATATCAGAAACTGACCCTCAATTATAACCATCCTTTCTCAAGCTGGATATACTCGAGGCTCAAAGAATCAGATACTCAATACGCTACGTTTCTTCATCAGAAAGGCTATAAGGCGGAAGATTCAACCAAAACCTTCAAACATTTCACGTTTTCGAAGTTCGATATTCCTAATAAGGCCAAACCTGTTGAAAAGGGTGAAGATTTTATTCTGCTTTCTGATCGACCTATATACATTACAGTTTCTTTCTTTATTGACAAAGCTGCTGAAAATTTCATTGTTGGTCTCTTCAAAAACCAAAGTATAAGTATCTACAACAAAAAATATCAGGCCGATTTTGTAATTGAATCGGTTGAATCTCTTGCCTCCCCAAATTTTGAACACACTCCCTTGCTTCTGAAAGCCAGCTCGCCAATGGTAATTGCTGAAAAACGCGCCGATGGGAACGACGAATACTTACCCCCTACTGACCCACGATTTTCTAAATACTTTGCAAGAAATCTATTGGATAAATATGAGTCTGTTTATGGTAAAGGCATTACAATGGACGATTCTACCCTTGAAAAGCTCATCCAATTTAAACTGATTGATACTGAAAAGATGAGGTCTAAACTCATCTGGATAAAAGAAGACCGCAACGACGAAACCAAAATAAAAGGTTACGAAAACTTCACCTTTGAACTAATAGCTCCTGCAAAAATGATAGAGGTTGGATTTTTTGGGGGAGTAGGGAAGCATACTTCGTCGGCCGGGATGGGCTTTTTAAGCATTATATAAAAACAACACGCTGATGAACGTTTTCCACGACAATAGCCCCAAGAATCGGCTATTGGGTATTCTGAAAAATCTTTTAGAATACCCACAACATTATACCATTAAAACCTTTGCGGCAAAGTATAATGTGAGTACATCTACCATCAAAAAAGATTTTGAAGAGCTGAAAGATGCATGGTTTACGCTAGAGTACGATGATCAATACCGATACTATCTTGTCTCTGATAAATCACTGGAGCATCTTGAAGATGTTTTGTTTTTTACGGAATCGGAGAAAGAATTTTTGGTGGAAGCCCTCACCAAAGCCAATGGCACAGACAAACGGCTGGAGAAAATAAGAACAAAACTTGAAAACATTTATGATGTATCAAAGCTGGGCAGCAGTTTGTTTTCAAGAACCTTTCTCGACAAGGCCAATCTGCTTGAGCAAGCCAAAAAACAAAGGCGTGTAACCCGGCTCATTAACTATCGCTCAACTATGAGCAGCAAAACCAGTAACCGACTGGTAGAGCCGTTTCAGGTGAGCATCAAAGATGATATACTACATGCATATGATTTAGAAAGAAAACAGATTCGCCATTTCCGAATTTCAAGAATTGAACGAATAGAATTGCAAAGCGAAAAATGGAATTATGAAAATTTTTATTATATAGCAGCTACCGATCCTTTTAGAATAGTGAATGACAAACAGGTGTATGTACACTTACGATTAAAAACCGGTGCTTTGAACCAGCTAATAGAACAATTTCCGATGGCTCAGGCTTATATCCAGCCCTCTGCCGACCAAGAAGGTATTTATGATTTTGAGTGTAAAGTAAATGAACATTTTTTGGGAATAACAAACTTCATTTTAGGCTATTTTGAACACATAGTCGAGATTGTGGAGCCTGAATCACTTGTTGAGCATGTTAACAAGATAGCTGCAGGGATAAAGTTTTAGGGGAATTAGTGGTAGTGTGGATAATGCACTATGCGGGCTATACTTTCGCCAAATAAAAAAGATGGCCTTGTAAACATGGTACGATTATCAAGTAATTACTCATTAATTTCAATTCCTTAAGATTTACAAAGCCATTGCAAATATAAACTAAAAATTAAAACTTGAATATAAGAAGTGCAATTAAAATTTATTTTATAAGTAATTACACATTATGGAAATATACTTATGATTAAATAATATAATCTGTTAAGTTTGTACAAACTTAACAGATTATATCATGAAACACTCTGAAAAGCCGCTAATTAATCGACCAAAACAATGTAGCAGTTGTGGGAAAGAATTTTCCTATGAAATAAAGGATTGTGAGATTTGCAATGGTAATTGTTTCATAATATATAATAGATTATGACACCCAATTAATGAATTTTTAATTCTGTTATATAGCTTATTAAAACCTGAATTCTTATATTAATAAGCAAAATACGAAGAAAAGTTTCTTAGGTAGAGTGAATAATACACTATGTAGATTAATAAGTTTGAAACGTAAAATGAGATTAAATAAATAAACTCTACTCATAATCATTAAATATAAAGATGAACGATTTTATTAAACCAACTGGTGATCCATTTATAGACGTAGGTGGCTTCATAATTGAATATCTGAATGAAAAGTTTCCAAAAAATACCATATTACAGCAGATTGCTTATGTAACTGATATATACGTAAAACACTGGGGTGGGAAACTTCATACTTATTTTCTGAATTCGTCCATTACCCAACCGGCATTTAACACCGGAAAAAAAATTGATGAGACATTAAAATACTATGGAGGTCTTATTAAAGAAACTAATCAGGATTATAAAATAGGCTACTGTCGAATAACCGGAACGGAAACAAAGCTGTACCCAGCCGGAAGACACAATCATATGATGTCTGCTTCTAGTGCATTTATCAATTTCCATAGCGCTTATGAAAGTGGATTATATTTATCGAAAGAAGCATTAACACGTACTTTTTTCTTACCACTTGGCGTATGCTTTGTAGGTGATAAGATTGCGCTTCTTCAAAGCAATTATGACACCGTAAGCCGATTCTTAGTCAGGAAAAATGTTGAAGACAATCTTAGAAATGTTTCGAATGGATTGGCAGAAGGCACCCTTAAATCGGAGTTTGGAATCATTTCAAACGCACTTTTCAATTTTGCAGATTTATGTATTAACAGCTTACCAATAGCAGTAACAGAGGATGACAAAAACATTGCTTTAGGGAACGTGCAATTGAATATGTACCATTTTACAAATTTTGGAGCAAGCCCTGATATTGAACTTTATACTTTTTCAAATCTGCTTTTCCAGTTCTATGGATATTGCAAAAAAAATCATGCAAAAGAATGGAGTGATTTTATCAATCAGCATTACAAGTCTTCAAAGTTCAAAGAAGCGCAGTTTGATGAAAAAACAGAAGAATGGTACAATAAAAAAGAACGGCTTCAATATGACGACTATAAGACCTGGAATAACCCGATTTTAAACAAGTTAATTAAGAATGCATCAATTATATCAAATTTGCGCCAATGGAGCAAAAATCATCAATTTAGCTTTAGCATCATAGAAATTTACTGCATAAATATATTAAAAATGGATAAATATACAATTCAGAAAATTAAAGAACTGGCGGAATTTATTCTTGATGATAAATCAGAAGACCAGATTACAAAGTCGCTTGTCAGGCTTAATGGTTTAAAAGGTGCTGGCGATTTCAGGCTTTATCTCATAAAATTGATTAAGGATAATTATGAAAATAAAAATCCTAATTCTCTAATAACATTGGAAGATTATATTTTCTATTTATTCCCTGATGGGACTTACTGGAAAGAGATGCGCGACTTATTGATAATAGCCATTTATCAGAAGTTACATGAAACCAATCGTTACGTCTCAGTTGAAGACTTATCTGAAAACGAAGAAGAACAATCATAGTCATAACTATTAAACTTATTAAGCAAATGGATTTACTAAAAACACAAGGATTTGTTTTGATTGATGTAGATGTTGTCGCCCTTAATAACGCGGGTAAAAGTTCTAGCACAAATTTTGAGAATGGAGTTGCTACAAAAACCATTTCAAAAAATGGCAGTAAATTTACCTATGTTTCAGGTCAAGCCTGGCGATATTGGTGGAGAGAAACGCTTAGAAAGGATTTGAACTGGAATCTATCGCCTATTACAAGAGAAAGTAAAATTGCTTTCACCGATGCTAATCCAATCAAATATTCTGACGATGACGTTTTCGGATATATGAAAGCGGCAAAGGATGTTATTTTAAAGGAAGATGGTACTCCTGAACTGGACTCAAAAGGCAAAGAGAAAAAAGAAGATGTTACAGTTACTCGAGTTTCACCACTCAAGAACTCAGTTCTGGTATCTGTTGCAAGTACAAAGACTGAAGAACACTGGTCAAGTATGGCACGGCAAGACGGAGATTCTGTCCCTTACAGCAAAGAGGAGTATAGTGCGATTATGAAAGGGATGTTCTCTATAGACCTAGCACAAGTAGGCACATTTGCCACATACAATAAAACAGGATTCAAGAATCTGACTGCAAAGTTACAAGAAGAAGCAATTAACAACGGTTGTTCTAAAATTGAAGACACTTTTGTAAAAGATGCAAAGGGTATTCCTCAAAAACTAATTCAACTACCAAAGCAAACCAGATTGCAGAGGATATTAGATACTCTTAAGGCTCTTAAAACCATTTCCGGAGGAGCAATGCAAACTAATAATATGGGTGATGTAACACCCAAGTTTATCATATTGGCAACGACTACTAGTGGTAATCATCCCTTTTCTCATGTAGCTAAAGCAGAAGGAGCATTCAAAAATATCGCAACTTTGAGTATTGAGGCAATAAAAGAAGTATTAGAGGATTATAAAGATCAAATCAAAGGACAAGTTTTTATTGGCAAGAGAGCCGGATTTATGGATGAGATTAATAACGACTTACAAAGTCTGGCATCTGACAATGTAATTGTAGCCACAGTTAATCAGGCTGTCGATGGATATTGCATGCAATTAGAAAACCAAATTGTATAATATGAAATTCTATAAGATAGACATTTCGGGTTGGACTGCCAGTTTTAGATATCCTAATCTGATTAGTGGTTACCAACCAACTTTAGAGGTACCTCCATTAAGTACCGTTTTGGGTCTAATAAATGCTGCTGCTGGTAGATTTATTACGTATAAAAATGACAAAATAGGTTACTATTTTGAGTTTGAAGCAATTGGAACCGACCTGGAAACCATTTATCAGATGGACGGAAACGGTAGAACCACAAATAATATGGCCAAGTCGAATGTCATTAGGCGACAGTTCTTATTCAATCCGCATCTTATTATATATACTTCTAATCAGGAAATTGCTAACTACTTCCGAAAGCCTGTTTATCCAATACTTTTGGGCAGGATGAACGACTTGGCAACCGTCGATAATATTTCAGAGATTGACATGGAATTGCTCAATGAGGATGTAGAGATAAAAGGACAAATAGTACCCACATTTCCGTACCATTTGGCTGGACAGATTCAGGCATTGCCAGAATACTATACAAATACTTTTCCTAGGAAAAACATCGGTACGAAGCCCTTTTCTATTGTTTCACATAAAAACAGTGTTATATCTTCAAAAATTGAAGCTTTGCGTGACAACGACATAAATCTCAACATTTTTATGCACCAGGTCAATTATAATTATGAATGAGATCCTAGCCAAATCAGACCCTCAATTGCCATTATATGTGCATATTGACGATTGTTTGAAAATTCATTCATTGCTGAAAGACCAATTTGCACAGATAACAAAAGTCCCGAATATTCCACAGGAGTTTTGGGACTATGTTAAAATTTGTATGATTTTCCATGACCTTGGCAAAAGTCATGCTGATTTTCAATTGGTACTAAAAAATCAACAGAACAAATGGGATAAGCAAAGACATGAATTGTTCTCTCTCCCTTTCTTTGAAGCTTTTAATGGAATAGAAGATGAATCTGTAAAATATCTTATGCTTTTAGCAATTGCAGGGCATCATAAAGACTATGAATCCCTTTATATAAGATATATCAATAATTTCTATCAGGATGAAACTCCTGCGTATGGCTCGCAATTAAACTTAGGCTCAATACAAGTAAGAAATTTCAAAGATGAATTTAAAAAAGTTGATATAGTTGGTGTTCGAACAATCTTAAAAGAAAAATACGATATTGAAATCAATCAAAAAATATTGATTTCAAATCAGTTTAATTTTATCAGGAAATACAACAATAAAGGGATTACCCTTAACAGCTCTGACTATTGGCTTTTAACTTTATTGTTTGGTGCTATTAAAAACTGTGACCATTTAGGCTCTGCCAGAGTGACCCATATTCCATCTGTTACTATAAACGACTTCAAGTTTCTTTCAGACCAGCAGAATCTTTTGAAAGTTAAAGGGCTCGATTTTTATGAACATCAAAAAGTTTGCGCTCACACCTTGGGTAATGTTATTTTAACCGCTCCAACAGGATCAGGAAAAACCGAAAGCGCATTCTTATGGATAAGAAATCATTTCATCGAAAACCAAAATGGTCGTGTTTTTTACGTACTACCCTTTACGGCCTCTATTAATGCTATGTTTGAGAGGCTTAGTTCTGTTATTACAAGAGAAAAAATCGGGATGCTTCATGGGAAATTAAGCGCTTACTTAAACGACTATTTTGAAGAACATCAATATAGCCATAGCACCAAAAAAGAAGCTATCGATGAACTCAAAAATAAATTTAAATACGTCACCACTCCAATAAAAGTATGTACACCGTTTCAGCTGTTAAAGCATATTTTCGGATTAAAAGGTTTTGAACAAGGGTTATTCGAATGGACAAACAGTTATTTTATCTTTGACGAAATACATGCATATGACCCTAAGACTTTTGCTCAAATCAAAGTTCTATTGAATTTCGCCACCCACTATTTAAATGTCAAAGTAATAATAATGACTGCAACTCTGCCGCGCTTTCTAAGACTGCATTTGCAAGATGCCATTAAGGTTTTTACACCTATAACTGCTGACATCTCCCTTTTTAAAGAATTTAAGCGGCACAAGGTAATATTAAAAGATGGTTTGTTGGAAACTAATCTAGATATAATCACTAACGACTTGATTACCGGGAAAAAAGTATTAGTGGTTTGCAATACTGTCTTTCAAGCTCAAAAAATTTATAATGAACTTAAAGACTATGCACTACAATCTGTCTTATTGCATGGTGGTTTTAATGGTATAGATCGGAATAAACATGAACAAACTCTTTTACAGGCCGAGAAAAGAGATGATTTAAAAGATGTTAGCTTGCTTGTAGGCACGCAAGCAATTGAAGTTAGCTTAGATATAGACTTTGAAGTAATATATACTGAGCCTGCACCTATTGATGCCTTATTACAGCGCTTTGGAAGAGTAAATAGGAAACGACAAAGAGGTATATCCCCTTGTTATGTTTTTAAAGAAAATAATGATTCAGATTTTTATATCTATGATCGAGAGGTAATAAATAGGACATTAGAAGTTTTCTCAAAACCTGAAAATAAAGATTCGATAGATGAAGCAGTATTGCAAGAATATATTGATTATGTGTATCCAAAGTGGGTTAAAGAACAAGAAAATGACTTTAATATGACTTACGATACAATGAAAGCAACTCTGGATTCACTAATTCCACTTCAACACTCAAAAAAAAAGGAGGAAGACTTTTACAGTAAATTTGATGGTGCTAAAATTCTTCCCCAAGAATTAAAACAGCAGTTCGAGGATTACTTAAAATCATTTGATTTTATCAATGCGGATAACCTTAAAGTATCTATTAAAAAAAACCGATTCCGTCAATGGAAAGCAACTGGAAATATAAAGAAAGAATTTTTCTATTTTGAGAAAAATAAAAAGGGTGAGCTACTAAAGATTGAATACTTTATTACAAATAAAGTTTATGATTCTGAATTAGGTTTATCTAAAGAGAAAGAACAACCATGGCAAGACTTTAATATACTTTAAAATAATGCCCATCACCGCTACCCTCATCAATTATCTTTTGGTTTGCCATCGGAAAGTCTGGCTTCATGCCAACGGCATCCGGATGGAACATACCTCTGAGATAGTTGCTGAGGGTAAGCTTATCGGGCTGGAAAGCTACCCCCAACGCGCCGAGCGTTGGACAGAGATTGAAGTCTCAGCGCAATTCCACTCTCCTGCGTCTGCTCCTATCGAATTAGCCGCTAAAATTGATTTCTTCGATCCTCACTTGGGTATAGTTCACGAAATAAAAAAGTCCAATGCAAAAGAACTAGCACATGTGGCACAGGTACAGTTCTATTTGTATGTCCTCAGGCTCAACGGTATCAAAGCCGGGTACGGTCTCATAGAATACCCCAAGCTACGTTTAACAGAGAGAGTTAGCCTGACTGATGACGACCAACGACTATTGGAAAACCAGATTTTGAAGACCTATGAAATTGCAAACCAAAATACTTGCCCTGCGCGACTACCCGTCAGTAAGTGTAAATCATGTAGTTTCTTTGAGTTTTGCTGGGTTGAAGAAGAATAAATACTAATCATGAAAAAAACATATTATTTGTTTAACCCCGGGAGGATGTCTCGCAAAGACAATACACTGAGTTTCACACCCGTTGACGAAAACAACATTGAAGGGCAAACACGTTACATTCCAATCGAAACTGTAGATAATATCTATTGTTTTGGAAGTTTGGATGCCAACTCAGCTTTGTATAATTTTCTAGGGAAAAATCATGTTTCGGTTCATTTCTTTGACTACTATGAGCATTACACCGGCTCATTTATGTCGAAAGATTACCTACTAGCCGGAAAAATGCAAATTGAGCAAACAAAATATTATAATTCCGATAAAAAACGTCTGATAATCGCCCGCAAATTCGTTGAAGGAGCGGCATATAATATGCTGAAGAATCTTAACTATTATGTCAATCGCGGAAAAAACCTTACTGACAGCATAGATCGCATCATGAGCTACGTGCTATTAATTCAGGATTCAACCAAAATAGATGAGTTAATGGGCATAGAGGGTAATATCCGACAAGCCTATTATGCAGGTTTCGATGAAATAATCAATGATTTTGAAATGGGAAGCCGAACCAAACAGCCTCCTACTAATGAAATTAACACTCTGATATCATTTGGCAATATGCTTTGTTACACAGCTTGTCTGAGTCAGATTTACCACACACAACTTAACCCTACCATTAGCTTTTTGCATGAGCCCGGTTACCGCAGATATTCATTGGCCCTTGATCTGGCAGAAATCTTCAAACCAATATTAATAGATAGAATTATATTTACGGTATTGAATAAGCGTCAGATAAAAGCTACTGATTTTAGAAAAGAACTGAATGCCTGTGTGCTAAAAGATTCGGCCAGGAAAATCTTTGTACAAGCCTTTGAAGAAAAACTGAAAGAAACATTCAGACACCGTAAGTTAAGTCGGAATGTCTCTTATAAACAATTAATAAAACTAGAATGCTATAAACTTCAGAAACACTTATTAGGTATGGAAGAATACAAACCTTTTAAGATGTTGTGGTAACACAATCAATGCTAGTTTTAAACTAAATTAATGAGGAAATGTATGTAATTTTAGTCTATGACATTGGCGAAAAAAGAGTCGGTAAAATGTTAAAATTTTGTCGAAAATACTTAAACTGGATACAAAATTCTGTTTTTGAGGGTGAAATAACTGAAGTAAAGTTAAAAGAGATGCTTTCAGGAGCCAGAAAGATTATGAACGAAGACGCCGACAGTATAATTATTTTTAAAAGTAGGGAGGAACGCTGGTTGGATAAGGAAATTATTGGTATAGAACGCATGACAACAAACAATTTTTTGTAAAGTATCGTCGTCGAAGTATCAAAACAAAGCTCTTTGACATATTGAAAAACAACAAAATAACCATAACTCATTGATTATCAGCAGTCGTCGATGCCTCAGTAAAATCTTACTATTATGCATCGACGACTTTTCTATTGACTTTCTGCATAAAAACCTTTTATTTTATATCAAATAAGCCGTTTTTTCAACGGGCACCAATCGCACCATATAGGAATTGAAACTTGCATAGAGGGGGAAGGTGCGCTTGCTCATGGTAGCACCAATCGCACCATATAGGAATTGAAACTTCGTTCATCACCATTCTGTGCATATAATAAATATTGGCACCAATCGCACCATATAGGAATTGAAACAAAACTCAGCTGCCTCCTTGATATTCATAATCGTGTGCACCAATCGCACCATATAGGAATTGAAACGTGATCGAAGTAAGTAAGATAAAAATTGGCAAGATAGCACCAATCGCACCATATAGGAATTGAAACATACCAAGTAAAACATAATTATACTACATAATTACCGCACCAATCGCACCATATAGGAATTGAAACTTGCTCGCTATTAGGCGTTAATAGCGGCTTTGAGGTGCACCAATCGCACCATATAGGAATTGAAACACGGAACTGTTTATTTAGGCTTTACAGTAATCAATTGCACCAATCGCACCATATAGGAATTGAAACCTGAAAAGAACCTGAATAAACTGGTAACCCGGTATGCACCAATCGCACCATATAGGAATTGAAACTAAGAAGGTTTGTTTATGTAAATAGCCTGGGGGCGGTGCACCAATCGCACCATATAGGAATTGAAACTTCGGTGCAATTGGTGCAAAGTGGACTGTGCCCAGTAGCACCAATCGCACCATATAGGAATTGAAACGTCCTAAATTTTTAGGTGGCATCTTTCTTACCCAGAGCACCAATCGCACCATATAGGAATTGAAACAACAAGTGCAGACGTTTGACCCGGACAGCAAACGGGGCACCAATCGCACCATATAGGAATTGAAACAGATTTCTGGATTAGAAAATTTCCTCCAAAAAGTTGCACCAATCGCACCATATAGGAATTGAAACTCCCTCAGGTTCTTTAGCAAATCAACCAGTGTGATAGAGCACCAATCGCACCATATAGGAATTGAAACAGAGTAGCGTCCTTCGTGAATTTTATAAAATTGCCTAGCACCAATCGCACCATATAGGAATTGAAACTCGGAACCCGGATGCTGCGTTTTGACGGTGCAACCGGGCACCAATCGCACCATATAGGAATTGAAACGGTATCAAAGCTGCTCATAACCTGGCTATGCAGTATCGCACCAATCGCACCATATAGGAATTGAAACTTTACTAGGCGATCACAATCCTGTGAAGGGTAACAGCACCAATCGCACCATATAGGAATTGAAACTGTATGCACCAGAGCCGCTACCAAAAAATATTTTTGCACCAATCGCACCATATAGGAATTGAAACTATAGCTTAAAATCAAGCTCAACTACCGGTAGGTTACGCACCAATCGCACCATATAGGAATTGAAACAGGGCGTATCGATTGAAGACGAAAGTGGACCGATAGCACCAATCGCACCATATAGGAATTGAAACTTTGCTAATCTCAAGCAGGTATTTGCGCACACGGCGCACCAATCGCACCATATAGGAATTGAAACAAGTATAAGTTTGGCAGGGCAATGACTGAATACGTAGCACCAATCGCACCATATAGGAATTGAAACGATTTCTTTAAAAACTTACTTTCACTCAAAAAAAAAGCACCAATCGCACCATATAGGAATTGAAACAGAAATTTCTGGAAGATGTTTCAGCGGCTAAGGGGGGGCACCAATCGCACCATATAGGAATTGAAACGCTTTTTGAAGAAGGTAAAACAGATCTGATTGAAGGCACCAATCGCACCATATAGGAATTGAAACGCTCATCTCTTACTTGGGGTTCAATTCCTATCTACTGCACCAATCGCACCATATAGGAATTGAAACCCGTTCGAAGCTTTGACCGGGGCAAAGCTGCTTATGGCACCAATCGCACCATATAGGAATTGAAACTCGGAGAAAATCAGGGTTATCCTTCGCCTTTTCACGCACCAATCGCACCACATAGGAATTGAAACAATGAGGCAATTTTAGTTTTTGTTATTAATACTCTGGCACCAATCGCACCATATAGGAATTGAAACTGAAAGGTGTTAAAACGGTGTCTCCTGGGTTTGAAGCACCAATCGCACCATATAGGAATTGAAACCCCTCATTTATAGGTTGAACGTGGTCAACCATTTCCCCGCACCAATCGCACCATATAGGAATTGAAACTCCGGCAGGCTGGTGATTTTTGTACCTCGCAAATCAAGCACCAATCGCACCATATAGGAATTGAAACTTCACCATATACGTCTCACCCCCCTCATACTGATTCAGCACCAATCGCACCATATAGGAATTGAAACTAACAAAGGATTTATCCGGTCAATGCTGGCGGAATGCACCAATCGCACCATATAGGAATTGAAACCTCAAAGAACCGGGTCAAGGCCTGCCCTCTATCCATAGCACCAATCGCACCATATAGGAATTGAAACTTTCTCAGTTTCCATACAATCACTCAGGGTTTGTAGCACCAATCGCACCATATAGGAATTGAAACCCTACATTTTCATCTGGCGAGACCCTGTTAAGGGTAGCACCAATCGCACCATATAGGAATTGAAACAACGCACTGGATAATCCACCGCCATTTGCAGAATTTGCACCAATCGCACCATATAGGAATTGAAACAAAACACAGTATTGGCCGATTGAGTATTTAGAACAGCACCAATCGCACCATATAGGAATTGAAACTTAAATAGCAGTATATTCATTTTAAAGGTCAGAAAAAGCACCAATCGCACCATATAGGAATTGAAACCTCATAAAAGTGGCCGCTTTTGTTTATCCACTCATGCACCAATCGCACCATATAGGAATTGAAACAAAACCTCGTTTATGACGCTTTGGGGTTCGATACATGCACCAATCGCACCATATAGGAATTGAAACTAAGGTTCGCTTTCTACCGTTGCCAGTAGTGCGGGGGGCACCAATCGCACCATATAGGAATTGAAACATCGAAAACGCGTAAATCTGTGGAAACTGAATATTTGCACCAATCGCACCATATAGGAATTGAAACCTCCCAATTGCCCGGTTTTCGCCATTTTTAGACACAAGCACCAATCGCACCATATAGGAATTGAAACTGGTTTATGATGCCACGGCCTTACAGATCAATAGCAGCACCAATCGCACCATATAGGAATTGAAACGTCTGAAAGATGCTATCCGGATGATAGATGCAGTTGATGCACCAATCGCACCATATAGGAATTGAAACCATTCTCTCCCGGGTACATCTTTTCAAATTCCAGCTGCACCAATCGCACCATATAGGAATTGAAACTGATTGAACCCGGTTTTGCTTCGTCCAGCGCATTGGGGCACCAATCGCACCATATAGGAATTGAAACAAATAAATTTATCGGTACCTACAACTCTACTGCGAAAGCACCAATCGCACCATATAGGAATTGAAACTTGAGACATAAAGGCAGAAGTTTCACCGCCAGAGAAGCACCAATCGCACCATATAGGAATTGAAACCGATAACACGAATTCGAATGTCAGGTCCCATATCTGTGCACCAATCGCACCATATAGGAATTGAAACATCGATAGTTTGACAGGAAAGATTATGTTTCGACAAAGCACCAATCGCACCATATAGGAATTGAAACATGTCTTTAAGTGCTCTTTGGATTTGCACCGCGGCAGCACCAATCGCACCATATAGGAATTGAAACTTCCGAGATATTCAACTTTTCGGAACGAAAGCTGCCCGCACCAATCGCACCATATAGGAATTGAAACATAGAAACTAATTGATAGTGAAGGGCGCGAATTGTCGCACCAATCGCACCATATAGGAATTGAAACATGATTGGAGAGCTTATTCAAAAGCCGGGTGATATTGCACCAATCGCACCATATAGGAATTGAAACTCATTGATTACGATTATGCCTAGCGCCTTTATTTATAGCACCAATCGCACCATATAGGAATTGAAACTAAGAAAGTAAGCACAACCGAGCGGCACTATTTCAGGCACCAATCGCACCATATAGGAATTGAAACTTTGCCCGGCAGGCAAGTAAGGCAGGTTATAAGGAACGCACCAATCGCACCATATAGGAATTGAAACATCTCCCTTAATCCCTAACCGCCCGGCAATTTGATGCACCAATCGCACCATATAGGAATTGAAACTCTTCAGATGCTTGCGAACATGAGCGGATTGGGATGCACCAATCGCACCATATAGGAATTGAAACTGATAGCTTCACTCAGATCTGTGATACTCTTTCCGGGCACCAATCGCACCATATAGGAATTGAAACTTTACAGTAAATCTATGTCCAAACGAACCTCCAGTACGCAGCAATCGCACCATATTAGGAATTGAAACTATGTAGAATAAATATAATCAGCAACAGTTAGTCTGCACCATATAGGAATTGAAACAAACATTTTTTTGTAATTCGCTCAAATTCGGTTCTTGCACCAATCGCACCACAAGGAATAAAATTATCAACAAAACATTACTCTGTTTGCTCATCTTCCACATACTCCAGCACATCTCCAGGCTGGCAGTTGAGTACTTTACAGATGGCTTCAAGGGTTTCAAAGCGGATACCTTTGGCTTTACCTGTTTTCAATATAGATAAGTTAACGGTGGTTATCCCGATTTTTTCTGCCAACTCCTTGCTTTGCATCTTGCGTTTGGCAAGCATCACATCTACGTTAATAATAATTGGCATATCTTAAATAAATAAATCCTGTTCGTTCTGAAGCTGTAAGCCCTGTTTAAAAATAGCTGCAAAAAAGTAGGCAAATACCCCCAATATAAAATGCAAGATAATTAAAATAACAGCAATGTCTTCTACCTCCGTAAAAATGGTCGCCAGCAATATAGCCAAGCCCGGAAGAAACAAGTTAGACAAATAAAACAACCTTAATTGCTTGATACCATATTGCGAAAACAACCGGGGTTGAAAAAATACCTTAAATATATTACTGGCCAGTAAAAAGAAATAGCCGTATAAGCCCAAGGGCATAATGAAATCAATCAGTATATAAGGCAGGTTATAATCACCATTCAGAAAATGAGTCTCGGTAAACGGATACAATACATGGAAATATTTCATGTCATCACTGAAAGTCAGCGACCACCCTGTTAGCAGACAAAAAACAGAATAGGCTGTAATACCCAGATAAAACGCGGCAAGAAATCGCGTGATGTAAAAAAGAATTTTAGAAATGATTTTAACTTTATCCATGTCATTATTTCAGAGTATGTTGTAAAAATAACTCATAATTATCATAAAACAATAATTTATTTATCATTTACAACTATTTACACCTTCTTTGTGTGACATTTTATCTTCAAATCCATTACCTTTCTTCTATTTTAAATCTTACCTTTATTATCAATCCGAAAAAATTTCCAAAATTTCTGTAATGTTTCATTGGGTGGGTCGTCTATGTTATTGAAATGGATTTAAAAGCATTTACACAATCGGTTCTTCAACACCAATCCCGCTTATATCGGGTGGCCAAACTCTTCCTTAAAAATCCGGAAGAAGCAGAAGACACCGTGCAGGAAATATTTTTAAAACTATGGGACAAACGGCAACAATTAGAAGCGTATCAGAGCGTAGAGGCCCTGGCGGTGCAAATGACTAAAAATCTTTGCCTCGATAAACTGAAATCTTATGCCTATAATCATACCTATACAGGTCTGGAAGCAATAGATGCAAGTGCAGCTACTTATACGCCTTATGAACACACCGAATTGTCGGATAGTAATGAATTATTAAAAAGAATTGTCGACGCCCTGCCTGAAATTCAGAAAACGATTTTGCATCTGCGCGATGTAGAAGAGTATTCTTTTGAAGACATAGAGCAGGTAACGGGACTGACCGTCAATAACATCAGAGTTATTTTGTCAAGAGCCAGAAAGAGTGTTAGAGACAGTTATTTAAAAGTAAACAATTATGTATCAGGAAATTGAGAAACTACTAGAGAAGTACTACGAGGGAGAAACGACGCTTCAGGAAGAGAAGTACATCAAAGATTTTTTCAGTAAAAGTGATGTACCGCCCCATTTGCAGCACCATATGGCAGAGTTTGCTTATTACAAAAAGGCGGCAACAGAGAAACCCTCCGACCAGCTAAAAGAGCAGGTAATTAATGCCATACAAAAAAGAGGCAGAGTTATCCGGTTTACAGTTTTAAGCAGAAGAATAGCTGCAGGTGTAGCCTTGATAATCTGTGGATTTGCCGCAGGGTATCTGTACAACAATAATCAGGACAATATAACAATTATCAATAATACACCTGAATCCACACTAAAAGAAACCCTAAAGTTTGAACAGGTGAGTCTGACGTCAGCCAGTGAGCGGATTGACGCAGTAAACCAAAGTCTTGAACTGAAAGAGTTAGATCAGGAGCTTATTCAATTATTAATAAATACCCTGAATTTCGACGACAACGTAAACGTCCGATTAGCTGCCTGTCAGGCACTGGCTCGTTTTGAAAATGAACCTATGGTACGCGAAGGGCTCATTCAGTCGCTCAAAATTCAAACCGATCCCAATATTCAGATAACCCTTATTGAGTTACTCGTTCTGATGAAAGAGAAACGTGCTTCATCAACTATGGAGCAAATCTCTCAAGACAGAGCCGCAATGGATGTAGTCCGTCTGAAAGCCCAGGAAGGCGCAGCTAAATTAATCACTTTGTAAACAATTAACCCCAAACGGATTTTCGAAGAAATGTAAGGCCTTGTTCAGAGAATCTCCTATTATTTAATCAATTCAGAATTATCTAAAAGCAAATTACAATGAAAAAACACATGTTCATATTCGCCTGTCTATTTCTAACTGCCGTGTATACTCAGGCACAGGAATACAAATACAAACTGCCTAATAACAAAGACAGCAAAATAGCCATAGAGCTTGATGCCGACAATCTGAAAATAGAAGGCCATGCCGGCGACGAAGTAATCATCAAAGGTGGTAGCACAGAGCCCCTGCCCGAGCAAGCCAAAGGACTCAAACCCTTGTACAATACCAATGTAGACAATACCGGTCTGGGAGTTGCCGTCAATTTAGAAGGCGGAGTATTAAAGATTGAGAAAGCATCAAGGAAGTCGTCAAAATATACTATTCTCATCCCAAATAAGGCCAGTGTTATGTTTACGCAGATTAACTGGCAGGGCTCAACCATTGGTATCAATAATGTTGAGGGCGACCTGGAAGTGAAAACCAATAATGCCGACATGAAGCTCAATAATGTAACCGGGCCTATCGTAGCCAGCAGTATCAGTGGTAATTTTACGGCCGTTTTCAATAACGTAAACCAATCTAAACCCTGTGCTATTTCTCTGGTAAGTGGTGAGATTGATGTTACCCTGCCTACAGCCACAAAGGCTTCATTATCAATGAAATCAATTACAGGCGAAATTTACAGTGATCTTGATCTGAATCTGAAATCAGGTAAAGACGGACTGACCAAAGTAGGTGGTGGCCATAATATTACAGGCAACCTGAATGGCGGAGGCGTAAGCCTGAACCTGAACACAGTGAGTGGTAATGTCTACGTTCGTAAGCAGAAATAACAACCTTTGTCCTTTATAAAATTATGAAAAAGCTATTAATATTAATCTTGCTGGCTTTCAGCCAGTACAGTGGCTACGCGCAAAAAATAATCGAAAAGCACCTGCCATTCTCAGCCAGACAATCGGTCAACCTCAATCTTAAATTCGCCGACGACATAAAAGTACAGTATTGGGATAAAGCCGAGGTTTACGTAAAAATTGCGGTTGAAATCAATTCAGGTAAGTTGAATGATGCCCTTACCGTAAGTACTGGTAACTCAACCGACGAAATAAGTTTGAAAACCGATTTCGACAACGACATGCTGGAGAAGGGCAATATAGAAGATTGTCCGGACGCTAAAAAAAGTAATCGTTCGTCGTGGAGCCGTAACGGTAAAAATTATTACGTGTGCAGCAAAATCAATTACGAGGTTTACCTTCCCAAACAAGCCGAACTGGCCCTGGAAACCATCAATGGTAATATCTGGATAAATTCTGTCTATAATACCATTCAGGCTAAAACCATCAGTGGTTTTGTTGAACTCAACTGGCCTAAAGGCAAAGGTGGAGATCTGGGGATGAAGACTATCACAGGCGAGGTTTATTCTGACTTGAATATTGCTTTTAAAAACAAAAAACAGACTAATCCGATAGTAGGTTATCTGCTGGAAGGTACTGTTAACGGTGGAGGCCCTAAAGTACGTCTGGAGTCAATCAGTAACAATGTTTACGTAAGGAGTAAAAATTAAAGTAAATAATAAATTGTTTTCCGGTGATTTGACCTGCTCAAAACAGGATTCGAATCACCGGTTTTTTTGTTGAGACAGGTTCCCGGCTTTAATCGCACGTTTAAGGAAGTGAAACACATTGAATTACATGTCATTGAAAGTTCTCCATCAAAAAACGGTTCTTCTATTTCATCCCTCTGGCAATGGTATAACGTAATTGAACGCCAAGACTACTGTAGTGGAGCTTAGCCGCCGTCAGGCTTCCAAAGGGGTACTTAAAAAATGGCTCAACAGACAATTGATTTTTACCCAGCGGATAATGCACCCCCAACATTAGATTAACCGCAGCGCCAAAACTTAATTTCTGAGCATCGCTTATGTTATCTTTTACCTGTTTTTCAATTAAGGTTGTTGCTACTTCTTCCAATTCACCGTTCGATCCTACCGCCATAGTTATGATTGTGCGGCGGTTTTCGTAGAACAGCCTTGATGATTGACCGACCGCCCCTATCACTGAAACCCCGGCCTGTGCACTTAGTCCAAGCGCTTTATGTTTCAGAAAATGGTATCTCAGATTGAGAGGTACTTCTACATTTACCCATTTATAATTTGCCTGATTAAGCTGAGGCATTCCGATAAACGGGCCACTGTTCACTTGCAGATTCAGGTTCTCACGACCTACACTTAGCCCAGTGCTTATTTCCATATTTTTACCAATGGTTACTTCTGTAGTTCCTCGCACTCCGAAATTCGGTTGTTGTATCACATTCTCTGCCTTATTGGATGACGAAGCAATAGCCACACTTAATCGTAGGTCTCGTTTTCTCTTATCCTCCGGCTCATCCGGTTCTTTTGCTCCAAAAGGTGCCATAAAAAGCGTTTTAGGTCTTACCAGTACCAAACCCATAGCACGCGACGCCAGAAAGTCAGGTTTTAAATTGCTGGCATTCCTATCCTCTGCTACTTCATAGCTTTTATCCGGCACCACTCTTCCTTTCTCCGCTTTTTCATCATAATCTATCCGGACTGTATTAACCTTATAAATGCTCACCTCCGGAGAAGGTATAGCTCCATTTTCGCTGGCATCTTTATTGGCTCTGCTACTCTTATTTACTTCCTTATTTGCAGGCTGTTTACTTGGTCTATCCGCTTGCACAGGGGTTGATGTATTTATTCTCAATATTCCCCATCCTAATAGTAAAGCAATCGCAATACCCGCCGCCATACGCCAGAAGATTAGCACAGGTCTTTTTTTCTTTTTCTTTCTGAACCGCTCAAAGTCTTCCCATGCCCCTTCCTGATAAGAAGTTTCGTACGCTTTCAGTCTGTCTGTCGTCTGTTTATCAAAGGGTTCCATCTTTCTTCACTATTCGGTTATGCGCATTAATCAATGTTCTTAGCTGTTGTTTACCCCGGGCAAGATAGGTTCGGGATGAAGACGCCGGAATATGCATCATCTGAGCAATTTCCTCATGGCTATAGCCTTCCACTTCATACAGGTTAAAGACCACTTTCCATAAAGGTGGCAGCAGGTTCAGTAACCGGATAATCTCTTCGGCTGACTCCCGGTCAAAAAAACTTTCCTGATGTGCGGCAGTCTCTATTTCGTGGTCGTTCAAGTATAAATGTTTCTTCTCTTTTCTGAAATAGTCTATGGCCGTATTAACAATCAATTTTCTGGCCCACGCCCTGAACGACCCCAGCTTTTTGTATTCGAATGGCAGTTGATTGAAAATTTTCAGAAAGGCGTCGTTCACAGCCTCTTGCGACACAGACCTGTCAGGCAGATACCGGAGGCAAATACCCATAGCAAAACCAAAGAAATGTTTGAATAGCTTTTCCTGAGCTGCCGGGTTATGCTTCGCACAACCTTCTATCCAGTCTTTTTCTTGTGAGGTACAATCAGACAAGCATTCCACATTAAAACAAGTAAACAGCCGGCCTTTCAGTAAAGGCCAGCCGGAGTAGACAATTGAATTTCGAAAGAATTGTTTTATCGATTCGTTACAGATCCGTCAGGGTCAACCGATATATCTTTTACTTTTGAGCCATTCGCAATATGAACAATCAGGTCTGATCGGCCGAACACCTTATTCATGTCTACTTCCAGTGTAAATTTCTTACCTGCCTCACATGTCTCACCCGCCTGCCCTTCATAAGTCACTACAAGCCCCGTTTGCTCGGGGTACGAGGTCATCACAATGCCATTCCATACAATTTTGTAATTATTGGCGCTGCACCCTCCTACTACTTCAATTTTTAAAACATCCCCTTCTCTGGTTATTTGTCCCAGTTCAAACGTAGTTCCGCTATACGTAGTGCGGGCTTTCAACAAGCGGGCGTATTCTGCTTCATTGGTTTGTAACTTATCTTCACTGCCATCAGGGTTAATGTGATTATCCTGATTACATGAAAATGCCAATACTGAAAAAAGGAGGGTAACGAGCAACAAGCGGATTTGAAATTTCATCGTTTTCATTGTTTATAAGTTTTGATTTTGATGATAAGTCGTACCGCCGCTTCGAAATGCGACAATTGCCGTGTACTTTTTTTTTTAGAAGATACCCCTATGCGTAGAAAGGTTGGGATTGTGAAAGAAAATACCGGATATAATCTGAAGTATTGTTTGGGGGAAGAGTAAAAAGAACCGAGGGGGACAAAGCCAAATGCTTTGCCCCCCTCAGATAACAAAAAATAACTATTTGTTTTTCAAAACCGCTACACGTGTTAACTGACTTTCAATGTTGAAGTCGTAAGATAACTTATCATTGCCGGAACTGACAGACAACGTATAAACTCCGTCTTCCAGATGAGCCAGATTCAGAACCAGAGGCTTGTTGGTTTCGCTCAACTCCTGATAAAATACCTCACCTTTCGAATTATAGATTTCAACGCTCGCGGTATTTTTCGTTACATTATCGAACAACACTTTAAGGCGTAGGTTGCTGATATCCTGAACGCTGATTTTGGGATCAGATTTCTTAATAGCTGCAACGGGTGTTTCGGCTTGTACAAAACTAAAATTGGCTATAGTTAAGCCAAGGGCCAGAATAAAGAATGACTTTTTCATAATTGATAATGTTTAAATATTTGAACCTTAATTCGCTTTGTTGATTCAAATGTATAAGCGATTTCCTTATGAAAAATGCAGAATAGATAAACTTAAAAGCTACGAAGATGAAATGATAGAAAGTATTGATTTGACCGGATATCGACAAAAAACGGCACTTATGAATACTTATTTTAAGAATATCATCCTAATGTCTCCGTTTATCGACTTAAAATGGAAACTTATCAATCGCTTTAATTAATGAGTATCACTTCAGTTGCTGCCCCATTCAAATTATCTGGTATGCTTACAAGTACCGGTTAATTATCCGGATTTTTCTTAACAGGATACTAAACCCCCAACTCAATGCTAAAGTAGCCACAAATACTATCAGAAATTTCACCAAAGCCGGTATCGCTATAGGTAATAACAAAAACTGAAGCCAGATTAAAAAGGCATAATGAGTGAGGTAAATGAGGTAAGCATGCTGTACCAGAGATTCCGCCCATTTATTAGCAGAATGAACAAAACGCCGGAACACAGTTATAAAGGCGATACAGCTGAGCGTACAGGACAAGACATAAATTGTTAAATAGAGCATCCAGGCGGTAAGGCTCTCCAGCTGATTGGTTCGTACCATATGTGTTAATATATCGTAGCGTTCTATCACTATCAATACAGTATAAGCCCCCAAAGCGGAGATTGTCCATAGCCACCATTTTTTAACCAGTGGAGCCTTTAAAGAAAAGAGTTCACTATTGAAGTCGGAAGTACCTATCAACACTCCTATGAGAAAGTATCCGAAATAAAGCAGAACACGGCTAAGCTGGAAATCAAACGGGCCGATGCCGGTCCAGGTACCGGCACCCACTTTATAAGCCACGGGTACATACAAAACCCACGTAACAGCCAACCAGATAAGAAAAAACAAAAGAGGCCTGTTTTTCAGCTTATCGATGTAAGTTCCAGCCTTCATGCTTATTTTCTGTATCAGAGGATTAAGCAAAACCAGCCATACATTAAAAACGAAAAGTACCCAGATAAACCAGGGTGGGCCAACAGGCCATTGTTCAACCACAAAAAAATCGCTTACATAGTCTGCCAGATTGGTACCGCCTTTAGCCACGTAAAAAGATGGAAAATGGGCAATCAGCATTAGCCCGGTGCCCAAAATCATAAACGGCACAAACAATCGGTAGAACCGATCTTTGATGAAAACAAACCCTCCCTTTTTCTGAATGCTTTTTTGCAGAAACAGCCCGGCTATCAGAAACATCAGCGACATGAAGAATACATCATTGAAGTTTTCAAAAATATCAAGCCCTACCCATCTTTCCGAATCTACTATAGGATGAGTAGACCTGATGTAAGCCTCGGTATCGAATCGGGCAAAAGTAGTATAAGACAGACTGGCATGATGCGCCACTACCAATACAGTAAGAGCCGAACGAAGATAATCAACCCAGAGATTTCTGTTTAAAGTTTTTTCCATAAGCCGGCTTTCAGTGTGCAGTGATGGTTCTAATAATAAACGACACACTTTTATTAGTTATGTTGCATACGCCCCTGTTTTAAAAATCAATTGCCACAAAACAAAACAGCACCGTTTGTGGCGGTGCTGTTAATAATCTTATTGCCTCAGGTAAAATACTGACGGCCTCATCAAAAGCTTGATATATGAGCCACCTGTATAGCGGGCCAATATCTTATCATTTAAAATTGAACGACTTTTTCATTTTGTCGAAAATCTCATTGTTCAGATAAATACCTGAGAATAATTCAGCGCCTTTGCCATAAGCAAAAACCGGAATCATCACACCTGTGTGCCCGCCGGTGGTAAATTTACCGTCAATGGTGCCGTCTTTGTTAAGACCATTGAGCGAGAAACCTCCGGTTTCGTGGTCAGCAGTGATAATTACCAGCGTATTGCCATCTTTATCAGCAAAATCGAAAGCCTCGCCGATTATCTTGTCAAAATCAAGCATTTCGTTTACAATGTACTGGGTATCATTGGCATGGCCACCCCAGTCAATCTGTGAACCTTCTGCCATCAGGAAAAAGCCTTTTTTGTTTTGTTTCAGTATATTCAAAGCTGTCTGAGTTGATACAAGTAACTGATCTCCCCTGCCCTCTGATATTTTCACAGGGTTCTCTTCAGCCAGCAAACCCACCAGTTTACCACTCCTTACTTTTGCTACTTCTTCGATCGACTGTGCAATCTGATAATTTTTGCTTTTCAGTTCCTCTATTAGATTCTTTCCATCCTTTCTCTGATTGAAGTATTTACGACCACCGCCTATAAAAACATCAATATCTGTCTTAAGAAAATCCGCTGCTATTTCTTCGCCCATTTTTCTTGATGGCTGATGCGCAATGAACGACGACGGTGTGGCGTCTACAATAGCACAGGTAGCTACCAACCCCGTAGCCAGACCGTTCTGCTCTGCTATTTCAAGAATCGTGGTCAGTCTGTTCTTATCGCTGTCTACACCTATAGCACCATTATAAGTTTTCTTCCCTGTTGCAAAGGCCGTTGCTCCGGCAGCCGAATCGGTAATATAGTTATCTGTTGCCTGATTTTTATGGAATCCTATCACTTTGCTTCTCTCAATGTTCAGGGGTGTCTTACTCACGGTTATACCGGCATAAATCTGAGCAGTGCCCATGCCATCGCCAATTAATAGAATAATGTTTTTAGGATACTGCGCTTTCCGCTCTTTCTGTGCCAGACTGGTCAGAGAGACGAAACATAAAATAGGAATAGCTAAATAAAGTTGAAGTGTCTTTTTCATTAGAAAGTGTTTTAGTTCATACCCTTAATATTCTATAACAGACTATTCTACCGGCAAACACTCGGGAGGTTTCCATTCTGTTTTTGAATAAGGGCGTAAAAGACGCAAACCACAACTTAAAAACGGAAGAAGTTTTGTTATGATATTATTAAGAATGTATACCCTGCAAATTTGGCAACTTAACTTATCTTGTATAAACGAAAAGAGCCACACTCTCGTGCAGCTCTTCTATTCTATCAAAACTCTCCGTCAACCGGATCTTTGCTTTTCTTCTTGGCCTGATGCAGGCGATAATTAAATGTAAGATTGACCTGTCTCAAACGCCCTTGTCCGCGGCTCTCGGTAATAAAATTAGACCCTTCGGTAATAGAACGATAAATTCTGGAATTGAAAACGTCGCTCACATTAAGCGTAAGCGTGGCATTATTTTTCAGTATATCTTTGCTTACGGCAAGATCCATCACAGCAATGGCCTTTCTTCTTCCCTGTGGTGTTTGCTGTGGAGCCTCATAGTTACCCCGTATCTGGAAATCGGTATTATTCCAGAATGTAAAGCGTGAGGTTACACGTGTAAACCAGCTGTAAGTATCGCTTTTAAGACTCGTGTCAAAGTTAGCTCCATTAGTAATGGCTCTGAAAAAGTTAAAGCTGCCATCCAGTTTCCACCATTTATAAGGTGACAGAGCGGCTGTAAACTCATAGCCAAACGAGTTTTCAGTAGCCAGGTTTTCTGGTCTTGTGAACGAATTTCCAGAAGCATCAACTGTTCTGATACGCACTATCTTGCCATCCGTAAATCGGTAATACAAAGATGAACTGATAGACCCCTTTTCGAAATACTTGATATGACCCAGTTCATATACATCAGTAAACTCAGGATTTAAATCCGGATTCCCGCTCCAGAAATTCCGACTGTCGCTAAAGGTTGAGAACGGACTCAGATCATTGTACGTCGGACGGCGGATGCGGCGGCTGTAACTAATCTGCATTGAGTTCTGTTTCGGAAGCTCATAAGTGATATGCACACTCGGAAACAGGTTGTTGTATTTACGCGGATTCACCTCGTTGGTCTTTCTTAACGTAGTGGTTACATTAGTCCATTCGGCCCGCACACCTGCCTGATAAGAGAATTTGTTCACTTTGTTGCCTATAATACCATAGGCAGCGTTGATGTTTTCTTCATAAAGAAAATCATTGGTAAAACCGGCAATCGGGAACCACACGCCATCCTCACCTTTTTGGGTCAGAGAGAAGTCGTTGGTCATGTCGCGAGAACTACTTCTGGCGCCCAGCTCAAATTTACCATCTTTGGCAAACGGTTGTGTATAATCTACCTGAAACAATAGCTGCTTTTCGGTTTCGTAATTAAGCGAACGCTGCAACAATGCCGGTATATCAGAGGCACTGCCATCTGGTCTGAAAGTTTCTTGATTATAATACTGGTCTGAGTCCTCCCAGTTATCCAGATATCTCACATCGGCGGTCAGCTCATGTCCTTTCCTTTCAAACTTGCGTCGGTAAGTAAGCGCATATTCCGCGTTAGGTTCGGTTTCTGTCTCATCCTGCGTGCGATTTGTGATGCCAGTAGGATTATTGAGATTGTTCAGGTAATCACGATATCTGATATCCGAAAACCGCTTTCCTTTGCTTATTCTCCACAGATAAGAACCCGTTAATATATTGTTGTCGTTAAAGAAATAATCAATACCGGCTCTTGCGCTATTATTTTCTCCTTTCAGCTTACTGGTAGAGTTTTGCTGGGTTATAAGCGTTGAATCTCCCCTGTAAAACTCCTGATACATAGAATTTCTACCGGGGGTATTCCGATACGACGCAGTATAATTGACAAAGAAATTAAGATTCTTGCGACGATAATTTACGTTGGCTGCCAGGCCCAGATTGGTAGGATATCCGGTAATGACATCAAAAGAACCATTAAAGCCTTCCTTGCGCTCCTTTTTAAGGATAATGTTAATGATACCGCTCATTCCTTCTGCTTCATAGCGCGCCGACGGATTGGTGATAATTTCTATTCTTTCAATACTGCTGCCCTGCAATTGCTGCAAACCGCTGCCTCCTTTAATACTCACCAGACCAGACGGTTTACCATCCACAAGAATCCTCACGTTATTGCTACCTCTCAGGCTCACGTTCCCGTCGATATCGACAGATACCGATGGAATATTGGTCAGTATATCAACGGCTGTACCTCCGGCATTTGCCAGGTCTTTACCAACATTGAAAATACGTTTGTCAAGCGACATTTCCATGGAGCTTTTCTCGGCACGTACTTCTACTTCTTCCAGCACATTGCTCGATGTAGCCACTTTCAAAGTTCCTAAATCAAGAGAAGGTTTATCAGGCGTTAATGAAAACGGTGCAGTTTTGGTAGCCTTGTATCCTATAAACTCCAACAAAGCATAATAAGTACCGGCTGGTGCATCAATGGCGAAATCACCGGTGTCGTTCGTAATATTTCCTGTTACAAAAGAGCTGTCAGGCAATTTATACAGACGCACACTGGCAAAAGCCAGCGGGGCGTTTGACTGCGCATCTACTATTTTGCCTTTAAGCTTCATTTTGCCTGCACTCTGTGCCAGAGCGGCCTCTGTAAACAAAAGACTGATCAATAAAACAACAATAAACGATAGCGGTTTTGTGGTTGAAAGAAAAGGTCTGTATTTTCTGATAATATTCATTTCCGGATTAATAAATAGGATATAAGGCTGATTTAAGATGTGTGTTAATTTACTTTGTAGGCTACGACTTTGTTCTTCAGGAAAGTAGGCACATAAAGAGTCTTTTTAGCGGGTATATACTCAAAATCGGCAGTGTTCATAGGTTTGTCGATAGTATCCAGCAAAAGGCTGGTTTTTCCCTGTGGAGTTACGTGCCATATTCTTCCCCTCCACTCGCTCACAAAGTAACCTTTTTTACCGTCCGACTCAATGCCATCAATACCACTTTTTTCTGTGCCCATTCCTTCGGCAAATTTGTTCAGCTCTTTGGTTTTGGTATCATAGGCATACAAAATGCCCTCCCCGTTTCCAATCAGCAATTTGCCGCTATCATAAAATAATCCGTTAGGATTCTTCAACAGACCTCCATCCAGTATTTTCTCCAGTTTGCCATTCTGCAGTTTCCATACACTATTGGCCCGCATATCTGTTACGTACACCACTTTATTTTTCTCATCAATGGTAATATCGTTCAACATTTTAGCCTCCGGTACTTCATACTTGTTAATCACTTTTCCACTCGCCAGATCAATTTCTACCAGGGCAAAGAAACCCGCCGCATATAGTTTATTATCAATAATCCCCATGCCTTTAATTGCGTTAAGTCCACCTGTAAAAATTCTTTGCTGAATTTTCCCATCGAGACCCACCTTCGCAACAAAGCTTTCCTGATTTTCAGGCACTGATTTTCCGTTAATGCAAGAAACATACAATACGTTCTTTTTGGCGTCGTAAAGTACCGATTCAGGCGTGGTAAGCGTAGTGTCAGTTTCCCATACCTGTGTCAAAGTTGGTGTTTGCGCTAATGCTGTAAGGCTCGCTGCACAGCAAAGGCAGAAGAATGTCAATAAGGTTTTCATAGTAAATAGAAATTAAATGGAAGTTCAAAACTAGGTCGATTGAATGGGAATATTACAAATTAATTAGCTCATAGACAAATAACCTATTAACAAAATAGACTTCCTATTCTTTAAAATCGACCAAGTCAATTGAAAATCAGGCAGACGGGTCTAAAGGCTAAACACTTGAAAATGGCCGATGCTTTTATTCATTCGTAAAACATTGAATACAAAAAGCTTCTAATCACTTTCGATTCGCATGAAACCCGGACATTATACAGAACATGTATAAGAATACTGAATGATTTTTGCCGGCTACCGTCTGTTCCACAATATGAGTATCTTCTTTCACAACATAAAATGCCTGAATACATGGCATACAATTTTTACTTGATTTCAGACAAATAAACACACACGATATGAAAGACCAGGAAAACAGCTTCTATAGTCAAAGTGGCGAACAAGCAATTGAACCCGGTACATCACAACCGGAAAAAACATGGGACGGCCCATTACTAGAGCCGGAACGCTCTGCGCAGCAGGAACAGGAAACTATTGACCAGCGGCTAGCGGATAAAGCAGACCAAAACGAAGGTTCAGACAACCCTCCGTTGAGAACGGAACTTGATCCTCCGGCTGCTCCTGACATTATTCCTGATCAATCACCGGACGAAATCAATTATCCCGGCAAACAGGATATCCCGAGAGTAGAACAACCGAAATTTTATGGGTCATCTATCAGCTCAGCCTCTTCAATTGGCAACGAAGACGACAGAGAAGAAAAAGGTGATGAGGCACAGGAATTACAAATGAAAGAAGAAGAAGAAAGAAAGGAGAAAATAAAAGAGAAAGATGCAGAATTGAAAGAGGCAGTTGAAGGCCGGGAAGAAAGTATCAGAAAATCGGAAGAAGGAAACATCAGCGACAACCGGGGCTATAACGAGATTCGTGAAAACTCTCCGGTGAGTGATGAAAGAGATAAGGAATTTCTGAATTAAAGCTCTTTACCGGTTAATAAGCGAAAGCCGATGAATTTTAAATTCATCGGCTTTCGCTTATTTTATTATTAATGAGATCGAAATCAATCTATTCTTCAAATATCTCAGCCGACAGCTTAGCATCCAGCCCATATAAATCGTTACGAAAATTGATTCTACCAGAGGTATCTACCCAGGCGGTGAAATAAACAATGTATACAGGTATGGCTGGTGCAACTTTGATTCCGGTTTCCTTATCTGTTTTCAGTACGCCATCAACCTTTGTCTCATTCCAGGCTGCATTATCTCTTAACAGATACAAGGCCAGTTTTTTAGGATTTGACAAGCGGATACAACCATGACTGAAGGCTCGATTCGATTCACCAAAAAGACCTTTGGACGGAGTATCATGCAAATAGATGTTGAAGCTGTTAGGAAACAAAAATTTCATTTTCCCCAACGAGTTTTTGTTGCCCGGTTTCTGCCTGATAGCATAAGGCACGTGGTTACCCATTCCATTCCAATTAATGCTCGACGGGTCAATAACTTTATTGCCTGACAGCACCTCCATGTTATTCCGGCTCAGATAAGACGTACCTCGTTTCAATTGAGGCAGAATTTCATTACGGATAATGCTCTGCGGTATATTCCAATACGGATTCAGCACTATCTGAGATAGATTACCCCGGAAAATACTGGTTTGAGATGCTGTTTTGCCAACCACCACATCCATCGTCCACACTTGTTGGCCGTTTTCAAAAACATGAAGCATATACTCAGGTATATTTACCAGCAGGTAATTCTTTTCAAGCTCTACAGGTACCCATCTTAAACGCTCCATATTAAGCATAATCTGCCTGATACGGAAATCGATAGGTCGATTCAACTCTTTCAGCGTAAGCGCATCAATTTTACCGCTTGGCTTTAAGCCCATGCGTTGCTGAAAACGTATAACAGCATTCCTAAGTGAATCTGTGTAAGTCTGGCTTGTATCTTTAATGCTGAAGTCACCAGTCAGGAAAAGACTCTGCTTGGCTACCAAGAGGCTTGAATCCCTGTCGCCAACGGCTAACAGTTTTCTAGAAGTTACAACTTTAGGCAAGCCGCCTTGTCGCTCAATATTTCTATAAACCCGTAATTTCTCCTTAAGCCGGACATAATATCCGTTTACAGGTTCCTGCACACGTTCTCCCTTGTTTAGTGAAACCAGTGAGTCAAGCAATAATTGATAATTTTTCTTTTTTCGCGGAATAAACCACTCCAGGTCAAGTGGGTTTTTCGCTATCCCTCCATATACCTTTTCGGCATACTCAAAAAAAGTAGTGGTCATCAGAAGTTCCAGCCGTTGCACGTCTTTCGTTCGTTTCAAAAAATCCTTTTCGTCATTTTCGGCGTCTCCAATAAGGTTGTCAAGCTCTGCATTCTGAAAAGTAGTATCTGCAAAATCATATGCGTAGTTTTTCAACTGGTTATGGAAATTGAGCGCGGCATGGTTCATACCCTTTTTATTAAACCAGGCCGATTGATAAGATCTCCTTTCATAAAACTCGCTTACTTCTTCTCTGATGGTATCTTTTACTGAGAAACTTCTGAAGAAATTATTTACAATGGTGCTATCGAGGAGTATATCGGTAAAATTCTTTGACGAATAAACGGTTGAGTCCTGCAAGGCACCTCTGCGGAATCTTTTACCCTTTTTACAGCCACTCAGGCTCAAAATAATCAACAAAACAAGACTAAAAAAAACAATTAAGTTCCTAGTTTTTAGCATACTGTACGGATGAGTTTTCACGGTGAATGTATAGCAAACTGCCATCGGCAATGACCGGAACTACTTTGGGCATTAACTCATTCGGCAGGGCTGGGCATCCGAAACTCCGTCCTAATCTTCCAAAACGTTTCACAAAATTTTCGCTTACGTAATCAGCGCCGTGAATAATTATCTCACGACGGCGGGCGTTGTCGTTAATACCTTTCTGCAAACCTGCCAGCAATAAAGCCATGCCATGTTTCGGGCTCCGAATAATCTGCCCGACCATGTAGAATCCGAGACTGCTTTTGTGCGATTCCATTGTATTGGAAAAAAACTGTGCCACATCATTGCCGGACTTCTGCCCATGAGCAACCAGAGAAGAAAACAAAAGTTTCTTTTGCAGTAAGTCTATTACAAAAAAGCGCTCACGCGTTGAAGGTAAATTAAAGTCTACTATAGTAATAATTGACTTGGCAGGGCGATACTTTTCGTAGCCTGCCATCGATTTCTGAAATGCCTCGTAACTCACAATACCATCAAGGTTACATTCCTGGTATAGATTTTTTACGACATTATTTGCGGCAACAATATTTTTGTCTGTTACTTTACTACGGCCTGCTTCATCGGTTTTGGGTAATGCTGAGCTAAGGGTAAGTAGAAAATAAACAAGGTGAAAAAAATTGAACATATCTGATTATCAAGTTAATACATAACTCTTAACGACATTTTTCTCAAAATCATTTCATCGGCATTAATAAATTTACATTTGGGAATTCCTCAAATTGAGGAAATCAACATTGATAACCTCACTACCAAAGAATATACGAAAGTTAAAGGAATATCTTACCAAAATAGCCCATTATGAGCATCATTCAGCTTTTTTGGGGTATTCTGGCTTTGATTTATTTCATCTATTTTAAGGTATTACATCCTACCAAAAATCAATATTATATTTTCTACTCTACACTCTTTTTTTTTTCTGCATTCAAATAAAAAAATAGTTAAAATGCTCCAATAAAACAAATCTGTATCTCTAAAAGCAATAATGCCGGTATTCCTTTCTGGAATACCGGCATTATTACTTCAGGCTATTCAATAGGCCTGTTACAAACTATTATAATAATCAAACACTCTCAATAAATCGCCTTCCTCTTTCGTATTCAACTTTCCTTTTTTAATATACTCTTCCACTTCTGTGGCTTTATCTCCAAATAAAGCTAACACAGATTTTCTATCGGTTTTAATCTTGGTAAGCTGAGCAAGTTGTCCGATATAATAACTGGTGTTATTCAAAATATTTCTTTGCACTGTTGCAGAGCCATAAGGTTTTTCATCAATCAATGACTTATGATTTTTCTTCCACAGGTTCAATTTCCCAGTCACCAGTTTCTCATAAAAGACGCCATCCAAACCTCTTTCGAAATGGTAAACATACGGGTCTTTTTTTATAACAAACGCTGCAACCGGCTGACTAAAGGTTTTGATACCTCCATCCACATCTCTAAAAATCAGCATATTTGCTACCTGATCAAACATCAGGCTGACATTTTCAAACTTTTTACCGGATGCCAGAGTAACCGTACCTATTTCCCATGTTTCTAATAAATAAGGAGTTCCCTTCACATTGGTATACGATTGCCCGGTCAGAGGTGTCCCTCCTATCGCATCAGCCGATATAGCAATCTGCGCTTGCGCATTAGTTGCTATCCAGGCAAAACAACTTATAATGAATAGCTTTCCAAAATTTTTCATTGTATTCTTTAATTAGGTTTAAAAGAAATGGGTTGTCTAATTTAACGTAAGACAACCCATTACAAATATATTAAAAACCAGGAATATTTTAGTTACCGATACCAGGGTTAGTCTGGATTTCTGTCAACGGTATACCAAAGATATATCTTGGATCTGATGGCTGAATCAAAGCACCGGCACCAAATGAATTGATCGGCTGTCCTCTTCTCAGTATATCAGTAGTTCTGAAACCTTCTGCAAATAACTCGATACGTCTTTCAGTAAGTATGAAATTAATCAAATCTGCTTTAGCTGGTGTGCCAAAATCATAAGTGGCATCTGAACGACGGTGTACAGCATTTAATAATGCTAATGCACGCGTTTGGCTACCATTTTCTGCCTCTGCTTCAGCAAGGTTCAACAATACCTCTGCATAACGAATACTTGGTACGAAATCAATGTAAGGAGACACACCGCTGAACTTAGTGCTTGACGGGAACGCAGCTACGCTTGTAGTAGCAACCATCAATTTAGATTTACGATCATCAGAAGCTCTCAATTGCGGATTAGCATAAATACCTGTTGGACCAGGATTGATATAATACTCAACGTTACCTGCATTGAAATAATACCCCAACTGGTTTTGTCCTCCCGGACCATTTGTTTCAGCCATAGGGAATGAGAAAATAGACTCAACCGAAGTATATGGAGCTCTGAAAACAGAAACTACATCAGGTTGCAATTCATGCGCTACTCTGTTAGCAGATTTGAAAGGAGCAGCAGCAGATACAATTTTGTTTGCTTCAGTGATCACACCTGCATAATCTTTCTTCGCCAACAATACACGGGTTTTTAAAGCAATTGCCGCGTTTTTATGAGCTCTGCTTGTACGCAACAATGGAGTGCTATAGTTGTCCGGCAATTCATTTTCTGCTTCGTTCAGGTCTTTCAATACCTGTTCGTATACCTGAGCTACAGTACTTCTGGGAAGGTTGTTATTAGCCGAAGTAACTTCACCTTTTAATCTTAAAGGCAGACCAGGTGAGGCACCATTATCTAAAGCATAAGGTTTTGCAAAAAGCTGCACCAAAGAGAAATAAGTAAGCGCTCTGATGAACTTAGCTTCACCTTTGTAGTTAGTAGCCACTGCAGCACTAACAGCGTTCGGATTTGCTACAATACCTTCCAAAAACAAGTTAGCTCTGTTGATAGTCAGGTAGCCCTGCACCCAGAAGTTAGCAATATAGGTATCCGATGGATCCTGGTTACCCTGATACGTTGAGTATCCGGTTACTGAGTTAGTAGTACGGTTTACAAATTCTTCAGCGCGGATATCGTTATAAATCAAATAACGACCACCGAAAAGCGCACCATTTTTGGCAGAAGCATATAAGCCTGTTATCTGCGATTCAACACGGGCTGGAGTACTGAAAACAGTTGCATCTGACAAGCTTAGTTCCGGAACAGCGTTCAGGAAATCTTCTTTACAAGAAGAAAGGCTAAGCGTTAATGCCAATGATAGAAACCCTATCTTTTTATTTAATATTTTCATAAAATCAATGTCATTTAGAAATTAGAAACTTAAGTTAAGACCAAGCGTAAATTGTCTTCCTTGAGGAATTGAATTACGTTCAATACCCATAGCATTATTTGAATCTCCGTTAGTTGAGATTTCAGGGTCAACACCGGTATATTTGGTAATCAAGAAGGCATTGTTTACCTGAGCATATACTCTCAGAGCTGTAATACCTGTTTTACCGAATGTACCCGGCACACGATAACCTAAAGTAGCCGTTTGCAAACGTAAGAAGTCTCCTTTTTCAATGTTCTCAGAAATCAAGAACGATGAACCGTTTGAAATATTGTCACCATAGATTGCTTTAGGTACATCGGTAACATCACCGGCTTTTTTCCAAGAATTCAATACATCTACTGAGTTATTCCAAACGCGTTGGTCTCTCAAACCGGCTTTGCTACCGTTATAGATGTAGTTACCACCCGAGAAAGTAAAGTTTAATCCTAAGTCAAATCCTTTGTATTTCAATGTATTGTTGAAACCACCATACCAGGTTGGCATTGTTCCTCCTAATACCACTTGTTGTGATGATGGAGATACAGTTGCTGAGCCATCGGCAACGAATGTCCATGCTGTTGCACCACCTAAGTGATTGTACTGCACTTCTTTACCATCGCGGGTAACGAAAATACGACGTCCGTTAGCAGGGTTAACACCATGAGTTACTACACCATATATCTGACCTGCAGAATAACCAACCTTTGTGATGTTTGTAGCTTCCAAACCAGAAGTATTAGTCAGGATTGGCGTATTGTCATCCACCATACTGGTAACCATGTTCTTGTTGGTAGAGAAGTTAATGTTAGTAGACCATGTGAAGCCACCTTTATTAATAGGTACTGCAGCGATTGAGAACTCCCAACCTTTGTTGTACATTGAACCAACGTTTGCAAGAATTGTGTTACCCGGGATACCTTTTGAAGGCGCCTGAGGTACATCAAGAATCAAATTGTTGATGTCTTTGTTATACCAGTTAGCCTCTAAAGTGATACGGTCATTCAGGAAGCTAACATCTAAACCAATGTTAGTTTGTGTACTTGTTTCCCATTTCAGGTCTCTGTTACCAGCCTGATTAAATGCCAATGTGGCAGCAGAACCATATAAGCCAGAACCAAATGTAGAGTATGAACCGTAGGCGTTATTCATGTTACCATTACCAACTTTACCCCAGCTTCCTTTCAAACGCAATGAAGAAAGTGCGTTGCCAAAGCCAAGCGATTTGAAGAATTCTTCTTCTGAGATTGTCCAACCTGCAGAAACCCCACCGAAATCACCCCAACGGTTTTGAGCAGCCAAAGCAGAGTTACCATCACGACGGTAGTTACCACTAAGGAAATATTTACCGGCATAGCTATAGCTTACACTACCTAGATAGGCTTCAAAAGCCACTTGCGAAATACCGTTACCTCCAGCAAGGTTAGTAGTGTAGTTACCCTGGAAATCCTGGAAGAAGAAGTCAGCTAATGTCTGACGCGATGCACCCCAAGTAGTAGTTCTTCTTTTTTGCACATCAGAACCCGCAACAAGTGAAATATTGTGTTTCTCACCAATTGTTTTCATGTACTGCAAGGTGTTAATCCAGTTCCAGTTGTCACCGCGAGCTGCCTGATTATAAGCATCACCTTGTGCTGCCCAACCATCACCATTATATGGGTTCCAGAAACGAATGTTTTCAGTATTTCTGAAGTCCCAAGAATACGTGGTTTTGAAAGTTAAGCCATCATATATTTTCACTTCAGCACCTAAGTTGGCAATAATACGGTTTGTTTCAGAGGTGTTTTTATCCAGGTCTCTTAAAACCGCTGCATTTGGGAACTGTGCAGGCAACAAGTTATTTTTACGACCTACTGTGTTATTTTCAAGGTTGTAAGTACCATCTGCATTGTAAGCAGGTAAGTTTGGCACCTGAGCAACTGCAATACGACCCAAACCTGATGTAGCAAATGCACCACCTGAGTAAGAACCACTGTTCGGCGATTTGTTCATTGAGTTTGAGAAGTTGATATTAGCAGACAATTTCAACCAATTGGTTGCCTGGTGGTCCATATTCAAACGACCAGAACGACGTTGGAAACTATTGGCTCTCAAGAAACCATCCTGATCAGAAAAACCTGCCGAGAAATAATAAGTAGTTTTGTCTGATCCACCTTGTAGAGTAAGGTTGTGATTTTGTGAGAAACCTGTACGATATACTTCTTTGTACCAGTCGGTGTCAATCAAAGAACCATCTGCATTGTATGCAGGCAGGAATGATTTATTATTAGCATCTCTCTGAGTAGCTGGAATTGCAGCAGGGTTATTAGCCAATGCATTGGCAATTGCCATGTTTTTGTGGTCCATGTATTGTTGTGCATTCAATACGTCTGGTAGACGCACTGCGTTGCTTACACCAGCCCAGCTATCAATAGTAACTTTGGTTTTACCTGTTTTACCACGTTTAGTAGTAATCAATAATACACCGGCAGCTGCACGAGAACCGTAGATAGCAGCAGAAGCAGCATCTTTCAAAATGTCGATAGATTCAATATCAGCAGGGTTAATATCTCCCAACGGGTTGTTTGTACTGGCGTTACCAGATACGTCACCGGTAGCAATAGGTATACCGTCAATTACAACCAATGGGAACGAGCTCAATGAAAGTGAGCTAAGACCACGTACACGAATAACCGGAGGGTTATTTAACAAACCGTTAGGCTGTGTAATGGCTACACCTGAAGCCTGACCTGTTAAACCCTGAGAGAAACTTTGTACGGGGCGTTCAGCAATCTGCTGTGCCTTTACTGTTGAGGCTGCACCGGTAAATTCAGCTTTTTTCTGAGTACCGTAACCAACAACTACAACTTCACTTAATTGTTTGTTGTCTGGAGCCAATTGTACGTCAACAATTGAGCGGGTTCCTACCGCTACTTCTTGAGTGATAGTACCGATGAAACTGAAAATTAAGGTCGCATTACCTGACACACTGATTTTGTAAACTCCGGACGCATCTGATTGAGTTCCTTGTTTTGAACCCTTTACCGAAACACTTACACCCGGTAGTGGTGAACCGTCTTCTGAGGCTGTTACTTTACCAGATACCGTCCTTTCCTGTGCAGACGCCTGCCATCCGGTAAAAATAATCCCCAGCATTAAGAGAAGTAGAAATTGTTTTCTCATGTGTTTGAAGGTTTGTTTAGTTTGTTTATTAAAATTAAGACACATTTAAAAAATGGAGGGTAAAATTATTAAAAAGTGATTAAAAAAAAAATTCAAGCTAAAAACATATTATTTGATATTCATAATAAAGAGGTGATTTTTGCACTTTTTATAGCCATTTCATCAAAAATAGTGGATAAAATGACACATTTTGTAGACTTAATAATTTATTAAAATTATCATGCCAAAAATTTCAAGCTCAAACATCTGCTACCCTAAACGGTTTTATTTCAATAGATTGCCAAACATTACGGGTAATGTAAGGTTCATTGTAATACCAGTTTTTGAATTGTTCGTCGTTTTCAAACTGAACTATCATAACAGAACCAATCATATTGCCGTTATCGTCGAGCATGGCTCCTCCTACAACAAAATTATTATGATTTTTTAACTCTCTGGCCCCGGCCAGATGTGTAGGTCGGGCAGTAATACGTCGGTCAAGGGCTGCATTGTCTGAACCATCCCGGGCGATGATCACATACTGATTCATTCTTATACAATTTTAGTTCAGTGTTTTTTTGAATTCAAGGTAATCGTAATTCATATTGCCATGGGCTACTGTCCGTAGTGTTAATGTATGCACTCCCTTTTTCAATTTAACACGTGCCAGTGCTTCTGCTTTATTCCAATGATGCCATTGGCGCCAAGCTACCGGATCTTTCGCATCAAATGTTGAAACTACTTTCAGGTTTTCAGCTAAAGGTTTTCCATCTATTTCTAACGAAATAAGACCATCTCCGTTAGCTGTATACATTAACCCCACATCATACATACCTGATTCTAATACATTAACGTAAAACTTGATCCATTCGCTGGGCTCTGTCCACCCAACATACAATTTATTTATTTCCGTAGCTACTTTATTATAGCCTGTGTTATCAATATCATTAGATTTGGTATAGGAAATATCCACCCCCTCTCCCATTCTGAACTCATTCAGAAAACTTCCGTTTGCCGGATTCAGCTTCCCGCTACCATTATTGACACTATCTACATCATGATAGGCAATACCCTCACCGCCTTTATTATAGTATTCACATTCAATTTTACCCGGAATCTGCTGAATTCCACTCGCCCAGGGTAAACCGGCTCCCCGCGGAACAGATTTGTTGGAACATGCATACAGGCACACGGCACAAACAACTAAAGGAAAGTATTTCATTACAAATTGATTCTTTCAGAAACGCAAGTTACGGCCTTGAGAGGAGCAAAGCTAATTAAATTATTATAGTATATCTATCCGATAGAGAAACTTATATAAGAATCAACTAATTGTCCAAAATAATCTACTATCAGTCTTATTCCCTCCTTTGATTGGGCTCGTAATTTGATCCAGATAGTAAGAGGTCACAGAAAATATTGAATCCGATTGAGCAAACATCTATCAGATTCTACACTTTATTTCTGTTTAAATAGCAGCAAAGTCTTTTCATTTTTGTTTATCTAAACTGCTCAGCAATAATCTGATACCCGCAATAACTGCGTCAGGCTCTTCCCAATGAATATAATGGCCACTGTTTGCCAGATAAATCAACATTCCGCCTTTGCCGGACGCATGTATTAAAGCTCTCCAGCGTTCCATATTTTTATCATTTTTCACATGAAAGAAACGCTCGTGATCATAATCTTTGCTGCGCCTGTCAAGTGGCACTTCCAATTTTCCGCCAACGAAAAAGTAAATCGGTACATTGGGCATTGGTAATGCCGCTACCTCGGCAAAATCCGTTTTTCGTAAACTACCCAAAACCTGCCTTTCACTCCAAGGCCCAAAATTAAGAGAATCACGACTGGTAGCTTGCGTCTGCTGATTTAAACGAGTGAGCATCATCTCTTCTATTTTCTTTTCAGATACCCCTATTTCTCTGAAAATCTGATTCCAGTTGTCTTTCGTTTCGGTAAAGTCAGCCGGATCAACAAAAACCAGTCCTGCTACGGTTGACGGATAGAACCCTGCGAAGCTTCTGGCATATAATCCTCCTATCGAATGCCCGACCAATACATAGGGAGGAGCGATACCCATAGTACTCAGAATGGCCATCAGATTATCAGCCGTTCGCTTAGGCGTAGGCATTTCATAAATTTTATCTGTCTTCTCCACTCCCGCTCTATCATATGCAAAAACCGGTACAACCTCCGCCAATTGATTAATGACCGTGTTCCAGTTACCTATACCCATTCCCATTCCGTTTTCAAAAATGAGCACCGGGGCACCGGGCTTTCTCTTTTCAAGGCCTTTGGTATAGACTGCAAAATTTTTTCCGTTCACATTAACCAGTTTTTCCTGGCTGACGGCATTAAACCATGTAAAAAACAATAACAGGCATAACGTCTTTTTCATATAGTTGAATAAGATTAAGTTGTATGATATAATTATTCAGGATTCCAATTTACAAAAGATATACTGATAACTAAATATTAGTTTGAATAGTGGTTGCCCATACCTGCATGTGTTGCACATCAATTGAGTGTATATATGTTAAATTCCCGTAAGCATAAATGCCTGTTTATTTCATGTTTTAAGCCGCCATTTTGAAAAAACAAATAGCCATTTAATCAATAAATCATAGTCCAAAGAATAGAAAAACACGTATAGACGTTGTTTATAACTGAATTTTTCGTGCATCAATAAATAAATATTATATTGCTAAAACAAATGCTATATTTGCTTTTCAACTTTTTTGATATGCCCACTGCTTTAACATGCCTACTAATAGATGATGATCAGGACGACCAGGAGATTTTTAATTTAGCCTTAGAGGATTCAGGTCTGAAAATGCATTGTGTGATTAATAGCAGCGCCATGGAAGCCTTAGAAATCCTGACGCAGGCAAAAGCCGCTTTACCTGACTATATCTTTCTCGATTTAAACATGCCTCGCATTAATGGCATACAGTTTCTAACAGAAATAAAGAAAAATTCCCGTCTGCAACAGATACCTGTTGTTATATACTCAACATCATCGCATCCGAAAGATATAGAAGCAACCAAGCAACTAGGTGCCGCTGCTTTTATTACCAAGCCTTCAGGCATTAAGGAGCTTTCACATTTATTAAAAGAATTTTTTCAAACGCATTTTCAACCTGCTTAATAATAAGCAATAAACATAAGGTGATACATATGAAAAATGAAGCCGTGAAAATCATAAAAGCCAAGAAAAAGTATATTCTTGAACTATGGTTTCAGTATCAGTTAAGCAATGAAGGTTTACGTGAAGACTTAATTACTAACGAAGAACAACGTATCCAGTCAGAAGAGTTAATCAATTCTTTTGCAGCCAGCATTAGCGAGAATAATTTCGACAATTTTCAATCAAGAGATTTTGAAAAAATTGAAGAGATTCTATCCGGTATTGCTGTAGCCAGAGCCCGAAAAGGTTTTTCTCCGCGTGAAACCGGTGCTTATATACTCAGTTTAAAAACAGCAATCTTAAAAACACTATCAGAAGAAATTACCGACGTCTCTGTATTGTATACTGAAAGTATGCGAATCAGCAGCCTTCTCGATAATTTCAGTATGATTACCTTTGAAACGTTCATCAAAGGACGGGAAGATGTCATTCTACGCCAAACCGACGAGATTACTGAAATTTCTACCCCTGTAATTAAAATATGGGATGGGATTCTGGCCTTGCCAATCATTGGCACGCTAGACAGCTCCCGTACACAGATTGTAATGGAAAATCTTTTGCAGGAAATAGTAGAGACCGGAAGCTCAATTGCTATTCTTGATATTTCGGGCGTACCTGCCATTGACACACTGGTTGCACAACACCTGATAAAAACCGTAAGCGCTACGCGTCTGATGGGTGCCGAATGTATTATCAGCGGTATCCGTCCGGAAATTGCTCAAACGGTTGTACACCTGGGTATAGACTTGTCTGAAATTGTCACTAAAGCCACATTGGCCAGCGCTTTAAAAATGGCTTTTAATATGCTTGACTTAGAAGTAAGGAAAAAAGCACTTTCAAAGATTATATAACAAAATACCACTTTAGTATACATTAATTGACTATGGATAGAATACCTATTCTTAAAATGGGTGATTTTTTGTTGGTCACCATTCAAGTTGATTTATATGACCAATTAGCAGAAACGTTAGAGTCTGATTTAGCCAGTATGGTCAGAAAACATAATTCAAAAGGGGTTTTGATAGACATCTCTGCCGTTTCTATCATAGATTCTTTTATGGGCCGTATCTTAGGCAACATATCAACAATGTCGAAAATCATGGATGCCGAAACCGTTGTAGTAGGTATGCAACCTGCTGTAGCGATTACCCTGGTAGAATTAGGCCTGCCTCTGAAAGGAATACATTGTGCGCTGAATGTTGAAAGAGGAATGGAGTTGCTGCGTTCGAAAATAGTGCTCGACACCCAAGAAGAAGACGAAGATGATAGTAGTTCTGAATAAAGATATTGTTAAAATAGCCAGAGAACAGGATACTATTTTTTTGCGCAACCGGGTAAAAGAATGGGCTACTAAAATTGGTATGGGCTTGGTAAATCAGACCAAGCTTATTACGGCTGTCAGTGAGCTGGCACGTAATATGCTTAAATATGCCGGAGGAGGAATCGTAAATATTGAGATTGTGAATAAAGGAAGAGACAACGGCGTACGATTGATTTTTGTTGATGAAGGCCCTGGTATTAGCAATATTAACCAGGCCATGAAAGATGGATTTACAACAGGTAAAAGTTTAGGACTAGGATTGCCGGGAGCCCAAAGATTGGTAAGTGAATTTGATATTCAATCAGTTATAGACAAGGGAACAACTATCAGCATAATTAAATGGAAGAATGGATAATAATTTTTTCTTTGCCTATAAGATTGAAGACAGGAGCTATCTCTCTTTTGTGAAAAGAGAAATTCATAATCTTATTGCAAAAACTGGGTTTTCATCGATGCGGGCAGGTGAATTGGATATTGTAGTATCGGAACTGCTGTCTAATCTGATTAAACATGCCGGAAGTGGCGAAATATTGTATAGATTAACTACTACAGCCAATAATAAAGAAGTTTTTGAAATTTATTGCATAGACAATGGCCCGGGGAACAACAACATTAACAAAATGATGAAAGACGGGGCATCTTCATCAAATACACTGGGGCACGGACTGGGAGCCATTGACCGCCTGAGTAACTTTTTTCAAATCTACTCAAATATTGGCTGGGGCACGGTGGCTTATGCTAAAGTATTACCTGAAGAAGCACAAAAAAGGATTGTTCAGCGAAAAAATGAAATCTATGTTGATGCCTTACAGGTATGCATGCCCGGAGAAACGGTTTGCGGTGACGGCTACCACATAAAAAAAAATGGCGATGAAACTCAGATATTCCTGGGCGACGGCTTAGGTCATGGCCACCATGCACACGAGGCGGTTCAGACTGCCATTGAGGCGTTTAAAGAATGTGAAGAAACCGAACCGACCGACATACTGCGCTTTATGCATCAGAAGGTAAAAAAAACAAGGGGGCTGGTAGGGAGCATTGCAATCTATCATCATACTAAAAAAGAGTGGAAATCTTGCGGAATCGGCAATATAACTACCAGATTTTATGATGGCCTGAATAGCAAAAAAGTGATGTCGCACAACGGTATTATTGGTTTAAATATCCCTTCTTCCATGAATTCTCATGTTTTATCAAATGCAGATTATCAACATATCGTTATGTTTTCAGATGGCATTAAAAATCACTGGGATCTGAATCAGTTTCCGGCAATATTGAAATATGCTTCTCCTATTATTGCCGCTGCCATATTTAAAGACAATGCCAGAAAAAGTGATGACATGACGCTATTAATAGGGAAAGTAAATTAGGTAGGTTATGGAAGAGATTATAAGAATAAATCTGGACAACGAAATGGACCTCATAATTGTTCATAAAAGAACGATGAGGCTGGCTGAGTTGTGCGGTCTTTCCATAGCTTCGCAGACAACTTTTGCCACTGCCGTTTCGGAAGTTGCCAGACTTGCCATCAGTTATGGCGATAAGTCTTTTATTGTATTGAGCATTAATCCGCTTCGCCTTAATCAGAAAGAAATTGTGGCTGTGCTTTACGATAAAGTGGATCTGAAAACAATCAATGCCGAAGCGTTTTCATATGCCCGCAGGCTTATTGGAGATATCCAGACCAATTATAAGGATTATTTTCATGAAACTACACTCAAATACCGTGTCCAGTTTGGCGGTATCCTCTCAAAAACTAAAATAGAGTCGTTTAAAGAATACTTTAAGAACGAACCCTCTATTTCGGCCTATGACGAAATCCGAAAGAAAAACATTCAGCTGCTTGAATTAATTGACAAACTGGGCGAAAGCGAAAACCGCTACCGCATGCTGAGCGACAATTTGCCGCTCATGATGTTTGTCATCAACAATGATGGCAAAATAAGCTATACCAATAAATGGCTCAAAGAGTTTATTGAGGCACAGGGTTTATCGCCAAACAATCTTTCCTGGGTTTCTTTACTGCATCAGCCTGACTACCGCGGGTTTTACTCTGACTGGGAGAGAGCCATTCTTACAAAAACGATTTTTAAAACACAAGGCAGGTTAAAGCAAAAAGGCAATCTGATATGGCATCTGATCTCAATAATGCCTGTGAAGAACGATAATGATCTGGTAACCAACTGGATTGGTTTTTTTGTTGATATTCATGCACAGAAACTCATTGAGGAAACACTCCGCGACAACAAAGCGCTGAAATTAATACAGCAGGAATTGTTGGCGCATCAGAAAGAGCTTGAGGTAAAAAACACGACGCTCTCCAGACAAAACGATTTTATTGAAACGGTACTCGATTCGTCGGTTGATTATATCCTGGCTGTAGATGATGATTTCAAAATCATCACCTTTAACCATTCTTATGAAGTACTGAGCGGTAGAAAAAGAGACGAGGTAATCGGAGAAAAAATAACCGATATTTTCCCCGTTATTAAAGAAAATGGCACATATGAGTTAATGATGGATGCATTCCGCGGAATTCCGGGTCACAAGCCTATTCATCATTCGCCTATATCTCATCGTTTCTATGAAGTATTTTATATTCCGCTTTCAGATGAAACTGAAGAAACATATGGAGTGGTCGTTTTAGGCCGGGACATTACAGATCAGATGCAGCATGAGCTGAAACTGAAAGCAATGAATGAAGAACTGCGCCTGAGAAACAATGAACTGGAGCAATTTGCTTACATAGCCAGCCACGACTTACAGGAACCCTTGCGCAAAATCAAGACTTTTTCTAAACTGCTCAATGAATCATTAGAACTGACCGATAAGCAGAGCGATTATTTTAACAGAATCATCAATTCTACTAACCGGATGTCTAATCTGATCAGAGATGTGCTCGATTATTCGCGATTATCAAGAAGTGACGAACAATTTGTAGAGGTTGACCTGAATGAGATTCTGAAAACTGTAAAAGTTGATTTTGAATTACTGATTGAAGAAAAAGCGGCCGTAATAAACAGTGAGATACTTCCTGTTGTATCCGGTATTCCTTTACAATTAACACAGCTGTTCTATAATTTAATAAGTAATTCACTCAAATTCTCAACCGAATCGCCTGTAGTTAACATACGCTGTCACGAATTAACCTTTACAGAAATAAACGCTATAATTGAATTAGATGCTAATAAAAGTTATTATCTCATCGAAATTCAAGACAACGGTATTGGCTTTGAGCAACAGTTTGCACGGCAGATTTTCACTATTTTCCAAAGGCTTAACGATAAGCAATCGTATGCAGGTACGGGAATCGGGCTGGCACTGTGCAAAAAGATTGTTGAAAACCACCACGGATTTCTTTCTGCTACGAGTGAACTGGGCTATGGTGCCACTTTTCATGTATACCTGCCTGTCTCAATGCATTAATAGTATATCTGATTTATAGTTCTACGTTCAATCATTTGAAAAACAGAGTCATTTTTTATCTGTCGAACGATGTTCACATTCTTGATTTAGCCGGGCCTTTACAGGTCTTTTATGAATCAGGGGAATATGGCATTCCCTACGAAATCATTTTTGTTTCTGATCAGGATAAAAAACAGTTTTCATCGGGGCTCTTTTCAGATAAACTGATTCATTTCTCTGAAGTTAATCTTCTTCCGGATGACATCCTCATTATTCCGGGTTTCAGCATTGACAAAAATCTGGCCGTCAACAATGATTTTGACAAATGGCTGATTGATGCTGCTAATAAGCAGGCAGACGTCTGTTCTGTCTGCACAGGTGTATTTGCTTTAGCCCGTGCCGGGCTACTCAATGACATTGAATGCACTACCCATTGGAAATACATCGAAACACTGCAAAAGCATTTTCCGGCTATAAAAGTGCAGCAAAACCGACTGTTTGTTAAAAGCGGTAATATTTACACCAGCGCAGGTATTACTACCGGCATTGACCTTGCGTTATTTCTGATAGAAGAAAGACATGGGGCCCGATTTGCCTACAAACTGGCTAAAGAACTGGTTGTATACCTGAGAAGAGACAGTGCCGATAAGCAGGAAAGCATTTTTTTACAATACCGTCAGCATATTAATTACCAGATCCATGAGGTTCAGGATTGGCTCGTTCAGCACCTGCAAATGAAAATATCTATTGAGTTACTAGCTGAAAAAGCCAACATGAGTCCACGGAACCTCACACGTTTGTTTAAAGCCAAAACGGGAATCACTATTGGAGCCTATATCGAAAAACTGAGAGTAGAACGGGCTTTGCAATTACTGAAACGAAATGAGAAAATGACCACCATTGCACAAGAATGCGGCATCGGGAGCCTCCACCAATTAGCAACTCTCATTAATAAGCACACCGGACATATACCGAAAGAACTAAAGAAGTTGTCCTGATTCTCACCATTCTTGTCCTTTCATAGTGTGTTGCTTGGTTATACCTTTGCAAGAAAAACATTATGAAAGCTATTCTTATTTATCTGTTCTTAGGATTTTCTGCAGCGGTTTTTGCGCAGAAATCAGATGCAGACGCGTTTGTTTGCCCACCATGCAACAATGATTGCGATAATCTTTCCTTTACCAAAGCCGGCACCTGCCCCCACTGCGGCATGGAGCTCATTCAAAAGACTAACCTTATCAAAAAACCAATGACAGTCTGTTTCTATCTACAAGATGGTGTGGAGGTACTTGACTTTGCCGGTCCACTGGAGGTTTTCTCCTATGCCGGTGCCAAAATCTTTACGGTGTCAAAAACGAAAAAACCTATCCTATCGCAAGGTATACTGAAGGTGATTCCAGACTATGACATTACCGATGCTCCACCGTTTGACATACTGGCTGTCTTCGGGGGCAACTCGGGCAATGCCTCTAACGACCCGCAGGTTATTGATTGGATACAGGCACGTAAACCTACTACCCAGTATTACTTCTCTGTTTGTACCGGTGCTTTTATTTTAGGTAAAGCGGGCTTGTTAGACAACCTGACCATAACTACTTTTCATGAAAGCATTGACAATCTTCAGAAAGTTGTGCCTACAGCCAAAGTACTTCGCAACACCCGATTTGTAGACAATGGCAATATTATTACAACCGCAGGTATTTCGGCAGGTATTGACGGCGCACTACATCTGGTTGAAAAATTAAGAGGAAAAGAAATGGCCAAAAATGTTGCCACCTATATGGAGTATGATAAGTGGGTGCCCGGACAAGGACTGATAATGGCTCAAAAACCATAAAAAAATTGATGAAACACAAGACGTAGAATAGGATTAGCAATCTATTCGTCGAAACCGGTCTTGTGTTTCATCAACCTTATACTATCTTATGCCAACGGGCATTCAATCGTCTATCTACTTCAGAGACGATTAGGGTCTCTGTCCTGATCACGGTTTCTGCCATCAACGTCCTCATCAATCTCCGTAGTTTCAGAATAATCAGCATCGGCATTTTTATTGATTCCCTCTCTGTCTCCATCGCGGTTTCTGCCTTGCTGATTCTGGTTCCAACTGTCTGATTGTCCCTGCTGGCCAGAAGATGAGTTACTTTGTTGGCCTTGTTGGCTGGTGTTTCGGTTACCGGCCTGTTGATTTGAATCCTGGTTACCCGATTGTTGGCCTTGATTCCAGTTTTCCTGTTCTTGTTGACCTCGGTTTTCTTGTCCTTGTTGGCCTCGGTTCGGGTTCGATTGTTGCCCTTGTTGACTCATATTCCTGTCTCCTGATTGTTGAGTTGACGTATTTCTTTCGTCTTCTCTTGGCTTATTTTCTGTAGTTGCCATAGTTTTAAATTTTTAAGTTTAATAGATAATGAAAATAAATTTTCTACTATTAAATCTTGAAAAAATCCATGCCACCCACCAAAATCATTTCCTGACAAAACCTGTCCTTTTTATCGTGGCGCATAATCCTCATTATCATTGCCGGTGTGTAATTAAATAGGCAATCAGCTAATATTCGTAAATAAACAAATGAGGAAAATTTTCCGTTTAATCAAATCGAAGCCAAAATTCAGGTTTCAGACATAATAATGGCTCAGATTTTTTAATTATTCTTTTGACATCAAGCAGTTTTTCCCAAGAAAAGACATTTACATGAATCATTTTATTGGTTGTTCTGGCTTTTCCAATAAAGACTGGAAAGGTCATTTCTATCCGGAGAGTCTTCAATCGAAAGATTATCTGACTGTGTATGCTGAAAATTTCAACTCGGTGGAAATCAATTCTTCATTTTATCGTAAACCCACCGCGAAAACGCTCAATAACTGGTATGAACAAACACCGGAAAAGTTTCTGTTTTTTATAAAAGCCCCACAGGCTATTACACACATTAACCAAATGGCGGGTGTTAACATTGAGATAGCGGAGTTCTGTAAGCATATCGATAATAGCCTGCGGGAAAAACTCGGCGGGTTTTTATTTCAATTTCCTCCTTCTTTTATCTGCACTAAAGAAAACATCAATAATATATTAGAAGGGCTAAACCACCGACACCTTAATGTGGTTGAATTCAGACATAAAAGCTGGTGGAATGAGTCGGTATATGAAATACTTCATGAACACGGCATTGTGTTTTGCGGGGTGAGCATTCCTAAAGACATTCCTGAAGATGTAATCAGCAATCATCATTCAGTTATCTACTATCGCCTTCATGGCAAACCCGAACTTTTTAAGTCTGAATACAGTGAATATGAATTGCAGGCGCTGGCCGGGGAAATTAAAAATACCGGGAAAGATTCGTTTATATTCTTCAATAACACATGGGGTATGGCGGCAATAAAAAATGCGCTGTACATGAAAAAACTCTTAGCGGATTCGCACTGATTGTATATTTCTGCCACAAATGGCATTATTTGAACCGGTGAGTTCTGAATATCTTTATCATTTCTTTTTCATTGCCGGGATCATTGACATAAAACTTTGTTGAGGTAAAATTATCGTCTCCCCCTTTCCAGATAGTGGCTGTCAGCTCAATACCACTACCTGTTTGCTCCCTGGCAATAACTGCTTTTTTACCGTTAACGGTGGTTTCTTCATAATAAAGCGGTTTGGGCGTTTTATTTTTATCAATGCGGCCATTATACATGCCATGATCAAAATAAATTCTGTCCTTACCCCGTTCAAAATAACCCACGTAGCTGTCTGTGCCCTGTTGATTTACCAGCTTCCAGTCGTCAGTAGGAAAATAAAGTAAAAAAGTTCTGCTTTCAATCAGAAACATATTGCTGGTATCAGGATCGATTGATTCCTTGCAAGATATTAATGCCATTACCAAAAGTAACATCCCTATTTTTTTCATGAAGTTTTATCTGTTTTGAATCAGTTCGTAAATTCAATCTAACTCTTTCAATTGTAAGGAATTCTTATCCAGCTTTACAATTTGATATTTTCTGTCCAGTATACCTCCCCAATATTTTACTTTCATGCTCAGCTTGTTTTCATCTAATGTCCAATCGCCCGGAGATTCTTCAAATGATACGGGCGGAGTAGCACACCAACCGGCCAGTTGATACGAGGTCATTGTACCATTCACCATAAATCTATATCCGCTCTTAAGAGATTCAAACTTTTTAGTCTTCCGAAAGTTGAATACCACATCAATTGTGTCTGTTTGAACTTCATCTAAAGTCCACAGACCAATAATTGGGTTTGAAGGGTCATTTTCTTCTTCTTTACAACCAGCCGAAATGCCGGTGAGAGTCAATATAATTAAAAGAGACAGAATCTTAACCATAGCGCAAGGTTTTAATATAAAGGATTCTTTTTTACCGTAAATGGTTGGAAACCAGGCGAATCCCACTCATAATTAAATTTAACCACTCAAGTAATTTACATTACAAGCTACCTGTTTTTACACAGTAGCTATTATATTTGGTATTTGTTTTACTCTAAATAATAACAATTATGAAAAAATTGCTTTTATTCACATTACTACTGGCGGGTTTTTCCGGTTATGCGCAATGCAATCTTTCTCTGACTTCTTCATTGACTGAGTATCTCGACAGCACAGGGGTAGTACAACGCACAGTTGAAGAAAACAGCAGCATTGAAATTTCCAAAACGCAGGTAGTGATTACACCCGGAAGCGGCAATACCATGACAGGCAAAATTACATCTTCTACCTGTGACTGGGCAACCCCATTTAAAATAGGTAAAAGTGTCATCAAGGCAGATTTTGAGGATCCTAACGGTTCAACATTCCATGCTACAATTACATTGGAAGGCAAAGACGACAAGGTTACCCTCACAATGGTAGTGACCGAAATGGTAAACAGGAAAATACGGGTAACGATTGATAGTATTAAAGAAAAGAATTAAGCTCACACCAACAGACAAATAAACTTTGCTCAGAATATAGCATCGGTTCCTTCTGATGCTATATTTTTTTAATTAATTATTGTTTTACAATAATTAATTATATATTTGTGTCGATAAATTAATAACCATTTTAAAACTGCTTCATCAGACGCACTGAGCAAGGTTACAATTCATTGTTATTTTTACTCGCCCGTTTTGAAGCATATCAACAAAAGCAAATCATTCAAATAAAACTATCAATTACCATTAGCTCCTGAAAGGGAGCCTGACTCTTTATTGCCTAAATTATGAATCAGCTATCACTTAAAAACATCAACAAAACCTACAGCAATGGTGTAAAAGCCATTGAGGGGGTAAGTCTCGAAATACGCAATGGTATGTTCGGACTGCTGGGACCGAATGGTGCCGGGAAATCATCCTTAATGAAAACCATTACGGGCTTACAAGCGCCTGACACCGGCAGCATCACACTGAATGGTACCGACATTGTAAGAGATACCGAATTTGTGAAAAGACAACTGGGCTTTCTGCCGCAGGATTTCGGCGTTTATCCTAAAATATCTGCCTACGACCTGCTCAATCATCTGGCTTCGCTCAAAGGCCTGACCAATAAGGCAGAGCGAAAAGAACAGGTAATGGCCTTGCTGGATAAAGTGAATCTCTATGCACAACGAAACAAAGAAGTTTACACTTTCTCAGGCGGCATGCGCCAGCGCTTTGGCATTGCGCAGGCTCTGCTAGGAAACCCGCAACTGATTATTGTAGATGAACCCACCGCCGGGCTGGACCCTGAAGAGCGGAATCGTTTCAACAATCTGTTGAGTGAGATTGGAGAAGATATCATCATCATTCTGTCGACACATCTGGTAGAAGATGTTAAAAATCTCTGTACCAACATGGCCGTGATGCATCGGGGCAGCGTAATTGCACAAGGAAAACCATCCGGCTTTGTCAATTCTCTGAACGGCATGGTATGGAAAAAAACAATTGCCAAAAAGGACAAAGCCGAATATGAGGCCAACTTCAATATCATTTCCACTCAACTGACGGAAGGCAAGCTGAGCATTCATGCATACGCCCCTGAGAAACCGGAGAGTGGTTTTGAGCTGCTCACCCCAACGCTGGAAGACTATTATTTTTATATCATGAATCAGCAAAAACAGGCCCTATGAAAACGATTACACAATTGAAACATCTGCTGGCATTTGAGTTGCTGTTCTTTTTTAAACGAATCGGTATATACCTCACTCTGGCTGCATTTCTGGGTTTCGGGCTTTTCGGAGGCGCTACACTTTCTGCTTTTTCTACCGAAAACATCTACAGAAATTCGCCGTTTACTATTACTTATATTCTGGGGTATCTTTCTCTTTTCTGTATTTTCCTGACGAGCTTACTGGCTGCACAAGTGCTGTTTCGCGAGTCAGAGCACCATTTCTCGATGGTTTTATATGCAACACCGCTCAAAAAATTCAACTTCTTCTTCAGCAGGTTTCTCGTTATTTTCGGTATAACCGTTTTTTGCATGCTATTGCTTGTATCAGGCTTTATGGCAGGTCAGCGGATGTCTCGCTTTGACGCAAGCGAATTCGGGCCTTTTCATGTTTATTACTACCTCCAACCCTTCTTCCTGCTGATAATTCCCAACGCTTTTTTCTGCACAGCTTTGGTTTGTAGTGTGGGTTTGCTGACCAGAAATAAATTGAGCGTGTACATGGCGGGGCTGTTTGTTTTCATCGCCTATCAGGTAACACTTATTTTCTCGGGCTCGCCGCTCATTGCCGGGGCTTTACCCCCATCCGAAGAGTCCATGCGCATAGCGGCTTTGGTAGATCCTTTTGGTCTGTCGGCCTTTTTGCAACAAACCCTGCATTGGTCGGCTTTGCAACGCAATACCACACTGACTGGTCTGACAGGCATCATGTTGTTTAACCGTCTATTTTATCTGGGGTTTTCTGCTTTAATACTTTTCATCGCCTATCGTCTTTTCAGGTTCTCGGTCGATGAGAAAAATAAAAAGATCAAAGAAAAAAAACGGAGCAGTGGCAAAATATATACATACAGAGCCATAACGCCTCAACCATTCAATATAGCTTATGAGTTAAAGTCGATTGTAAGTATTGTCAGAATTGATTTAACATTCGTTATAAAAAGCATACCCTTTCTGCTGATACTGGCAGGCATTGTTTTCTTTATTTCGATGGAAATGTATGGTGAAATAGAACAAGGTGTGCGGATACCGGAACAGTATGTAAGCACCGGACTGATGGTCAACACCATACTGGATACTTTCCCGATTTTGTGCAGCCTTGTCATTCTGTTTTATAGCAACGAATTGCTCTGGCGCAGCAGGGTATCAAACTTTCACCTGATAGAAAATACAACACCTATCAATCTGGCAGCTCAACTGTTTGCCAAATGGTTGTCGCTGATAAGCATCATTCTCTTGTTGCTTTTAAGTGTTGTATGCACCGGAATCGTTTTCCAATTAACCTATCAATATCCACACATCGAATGGCTTACGTATATTAGTATGGGTTATTTTGTCGGATTACCACTCACGCTTAGTGCAGGTATCATTATTGTCCTACAGCAGGCTATCAGAAATCGTTATGTGGGGTTGGTGCTGGCAATTGCTTTTGTGTTATTGACTACCACCAGCATGGGCACTGTTTTACATATCAAACACCCCTTACTGCGAATCGGTAGTGCTTTCAGTGGCGAATACAGTGCCATGAATGGCTTCGGTGCTGGCATCTACCCTTTTCATTGGCGGATGCTCTTTGGTGTTTGTGTTGTCATACTAATTCTGATGCTAAGCACACAATTACTGCAAAGCCATAGATTAACGCGGGAACCCGTCATTTGGGGTAGCCTGCTTATATTATTGGCTGGTGCCACAAGTACAGGTATTTACACCAACAATCATCTTGATTTGACTGATACCGATATAGCCTTAGATTGGCAGGCAAACTATGAGAAAAAATTCCGTCAGTTTCAGGATATGCCTCAGCCTGCTATTAAAGCGGTAAAGACTGCCATAGATTTATATCCTGAAAACAGCAGCTATGAGGTAACGGCTACTTACATTTTGCACAATAATACAGCAAAACCCATAAGCAGGCTTTTGTTTTATGTTAATACGGACATAACATTGAAAACCCTGAGAGTCGCCAGCCATCAGGTCAATACCGATGATAAGGCATTTGGGCACTATTGGGTTAATCTGCTACAGCCTTTACAACCCAACGACACCATTACGGCTCATTTTGAATTCAGCTATGCCCAGAATACATTCAGCAAACCAACATCCTTCAATGCCATTGTAGAAAACGGAGCGTTTATGCGTATCAGTAATTATTTTCCACTATTAGGTTATCAGTCTGATAATGAAATGACGGAAATTACCGAGCGCAAAAAACGGAATTTAGGTGCGAACACCCCCTTGAAAAAACTTGACACACCCGTAGAACCGGCAGAGTGGATGACGCTCGATATGCAACTTTCAACCTCTGCCGACCAGACAGCCATTGGTGTAGGAGAGTTGATAAGGCAATGGACAAAGAGTAACCGTAACTATTTTCACTATAAAACCGACGTGCCCGTACGATTCCGCTTCGGGGTATCATCTGCCCGATATGCAGCTAAAAAGACCCATCACAAGGGTATCAGCATGGAGGTATATTATCATCCTTCGCATGCTGAAAATGTTGCAAGTTTGATTACCAATGCCCGTAACACGCTCGATTATTGTGAAGCCAATTTTGGCAAGTACCCCTTCCGAACCATCCGCTTTGCCGAAATCTCGGCTTTTACCCGGGGTTTTGCAGCTACGGCCTATCCGGCAACTGTTTTCATGACCGAAAACATGGTTTTTCATGCCAATGTAAAGGGCGATAATCAGCAGGATGTAATAAACGAACTGGCCGGACACGAACTTTCACACGAATGGTGGGGCACCAATCAATTTGTACCCGACTACCGCGAAGGCTCAGCGTTCCTGAGCGAAACACTGGCCATGTATACCGAATTGATGCTGGTGAAGAAAATGTATGGTCGTAAAAGGGTTTTAGAGAACGTGCGCATGTACCGCAATATGTACCTGAGTGATCGCGGTTTTAGTGATGAACACCCGCTCTATAAATCAGGACCTGATGATGCGCATTTGACCTATTATAAAGGTCTGGTCAGTATGTATCAGCTATCTGAGCTGATAGGTGAAGATAAGGTAAATACTGCTTTACGGAATCTGTACCAGAAGTTTGCAGGTGGTAGTACTCTGCCTGTTTCTAGTGATTTACTGAACGAGTTATATGCCATAACCGATACTGTAGTTCATCCTGCAATTGACGATCTTTTCAAAAGAATCATCATTTACGAACCTACTGCCACGTCTATCCGAACACGAAAGGTCGGCCATCAATATGAAACCAGTTTTGAGGTAAATGTGAGCAAATATCAGGAAGACGGCAAAGGCAAACAAACCCCTGTTGACTTTAACGGTATTATCGAAATCGGTTTTTATGTACAGGATGGGCAGGAGCAGATGATGCGTTTTCCGGTCAGTCATAATAAGGCATATATCAGCGTTACGCATGTGCAAAAACCTGTCAGTATGACCTTAGACCCCTATGAAAGAATGATGAAATCGGGAGAAAACACGCAGTATCAATTGAAGTAATCCGCCTTTCGGAATCTTTCCTGCGCAATCAGGGCAGATTCCGAAAATTACTTATTTGCTAACCAACGCTATCTGCTATTTTTATAGCATGATACTTCTGGAACCCCATCATTATCCTAAAGCAGGTGCCTTATTAGGCAAGGTACCATTCAATAACCTGTTTGCACGAGCAGTTATCGACCAGCGTGTAAGTGGCAGGGTATATGCTGATGCAGCAGATGACCCTAAGACGTTTTACATTGTCCATTCATATGGAATGTCACTTTTATTGGGAGAGTCCACCAATCAGTCTTTCAACGCAGCCTTTAAGGAATATGCCTTAAATGCCGACGGCCAAAGAAACAGCCATGAGTGGATGCAGATTTACCCCGCCGGATGGGAAACCGTATTAAAAGACCTGTTTCAGGATACGCTCATCAATGCAGAAGACAATAAAAATCAGCTTACCCGGGGTGTAATTGAATTAAATACCAGAGTCAATTTCAAGTTTGATAAGGAGAAGTACTTCCAAACGCTACAGCCAGCCCATGACCCGAAAATTGAAATTATTCAGAACAATGAGGAAGTGTACGAGCAGATGACTGGCAGTGTGGTACCGCGATACTTCTGGGATTCTGCCGAAGATTTTCAGCAACACGGTGTCGGCTATTGTTTGTATTATGAGGGTCAACTGGCAGCTACCGCCTTTTCTTCATTTGTGTATGCAGATAAACTGGAATTGGGCATTGAGACCGTCCCTCAATTTAGAAACAAGGGTTTAGCTCAAAAAGTATGTGCAGCTCTAATCGATTATTGCATAGCGCATCAATTGGAGCCTATATGGGCCTGCCGACTGGAAAACACGGGCTCTTACAAACTGGCACAAAAACTGGGCTTTGAACCTGCATTATACCTACCCTACTATCGCCTGAGTAATTAGTAGACAAATACTACCGGAATCGTTAAATTGCATAAACTATTGAACGAAAACTATGAAAACAACTAAAACTGTCGCCTTACGCATCTTGCTCACACTGTTTCCGGTGGTTATTGCGTTTCATGTGGCTGTTATTTCCGGTGTGATTCCTTACGATATAGTTTGGGCAGGGAAAATCAATACCAAAGAAGAAATGTATGTCTTTGAGGCAGTGTCTTTGGCAGTCAATCTGTTGTTTATCGGTGTCTTATTGCTGAAAGCCCAGTATGTTAAGAATAATATCCCCGACAGGCTGATTAACACCATCCTGTGGTTCTTCCTGTTTCTTTTTGCATTCAATACCATTGGCAACCTAATGGCTAAAGCCTCATTTGAGAAATATGTTTTCACGCCATTGACACTCCTTACTACCTATTTGTTGTGGGTAATTGTGCGGAAAGAAAAGGCCTGACTTGTTAGCCTTACTTGGCTAACACACCCAGCACCACATTTTTCAACTCCGGCAGTACCTCTCTAGCAAACCATTCATTCTTTGCCTGCCAGATATTGTTTCTCGGAGACGGGTGAGGCAATGGGAAGTATTTCGGCAGATACTCCTGATAGTGTCTTACAGTTTCAGTGAGGGTATTTTGTGTCGATGCCCCTAAGTAATGATTCTGTGCATATTGCCCTACCAGTAGCATGAGTTCTACATTTGGCATTTGCCTGAGCAAAGCCTGATGCCATAAAGGAGCACATTCCGGTCGCGGAGGTAAATCTCCGCTTTTACCGGTGCCGGGATAGCAAAAGCCCATCGGTATCACCGCAAAGAGGGAGGTATCATAGAAAGTATCCTTGTCCACGCCCAGCCATTTGCTCAGGTTATCCCCACTCTTATCATCCCACGGTATGCTTGTGTTATGCACAATTCTGCCCGGTGCCTGCCCTACTATCACAATTCTGCTCTCTGCGCTTGCTGCTACTACTGGATTCACCCCAGCCACCAGATGCTGCTCACATGCCCTGCAGTTTTTTATTTGCGTGATAAGGTCTAGCATGATTGTTAATACCCGTTTTTTGTTTGGTCTTTGCTAATTGACCATAATTTAAGTCATTTATCTGCTCGCTGTATTCAGCCGGAAGAAGAATATTCTTTACCAGCCCATCGGCTTTGAGTTTACGGCTCAATAAATAAAGATTCAGCATAATTTTACCCTTCATTGAACTACCGAATTTCAACAGCTCAGACACCCTTGCCGGAACCACCAGTTTCTGGCACTCCAGTAAAATACGGTAACGCGTAGCACCCAGATGTTTTTTGTATTGCTGAAACAAGTCTGCCGTATAATGCCCGTTCAGTAAGTCTGCCTGCAGATGCGCCTCGCGTGAATGTTGCCAGTTGGCATAATCGTCCGGCAGGTCTTTCAGGCCCATCCGTAAGCCCACCTCCGAAAAAACATTGAAAACCTCTTCTTTTTCTTCCTGACTCAGCTTTCTTTCGAGCAACTCGTATGCCACCACAGCATAATCAATCAGCATATACAGTACGTCTCTGTACGCCCAGTCAGGAATGCGGGCGCCCCGACTCTGCTCCACGCCCTGATGAATACTGCTTATCTGGTCAATGGTCTTGATCGCGCTTTCTCTATCGGCAAAGACAATCATCTGCGCGTAGCGGACAGTTGAGAATAACCGCCCCAAGGGGTCAGATGGAATCTTTCCGGTAAAGTACAGCCAGTCTACCGCTTTGTTCAGGGCAAATTCAGCCGCTGAGCCGGCAAAGATGAACAGAATCACATCTGAGTTGCCCCATATTTTTCTTACGATCGAGTGCTTGTCAACAAAATCATTCATGCTCATTCAATTTTAAAGGCTTTGTTTTTGCAGGAATCTCCCCGCACTTTTTCTCCGATACTCTACCCAAAGGATGGTCAGGACACCGAGCGTATAGGCCACGATATCATACCACGAAAAGCTGCTGCCCAGGGCAACGGCCACAATGCGGTGCTTTTCCCAACCCATGCGATGCACGAAATGGAAATATTGCAAAGCCTCAATCAGATAAGAGAACAGCAATACCGCTACCGACGCCTTTAGGAAATGGGTATTCCAGAAAGTAAAAACGAAACAATAGACCAGAAACACCACCAGATAGTCTCCCACAAACGGCCTCACAAACGAATCATGTACATAGACGGCTATCATTACCTCAATAATGAAGAAAACAACCGCCAACAATCCATATATAGGTCTTAAAGTAAACACGAGTCAATCATTAAAAGTACTTTGTTTTACAAAGTTAATAATTCTTTTGAGATTGGGAAGGGGGTGGGAGGATTTTTGATAAGTTCAGATGATAATTTAAAGAAATTCCTCCGGAGGATATATCAATACTTGTTATTGTGAGTAGATGACACTCTATCATTATTATTAAATTTACCCTATCCTAAAGACTTATAAAAAATATTGATGCTTCTATTTATTATTTATTTTAACCAACTACTAAAAAACTCTTATTAGATAAATATTTTTATCTTAATAATATAATGTGGGGATTTCTTAAATCAAGAATCCCCATTCTTTATCACTATTAAAGTATTTCTTATAATCAATTCTTGAAAGAAATGCTTTTTTTTCTTTATCATATTCTATTGTATTATCTACAAAGTCCATTTCAGACAAATTAAACCTAAACTTTTCTTCATTATCTATTACTTTTTGTTTTATCGCTTCTAAAAACAAATCAGTCAACTTACTATTCAAATATTCAAAATTAAAATTTAAACCTTCAAAATCTCGTTTGATAAATGGTAATTCAATAACCATATCATACAATTTTCCAATAATATCTTTCGGGGCTTTATTCTGACCTTTTGCCCTAAACAGACTAATACATAGTTTTAGAATAGATTTTACCGCAGGATTAGCAATATTAAAATACTTAAAAGAATAACCAAATTTATTGCTATATGGATTGGAAAAGAATGTCAATATGGGAAAGTTTTTAAATTCCTTTTGCAAAAAGTTTGTTAATAGTTCACAAAACAATGTATCTATTTTAACTACCTCAAAGTCTATATTATTTAAGTTGAAATCATTATAATTTTTAGCCCCAAATTGTACAGACTTGAGCCCATACGTTTCTATAGCTAAAGGATAATTACTTCCTAAAGGAGATGTAACAAATTCTATATATGAAAGTGTATAAAATCGTTTTATAAAATTTACTATTAAGTGACTAGCATTAGTTACGGAAGCTGCATTTGTTACACCATAATTGGAATTCCTAAAATTCAGTAATGCTTTATTTCCTCGCCATGTTGTTAATATACCTTCGTATTTACGATAGTCAATATAACCGCCTTCAAAGAAATTATAACATTCTCGATTAAACCCCTCAGGCAAAAGTTTAACTACTTGTAAGTCACTATTACTTTCGCAAAAACAAAGCTCAGCTTCTTCATTTATAAACGGTAGAACAAATGAATCTTTTTCTAAAAGACTTTCAAATACTATGTTTGCATTTAAGTGGTAATATGTTGCTAATCTACCGATAGAAATTAATCTTTCTTTTAAAGGTTTCGATAATATTTCTCTTATTATATTGTTTTTCAAATATTGAAAAAAAGCTCTCCAAATAGAATTATCCCACTTTTCATTCGTATTTATTTTTGTTCTAGCTAAGTCAATTTTTAGTCCTTCAGGCTTTGGTATATTTACAATAATTTGAGGATTAATAAATATCTCTTCAAGAGTATCATCAAAATCATTTAATTCTTGTTCTTCAATATCTTGAATTCCTATTTTTGGAGGAACTATATCTTCAAACAGAAATCCATTCATATAAACCATATAATATCTATCTAATAAGCAATAATTCTCATCTCTAACTGGCCTCCAATACCATGAACTCCACTTTCTATCCCATTTAATTCTTTTTGTCTCGTTCAATTCATTCTTATAGTGTATTAATTTTATCGCATCTGTAGGCCAGCTTCGACTATCATTAATAAAATCGATACTTTCGTCTTTTGGTACTAAAAAAGTTATACAACCATTATATTCTGCCAGATTTAAATCCTTTTTAAAAAAAACTTGCCTTTCCAAAAAGTTTTCCCTTAAAATCTCAAAATATTGAGGATGAATAGACTTTTCCAAAGGAAATTCATAAGTAAGTTTAAATTCATTTTGACGTAACAATTCTTTCGAATCAGGATGATGAATTACAGTTTCTATGTTTCTCTCTGCTATTATTATTGGAATATCGATGAATCCTGCAATTCCCTTTAAATACTCAGTAATATTAAATCTTATTGTTTCATTTGAATCTCTATTTTTTGGTAATTTCTTTTTTAATACATATACTTTAAATTTTGTCCCTATTTCCGAAGATGTTGTATTTTTGGAAATTCTAAAATAGTTTTCTTTGGCAGGAATTGCTATTTTTAAACTTTCTTGTTTAAATGTCGTATTAGGGTCTTTAAAGGTTTCAATTTCTATATAGTCTGAGTGCATAAAACAACTTAACATTCCAATTCCAAATCGTGAAATTGGGTCCATTTTTAAACCCTCTTTTTGGAAGTCAATACTTTTATAGTAGCTTCTTCCTGCAACAGATAGATAATTCCTAATAATGTATTCATCCATTCCTATTCCATTGTCGGAGATGCTAGTAATAAAAAAATCTTCGTCTTCATCTACATCGATTTTTATTTCTGGCATAAAAGACATCTTCTTTCTCTCAAGTATTTCTCTTCTCATATATATAGCATCAACAGAGTTTTGAACTAATTCTCGAACAAATACATATGGATTTCCCTGATATATTTCATCACTTAATATATCAAACATTCGATTTCTATCAAATTCAAATTGGATAGCTACAGGTTCGAAGCCCCTAGCTGCTATGCGCCAATCTATGTGAGATATATTTAATTTATGATATGGGTGGTTAATTCTATTAATAATATCTAAACATTGTCTAAATTGTTGATCTACATATCTTTTCAAATCCATAATACCCATGTAAACATTCTGATCATCTGTACTCCCATCCACTTGTATAGACCTAAATTGTTGATAATTTGGAAAAGTGACAGGTTGCAAAGCTTTATGTTTTTCCCATTCCAGTTTAGACACCTTATCCCTAGGACCTACAAATTTCCACAAAATATATGGCGTTCTATCTTCACCTAAATCAAGAATATCTATTAATCTTACATAGATTGCAAGTGCCTTAACATTTACAACATCTGTATTTATAGATGCATCAGTAGGATAAGAAATAAAATCTTCTAAAATATTAAAATCTAACCAGTGTCCCTCGCAAATTCTAGATGAGAAATCCGCTATTCCTGAGTTGATTGTCTTGAAATATGCCTTTATTCGTTTCCCACTTCTAAATGCATGTGTTTCTCTAACATATTCTTGCCAACCGTTATCATTGAGACTTTCTTTATTAATATTTCTTTTGGTGCAGAATAACTTTAGTCTTTTTGCTTCATCATCTAATAAACAAAAACTCGAATTTACTTCTTCACCTTTTAAAGAAATTATACATTCCTTCTCTTGAATACTTACAGCCATTCCCCAATCGTGCGCATAAAGAGATACAGCTAATAAGAATAATTCGGTAGCATTCATATTTCCAATAATACTGTCTCCTAACAACTCATCGGCTATATAAAATAATCTTTTTAAATGGTATTGCTCATCATGGGGCGTATATTCCGGAAATAATAAATTTATCTGTGAGACTTCTTTTGATATTATTTTTCTTATTTCTTCTAAGTGAAATAAATAACCAATTTCATTATTTGTTTTCGAATTCTCTTTTGAAATTAAGGCATTTACAAGTTTGCTGTTTGGAAGTCCGTCAGGTTTAACTAATCTTTCCATAGTTTTACATTAAGTTCGGTGTATTAATAGGTTATAATTTGATAATATTAATAATTTCAAAACTTTTTTCTAGCAAATTTTAAATTATTATACTGAAAAAAATAATTGACTATTAGCAAGCATTGCCTTAATGTATGGTTTTAAATAATCAACTATTTCTCCTATGTCACAAATTTTTTAATATTTTTACAAAAAACACTTCCATAAAAACATCTTCTTCATGAAATCTACTATTACTTTAAAGTCGGCACTGATGGGCGTCTGCATCGGGTGCTGTGTAGTGGCGGGTGTCTTTGCCTCTAAAGGCCGTGTGTATGCACGGCTTTTGCATGCGCTGAACGACACCACCAAACAAACCAAAGACACTACCAAGTATATACGTTACAAAGATTTACCGCTCAAAGCCACACGTAAACTGAAAACCACTACTACCGAAGGCACCTGGCTGTCGGTCGATGTGAGTCCAGATAGCAAAACCATTGCTTTCGATGTCATGGGTGATTTATTCACCATTCCGTTTGGAGGGGGCAAAGCCACCAATGTAACCAAAGGTCTGGCATTTGACACCCACCCGCGCTACAGTCCGGACGGCAAAAAGCTGTTGTTTATCTCTGACCGTACCGGTTCAGACAACGTCTGGTACATCGACTTCGAGAAAAAGGATACCATACAGGTTACCAAAGACCGCGACCAGAACTACACCTCTGCCGATTGGACACCCGACGGCAAGTACATTGTGTTCTCAAAAGGCCGTATGAACGTGCAACTCTGGATGGTTCACCACGAAAGCGGCGGCGGCGTGCAGCTGATTGACCAACCCGTGAACCTGAAAACCATTGACGCCGCTGTCGGACACGACGGCCGTTATATCTATTTCTCTCAGCGCTACGGCGCGTGGAACTACAACGCCATGATGCCTCAGTATCAGATAGGCGTGTATGACCGCGACAACGCCAAACGCACCACCGTTACCTCAAGATACGGCTCGGCCTTTACACCTACCCTATCGGGCGATGGTAAATGGCTGGTATATGGCACACGTTATGAAGACAAAACCGGATTGGTACTCAGAAATCTGGAAAGCGGTGACGAAAAATGGCTGGCCTACCCTATCCAACGCGATGATCAGGAGTCTATCGCTACCATGGGTGTATTACCGGGTATGTCGTTTACGCCAGACAGCAAGGCTGTAATCGCTTCTTATGGTGGCAAGATTTACAAAATCGGGGTTGACGGTTCGACGCCTGTAGCCATTCCGTTCAGTGTGGATATGGAAATAGAAATGGCTCCGCAGTTGGAATTCAAATATCCGGTTTCTGACAGCAGCCATGCGCTTATCTCACAGATTCGTGATGCAGTGCCCTCACCGGATGGTAAAAAACTGGCTTTTACGGCATTGAACCGCCTATATATAGCCGATTATCCGAACGGCACTCCGCGTCTGATAACTACCAACGATTTCACCGAAGCTCAACCGGCATGGTCGAACGACGGCAAAAGTCTGGTGTTTACTACCTGGGCACCCGAAGGCGGCAATTTATATAAAGTAAATACAGAAGGCACACCAAATCTGCAGAAGCTGACACAAAGCCCTGCTTTATATGCACAACCGGCATGGACTCCTAAAAACGACCGTATTGTGTTTATACGCACGCGTCTGCAAACTTTTAAGTCATCAATTGGCCCGGGAGCGAATAGTGCCGAGGACGAAATCTGTTGGATAGATGCCAATGGTGGGCCTGTCACAGTTATCGACAAAGCCCGCGACCGCTCTACTCCTCACTTTGTGAGCAAAACTACCGACCGCATCTATTTCAGTGCGGGAGACGGTGCGGTGCAATCTATCAAATGGGATGGTACCGACGAAAAAATACACGTAAAAGTAACGGGTATTACCACCTACGGTATGAGCATTGAAGGCGAAGACTTCGCTCACAATTGCATGCTGTCTGAAAAAGCCGCTCAGGCTATGGAGGTAAACCGTCCGTCTCCGGCGTCGCAGATTATCATGGCACCTAATGGAGAGCAGGCATTGGCACAGATTAATAATGAAATTTATACGCTGGATGTACCTCAAACAGGTAAAACTGTGAATATCTCGGTGGCAGACGCGGGCTCGGCACAATTCCCGGCTAAGAAATTGACCGAATTGGGTGGAGAGTTCCCGTCGTGGTCGAGTGATTCTAAAAGAGTGCATTGGTCGTTGGGTCGTTATCATATCGTTTATGATCTGGAAAGAGCCAGAACTTTTGACGATAGCGTGAAAGTGGCCAAAAAAGCAGAAGAAAAACGCAAGGCGGATTCGCTGAAAACTGTGAAGACTGACACGGTGAAAATTAAAACCGACAGCGTGAAAGTAAAAACAGCCGCACAAAAACCTGCACCGAAAAAAGAAGAGCCTAAATACAAACCACAGGAAACAGAGATAAAATTGTATTTCAGTCGTGATATACCAACCGGAACCGTGCTTCTGAAAGGTGCCCGCGTGATTACCATGAAAGGCACCGAAGTAATAGAAAACGGTGATATACTGATTGAAAACAACCGGATAAAGGAAATAGGCAAGAGCGGAACCATTAAGGGTGCCGGGAAGGCTAAAGTAATAGATGTGAAAGGCAAAACCATTACACCGGGTTTTGTTGATACCCACTCGCACATGTGGCCGCAATGGGGTATACAGAAGAATCAGGTATGGATTTATGCTACCAACCTGGCGTATGGCGTAACCACTACCCGCGACCCTCAGACAGCTACTACCGACGTATTTACTTATGGCGACATGGTGGAATCAGGCAAAATTGCAGGGCCGAGAATCTATTCAACCGGCCCTGGGGTTGGTTTCTGGGCATATAACATTAAGGACTCAACCGGAGCCATTAATGCCCTGAAACAATACAGCAAGTATTATGATACGAAATACATTAAGATGTATCTGACAGGTAACCGTCAGGCACGCCAATGGATTATCAAGGCCGCTAAAGACCAGAAATTAATGCCTACTACCGAAGGTGGTCTGAACTACAAACTGAACATGACCAACCTGTTGGACGGGTATCCGGGTCATGAGCATGCTATTCCGGTGTATCCGTTGTATAATGATGTTATCAAGAGTATTTCATTCTCGCAAATGGCAGTTACCCCTACACTTCTGGTGTCTTATGGTGGTCCGTTTGCTGAGATCTATTATTTCGAAACCGAGAACCCTTACCACGACAAGAAGATGCAGCATTTCATGCCTTATGAAGAGCTGGCAGAAAAAACACGTCGTGTAAGCACCTGGTTCCTGCCTGAAGAACACGTGTTCCAGAAGCATGCCAAATCGATGAAATCGATGGTTGAAAGCGGTTCACTGGCCGGTATCGGTAGCCACGGTGAGTTCCAGGGATTGGGTTACCACTGGGAATTGTGGTCGATGCAAAGCGGTGGCATGAAAAACCATGATGCCCTGCGTGTAGCTACTATTCTGGGAGCCAAAGCATTGGGTCTTGATCAGGATTTGGGCAGTATCGAGAAAGGCAAACTGGCCGACTTATTGATTATGGATAAAAATCCGCTGGAAAACATCCGCAATTCGAACACGCTTAAAATGGTTATCAAAAACGGCCGTGTGTACGATGCCAGCACTTTAGATGAGATTTATCCGACACAAAAGAAGCTGCCTCGCACAGAGTGGAATTATGAGAAACCTGCCAATACTACAGGGTTGAATGATTAAAACCCCCAGCCGATTCGTCGGACCGTCCCTAAAGAGTAGTTTATTAACGCCTTTCTTCCAATGGAAGAAAGGCGTTTTTCATACCTGTTTAATTAATTTCATTTTATTCTGAAAATATTATTTATTTTAAATATACTAAATATTCAAAATAATAAATCAGGTAGTTATTTCTTGTTTTGTAATTTTTTCAGCACCTTTTCTACCCTGGCGCGTTTGCTTTCTTTCTCAAAATCGCCCAGTCTACCGGTCAGGGTTTTGATAAACACAGCTTTGTTGTCTTCATCAATAATCGGTAGTGCATTTTCAGCATACATGGGTAGCTGGTTAGACGGGCAGCTTAGCAGTTGTTCGTTCAGTAATTGGAAAGCATCATGCTTATAGGTATCAACAGCGCATAGCTTGGTTAGTATGCTTACCAGGCCGTCTCTTGTAATGACCGAGCCCTTGTCTGCCACTATAGTCAGTTTACCCAAAGCGCCAAAAACCTCAGCCGGCCTCAAGACTGTAATAGTATTAATGGCCGCCATGGTACCCCATTGCAGGCGGTTATTCTTACTGTCGAGCAAGGCAATGAAATTCGAAGCATATGCTGCAATTAAGACCGGACTCTTCTCTCCTATCTCATAAAGCACCTTAATGCAGTCACTCTGGATATCCTTGTTTTTGTTTGCCAGGTTTTCAATCAGTTCTGCAACCGCTGAGGCATCGTTGTTAGCAACAATCTCTTTAGCCAGTTCCTGATTCGGCACTTCGTCTCTTCTGTTGAGTGAAGATGCCAGTTTATTGATAATGCTCATTTTGCGTTCGATTTTAATGTAATGCAAATTCCTATATCGACACCCAAGTTACGTGAGTCCGGCCAAAATATTATTATATCTTTCCGAACTTTTAAATTTGCAACCCTGTTGCAAATAAAGAATATATTCAAACTATCAGGCACATTGTTTCAATCAATCCTATGCAAAGCAGTACGGAATTCGAAGTAATCATTATCGGCGGCAGTTACGCCGGGCTATCAGCGGCCATGAGTTTAGGGCGCGCATTGAGAAAAGTACTCGTAATAGATTCCGGCCTGCCCTGCAACAGACAAACGCCGCATTCACATAATTTCCTGACACAGGATGGCCGCAAGCCACAGGAGATTGCTGATATAGCTCTGGAACAACTTGCCCGGTATCAAACGATTCATTTTCATAAAGGGCTAGCCATGAATTCTGTCAGGTCGGCTGATGTTTTTGAAGTAGAAACCCAAAGCGGAGAGGTCTTCTCTGCCAAAAAGCTGATTTTTGCCACCGGAATAAAAGACACAATGCCTGCCATAAAGGGCTTCACTGAATGCTGGGGGATTTCTGTCATTCACTGTCCGTATTGCCATGGCTATGAAGTACGGCAACAGAAAACGGGAATCATTGCCAATGGTGAAGCCGCCATACAGTATGCAAGGCTGATTCATCAATGGACAAAAGACCTTACTCTGTTTACCAATGGAGCTTCAACACTCAATGAGGAACAAACCTTAAAGCTTAAAAAACATAATATACCCATTGTTGAAACCCCCATCAGCAAAATTGCACATACAAACGGACAGCTCGCTTCTGTTGTTTTAGAGGATGGCACGTCCATCAACCTGAATGCGATCTATAACAGACCGGCTTTTGTGCAACATTGCGAGATTCCGGAAAAACTAGGTTGTGAATTGAATGATCATGGACTTATCAAGGTAAATAGTCTTCAAAAAACCAATGTGGCAGGTGTTTTTGCCTGTGGCGACAATTCAAATTTCGGTCGTTCTGTGGCATTAGCTGTATCTTCAGGTTCCATGACAGGAGCATTTGTTAATCATGAACTCATAGAAGAGAATTTTTAAATGATTGAATTCCATCCATCAAAAGACAATTAACCAGGCTATCTTCAAAAAATGTATAGAAACCTATACCGATGTTGTTTAACAGCGATACCTTTATGAGACCAGCACCTTGTTAAAGCAATAAAGAAATTGAATACAATTAAACGTAGAAAAGCTGTTCAATTTCAGCATATTTCTTTATCATTTCTTTATCAGCATTTTCCGTTTGGCTGTACTTGGCCCAACCAAGGGGTGTAACTCCGTAAATCCTGTCTGTAGTATGGGTATTGGCTCCAGCGTTCAGCAACAGTTTTACAGCTTCAATATTTCCTGAATAAACCGCCTGATGCAAAGCACTAGCATGATGATGAAAACCGGACGAAGGCTCCAGATAGGCATTCACATCAACACCGCTGGCTATCAGCTGTTTTATTATGTCCGGTTTACCATAAAAGGCGGCTACCATCAGTGCAATCTGTTTATCGGTTTGAGTGGCGCTGCTTAATAACTGTGCAAATTCTTCCAGGAGGTCGAGCCCTACAGCCACTCCCAACGCTAATGTCTCTCCTTTACTTATCAAATACCGAGCTGCCTCGGCATTTCCATGTGCCAATGCACCTATACTTCCGGCAGGAGTAACTCCTGCATCTATCAGCAAATCCATTAACTCAATCTGTACGCCACAGTCGCGTGGTACTCTCCCGGTTGACACCAGCCCGAAAGTATAATCAATCTGAAACTGAAAATTATCAGGGGCATTCAGGCGAGCATTTTCAATCAACAATCGGGTAATGTCCACAATGTTGACAGGTAGTTTGTTGTTGCGTATGGGGTTATCTGCTACAAACCACATCAGGTACGGATTTTTGAAATAGCCCTCATCCGGCACATCAAGTCTTGTATTGATCAGCTGGGTATTTTCTGCCAGCAGATATTGTAAGGTTGAGATATCTCCTGCATCAATAGCTTCTACTGCCCGCAAAAAAAGAGGATCTTTAATAGCTGAGTTTTCCATAATTCTGTTCGATTTTAATTCAATCGGTATATACAAATTTATCAATTATTTCTCTTTCAGTTTTTAAAAAAGCCATTAAAATACAGAAAACTTTTGCTCGCCTGAATGTAAGCGTTTGCGATTTGCTTAGTTTTATTAACTTTGTATAGTCTCTTCTTTAAGAACCTATGCCTGCCGCCCCCAAACTGAGAAAACAATTTGAAATGATCGGTTTTTCTGGAGAAAATCTGGAAAAAATACTCAATGCCTTCATTTTTAAAACCTTCAGAAAAAACGAACATCTGGTAGAAGAAGGCAAAACAAGCCGATACATAGGTTTTGTTGAAAGCGGTATGTTTCAGTATTATTCGCTGAAAGAAGGCGAAGAAATAACCACCTATATTTCAATTGAAGGTACTTTTTTAGCTTCTCTACTAAGCTTTGTAGGGGAGGCTCCCGCTCGTGAAAACATAAGGGCATTGGTCGACAGCACCATCAGCCTCATCAGTAAACCCGAGTTAAAGCGATTGGTTAATGAGATTCCGGGCTTCAAAGAATTTTATATTCATCTGCTGGAACGCTCTATCTGCGGTATTGATGCCACCCGGCACGACCTCATCGTATTAAATGCCGAACAACGCTACGAAAAAATGCTCAAAGAAGAGCCTCATCTGCTGCAACACATTCCGCTGCAATATTTAGCCTCAATTCTGGGAGTAACTCCCCGCCACCTCAGCCGCATCCGAAATAATATCCGCTGATTTTCCTTTTTGGACATTTGTCCAGTAAAAGCGGTTCTGTTACTCCGAAATTTGCATTGTCAATTAAACAAAAAGACAATATGCAAATCTTCAAAAATACATCTCTGCATTGTTTCATTGTGTTAGCAATGGCACTCAATGCCTGTACCATTCATCCGAAATCATGGAAACCGATGGATAATCCTAAGTTTACCGAGTCGGCTCTGAATGAAAAATTAAGCACTTCTGAAAAAATATCTATTGACACCGATACCCAAAAAGGTTTCGGGCCGGAAGATATCATTTTCGATAAAGCCGGAAACTTGTATTGTGGTGTACACAACGGCACTACAGAATTCAACGATGGCAGAATCCTGAAAATCAGTCCGGCTGGTAAAGTTGAAGTCTTCTACAATGCCCGTTCATGGGTAGCTGGTCTTCATTTCGACGCAGACAGTAATCTGATTGCACTTAGTCATCGTGAAGGGCTCATCCGCATCAGTCCTGATAAAAAAGTCACCGTGCTGGCCAATAAAGATGAGAACGGGAAACCCTTTTACATTCCAAACGGGCTGGATATTGCCTCCGACGGCAAAATCTACTTCTCTAATACCTCTCACGTTGCTCCTTACACCATCAAGTATGGTAAAAAGATTATACTGGAAATGACCCCGATAGGCGGATTTTACAGTTACGACCTAGGCACTGGTCAGGTAAAGACACTCATCGATGGCACCTATTTTGGAAATGGCGTAACGCTGTCAAAGACCGAAGACTACGCATTATTGGTAGAAACCTCTAAATACAGAGTGCTGAAATACTGGCTCAAAGGCAGTAAGGCAGGCCAGACCGAAACATTCCTTGATAATCTCCCGGGCTTTCCCAATGGCATTTCTATCAGAGACGACGGCAGCTACTGGTTAGGTTTTTCGACCAAAAGAACCGACGCACTCGATAAAATCCATCCTAAAACAGGTATGAAAAAGCTGGTCTATGCGCTACCTGAGTTTCTACAACCTAAAGCCGAGAAATTCGGAATGGTGATGCACATTTCAGCCGATGGCAAAATACTCGACACCTTATTCGATACCAAAGGAATAACCATGCCTGAAGCAGGCGCAGTGAAAGAACACAACGGATACCTCTACATGGGTGGAGACGTAGTGCCTCACATCGGTAAATACAAATTAGCAAGTAAATAATGTACACATTCAAATAAATCAATTATCAAAATTTAAATATCAATCAAAATGAAATCAATTTTTACAATCATCCTTTTAGTAGTATCTCTTGGCTCTTTCGCTCAAAGTCGTTTTTCTAAAAATGAACTCAGTATTAACGGATTCAGGAACCCGTCAGTCGGAGCCGAGTATCGCCACAAACAGGTATCGGTTCATGCGGGCTATTATCCGACCGCATTCAAATCTGGCGAAAACACCAATTTCCTTAAAGTAGGTGCAACCGTATGGTTCTTACCGGTAGGCAAAAAAGAAAATCCGTCATCATTCTATGCAGGGGCGTCATACCTGAGAGGATATAACCGCGACTACGAAGGGAAAAATGCCATGGGCATTGAAGCAGGCTTCCGCTGGATGGTGTGGCAAGGAGTTAACCTTAGAATCGGGGCAATAGCTGTGGCTTCTCAGGGACAAAGTCTGAAGATAAATCCGACACCGGGGATCAGTTATTCATTCTTCTTCTAATAGCTGTTGCAACTAATGAAAACCATTTTAGGAACAGGACAATTAGGGCTTACCATTCTGGAAGCCCTAATTCGCAAAAATCCAGACGAAGAAATAACGTTGGTAAACAGAAAAGGACAATTGGAAACGGCCATTTCGCTCCCGGATAATGTTCATGTAATGGCTGCAGATGTAACGAAAAGCAGCGATATGGATGAGATTGCAGCGATGTCAGAAGTTATTTTCAGTTGCACCGATGTACCTTATCAATTGTGGCAGGGGTTTTATCCGGCTACAGCCCATGCACTGGCGCAGGCTTTAAGCAAAAGCAAGGCGCGTCTGGTTTTTGCTGACAACCTATACTCATACGGTAACGTGAAAGGAGAAGCCATGATTGAGACAATGCCTCACAAGGCTACTACTCAAAAAGGCATGATTCGTACAACGGTGATTGATACACTTCTGAATTCGAATGAAGAGTTCAGTCAGAGAGTCGCCTTCGTAAAAGCGGCCGACTTCATAGGGCCAAGAATTTACAAGGGGCTTTTCGGTACCGATTTTCTGGAAAGACTCTATGCAGGTAAAAGTATTATGCTTTCGGGTAAGCCAGCCTTGCATCATACATTTACTTACATCCACGACTTTGCCGAGGCGATTGTGGCAGTAAGTACGGCAGCAGATGCATTCGGACAGATATGGCACACGCCCAACGCTCCTGCCTTGAATTTATACCAATGGATTGAGCTTTTTGAGGAAGAAACCAAAAGAAAAGCCAAAGTAATGGTATTACCTAAGGTAGTGGTTCGTGCTGCCGGTTTGTTTAATCCGTTGATTAAAGAATATTACGAATTGGCTTACCAGTTTGAATACCCTTATCTGTTGAATCATGACAAGTTCATCCATCGCTTCGGGAATCATGCCACCACAGCGGAGCAGATTGTCAAACAAACGGTAAGTTGGTATAGTCAGAAATAGTCATTATGCGAGTCCCGAACCGGTTTTGTAATAGTAGAACAAGCCGGTTCTTTTTGTTTTTAAATCTCCTACTCCAACGTGATTCTGTCCTGATTAGTGCCAGGTTGCGATATCACCAGAAACTCCAGTTCTTCATTAGTTTCGTTCGCAATAAAATGTTCAGTGCCTTGTTTGATTAATAAGCCTGTCTGTGCGCCAATCAATATCTTTTCACCGTTCGGGTAAAATGTGGCGGTACCTTTTAATATGAAGAAAAACTGCCGGGCATGGGCGTGCACATGCAATTTTTCTCTGGTATCTGCGGGCATACATTCCTGCTTGACTGATAGTCCCTCGATATCAACCAAAACCCAGCTATCGCAATTATCACCCCATAAATAATGACTTGCTGTTTGTTTATCAATTGCCTCAAAACCCTTTTCAATCATTTATGTATCTGTTTTATAAACTATGAAGCATAATCGTTGATATCTATTTCCATCCGCATTTCCAGCAGATTACCTTTGAACCCTGCTTTTTCATAGGCTTTTTTCGCAACCGTATTGTCATCATATACTTCCAGGCGAATCTCAGCGATGTTTTGTCCGGCGGCCCATTTCTTCAAATATTCCAAAATGGTTTTGTTTACGCCAAGTTCTCTGCATTCGGGCTTTACAAACATAAAGCCCAAGTAAGCGTACCGGTCATGTTTCAGATACGGCTTGGCTTCTTTTATAACCGCATATCCTGACCCCACTACTTCCTCACCGATTTCTGCCACTGCCACTTCAGCTGTCGGCAACTCAATCAGGTACTTCAAATCATAGTAATGAATTTCTCCATCCTTTAAGGTTTTGTCGAAAGGGCGCTCTGCTTCTACAATTCCCTGTTCAAATGTCAGGAGTATATCTATCTCGTCAATGCTTGCTGGTCTCACCTTCATCTCATTCATTTTCTATTCAGGGCTTTTTGGGTATTAGAAACTTATAAGTTCGTCCGGGCTTCACCTCAAACATCACATTCATCCATTTATTTTCTTCATAATACTTATCCGTCTTCATCGAGCCGGGATTATACACCAGCCAGGGGTTATAGTATTTCAGCGTTTTATAAGTGATGTTGTATTTCCCGGCCAAATCAATCAGGTTAATATCTTCTTTTACTTCCAGAACCTCCACCGGATCAGGAGCTTCGTTCTTAGTCAACTCAAATCCATATTGGCCGGGGTTTTCACAAATTAATTTCAAGGCCAGTATTCTGAACACGTAATCTCCGGTTTCGAGCGTCAGGTGTAAATCATAATAAGACTGTACTTTTTGTATTTTCAGTGTGTTCATTAAACTGGTACGCCCCGAATTGTAGGCGGCAGCGGTAAGTGTCCAGTTATTGAAAGTCCTGTTCAGATTATTCAGAAAATTACAGGCCGCCTGTGTTGACAGCTCCAGGTCCCGGCGTTGATCTACGAATTTAGACACCTCCAGTTTATATTCTTTGGCGGTAGAGTCTCTGAACTGCCAGAATCCGGCGGCTTTACCCGAATTGGCATAGGGCCAAAGTTCACTTTCAATTACGGCCAGATAAAAGAAGTCTTCAGGCACTTTGTTTTTTTGCAAAATACTGGTTATTCTCTCTTTGTATCTCGCTACACGACTAAGAATAGTCAAAGTCGAAGAATGTTTGTAAACATTTTTGATTAGTTCCTGCTGCAATTGCTCATAGATGATGGGGTTATTTAGCAGCACTTTTTCTCCGGCAAACTCTATTGAAGCAGGTACAGGCGGCAGAGAGATTTTCTGTGCCAGAGATTGCGCCCGGACGAAGGTCAGGCCAACCAGATATATGAACACCAATAATAATCCTCCTTTTTTCATATCCATGACTATTTGTTTAAACACAGGCTTAATTTCTTCATTATTCTACAATCAGCCAATAGAATTCATTAATTTTTCTAAACCCATCCACCTTTCTGTTATTCAATCTCCTTTCGGAGACCAATCAATCAAAATCTTTTCAAAAAAGGTGTTGAAATACCACCTTTTTTTATTCTATATTCGTTAATACATGTGATTAAGCCCGTTATTTGTAAAATTATGACATGACCGGCTACCGCTTAAAATATGATCCGACACACAATCGTCTTTATATTATTACTTCTTACGCCAGGTTTATTGCAGGCTCAAATACCCTATTCTCAGCAAAGAGATGTAACAGATCTGCTTCGTAAAATATTCCATACAAAAAAACCAAGAAAGACCGATTCTACTTCGCTCAAGGAAGGGGGCAGAGTAGTGGCCATACTACCCACTCCGGGCTACGCACCACAAAGTAAATTTTTATTGCAGGTAGTTACCAATGTGGCCATCCGCAACACCAACGCTAATGTGTCTATACTTAACTTAGCGGCTACTTATACACAAAACAAACAATCGATATTGCAGTATACCACCAGTTATTTTTCTAAAAACAACAAGTATTATTTCTCGACCGACTGGCGGTTGATGAATTATCCGCAGGCAACTTATGGCTTGGGGATGAACACCTCTTTAAACAATGCCATAGATATGAATTTCAGGTATCTGAGACTTTACCAGACCCTGATGCGCAGTATCGGTAAAAACCTGTATTTAGGTATTGGTTATCAATATGATAATCATTGGAAAATAAAGAGTTTCGCTGACGGCATCGGCGTGGAAAACATTTCCGGTCACACGCTCGGTGTGTCGGGCAAATCAGTTTCATCGGGGCCAACCTTTTCGCTGTTATTTGATAGCAGGACTAATGCCATGAGTGCCACACAAGGATTCTATACGAATCTGGTATTCAGGCAGAGCTTAAAAAGTCTTGGTAGTAATACCAATTACCAGTCTTTATTGATAGATGCCCGTAAGTATTTCGACCTTAGCGGAAACACCAATCATATACTGGCATTCTGGTCATATAATATGTTTACCCGAGGCAACCTGCCCTACCTTGACATGCCCAGTACAGGTTGGGACACCAATGTAAATATGGGGAGAGGGTACATTCAGGGCAGGTTCAGAGGGAAGAACCTGATGTATTTCGAAACAGAATACAGGTTTGCCCTCACCAGAAGCCAGTTTTTAGGCGGTGTATTATTTTCTAACCTTCAAACAGTAAGTGAAGTTGCCAATAATCGATTTCAGAAAGTTATTCCCGCTTTTGGTACAGGACTTCGCATACGGGTCAATAAATTTTCGAGGGCCAATCTGGCTATTGATTATGCAGTCGGCACTGACGGCTCCAAAAATATATACTTCAATTTCGGGGAAGTGTTCTGATAAAATTAAACCTTTCATCACACATTAAATTCGGTATCGGACTTGCATTCCACCGTTTAGTAAGAATAATTTCTACTCCTCTATAAAATCTCTATTTTTACATTATTTATTTTACAAACCTCAACACTATTGCTATGACTACCGGACTTTCTATTATTCTCAGTGCACTTCTACAAATCATTATTCTTTTTATATTAGGACACTATTATTTAAAATATAAGCAATTCAGAAAGCATGGTCTAAAAGCGATTGGAGAAATTACTGATTATGAAATACAATCAACCAGTAAAGGTCAGAAGTCCTATTTCCCCGTTGTTAAGTTCAGAACCTATCTCGGACAAACAATCCATACGAAGGCTTCTTATGGGTTTAATGAACAGAAATACATTGAGAAAGGGACAAATGTTGAAATCATTTATTTAGAGAATGATCCTGACAAATTCATGCTGGATTCTTATAATCCTACAAAAAGTTTTATTATTATGTTTTTCGGGTGTATTGTTACTTTCGCTTTTGTGGTTTTTTTACTAACTATTAAAAACCCAGGGTGGCCACAAGATTTTCTGAATGCTTTTAAATAAGATTTATTGCTTACCAATTCCTGTAGCGATTATTACTACCCCTGTAATTACGATAATTAACACAAGAATCTTACCCCATAAAGGCATTTTAGCCCAGATAGATTTTTGCTCCGATTCTTCCGGTTCAGGATCATCAAAATCTTCCAGAAAAGCTCTGGGCTGATTCTTCTGTTCCAGATAATCTAAATAATCAAAATACGAGTGAAACTGTTCATACCAGGCTATTGTTTCGGGTCTTAAGCTAATGGGCTTATCAAAGGCATCCTGCAGATTGTCGGCTTGAATCTGTATGAGTTTTTTACTCACCAGTATATACAGCAGGTTTTGATATTGCCGCTCATTCAGATTGGGTACTTCGGCAAATATCTGCCGACATAATTCAACATAAACAGGTAAGTTTTTCAAATCTGATTGCTGCCTTACCTCATAATTATATACAACTCCTATGAGCTTGTCAATCTGCTGGTTTGTTGTCATTAATGCTATTACTTTTCCGGATAATCTCAAAGATAGAAAATCCGCCACATTCCATAAATTTTATTCATTATAAAATCAGAGATATTTCAGCCATCCTTTTTCAGGGTTCGCCTTTTTGTACCGGGCATACCATCGGCATAAGAAATACAAAATTACCACATCTATTACAAAAATCAGATAGAGCAGGGTCAAAGGCCACCGGCCGGTGTCAGGTACCTGTGAAAAGGGGGCAGTGGTGTACCATTCCTGATGTATGGCACCTTCTCTGATATAATTTACTACCAGGGCCGTGATATGAATAAGCGGTATATGCAATAAATAATAAAACATTGGCACCTGTCCGAAAACTGACAATATTTTGCCTCCCCAACCCTTTGCCCGTTCTGCCAGAGGTACTAAGGTTATTATCGGCCCCAGCGTCATAAGAACATATAATAACGACGGTGGATACTTACTTTGGCTAAGAAGCCTGAAAAGCGGCCGTATCGGGTTATTAGGCGTATTGCTGTAATACACCTCTATATTACCCCAGATGAGAAATGTGATTATGGCAGTCAATCCGATGGCAAGACAGATTTTGTCTCTTACTGCAGGCGTTTTTCTTAAAATTGCCCCAAATCCGTATCCTGCCATCATCACGCCGATCCAGGGAATCAGTACATATAATACGGCTATTCCACCAAATGGTTCAAACCCTGCAGGATAGAAAAACTCCCAGATACTGCCAACCGACGCCCGCATGGATTCAGGGAAAAGCAGGGGTACGTCGCTGAATATTTTCTGAAAAGCTATTATGCACAAGCCCAAGATACCTATTAAACCGGTATTAAGACGAATAAAAAGCGCCAGCCATACCATACACCAGCCCAACATCCAGATAACGCCTGCTAAGATGAATGAACTATAGTCGAGATTGAAAGTCCAGGTAAACCGAATCAGCGTAAGTTCTAACGCAACCAGCAACAAACCTCTGGTAAGCAGAAATTTCGTCAGACCCGCTTTGTTGTTTATTTTCTGCCCATACAAAAAGGCGCTGGTTCCGGCAAAAAACACAAACGAGGGAGCACAAAAATGGGTAACCCAGCGGGTAAAAAATACGTCGGCCGTAGTACCTCCGGGTGGAACACCCGCGTATACACGCACATGGTCAATAGCCATTAGTACCATCACCAGTCCGCGGAGTATATCTACTGAACGGATTCTATCGGGTTTGTCATAGGTCAACTGGTTCATAAATTTAAAAGTTTTAGCGTTTTTCAGTCTGCAAAGCAAATAAGCGTGGCATGATTCAACCGCTATCCGTTTGTCATCATATCACGCTTACAAGTTCTTTACGAATAAAATTACATAAAACATCAGAAAAACAAACAGAATATGATAGAAATATTTGCACTTTACCATTCCTTTACATACTGACAATCAATCAGTTACACGCTGGCATTCACATCAAAGACATATCTGGTTTTATGGATGCGCCTCTGGAAGAAATATTAAAATCTTGGCAAATTTCACTATATTGGCGAATGTCTTTATCAGACCAGTTTTACCGTAATACATCAAAGAAAATTACTATTCCATGAATCGCTCTTCAACCGGATTCAGATATCGTTATCTGGCTTTTTTTATGCTGACTGTCGGCACCTTTGCCTGCCAGACACTCAACAAAAAGGTAAAATACTATTCAACTGAAATAACCCTGAAAAATGGTACTGTGTTGAAAGGCAGCACTTCGCCAATTGCGGGTGATAGCTTTAGTTTTAAGGATGCGCAAACCAGTAAGAAATCGACTATACAAAGTAAAGATGTACAGTCAATCATTAAGCACAGCCCGGATGGAGACAGAGAATATGCACAATTTAACGTAGAAAATAAGAAAAAACGCAGTAAGGCAGAGACTGTACTGGCAGCCTATGTGGTAAAAGGAGAGATAAGCCTGATTGCTTATGAAGCCACAGAACATGTAAGACAAACCAAAGACATCAACAATCGCATGACTTTTGTTGAAGAAACGGCTTTGGTGAAACGCCTGTATCTGAAACGATCAAACGAATCGGGCGTTGAAGTGCCCGTTGTCAAACGCAAAAATCAGGAAGAAGATTTTATGGACATAGCTCTTACCTTTTTCTCTGATGCCCCTGAGCTTATGAAGAAAATCGGCAGCACAGGCTATGAAGCCACCGATATAAAGAAAATAGTGGAAGAATATAACAAAATTAAAGCCCGGAAGTAATTTCTTATCTATCGGAAAATTTCAGACCGGGACACAATTTTTATTTGTGCCCCGGTTTTTTATTTACTTCTTTACCAGTTTAATCACATAACCGCCACCGGGAGCAAGCGCTATTTTAAGTACTTCCTTTCGGGTTAATGTTGTGTTTGAAATATCATAATCTGCCGGATATTTATCGGCATTTAACCCATCTCTACAAATAGTGGCAGTATACATACCTTCATCCAGAAAATCCAGCGGTACTATTAAATCGCGGGCATTGGCATCGGTCATGGCGGCAACATACCACGTTTTGCCCTTCTTCCGGGCTGTGACAATATAATCACTTACTTTGGCATCTATTACCTCTGTAGTATCCCAAACGGTAGGGACACCCCCTAAAAACTCCATAAATTTCGGTTCCATTAGTCCTTGAGAAGGGTTTCCGGCAAAAAACTGTATCGGGCTTTCATAAATCACAAACATGGCCAGTTGCTGGGTGCGGGTGGTCATCGACATCACGTTTTCAGCATGCGGTTTAAAACCGGCTACAGTTGCATTGTTAAGCATACCCGGTTCATAGTCGAGCGGCCCGGCCAGCATTCTGATAAAGGGTAGTCTTAAATTATGTTCGGGTGTTACCTTATTGCTCCAGATGTTATACTCAGAGCCCAGCACTGCTTCGCGCGCCACTGCATGCGGGAAAGTACGGTTAAAACCTGCGGGTTTAAAAGCCCCGTGAAACATCAGCATCAATCGATGACGCGCACAGGCTTCCGCAATTTTATAAAATAACTGTACGGCTTTCTGATCATCTCTGTTAATGAAATCGGTCATAATAAAATCCACACCCCACTTATTGAACTGGTCTAAGGCAGGTTCCAACTGTTTTTCCAATGTCAGCGCCAGTGTCCACATGCTCACTTTTACTCCTTTGCTTTTGGCGTAACTCATGATTTTGTCCATGTCAATCTCAGGGTTGATTTTGAACAGGTCGTTGTTATCACTCCACCCAGCGTCCATCATAATCCGCTCGAAACCGAATCTTTTGGCAAAATCTATGTAATACAGATAGGTAGCCGTATTGATACCGCTCTTAAAAGGCACATTGAAAATATTAGAAGTTATAATCCATTCGTCAGTAGCCTTGCCGGGTTTCACCCACGATACGTCCGCCACACGGGACGGTGACGCTAACCTGTACACGAGGTCGTTGGCAGGCAAATCCTTATCGTGTGGGGCTATCATCAATACCCGCCACGGGAAAACCCTGTTTCCTTTGGTTTTAGCCAGAAAATCAGAGCGCTTCGTTACATACCGGAGTGAGTACAATTCTTTCGATTCGGTTTCTTCAGCCGGATAGGGCGCAAAATCTCCTTTGAGCGCATTTCCTAAGGTTCCGGTCAGAAACATGCCGGGGTAATCTTCCAAATCCGATTCGGTTATGGCCACTTTAGGCCCCTGCTGAGGAGCTATCAGAACCGGATTGAAAAATAAATCACCGGCAGCGACGCTATCCATAGGTTGCAGCGTATACAATTCTTCAAAGCTGGTATGATAACGATCCATTTTGGCATCCGGCACTACTTTAGGAAAATAAACCGGATGGTTGGCCGGGAAATGGAACGAAGCCACTTCATTTTTCACCAGAATATCTGTTTCGAACCGGGTTACTATTCTATAAGCTACCCCATCATTATACACTCTGAATATTACCCCGAACGAATTAGCTAAAGTAATGGTCAGTTCCTGATATTCATCCGGAATCTGTTTTCTCTTCTCGGGTACCGGAGAAATGATAACGCTCTTGTTAGCACGTTGCGTAAATACAGGATTGGCTAAGCCATCAGATAGTTTTTTGCCGTCATACAAAATCATGTCAATCTCAGACGGTGCCACCAGCAACTGACTTTTGTAATAAACGCTATAGCTTAGTTTTTGTCCCAGATTGACCGAAAGGCGAATAGATTGGTCAGGAGAACTGATTTCTCTGGCAATATCTGCCTTTGCAAAAAAGGGAGCTATTACCAGTATCAAAACAAGTAGGTGAGGTTTCATAGGTTGTATCTATTTTCGAATATGCTGCTTCGAAAATAAACAAATCAACACGCATATACTAATAGCTATCGCTATTTTACCCTTACATATCGCTCTATATTCAGTCTTTCTATACCCGCACTTTCTATTTTTTCCACTCCTCTCTGTACCAATGTGTCATTTTTGATTTCAATGGTAAAAGTAAAATCGTGCCCTTCCCACTCTCTGGCGTTACAGTACTCGAGATGTTCAGTATAAGCATTGTCTTTCAGAGAGTAAGTGCCACCACCGGCTGAAAAAGCCGCAGTTGAATCCTTACCGCCATTCAAGTCATGCTGTATAAAAGCAAAATGAGTATCGTTAATAATCTTAATAAACGATACTCCTTTGGTATAGTCTGTTACAGTTGTGTCTCCTTTTTCAATCAGTGTGCCTGTCAGTAATTTCCAGGTGCCTGCAAGGGCAGGTGTTTTTGTTTCTGCCGGTTTATTACACGAACTTATTACCACAGCTATAGCCATAGCCGAAATTATCGTTTTCAAATAGTTGTTTTTCATTGGTGTTTAATATCATTTAGGTTGAATACGAAAACTAAGTGTTTTTAAGAACTCCTGCAAATTTATCGAAAGAATTGCCTCCGGGATAATCATCATTACCGGAATTTTAACTGAGTTTGGCGAATATTTGTTTAATCAAACCTAATATTCTAATTTTAGACTATCACCTCAAACCAAAGATATGAAAACAACTGACGAACGCATTGAAATTCCTCTGAACAAACAACGTCTCATTTTATTACTAATCAGCACCGTTGCCTTTTTTGCAATTGGTATCTGGTTTGTTAGCAACCCCGGGTATTTCAAAAACGGATTAGTGGGCAATCCGAACTTTGTGTCAGGCATTGGTATGTTATCTATTGCAGTGTTCGGTCTTAGTGCCTATGTGGTTGTAAAGAAAATAATCGACCAGCAACCGGGCATTATCATAGACCAGACGGGCATCACTGATAATTCGAGTGGTATTTCGGGAGGGCATATTCCGTGGAAAGAAATAAGCAACATAAAAACAACTAAACTGCTCAATAAGAAATTCGTAAATATTGTGCTTAAGAAAACTACGGGTCCAAAGAAGAAAGGTAAAGAAGGTAATCATGTGGTGGTCAACATCACAAATAATACGCTTCAATGTACTTTTGAAGAACTGGAGAATAGCTTAAAAAGTGGGTTTGAAAAATATAGAGCAAGCTAAACTAAAAGCCGTACACAATTTGCCGATATAAAAGACCAAGACCATACTTTAACCTACAACAAAACCTGTTTACTATGACCGACCGCCGAAAATTCCTGAAAAATTTAGGTAAATCTACCCTTGGTGCTGCCGCCGTTGGCGCTGTATCTATAGCAGAAGCCCAAGCGGCTTCACCTGCCGGAAATGCCGCTGATCAGATTAATGTTGCCTTGATAGGCGTAAGAGGTATGGGATGGGCCGATTTACGTTCTTTTCTGAAAAATGCAGATACCCGATGCATTGCCCTGTGCGATGTAGATGCCGACCTGCTTGCCCAAAGAGCCACAGAAATAGAAAAAGCCTATGGCAACAAACCACAGACTTTTAATGACCACCGGAGTTTATTAAAGCTGAAAGACCTGCATGCGGTTATCATCGGCACGCCAGATCATTGGCACTGCATACAGGTATGTGATGCCTGTGCAGCAGGTAAAGATGTGTATGTTGAAAAACCGATTTCCATTACTGTTGAAGAAGCAGACCTGATGGTAAAAATTGCCCGTAAGTATAACCGGGTGGTTCAGGTTGGCCAATGGCAACGAAGCGACCGCCACTGGAAAGATGCATTGAAGGAACTAAGCACGGGGTCTATCGGAAAAATACGGCAGGTAAAAGCATGGGCTGATGTAAATTATGGCAGAGACTTCAAGATAGTACCTGATTCTGAACCACCAAAAGGTGTAGATTACGACCGATGGCTGGGGCCTGCTCCTAAAAGGCCTTTTAATAAAAACAGGTTTCATGGCACATTCAGGTATTTCTGGGATTACGCCGGCGGCCTGATGACAGACTGGGGTGTACACATGCTCGACATGGTACTGGCCGGCATGAATGCCAAATCACCTAAAGCTGTAATGGCCATTGGTGGTAAACTGGCGTTCCCGGATGATGCCGCGGAAACCCCTGATACGCTGACAACCGTCTATGACTTTGGCGACTTTAGCTTGGTCTGGGAACAATTTATGGCCATGGGTACTTCGCCGTATCTGGACGATGTAAGTGAACCTGGTGTGGCCTTTATTGGTGAAAACGGTATTCTGGCCATTAATCGTGTGCATTGGAAAATACTGCCACTTCAGGATAACGGTAAATATCTCGTGAACCCTATACCACCAAGACGGAACTATGATGCCGGGCTGGATAATCATACCAGAAACTGGCTAGAGTGCATTAAAGACAGAAAAGACCCTAACTGCACCATTGAGATGGGGCGCGATACAGCTGTAGTGGCACATCTGGGCAATATTGCTTACCGTACAGGCAAAAAACTGGAATGGGATGCTGAGAAACGCCAGTTTAAAAATGACCCTGAAAGCAACAAGTTTCTAAAATCGCGTTACCGCTCTCCGTGGGAATTGCCAAAGGTCTGATTTGAATAAATACTATTATTAATTACAGATAAATCTGTAGCAGATTTTAAGAAAGTGCTCCTAAACCAAGGGGCACTTTGCTTTAATTACAATTTATTTTTCATAAAACAAAACTCTAATATACGCTTGTTAATACAATTGTATAAATCGCCGCACAGCTACCGCTCATTCACTAAACTACCCAATCACTCACTTTTCAAAGACTTCACCGGGTCAACCAGAGCGGCTTTAATTGCCTGAAAACTGATAGTAAAAAATGCAATTATAAAGACTGCAGCTAAAGAAAAACCGAACATCCACCAGGAAAGGTTTACACGATAGGCAAAGTTTTGCAGCCATTGATCCATCAGATACCAGGCCACAGGCAATGCTACTACCGCAGCAAAAATTATCAGTTTCAGAAAATCTTTTGACAACAACACTACAATGCCTTTTGCCGAAGCGCCCAGTACCTTGCGTATACCAATCTCTTTTGTTTTTTGAGAAGCGGTATAGGCAATCAACCCATATAAACCCATACACGCAATAATGAGCGACAAAACTGAGAAATAAAGGATGATAGTCGAGAAGCGTTCATTAGCCTGATACTGCTCTTTAATCAGTGTATCAACGAAGTCATAATCAAATAACACAACCGGGAAATGCTTTCTCCAAACGTCTTCAACCAGCGAAACTGCCTGGTTCAGATTCTGCCCGTTTATTTTAATGGTAATTTTTGAAAAATACCCGTCTCTCGGCGATATAGCCAAAGGCAAAAGCGTTTGCTGCAAGCTATTAAAGTGGAAGTCCCGGGTTACACCTATTACAATTCCTGCCTGATTGTCTATCATAAACGGTTTGCCAATAGCTACTTCAGGGGTTTGCCAGCCTGCTTTTTTCACGGCACTTTCGTTCAGAATAATTTTCCTGATCGTATCTCCGGCATCATTCAGCCCAAAGTTCCTTCCGGCTATCAGTTTAATACCATAAACCGACAGGTAGCTGGCATCTACCTGAATTTTTGAGGTATTTATTTCAACCTTTTTCCCTTTGGCATCAATGGTTTCGGCAGGTCCGGTTTCAATGCCATTCATAATGCCTGATCGGAAAGTCGTTATGTCACTAATGAGGGGGCTCATTAAATCGTTTTTAAACGCCTCAAAACCTTTTACAACATCAGCGTTTCCGTTTAACCGTAAATAAAGCAGCGCGTCTTTATTATAACCTAAATCCTTGTTGTTGATGTACTGCATTTGTGAATACATAATTACGATACTTGTAACTAAAAGCAGTGTAATAACAAACTGCGCCATCACTAAAGATTTACGCAAACCGATTCCTCCGGCACTTGATTTAAACGACCCTTTAAGCACTATGGCCGGTCTAAAGGCAGAAAGAATAAAAGCCGGATAAATACCTGCCAGCACGCCCAGGAAAATACTGACACCTGTAAGGAACAACAACAATAGAGGAGAAGTAAACAGTGATACATCTCTGCCGGTAAGTTGATAGAAAAAGGGCTGTATTAAAACCGATAACAAAAGTGAAACCCCCAAAGCCAGCATAGCAAACAAAACCGCCTCTGCGATATAGTGCAATATCAGTTGCGTCTTAACTGCCCCAATCACTTTTTTGATACTGATTTCTTTAGCCCTACCTACTGAACGAGCCGTGGCCAGATTGATATAATTAATAGCAGCCAATAATAAAATGAAAATACCAATAGTTGAGAAAATATATACCTGATTGATATTGCCATTGACTCTCATTTCTCGCTCTAAATCTGATTTCAGATGAATATCTCCTAATGCCTGCAGGCGATAGGTATAGGTAGCTTGAGCGGCTTTTAAGCGACCTCCTATTTTCTTTTGATAAAAATTGCTGATTTTATCAGAAAGCACTTCATAATCAACGCCTTTTTTGAGCAACAGATAAGTAAAAAAGCGGTTGTCACTCCATCCCTCTGCTGTTAATACACCCGGACGGGCTACTTCAATGGTCTTAAAAGAAGCAATCATTGAAAACGTGAAATGAGCATTTTGGAGTGGGTCTGCCACAATACCTGTTATGGTGTAATCAGCTCCTCGTCCGGTGCTATCATACATGTAAATTGTTAGCGCTTTGCCTATAGGATCTGCACTACCGAAGTACTTTTTAGCAGCTGATTCAGTCAATATCAGTGTATACGGGTCTTTTAGAGCAGTAGTTATATTTCCCCTGATAAAACGATAACTAAACACCTGAAAGAATGAGGGGTCTGCTAAAAGGATATTGGGTTCCAGCATCTGTTTGTCTTCATGCTGTATAATTTCTCCTCTCAAATCTAATCTTACTGTATTTTCAATTTCGGCATAGCTTTGTTGAAGTGCTTTTGCGACAGGTGCGCCTGACCTGGCTGAATTCGAAACGTTGGTCTCGCTTTTTTCGATGGTTGTGAGCCTTACAATGTTCTCAAAATTCTGATTGAACTTGTCATAGCTTATTTCATCGCTTACCCAAAGAGCAATAAAGGCAAAGCAGGTTAACCCCATAGCCAGACCAAAAATATTCAGAAAGGCATAGGTTTTCTCTTTGGCAATTCTTCTTAAAAATTGTTTCAGATTACTTTTCAGCAAGGAAACTGATAGCAGGTTATTGAACATGTCTTTTAAGGTTGAATGATGATTTTGCTTTTTCCGACGACGCACAAACGGAGGCAGAACAGTAAGCACACTAAACCAATAGCGCAGGTCTGCCCAAAACTTTCCTGAATTCTGAAACCAAAAGGCATATAATTCCTCCAAATCCCCCTCCACTTCTTCCAGTGTTTCTTCGGGATGTAAACGATTGAGTAACTTATGTGCCCATTCAGGAGGAGTATTCTTCATAGTTCCATTTATTTAGTGATTGAGTGACTACTACAATCCGATTATCTTAATCACTCATTCACTAAATCATTAATTCACTCGTTAAATAAAATCACTCACTTTTCAGAGACTTTACAGGGTTCAATACCGCGGCTTTAATACTTTGGTAGCTCACTGTCAGCAGAGCAATTGCAAGTGCGGTTAATCCTGCTACTGCATAAATCCACCAACTGATAGTTGTTTGATACGCAAATGTACTGAGCCAATTAGACACAGCCCACCAGGTCAGTGGGGTGGCTATAATTATGGCAATCAAAACCAGTCGCAGAAAGTCAGTAGACAATAGCCATACAACATTGAATATTCCGGCTCCCAATACTTTACGCACACTTATTTCCTTCTTACGCTGTTCTGCTGTAAATGCTACCAGAGCAAACAATCCCATGCAAGAGATGGAAATTGCCAGCACACCAAAATAATTAACAAGCACACTCACCTGCTTTTCGGCTTTATACAGATTCTCGTAGGCATCATCAACAAAGTGATAGGTAAAAGGGTAATTCGGATTAAACTGTTTTACCAGTTTTTCTAATTCGGCAATGGCCCGTTCCGTTTGACCAGCACGGGTTTTAACCAGAAGGTAATTGGTTTTAGCAGGATTGAAACACAGAATTAAAGGCATAATGGATTGATGGAGCGAATTGATATGAAAGTCTTTCATCAAACCAATAATTTGCCCTTTACCTTGCCAGAATTTCACCTCTTTTCCTACGGGGAATGCCATATTCATCATTTTTGCCGCTGCCTCATTAATAATATAATTAGTTGAATCAGCCAGACTATTGGCCCTGAAGTCCCTCCCCTCAATCAATTGAATGTTCAGGGTGCGGATAAAATCACCCGCCACTTCCATAGCAGCTACATTGCTTGGTTGGTCTGGCCCTCTACCCTGCCAGTCCAGGTCGCCTGATGTACCCTGTACATCCACAGGCAATGAACTGGTCATTGTTGCCGATGCTACCGATGGCTGATGCATCACTTCTCGTCGAAACGTTTCTATTTTGGCAGGTTTTGCAATCTCACCTTCCAGTGGTACATATAGCACGTTTTCCCTGTTAAGACCCAGATTCTTTGTTTGCAGATAGTCCATCTGCCTACCTACAACCAGCATACCGATAATCAAGAAAACAGAAAGCGAAAACTGGAATATAACCAGTACCTTTCGAAAGAATGCTGAGCCTGAATCTGGTGTTAGCTTTCCTTTCAGAATTCTGAGAGGTTGAAGGCCAGACAAAAACAAAGCTGGGTAACTACCGGATAAAATTCCGGTTATCAGAACAACACTACCCAACATTGTCCAAAGGGCTTTGCTCGTCAAATCGATGATTAGCTGTTTATTGAAAGCAGTATTAAATGCAGGTAATACTACCCAAAGAAATACCAATGCCAACGCTGCTGCGAGCATACTGGTCAACATAGACTCGCTTAGGTGTTGCCCAACTAAAGAAGAACGCATGGCTCCCACTACTTTTCGGATACCCACTTCTTTAGCCCGCATAGCCGAGCGGGCCGTAGCTAAATTCATGAAATTGATACAAGCCACTAACAGAATGAACAGTGCGACTAATGAGAAAATCCGTACATATTCAATTCTTCCTGCAGAAGCTTTTCCATTTTTGTATTCACTATATAAATATACATCTGTAATGGGTTGAAGAATGGGCCATCCCGCATCAGTCCCTTCATTGGTATAGCGCCGAAAGAGGCTATTCATTGCGTACTCTGCCTGAATGGCTGTTACATCAGTTTTAAGCCTAACAAACGTTTTGAACATGGTATTACCCCAGTTTTTCATCCAGAATTGTTCAATATTGCTAAAGTTGACAACCCAGTCAAACGGAAAAGTTGTATTGGTGGGTATGTCTTCTATAATGGCGCCAACAGTATAATACTTTCCGTTATCGAGTTGAAGTTTTTTACCTATGACTTGTTCCTGCCGGAAATACTTTCCTGCTATCTTGCGGGTAATCACAATCTGGTCGGGATGGTTCAGGGTTGCTTTAGGGTCTCCTGCAATAGCTGGTAACGAAAATACTTTGAAGAAATCAGCCGTCGCATAATACCCTTTTTCCTTGGCGGCTTTTTCTCCTACTTTTATAAGCAGATTATCTGGCTCATAAGTAATTTTTGCAGTAGCTTCGACTTGCGGTATATCCTGCGCAATGGCCTCCTGCAAAGGACCCGGAGTGGCAGGGCCGGTAACAACTTCTCCATTAGGAAGCGCATAATTGACTCTTACGAAGTAAACTCGCCCGGCATCCGGTATAAACTTATTATAACTGATTTCGTCCTGAACCCACATACCTATCAACAAGGCACAGGTTATTCCTAAGGCAAGCCCGAGAATGTTAATGCCTGAATATAGTTTTTGTTTTATCAGGTTCCGAAAAGCGATTTTGAAATAGTTTCGTAACATAGCAAAATCCAGGCTTGAAGATTGATAATATTCACGTTTTTTCCGACGACGCACAAACGGAGGCAGAACCGTAAGCACACTAAAACAATAGCGCAGGTCTGCCCAGAACTTTCCTGAATTCTGAAACCAAAAGGCATATAATTCCTCCAAATCCCCCTCCACTTCTTCCAGTGTTTCTTCGGGATGTAAACGATTGAGTAACTTATTTGCCCATTCAGGAGGAGTATTCTTCATAGTTCCATTCATTTGGCGAGTGAGTGACTACTACTACAATCTGATTATCCTAATCATTCATTCACTAAATCATTAATTCACGCATTAAACAAAATCACTCACTTTTCAGAGACTTCACCGGATTCACCAAGGCCGCTTTGACACTCTGGAAACTCACGGTCAACAGGGCAATGGTTATAGCCAATAAACCCGATGCGACAAACACCCACCATTGTATATTAATAGCATAGGCAAACTCTTTCAGCCATTGAGTCATAGCCCACCAGGCTAACGGAAACGCTAATACGGTGGCAATAACTACCAGCCAGAGAAAATCTTTAGATAGTAACACTACTACGCCTGACACCGAAGCACCTAATGCTTTACGTACACCTACCTCTTTGGTACGCAATTGCGCTATATAGGCCGATAATCCAAATAAACCTAAACACGAGATAAAGATGGCAAACACAGCAAAAACTTTCATAACATTGCCCATACGTTGTTCAGAATCATAAAGGTGTGTCATTTTTTCATCCAGAAACGAATAACTGAATAAACTGCCCGGTGAAACACGGGTAATGGTATTCTGTGCTTCCCGTATGGTTTCTGATAAATTATCACCCTTCACCTTCATCAAATAATAGGTTGCTTCTCTAGGGAAATTGACAATCACCAGTGGTTCAATTGAATTGTGCAGAGAGGCAAAATGAAAGTCTTTGGCTACGCCCACTATTTCGCCCGGAGTATCCCAGAAAATCATTTTCTGCCCGACAGGATTTTTAACTTTCAGGACTTTGGCTGCCGCCTCATTAATAATAAAAGTCGGAGGAGTTCCTTCAGTGTTTCTAAGAAAATTTCGCCCTGACTTTAACTCAATTTTCAACAAAGGCAGTAAATTCTCGTCACCAAACACCAAACGCATCGATATATCTTCCTCCGGTTTTTCAGGCAGAGCTAACCTGTCCATACCTATTCTATCACCCGGCAAACTGGAAGTTAATGCCACCTGACTGATAGAAGTATTCTTTAACAGTTCATTCTTGATAGTGCTTACTTTATTGTGTAAATCTCCATAGAGTTTAAAAGCTACTACATGCTCCTGCTCAAACCCCAATTTTTTGTTCTGAAAAAACTTCATTTGCTGATACACCACTATGGTACTGAAAATCATAAACACAGATACCACAAATTGGAATACAATGAGGCCTTTGCGGACTAAGTTAACTGACGAGCCCGTAATTTTTTTACCCTTTAATGAACTGATGGGTTCGAAGTTTGAAATAAACCATGCAGGGTACATTCCGGCTAAGAAGCTAATGAAACTCACCACTGCTAACATAATCAGCATATTATCAGGAGTAAACAAAGCCCGGAACGAGAGATTTTTAGCGGTGAGCTCATTATAGAACGGTAGCGCAAGCAGACATACCAACAGGGCGATGAAAGCAGCAGCCAGAGTCATCATGATAGACTCACCTAAAAACTGTTGAATTAAAGCCCATTTTCTGGCCCCCAATACTTTTCTGACACCCACTTCTTTCATACGACTAAACGCCTGCGCAGTTGCCATATTGATAAAATTAACCGATGCCACTAACAGAATAAGAAAAGCAACGGCTGAAAAAATATAGACATACAGTATATCGCTGTTAGGCCCCATCTCTTTTTCGAAATGCGAGTGCAAATGAATATCTGTAATGGGTTGCAGATAGATTTGCCGACTCTTCAGAATATCCTGACGCTTCTCGCCGATGGCCTCATAAAACTTTACCATAAAATCAGGTATTTTTGCTTCTACACCTGTTCTCGTTGCGTTTTTATGCAGCACGATGAAATTATAAAATCCCGACCAGGTTCTGTTTTTAAGTCTATCCTGAATAGGCTCTTTATAAACGGTAGACATAGAAATAAGATAATCAAAAGACAGGTGCGTTGGAAATGAAAAGTTTTCAATAACCCCGGTTACCATCAATAGATGATTATCCAAATCGTCTTTAATATATTTCCCTATCGGGTCTTCATTACCAAAGTATCTTTTTGCCATATCTTCGGTAAGTACAATGGCATCAGTCTGTTTCAGTGCAGTTTTAGGATTGCCTTTAATAAACGGTAAATCGAACGCCTCTGCTACAGTCGAATCGGCATAGAATCCGCGTTTTTCTTCAAATTGCCTGGCTTCACTGGTAGAAGATGCCCTATAGCTGAATACCCTGTCAGGATACGGCCGATTAAACCGGGCGATAGTCTGAATGGCAGGAATCTCCTTTTGCATTTCAACAGCCATAACGGGGGACGTGGCAGTCCAGCGTCTGTTGGTTTCACCGATATTTTCCATATTAACCCGATAAATGCGGTCGGCCTTAGTAAAGCCTTTATCGTAGTTTAATTCTTCTTTTACATGCAGAATAATCAATAGCACACAGGCTAAACCAAGTGCCAGGCCCATGATAGTCAATGAGCTATTCAGGCGGTGGCGTAATAAAGTTCGAAAAGCGACTTTAAAGTAATTTCGTAACATAGCTAGTCCTAATTTTGATGGTTGATTGTATTCTCTTCTTTTCCGGCGGCGCACAAACGGAGGCAGAACCGTAAGCACGCTAAAGCAGTAGCGCAGGTCTGCCTGCATTCTCCCTGAACGCTTATAATAATAAACGTAAAGTTCTTCAAGGTCACCCTCTACCTCTTCGAGAGTATCTTCCGGATGGAATCGGTTCAGTAAGTATCGTGCCCATTCAGGCGGTTTGTTTTTCATAATTTGTACAGGGTTATTGCTTTTTCAAAGGCCGCTCAGGCGAAGTGTATGCGGGGGTATCATCTGCCACAATCCCTGGCGTAACTCGTGTACTTCCTGCAAGGCTCTACTACCCAGTGCCGTAATTTTAAACAGACGCTTCCGGCGCCCTCCCCTTTCATTGGTGGCGCCGCCCAGTTCCGAGCTCAAAAAACCTTTTTCTTCCAACCGGATAAGGGTATTGTGTACTGTTCCAAAAGCAACCACACGGCTGGTGTGTTCTTCCAAGGCCTGGTTCACCGATACGCCATAGGCCTCTGTATCCAGAATGGCCACCATCAATAAAACCATCTCTTCAAATTCTCCTAAGTTTGCTCTGTGCATAAATCCGTCTTATTAGTTTCTATTTTGTCGTACAAATATGGTGCCATACTGAAAATCGCTTCCCAAGCCACCTGCAAGCCTTATTTAGATAAAATGCGTCGTCCACTCACGGACATACTTTGTCCACTTGCGGACGGACATATTCATTACTTTACTTCAGATTGGACGATTTCACATCAGGAAAATAGTACTACATTTGGTGATAAATACAGAAGATAATAGATGCAGGAACCACGAATAGAAACTTTACAAGAAAAAAAGCTGGTTGGCAAACACCTGACCATGTCTTTTGCTGACAACAAAACTGCAGAACTCTGGCGGAGTTTTATGCCGCACAGAAAAGAGATTCAACATGTGGTAAATACAGACCTGTATTCATTACAGCTGTATAAATCGGCTTCCCTTGAGTCGTTTAATCCACATGCGCTTTTTGAAAAATGGGCGGCGGTTGAGGTAAGTAATTGGGAAAGTATCCCGGACGAAATGGATTTTTTCATTTTGGAGGGTGGCCTATATGCCGTGTTTACACACAAAGGCTCAAGCAACGACACCAGTACTTTTCAGTATATTTTCAGTACCTGGCTACCTGATTCGGCTTATGTGCTGGACGACCGCCCACATTTTGAATTATTGGGAACAAAATACAAAAATGCCGACCCTGACTCGGAGGAAGAAATATGGGTACCTATTAAGCTAAAATGAGTATGAGGATTCAATAAAGCCACACTTTCTGCTTTACTGATATAGGTTTCTTGTAAAAATCTTTTACCGGAACAGTGGAAATAATTTCTCAGATGATTGTGGAACAATGTTTTCAGAGATACACGAGTAAACCATCACAAGCAATGTTAGCATGAATCTTTACGAACAAATTATCTGGCTTTTTGTACTCGCTATTCCTATTTCCTGTGTAGCCTGGACAGTTACCCATGAAGAGATTTTTAGAGAACCCCGCGAATACTGCAAAAACCAGAGCCTGATAGGGAAAACCATTTTCCGAAGAAAATTCTTTTACATATTCACCTGCGAGTATTGCTTCAGTTTTTATGTAAGTATTCTTTTTATCGTTTTTACTGATTATCAATTATTATTTACCGACTGGCGTGGTTATGTAATTGCTGTTTTTTCATTGGTCTGGATAGCCAACATCTACATGAGTCTATTCTTTCATATCAGAATGGGCATCAAAAAAGAAGGTCTCGAAGCCAAAGTGAAAGAAAAAGAACTGGACGAAATCAGTAAAGGGTAAAATCTATCAATTTCTTGATGCTATTTCGGCATCAATCTTTCCAAGTCCCGTTTTGATGGCCAGGGAAATAGGAAGCATACTAAATGCAACCACAAATAATGGAATCACAACTGCGGTTTTTTTGGTCTGGATATACACAAAAACAGCTGCCGCCAATAATACAATCATCATTCCCAGCTGCAGGCCAATTATTACTTTTGAAATCTTCTGCTTTTGTTGAAGTTCTTCTACGCTTAATTCTTTCAGACTCTTTTGCTTCATAAAATAGTTATTGTGAGTATCCAAAATACGAGCAAATTTTCGACAATTTGTTTATTTTTGAGTATGAAATATAAGCAAATGGCAAAAAAAACTGATTCCATATCACCGCAAAATCTTGATGCCAAGCATTTTATGCAAGACCTGATAGCCCTGCAATCAGAAGAGGAAAGGCAGAAGATACAACGCTATTTTAAAGCGGAGTCGGGTGAGAATGCCGAAGTCGATGAATTTATGGGTGTAAAAATGGGGCAGCTATTTGCACTGGCCGAAAGCTACAGGCACATGCCGGCAGAAGAAATTGAAAAACTGCTGGAAAGCCCGATACATGAAGTCCGTGCCGGGGCTGTAAGTATTATGGACAAAGCCAGTCGGGAAAAGAAAGTAACAGAAGAACGGCTAAAGGAATTGTTCGACTTATATACCAGAAGGCACGACCGGATAAATAACTGGGACTTAGTAGATTTGGGTTGCCTGAATATGGTCGGGAAGTATCTGTTTGATAAACCACGCCATATTTTATATGAACTGGCGATTTCTCAAAACCGGTGGGAACGCCGGACAGCCATATTGGGCACCTGCTTTTTTATCAGACAAGGTGAAGTAGCTGATGCTTTTGCCATTGCCGAAATATTGATTCATGACCCCGAGGATTTAGTTAATAAAGGTACCGGTTGGATGCTCCGGTTTGCAGGAGACAAGAACCCGGAATTGTTGAGGGCTCTACTGGATAAATACGCTGCCACCATGCCCCGCACATTACTGCGGTATTCATTGGAACATTTTGATAAAGAAGCAAAGGAGTATTATATGAAGTTAGGGAAAAGAACAAAAGGATAGATTTCGTCCTCTTCTCTACTCGGTTATTTACGCTTGTTTACTAAGGTCTTCACAAAATCACTCGTTACATCATTATTTATAATCTCAGTCAGACCTTCATAATTCTTTAGTTGCAAGGCTGTGTCTTTCATGGTTTTAAGTGCCAGTTTTAAGAAGGACGGCCCAAGGCTCACTCTGGCTACGCCAATTGCTTCCAATTCTTTGAGAGGTGGTATCCCCGGTATAGTCAGCACATTAACCGGAATATTTATTGCAGCCAGTAGCTTCTGAATCTGCTCCGGCTTTTTTAGTAAAATCGGGTAAAAGCAATCAGCTCCTGCTTCTTTATAGGCCAACCCTCTTTGTATCACTTCTTCAAACTTTGCCTCTTCCGACGGGTAAAGCACCCCATGAATCAATACATCGGTGCGGGCATTGATAAATAAGGGCATATCTTTTTCTTTAGCTACTTCTCTGATAATGCGTATCCGCTCACATTGGGCTTCCAACGTATACATTTCTCCGGTTTCGGTATTGGTATCTTCAATATTGATACCCACAATACCCGTATCTATCACTATTCCTATGTTTTCACGCAACCGGGTATCGGTAGTAGCATAAGCACTTTCAATATCAGCCGTCACAGGCACTCCTACGCTACCTGCAATCCGGGTCAGCCGTGTGATTACTTCACTAAAAGGCATTTGTTCTCCATCAGGGTAGCCATTCGACCATGCCATTGCAGCGCTGGCAGTTGCCACGGCCGGATACTCCATTTGTTCAAGTAAAACAGCCCCCAGTACATCCCATACATTAGGCAAAATCAGCAGTTTCCCTGTATGATGCAGCGCTTTTAATTGCAATGCCTTTTCCTTCTGTGTCATCGGTGTGCTCGTAGGTTAGCTTATATCGGTTAAAGAGGTAATTTTAGAATCGGAAAAAGTGAAAATCGATTTTCCGACAAGTTGTAATACATCACCTTTTTTCAATCCACTAGGTAAATCTATGGCAAGCATAGCCCTATATTCTATTTCTATTTCAGTCTGATTCCCCTCATGTATGACACTTTTAACTATCTGCTGGCGGCCGGAGAAAAATGCAATGGCTTTTTCTGCCTGTTCACGAAATGCTTCCACCCCGAAAATAGCCATTGAGACGTGCCCATCGGAAATATTCTCAAAACGGATATCGTCTGCCATGTCTCTCAACATACCTTCCACATCACAGGAATTATAGGCATCAATATAATGATATATCATTAATTCTCTTTGTTCTGTTTCCATCTATTCTCAATTCGATTAAAATACCTTTCTCTAAAAATTATAACGTATCTGCAAATGGACATCTGATTTATGATCACCAGCAATTATATCATTCCCGCTGCCTATACTTGTCTGATTATTCAATTGTGTGCGGGCATAGCGCATCCACAAATCAAGATGGCTGTTAAGTGCATATCTTGCCGTTAGGTACATCCGTATGCCTTTACCGTAATAAGCAGGAAAAGAAACCGCATACAGAACCGTATTTTCAAAAGCATAAATACGCGAATCATAATCATCAGTTGAAAACCAGGCTATTCTGCCTTTCAGGTTCAGTTTTTTAATTGACGCATCAAAGTCCTGCATGAAGGCATATCCTAAAGATTTACTTCTGCCCTCATACTGAAAACTATTTATCTGCACTCTTGTTCGAATACTGAATGCCCGGGTTATAGAATAATCGAGATTACCCATGATATTCTCCCGAACTGTATTTACCACAACATCTGTAGGTGTAACACTATCCGGAAGGTTTTTGCCCTTATGCTCAGCGTGATACTGTGCATATATTAAGGTCTTTTTGCTTATCTGATAAGAAACTCTTAACAGGTAATCAAACCCGTTTGATGGCGCATCGACCAGATATTTTAACCATGGAAACCGGAACCGGTCATAAAATCCACTAAAGACAAGCGATTTTTTCGGAGCGTATTTCAAGCCCATATAAGTCCCTTGCTCGTTAATATTCCGGCTTCCTTCCGCAAGCGCATTCGCGTAAAAACTATGAAAATTCCTGTCATAATGCCTGAAATGTACTGCCCATTCTACCTGTCTGCTCAATGTTGCTATCCAACCACCCGTTATGCCTTTCCCTCCGCTACTACTTCGTGCTGCTTCACCAAAAAAATTGAAATTCTGCCAGGTATAGCTAAAATTGGTTCCTACTACCGTGTTCTGCTTACCGATAAATTCAAATGCATTATACAGCCTGGGGCGGCGCATCAGTACCGCATCAAATCGGGTATGTAAAAATGTAGCGCCAATGTATCCGTTATTAAACCGGAAAGTACTATTCATACCTATGTTTTGCTCCGTGAGTTGATTTTTACGTGCTATTTCCGTTTCCGTACGATGGTACCCTGCGGTGAGAATAGAACTAAAATACTCTTCCCTTTCTCCATCGGCCTCATCAATACTTGCATCGCGTTTAGTATACGAGTAAAAGGCCGTAAAGTCTGTTTTTCCTACCTGATAAGTTGCAGCGGCTCCTCTCAGGTTTCCTCCCTCTAGTAAAGAACTATAAGGCCGGATACCCATATTACTGCGTCGGACAGTAGTTACGGCTTCACTCCCTTTACCTAAGAAAAATCCCGCACCAAGCACCAAGCCCTGTCCAAACTGTATCTGATAATCCCCCAGTACAAGGTTTTTCAACTTACCCTTGTTTTTTAATTGCAGGTGAAAGCTGTAAAAATCCGGGTAATTTTTCTCTCCTGCGTCTTTCTCTGCCGTAAACCCAACCTGAAAGTCTTTTGCGGTGCTCAATCTATAGCGCATATACAATTGCTGCGGCGAACCCTGATACTTACGCTCCAGAAACCCCTTGCTTTGTTCAAGTGTTTGGGCGCTTCGCAAAACGAGGTAATGGTCTTTAGCGCCCATTATCTTGTTTCTAAGATTCCCGGAGCCAAGGCTTTCTCTTATTTCTACAAATGGGAGCAATTGTTGAATAGTATGTAAATCAAAGCCCGCCACAGCCTGAAGTTCATAAACACTCAATAAGTTTCCGAATTTTGCCCGGTGTACCAATAAGTTCTGAATCTGGGTTACAGACAAGACGTATAAAGAAGCGAGTTCTTCATAAGAAGCCGTATTTAAATCAATCGGATTCTGATACAATTGATAGAACAATTCGTACAGGTCTTCGTAGTTAAGGTTTTCCTGTTGCAGAGGGAAAATCCTTTGAGTGAACTCATCCAGATTAATTTCAGGACGCTGTCGTGTTTGTGCCCAAGCTAAGTTTAGGCTACAAAACAAGCAGATGGACAAATAAAAAGTTCTTTTTCCGGCTTCAGAAAAAGCAAACAGGATTCTGTATAAAACAGTGTTATTTTTAGTCACGCTCAGTATCAGGAAGCTTGAGTTTTTCCTTAAGAATAGAGAATCTTCCTATGACCAAAATTAAGCAATTATTATACAAATGCAATTAAGTGACAAATCATTGTAGATTTTTTTACTCAAAAAATAAACTGTCCCTGTGGCATAGATTTTTCATATTATAAGGAACATACGAATCCACTTATTTACTAAAAATCCACTTAAGTATATGCGAAACGTGAAAAATCAAACTGAAATCTACATCAATGAAATGGGTGCTACCCCTCACCAACATGGCGTGTTTTTTAGAGTATGGGCTCCACATGCCAGTTACGTGTCGGTAATAGGCGACTTCAATGATTGGAACGAAGGAGCGAACCCACTCATAGCAGGTGAGAACGGCTGTTGGGGTGCAAACGCTGAACATGCCAAAGAAGGAGACCAATATAAATTTTTCATTAAGAATGGAGATCTGAATCTTTACAAAAACGATCCTTACGCCCGCCAGGTAACCAACTCAGTGGGTAATTCTATAGTATATAATCCAAAATCTTATGATTGGGAAAATGTAACATTTCAGATGCCTGCCTGGAACGACCTTGTGATATATGAACTGCACATTGGTACCTTTAATAGAAGTAATCGTGATACAGTAGGTACTTTTCATGATGCCATCAAAAAATTATCTTATCTGCAGAAACTGGGTATTAATGCCGTCGAAATCATGCCTCCTTTTGAATTCGCAGGGGCTCTTTCGTGGGGATACAACCCTGCTCATCCATTTGCTATTGAAACCGAGTATGGGGGCCCCGTTGCGTTCAAAGATTTCATTAAAGCAGCACATAAACTGGGCATTGCTGTAATACTTGATGTTGTGTATAACCATTTCGGCCCTTCAGACCTCGATTTGTGGCAATTTGATGGCTGGCACGAAAACGGTAAAGGCGGCATCTATTTTTATAACGACTGGCGCTCTTCTACTCCGTGGGGAGATACCCGCCCGGACTATGAGCGCCCTGAGGTAGGCCGATACATTAAAGACAATGCCATGATGTGGCTGGAAGACTACAAAGTAGACGGGTTGAGGATGGATATGGTGCCCTATATCAGAAATGTGCATGCCGACGGTAACCCCGCAAACGATCTGCAGGAGGGTTTAAATATGATTAAATGGATAAACGGTGAAATCAGAGAGCGCTTCCCCAATGCACTGGTGGTAGCCGAAGATATGCACGGACAGAACTTTATAACTGATAATGTACAGGCGGGGGGTTTAGGATATGGTTCACAATGGGATGCCGACTTTGTGCATCCGCTTCGTAATGTACTCACACAGGCATCAGACGAATACATTGACATGAATCAGGTTTGTACGGCGTTATTCAACAGATATAACGACGACGCGATGCGAAGAGTCATATTTACCGAGTCACATGATGAAGTGGCCAATGGCAAGGCAAGGGTAGCCGAAGAAGTTGAACCCGGTAATGCCTCCGGCTGGTATGCCCGTAAAAAGGCTACTCTGGGCGCTGTTATGGTACTTACATCGCCGGGTATCCCGATGATTTTTCAAGGGCAAACTATTCAGCAGGACAGTTGGTTTCAGGATACTGAACCGCTTGATTGGGAGCGATTAAAAGATCTTCCGGGTATTTCAAACATGTACAAAGACATGATTCACCTGCGTAGAAATCTGACTGGTGTAACCGCCGGACTCATGGGACAAAACACTGAACTACTGGCATGCGACCACGACAACAAACTGTTAGCCTTTCAGCGTTGGCAAGAGGGAGGCCATAAAGACACAACAGTGGTTGTACTGAATTTCTCACATCAGGCTTATACCAACTATCAGATCAGATTCCCCGCAGAAGGCAAATGGGTGGTACGTTTTAATGGAGATGCCGAAGTCTATGGTGCTGATTTTGCCCATACCGGATGTTCTGAAGTTGAAACCCTTACAACCGATAATACTATACAGGCCTCGGTGTCAGTAGGGCCATACAGCGCCTTGATACTTTCACAAGACTAAGATTCATACTTGGGTTGGGCCATGCAATATGACATGTGCCCCAACCTTTTAAATTTACAACCACTATGACTATCAAACATCGTTGGCAGAAAATTGCGCTTGTTATTACGGTCTGCATTGTAGTCTTACTGATTGTACTAACCATTGGTGGTCTTTTCTTCTTAAAACCTCTGGTCTCCGACCGCATTCAAAAAGGAGTTTTGAAGGCCACAGATAGGCTATATAGCATCTCTTTTTCTGACATACGTTATAATCCGGGCATCGGTGACATTACAATTACCGATGTACACTTTATTCCGGATACGCTTGTTTATAAAAGGCTTCATGCCATTCAGAAAGCACCGGACGATTTACTGAAGATTCATGTTCCGACGGTAAAATTTACGGGTGTCAATCCGCTTGAGGTTATCTTCAAAAAAATTCTGGATATGAATGTCGTCAGCATTCATCAGCCTACTATTGAGGTCATTCATAAAAGTCAAAAGTATAATAAGGCATTAGACTCTCTTGAAAGAAAAACACCTTACCAACTCATCTCAAAATTTGTTAAGTCGCTACAAATCAACAGGGTGGTTTTAGACAATGTAGATTTCACCTATGATAACCGCAAGGGCAATACCTCGAAGAAAAGCACCATCAAAAAACTTGATATTGAAATCACTAATATCGTCTTAGACTCGCTTTCAGAGAAGCATTCTGAAAAAATTTACTATGCCGACGACTACACTTTTAGCATTAAAGAAGTAGACCTGCCCAGTAAAAATCAACTGAATGATCATTCTTTTAAAAACATTGTCTTTTCGCTCAGAAATCGCCAATTATCTGTTAAGGAGTATCATCTTAAACCCCGGGCAAGTGAAATGAACTTTGCTAAATTGTCTGGAGGAAAAAACAGAGCTGAAGTTATTCTCAGAGATATTCTAATCAAGGATATTCGCCCTGAAATGCTTTATCCTGACAATAAACTCTATGCCGGTTCTTTAAGTATTAACTATGGACTCATCAAAGTATTTAAGAATAAAGCCCATCCGCTGTTTCAGCGAGACAAAACCGGCGAATACCCACATCAGTTGCTGAAGAAACTGGATTTAAATCTGAATATCGATACCGTTTCCATCAGCAATACAAGGGTTACTTATTCAGAATATGACCCTGAAGCAAAATTGACCGGCTACATCAGCTTTGACAGGATTAATGGTAAAATATTCAATGTCACTAACGATAGCCTACCACTGGCCAAAGACCCTATTATGCGGGCAAGGTTTCACAGCTATTTTATGAACAGTGGGAGTCTGAATGTATTTTTTACTTTTAATACCCTTTCAAAAAAAGGTGATTTTACCTGTGAAGGACAACTAGGGCAATTTGAGGGTACTACCATTAACAACATTACCGTTGCGCTTACCAAAGTAAGCATTCAGTCGTTACAAATAAATAAATACGTTTTCAAGCTAAAAGCTGACGATTACCGCGTAACAGGCTCGGGTATATTATACTATGAAAACCTGAAAGCCACCATTTTAAAAGTAGATAAAGAAACCGTAGACAAAAAACCTAGATTCAGACTCTTTAAAAAACGTGCGCTGCCTACTTTTATAGTTAATAATTTGGTGCTGAAAGATACTAACCCCCGCAAAAATAACCAGCTGAAGGTAGGCACTATTGATTATCAACGCCCGGGTATCAAATCTTTCTTTGGAGCGATCTGGGGTGGCTTGTCTCAATCGCTCTTTCAATGTGTAACAGGTAACGTAAAAGACTGACATTCAGTATCTTACACCTTGATAGAAATTTTCTCGAAACTTTATGCTACTCATTGTTCCAACGAGGTTGGATTCTGCTTTTTTGTATATTTAACTACTGTTGCTTAGTTTTGAAAAGCATTGACTTAAAACCGTCTATCTTGGAAAAACTCAAACAACAGATTCGCTCGCTTTTTGATTTATCGGACGACGAAGCCACCATTTTTCTATCTGAGTTCAATAAAAAGGAACTGCAAAAAAACGAAGTCTTTATTGCGGAGGGGGAAGCATGCCACATGATAGGTTTGATTGAAAAAGGCCTTATGGTTTGTGTTTATAATAAAGACGGCGAGGAGATAATTGACGAATTCGGCTTTGAAAACGGGTTTATAACCAATTATTACAGCTTTCTGACACATACACCTTCGCAAAAAGAAATACGGGCATTAGACCCTTGTGTTGTACACATCATTACAAGGCAATCTTTAGAAAAGCTGGGGCATTCATACCCGTTCGTAGAAAAAATGAGCAGAATGATGAATGAAAAACTATTTTTACGGGCGCATGACCGAATTAAATCTTTACTTCTTTACACAGCCCAGGAACGCTACGAAAAACTGATTGCTCAAAGACCCGATTTAGCACAACGGGTTCCGCAATATCTGATTGCTGCCTACCTGCATATAAAACCCGAAACCATCAGCAGAATCAGAAAAAAAATAAGCGCTACATCTTTATTGACCTAGGTCAACGAATAGTATATATAAAATTCAATAGGTTTGCATGAAGAAAATCTTATCAAATCATGAACCAGATTGAATTATTAGCTAAACAAACCGAAGACGCCTATCACTGGGTAAACAAACTTCTTTTCACCATTCCAGAACACAAATGGGATGTTATCCCCGCCGTAATTGAATCATTACATGGCAGGCAGGGCACCTGATTATCAGTTTTTATTACCACTCGGTTATGGTAATAGTAGGGCATCAACCGGATATCCTGCAACAGGTTCCTATGAAAGAATATTCACAGTTATTTCATAATACTTCTGCCCATCAATCCATAGGCAAGACAAATCCGGAAGATTTAAAGAAACACCTTGAGTTGATAGAACAAAAATCCGTCGGTATCATTCAATCTCTGTCCATAGAAGAATTGGACAAGCCGCTCATTCCCACTCCCATGCCCCATCCCATAGCTAAAACCAAATTTGAAGCCCTCGACTGGAACATTAAACACACACTTTGGCATTGCGGTCAGATAGGAATGTTGATGCGCGTGGTGGATGAAAGATATGATTTTGGACTGAAATAGTCTGTCGGCATATAACTAGTACCTATCGCTATAAATCTAAAATAAAAAAACCACCTCTTGCGAGGTGGTTTTCACTGAATGATTAAGAAAGAAAGAAGTCGGAATCCTTATGAACCACACATTTCGCACCCTTCAGGGTCATCAAGCGAGCATTGCATAGCAGCGTACTGAAGGTCTTCGTCACTACTGAAAGTAGAAGCGGCGGCAGCTTTTGCCGTTTGTTCTTCGGCATACTTAGCATAATCCAGAGGTTTTTCCTCTACGGTTGTAACAGCCGGTACTACTTCTGCAATGGCTTGTCTGTCTACTGTAAATTTCACAGCATCAGTAGCCGCTTTGGTGCGTAAGTAATACATGCCTGTTTTCAGACCTGATTTCCATGCGTGGAAGTGCATAGAAGTCAATTTACCGAAATTGGCATTTTCCATAAAGATATTCAACGACTGGCTCTGGCAGATGTATGCCCCGCGGTCGGCCGCCATATCAATAATGGTTTTTTGCTTAATTTCCCACGCTGTTTTGTAGATTTCCTTCAAATTTTGTGGTATTTCAGATATAGCCTGTACAGAACCGTTAGCTGCAATCAGTTTGTTTTTCATGGTATCGTTCCACAAGCCGATTTTTACCAGGTCTTTCAACAAATGCTTGTTTACCACCACAAACTCACCCGAAAGTACACGACGGGTATAGATGTTTGAAGTATAAGGCTCAAAACACTCGTTGTTACCTAATATCTGGCTGGTTGACGCCGTTGGCATCGGAGCTACCAGAAGTGAGTTGCGCACACCGTTTTGCTTCACTTGGTCACGAAGTTCTTCCCAATTCCAACGACCTGATGTCGGCGTAACGCCCCACATGTCGAATTGGAAGATACCTTGCGAAATCGGAGATCCCTCCCATGTTGCGTAGGGTCCTTCTTTGATGGCCAATTCCATCGATGCCTCCATGGCAGCATAGTAAATCGTTTCAAAAATGTCTTTGTTCAACTGACGGGCCTCGTCAGACTCAAACGGCATTCTTAAAGTGATAAACGCATCAGCCAGACCTTGCACACCCAGACCGATAGGACGGTGGCGTAGGTTACTGCGCTCTGCTTCAGGGACAGGATAGTAATTGATATCAATTACTTTATTCAAGTTACGGGTAATTACTTTCGTAACTTCATATAATCTCTGATGATCAAATTTCAAAAAGCCTGTTTTAGTGTCTTTTACGATGTATTTCGGCAAAGCAATAGACGCCAGATTACAAACAGCTACTTCGTCAGGCGAGGTATACTCGATGATTTCAGTACACAAATTTGAAGATCTGATAGTACCCAGGTTCTTCTGATTAGATTTTTTGTTGGCCGCATCTTTGTATAACATGTATGGTGTGCCGGTTTCTACCTGCGACTCCATAATGGCAAACCACAAATCCTGCGCTTTGATCGTCTTACGGGCACGGCCTTCCAGCTCGTATTTCTCGTATAGCTTCTCAAATTCTTCGCCATAGCATTCTGACAGACCCGGAGCCTCGTGCGGGCAGAACAACGACCAGGTGTCGTTGGCTTCAACGCGCTTCATGAATAAGTCTGAGATCCAAAGAGCGTAGAACAAATCACGGGCGCGTAGTTCTTCCTTACCGTGGTTTTTCTTTAAGTCTAAGAACTCAAAAACATCGGCATGCCAGGGCTCAAGGTAAATAGCAAATGAGCCTTTGCGTTTTCCGCCACCCTGATCAACATAACGGGCGGTATCGTTGAAAACACGCAGCATAGGTACAATACCGTTAGATGTACCATTAGTGCCTTTAATATAAGCCCCTGTTGCGCGTACATCATGTATTGCAAGGCCTATACCACCGGCCGACTGAGAGATCTGCGCGGTTTGGCGTAATGTATCATAAATACCCGTGATACTGTCTTCTTTCATCGTTAATAAGAAACAAGACGAAAGCTGAGGTTTAGGTGTACCTGCATTGAACAAAGTAGGAGTAGCATGTGTGAACCAACGTTCAGACAACAACTCGTAAGTTTCAAGTACGCGGTCAATGTCATCACCGTGAATACCCACCGAAACACGCATCAGCATGTGTTGCGGGCGTTCTACGATCTTACTGTTTAGTTTAAGCAGATACGATTTTTCTAATGTTTTATAACCAAAGTAATCGTATCCGAAATCGCGGTCATAAATAATGGCAGAATCAAGCGTTGCCGCGTGTTTCTGAATCACTTTCCAGGTGTCTTTCGCAATTAAAGAAGCATTCTGGCTTGTCTTTGGGTCCACATACTGATACAGCATTTTCATGGTCCCTGAAAAAGACTTCAAAGTGTTTTTGTGAAGATTTGAAATAGCAATCCTGGCTGCTAAAATAGCATAATCGGGGTGCTTTGTGGTCATCGAAGCGGCGGTTTCTGCAGCAAGATTATCCAACTCTGAGGTGTTTACCCCGTCATAAATACCGGCTACAACTTTCATGGCTACTTCAACGGGTTGGACAAATGCCGGCTCCAGGCCATAGCATAAACGCTCTATTCGAGCTGTGATTTTGTCGAACTTTACCGACTCGCGGCGTCCGTCTCGTTTAATTACATACATAAGGTCGTCTTTGTAATGGGTTTGGATTCAAAAATACTTCTATTTGACCAAGCACAAACGGCCCAGACTCGTTTTAAAAGGTACAGCATTAATTATGATTTATACTTATCGGTGACTCCCTGTCACTTTTTGGGTTTAAATTTTTAGACTAGCAAAGTAAGCCGCACTTTTCTTTCACAGACAAAACCAGAAATTCCCCTCAGGTTTCATTTTGAGTATGTAAAACTAACAAATTCTGGAGGCTTGAAAAAACCTCACTTCTATACCTTTTTAGCAAAAGTAAAAAAGTCAAATATTAAGAAAATGTTAAGACCTAATAATCAAACAGTTAGTTTTTGGGGAGAGAGAAAAAAGCCAAATTAAAAAGTTATCCACAAAGCTGTGCACAATTTTTTTGACCTTTTCAACACAACTTTTATATAGGACGGTTAGGTAGATTGTTACATTAACAAATGTAAATATATAATTTTCAGAAAAAAAGAAAAATTCTGAAAAAGTTATCCACATTGAAAATTCCCGATTTAATCATGACATTCCATCAATAACAGGTCTCCCTGGCGGTACGAAATCCGCACAATTCCGTCATTTGCGGCTTCATTGCTGTTCCCTGCTCTGTAACCCATTATAAGCGATTCATTATCAAGCGCATACAACAGATTTTCAGTCTTAATGCCCTCGGCTGTTCCTACAGGAATCAGAGAAACAGTTGTACCCTTGGCAAACCACTTTTCAAATACATTAGGGGCGGGCAATAAAGGATAAATCACCGAGTAATCATCAACCAAAACTATCTGAAGTTTACTTTTGTAACGTACAATATTGGTCATATTGGTGATGGAATGATCCGCTCTACGGCCTGTTGCCCATACTACATTCACAGCCGGGAAGCCCCGGGTTATCAACATATCAAAGGCTTTTTCGAGATCTGTCTTTTCCTGATCCGGCGCATGAATGATTTCAATCGGATACTGGCTTTTTTCAATCTCTGTTAAGTCAATATTACTATCAAAATCACCCATCAGCACATCTACTTTAATTCCCAATTCCATTACCCGGTGAATAGCCTGGTCCAGCACTACAACAAACGGGCTCCACTCCAGCAATTGCCCCAACAGCTCAAAACTGCATGCCTCGCCATTAGCGATAATCAGTGCAGGTTCTTGTTTCTCTCTTACAATATGATGGGACGACATGCAAACAAACTATTTTTTTATTAGGTAAATGGGTAACGCTGATACTGCCTGCAGAAGTTCTCACGAATCACTAAATAATTTCTCGTTGTTCGTCACTTTTTTCTAATCTGCTCAGTACCAACCCGATGCCGGAATCGCCGGAATTTATGTTCCGGCTACCTCTGAAACAATCAAGAAATATAGCTACTTTTCCAAAAGCAAAAAACGATTTGCTGTATTTTTAATTACGCCTGCTAAATTTGGGTTTTATTTCTGACAGATGCTTACTTTTCCAAATGCTAAAATAAATATAGGGCTTAATATTGTAGAAAAACGGCCCGATGGTTTTCATAATATTGAGTCGGTTTTTTACCCGATTGACTGGTGCGATGCGCTGGAAATCATTCCTTCAGAGCAGCTTCGGTTTCAAAGCTCAGGATTTCCTATTCCGGGAGACGAAAGCAATAATTTATGCCTGAAAGCCTATCATTTGTTACAAAACAATCACCCGGGTCTAATTAATCAGGCAGCTACGTTTCATCTGCACAAGGTCATACCTATGGGCGCAGGTTTAGGCGGAGGCTCTGCCGACGGCGCTTTCACATTGAAAATACTGAACGAAATTTTCAGTCTGGGGCTCACCACCGCCGATTTGCAGCACTATGCCCGCCGGCTGGGTTCTGACTGTGCCTTTTTTATTGAAAACCGCCCCGTATATTGTTTCCATAAAGGCGATGAATTTGAAGAATTTTCACTAAATTTAAAAGGTAAATTCATTGTGGTGGTCAATCCGGCCATTCATATCTCGACAGCCGAGGCATACGCCGGAGTAACGCCTCAAAAACCGGTAATGCCATTAAAAGAAGCGCTGATGCAACCTATAGCAGACTGGAAGAATCTTATTAAAAATGATTTTGAAAAGATGCTGTTACAAAAGTACCCTGCCATTGCCGAGACAAAAAAAATATTGTATCAGCAGGGCGCCTTGTATGCCTCCATGACTGGCTCAGGTTCAACTGTTTATGGCATTTTTGAAACAGAAAAAGACTTAAAAGCACAATTTCCTGACTTTGTCTTGTGGCAAGGTTATCTGAACTGACCGCAATACTACCAAAGAAAATGTTGAAACAGCTAAGCAAACGACGTGAACCTTTTTCATTCATGCTTTACCTGGGCATTGTCAGCAGCAGCTTGTTGTTTTTTTTCATTCTCATTGTTTTTATTGCCAAAGAACTCGGCAACCGTCCTATTACCTTAAAAATACCGGAGGTTTTCTGGGGCAGCACCTTTGCAATTCTAATTAGCAGTTCTACTCTTCATTGGGCCACCAAGGCGTTCAAGGAAGAAAGGTTCAGAAGTTATCGCTTAAACCTGAGCCTTACCTTCATTTGCAGTATCGCATTTCTGATTTTGCAGGCACTGGGTTGGAGACAAATGATTACAGGCGGCATTACTATGAGCAACAATACCGGCGGTATGTTCATTTATATTTTATCAGGGCTACACCTGGTGCATGCTTTAGGAGGTATTATAGCTTTGGGAGTTGCCAACCGTGACGCCTTTAAGCGTATGGAATATGTTGACTCTTATGTATATAGCGTCAACCCGCCAAATCAACTGAAACTCAGGCTAATAAGTATCTACTGGCATTTTGTTGATGTACTGTGGATACTCCTGTTTCTTTTTTTACTTTATCATGCTATACAAAACCCGGGGAATAGTCATTAACTATATTCGTTACCGCGAAACATCAATCATCGCCAAAATTTATACTGAAAAATTTGGCGTGCAATCGTATATAGAAAACGGCGTGCGAAGCAGCAAAGGCAAAAACAGAATTGCGCTCTTTCAACCGCTTACCTTGCTCGATTTGGTACTGTATCATGACGATAAAAAAGAGATTCATCGCATTTCAGAAATTCATTCTGGTTTTCCGTTTAAAACACTGCCTTATGATGTCTACAAATCGAGCATCGGAATGTTTCTTGACGAAATTCTGAACAAAACACTGAAAGAAACCAGCGAAAACCATTCATTGTTTGAATTCCTCTATCATTCGCTCATTTTTCTTGATGAAACCGAACATCATTTCGAGAATTTCCATCTCATTTTCCTGCTGAAGTACTCCTTTTTTCAGGGTTTTTCGCCACAGGATGCCGGTGAAATTATAATGCAGTTGAAAGAAGCCAACATCCTGGTTCCGTTCGATGCCGAATACCAGGCATTACTGAATCAACTCATAATAGCAGACTACCAGACGCCGATTCTGATGAGCCGCGCAGCCAGAAACCACCTTTTAGAAGTAATTATTCTGTTTTACCAATTACATGTAGAAGATTTTGGTGAAATAAAATCCTTTCAGGTTTTGCGCGAGGTACTGAGTTAGTTATTATCTCAATTAAGGCAGATAACCGCAGGCACAAAAAAAGAAAACAATATTTTTTTGAATTACTTTGTTTTGTATTAGAATATTCCTACTTTTGCAACCCGTTTCAGCGAATTTTAGAAGTTCAATACAAATACAGCAATGAAAAAAGATATTCATCCAAATTATAGACCAGTTGTTTTCTGGGATTTGTCGACAGACTACAAATTTATAACACGTTCTTGTGTTAATACCAAAGAAAACATCGTTTGGGAAGATGGTAAAGAATACCCTGTTTACAAAGTAGAGGTTAGTTCTAACTCACACCCATTCTACACTGGTAAAAACGTATTACTTGATACAGCCGGTCGTGTTGATAAATTCAACAAACGTTACGGTAAAAAATAATTCTGAGAATTATTTACAAAAAAGGTCTTTCAGCATGCTGAAAGACCTTTTTTGTTTGTACCCTACAATGCATCGTTTTAAATATTTTAGATACTTTTGTAGAAAAGCTATGCTAAAAATCGGGAATCATGAATATTAAGCAGGAGTTAATGTTTTTCTTTAGCGGTTTAGGTGTTTTCAATGGCCTGCTGCTAGCTGCTTATTTTCTGTTTCTTAAAAAAATCCGTACTTTCGCCAGTATCCTTTTAGGCTTGTTATTGCTATGCCTCAGTATCAGGGTCGGCAAATCGGTTTTCCTGGTTTTCAAGCCCGATCTGGCTAAAATTTACCTACAGATAGGATTGTCGGCATGCTTCTTTATCGGCCCTACCCTGTTTTACCTCATCAAATCCATCCGGGAACAGATTATCGCCATTCCGGCCTACTGGAAATGGAACTTTGCCATTCATCTGGCAATCATTGTACCAACAGGTATCGTATTTACCTATCAGGAATACCCACATTTGTGGGGGCCTTATTTTATCAGAATTATTTATTTGCAGTGGCTTTTATATACCCTTGCTGCCGGGCTAAGCATAAAAGATATATTTTTAAAGCTGGGTAAGCCACAGGAAAAACTAAGTCTTTCAGAGCAATTTCAGTTACTGCTTTTTATAGGTAATACCATTATTCTTATCAGTTATATTCTTTCTTTGGCCAATATTGCTCAAGGGTTTTATATCAGCGGACCGCTCTCTTTTACATTTATTCTTTACATCAGTATTCTGTTTTTGCTGAAAAAAGAAAAAATGGATACTTATATATTTGCTCCACAAGACCGATACGCCAATAAGAAAATCGCCGACGAGCAGGCTGCCACTTTAATTCGTAAGCTAGAGCAATTATTACAAGAGCAGGCACTCTATAAAGATCCGAATCTTAAGCTGAATGATTTATCGAAAAAAATCAATATCTCCGGGCATCAGTTATCGCAATTATTAAACGATAATCTGGGTAAAAGTTTCTCGACTTACATCAACGAATATCGTATCGAAGAGGCCTGCCAAATGATTATCGGGCAGCCTAATCTGACCCTCGAGGCCATCGGCTACGACGTTGGCTTTAATTCAAAATCTACTTTTTATACAACTTTCAAAAAATTGAAGCACACCACGCCCATGCTTTACAAAGAAAAAGCAGAAAAAAGAGCTAAAGCATAAACTATTGCCTATCAGCAATATAGCCCTACACGCATTTTCACAAAAGTCCGGTTTTATAATTCAGAACTCCTGAATCTTAATCCCGAAACCTGTCTGTTTTCTTCAAAAATTACATTTGGCAAATATTTGTCTAAATGTAATTGTCATGTCAAAATCATCACTAGCAACAATCTTACTTATCATTATTCATTCTGTGGCCTTGGCTCAGGTCACCATCTCGGGGAAAGTTATTGACAACACCAGCAAACAGGGTATTCCGTTTGTGAACGTTTCTTTATTGACAGCCAAAGATTCGGCTCAGGTGAGGGGGGCTGTTACAGACTCATCAGGTTATTTTCGCATAACCACTATACCGAAAGGCAGTTATGTGCTGCTTTTTTCATCGATAGAATATCAGAGAAAGTATCAACCCTTATTGGTAGAAAACGACAATCCGCAAACTTTACTGCTGAATGAAACGGCATTGATTGTTACCAATCAATTATTAAATGAAGTAAATATCAGAGCTGATAAAATACAGATTCAGCAGTCGGATGAAAAACTGGCCGTAACTATTGCAGGCAATAAGCTTTTTAGCACATCAACCAATGGGTTCGATATTTTGAAGAAAATGCCCGGTATACAAATCAATAGCGATGGCAGCCTCTCTATGGCAGGTGGAGTAGTTCCTACCATTTTTGTTGACGGTAAACCTATGCCCATGAGCCCGGAGCAACTACAAAATTACCTGAATAGCCTTACTCCCGAGATGATCGCTTCTATTGAGTTAATCTCCAATCCGTCAGGCAGGTATGATGCCGAGTACAAGGCAATTATTGATATTAAACTGCAACGCGATAAATCTTTGGGTTGGATTGGCAACTACACTGCCGGTTTACAACAGAATATCTACACATTGCTCAACAATAACCTTGTATTGACTTACAATCAATCTAAAATTGCCTATACCGCAAGGTTGGGGTATCAGGCCGGGGCTACTGTCTATCGGTATCGGGCATTGCAACATCAGGCTAATACCAATATTATGCGCACCGATACCTGGTTAAAAACTACTCACAACAATCTTAATCTACAGTTTGAAACAGACTACCATCCGAACAAAAATCATAGTATCGGGCTTGTTCTGCGCACTAATCTGCTGAATCGGAAAGCGCTAGCCGACAACACCCTGCACTTTACGGAAGCTACCGATGAATATGTGCTGTCAAACATCAGCAGTATCAATAAGCACACTCCCCAACAAACCAATTATAGTATTAATCTAAGTTATGATTTCAAAACCGCTAAAAGCGAATGGCATGTATTAGGAATTGTGTCTCAGGTAAATAATCACAGGAACGAGGATATTAAAAATACACAAACCCTGACCGGCGATTTGCTGAATTACTGGAAAACCAATTTACAGAATACCATTGCAATCCGCTCTGCTCAGGTAGATGCCAGCAATAGCATAGGTAAGGGCAAAATAGAAGCAGGTGCCAAATATGCCCTGATAGGCACTAAAAATGATCTGGTGTATGATACCCTAAGCAAAGACAACGTTTTTGTACTTGACCCGGGTCGTACCAATAATTTTCATTATAGCGAGTATATTTCGGCCGCTTATGCCTTATACGGGCACAAATGGGGAAAACTGACCTACAAGGCAGGTTTACGCACCGAACACACCCACAGCATAGCCAATATGATAACTACGGGCCAGGCGACCGAACGCAATTACTTAAAATGGCTGCCCAGTGTTAATCTTTCGTACCCATTTGCTAACGACCATCAAATAACAGCCTCTTATACACACCGGATGACCCGACCGAACTTCGAGCTGCTGAATCCTTTCCGGTTCTATCTCAGTCCGCTGAATTACTGGGTGGGTAATCCATACCTTTTGCCCTCTACAACCAAGCAATTAAGCCTTACTTATACACACAAGAACTACTACGTGTTGTTTAATCTGGGCCGCGAAGTAGACCCTATGACACGTTACCCTGAATACAACCGCGTTACCAACGTATTGGAGTACCTGGGTAGAAACCTGCCCTACAATGATTTCGCTACGTTAGAAGCCAACTGGTCTGTTACCATAAAAAAATGGTGGCGCATGAACCACAACATAGGCCTGTATTATAAAAAAGAACAGACTCCTTACCATGAAAAGGTGTACCAGATTCCGATTAAGAACTATATGATTAATGGCAGCCAGGTATTCACTTTAGCGAAAGACTTTTCGTTTGATGTTTACTACCTCTATACCTCTACCAGAGGTACCGGACTTTATATTTTTAAGCCTGTGTATTACATAGACTTAGGCTTGCAGAAAACATGGCTAAAAGGGAAACTGAACACCAAACTTAATTTTCAGGATATTTTTAATACCTATTATTTCCGGATGGTTTTCAGGGAGAAAAGTATCATTGATAATGAATTTTCTCATTGGAATGGAAATCAACGCGTAGTTTTTGCTCTGACTTATCATTTTGGCAAATCAGGCTACAAAATCAGACAAAACGTAAGGAATGAAGAAGAAAGCCGGGTTAGTAATTAACGCCTCTATTCAGCCCTTTTCAGAAACGGATGCAGCACTACCGAAAGGAGAATCAAAACCCCTCCTATATAAAAACCGGTGGTCATGCGTTCTCTTTCTCCAAAAATGAAGTAGGCCATCAGAATACCATAGATAGGCTCCATATTAATGGATAGATTAAGCGTGAAGGCCGAAATCTTCTTCAGCAGCTTCAGCATTTCGTTATAAGGATAAACGGTACATCCCAGTCCCAGAATGGCTATCCATATCCAGTCTGTCGGGCTGGGTATGAGTTGAAAATGTGTGTCGGGAGCGGCAAAGATAATGATGGGAATAAACACCCATGATGCCAGAAAGGCTCCGGTCATCTCGTAAAAGGTAATGGTTTGTGAATCATATCTTTGCGTGAGCTGTGCATTGAGTACAGAAAAAACAGTTGCCAGAAAGGCCGCAATTGTTCCGATTATAATGCCTGTCAGGTACTTGTATTCAAACTTGAAAACAAAGTACATACCCAGCACCACTAAAACACCCAGAAGTACCTCTACCTTACTGATTTTTGTTTTCTTTACGATAGGCTCCAGAATACTTGTAAAAAAAGAAGTAATCGAAAAAGTTACCAGACTGATGGCAATGGTTGACGCCCGTGCCGAACCAAAGAAACACATCCAGTGTAAGGCTATAATAGCCCCTACTCCTAATAATGGAAGGCTGTCTTTGAATGGAATAAGAATATTTCTTTTCTGAACCCGCGCCAGTAGGTACATACCCAACGACGCCAGAAAAGTGCGCCAGAAAACAACACCCAGGGCAGAGACTTCGGTCAGCCGGCCAAGAATAGCCGTAAAGCCCAAAATAACAACAATTAAATGAAGTTTAAGATAATCTTTGGGCTGCGGACCACTCATTTCGTATAACTTGATTAAGACTTTTTACATGATTTTCTGCTGCAGAAACAGGCTGCCAAAGGTAATGAATTATACAGTTATAAATTAAACATTTTGCCGTATTTTGGTGTTGATAAAACTGCAACTAATTAAATAAAACCTTGAATATCTTAATAACCGGGGGCACCGGGCTTATCGGCAGGCATCTCACCGGGCTTCTTTTACAGAAAGGATATCAGGTCTCATTTCTGAGCCGGAGAAAAGAGAACGTGCCCAGTGTAAAAGTATTCCGGTGGAATTTAGAAACAGGATATATTGAGCCGGAGGCTCTGAAAAACATTGATTTCATCATTCATCTGGCAGGAGCAGGCATTGCCGATAAACGTTGGACCGATAAGAGAAAGCAGGAAATCGTTGATTCGCGTGTTAAGCCCATATTGTTGCTCAAACGGCATCTGCAAGAACAGAGCATAAAAATAAAAGCGTTTATATCTGCCTCGGGTATCAATTACTATGGTACTGACACCGGCGAAAACCGGTTAGATGAAGACAGCCCCATCGGAAACGATTTCCTCGCAAATTGCTGCAAACTATGGGAGGAAGAGACAAGGAACTTTACTCCTGCCCGGCGTACGGTAAGCATCAGAACAGGTATGGTACTCAGCAAGGATGGCGGCGCTTTGCCCAAAATGATGCTGCCGGTTAAATGGGGAATAGGCTCATCTTTCGGCAGTGGAAGGCAGTGGTTTTCCTGGATACACATTGACGACATCTGCCGTTTGTATCTGCAAAGCATTGAAGACGAAACCATACACGGCCCTTATAATGCAGTAGCGCCGAATCCGGTGCAGAACCACGAACTCATCGAAACCGCTGCCAGAATTCTGAAACGACCCTTGTGGGTGCCTGATGTTCCGGCCTTTGCCCTCAAACTGGTGCTGGGCGAACTATCAAAGGCCTTATTGGGAGGTAACTATATTAAAAACAAAAAAATGGCCGAAGAACTGGCTTTTCAGTATCAATTCCCTGAATTGGAAGATGCACTTACAGATTTGTTAAAATAGACCGTCATGCTATCCCGTTTTTATCTTTTCGTAAAAACCAATTACCTCAAAATTTATTACCTTGCACGCAAATTAGTAAAGTCAAATATGCCTTCTATCTTTTCAAAAATAGTCGCGGGCGAAATCCCCGCGCACAAAATCGCTGAAACTGACCAATTTCTGGCGTTTCTTGATGTTTTCCCCTGCGCAGTGGGTCATACATTAGTGATACCCAAAAAAGAAATAGATTATCTTTTCGACCTGGACGATGAGCTTTATACAGGCCTGATGCAATTTGCCAAACGCATAGAGCCGGCCATCAGAAAAGCTATTCCCTGCAAACGCATTGGCGTAGCAGTAATTGGCCTGGAGGTACCTCATGCCCACGTACACCTGATACCGATGAACAGCATGAGCGACATGAATTTTAATCATAAACTAAAACTATCGCAGGAAGAACTGGCGGCAACTGCGGCTAAAATCAGAAGTTTTTTATAAGAGTATGGAAATAGCCTACGCAGTCGTTATCTGCATTTTACCCCTCTTCCTGACGATCAGATGTATTTATTTGCTGAGAAAGAATCCGAAGATTTCTGATTTCATGAAAAGCATTATAACGGCAGTTCTGTGCGGAATTATTATCGTTTCCATAAGTGTGAGCATTCACCATTTTATGACAGACGGTATCGATGAGAAATCGAATATGAGTATGGGCGTATTGACAACCGTGCAGGGCATCATGTCGGGTGTGGTTTTTCTGGTTACTCGACTAATCAATAAAGTATAACAAATAAACGGGGCGCCTGAAAAGCGCCCCGTTTATTTAATCTCCCAGATAATATATCTCCTGTATTCCTTTCAGGAGTTTTTCAAAATCCAGATTCAAATCTTTCAATAGTCCGGTTCTGATATCAAAAACCCAACCATGCACAGTGGGATATTCTTTTTTGAGATACTGCTGTTGCACACTTGCCAGCTTTATCACATTAATGCATTGCTCCTGTACATTTAACTCAACCAGACGGTCATAGCGCTCAGGCACATTTTTAATGCCATTAAGTTCGTCTTTATGTAGCCGGTAAACGTCTCTGATGTTTCGCAGCCAGGGGTTCAACAAGCCCATGTCTACGGGCTCCATGGCTGCTTTTACGCCCCCGCAGTTATAATGACCACAGATAACAATGTGTTTCACCTCCAGAGACCGCACGGCATATTCAATAACCGACATCACGTTTAAATCAGTAGCATTAACCAGATTGGCTATATTTCTGTGTACAAAAACCTCACCGGGTCCTGCTCCCATCAGTTCTTCTGCGGTTACACGGCTGTCGCTACAGCCGATATACAGATAATCAGGACGCTGTTCTTTGGCCAGATTTTCAAAAAAAGATGCGTTACTGCCTTTTTTTTCTTTCAACCAGGCAAGATTGTTTTCGAATACTTGTTCGTAAGTTGGCATATTGTGTTATTCAACAGGTGTCAGGAATAAAATTACAATTGATACTATTTCAATCTGGCTTTTAAATCTTCAAACTCTTTTCTAAGCGGAGCTTGCTGATACAAAATCTTATAGGTGAAATCGGCAATAGGCATGTCTAGCTCATACTCCTTCAGCATTTCATAAATACTTTTGGTGGCATAATAGCCTTCAGCCACCATGTTCATTTCCAATTGGGCCGCCCGCACACTATATCCCCTGCCAATCATATTTCCGAAGGTCCGGTTGCGGCTGAATTGCGAGTAAGACGTAACGAGTAAATCGCCCAGATAAGCAGACGCGCTCAGATTGCGTTCCATAGGATTAATCTTATCAACCACCCGGCTTATTTCCTGCATGGCATTGGCTACCATCACTGCCTGAAAATTATCACCACCGCCCAGTCCATGTGTTATTCCACAGGCCAACGCCACTATGTTTTTCATAACGGCGGCATATTCCACCCCATATAAGTCAGCCAATGCAGACGTACTCACAAAGCGGCAACGCAGTATATCAGCAAAATCATTGGCCAGTTTGAGATTGGGTGACGCAATGGTAAGATAAGAATGTTTCTCTAAGGCCACTTCTTCTGCATGACAGGGGCCTGCTATCACACCGATGTTTTCAGCGGGGACTTCATACGTTTCCTCTATCCAGTCAGTTACTAATTGATTAGTAGCCGGAATCATCCCCTTAATGGCCGAAATCACCTTTTTACCCTGCAGGTGGCTTTTATTGATTGTTCTGAGGGCATCGGTTAGAAAAGCCGCCGGAACCGCCAGTATAACCCATTCGGTATCCCGTAAGGCCTCTTTCAGATTGGTATAGGGTTTCACTTTTGAAGGGTGAATTTCCACACTGCTCAGGTAATGCGGGTTGTGATGCAATCGCTTGATATGTTCCGCATCTTCGCTGTTCCGCATCCACCATTTGATATGCACATTGCTCTCGCTTAGTATCTTTATGATCGCCGTAGCCCAGCTTCCTCCTCCTATTATTGTGATTTTCATGTCTTTTCAGCTAAACGTTTGATGTAACGGACAAAAAAATGAATCAACTCCGCCACCTATAAGTTTAAGATGCTAAGTAAACCAAAAGCCTTGAAAAAACAAAGAGACTACCCTGGGGCAGTCTCTCTGATAAGCTGAATTGATATAGTAATTATTCTTTTTTCTTGTCTTTACCTTCTACCTTTTTGCCTACTAAGTCACCATCTTTCAGTTTTTTCGATACAGCAATAAACGGTCCCGATACAATTTCCTCTCCTTCTTTCAAACCTTCTTTAATCTCAATTGTTCCGGCAACAGTATCAGTAATACCCGTCTTAACTTCACGCGTTTTTACTTTGCTGTCTTTACCTACTATAAAAACTACCTCTTTTGGTGCCTCTTTTTTCTTCGGCTTTTCGGGCTCATTGGTACTTTGGTCGCTTGGCGGGCCTTGTTCTTTCTTCTCTTCGCTCTTCTCTTCGTTGCTTCCGTCACGCGTGGTTACGGCTGCAATCGGCACGCTCAATACTTTTTCTTTCTTCTCGGTAATGATATCTACAGTTGCGGTCATACCCGGTTTAAACGGATATACTTTTTTTGCTTTTCTGTCTATCAAATCTCTGTATGACTCAGGTAAGATTCTGATTCTTACTTCAAACTCGGTTACTGCATCGGTCGCGCTTGACGCCGCCGCAAGCGTTCCGCCTACACCATTAGCCGTATTAGCAATTTCGGTTACAATACCTTTGAATTTCTTTCCGGTAAGTGAGTACGAGTCAACATCAATATTTGCGGTATCACCCAGGCTTACTCTCACAATATCGTTTTCGTTAACATTGATTCTCACTTCCATGTTGTTCAGGTTAGCAATGCGGAGCATCTCCGTACCTGCCATTTGAGAGGTACCTACTACGCGCTCACCCAACTCTACAGATTGTTTAGATACAATACCGTTCATAGGGGCATAGATGCTCGTTTTACGAAGATTCTCTGAGGCATCTTTTAATCCGGCCTCGGCACTTCTGATATTGAAAGTGGCTGCTTCCAGATTAGATTTAGAGGCTGACACATCCTGTCTGGCTACTTTCAGGTTAGTTTCTGCAATCTCGAGATCAGAGGCCGAAATAACTTTGTCGTCATACAGTTTTTTCTGACGGTTATACTCCGCCTGTGTTCTGATGAGCCGTGCTTCTGCCTGAGATATGGCTGACTTTGCCTGCTCGGCACTGGCTCTCGACTGGTTCACCATCGCTTCGGCGCGTTGCGTAATCGAGATATAGTTCTCCGGCTGTACTTTAAGTAATAGCTGGCCTTTCTTTACAGAATCACCCTCTTTTACATACAAGCCGATAATTTCACCGGGTACGTCAGGTGTAATTTTCACTTCAACCTCGGGTTGGATTTTACCCGAAGCCGAAACGGTTTCAATGATATCTGTTTTTCCGGCTTTTACAATTTCAACCTCGGTAGGTTTTTCTTTACCTATCCAACCGGCCGATTTCGCAACCAATAGAAATATTACAAACAGGGCTACTGTTCCGCCCAAAATCCACCAGATTCTATTTGATTTTTTCATTGAGAAAATAAATTTGTAACAATTAGTAATAAGGTAAGTATTTAAGTCTCCGACCCAAAGGCAAAAGGCTTAGAAATTAAGTGGTTTATTCTGATAATAATCTAAAATCTTAATTCTGAATATGTAATCATATTTAGCCTGAATCTGGTTGGCTCTGGCACGGTCCAGATTCGTCTTTGAAATACTGTAGTCAAGAGAGTTTAATGATCCTACATTGAATCTTGATTCTGCAGCTCTGAAAGATTCTTCCAATGCACGCACCTGATTACCCAAGGCAGAAAATTTCTTCGCCGAATTACTCATATTTACATACGCTGTCTCTATGTCTTGACGTAAACGCAGGCGTACGTTTTCAGCCTGTACCTCAGCCTGTTTCTGTTGTATTACGGCACCCGTTGTACGGAATTTAGCATTGTAGCCGTTAAATATAGGCACTCTGATGCTTAATCCTACCGAAGTATTAAGGTTACCTGTCAACTGGCGGATATACCCGATTTTTTCAGTTGAAGTTGAAGTGGTTGGCAACACGGCGATAACCGGGTAGCGGGTTCCTCCTATATTAACATATCCTGCCTCTTGTTCAATAATAGTAGGTGTTACAATTACTTTCTCTGCTGCTGTAGTAGACGTCGTATTCATGTTTCCGAAAGCGGTAACAACCGGCGACCTCAGTCCTTTTGCAATATCCACACCTTTCTGAGCTGCTTTTACACGCATATCAGCTGCCTGCACCTCTGCCAGAAAACTCTGGGCTATTTCATATACCTCTGCAGAAGAGTTCGGATACGGCTGTATGTTCGGGTTTGGCACCTCAATTCTTACCACATCTATGTTTCTGTCTGCCGCTAAATTAAGCAATTGTTTCAACGCTAACTTGGCAGAAATAATAGCATTTTCGGCATTTACAACCTGCACTTCATCATTAGCCAACTGCGCCTGAATATCAAAAAGATTTGTTTCAGGAACCGACCCGGCGTTTACCAGTTTTTGCGTACGCTCTAATTGTATTCTTGAAACCTCTATTTGTCTTTGGGCAATGGCCAGCAGATCTTCCTGCGAAAGCAAATTTAGATACGCTACCACCACATTCAATGTAATCTGGTTTCTCATGGCTTGCAAATCCAGTTTTGCTACCTCCAGATTCGTCTGGTTGAGGGCAATATTATTTCTGGTCTGGAAACCGTCAAAAACCGTTACGCCCGACGAAAGCCCGAATCCGTTTGACCCAACCGTATTGGTAATGATACCATTGGTATAGGGGTTGATGTTACGACCGGTAAACAGGTTCAGGTTGGCAGTTCCGTTCAGATTGGGGTATCTGGCCCATTTCGACTGATCAAGTGTGTTAATACCATTCTCTACAGCCAAATTACTTTGCTTAATAGAAAGGTTGTTTTTCAAAGCTACATTGACGGCCTCTTGTAATCCGATTTTTTCACCGGGTGTGCTATTCGCACTTGAGGTTACTGCCGCAGATTGTTGCGCCTGCACAAAAGTATTAACAAGTAATAGTGTAGGTAAGAAAGTTTTAGCAAATTTCATGAGGAAAATATTTTTCATTTCGATGAACCGGTTCGATGAAACTTATAGGGCTTTATACGAGTTTTGATAAGGCAATCTTACGAAACAATAGTATTAGCTTGCTACAAGAAATGGATAAACGGTTTTATAGAAGTTTAGACCTGATACTTTAGGGTTTGAACTTCTTGAAAAATAGCCTTAAGTTTGAACTATATTTCGTTTTCCGATCAATCGGGGCTTTGAAAATGAGCGGCCAGACACCAAAAGATTTTCTGAAATTTCTGAAGAATCCTGATTTTATCGACGGGATTTACAACTATTGCGATAGTTGGTGTGAACGCTGTGCCTTTACTGAAAAATGCATGAACTTTGCCATGCGTAAACAACAGGAAAACAAAGAAAGCCGTACGGGCGACAGTTTGTCGGAGGTTTTTAAGCAAACCACCGATTTAATTAAACAGGTAATAGAAGATAAAGGCCTGAGTTGGGAAGAAATAGTAAGCCAGGTTGATACCAATACACCCGCCCGAGACCCGCACAAAGAAGCTGATAAACACCGGAATGTAAAAAACGCCCGGGAATATACCCGCCTTTATGGCTCTTTTCTGAGAGAAGAACAGGGATTTATGAAAGGGAAAGGCGTTGAGTTTCAGAACGATTTGAACAAAGGAGCGCTTTCGGTTGAAGAGGCCGAAGAGGCGTTATCGCAGATTGAAGATGCCTTTGAAGTAATTAACTGGTATCAAAGCCTTATATATATCAAGATACGAAATGCCTGCCAGTTGTTTTTTGAAGACAACCTGAGCGATTTCATGGTAGACTACTACAACGGCAAAGCTAAATTAACATTGATCAGTATTGACCGTAGTATGGCTGCATGGCTGGTACTACAGGTGCATTTCCCTGAAAAAGTGAATAAAATCACGGAAATCTTGTTTCAATTAGAAAAACTACGCCAACAAATAGAGAAAGATTTCCCTAATGCTCGTAAATTTGTGAGACCGGGCTTTGATAAATAACAGCCTCTACATTTAACCACTTTTCATGCAATACGAAATTGTTATAGGACTGGAAGTACACTGCCAGCTTTCAACCGAAAGCAAAATTTTTGCTTCTGATTCTAACCGGTTTGGCAGCGAACCAAATACTAATATCAGTGTTATCACACTGGGGCATCCCGGTGTTTTGCCCAAATTAAACAAAAAGGCGGTTGAGTATGCCATAAAAATGGGTCTGGCCTGCGGCTGCGACATAACCCGGAACAACTATTTCGACCGTAAGAACTACTTCTACCCTGATCTCCCTAAGGGCTATCAGGTATCGCAGGATAAATACCCCATCTGTAAAGGCGGTGGTGTAACCGTGAGGCTTAAAGAGGGAAAACAATACAAAGAGAGATTTCTTGAACTGCACCATATTCATCTGGAAGAAGACGCCGGAAAATCAGTCCATGAAGGAGATACCGAATATACCCGGCTGGATTATAACCGCGCAGGTACCCCACTGATTGAGATTGTATCAGAACCCTGTATGAAAAGTGCCGAAGAAGCTGGGGCATACCTGACTGAAATTCGTAAAATGGTACGTTATCTGGATATCTGCGACGGCAATATGGAAGAGGGCTCTATGCGCGCCGATCTGAATATTTCTATTCGTCCGGTTGGAGTTGAGAAACTGGGCACAAAAGTAGAGGTGAAAAACATGAACTCAATCAGAAATCTGCAACGTGCCGTAGAGTTTGAGTTCAAGCGGCAGGTAAGAATGGTGGAATCCGGAGAAGAGATTATTCAGGAAACCCGTATGTTTGATGCCGACACAGGTGAAACCTACGGCATGCGGGTAAAAGAAACCATGAACGATTACCGCTATTTCCCTGAACCTGACCTTGCTCCAATCAGAATTTCGGAGGAATGGCTACAAACCATTCAGAACAAGATGCCGGCCTTGCCGCAGCAGTTATTTAAACAGTTTATACAGGAATACGGCATTACAGAAGAGCACGCTGCTGTTCTGACCGATAATAAAGACACTGCCTGGTATTTCTTAGAAACTGCCCGCTTTACCAAAAACCATAGAGCCATTGCTAATTGGCTTACTTCTACTATTAAGGGATATCTGAACGAGAAAAGCATAGAAATCAATGAACTTACATTGAAACCCGCTCAATTGGCTGAAGTGATTTCGCTGGTTGACGAAAACAAGATCAGCAGTTCAACTGCTGCACAAAAGCTTTTCCCTTTATTGCTTGATAACCCCACCGAAACGGCACTGGCATTGGCCGAAGCCAACAATTTGATTCAACAAAGCAATACAGATACGTTACAGTCGTTAATCAACGAAGTTCTGTCAGCTTATCCTGACAAGGTAAAAGAATTTAAAAGTGGAAAAAAAGGCTTGCTTGGTCTGTTTGTAGGAGAAGTAATGAAGAAATCGAAAGGCACGGCCGATCCCAAACTTACTAACCAGTTGCTGACGGAAGCTTTAAAATAAGTTACCGGCGCTTATCATCAGAATATTTGAATAAACACACATTATGAGACAATCTATTTTTGCAATATGTTTTCTGGCTTTCGGTTGGGCTTGCCAATCGCAGCCACAAAATAAACCTTCGGAAACCGGAGCAAAGGCAACTACCGGAAAACCCTTTAGCATAAAAGGTAAAATCAATAGCCCGGTAGCAGGCAAGGTGTACTTTGAGAGAATGAACGACAGGAACATTGCGCTAAAAGTAGACTCGGTAAATATTGCCGCAGACCAGACCTTCTCTTTAAAAGGATTGATACCCGAACCGGGCATTTATCAGGTAAATATAGCCAATCAGCAAGTAATAGGTTTGATTCTGGATGGTGGTGAAGACATCAATCTGGTAGCTGATGGTGTGAGTACTCCTGATAAGGCTGCTTCTTATACTATAGAAGGTGCTTCTAATATGTCAAAGTTTAATCAGATACTGGTTGAAGCGCAAAAGTTCCGTAAGGTGCAGCTGGCATTAAATGAACAGTTTGAAGTCATAGCAAAGAAAAAAGACGATAAAAAAAGGAAGGAAATTCAGACGCAATATATGGCAGCAGAAGAGAATTATTTCAATACAATTAAACCCATGATTGCTGAGTTGGGCACTTCATTAGCGGGTATAATTGCTGTTAATAATTTTCTGAATCCGGAGAAAGATTTTGAAATTTTTGCCAATACAGCAGCACAGTTAGAAAAAGAAGGGAAGAACTATTTCTTTGCGAAACTTTTCATACAAGATGTAAAGCGCCGAAGTGCCGGTTCAGTAGGTTCAGAGGCTCCGGATTTCAATCTGGTAGATTTGTCGGGTAAAAACGTAAAATTGTCTGATATGAAAGGCAAAGTAGTGATTCTGGATTTCTGGGCAACCTGGTGCGGGCCTTGTATTATGTCTTTTCCGGGCATGAAGCAGGTCATGGAAAAATACAAAAACAATCCCAACGTGCAATTCCTGTTTGTGAATACCTTTGAACGGCTAGAACAAAATCAGATAAAACCATCAGTCAATAATTTTGTAAATCAGAGAGGCTTCAATACGTTTCCTGTTATTTTTGATCTGCAAGGAGAAGTAGCCGGCGATTACGGAGTCAACGGCATCCCTGCCAAATTCTGCATAGATAAAGAAGGAAAAATCAAGTTCAAGAGTACCGGTTTCCTTGGTTCTACCGAACTGGTAGTGCAGGAGATGGTCAGATGGATAGACGAAGCAGCTAAATAACACAAATAACAAAAGAGGGCAGATGAATCATCTGCCCTCTTTTGTTATTCTAAATTCTTGATATCCCTTTTCGTTTAAGCGCTAGGTCATGGGCTGTATCATAATACGAGCGCAGGTTTGTCCAGTCGAAAATTTCCGAAATATTCTCCACTCTGTTACGCTGCATAATACGGTCGCGGCGGTTCATCGTTACGAAATTAAATAATATATCAGCCAATTGGTCTGCGGCTTCATCATAACTCTTGGTCCGGCGGTTTACCACATATACTCCTACACTATCGTAATCTTTCATGAGTTGAATCATGAAGTCGCCAAAACCTGATAAATCGCTCGTTACAGTAGGAATCCCTCTCACCACACACTCCAGAGGTGTATAACCCCACGGCTCATAATAACTCGGGAAAATACCCAGGTGGCATCCGCGAACAAACTGGCTGTATTCCATACCAAAAAGCGGATTGGTCGGTGAAATAAAGTCAGGATGATATACAAATTTCACCCGATCCTGCTGGTGATTCTGCAGGTTGGTATATTTCAGATAATTAGTTATTTCATCCTCCTGTTTCAATAAATGGGTAACTGTATGCGGTAGTTTTTTGGTTTTCCATATCTGGATAGTCCGGCGTAATCTTAAGCGCCAGTATTCATCCACAAACTCATTCAAATCGGGTAAGTTCGGGTTCTCATCGGCTGCCGATGCATGAAACAGATGTTCGCCTACCTGTTTTTCAATAGCCTCACAGCTTTGTCTGATCTCCTCCATCACCGCTCTCGACTGCAGCACTTCGGGGTTAATTGAATACACAGGGTTTTTGGTGATAATAAACATCACGATGGTTGTGTCCAAGCCTGCCTGCACAATCTTGAAATTCAGCCTTTTAAGGGCTTCCAAGGTCAGATCATAGCCCTTGTTCCGGAACTCATAACGGCCAGAGGTAAAGAAATAAAGGGTGTTGTCGAGATCCCACGAATAACTCTGGAAGAAATGCCCCATCACAAACTGGTGGATTTTCTCTTTATACTTTAAATGCAGATTCTGGAATTCATGCGTTGCCGCAAATCGCGTTACATTCAGGCCATTAGGGAGTATCAGGTCACAATTACGCCCGAAAAACACTTCACACTCTTTCGCCGTCACATCACTCACAGTAGTGAGTACGTGGCATTTCTGTGCTGCCAGCCTCTCTATTTTTGCCTGTGCCAATATACCAAAATGCTGTGCTTCGTGTTCCCAATTGTAGTAAGGCAATTTTTCATAAAAACTGGCCTCATTACTGGCTATATAACGCCCAAGCATGGTAGCATGTGTGGTAAATACTGTCGAGATAGGCACGTTATCGGCACGAATATCTATCAAGGCACATGCTACCATCCACTCGTGGAAATGCGCGATAATATCATTTTTATGCCCGTATGTTTCTCCGAACTCCGTCAAAAACACCCTTATCATTTCACCCAGAGCAATAACCTGATCAACCAGAGGTTCGGCATTGAGGGTAGAAATCTGATGCTTGTTCCAGAGGTTATGCTTCAGATCATTTGTTTTATGTAGTAAATTCTTGAAGTCCAATAAAACAATTTTTGGTTTTCCGGTCACCAGCCAGCGTCCATAGTGTGCCTCAAAACCCATCTCCCGCATTCGCTTCACAATTCTACCGAAATATGATTCTTCCAGGTCTTCAATTGGTTCAAATTCAACAACTGCTGTATTCTGAAAATACGGGCCGATAAGACAATAGTTTTCGCCCCACTCTTCTACCATTGAAGGCACTTTCGAACGGATTACGGTATATATCCCTCCCACCTGGTTGCATACTTCCCAGGCAATTTCCATTAATAAAGGTTTTTTTTGCTCACGTGGTTGAATGCTGACTGTTTCTTCTGATTCTCTTTTTAGTTTTTTGGACGTTACCATGTGGGTTATTTATTTATCTATTCTGAACGAGTGAATTATGTAATAATTTTTAATAATAACAATAAAAAATTTAACTTTTCAAACATACATGAACTAAAACCCAAACGGGGGTGTAGAAAATAAAAGCAAAGCTATCATTTTTACCATTTTGAGAAATCATCAGGTAGTTTATTTTTTATGTCAGACCGCACAAAGTATTTAATTGGCGCATTTTTGGTTTTTGGAGCGGCTTTTGGCTTTGCCTTAAAAGGTATTTTCATAAAATCGGCGTACCAGTATGGTATCGACTCTATTTCTCTGCTCGCGCTCCGGTTCCTATTTTCTGCACCGTTTTATTTACTGATCATTTTCCATACCAGGCTCAAAGAAGAAACACATCCGGTTGTAGCAGGTGCTGTTTGGTGGCAGGTAGCACTGATAGGTTTTATTGGTTATTATGTATCGGCTTATGTCAATTTTCTGGGACTGGAATACATCTCGGCAAGTCTGGAACGCATACTGCTTTTTGTTTATCCTACTTTCGTTTTACTAATCAATGCTTTTCTGGTCAAACGAAAAGTAAGCGGCCTTCAATGGTTGGCACTTCTGATAACCTACGCAGGTATTATGGTGGCGTTTACAAAGCATTTCCACGCACATCAGCAAAAAAATATAGCATTGGGGGCATTTCTGATCATTCTGAGTGGACTTACCTATTCTTTCTATCTGGTCGGCAGCGACAAGTTAATCAATAAACTAGGCACCACACGTTTCACCTCCTGGGCTATGCTGGCGGCATTAGTGCCAACCCTTATTCACAGCTATTTTTACAATCGTCTGGATATCTTCCGGTATCCGGCTGAGGTTTACGTTATTTCACTATCAATGGCGCTTTTTTCTACTGTCTTGCCCACCTATATGTTTTCGGCAGGTATCAAGCGGGTAGGCTCGGGCAATGCTTCAATTATTGCCAGCATAGGGCCTATTTTTACCATTATTCTGGCTACTCTGTTTTTAAATGAACCCATTTGGGCAGAGCAAATCATAGGCACGGCTTTGGTACTGGCAGGTGTGTTTCTGGTAAGCTGGAAGGGCAAAAAATAACAAGATTCCATCTTTCGGAGCAGTTTTAATAGAGAATCGTGATTTTATTTATTAAGTTTGATATATGTTTAAGCAAAGCCTGAATTTATGAAATATTTTTGCTTCTTGATTGGAGTAGCGCTGTTGATATCGTGCCGTAAAAGAGAATCTGACACACAACAACAACTTTATGATACTATTGCTTTCAGAACCTACTGGAACCCCGGTACAGCTGAAATCAGCAGCTATACATTACAGGAAGCCCAATTCGGAAACCTGAATAAAGGTGAAGCCATTATGGTATTTAATACCGAAGACTTCCGGAAAGACAAACACGTAAAACTGGAATCAGACGCTAAAGAGAAAGCGATAAAGGTTTTAAAACTCAATTTTATCAAGCGATTTGTCACCGGCGTGCACGACTTCTCCCTCTATACCTCTGTTTTCACACCTTTGCAAACACAAGAGTATCCTTCAACTCTGAAAGTATCAAATACCAATCAGGATTGGAGCGGGCAGACTTTCCTGCAATTGAATTTCCGCCAGAATGGGTATCAGGTACTGGGTAAGTCTTATTTTGAAGAAGAAATAGAAGATGATTATCATATCGATAAAGCGATTCTGGAGGATGAACTCTGGACCCGCATCCGTATGACATCCCCACAAAAGTTGCCAGTCGGTAAAGTTATTCTGGTGCCCAGTTTATCTTCTCTGCGCCTGAGACGTGAAAAACCGGCACCTGCCATTGCCGATGTTACCTTAGAACCGTATAAAGGTGATTCCACTTTCAAAGGTGATTCTTTGTATGATTACCACATTCAATACATTGAAAGTAAAAGGAGCCTCCGGATAATATTCGAGAAGAATTTCCCACACAAAATTGTTGGTTGGGAAGAAAGTTACACAGCCTATAATAAGGCTCTCACGTCGCGTGGCATTCTTAAGGGCTCCATTCAAAATCCATTCTGGCAAAAAAACACACCTGCCGATACCGTATATAGAAAAAAGTTAAATTTGACATACTGATTTCATAATTTTGCTTCGTATTTTTCGTTCAAGGTTCTGTATCGGGACGATATCTTAGAACAAAACTCCATTTTGATGAAAAAGGCCTCAATCGCTTTCTATTTACTTACTTTTTTCTTTTCCGTACCTGTTCTCTTTTCATGTGGCGATAAAGAGACACAAAAAACTGAGAACCAAGCTAAAAGCCCCGGCATACATACGTTGATCTTCATTGATAAAACAGCCAGTGTTGATGTAAAAAAAGCCTTTGTAGCGCAAAAATACCAGCAAACGCTCAGCTCCATTATTGAGCAGAATTTCAGAAAAGCAGGTGATACCTTCGAAATCTATTATATACACGAAAATACCTCAAAAGGGCGTACGCTTTCGCTTACCTGCCGCACTGAAATGGAAGACACTGAAGGTGTCAATGCAACCGATCTGGAGGCTATTAAGACCGCCTACGATTTATCCATACGTAAAGAAAGAAACTTTGTTATTCAGCAGTCACTCAACAGACTGAAAATGCAGAACGACAACGCCTCTAATCTGGAAACCAATATTACTGCCAGTATACCGGTAATTGCCCGGTTATCAGAAAACCCCGGTATTACAAAAGTCTATTACCTGAGCGATATGGTAGAAAGTGTAAAAAATGGCAGAGATTTTCAGATACACCCGCCGAAAGACGAAGCACAAGCCGAAGAATGGGCAAAAACAGATGCTGAAAAGCTGAAAAATTACCCATTGAATAATCCGGAGGTATCAATGATTCTACCGTTTGAACCTATCAGCTCATCGAAAGAAAATAACCCTACCGTTACGCATTACTGGCTGAAACTCTTTGAAAACCTGGGAGTGATGAGCGTGACAGAAATGTAAACATAATCGTATCCCGGATTGGTAATCCCGGGTAATTGATTCATACAGAACTATTATAAAAAGAATAGAGGTGAGTCAGCTGACTCACCTCTATTCTTTTTTGTATATTACCTTATGAAGAGTAATTATTGTCCTTTCAATGCTTCGGCACCACCTACAATCTCCAGAATCTCTTTGGTGATAGCAGCCTGACGGCTACGGTTGTACTCAATTTTTAACGAACGAAGCAGCTCATTAGCGTTGTCTGTAGCTTTGTCCATGGCTGTCATACGTGCGCCATGTTCTGATGCGTTTGACTCCAACACCGATTTAAACAATTGCATTTTAATAGCCTTTGGTATCAATTCCAATACAATCTCTTCTTCCGAAGGCTCAAAAATGTAATCTATTTTGCTGGTTGATGAAGCATCGGCTTTCTTATCTACTAAAGGAAGCAGCTGATCAACTCTCAAAATCTGAGTAGCTACATTTTTAAATTCGTTGTAAACAAGTTCAACTACATCATATTTTCCTTCGGCAAACGCAGTCATGATTGACTCTGCTGCAGAACGTGCATGAGCAAAGTTCAGGTTCTGGAAGATAGACATGAAAGTCTCGTTCACCTTAAAGCTGCGACGAGCCAGGGCTTCACCACCTTTCTTTCCTAATGCCAATATCTCTACATTGCCTTTAGCCGCCTGCGAAGGATACTTTTCATTAATTGCAGCTATTGCTGCTTTAATGATATTTGAATTGAATGCACCGCAAAGTCCTCTGTCTGACGTAACCACTACTACAAGAACCTTCTCTACCGGACGCACACTGGTGTAAGGGCTGGTAGCGCCTACTTCAGTATTAGCAGATACAGTAGCGATCAGTTCGTTCAGTTTGTTAGCATACGGACGCATCTGAAGAATAGCATCCTGTGCTCTGCGCAACTTCGCAGCAGAAACCATTTTCATGGCTTTTGTTATCTGCGTGGTTGAGTTAACCGAGACAATTCTATTTCTAACTTCTTTTAATGAAGGCATCTTTCTATAAAATTAAGAATGAAGAGGGAGAGAATCCGCTCTTCATTCTATAGTATTAAGCATATTTTTCAGCTAATTCTTTACCAACTTTTTTGATGGTTTCAGCGGCATCATCCAGTTTACCGGCTGCAAGCGCTTTCAACGCCTCAGGGTTTTGTGCTTTCAATAATGTAACAAATTCAGCCTCGTATTCTTTCACTCTGCTTACAGGAACTTTGTCTAACACACCATTGATAGAAGCATAGATGATAGCTACCTGCTCAGCAACCGGAGACGGAGAGAACTGTCCTTGTTTCAGGATCTCCTGATTACGACGACCACGCTCGATGGTCAATTTGGTAGCAGCATCAAGGTCTGAACCAAACTTAGCGAAGGCTTCCAATTCACGGAACTGCGCCTGGTCTAGTTTCAAGGTACCAGCTACTTTTTTCATCGATTTGATCTGAGCATTACCGCCCACGCGTGATACCGAGATACCTACGTTGATAGCAGGACGGATACCGGCGTTGAAAAGGTTTGACTCCAAGAAAATCTGACCGTCAGTAATTGAGATTACGTTAGTCGGAATATAAGCAGAAACGTCACCTGCCTGTGTTTCAATGATCGGAAGAGCCGTTAATGAACCACCACCTTTCACTTTACCTTTCAATGAAGGAGGCAAGTCGTTCATGTTCTGTGCAATTGAATCATTGGCATTGATTTTAGCGGCACGCTCCAGTAAACGGCTATGAAGATAGAATACGTCTCCCGGATACGCCTCACGTCCTGGAGGACGACGAAGCAATAATGACACCTCACGGTAAGCAACTGCTTGTTTCGACAAGTCATCGTATACTACTAGTGCCGGCCGGCCGGTGTCACGGAAATACTCACCGATAGCTGCACCTGTAAAAGGAGCAAAGAACTGCATTGGTGATGGATCTGATGCACCTGCTGCTACAACTACTGTGTAGTCCATAGCGCCATATTTGCGAAGAGTCTGCTCAACGGCTTTGATTGTTGATGCTTTCTGACCACAGGCTACATAAATACAGTATACCGGCTCGCCTTTATCGTAAAATTCTTTCTGGTTGATGATCGCATCAATACAAACCGCAGTTTTTCCGGTTTGGCGGTCACCGATTACCAACTCACGTTGTCCGCGACCGATCGGAATCATCGCGTCAATCGCTTTGATACCTGTTTGAAGAGGCTCTGTTACAGGCTGGCGAAAGATAACACCCGGTGCTTTACGCTCCACAGGCATTTCGAAGGTTTCACCCTGAATCGGGCCATTACCGTCAATCGGTTCTGCCAATGTATTCACAACGCGTCCTATAATACCGTCACCGACTTTCACAGAAGCGATTTCGCCAGTACGTTTTACGGTTGCGCCTTCCTTAATACCTGTTGAATCTCCTAAAAGTACCGCTCCTACGTTATCTTCTTCAAGGTTAAGTGCTAGTGCTTTTAAACCGTTTTCAAAAGCCAACAATTCACCGGCCTGTACTTTTGATAAACCATATATACGTGCCACACCGTCTCCGATTTGCAGCACTGTACCTACTTCTTCGAGTTCCGCTTCGGTTTTTGAACCTGCTAGTTGTTCACGCAGAATAGCCGAAACTTCATCTGGTCTAACTGATGCCATATTATATTTAGATGAGTTTTTAAATGTAGATCCGAAAATAGGTAGTACACCTCCATTTTTCGGGTGCAAAATTACTACACAATTTTCACAATTCCGATGTTTTAGACAAAAAAAGATAAAAAAGGTAGGACTATTTTTAGAAAACCTCTTTATCGTTAATCAGAGACCGGAAATTGCCCGATTTTAGCCAGGCAGAATATTGTTCCGCAGAAGCATTCAGGCTCCATTTATTCCATAACTCTGTGGTTTTCATATTCTTAGCAAATATGGCCAACAGGCCCTCAGGGAATACTTTATTCCATATAGTCTGAATAAAAAAAGGGCATGCCGTCAACATGCCCTTTGCTCAAAAAACAGCAATACTATTTACCTGCTTTATAGCTTATTTTGTAAATGGTTCCTCCTAAGTCGTCAGACACATAAATAGAGCCGTCTGGCCCTTGTGCCAGTCCGCAAGGGCGGTGTTGTACCGGGCCGGTTGGTTTAACCAGGTCAATACCCGCAAAGTTATCGGCGAATATTTCCCAGGGTCCTGAAGGCTTACCGTTTTTGAAAGGCACAAACGCTACCATATACCCTTTCTTCAGCTCAGGTGATTGTCCGTGGAAAGCAATGAAAGCGCCGTTTCTGTATTTAGCCGGGAACAACGTACCTGTATAAAACAACAATCCATTGGGGCCTAAATGCGCCGGGAATGCCGCGGCAGGGTCAATTGCTTTTTCTCCTCCGGTCTTTTTACCGTCGCCACCATATTCAGGGCATAATATTTTCTTTTTCTGGAACTGGTCGTAATATACATAAGGCCAGCCTGCATCTGCCCCTTCATGCAATTCATACATGGTTTCGGCAGGTAGCTTAGTACTCATCTCAGGTGTATAATAGTTAGGGAATGCTTCATGGAACTGGCCTCTTCCATGCATCATCACAAACAATTTGTTGGTCTTGGTATTCCAGTCTATTCCCACAATATTTTTCAATCCGGTTGAATACCTCACACCATCGGCATAAGACTGGTTCAGCTTATTGGTTTTAAAGCGCCATACCCCGCCCACTGAATCAAGCAAAGCACATGGCGAAATGCCCTTGTTAGTACCTTTTTCCTTGCAGGTTTCATCATATGAGCCTACGGTTACGTAGATATTGTCGTTATTATCTAAAGCAATAGATTTAGATTCGTCACGGCCTTTGGCTACTAATCCGGTTACTATCAATTCAGGGGTATCTATATTGGTAATTTCGCCGTTGGCATCCAGTTGATAGCGATAAACACCTGTGTTAGACGATGAATACAGATAGTTATCTTTAATAACAATACCTGTGCCTTTGTAGTCCATGTAGTTTTTTTGTGCATCTATTTTGCCATCGCCGTTAGAGTCATAGAGGTAAACCATACCTTTGCCGTCTTTCAACTTGGATAATTTGGCATAAACGCCTCCTTTCTTATTGATGGCCATATGACGGGTTGCGCCAAGGTCACTTCCTAAAACAGAAACTGAAAATCCGGCAGGAACTTTAATGCTTGGAGCGGGGGCTTCGTCAAAAACAAAGGCCGAAAGTAGAGACACTCCTGCCACAGCTGTAAGCAGGTAGCGCATCCGAAAAAATGTTCGCATGATAGTATTTATAAGTTAAGATTGAGAATAGTTTAGTGCTGTATTCACTGAAAGGCAAAGATAGAATTAAGGAATGACTCTTTGCTAAAGTGCAGTATTATTTTATGAGTGTTATGGTTCATTTATCAGTTCAACTCAATATAATTCAGTTAGCTTTTTAGCTGAATCGCACGTTATTACCTATTCTCGTATTTGCCCGACTTTGTTTATGGTATGATTATTCCCATAGTTTTTATTATCTTACAATGAAAAATTAAAGATTCAATAGTTTTTGTATACTTTATAGCCTATATTTTATGAATTATGTTTATTTCAAATCACATAATGGCAATTTTGGAGATGACCTGAATGCCTGGCTTTGGCCGCAATTCTTTACGGAGCATAATGCAGAAGACAAAACTGCTTTTTTAGGAATAGGCTCTATACTCTGCGATAAATCTTTCCTTATCGGCTCCTTAGCCGCAGAGAAAAAAATCATTTTCGGTACCGGCATCAGATTAACTTATAGCCCTTTCAAATATGATAATTCATGGGACATACGATTCTTAAGAGGTCCATTGTCCAGTTCATTTTTAGGAAACAATTTCAAATATATTGCCGATGCAGCTTATGCTACCCGACTAACGAACCTCTTTGGAGAATTTAAAGAATTACCCAAAAAATATGAGGTAAGCGTGTTGCCTTACTTTAAGTCTATCGACTATTTTGATTGGGAGGCTTTATGTAAAAAAATGAATTATCATTATATATCTCCCGAGCCCGCGCTAGGAATTGAACACACGCTTAGAGAAATAGCCTCTTCAAAATATATTATTTCCGAGGCAATGCATGGAGCTATTTTAGCCGATATCCTGAGAGTACCCTGGCATCGGTTTGTACTTACTACGCCTCAGACGGAGGGTCCAATGATATCAGAGTTCAAATGGATGGATTGGCTCAGCTCTGTAAATATTCCTTATCCAAAACCCACTTTTATTAAATTCTTTGACGGAAATTTACTGACCAGAGGTATTGCACGCGCAAGTTTTGGCACTCTGAATGTCAAGCTTTTATTAAAAAACAAAGTAGAACATGCTATTTTAGCCGGTCTATCTGCGCCTAAAGATTATTATTTATCTTCAGACTCAATCATCAATGATATTGATTCTAAGATATTCGACGAAATTAAACTATTGAAAGAAGAAGGATACTAGAAATATATTAGCTCATCAGCGTAGAAAAACATTGTCGTTTTGCTTATAAATAATGTGCAATCAGACTACTCCGGCTTCTTTACATTCCTGATACAGAGTTATGTATATTTTGTAAAAATCTTTTAATTTCGCTATTCAACCTATTACCATCCTATTCTATGAAAACATTAACACTATTCGCCTTTATATTGACTATGAGCTATACTGCTACAGCCCAACTAAAAACACTCGGCAAGGTAAACCGCCTTGATCCTGCACTTGATAACCTGATAGATAAAGATGCAAAAATTGAAATTCTGAGTGAGGGCTATGACTGGGCTGAGGGCCCTGCATGGGTAAAAGACGGCAATTATCTGTTGTTTTCTGATGTACCAGCCAATACGGTTTATCGATGGAGAGAAGGAGAAGGCGCCAAACCTTTTCTGAAACCATCAGGCTATACCGGTCTTGGCGTATATAGTGACGAACCGGGCAGCAATGGACTAATCATTAATAAAGACGGCATGCTGGTTTCCTGCGAGCATGGCGACAGACGTATTTCAGTAATGCCTCTGACCGTCGGCGGCAAGCGTACCCTGGCTGATAACCATGCAGGTAAACGCTTTAACAGCCCTAATGATATAGTACAGAAGTCAAACGGTGATTATTATTTTACTGACCCACCCTATGGCTTAATGCAAAAAGACAAAGACCCAACCCGTGAAACACCGGTTTTCGGCGTATACAGAAGAGCAACTGACGGAAAAGTAACTTTGATTGTGAAAGACCTTACCCGCCCTAATGGACTGGCTTTTTCGCCGGATGAAAAGACTTTATATGTAGCGCAATCAGACCCTGAAAAAGCCTATATTATGTCTTATCCGGTTCTGGCAGATGGCAAAGTGGGCAAAGGTAAAATTCTGTTTGATACCACCCCGATGGTAAAAGAAGGACTTCAAGGATTACCCGACGGACTGAAAATAGATAAAAAAGGTAATATCTTCACAACCGGCCCCGGTGGTGTATTGATTTTAACGCCCCAAGGTAAATTAATAGGTCGAATTGAAACCGGAGTGCCAACAGCCAATTGTGCCTGGGGCAATGATGGATCAACACTTTATATCACTGCCGATATGTATCTACTCAGAATACAAACCAAAACCATTGGTGTAGGATTCTAAACAACAAAGGGCAGGTCTGACACCTGCCCTTTGCTTATTTCCCTCCTACTACTACTTCGCATAAATCTTCCGGCTTAAAATACGTATTTGCCATTTCAATAACATCCATCGGCGTAACGGCGCGAATCTTTTGAATATAATTATCGTAGAAATCGGCCGGTAATTCATCCAACAGAATAATTTTCTGTCTGTCGGCTACTTCAAACGGGGTGTTCAATGAACCAATCAACGAACCAATCATATAATTCTTGGCTGTATCCATTTCCTCTTCTTCTACTGGAACCGTCTGAAGAAGCTGAATTTCTTTAATAATCTCGTCCAGCGTTTGTTGGGTAAACTCTTTCTTTACATCAGTACCCATTACCAGATATCCTCCTTTTTTTTGAGGTACAAGCCCTGACGAAATACCATAAGTGAACCCTTTCTCTTCACGGATATTCTTCATCAATCTGCTACCAAAATATCCTCCAAACAGCGCATTGGTTAAAATAAACTTGAAATAGTCAGGATGAGTACGGCCAAACAAGCGTTTACCTAATCGTATAGACGACTGCAGATTATCTTCCCTGGCAACTAGTACACTTTCAGGGCGTTTAATCTCATCTGCACTATCCGGCAATTCTGATTGTCCCGGCGATTCAAGCCTGGTTTGGCCCAGATACTTATTCAGCGCCTGTATTTCATCATCGCCAAACTTACCGGAAATAAAGATTTTAAACGCCTTTCCTTTGATCTGTTTTTCATAGAAATTAACCAGATCTTCTCTCGCAATATCTTCTATTAATTCCAGATGTAGTGATTTGCCATAAGGATGATTGGTTCCGTAAATCTGCTCTCTGAAAACCTGTCCTGCCACATAGGCACTTTTTTCCAGATTGATTTTCAGGTTTTGCGAAGTTATATTCTTCTGAACCTGCAGTTCGTTTTCGGGAATCACCGACTCGGCAATCATCTCTTGTAAAAGCGGCAGTAACTCATGCAAATGCTTGGTTAACCCATGCACGGTTATTGTGAGTCGCTCTACTGCCTGACTGATTTCCAGAAACGCTCCGAAACGGTCGAAATACTCGCTGATTTCAGCAGCGGAGTGACGAGAGGTTCCTTCAGAAAGCATTTTTGCAGTAAAAAACGATTCTCCGGTTTTATTTTCGTATCTGCTCCCTGCATCAAAAATCAATTCCAGACGCACCACAGGTTGCTCGCCTGCCTTAATCATATAAACAGGTATCTGATTATCAAGCAGCAGTTTTTCTGCTTTCGGAATACTCACCTGTTCTATGGTTTGCGAAGGAGGAGCGGTTTTACGGTCTAATATCATAAGGTATGATTAAATAAATCTTAACAGTTGTATACAGAAAAAGTAAAACCAATAATGACCTTTTGAGTGAGATGGTTTCATTATTCGTTTTACTTTAACAAACTTTCGTTTACTGACAACAAAAAAATTATCGGGTCGATTCCATCATGGTAAGTAAATAATCCAAATCATATTCAAGTACTTTCCCGTTCTGTCTCAGCTTCTTTGCATCCTGCAACTCAATGCCGTTGCGGGCATAGGTTGGGGTATTCAAAGCCGGATTACGGTAGCCCTCTCTCATAAAGCGCTGGATCATGGCTCTGATTCTCTCGGTATCATCTACTTTCGGGGTTTCAGATACGGTGGTTGTTCCGGCTGCTGATTTATGCTTTGTCTGCGACTCTTCCGTTCTTTTCTCGTTTCTGGTTGTTTTTACCTCCGGTTCTTTGGGTTCAGGCTGATCCGGAAGCAGATCAAAACCTGCCGCAACTATAGTTACCCTTACCTTGGCTTTCAGGTTCTCATCAATGGCAAAACCATGTTTAAACAAACGGGCTTTTGTCTGAATCTGGTTTTCTATAAATTTGGTTACCAGGGTCTGATCTGAAAGCTTGATTTTATGCTCGGGACTATAGGCAATACTTACCAATACCCGTTGCGCTCCACCTATGCCGTTGCTTTCAAGCAATGGCGATGAAAGTGCCAACCTGATGGCATCTTCTGCTCTTTTTTCGCCTTCGGCTTCTGCAGTACCCATTACAGCCTGACCGGCATTACCCAACACCTTCTTCACATCGGCAAAGTCGAGGTTTATAATTCCCGGGCGTGTTATTAATTCGGCAATACTCTTTACACCATTTGCCAGCACATCGTCTGCTTTAGCGTAGGCTTCTTCAATATCCATATCACCATATTGCATTTCAAGGCGTTCGTTCTTGATAATCAATACAGTGTCACTACAATTTTTCAGTTCTTCGATTCCGGCACGTGCCTGAATAATTTTGTCTTCACCTTCAAATGTAAAAGGATCAGTTACTACCGCTACCGTGAGCAGACCCATTTCTTTCGCAATACGCGCAATAACCGGAGCCGCACCTGTACCGGTACCGCCACCCATCCCCGCCGTAATAAACACCATTTCGGTGGGGTCTTTCAGCATATCGCGAATCGCCTTTTCACTTTCTTCTGCTGCTTTTTTTCCCATAGCAGCTTCGGTACCTGCCCCCAGACCTTTGGTCAGTTCAATTCCTATCTGCAAACGGTGAATGCCCGGAGGAGCCGATTCCAGCGCCTGTAGGTCAGTATTACAAATGACTAAGCCTATATCGTTAACACCCAGTTTGTGCATGTGCTTAACGGCATTACAGCCGGCACCACCTACACCAATCACCTTGATGATGTTCTTAAATTTGTTCTTGCTTGAAACGATTTCAAATTCTGGCTCTGGCGACATGATACGTATGAATTTATGTAGATTAGGAAAGCAATTGTCTGCATCAGTACAGTGTTCCGGGTTATGCACTAACCCGGTCACCCGCAAAACATGACTTCTTGTTTGATTGGGATATAAATTATTTAGGCCAATAGGCTAATATGGCTTTCTATTATAGTATATAGTACCCTTTAATATTTGCTCGTAAACAACAGGATTTACTTTATCAATTTGTATAGTTTTTGTCGTCTCCCATGTCCAGTTTACCGGCTGACGAGACTTTCTTTTTAAACCAACCGAATATTCCGCCGCTTGCGGGCTCTTCATCGTGACTGGGTTCTTCTTTTTTACCGTTTATTCTGCCTGCATGGGTATCAAATCCATTGGCATAACCGGCAGTAATCTGGCTTTCGGGTATTTCACCCCATATCACCTCTTCCGGCACACGTTCGTCTAATGGCATAAAACCCGATAAAACCAAACCTACAACCGTAGCATATTTAGGATCTGTAATCTTGCTTACCGCTGTTTCGCCTATATTTCTGATAGCATTACCCACCCGGATATTCATGCTATTGGTTACCTGTCCAAACACCTCTTTTATCATGGCAATGTTGGCAGTTCCACCCGTTAAAACTATGCCGCTTATCAACTGCCCTTCGTATCCGGAGTGCATAATTTCAGCCATAACCATAGTCGCGATTTCTTTGAGACGCTCTTCTATAATGATGCTCACATTTTGCGCTACGATTTCCTTGTCAGGCAGCCCTTCAACACCCGGAATCTTGATAATATCATTTTTACCTACCTGATCAGGCGGCACAGCCCCCATAATCAGCTTTAGCTTTTCGGCGTGGTCAGGCAATATCTGGAACGCTTTTACCAAATCATTGGTAATACTTTTTCCTGCAAATGGAATTACCGCTATGTGGCGCAGGCCACTTTCCTGAAAAATGGCGACCTCGGTGGTATCGCCACCTATATTCACTACTACAACCCCCAGTTTTTTGTCTATCTCACTCAGCACTGCCATTGCATCAGCAAGCGGAGTAAAGAGGGTATGTACTATTTTAAGCGGAATAAACTTGCGGTTATTCTGCACTTTCACCCCAACACTCTCAATGGTTCTGCGCAGTGCTACATGCGGGTCGTTAGGTGTTGAAATCAAAAAGAAATTACCCCCGAGAATAATACCAAACCGCCCGACAGGATTATCGGGTACAGTGGCTCTGTCAACAATGAATTCCTGCGGGAAAGTATGGATAATGATATTTCCGGCAGTAGGCCGAAACGATTTACGGATATCTACCGCCAGCCTTTCTATTTCTTCTTTGCGAATAGTGCTGCGGCTGTCATCTCTTGTAAGCGAACTCTGATGTGTCCTACCCTCTACATTTTCGCCTGAAATATTGACAATAACATTACTGATATTGATTTCAGCTTTATCAGAAAGAATATTAAGAATACGATCAATGTCTTTGGCCGTAAACTCCAGGTTAACCACTGTACCGTTAGATACACGACCTCTCTGGGTAGGTTCTTCCACTATATCAAGAATTTTTACTTTCCCGACATCATCCATTATTCCCGCAACAGCACAAATTTTTGTGCTGCCAATATCAATACCTACTATTACGCCTTTACTCATTTCAATTAATTTTTAGGGCACTTATCCGCAGGCATAAGCCCGAAGGATTTTGATAAATGTCTATTTATGTCATTTACAAACCAATTGCCCGTCATATTTTACACTCACGTGGCTGAATTTATCCCAACCCTGCACAGGCAAAATCTTTTTATAAAATATTTTTAGTCTGTTTAATCTGTTCTGAATGTTTTCCGGCTCTCCAAACTCAATTGTATGATTCCCAAGCAAAGGTACAATGTTTATGTTACCCGCCTTGTTGATGTCTAACTGGGTGAACTGAGCCCTTAAGAAACTGTCATCGTTGATTAAATTGATGAAATTTAACAATTTATCCTGACGTTTACTCTTTAAACTCGGCAAATTTCGGAAATATTCGCCCGAAAGCAATACAATTCTTGCGGAATATCTTTCAGAAAGCGGGAAAAAGCCTCCTTCTTTGTCTACATATACGTCTTCACGATCATTGGTACCGAGTATCCGGGCAATAGGTATGTGCTGTTCAATATCAATATTGAGACTTCCCTCTATACCTCTAAAAACCTGACAGCTTTTGATTTGTTTATTTTTCAATACTCTTTTTTCTATCTCCTGCAGATCAATGTCTTTAAAAAACTTGTCTTTCAGCGGATCACTCCCGTATCTGGTGGCCAGATTTTCTATTTCCTGCTTATCGATAAAGAACTGGTCGTCGGCATTTTTTATTTTTACTTCAATTTTTTTGCAGCGATCGGTCGAAAAAGTATTGCTTGAAAACACAATCAGCACCACCACGGCTGCGATAGCAGTGCCGGCCATCAGCCAACGGCCTATTTTCTTCAGATTGAATTTCTTTTCCATTTTGGTCAGCACTAATGTTTTAAATGGCTATAGAATGCTGCTCTCAATTTTTACGGAGGCACGTATGCTTTACAGTTTATTTAAAAACGAATTTTTATCCGATAATAATTTAAACTGGTCAGCTTCTTTTGATTCCAGGTCTGTCTTACAAAGCTCTTTCAGTTTCTCAACGTCTTTACTCCATTCATACCCATTAAAATATGACAGCCCTTTGTGGTCTCTGATTTTATATAAAGCTGATGGCTTATAGGCAGTTCCCAGATACACGTATTTCAGGCCATTGTCTTTTGCCCACCTGATAGCCCGCCACATCATCCATTTACCCAGCGAATGGGTGCGCATATATTCTGTATCAAAAAACGCAAACCAGTAATGTAGAAAACCGTCGCCCATAGCTCCCAGAATAAATCCCAGGAATTTCCCCTCCGATGAAAACCTCAGAATATGAGTACCGATTTCTCTCGACAATATATACTGCCAGCGCTCTATACTCATGTTGTCATCACCTATCCGCTGCGAAATATACGATTGGCAAAATTCTACAAATGCGGGGTCTTCCAGGTTAAAGTCTTCTTTTTTTATAACTTCCAACTCTATTTTTAAAGGCTCTGTCAGCCGGTTTACTCTGCGGTTTTCTGAGGTATCGTCAAAGTTTTCCAGTTCAACCCTCAGGCTTCTGGCCAGATAAAAAATATCTCCGTCAATACTCAAATCGCCTGTATAAGGTAAAAAGCCCTTTTCGTAAATCTCAGGTAATTCTTCCTGCCATTCTTTCAGGCAATAGATGGCATAATCGAAAGTATAATTAGAATAATCAACTCTGTTTTCAGAAAAGAAAATTTTCATAAGACGGTAATGTGTCCGGTGATGTTACAGTAAACCTAAAACCTCTCTGGCGATTTCCCGCCCTGCATCCGGCTTGCCCAGGGTTTTTATATTTTTACTCAATTCGCTCATGGTTGCAGGGTCATTGGCCAGTTCAATTACCTTGTCTACCAGTTTATCTCTTGCTTCGGCATCTTTTACCCACCAGGCCGCGTTTACATTAACCAGGCTGAGTGCATTCTGTGTCTGATGATCTTCAGCCGCAGCCGGAAACGGCACCAGTATAGACGGCTTTGCTGTAAGGCACAATTCTGAAACGGACAAAGCTCCTGCTCTTGAAACCACCAAATCGGCAGCAGCATAAGCCAAATCCATTTCATAAATAAAATCAGAAACAAATACCCTGTTGGTTTGTAAGGCTTCAACCGCCGATCTCGCTTTATCAATAAATAGCTTCCCTGTTTGCCATATAATCTGCAAATCGTTTGAAATCAAATCGTTCAAACCGGCCAATATTGATTCATTGATTGTTTTAGCCCCCTGGCTACCACCTATTATCAGTAAAACTTTTCTATCACTATTTAGTTTAAAATGTGCCAGTGCCTGTTCGCGCTTAGAGGCGGTTTCCAGAATATCTTTTCTTACGGGGTTGCCTGTAAGTACAATTTTTTCTTTCGGGAAAAACCGTTCCATGCCCGGATACGCCACACATATTTTTCTGGCTTTTTTGGCCAGATTCTTATTGGTAACTCCGGCGAACGAGTTTTGCTCCTGAATCAGCGTAGGCACTTTCAGAAAATTAGCCATAATCAGTGTCGGCCCACTTGCATACCCTCCTACTCCAATAGCCACATCCGGCTTAAAATCTTTAATAACTTGATAGGTTTTCCATAAGCTGCGCAGTAATTTAAACGGCAGCCCTATGTTGGCCAGCATATTTGAACGGTTAATACCGGCAATGGGTAAACCTATAATAGGGTAGCCCGCCTTCGGCACTTTCTCCATTTCCATTTTACCTTCAGCACCCACAAATAAAATCTCAGTGTCCGGGTTCTGGGCTTTCAACTCATTGGCTATTGCCACTGCCGGGTAAATATGCCCGCCTGTTCCACCGCCCGAAATAATTATTTTTGCGCCTTTACTCATTCAGATTCTGCCGGAAAATTTAATAGGTTAATATTTAAAGATTAGGCTACTACTTTACCCTCGTCGTGTTCGCCTTTGGTTACACTTAACACAATGCCTATAGCTACTGACGTAAATAGAATAGACGTACCGCCCATACTCATAAGTGGTAAAGTTTGCCCTGTTACAGGCCCCAGGCCTACATTGATAAACATGTGCACAAATGCCTGAAAAACGATACTGAAAGTAAGCCCTACACACAAAAGCCCTCCGAAGGCACGATTGGTATATTGAACGTTCTTTAAACCTCTGTACAAAAGCCAAAGATACATAAACATTACAAGAACTGCCCCCGTAAGACCATATTCTTCTATCACAATGGCATAGATATAGTCTGAAAACGCATCGGGCAAATAATTCCTCTGGAAGCTTTTACCGGGTCCAATACCCACTACACCACCACGGGCAATGGCTATCATGGCCTGGTCTCTCTGGTAAGTATCGTCTCTATCCGGGCTACCAATTATCTTGTCGTTGTTCAAATCTACTTTGGCAAAAGCTTCAATACGCTCCAAAACCACCTGACCACGGCCAAAGTCGATTCCCTTATTATAGAGAAATATACTGATGCTCAGCACCACTATAATGGCTCCCACTACAAATGTGGCCATACGCAGCAGATAGCGGGCCGGTACACGCCCTACCCACATAATGATGAAACACGTAATACCTAAAATAACCGCCGTTGAAAAGTTGGTTACCGCCAGCATACCACACAATAGTCCGCACCAGAAAATCAAGCCGAGCAACGTTTTCGGATTATACTCCATGTTCTGTCTCCGGGCAAGCATCGCTGCCAGATTAGTGATAAGTACCAACCGCACCAGATCGGACGATTGAAACGACACCCCGAAAATGTTTATCCAACGTTTGGTGCCTCCTACAGTGGTACCAAAAAAATAGGTATACAATAGAATGGCAGGCGTAACCCAAAGTAAAAGCCTTGATATAACTGCAAAATTTGTATAGTTGATCCGGTGCATGCCCCAGATAACCAAAATACCTACAAGCAAGTGGGCGGTATGAGAGAGCAGATAGCTTTCGGTGTTTCCACCGGCTCGTTTATAAGCAAGCGCAGAACTGGCACTGTAAACTACCAGCATACTGAATAACGATAGCACGGCGATAATAAACCAGATTTGCCAGTCGCCACGCAGTTTATCTTTTAACCACGTTTCCATGACGTAATAGAGCGGAACACCGCCAGATTATAAGGTATAAGCACGAAAATAAATTCAAGCAGACGTATAAGCATGCCCAAACTATAACACAATAACAAATGTAATTTATTTGCGACTGAAAGAAAAACAAAAATCTCAAAATTTATCAAGGGGTAGTTCGTGCCCATTTAGTTACAGACAATACTTTTAATAAGCGAATCTACCCCTTATTAAGGCATTTACCTGTAAGTACAGAGCCATAAGAAAGCCTCCTGATCAGTCCGTTAGATTAATCAGGAGACTTCTATCCTTACTAATCTTTCTTGTTGGTTATGTGTAGTTTATTAGCTCCTTTTACGATCAGAAAGAGCACCCAGGCAATAATGAAGAAATTGATAACTACACTGAGAAAATTGCCATAGTTAATTACTATGGCCGGAATGGCCTGCCCGGCTTCATCGACATAAGCTTTTTTCAGAACTATGCCCCCGGTAATACCACCGCTAGTGAATACATTTACTATCGGCATGATAATGTCATCAACCATAGAGGTGGTAACTTTACCAAAGGCAGCACCGATAACCACCCCAATGGCCAGATCGAGCACATTGCCCTTGGCGATGAAAGTTTTGAATTCTTGAAACATTGTTTTTCAGGCTTTAAAGGTTTATAAATTATAATTTGAATAGCAATCCTGCCGCAAATCCCTGACTTATCTGGAATTTATCTATCTGGTCTTTGTCATAAATGGCCAGCAAAGTGAAATTGACGTTCAGGTATCGGTTCACTTTAGCCGTAGTTATCAGGTTAAGGTTGTGGTCAATTGTATTTTTGTTGGGCAAATCTTTTTTGGCCAGATAGGCCTGAAACGCCTGATACCTGCACTTCAGATTCACATTTTTCATTATATCTTTATCAAATGCAGCTACAATCTGAAAACCTATTTCGTTCAGCACTTTTCTACCCGGCAATATACCGTAGGCATCATCCTTTTTATTGAATTCAGCAAAATCTGTAAATACTTTATCATTCAGCACAAATGTCTGCCGTAGAGTGGCTCCTCCCAGCTGTACTACAAAATAGCTAACCGGTTTATACTCTATACCTATTACCTCTGCCAGGTAACCCGGCGCCAGAAAAGCCGATATCGTTCTTTTGCGCTCGGTAGGCAGGCCATCATCTTCATAAACAACCCCATGTGCAAACTGCGACAAAAAGTTGATTCCCCCAAACCAGTTTATTTTCGGATTAATCTTATGTGAATACTTCGCCTCCATAAACAGACGATCTATACTCTTGGCACGCCTTTGGCCCAGGTTATTGACAGTACCCAACTGAAACTGAATATCGCCCATAAAAGAGCCCTTGTTCTTATAGTATTCCGACTTGTTGTTAAACAGAGCTCCGATACTCCAGTTATTGATACCCCCACCCTGCCAGTTATTAAAAGAGGCTTGGCTGAAATTGACCCCGAACTGCGCATTTCTGGGTTTCCAGAATCCCAGTTTCAGAGAGTCTTCATGCGTCTTTGCATCTTTCAGTGTTTTCACTTCTTTAAGTGTGTCAGGCACAGCTTTTGCTTTCTTAGGTTCCTGCGCAAATGTAGGGTAAGCAGACAAAATACCAATTAACAAAACTACTACATTTCTCATTTTATCAGGGGTTTGTTCAATCAAAAAGATTGCGGTTAAGCGTCATGTTCCGATACTGAATATTTACAACATTTCCTGCTTATTCTGGCATACAAGCCTTTCGGAATTCCCTCAATCAGTGCTTAAAACGCTTCAGATTGAGGCATCAAATATTTAATGTTTCAATCAAAAAATCAAATTTTTCACAAAAAAATTAGTATGCTTGCATAATATCAAAGTGATTTTCTTAACTTTATGCATTCTATTCTCATTTAAATTCAAAAATTACGACTATGACCGCAAAAGAATATTTGCAAAATACAGCTGCCAAACTTAACACCTCAGAAATTGAAGATGTAAACACTACATTGCATTTTGATTTTGGTGGTGAAGCCTTCACCATGCACGTGGCAGACGGAAAAGCTGAACTAAAAGAAGGTATGGAGGGAGACGCTGAGTGTGTAATTAAAGCTTCAGAAGATGATTTTGTAAAAATAGCAACGGGCGATATGAATCCGATGATGGCCATGATGATGGGTAAATTGAAAATATCGAATCCGGGTGCCATGATGAAATATGCTAAAATGCTAGGCCTGATGTAACAAGCTGCCTGCTATACCTGAATTCAGCATTCTAAAACCTCTCAACTCAGTATCATGGCAAAGAATTTCTTCAGCAAAAGAAACGTAAATTTTCTACTTTATGAGGTGCATGATGTAGAATCATTAACCGGACACAGTTATTTCGCCGACCACAACAAGGAAACGTTTGACATGACCATCGATACGGCTGTTCAGATAGCCGAAAACCTGATGTTCCCGTTTCTGAAAGACGTCGATAAAAACCAACCTGAACTGAAAGACGGCAAAGTACAGGTACATGCTTCTATAAGAAATTACCTGAAATCAGTAGGAGAATCGGGCATTATCGGCGCTGATTTCAATTATGAAGACGGCGGTGCTCAGATACCGGTTACCATTACGAGCGCTGTAGGATACATATTGATGTCGGCCAATAATGGTATGATGTATACCGGACTGACAGCCGGAGGCGCCCGTTTAATTGCCAGCTTCGGCTCAGATGAGCTCAAGCAACAATACATTGAAAACATGATTTCGGGCAAATGGCAAGGAACCATGTGTCTCACCGAGCCACAAGCCGGGAGTTCTCTGTCAGATATTACTTCATCGGCAGAGCCTTTAGAAGACGGTACATATAAAATCAGGGGGCAGAAGGTTTTCATTTCTGCCGGAGACCACGATGCTACCGAAAACATCATTCACCTGTTTCTGGCAAGAATCAAAGGTGCTCCGAAAGGTACCAAGGGTATCTCTCTGTTTGTAGTACCCAAATACAGACTTGATGGAGCCGACAACGATATTACCTCAATGGGTATTTATCATAAACTGGGGCAAAAGGGTGTTCCTGCCATGCATCTGGGTTTCGGCGATAAAAATGACGACTGCATAGGTTACCTGGTAGGAGAACCCAACAAAGGTCTTTCCTATATGTTTCAGATGATGAACGAGGCACGTATCGGGGTGGGTCTTACAGGCGTTTCAATTACTTCTGCTGCCTATTATGCCGCATTAGAATATGCGCAGGAGCGGCCTCAAAGCCGCAGGCTTAATACCAAAACAGCCCTTGATACGCCGCAGATTCCTATTATTCAGCATCCTGATGTAAAACGGATGTTGTTGTTTCAGAAATCGGTAGTAGAAGGCAGCTTATCATTGCTTCTTGAAACATCAAAATATTTCGACCTGTCGGAAGCCGGTGATGACCCCGAAGAAAAAGAAAATGCACATTTGCTGGTTGAATTACTAACACCTATTGCCAAGACTTTCCCTTGCGAATACGGTGTTCAGTCTATCAGCAATGCGGTTCAATGTTTTGGAGGATATGGTTTTACTGAAGATTTTCCGGTAGAACAATACTATAGGGATATCCGTATTACACCTATTTATGAAGGCACAACGGGTATTCAATCACAAGACTTACTGGGTAGAAAAGTAATGCTGGCCGGTGGTAAACCAATGCAATTGCTTGCCGCTGAAGTAGGCAAAACAATCAGCTCGGCTAATCAGTACGAGGAGTTAAAGAAATATGCAGGTTTGCTCACCGATAGTACAGGACAACTACAAAAAGTAACCAAACACTTATTAGGTATTGCCGGTACGGGTGACATTGAAAGATTCTTATCTGATGCCACGCTTTATATGGAACTCTTCAGCCTGAATGTAATAGCCTGGCAATGGTTAAAGCAGGGAGTTGTGGCGCAGGAGAAATTAATTCCCGGAGCGAACGATGCCGATTTCTATGAAAGTAAGATTCATACCATGAAATACTTCTTCCATTACGAGCTCCCTAAAACACAAGGATTAGCGACCCGTCTTATGGATCCGGAAGTACTCACGATTATGACCGAAAAAGAAATAGTAATGTAACAAAAAAGGGGAATGTACATTCCCCTTTTTTGTTGAGTGTTTCAACTATTAATTTGCTGATTTCACCGAACCTGCCCCTGAGGTATTAGCAACTACCGATGTCGCCCCACCTTTATAACGTACACTGCTCGCTCCACTGGCTTCAGCTACAACTTTACTTGTTACATACACCTTTGCACCACTGGCGCCAGAGGCATCAATATTTGCGGTAGATACTTTAAAATCGAAAGCATTGATACTTGAAGCCCCCGATACATCTGCAGTCAGTTTCTGTCCGTCACCAACAATAGTAATGCCTGACGCTCCCGAACAATCCAGCGCAAGGTCTTTCGCGTTGATATCAAAAGTGGCGTGCGATGCTCCGGATACATTAATATCAAAACTTTCACTGCTGAAACCTGATACTTTTGACTTACTGGCACCTGAGAAATTAACGGCTGTCAAACTAGGCATGGTGATAGTAACATACACTTCTTTATGGTTTCTCCAGCCACTCCAGTTCGATGGATAGCCGATATGTAATTTACCGTTTGAAACTTTCACTACCAGGTCTTTCAGGTCCTGCTCACGGCCGGCTGTTTCTATTTTAAAGCTACTCGCCTTCGTAACTGTAATGATAAATGCATTGCCCATATCCAATTTGTCAAAGCCTGATAAATCGAACGTACGTTTAGACTCCTGAGCAAGGGCTACTGTAGAGAAAAAGATGAATAAAATGAATAGTTTTTTCATGATTTTGTTATTTTTTTGTATATACATAATAATAGATGATAAAAATATAAAAAGGTTGCATAAAGCCATCAGAATTTTCTGTCTTTTACTTCTATCAAAACAAAAAAAGCCGCCTTTTCACAAAGACAGCTTTCCTGTATGTATTTTCTATCAATAATTACTTGTTTAAAATCATTTTCTGGTAGAGCGCTTTTTTAGAATCTCCTCTGATAACCCTCACTGTCAGCTCTGTAGCCGGCAGATGCTCAGGCAGTAAATACGCTTTGCGGAGATCTTTTACAAATCCTGATTTTTGTAAAACTTTAGTGCCATCCTGATTTGTAATATCTACGGTAATCTGCTCATTTTCATTCATCCCCGAAAGTTTCAGAAAAAACTCACCTTCTGTCGGATTAGGATATACCCCAATAGCGGTTTGCGTATTGCGGCTTCTCGCCAGTGTGAACAGCGTACCATTTTTAAGGTCAGTAGCCGATGAAAGACTGGCATCGTCACTCATTGACCAGATTCCTCTGTCAAGAAAAGCAATACCCTCTAAATCTGAATTACTATTCAGGGAAATCTTTGCCGATGCCCTTAATGACTCCGATTGAAGCGACCAGTATTCCTGCTGATTAATCGCATCCACATTTTCTGACACCTGTTCAGATATGGTAAGTGGACTTGTGTATAAATAAGAGGCTGTAAGTGTCTGGTTTTCGTTATTCCCTGCTACTCTGAACGAACGATAACTGGTGCCGTCGCCCAAGGGAAACTCAAAAGCTTCGTTTCCTTCTTTGCTTACAACTCCTTTTATATGAGAAAAATCTGACGCACCATCATACTTACCGCCTCTACTAAATATCAACGGATTTTTCGCTGATGATTCGATCACCCCTCTGCGAAAAGAAAGAGACTCCTCTATGCGCAAAGGTGATTCCAGTTTTAAATCATTATCAAGCAGCAGATGGCTGAAGGATAACTCTTTAGAACTTTTCAACGTCTGAGCAGCAATACCGTCAAAAGCAATCGTCCCGGTCGATTTAACAAGGTTCAGGTTATCGAAATTTTTCTGAAAATGTATCTTCCCGTTGTTTGTGATTTTCCCTTCATTCACAACATCGGCATTAAAGCTTACAACAGCTCCTTCGCCCACAAAAAGCTCGGCTCCGTTATATACCTGTGCCTGTAGTTGACCGGCCACCAGGCATACACCTAAAGAGTAGAAAATTTTCTTCATATAACCCTTCTTTAATTTTACCTGATAAAAATATAGAATTTTAATTATAAGAAAAATATTTTCTTATAAATTCTATTATATGGTTTTATAACCTATGGGAAAATAATGAGAGGCTTTATGACGGAATTGGGTAATAGTATTTTACTATTTTTCATTTATCGCCATTTTTTTACAAGGGCTGAAACTACTTTTCTCTTTGGATACCGAGCAGTTATCAGTTTTTTATCACCTTATAAAAACCACATCTGGAAATACTGAAAATCCTTGCCTAGTAGAGTTTCACTTTGTTCACCAGAAGCACCCAAACCAGCGCCAGAGAAGCGATGAGGGCGAAAGCAAAAGGCAGACTGATACTTTTAGATACAAAGCCAATCAAAACCGGGCCAGCCAGAAAACCGGCCATACTAAAGGTATTCATAGTTGCTAAGCCGGCTCCTTTAGCCATGCCCGGCACACGAGCCGAGCTGCCATATAATATGGGCGCTCCACAGGAAACCCCGGCACCCACCATGGCAAAGCCTATAATGGCCGTAAGAGTATAAGGTAATAAAATAGACAAACCAATACCCGCAGCAGCTATAATGCCGCCTACTCTTAGCACTTTACTCCCACCATAACGAGGGATGAGGGCATCACCGGCAAAACGACCGAGCGACATACAAAGTGAGTATCCGGCCAGCCCCCAGCCAATGAAATAGTCCTGCGTCTGCACTACATCTCTCATGTAAACGGCTGTCCAGTCAGCCATTGTTCCTTCGGTAATATTGGTACAAAGACTGATAAGAATCATTAGCAATAAGGCTCCTTTCGGGAAAACAAATTTTGCACCTTTGTCTGCTTCTATTTTCTCTTCATGAATACTGATTACCGTAGGGCGTATAAACAAAGCCAGAGAAATAAAACAGACAGCGATCAGCCACATAAGATACGTCGGTGGTATTTTCATGCCTTGCGTGAAACTTGCCAGAATAGACCCCAGCATCAGTCCGGCACTGAACATACCATGGCAGGTTGACATAATATTGATACTATATTGGTGCTCCAGACTGGTAACACAGGTATTCATGGCCACATTGGTAGTAGAAATGCTGATACCCACCAAAAGCAAACTGAAAGCCACCAGCGGCAAATAGTCCATTGTTACGGGCATGGCATATACAACAGACATAAAGATGAGTCCGGCAATGGTAGTGTTTCTCATGCCGAACCGGTTGATGAGAATGGTAGTGAACGGGTTCATACCGGCTGCGCCCAGGGGCATAAAAAGCAGCAGTAAGCCCAGTTGGGCGTCGTCAAGCGCATATTTTTGTTTGACAAACGGGATAAGCGTAGCCCAACTGCCAAACAGGACTCCCATGGCAGTAAAAACCATCGCTACGGCAACACTTTGCCGATGAAAGAAAAAAGTAGACAGGTGCTTAAACATAAATAACAGGGCCAATAAGAGATTTCATATACAATACTGACCTGATGGCAGATAATACACTTTCTTTTAAAAATAATTTTAAACCGACACCTAAGCGGTAATTTCAATTCTGTTTTTCTCGGGGTCCAGAATCACACTTTCATAATAGCCGTCTCCTGTCCATCGGGGTTCACCTACATTTTCATAGCCGTCTTTTCTGAAAGTTTCGGTCAGCTCATCCACTTTTTCTTTGCTGCCCACCGATACCGCAAAGTGTGTCAACCCTATGAATTGCCCATGCCCATTGTTGGCGGTATCAGTAATGCCCGGCATTTGCATGAGTTCTAATCTGGCTCCTGAGTTGAACGAGATAAAATACGATTCGAAGTTTTTCCTGTCGTTTCTATATTTTTCATTCGACACTCCGCCGAAATACTGCACGTAAAAGCGCCGCATCAATTCCAGGTCCCGTACCCAAATGGCCAGATGCTCAATTTTTATCATTCAAACATCGATTTTATTTTCTCATAACTCAGGCCGCAGTAATTAACAATATAATCATTACAAACCGGGAGTTCGTCCCTTTTATAAGTACTCAACACTCCTATTACTTTTGCCCCGGCTGCTTTTCCGGCTGTTACTCCCGAATGCGAATCTTCAAATACCACACAATTGCCGGGTAATATACCCAGATTCGCGGCTGATTTCAGATATACTTCCGGGTTGGGTTTATGGTGTATCACATCGGCACTAGACAACAGCGATTGCATTTTATCTGCCAGCGGTAGTTTGCTTAAAATCAGTTCCAGATTTTCTACGGGAGCCGATGTTGCTATCCCAGTTTTGATACCATTCGCTTTCAGATCATCAATAAATTCCAATAAGCCGTCAATAGCTATTACTTCTGGCTCATACAATTGTCTGAAAAGCGCTTCTTTTTCAAATTCCATCAGATTAAACTCTTCTCCGATAATCTCCCTTTTCAGAAAATACTTCAGAATATAGCTGTTACTTTTGCCATACATGTGAGCTATAAACTCTTCTTCAGTGGCATCGATATCATATTTTTTCAGGAAGGCCTTCCAGGCCAGTGAATGGTGAGGGTTGGTGTCACAAATCACCCCGTCCATGTCAAAAATTACTGCAAATGATGTTTCCAATACTTCTCTTATTCAAATTTTTCGTAAAATTACGGCTTTTGATCTGCGTTTGCTACGCATTTATTTACCAATTATAGTACCCCATTGACCATACCACCAGATAAAGCAAGGATACCGATGAAATAATCTATTTAAAAGCAGGCACGAGAATTTTTGCTTATCTTTAACCGGATAATGAAGCAAATGATTGAAAGGTTTTTAAGGAACTCTGAGGCTTCATTATTAGTATTAAAGAAAAGAACTATCTCTGCAAATATTTGGTTACATTGTTTGAGGTTTTTCAATCTTACCAGTACGATTTAAATAATTCCAAATTATATATATACCTGAATCCTAAGAAAGGAAACCGGGCTTTCTCTGAATGGAAAATTCTGCACTTAATTTTATAAAGTACACTGATGTTGATACACTTGACCCCAAGCAATTCATCATCATTAAAGGCGCCAAAGTAAATAATCTAAAAAATATTGATGTTGCCATTCCACGCAACAAACTGGTGGTAATTACCGGGCTTTCAGGTAGCGGGAAATCATCGTTGGCGTTTGATACGCTATTTGCCGAAGGCCAGCGGATGTACGTAGAAAGCCTCAGCTCTTATGCCCGTCAGTTTCTGGGCCGTATGGAAAAACCCGATGTTGAATACATTAAAGGTGTGTCTCCGGCCATTGCCATTGAGCAAAAAGTAGCTACTAAAAATCCCCGCTCAACTGTAGGTACCACCACCGAGATATATGATTATCTTAAACTATTATTTGCCCGGATCGGCATCACTTATTCGCCGGTTTCAGGAAAAGAAGTAAAAAAAGATACGGTGACCGATGTGGTTAATTTTATTCTTTCACAGGAAGAGGGAACCCGTGTGATGATCTTAACTCCTCTGAAAATAAAAGACGACCGTAAGATTAAAAAAGAACTAGATTTACTGCTTCAGAAAGGGTATACCCGCGTGGTAATTGATGGAGAAATTAAACAAATTGAAGAGATAATAGAGGGCGACGATGCCATTAGTGAAAAGCATCATCACATAGAGATTCTGATAGACCGCAATGTGGTAAAGCATGACGAAGATACTCAGTTCCGTTTTTCTGACTCTGTGCAGACTGCATTTTTTGAGGGAGAGGGCGAATGTATTGTAGATGTAATCGGTCAGCAAAAGCAGACATTTTCTGACAGATTTGAACTGGACGGAATGGCGTTTGAGGAACCGAGTGTCAACCTCTTCACATTCAATAATCCTTACGGAGCCTGTAAACGCTGCGAAGGATTCGGCAAAATATTAGGGATAGACCCCGAACTTGTGATTCCTGACAAAAACCTTTCTGTTTTTGAGGGCGCTGTAGCCCCCTGGAGAACCGAACGCATGAGCGAATGGGCTGCACCTTTACTTAAAAACGGCATTCGTTTCGATTTCCCCATTCACAGAGCCTATAAAGATCTTACACAAGAGCAGAAAGACTTGCTCTGGACGGGCAACTCTTATTTTGAGGGCCTGAATGCTTTCTTTGACGACATCGAAAGCCAGGTACATAAGGTTCAGTACAGGGTCATGCTGTCCCGGTATCGCGGCCGCACAGATTGTCCTGAATGCCGTGGGTCTCGCCTTCGCAAAGATGCAGCTTACGTAAAAGTGGGCGGCGCTTCTATTACGGATCTGGTTCTGATGCCGATTTCGGGGGTGATACAATTCTTTAAGAACCTTGAATTACCTGATTATCTGCAAGGTATTTCGAAAAGAATATTGATTGAAATCAACAGTCGGCTTGATTTCATGGAACGTGTAGGTTTAGGTTATCTGACACTCAACCGACTGACTTCTTCATTATCAGGTGGGGAGTTTCAACGTATCAAACTGGCTACTTCCTTAGGTAGTGCTTTGGTAGGCTCTATGTATATACTTGATGAGCCAAGTATTGGCTTACACCCGCGAGACACCCGCCGCCTGGTAAGTGTGCTGGAATCGCTGAGAGATTTAGGAAACACCGTGGTGGTAGTGGAACACGAAGAAGAAGTAATGCTGGCAGCCGATGAAATCATTGACATAGGCCCTGAAGCCGGGACATTGGGCGGACATCTGATTTTTCAGGGAAACTGGGAGGATATTATGAGGTTTAAAACCCTAACCCTCCCCACAGTTGGGGAGGGTCGGGGTGGGGTTATCAGCCACACCATCCAGTTCCTGACAGGAGAAGACCAGGTGCCTGTTCCGCTGAAAAGACGAAAACCTACTGATTTTATTGAAATTAAAGGTGCCCGCGAAAACAATTTAAAAGAAGTAGATGCAAAATTTCCTTTAGGTACGCTTACGGTTGTGACCGGGGTTAGCGGCTCAGGGAAATCAACACTGGTGCGCAAAATCCTTTTCCCTGCTATTGCAAGGCTCAAAGGTGAATACAGTGAAGAAGCCGGGAAATATAGTGAGCTGGTAGGTTCGCTGGACAGAATTACGCAGATAGAAATGGTTGACCAAAACCCTATCGGTAAATCTTCCCGTTCAAATCCGGTCACTTACATTAAGGCCTATGACGCTATCAGACAATTGATGTCTGACCAGCAATTGGCTAAAGCCCGTGATTATAAGCCCGCTTTCTTCTCATTTAACGTAGACGGAGGCCGTTGTGAGGCTTGCCAGGGTGAGGGCGAACAAACCATTGAAATGCAGTTTATGGCCGATGTACGCCTGAAATGTGAAAGTTGTGGCGGAAAACGCTTTAAACAGGAGATTCTGGAAGTAAAATATAAAGACAAAGACATTGCCGATATTCTGGGCATGACGGTTGATGAGGCCATTGCGTTCTTCAAAGACACAGACCCGAAACTGGCCGAAAAGCTGCAACCATTGCAGGATGTAGGTCTGGGTTATATAGGTTTGGGTCAATCGTCAAGCACCTTGTCAGGTGGAGAGGCACAGCGTGTTAAACTGGCTTTCTTCTTAAGCAAAGGCAATGCCGATAAGGGCAAGACACTTTTTGTTTTTGATGAGCCTACCACCGGGCTCCACTTTCATGACATCAAGAAACTGCTGAAAGCTATTAATGCACTGGTTGACCAGGGGGATTCAGTCATTATTATTGAACACAACATGGAAATCATTAAATCGGCAGACTGGATAATCGACTTAGGCCCCGAAGGTGGAGAAAAAGGAGGATATCTGACTTTTGCAGGTACTCCGGAAGACATGATTAAACTGGAAAATAACTATACTGCAGCGTTTCTGAAAGAAAAGATAAAGGTCTGAGTTTAACTCAGACCTTTATCTTTAAGATATTATGTCAAAAATAATATTGTCTTTTACCTTACTGTTTTCTTCATCTACAAGGTTATTGATTTCTTTAATTACCTCAAAAAAAACAGCCAGTTTCTCGGCAGGAATGGTCTCCTGAATCTTTTTATTAAAGATAATTACTCCTTCCCGCGCAAAATTCCTTTTCCTCTTTCCTTCCTCTGTCAGATACACCTTTACAAAGCGTTTATCGTCGGCATCTGTCTCCCTATAAATCCAGCCCTTTTCTTCAAGTGTTTTCAGCATGCGGGTCAGGCTTCTTGGTTCCATACCGATTGAAGGACCTATCTTAGTAGCCGGTGTTCCTTTCTCCGAATCAATATTCAGCAATACATATCCAATGGCCATTGTAATATCATACTGGCTTGCATAGCCATTATACATACGCGAGATGGCGTGCCATGCCCATTTAATATAAAAATCTATCGTTTTTTCTTTCCTCATTGGTATTTTTTGCTTCGGGTAAAACAAAAGTAGAAAAAAATCAGTATGCAGGCATACTGTTAAAGAAATTATTTTGAGAATACGAAGTCTTCCGTGTTTTTATAATATTAGTTTTTCCTTAACTCTCATTCCCACTTTTATATTATCTGCATTCTCCCGGTTATAAAACTAAAAGAGCGACCGGGCATGCCCGGTCGCTCCTGATATGATCTCGTACTGTTTTCTATACTATCAGTTGTTTACTTTCCAAACCCAGCCAAAAGTATCTTCTACCTTGCCTGTGCGTACATCGTTCAACGCCTTTTTCAGTTTAGATGAAACCGACTCCTCTGTAAGGGCAGGTAATACATAGTCTTCACCGTTATAACCAATTGCTGAGAAAGGAGACACTACCACGGCGGTTCCGGCACCGAATACTTCGGTAACCTTTCCGTTTTTAATGCCCGATAATATTTCTTCAACCAACACTTTTCTTTCTTCCACTTCAATACTCAAAGACTTCGCCAATTGCAATAGAGAATCACGGGTGATTCCCTTCAGAATAGTGCTGCTCACGGCAGGAGTAACCAATTTGCCGTCAATCACAAACATGACGTTCATCGTACCCGACTCCTCAAAATATTTGTGTTCAATGGCATCTGTCCACAACAATTGTGTATAGCCTTGCTCCTGTGCCAACTTAGCCGGATACAACGATGCCGCATAGTTACCGGCACATTTGGCATAACCCACACCACCCGGAGCCGCACGGATAAACTCTGTTTCTACTTTCACTTTCGGAGGGGTAGAGTAGTATTGACCGGCAGGACTCATGATTATCATAAAACGATAGTTCTGAGACGGGCGCACACCCAGATAAACATCGCTCGCGAACATAAACGGACGCAGATACAAAGAGTTATCTTCACCTTTCGGTACCCAGGCGGCATCTAAACGCAGTAATTCTTCAAGGCCTCCGATGAATATTTCTTCCGGTACCTGAGCCATACACATGCGCTCTGCCGAAACATTGAATCGCTTCCAGTTTTCTCTCGGGCGGAACATCAGCACTTCATCGTTATCATTTTTGAAAGCTTTCATTCCTTCAAAAATCGATTGCCCATAGTGAAGAGATGCCAGCGCGGGATTATAACTGATTTCACCGAATGGTAAAATCTTCGGAGTCTGCCATTCGCCGTTAACATAATCGGCAACCAGCATGTGGTCCGTAAAAAGGGAGCCGAACTGAATATTATTAGGGTCAAGCTGATGAATCCTGCTTTCAGCTACTGTGGTCACATCGAAGTTTAATGTCTCTGTCATAATAAACTATATTAAATAAGCTCAAATAAAATTTCAATTGCGAAACAACAAAGAATATACCAAATTGTCAAGGAAAAATGCAAAAATAGTTGTTAAGACAAGTTTCCTTTCAAGGGTACAATTTTAAGTACTTTTTCCTGATTAGAAAAACTCATTTTTTCATACCCTCAAAATGGTGTTAGTCAGCTAATAAAACCCTTATGCCTGATGGCCAAATGCCTGAATTTACCAGAATAATCACCCGTCAACCACACACGGCTCCCCTTTATAAAACTTGATTTTGTAAAGAACCATTCAAACAAACAAGTAGCGCGTATCTGACATTTAACGGTAATAATCAAAACAAAAACAGGTTGAGGTGCTTTGCATAAAGGTGTTTTTCTACTTTCTTTGTTACCAGGCTGGTTTTCATCAAAATGCTGATGACTAATACAACCATTCTATAGACTGAATTACTATGAAACCCAGAACCTTAGTGGTAGGTGACATACATGGCGGACTACGTGCACTAAAGCAGGTGATGGAGAGGTCGTCTGTGACCGAAAACGACACGCTCGTTTTTCTGGGAGATTATGTAGACGGTTGGAGCGAATCGGCACAGGTAATACAGTTTCTGATAGAACTGGATCAGACATTCAATTGTGTATTCATAAAAGGCAATCATGATTCATGGTGTGAAGAATGGCTACGAGAGAAAGACTGGGATAAAACCTGGGGGTTCCATGGGGGTTTCTCAACAGTAAAGAGCTATGAATCACTGAATGATGCAGAGCGCCTGGCACATCTCAATTTCTTCGAAAGAATGCGGATGTATTACATCGACCATCATAACCGGCTGTTTGTCCATGCCGGATTTACCTCCATGCATGGGCCTGCACAGGAATTCCACGCCTCTAATTTTGAATGGGATCGCACCCTGTGGGAAGTAGCCCGCTCTCTGGACAACCACATTGACAGAGACTCTAACCGGTATCCTAAAAGACTCTCACTTTTTGATGAAATATACATTGGCCATACCCCTACGCTTAACTATGACGAAACAGTACCCATGAATGGTGGCAACGTATGGAATATTGACACCGGAGCGGCTTTCTGGGGAAGCCTGACCATAATGGATGTAGACACCAAACAATTCTGGCAAAGCGACAGACTACCTGATTTATATCCCGACGAAAAGGGAAGAAACCGGTAGTTTTCTACCAATTGAGCTCCTTGAATAATAACAAATTAATATCCTGAAAGTCTAAAAAAAATCAATAGTATGCTTGCATAATATTTTCAAATTTCAGTATCTTTGTAACAGTATGCACGCATAATAATGGGCATATTTCTAAACCGACGAATTCCAACTAATAATATTATGGTAGCAACTGAAAATAAAGCCTCAATTAAAGGGGGAGAGTTCTTGATAAAAGATGTGGAAGCACATCAGATTTTCATTCCGGAAGAATTTTCAGAAGAGCAACAAATGATTGCCAATACCTGTCGTGATTTTTTGCGTACAGAGATCCACCCACGCCTGAACGAAATCGACAACGCCAAGTCGCCCGAGCTGATGTCATCGTTGATGACCAAAGCCGGTGAATTAGGCTTGCTTGGTACGGCCGTTCCGGAAGAATACGGTGGATTCGGCATGAACTTCAATACCTCAATGCTGGTAGCAGAAGCATTAGGACAAGGACATTCGTTTTCAGTTGCACAATCAGCACACACGGGTATTGGTACGCTACCTATCGTTTATTACGGTAATGAAGAACAAAAAGCCAAGTACCTCCCGCTACTAGCCACCGGCGAATGGAAAGCCGCTTATTGCTTAACAGAACCTGATTCGGGTTCTGATGCCAACTCTGGTAAAACCAAAGCTGCTTTGTCAGCTGATGGAAAGCACTATGTCATTAACGGACAAAAGATGTGGATTACCAACGGTGGTTTTGCCGATTTGTTCATTGTTTTTGCCAAAATTGACGATGACAAGAATCTGACGGCATTCATTATAGAAAAATCGTTTAGTGGTATTACCATGAACGAGCCTGAGCATAAGTTGGGTATCAAGGGTTCTGACACCCGCCAGATTTTCTTTACCGATTGCCACGTACCAGTTGAAAACATGCTGTCTTCTCGTGGGAATGGTTTCAAAATCGCTGTAAATATCCTGAATATAGGTCGTATTAAACTGGGTATTGCTGTTATCGGCGGGTCTAAAGGCGCGTTGGGTCATGCCATTAATTACGCCAACGAACGCAAGCAGTTCGGTGTTTCCATTGCTACTTTTGGTGCCATTAAATACAAGCTGGCTGAAATGGCCACACGTATTTTTGCTTCTGAATCGGCTAACTACAGAGCCGGGCAAAACATTGATGACGCCATTGAAGACCTGAAAGCACAGGGCTTAAATGATGCCGAAGCCAAACTGAAAGCGTTGGAGCAATTCTCTATTGAATGTGCGATTATGAAAGTGCATAGTTCAGAAGTGCTTGATTATACTGTAGACGAAAGCTTACAGGTATACGGAGGTATGGGGTATTCGGCTGATGCTCCGATGGAGCGTGCCTACCGCGATGCACGCATCAACAGAATATTTGAAGGCACCAACGAGATCAACCGTATGTTGATTATCGATATGCTTTTGAAACGCGCCCTGAAAGGTGAAATTGACCTGATGACACCGGCTATGGCTGTTGCCAAAGAGATTCTGTCTATTCCTGATTTTGGCGGGTCTGATGACGAAGGCCTTTTTGCTGCTGAAAAGAGAGTATTGAAAAACCTGAAAAAGGCAGCTTTAATGGTTGCAGGCTCGGCGGTACAGAAATTCATGATGTCACTATCAGAAGAGCAGGAAATTCTGATGAATCTGGCTGATATGGCCATTGAAATCTATGTGACCGAATCAATATTACTGAGAGTTGAAAAACTCATTAATACCAAAGGAGAGGCTAACGCAGCCCTGCAAAAAGACATGGCCATCATTTACTTGCATGAGGCCGTAAACAGAATTAATATTGCCGGCCGCGAAGCCATTACCTCATTTGCCGAAGCCGATGAGTTACGTGTCATGTTGATGGGTCTGAAACGATTTACAAAGATTGAACCATTCAACCTCAAAAATGCCCGTCGCAGAGTAGCAGAGGCTATGATTGAGGAGAATAAATACATTTTTTAAAGCTCAAATAATCAATAACTAAAAATCAACAAACCGTCTTTCATTTTGGAGGACGGTTTTTTATTTTAGTTTGCCTCTTCGTACTTCTTAATAAACAGTTCTTTTCCGCTTCATTCTCAATCATTTTATCTTTCCTGAAAAAAAACCAAAAAATACTTGCGCAACCAATCAGTTGCCAATATATTTGCAACTGATTGGTTGCAAATTAAAACTAAGTGCACATGAGACGAGATGTTTTTCAGGCAATTGCCGACCCGACGAGAAGAGAGATTATAGGCGTGATAGCCAGACAGGCATTAAATCTGAACTCAGTTGCCGAGACTTTTGACATCAGCCGACAGGCGGTTTCAAAACACATTAAGATACTGACAGAATGCGGTCTGATCGTTATCCAAAAGCAAGGCCGGGAGAATTACTGTATTGCCAGACTTGAGAAATTGAGCGAAGTATCGAACTGGCTTGAGCAGTACCGTCAGATTTGGGAACACAAGTTTCAAGCGCTTGATGACTTACTATACAAACTTCAACAAGATAACCAGAGTAATGATGGCAATCCACAAGCCGGATAGTAACAGGCTCAAGCGGTTGTTTAATACAAATACATCTGACAATACCATAACTATTAAATAAAATAAACCTGATGGAAAACGAACAAAAAATCACCCCATTCTTATGGTTCAACGGCAATATTGCCGAAGCCATCGAACTCTATACTTCTGTTTTCAAAAACACAAAGGTACACTATGCTAATAAGGTCAATGGCAAAATCATGAATGCCAAATTTGAGCTGGAAGGCCAGGTTCTTCTGGCTTTGGATGGCGGCCCTCATTATTCATTCAATCCGGCCATATCGCTGTTTGTCAATTGCAAAACACAGGAAGAAGTAGATGAGTACTGGGATAAACTGATAGCAGATGGTGGACAACCCAGCAGATGCGGCTGGCTGGTCGACAAATTCGGCTTGTCATGGCAAATTGTTCCCGATATTCTGGGCAAATTGTTGAGTGATTCTGATCCGGCAAAAGCCAAAAGAGCTCTGGATGCGATGCTTCAAATGAATAAACTGGATATTCAGAAACTGAAAGATGCGCATGCAGGAGAATGATGAATGCTAAAAACTCTATTCAATTCATAAAATTAAACAAAACACAATTATGAAAACCAAAAATGAAACTACGATCAGCAGAGAGCCGGGTGGGCAGGCTCTTACGATTACCAGAGAATTTGAAGCCCCAATAGAATTGCTGTTTAAAGCCTATACCGACGCAGAAATGGTAAAACAATGGCTCGGGCCAAGAGGATATGAAATGGTTGTTGAAATTTTTGACGCTCATACCGGCGGACGATACCGATACATACATACCGATGGCAAAGGAGAGGCTTATGCGTTCAGAGGTATATTCCATGAGGTGTCAGCTCCGGAAACCATTATTCAGACTTTTGAGTATGAAGGCGCCAAAGGGCATGTATCGCTGGAAACAGCCTCCTTTGAATCATTACCGGGAAACCGTAGCAGAGTGACTTCACTATCTGTTTTTCAATCAATAGCAGACCTTGACATGATGCTGCGATCTGACATGGAGCGGGGAGTGAAGGAAGGATTTGAACGTCTGGACGAATTATTTGAGAAAGGTGCGGCATAAAGTAGTCCGTTGCCCATGTAAGCCTAGTATAAGAGTTACGCCAGTAAAAAAACAGGATGGTTTTTTATTTTTTTTGAAATTAACTACCTTTGGCACTCTAAAAACTATTATGACATTATCGTAGTTAATGCTACGGACTCAGATTTAAACTTACATATCATGGCATACGGACTACTTAAGGGTAAAAAAGGAATTATTTCAGGCGCATTAGATGAAAAATCTATTGCCTGGAAGGTAGCACTGAAAGCGAAAGAAGAAGGTGCATCTATCGTTTTAACAAATGCCCCCATTGCCATGCGCATGGGCGAGATTAAGAAACTGGCCGAAGCCTGTGAAGCCGAGATTATTCCGGCAGATGCCACTGTGGTAGAAGAAATCGAAAATCTTTACACCAAATCAATGGATGTACTGGGTGGAAAGGTCGACTTCGTACTTCACTCTATCGGTATGTCTCCTAATATCCGTAAAGGCAAAGCGTATGGTGATCTGAACTACGACTGGTTCCTGAAAAGTGTTGATGTATCGGCTTTATCATTCCATAAGTTTTTACAGGTAGCCGAGAAAATGGATGCCATCAACGAGTGGGGTTCGGTAGTAGCCTTATCCTATATGGCCGCGCAGCGTACATTTCCATTCTATACTGATATGGCAGAAGCCAAAGCTATGCTGGAATCAATTGCCCGCAGCTATGGCTATCGTTACGGTAAATTGAAAAATGTGCGTGTTAATACGGTTTCACAATCACCTACCAAAACCACTGCAGGTACAGGTATCGGAGGTTTTGATAAATTCTATGATTTTGCCGATAAAATTGCTCCTTTGGGTAATGCTTCGGCAGATGCCTGTGCAGATTACGTTATCACGCTTTTCTCTGACCTTACCAAAATGGTAACCATGCAGAACCTATTCCACGATGGTGGTTTCGTGAATACCGGTATCTCGGAAGACGTAATGAATCTGATTTAATAATCTTTCAATTGAATGCATACAAAAAAGAGGAACTTTGCAGTTCCTCTTTTTTATTATTTCTTCATCTCGCCTTCTACCATTCGCCAGATACTCAGCGGATTATCGCTTTTCAATTCATCAGGTAGCAGTTCATCAGGGAAATCCTGGAAACTAACCGGACGCGTAAAACGAGTAATAGCTCTTGTACCTACTGAAGTACTGCGCGAATCGGTTGTAGCCGGGAAAGGCCCGCCATGTATCATAGCATGATTCACTTCTACTCCCGTCGGGAAACCGTTAAGAATTAACCTCCCTACTTTCTGCTCAAGTATATCTAATAAATCAGCGTATTCTACTAAATCCTCAGGTGTCCCGTGGACAGTTGCCGTCAGGTGTCCTTCCAGATTACCCGCAGCAATCAGAATCTCTTCTTTTGTATTAGCTTCTACAATCAGGCTGGTAGGACCAAAAATCTCTTCTGCCAGTTCGGGTTTGGCATTTAACGAGGCAATGTCTGTACGTAAAAAAATTGGTTCTACTGCTGTAAACCCTTCAGGAGCCTTACCTACCCCCACAACATCGGTAAATTGTTTCGCATGTTCCGTACCTCTTACATACGTGTCTCTGATTCCGGGCGTAAGCATAATCCCTCCTTGCGTATTGGGCGCATTCTTTTCTATTTCTTCAATAAATTCCTTATTGCTTTGTAAAAATAAAATTCCCGGATTGGTACAAAACTGTCCGACACTCATTGTAGCAGAAGTCAGGTAGTTTTTTGCAATAGCTCTACCCTTTAAAGCCAGAATTCCCGGCAAAACAAACACAGGATTCACGCTACCCATTTCCGCATATACAGGAATCGGTTCCGGGCGGCTCACGGCCGCATCAAACAATGCCCTACCGCCTTTCAGGGAGCCTGTAAAGCCAATTGCTTTTATTACAGGATGTTTCACCAATGCCATGCCTATCTCGTGTCCGTCGTCAAATAATAACGAAAACACTCCGTCAGGCATGCCTGTAGCCTCTGCTGCTTTCTGAACAGCCTGGCCAACTAATTCTGATGTACCCAAGTGTGCAGGATGTGCCTTCACAATGACACAACATCCGGCAGCAAACGCAGAGGTGGTATCTCCACCCGCCACCGAAAATGCCAGTGGGAAATTACTCGCTCCAAAAACACCGACTACCCCTAAAGGCCGCTCCATTGAGCGCAAATCAGGGCGGGGTGCAGGTTGGCGATCAAATATAGCCGCATCAATGCGCGCATCCACCCATGAGCCCTCTCTTAAAAGCTGGGCGTAGAGTCTTAACTGCCCTACTGTTCTGCCTCTTTCTCCAATGGCCCTTCCTTGTGGCAGACCCGACTCCAACATGTATCTTTCCAGCAGGGTTTCGCCCAGATTCTCTATCTCTTCAGCGATTTTCTCCAGGAAATTGGCTTTCTCAAAACCTGACTTTTTCCGGTATATCTGAAAAGCTTTTTCAGCTTTTTCAGCCGCATAATCCAGTTCATCAAGCGTCGCTTTAAAAAAAAGCGGCGACAAAGTCTCTCCAGTTGCCGGATTAATGCCTTGTATGGCTACCGTTCCTTCTGAGAAAGTCTCAAAACCTATAATATTTCTTCCTGTAAGTTGCATAGCAGGGTTATAATAAGCAGCTCTAATTTATGATAAAGCCCCTTTCGTGTTTAAATTGATTTATTTTATTTCTACTGTATTGATCAATGTTCCGATTCCTTCAATAGTAATTCGTATTTCATCTCCCACTTCAAGCGTGAAATCATCAGGCGGCACAATGCCGGTTCCTGTCATTAAGAAGCAGCCATTTGGAAACGACATTTCTCTGAACAGGAACTCCGCCAACTCAGTATGCTTGCGTTTCATCCGGTTGATAGCCACAGAATCAGTGAAATAAGGAATATCAAAACGAAGAATCTCCAGTTTGATTTGTGTGTCAGAAGAAATAGGTTCATCCAGAATGGCAATGCAGGGGCCAATGGCCGCACTTTTATCGTATGATTTGGCCTGTGGCAGATACAGCGGATTTTCACCTTCTATGTCTCTTGAACTCATATCATTACCTGCAGTATAACCCGATATCTGGCCTTTCGAATTAATAAACAAAGTCAGTTCGGGTTCAGGCACGTTCCACTTAGAATCACGACGTATACGTACCTTTTGTCCGGAACCAACTACCCTGCCCGGGGCAGACTTAAAAAATAATTCGGGGCGTTCGGCATCGTACACTCTGTCATAAAAATTATCTCCTCCCGAGTTCTTAGACTCTTCCATGCGGGCATCTCTGCTTCTCAGGTAGGTTACTCCGGAAGCCCAGACTTCCTGCGACTGGATAGGTGCCTGCAAACCGTTTTCAATTAATGACTGATACTCTGTAACAGGTTCCAGCAATTGTATTTCACGCTGTAACTCAAAAAATAGGTTTTCGCGATTAATGAATAAGTCCCAGTCATGATGACGCGAAAGAAAATACTGATTCTGGTGCTCAATAACGAATCCCTGTAAAGTTTTGTAGGCTTTCATTGAATGGTATGGTGTTGTTTCCGATTTGTGAGTTAAACGACCTACAGGTTTGCCCTCTGTATGTCTGTGTTGAATAGCATTGATAAATATCAGACATCCTAAACAGCAAAACCCGGATACTGACGTCAGAAATTACGCTGGCAGTAGTACTCTGATTAATAATTTTCACAATGAAAGATACTATCGGCTATGCAAATTTTAATAAAAAGTATCAATTAAGCAACGAAGCGAATTGATATTCAATATTACTTAAAAATGTTGCCTAAGTACTACGAATATTTGTCTTAACTTAGCGGCCACAATAAAAAAGTAAGTTTATGCTTAAAAAATTACTGTTTATCTGTCTTTTTACCATCGCCACTAGCAATTGCTTTGCACAAGCATTTACCTATTATCCGTTTAACTCTATTTTTTCAATTGCTTCAAACCCCAATCAACCCATGTGGGCCGATTTCAGGTTTCAGATGAATTCTTATTTCTCTTCATTAAGCACTGAGATTTCGCCCATGGTAAACCTGACAAAAGGTCAAAAAGCCAAATTTTACGTTGGTGCGGGTGTCAAGGCCAATTTTCTGAATTATCTGAACGATGACCCTCAAAAAAGAAACCCGCTGGAAGGATATTTCATGAATCTGGGTGTGCGGGTCTCACCATTCAGCAAACTACCACAATTTCAGGGGATTTTCGAATTATCTCCTTACGCCAACAAAGAATTTGACTTAGGTGTTTTCAGGGCAAATCTGGGTATTGGTTATATACTGGGTAAGAAGAAAAAATAATGTTTCTCTTACAATTGCGGTATCTGAATACCGGTAATTTTTCTATACAAATCAATGGCAAAAAGATCGGTCATGCCTGAAATAAAATCTACAACTGCCTGTAGATTCTCATAAAGGCTTCTGTCTTTACCAATCATAAATTGTTTCGGTATCAGTTTAAGCAATTTTCTGGATTTAGGAGCCTCAGGTGAAAGAACAGCTGACACAAACTCTTTCAGTAAACCTCCTATGATATGATACCCCGCTATTTCAATCTCAATCACCGACTTATCATTATATATTTTTCTGACAGATATCTCGTCTATCTTTTTTATCAGATCTGTCGTCTTTTCATCTAATAAATCAATCAGGGGCTTGTTCAGGGTACCGGCTAATAGCTCTTGTTCATACTCAAAAAAGACATCGGTGCATTTGGCAATCAGCTTCCCTATCAGCGTAGCTCTCAGGAACGACAACTTCTGCTTATCGTCATCAATTCCATCCACTGTTTCGGCTATGTCCGGCTTACCCTCTCTTTTTTCAAAAAAAGGTTCCAGCAATTGTCGGGCTTCGTGCGTTGATAAAATCCCCAGCCTGTGGGCGTCTTCCAGGTCTATGATTCTGTAACAGATATCATCCGCGGCTTCAACCAGAAACACAAACGGATGGCGCGCAAAAATATTGGTTTGTTCATTGAGCCGGTTGAGTCCTAGTTCTGCAGCAATGCGTTGAAAAAAAGCACTTTCCGAATCAAAAAAACCTGATTTTTTGGTGGATACCAATCCATTCTTTTTGAATCCGGAAGTTGAATCGGCCGGATACTTCACAATAGATGCCAATGTGGCATAAGTCAGATTCAGACTGCTCTGGTTGAAAATAGTGGTAAGAATCCTGAATGCGTTGGCATTGCCCTCAAAATTCTTAAAATCATTAAACTGGTTTTCGCTCAATTCTTTCTCCAAAGTACTGAGTTTATCTCCTTCCAGCTCTTTGAAAAACGTACGGATGGCATCTTCGCCCGAATGTCCGAAAGGTGGATTACCGATATCATGCGCAATGCAGGCGGTCATCACTACTGCTGACAACTCAAACTTATAAAATTCTCTGGCTTCCTGACTTAGCTCTTCTTCATATTTAGCTACTATCTTCTCTCCTATGGCCTTTCCTAATGAACGCCCCACAGAGGCTACTTCCAGACTATGGGTAAGGCGATTATGCACAAAAACCGCTCCGGGCAAAGGGAATACCTGCGTTTTGTTTTGCAAACGCCTGAACTGTGACGAAAATATGAGGCGGTCGTAATCACGCATATAATCGTTACGGAAAATGTCCTGAGCCATTCTGTCTTCTCTTCCTAATCGTTTATTCGAAAAAAGCGTTTGCCAATTCATGTATCGTTTCAAATTTTGCTGCAAGATACAAAGGAGGGTTTATAATCGGGTATAAAGATTGATTTACCCGAACCCTCACCCCTAGTTTTTTTGAATACTTCCGGAATTTCCCAAATAACTTGAATCAAGAAAAGAAATAATAGTACTTTTTTTATAAACACATGCAACTATTAGTATATAAACCTAGATTTGTAATAACAACACCATAATAATCATCTTCAATTTTTTCTGATTTGAAAGTCATCATTATTAAATATAATGCAGGCAATGTGCAGTCGGTTATGTATGCGCTGGAACGCATTGGCGTAGCTTATGAGCTGTCTGACGACCCGGAAATTATTCGTTCGGCTGAGCGCATTATTTTCCCGGGTGTGGGCGAGGCCAGCACCGCCATGAAAAGCCTGCGTGAGAATGGTCTTGACCAGCTGATACCTACTCTGAAACAACCTTTTCTGGGTACTTGTGTAGGCATGCAATTGCTCTGCCGGTCATCGGAAGAAAATAATACTGATTGTCTGGGCGTATTTGATGTGCCCATTCTGCGTTTTCCGCAAATCAAAGGCTTCAAAGTACCACAAACGGGCTGGAACGACATTTACGATTATTCATCTTCGCTGACTGACGGGCTCGACTCTCACGCTTATGTCTATTATAATCATGGCTATTATGCTCCTTTGTCCGATTTTACTGTAGCCAAAACCAATTATATGCTTGAGTATTCGGCCATGCTGCAGAAAGACAATTTCTATGCGGCGCAGTTTCATTCGGAGATAAGCGGAGACGTGGGGCAAAAAATCTTTGAGAATTTTCTGAAATTGTAAAATCTTCATTCCTGATACCTGAATACGACAAAACCATGCTACAAATCATACCTGCTATTGACATCATCGAAGGAAAATGCGTACGCCTTACCCAGGGAGATTATTCACAGAAGAAAACCTATAATGAAAATCCGCTTGAGGTAGCCCGCATGTTTGAAGATGCCGGAATCAAACGGCTGCATCTGGTTGACCTGGATGGCGCCAAACAAAAAAAAATAGTCAATGCCAAAGTACTTGAAACAATAGCTTCCAAAACCAACCTGCATATTGATTTTGGTGGTGGTGTGCAGTCTGATACAGATATTAGACTGGCTTTTGATTGTGGTGCTCGCCAAATAACCGGTGGCAGTATTGCCATTAAAAACCCTGAACTGTTTGAATCATGGATAAAAACCTATGGCGGTGACACGATCATTCTTGGAGCTGATGCAAAGCAGGAAAAAATTGCGGTTAGTGGTTGGGAAGAAGAAACCAGTGTGTGGGTATATGATTTTGTGGGCGAGTGGATTCAGAAAGGTATTCAATATACTATTAGCACCGATGTGGCCAAAGATGGCTTGCTGCAGGGGCCATCGGTAGATCTATACAAGAACATGCAGGATCAATTCCCGACATTGAAAGTGATTGCTAGCGGCGGGGTCAGTTCCATGCAAGACCTGGAAGAATTGGCCGAGCTGAATATTTTCGGCGTCATTGTAGGAAAGGCCATCTACGAAAACCGCATTAGTCTGAAAGACATAGAACGCAGATTTTTATGAGCCACGAATTCAGAAAAGACGGGTACCTCATTAGTACCAATCAAACTTTGTTGCAGTTTGATGCAATTCATGATTTTCTAAAAACCAGCTACTGGTCGCCTGAAATTCCTATGGATGTAGTGAAGCGGGCAGCTGCAGGCTCCATTACTTTTGGTATTTACAAAAATACCGGAGAACAGGTGGGCTATGCCCGGGTGATTTCTGACTGTGCTACCTTTGCGTATCTGGCCGATGTATTTGTGCTGGAGTCGGAACGTGGCAAGGGATTATCTAAATGGCTGATGGAATGCATACTGCAATTGCCTGAATTGCAGGGCTTGAGACGCTGGACGCTCGCCACACGCGATGCCCACGGCTTATATGCACAATTCGGTTTTACTCCTTTGGATAACCCCGATGTAATCATGCAGATTGCCCGGCCGAATATTTATGTGGAAATGAAAGAGAAGAATACTGAAGGAAATATTGAGTGAATGTGTGAGTAATTCTGAACTATGATTTATCTGATTTAATGATTTCATGAATCGATACCTCAATCACTCATTCACTAACTCACCCAATCACTAAATTTATTAATCAGACAACGATGCTTACCAAACGAATTATTCCTTGTTTAGATATAAAAGACGGGCGCACGGTAAAAGGCACTAATTTTGTGAACCTTCGTGATGCCGGTGACCCGGTAGAGTTAGGCGCCACTTATGCAGAACAAGGTGCTGACGAACTGGTGTTTCTGGACATTACGGCAACGGTTGAAGAAAGAAAAACTCTGATTGACCTGGTGCGAAGAGTGGCCCGTACTGTCAATATTCCTTTTTGTGTGGGTGGGGGAATAGGGTCGGTTTCTGATGTATCAAAATTACTTAATGCCGGAGCCGACAAGGTTTCTATCAATTCATCGGCCGTTCGTAATCCGGATCTGATTAATGAATTGGCTTTGGAGTTTGGTTCTCAATGCATTGTTGTAGCTATTGATACCCGATACATTACGCTTGAGAGTGGTTTACAGGAACATATTGTGCATACGCATGGCGGACGGAAACCTACTGAATTACGAACCATTGCCTGGGCCAAGGAAGTGGAAGACAGAGGCGCCGGTGAAATACTGCTGACATCCATGGATACTGATGGCACCAAAGCCGGCTTTGCGCTGGAATTAACAGCGGAGATTTCAGATAATGCCAATATACCCATTATAGCCTCAGGCGGTGCCGGAACAATGGAGCATTTTTATGAGGTATTCACCAACGGAAAAGCCGATGCCGGACTAGCCGCCAGTATTTTCCATTTCAAAGAAATCGGTATTCCTGAGTTAAAGCATTACCTGCGAGATAAGGGCATATCTATACGAATTTAACCTCGTACCTGTTTTATTTACCCATTGCAAATCGTTTGATTTGGCCGCTATAGTGGTCGAGTATGTAAATTTCCTGATTGGCATCTACTCCAAATGAAGAAACCGAGCCGCCTGCATCCGTTAGCAATTCGACCGCTGTCTTGGTACTGCCATTAAAAGACAGAGCCCATACATTGCCTTTGGCATAATCAGCAAACAGGTATTTGCCCTGTAAAGCAGGTATTCGTTTTCCATGATACACATACCCTCCTGTTATTGAAACGCCGTCATTTCGCGGATACTGGTGAATAGGGTCTATTAATCTATTATCAGGGTCACAATCGTTTCTTGGGTTATAGCATCGGCTTGCTTCTTTCAACCGCCAACCATAGTTACCTCCTTTGATCACAATGTCTATCTCTTCAAACTCATTTTGTCCTACATCACCTACCCACAGTTGTCCGGTTTGAGTATCAAAACTAAACCGCCAGGGGTTACGTAATCCGTAGGCATAAATCTCTTCTCTGAAACCCTCACTATTGTTTACATAAGGATTATCAGCAGGAATACCATAATTGCCCTTGTCGGTTTTATGTACATCAATCCGTAATATCTTCCCTAGCAAAGAGCTACGGTTTTGTGCATAATTATGCTGGTCGCCCCAGGCTCCGCCATCCCCGACAGCAATATACAGATAACCGTCAGGGCCAAAGGCTACTTTGCCCCCATTATGATTATCATAAGGTTGAGCAAATCTCATCAGCACCGTTTCTGACGACGCTGCTACTTTCGAATCCTTAAAATTATTAACCTTGAAACGGGAGATTACTGTTTCTAACGGGTTTCTTCTGTTATAATTCACATAGAAATATCCGTTTTCTTTAAAGTTGGGGTCAAATGCTAAACCCAATAAACCCATCTCCCCTTGATCATCCACTCTGTCGCGGATATCCAGATAGTCAGTGGCTGCTTTTACTGCCGGATTATTATTAAATACCTTGATGCGGCCCTCCTGTTCCAGCACAAAAAGGCGGTTTGTGCCATCGTCGGCATGTACCATTTCAACGGGACTATTAAACTTCAGATTCGGGAAAGCGTTCTCAAGTTGATAAGGAGCCGGCTCAGCATAAAAAAGCCTGTTACCATTCCAATAGTTAATCAATAGTAATATCAGACCTACAGCCACCAGAGCAATTATCGCTAATAAAATGAAGAGTCTGTTTTTCAAGCGATTCACAGACCTGTGTGTTGGTAAATGAAGATACATAAGCGCTTTATTTATAAACAACCGTTATTGAAGTTTCTGTTAATGACAAACGGCAATACCAGATATATCAGTATGCTATACTACAACTTTAGCCTTACAATGCCAATGGAATCTGTACTACCCGAGGAAAACACAGGATGAAATGTTAGTTTTTATTACGTTCAATGTAATTCTCCAGAACCAAAGCCCACTCATGGGCTTCACATTTCCAATCCATCTGTGTGATTTTCATAGGCGCCAGGAACCGTAAAACCGGGTGCTCATAGGAGCTTAACAGAGGCCCCAGAAAATAACAGAAATCAGGGTCAGGTACTTTCACTTCGAGTTTAACCTGCAAGCATTCGTTGATGGCTTCTTTATACCCAAAGTCATTGTTCCGGCTAAGTTTTATCAGTGCTGTTTGCAGCATAATCTTATTCATGGCCGATTTTTCGGTTTTGAACAATATGAGTGCCGCTTCAATGAGTTTCTTACGGCAATGTTCCAGAGGCTTCACCTCAAAATCTCCGAGCAAACGGGCAAAATGATAAATAATTAAAGGAGCTGTAGCGTAATTGTGTGAAACCAGAAACGGATTACTGATAAACTCCTTCCGTTCAATGATTCCTTCCAGATACCTGTACGTATCCAGATCATATTCATTGTAAGGCAACCCATGCGATTCGAACAGATACATCAGATTACACAAGGCACAGGCATCAAACTCAATGGCCATGTTCTTACCAAACCAGGTTGAGTAAATTTTCAGGTCTTTATAATACCCGAATGTGTTTTTAACCTGTCTTGTTTTTGCTGACCCTGCCGATAAATTGGCATGTGATTTTAGCTTTTCTTTCAACCACACAACCTCTTCCTTCGTTGCTTTGCTCGTCAGATACACCAGGGCCGTATCGTCAATGTCATCCGGAAGCCTGAAATGCTCCATCCGGCGGAAGATATATCCATTGGGAAAATGACCGGAATCCCTGCCAGCTTTGGGTGTTTGCCAGAAATTATAGGTATTTAAACCGTCTTTGTTCTGATAGGCGGGGTAATTTCTGATAGCTTTTGAAGTAATTTCTTCAACCACAAGTTGGCTGTCGGCAGGCAGATTAGCTTTCAGTTGGTTTAACACCAATACAATAGAAGCTGTATAAAAAATATTGTTATCAGGGCGTTTATATAGCAAAAAGGTATTTTGCCGATAAGACGGAAAAATACCCTCCGGGAAATACGCATCACCCTGTGATTGCAACGAGGCAATTTTCTGAATGATTGTTTCAATACAACTATCTGAAGGCTTCTGAATCATCGTCAGCTAAATTTTCAGAACCAGTTTACCTGTGTTTTCACCTTTAAACAGTTTCATTAAGGTATCCTGAAAAGCCCTTATGCCTCCTTCGGCCACATCCGTATTTGCATTGAGCTTGCCCTGAGCCACCCACCCTGCCATTTCTTTAATAGCTTTACCATAATTGGCTGCATTATCAAAAACCACGATACCTTCCATACGGGCACGATTCACCAACAAAGACATATAGTTGCTTGGCCCTGCCGGTTTCTGAATAGCGTTGTATTGAGAAATAGCTCCACAAATAACTATTCTGGCTTTGAAGTTAATCAGCGTCAATACGGTATCCAGTATTTCACCACCAACGTTATCAAAAAAGACATCTACTCCGTTCGGGCAAGCCTCTTTCAGGTTCTTCCGCAAGTCTCTCGCTTTATAATCCACACAGGCATCAAAGTCCAGTTCTTCTACCACATATCGGCATTTGTCCTCACCACCGGCTATACCAACTACCCGGCACCCTTTAATTTTTGCTATTTGCCCGGCTACACTCCCTACCGCACCCGCCGCGCCTGATATCACTACGGTTTCGCCTGCTTTAGGCTGGCCGGTATCCAGCAACCCGAAATAAGCTGTCAGGCCCGACATACCCAAAGTACCCAGATAAGCGGGCAATGGTACAAAATTCGGGTCAACCTTTACCAGATGCGCGCCATCCAGCACCGCATACTCCTGCACACCAGTAATACCGGTCACATAATCGCCTGCTACAAAATCCGGATGTTTGGAATCAACCACCACCCCTGCTCCCAGCGCACGCATTACTTCGCCGATATTGACAGGTCTGACATACGATTTGCCTTCGTTCATCCAGCCACGCATGGCAGGGTCAATTGACAAATACTGTACCTGAACCAGCACCTGGTTCTCCTGTAAATCAGGAACATCTACATCTTCAATCTCCCAACATTCAGGCGTAGGGTTACCAATAGGGCGGGCCTGTAAATTAATGCGTGTGTTTTTCATAAGCTTTCAGGTTGATTTTATCTCCATTTTTCAAAACTATGATATTAAAATAAAATATTGTCATTTTTTCAGATGAATTCGTGTCACTATATATAAATTTGCCACTGTAAGTAAAAAAACTCAGAAATATTTAAAAAACTTTTAAAAGAGTTTTGGTTAGTAATCAGGAGTTTAGTATCTTTGCAGCCCGAATTAGATTAGCAAAGATATAAAATACATAAAACAATGGCGAAGAAAGGCAATCGTGTACAAGTTATCTTAGAGTGCACTGAGCAAAAAACAAGCGGTGTAGCAGGTATGTCTCGCTACGTAACGACCAAAAATCGTAAAAACACTACCAGTCGTTTGGAGTTAAAGAAATATAACCCATTCCTGAAAAAACAAACATTACACAAAGAAATTAAATAATTTTTGATTGCAGGGGTTCATCAGATTTTATCAGAATCCTGAAAAATCATTTGAATCAATACATCATAAAAAGATACTAAAATGGCAAAGAAAGTAGTCGCTACGCTTCGTGATAAAACCGCAGGAAAAAACTTCGCAAAAGTTATCAAGGCTGTGAAGTCTCCTAAAACCGGTGCATATTCTTTTAAGGAAGAAATGGTTCCTATGGAAGAATTGCAAAATGCTTTGAAAGCATAATTCCGATAAAATATTGGTTGAAGCCTTCTTGACGAACAAGAGGGCTTTTTTGTTTTGGAAACTCAGGCTAAATATTATTGGTTCTACAGCCGATTTTATTCATTTTTGAATTACGTTCTTAACAAACCGCTTAAAGTCTTGGAAACCCGGCACAGCAATTATCACCTCTTCCCGATCAAAGTCATTGCCACTGATATCGATGACCTCAATCATGTCAATAACATAGTTTATCTCCGCTATGTGCAGGAAGCCGCAGAGAGCCATTGGCGCACGGTTGTACCCAAAGAACTGAGTTCACAGATTATCTGGGTAGTACGCCGGCATGAGATTGATTACCTGAAACCTGCTTTTCTGGATAATGAACTGACAGTAAAAACCTGGGTAGATAATTTTACAGGAGTAACAAGCGACCGCCATTGTGAAATTTTACGGGAAAATGAAGTACTGGCACGCTCCCGCACCGTGTGGGTTTCACTTGATGCCCTGACCTTCAGACCCAAAAGAGTGAGCGAAGAAATTGCAGGTCTGTTTTTTGGCGCTGAGAGGGAATAAATTGAGATTATCTTTAAAATTAAACTGAATGTACAACAAAATTGTTATAGATTTGTCCTGATTCGCACAATCTTATCCGATTATTCATTTTACACTATTGTTATTAAATGGGCTTATTTGACTTCTTTTCAAAGGAAAAAAAAGAAACACTTGATAAAGGATTAGAAAAATCAAAAACAAACATTTTTGATAAACTTTCTCGTGCCATTGTCGGTAAATCGAAGGTGGATGAGGAAATCCTGGACGAACTGGAAGAGATTCTGATTAGCTCAGACGTAGGCGTGGAAACAACCGTGAAGATTATCAGAAGAATAGAAGCAAGAGTAGAACGAGATAAATACACAAACGTTGAAGAATTAGACAGAATCCTGCGTGAAGAAGTGGCAGCTTTATTGGCTGAAAACAACTCGCAGGATGTGAAAGATAGTTTTGAAACTGAGCATCTGCCCAAACCTTATGTATTGATGGTGGTAGGTGTAAATGGTGTTGGTAAAACCACTACTATCGGTAAATTGGCACATCAGTTTCAGAAAAGAGGCAAAAAGGTTGTTTTGGGTGCTGCCGATACTTTCAGAGCTGCCGCTGTAGATCAGCTTAAACTCTGGGGACAACGGGTGGGTGTACCGGTGATAGACCACGGCATGAATACCGACCCTTCGTCAGTAGCGTTCGATGCCGTTAAAAAAGGAATGGAAATGGATGCCGATGTGATTATAATCGATACGGCAGGGCGCTTGCATACCAAAGTAAACCTGATGAATGAATTGGGCAAAATCAAGCGGGTGGTTCAGAAGTTTTTGCCGGAGGCACCGCATGAGGTAATGCTGGTATTAGATGGCAGCACAGGCCAGAATGCGGTTATACAGGCCCGTGAGTTCACGAAAGTGACAGAAATAGACTCATTAAGTATTACCAAGCTGGACGGAACTGCCAAAGGTGGCGTTGTGATTGGTATTTCTGATGAATTCAAGATTCCGGTGAAATACATTGGTGTAGGCGAGCAAATGGACGACCTGCAGGTATTCAACAAAATGGAATTTGTGGATTCGTTGTTTAAGAAATAGCATTTTTGATTTTGCCACAAAGTACACTGTAGACACAAATTTCACAATCATATAGAAACGACAAAAGCCGCTGGAGAGCGGCTTTTGTCGTTTCTCAGGCTCTTCGCAATTAAGCTACATCGCATATCTGAACGCCTTGCTTCAATGAAGCCAGCATATCTGAACGTTTCGGTACAAACTCCTGTCCTACAAAGCCTTTATAGCCTGTTTCTACAATGGCTTTCATAATGGCAGGGTAGTTCAGTTCCTGCGTATCATCAATTTCTGCACGGCCCGGTACTCCTCCTGTATGATAATGCGCAAAATACGGGTGATATTTCTTGATAGTTGCAATTACGTCACCTTCCATAATCTGCATGTGGTAGATGTCGTACAACAACTTGAATTTATCAGAACCTACTTTATCACAAAGGGCTACTCCCCATTTAGAGAGGTCGCACATATAGTCTTTATGGTTCACTTTGCTGTTAAGCAGCTCCATCACCATAGTAATACCATGTTTCTCTGCCGATGGCATCAGCTTTTTCAGACCTACGGCACAGTTCTCCATACCCTGCTCATCAGACATTCCTCTCCTATTGCCCGAGAAACAAATTACCTGGTTGTAACCGTATGCTTTCAGTTTCGGGAAAATACCCTCATAACTGGCAATTAATTCGGCATGCAAAGCAGGATCGTTGAAGCCTTTTTCAATACCTAAGCCCGCACCCCAGGGCAAAGCACAGGTAAGGCCATATTTTTTAATCGTCGGCCAATCTTCCGGGCCTTGTAGTTCTACCGATTTAATACCCATTCTGGCGGCCTCTTTGCAAAGTTCTTCCAAAGGTATTTTACTATAGCACCAACGGGCTACCGAATGGTTGATTTTGCCGTTCAGGTCCGCTCCCAATACTTTCTCATTGGCCGCAAAGGTCTCTGTTAATGTCATCGGAGCCGACAATATGGCCGCACTGCCAACGATATTCTTCAAGGCCGAACGACGGGATGATTTAGATTCCATTGTTTATATAAGTTAAATTTGAATAGTTTTTAATCTCTTATACTTACGCTTTCAGCCGTAGGGAAATCCTTCGGCACTACCTGCGTTACTTTGCCTGTAGCTACCCATTCAGTGCCTCTTTGCAGGGTAGTAATAAAACCCTTACATTTCTGAGAATAGTTGCCGTGCCCCAGTGTGGTATGAAAAACCCTGCCTTTGCCATAGCTGATGGTCATCAGCATGGGTTCAATTCTACCGGAACCCCGTTTCTCCTTATCACTGTAGGCCGTTGCCAGCACTTCCATATTCCCGGCCGGACCTCTGAGTCGATCGTACAATTCGTCTTTTTCATGAAGCCATGCTTCAGGCAAGCCTTTGGTTATCGGGTGCGTGGTATTATGCACTTTTACCAGAAACTGGTGCTCCACTCCATGACTACCTCCCCGACCGGCACTTTTATCGTGTACGAAGTTATGCTTTTCTTCATCATAATACACATAAGGGCCTGATTTTTCGGTGCGGTCGCCCCAACCGCCAATGCCAATCATTTTATTGTAGGCTTCCCATTCCGGAAATGCGTTGTCAGCTGCATGCACCACTACGAAACCTCCGCCATTGCTTACAAACTTTTCAAAAGCCGCTTTGGTGGCATCAGACCATGAATCTCCGTTATAATTCGATAACACAACCTGATAGGCCGAGAAGTCGGGTTTAAAGCTCTCCATGTCACCTTTTTCCGGAGGAGTGGTAGCTACACTTACTTTGAAAAGCCCTGTTTCCTCCAGGTAGCTCTTCATCAACTGTGTGGTCTGCGGCCAGTTCTTGTGGTTGTTCTGCCCATCAATAATCAAAACATTAATCGGCTGTTTTGCTTTTTTCTGCCCCCAGACATTCTCTGCCGGCAGGGCTAAAAACGCTGCCAGAATAATCAAAAGTCTGCCCGCAAAACTTCGCTTTTTTATTGATGCTCTCATTACTTCAGAACTTTCATTTAGATGATACAAAATCTATTTTCCGCTTTTGCGGGTAAACATTTCGTGACCCTCATTTCCCCCCGACTTCAGGTAGGCAATCAGGTCTTTCAATTCTTCTTCATTCAGACCGTTTATCAAGCCCGGAAGCATTACTGATACTGATGAATACTTACTTGAAACCACATCCTTTTTGGCTACCTTTATCAACACGTCAGGTGCGTAAGGGTTCTGCGATATATAATAGGCATTCTTATCTTCATTGGCCAGTCTGCCTACTACTGAGTCACCGTTTTTCAGGATGAGCTGGGTAGCCGCATACTGATCAGAAACCGCCTTGCTTGGGTCTATGATGGCTTCAAGGATATCTTTCGTCGAGAAACGGGTACCTAGCTGGGTCAAATCAGGGCCAACATTGCCGCCTTCGCCTTGTATGCTATGGCAACGCCCGCAGGTAATGGCATTGTACATGTCTTTACCCTGTTGAAAATTACGGTTGGTGAGCCCATTCTCTACTACATTCACGGCGTTATCTACTTTCCAGTTTTTGCCGGGGCCTTTCGGATAATTCTGTATCACGAGGTCATTACCCGACTTGGTAAACATATCTGCTCCTGATAATTTATCATAATAGGCCACCTGTTGCTTCGGTACGTGTTCCAAGGCCAGCTTACGCATTCTATCGATGAAACCAATGTAACTTACACCACCTTTATAGTTAAGCGCATTACGCAACCATTTAAAGTATCTTTCTCTCAACTGTGGTGTCCAGCCTGTATTGGCAGAGGTAAGCACGGTAGCAATATAGGTTTGTTGCACCGGAGGTGTCTTTTCCAACATTTTGGCAATGTCGAGACCATACTGCGGGTTTCTCATGATCAAGTCTGCTGATGACGTAGCGGTTTTTCCACCGGCTATGGTACCTGCCGCCTCTTTTTTATCTAAAAGCGCTACACATTTGGCCACAGCACCCGGAGCTTCCAGATGTACAAGAATTCTGCTTAATAGCTTGTTTTGTTCATCACTGGCAGCAGGAAACTGAGGATTCAGATACGCAATCATTTTCGGTTTGGTAGTTGCCGCAGGTTCACCCATTCTGACAATCACCAACTCAAAAGCACGGAGGATATCTATTCTCTGGGATTCTGACAAAGTCGCATAGTTTACACTTAGCAAAGATTTCAGAATACTTTCTTTCAACTCAGGTGAGCCTTGACGAGCCAGGCCAATCATGGTATTAATAACCTTGACAGGGTCTTTTTCAGCCAGGGCTTTTTGTTGCCATTCTGCCACGGGTTGATGCTCAAGCGCTAGTCTGGAAGCATAACGAATAAATCTGTCAGGATGGTTTAAATTAGGCCAGGCTTTATCTATTGCCAGCGGATTAGGATCAGTATGGAAAGTCTCAATCTCTCTTCTAAGCGTATTTTCTTTAGTAGGGGTTGTCGCCAGAGATGACTCTACGGCTTCATTGCCATTATAATAGACACGGTATAAATCTGATTCGAGTCTGCGGCCACCTGTCAGGAAGTATAAAGCACCATCCGGACCGATTGTACCATCTGTCAATGGTAATGGCAGACCTGATAAGAACTCGTCTCTTTCTGCACTATAAGATGAGCCATTTGGTTTTAAGTGAATGGCATGTACAATACCGAAGCTCCAGTCAAATGCCAGCAAGACATTTTTATACTTCGCCGGGAATTTCGCGTCTTTGGTATGTAAAAGGTTGGTTGGTGAGCCCTGACCGATGTTCAAAACCGGAGGCAGGTTATCAGGCAAAACCGGTTCCCAGGTTCCTGAGCCCGTTCTCCACCCGTATTCACTGGCGCTTGTTACATGACAGATACGTGTCGGGCGATACCACGGTAGTCCGAAGTCCCACTCCATATCCGAATCATAGGCAAATAAATCGCCCACTTCATTAAAGGCTATGTCATACGTATTTCTGTAGCCACCGCTTACCATTTCCCAGTGTTTACCTTCAGGGTCAACGTTGGCTATCCAGCCACCCGGTTCCTTACGGTCTGTAGCATGGCCTCTCGGGTCTTTGATATGCGGGAATAACTTGTCGTATTTCCAGTTAGGAGGTAAACGGTACGAGTCAAATTTCGGAGGATCGGTATAATTACCAGCCACTATGTACAAAGATTTTTTATCGAACGATAGTATCACACCATGTGGGCCATGTTCGCCATCACCTTGTAGTTCTTTTAATAAAGTTACCTTGTCGAACTGGTCGTCTCCGTTAGTATCCTGCAAACGATACAAACCGCTTTTTCTCGGAAATTTCTTATTGCTGCTGTTGTTCATCATCACATATAAGCTGTTGAAAGCATATAGCAGCCCTTGTGCGTTTCCTAAAGCAACGGTGTCGCCCTGAACAATCAGTTTTTCTACTTTCGGAGTTGTACCTTGGCCGATAGCCGGGATATTCAGCCGATATAAGATGCCATACTGATCTGAAGCAATCAGACGGCCTTTGTCGTCAAAAGTCATCGATACCCACGAGCCCTGTTCGTTTTCAGAAGGGCTATACAGATGCTCCGCTTTAAAACCGGGTTGCAGCTTTAGTTTGGCTATCTTAGGGTTCTCTTCTGCCGTGGCCGGATTCTCCTTTATGCTGGTATAAGAAGCCACCATCAGGAATATCCCCGTCACACCCAGAAGAAGTTTCAGTGCATTTGGTTGAGTATACATAGTTTATTTTTTAGGGGTGAAATACTGTCGAAAACTTGGTTGAAATATTCAGTGCATATAAAAAACAACTACAAATTCAGTTCTCTTCTGTTGAAAACGCTTTCAGGTTGTGGTGCTTTGCCTGCTAATATAGCCAGGACGTTTTTAACCGTTGACACACACATATTTTTATAAGTAGTAGCTGTGAGGCTACCCACATGCGCCGTAATAATTGTGTTCGGGTGGCTCAGTAAAGGCTCATCAGCGGCCGGAGGTTCTACTACCAGCACATCTGCCCCAAAGCCGGAAATAGTATTATTGTTCAAAGCATTTAATAAAGCTGTCTGGTCTACTAATGCTCCCCGGGCTGTGTTGACTAAGATGGCATTGGGTTTCATTAAACTCAATTCTTTTTCACCAATCAGATTCTTAGTGTCTTCAAACAATGGCAGATGTAAAGTGATGATATCTGATACTTTCAGTACTTCTTCCAATGGCAATGCCTGATATTCAGATTGCACGGGGAATTTATCCCAGTAAACCACGTTCATGCTGAAAGCATCTCCCAGTTTGGCTACCCGCTTACCTATATTACCCATGCCTAACACACCCAGGGTTTTGCCTTGTAGTTCATCTCCTTCAAACCGGTTCCGCCATTCCCAGTTACCGGCTTTTACCTGCCGGGCTGATTCATATAAATTGCGTTGCAACATCAGCATCAGCGTGATGGCGTGCTCGGCTATGGTGCTTGAGTTGGAACCCGGTGCGTTTACTACCATAATCTGGCGCGATGTAGCTTCACGGATATCCACATTGTCTAATCCAACTCCGCAACGGGCTATTACCTGCAAATCAGGGCATGCTTCCATCAATTGCCTGTTTCCCTGCCCTTTTCCACGGGTGATTACCCCATGAATTGAGTTTTCACTCAGGATATCGGCAACAAGCTTTTCGCCATAAGCCGTAAAAATCTCTATTTCTCCTGCCGCAGCAGCATGATTGAGCAAATCCATTGCCTCGTTGGCAACGGTTTCTAATAACAATACGTTTTTCTTCATTATCTGTCGTGATACAAAGTAGCGTTTGCTGATTTATATCCTCTGAAATCGTTACGTCCTGAAACATAGATTCCTGCCTGATACAGTTCATCTTCAAAAATGGCAGGGTTAATATTGCTACCCGGAGCTGAAGATATCTCTACCAAATTACCTGATGGGTCACGTACAAACATCTGCATGGCGCCATCTGGTAATTGCCGTATTTTACCCCAGGGCTGAATATCTATTATACCGAGTTCTTTCATACGACTAAAAATACTATTGAAATCATCGACTTGAACACATACATGCCCCCTGAATGAGTAAGTGTCATCCCACTCAGTCAAGTGCAATTGTTGTTCTTCGTTAAACTTGAAAAAGGCGGTGGGGTAGTCGAACAAAAATGCCGGAAGTGGTTCGAGTCCTAATTCATTTTCATAAAACTCACAGGCCTTTTCAAGATTGCTTACAATCAACGCCACATGATTTATTTTAACTGCTTTTGCCATAGTTATAAGAGGTTATTTTATTGGTGGCCTTGTAGATGAAAAGTCATGGCTGCCTAATAGAATATTTCGGGTGAATACTTAAATCGTTTGTTTAAATTCTTTTACAAAGTCCCAGTTAGGGGTTAGCCCCAGACCCGGTGCTGTCGGAGCATCTATCATGCCATCAACCGCCTGAATTTTCTCATTCACGAGGTCATACATCATCGGGTTACCTCCTGACGAAAACTCTATAATAGTTGCCGCGGGTGCCGCAAAAGCCACGTTTACCCCGGCCATGAACGAAAACGCTGACCCCCAGCAATGCGGAGCCAGTTCTAACTGATAGGCATGTGCCAGATGCGCCACACGCATGGCTTCTGTAATGCCACCTATAATGGCCGAATCCGGCTGTACTACATCCAGCGCACGTACTTCTATTAAATCTCTTACATCAAATGCCGTATATTCACTTTCACCGGCCGCAATCGGGATGGACGTTGAGGCTTTCACTTCTGCGGTACCGTGTCTGTTATCCGGACTGATGGGTTCTTCGAACCAGTATAAGTTACAGTCTTCCACACCACGACAAAACTGCTTGGCTTCAGGTACACTGAAGGTGCCGTGGGCATCGGTCATCAGTTTAATATTTTCTCCCAATGCTTCTCTGGCAGCTCTTACACGACGGATACTTTCCTGTACGGTTTCGTCCATTACACCTACGCGCATTTTCACTCCCTGAAAGCCCTTCGATACATACCCAAGCAATTGCTCCCCGATTTTATCGGTTCCGGCCCAACCACCACTGGCATAGGCAGGCATTTTTTCTCTGCATGTTCCTCCCAACAACTCAACCACCGGCACACCCAAAGCTTTGCCTTTCAAATCCCAGAGAGCAGTATCTACCCCACTCATAGCCGAAATGGTTAAGCCTCTTCTACCTAATATCGGGAATTTACGCCCTCTTTTCAGTGCATAGTGGTCGCGGGTACCGTTGTAAATATGCTCCCAGATACGAGTAATATGATGTGCATCTTTACCTATCAGCAAAGGTTTTATTTCATTCTCTATACAACTCACGATAGATGCACAAACGCCCGAAGAGCCTACGGCCGCTTTTGCTTCTCCGAATCCCTGCAATCCGGTATCGGTGGTAATCACCACCAGCGTCATGTCAAAATCGGTCAGCAGACCGTAGTCTGAAAAATGTTGTTTTTCTTTAGGTATAGGACAACGGAGCCAGAACGCTTCTACATTAGTAATTTTCATTCAAAAAAAGATTAAAAGATTGGTGGTGGCAGATAGCACACGCATTTTAACGATATAAGTCTTAGTAGGCGAACTGAAAGTTCGCCTCACAAAATCAGATAAGCGGTCTTAGTGTTTCTATCGATTTCCTGGTAAGCATGGTATAGAATTCTTCAGTAACTGAAGAACTTCCGTGGTCTTCCAGGAATTTCTTTTGCTCAGGACTCAATCCTTCCGGTGTCAGTTCGATAGAATTCGGATACGGATTAGCAGGTGTTCGGTCTAAAGGAGAGCAGAATTCAACCGACAAGACTTTGTCGTAATCAATTTCACGTAGCGTTTCAATAATTTTAGGCCAGTTGATGGTGCCCATTCCAGGTGCCATACGGTTGCTATCGGCCACGTGGAAGCCTACCAGACGGTCTTTTGCTCGTCGGATGGCATCATAAGTATTGTCTTCTTCAATATTCATGTGGAAAGTGTCCAGACAAACACCGCAATTCGGCCCCACTTCTTTTGCCAATGCTAATGCCTGGTCACCTCTATTGATAAAATAGGTCTCGAAACGGTTAATCGGCTCAATACCCAGAATTATCCCTGCACTTTCGGCATATTCATATACTTCTTTCATACTCTCTACAGCCCATTTCCATTCTTCTTCAGGTCTGCCTTCCGGAATAATCTTACCTACTGTACCGGGTACTACCGATACCATCTCTCCTTCCAGTTCCTTCACCATCCGCACCACATCTTTTACATATTGTATTGATTTTGCTCTTTGAGATTTGTCTTTGGCAAGCAGGTTGCGGTCTTCCAGCATCAGGGTAACCGAGCCCCAGCATTTCAATCCGTGGTCTTTGAGTAGTTTACCGATTTTTTGTGTGTCGTAGGCTTCAGGGCTTCCAGCAATTTCAAGTTTGTCATATCCTAATGCGGCAATTCGTTTAATAGTAGTCCCTATGGATTCTGCGCGCATCCAGTTGTGAATAGAAATTTCCATTTTAAAGATTATATGAGTTGAATATTCAAGCGGGCATCAGGGTATGATGCACAAGGGCAAAAATAACAGTATTTGTTTAAGTTTTTTGATTTTTCAGAGATATTATTTGTTCTTTCAGGGTTGAACGAACGGCATCTGACATGCTGATATTAATACTGTCGTAAATCGATTTAGTACCTCTTTAAAATGAGTTTTTTAACAGGTAAAAAGAGAGAATATCTATTGAAGAATAAGCGACTCATTGATTATTTCATGAATCCGCTTTCTGATTCTCAGAGTATTGATTTTGTTGTTGGTAGCTACCGGATAAACCCGGTTAGACAGAAAAATGAAGATAAGCTCGCGGTCAGGATCTACCCAGACAACCGTGCCTGTAAATCCTGAATGCCCGTAGCTATTAGGTGAAGCTGAGCTGCCCACAATGGGGCTCTCTGTTGAGCCGGGCTTATCCCAACCTAAGCCTCTGTGACTTTTTGTGGTATAGTTTCTGGCAAAATGGCGGGTAGTTTCAGGGAAAAGATAACTCCGGCCACCATAAAACCCGTTTTGCAGATTCATCTGAAACAGTTTTACCAGATCAGTAGCATTGCTGAACAAACCCGCATGACCTGAAACCCCACCTTGCAAGGCAGCGTTGGGGTCATGTACTGTGCCCTGTATCTGTGTGCTTCTGAAAACAGCTTCATTTTCAGTAGGTGCAATATTGTTTTTCGGAAATTTCTGCAGGGGATTAAACAGGGTAGAGGTCATTCCGAGTGGTTCATAAAGATTCTGCTCCAGAAATTCATCAAGTGGTTGGTTGGTTACCCGTTCTACCAGTTTTTGCAGCATTATCAGTCCGAGGTCACTATAGGTATAGCGATACCCCCCTTGCCTGTCCTGAGCATTCAATAGTTTAGAATCAATCACCCATTTCCAGACCGAATCCTTAATGGCAGGTTTAATGTACAGGTCATTAGCTACTTGTAGATTGGCAGGTATCTGCAGGCTGTCTTTAGTAAAACTGTAATATTCCGGTTTAAAAGTATTGCCTGTTTTGGTCTTTTCCCAGAAAGGCACAAATGCTACCAGACCTGCCTGATGCAATAATATGTCTGAAATCAACATATTTTCTTTATTTGTGCCTTTCAGCTCCGGCAAATAGGTAGATATTCTGTCGTTCATTTGAATAGCTCCACGTTCGTTCAGCATCATTACTCCTTGTAAGGTTGCGGTAACTTTGGTCATGGAGGCAATGTCGTACAGCGTCTGATTGTTTACAGGTTCATAAACGCCATAACGTAAAGTTCCGAAACTACGGTTATACACTATTTTACCTTTTCTGGCTACCAGCACCTGGCACCCCGGGAAAGCCCTGTTGTCTATCCCCTGTTTTACTACCTGCTCGATTTCATCCAGTTTTGCACCATTCATGCCTACACTTTCTGCATCGCCGAATGATACCCGCCCTAATCCGGGCATCTGGATGCCATTTCCTACTTTCAAATCATTGGCTACTGACACGGGGAGCCGTCCTTTAGCCGGCAAAGCACCGAACAATATTTGTGGTACTATCCGATGTGAGACGGGGTCGTCTTCATATCCACATATCAGATTACGGGCCTGACCGTATAATCTTAAACCATAAGGGTTGCCGAACGCACAAACTACTACATTGGTCCTTTTACCCAATTGGTTGATAAACTCTACCGTGGCAGGTGTCACCCCGTAGTTTCTGTCGCCCCGGCTGTTCATGCCATGCACACTTACTATTACTACTTTATATTTGGCTGCCTCATCTAAAACCCAGGTAAGGTCTTTATCAGAGCTGGGCTTAAATGGCACCGTAAAATTCTTGAAATTAGCGTATTGACCGAGTGTTTTCTGAAAGTCATTTTCGTAGTCGGCACTAATAGCTACCGAGGCAAACGAAAGGGTATCTAGGTTTGTAAATGGCATCAGGTTATCCTGATTCCTGGCTATGGTAATGGCTTGTTCAAAAAGTGCCGCTTTCAGTTCCAGTGATTTTTTCCCGTTCAGATCGTTTCTTAACCCTGCAAGATCAACGGGTTTATAATTACTTAGCCCCGCCCAATATTTAGCCATCAGGATTTTCCTTACCCTTGCATTTAGCACGTCAATAGAAATCTGCTCGGTTTCTACTGCCTTTTTAATCCTGTTAAATGCAGCAGGCAGGTTTCCCGTTTGCAGTAAAATATCGTTACCAGCCATAAATGCCAGAAACTCAGGCTCGCCGGGTTGCAAACCCTGAGTGATTCCCTTCATGTTCAAAGCATCGGTTATGGTCAATCCCGTAAAGCCCATCTGGTTTTTAATCACTTCTGTCACAATCCGTTCGGAAATGGATGTGGGAGTGTTACCCCTCGAATCCAATGCAGGAACAAACAAATGACCTGTCATCACTGTTGCAATGCTATCGGCAATTAATCGGCGAAACGGATAAAGCTCAACCTCGTTCAATCTCTTTAACGTGTGAGACACTACAGGCAAAGTATGGTGAGAATCCTGATCGGTGTCTCCATGCCCCGGAAAATGCTTGGCGCTTCCCAGTACGTTGTACTTCTTCATACCACGCACGTAAGCCAGTCCTTTTTCGGCTACATTTACCTGCGACTCACCAAAGGAGCGATAATTGATAATAGGATTATCCGGATTGGTATTGACATCAATAGAGGGGGCAAAATTGATCTGGATACCCAGCCTTTTACATTGCCGGCCTATTTCCTGTCCGAATTTCTCAATGTAGCGATTGTCCTGAATCGCTCCCAGCGTAATCTGCTTCGGGAAATCAATGACACTGTCGAGCCGCATGCCCAGCCCCCATTCAGCATCAATGCCGATCATAAGCGGAATGCGTGAAATCTGTTGATAACGATTGGTTAACCTGGCCTGACGGTGAGGCCCACCCTGAAAGAAGATAAGACCGCCTATGTGGTAATTGGCAATGTTGTTTTCAACCTGCTGGTAGTACTTCTCAGTACGGTTAGAGTAGGTAGCCATCATGAATAGCTGCCCTACCTTTTGGTCCAGCGACATAGTGGATAGCAGGCTGTCGGCCCACTTTCCTTGTACAATCAGATAGTCTTTAGGTTTGTTGGGGGATAATGTAAACGAACTAAAAACTGAAAGCAACGTTAACGCAAAAGCCCCCGCAATAATAATCTTCCTCACTAACAGAATCCCTCCATTTTAAAAATTTAACACCAGCATAGAAGCTTTTATATTTTAAACGCTAAGTAAAGTTATACGTTGATTATAGATTTCGAAATTCGTATATACCCATTTTAATGTTTTTTTAATCAATTTCTACTACTACTCCTTCGGTTAACGGATGAGACACACAGGTAAGAATATACCCCTGTTGAATTTCCTTGTCTGTCAGGCCTTCTTCTTCATCCATCTTCACCTTACCTGAAATACATTTACCCATACAGGCCGTACACATTCCTGCCTGGCACGAATACGGTAAATCTATATCAATATCTAGTGCTGCTTCCAGAATACTCTGATGTGGTTTCACCTCAAATTCATATTCTTCACCTTCATAGACAACTTTTACCAATTGAGGTTTAAGCGAATCATCTTTTTCATCCACATGAATTTCGTCGAGCATAGGCGCATGGAAATTTTCACGATGAATGCGGCTTTTTTCAACATTGTATATGTTCAGTCCCTTTACCACGTCTTCAATCATACCTATAGGCCCGCATAAGAAGAATTCGTCTTTTGCGAAATTGGTGTATGAATCTTTCATGAACCGGATTCCTATACCCTGACTGATACGTCCTACCTGCCCTACCCAGTAGTTTGACGGCCGAGATAAGATATGGTGCACTTTCAGGCGTTCGCGATAGGTGCGCTCCATCTCTTCTATTTTATCCTTAAATATAATACTGCTCTCGCTACGGTTACCGTAAATCAAAGTAACCTTTGATTCCGGCTCCATTTTAAGGATTGATTTGGCTATAGAAAGAATAGGAGTAATACCACTGCCCGCAGCAAAAAGCACCAGATGGCGGATGTTGGCCGCATCGGGCTCTACATAAAAGTTACCCAAAGGCTCAATTACCTCAATAAAATCTCCAACCTTCACTTTATCGTTAAGGTAATTAGAGACTATCCCTCCTTTTACTCTCTTTACGGTTATGCCAATGGAAGTATCAGTATGTGGTGACGTGGACATCGAATAACTTCTACGTACTTTCTTGCCTTCAACCGGTACAATTACAGTAATGAACTGCCCCGCTTTATATTTTACCTGCTCGCTAAGCGGATGCCAGAAATAAATCGTTACGCAATCAGGTGTTTCGTTTACAATTTCTTTTACCTGAAGGAAATATGTCTTTAATGCCATTTTATTCTTATTAGCCGGCCGGCGCTGCCGAAACCGGAAAAACTTTAATATCTACTAATTACCGGGTGATTAATTATGCAAATGCATACAACGGACATACTATTGTTTTGATTGCCTGCTTTTTGCTTGCACATTATCTTACAAAATTAGCTCCTTCCGGCCAAAGGAACTAATTTTCAATGATTTAGCAGAAAAATTTAAGAAACAATTGCTTTTATTTCAGAAAATCTCTAATTTTGCAGCCCCAAAATACTGCCCTTGAGACGTAGCCCGTTAGTTCAAGGGGTCTTTCAATTTTGAGAAGTGACTGTTTCCGGAGTTGCTATGTGTTGTCTCAACACCTCGAAAATTGTCGAAAAAAAGCCATAGTGTTTAATATCAGCTTTGGGGGCTTTATTGAATTACGAATGGCAACTGTTTTTTTCAAACACATTTAACATTTAAGATTGTGAAATATTTAAGTTACAAAACGATTTCTGCCAACAGCGAAACCGTTAATAAAGAATGGGTGGTTATAGATGCTACCGACAAAGTATTGGGCCGTTTGTGCAGCCAGATTGCGAACATCATTCGTGGCAAAAACAAAACAAACTTTACTCCGCATATTGATTGCGGTGATAACGTAATTGTTATCAATGCCGAGAAAATCCGTCTGACAGGTAAGAAAATGACTGATAAAGTTTATGTTCGTCATACTGGTCATCCGGGTGGACAACGTTTTGCTACACCTCGTGAGGTATTGGCAAAAGACGGTCGTCGCGTAGTAGAATATGCCGTAAAAGGTATGTTACCAAAAGGTCGTTTGGGTCGTCGTCTTTATACAAATCTGTATGTTTACGCAGGACCAAATCACCCACACGCAGCACAATTGCCAAAAACAATTGAACTGTAATCATCAACGGGTAATAATTTATAATTTTAGAAAATTTTCAAAAATCCTATATAATAATGCAAGTTATCAACGCAGTAGGTAGAAGAAAAACAGCCGTTGCCCGTATCTATATGAAACAGGGTAATGGAGCGGTTACTGTGAATGGTCGTGAATTAAAGGAGTATTTTCCTTCTGAAATTCTTCAAATTGTACTAAACCAACCATTTACTGCGGTAAATGCTACTGGCCAGTATGATCTTAAAGTAAATGTACAGGGTGGTGGTATTTCTGGTCAGGCAGAAGCCGTACGCATGGCAATTGCCCGTGCGTTGTGCGAAGCTAACACAGAGAACCGTCCGGCATTGAAAAAGGAAGGTTTCTTAACTCGTGACTCTCGTATGGTTGAACGTAAAAAATACGGTCGCCGTAAAGCTCGTAAGAGATTCCAATTCTCAAAACGTTAATATTTTTTACGAATTACATCCGGCTTTTCCGAGGTTTATTCTTGGTGGGCTGCATGTAATTCGTGAATTTTTTGTCCAGACAGCACTTACAGTGATGCCGACGTGCTGTGCTGCGTAGTTTAATTTTTTTCATCATTTTATCATTTTACCAAAAATGGCACAATTACAATACAAAGACCTTCTGGATGCAGGTGTACACTTTGGCCACCTTACCCGCAAATGGGATCCGAAAATGGCTCCGTATATCTTTATGGAGAAAAACGGTATCCATATCATTGACCTTAACAAAACTTTAGCTTGTTTAGATGAAGCACAACAAGTTGTAAAAGGAATTGTTCGTTCTGGTCGTAAAATCATGTTTGTTGCTACCAAAAAACAAGCACAGGAAATCGTGGCAGAAGAAGCAAAACGCTTGAAAATGCCTTACGTTACTGAGCGCTGGTTAGGTGGTATGTTGACTAACTTTGCAACTATCAAGAAATCCTTGAAAAAATTGCAGAATGTAGAACGCATGTTGAAAGACGAAGCAACTGCCAACAACATAGCTAAACGTGAGCGTTTAATGCTTGACCGTGAACGTATCAAACTGGAAAGATTACTGGGTGGTGTAGCTGATCTATCAAGACTTCCTGCAGCTCTGTTTGTGGTTGACGTAAAACGTGAACACCTTGCTGTAGCTGAAGCACATCGTTTGGGTATTCCGGTAATTGCTATGTGCGATACCAACTCAAACCCTGAGGCAGTTGAGTATCCTATCCCTGCGAACGATGATGCCTACAAATCTGTAGCTTTGGTAACTCTTGCTTTAGGTAAGGCTATCGAAGAAGGTATCATGGAGCGTAAAATGGATAAAGACAACGCCGCTTTACAAGAAGAAGAAGATGCTAAACGTGCAGTAGATGAAACTCCTGCAACACCTGCAGCAGCAGTAGCACCTGTAGCTGTAGCAGTTGAAGAAACGCCAACTGCAACAGCTGGTGAAGAAACAGCAGCGTAATTTAGCTCGATTTCATAAGTTGCCCTGAAACAGGCTGACAAAAATATTAACCAGTGGAGGTAACTTCACTGGTTTTTTGTTTAGAGTCATGCCTACAATAATAAGGTAATTGTTCTCTTCATGTTGATTTCTAAAGCTTGTAGATTCTTACACCGTTATTCATTGCAGAAAATACAGATTACCGCAGATATCAGCGCAGCAATACCCTATTCTGGTCAATCGGTTTCAGCATGCGGCACCCTAGAATATAATCAGGAATCTGGTGCCTTCACCTACTTTTGACGCCACTTTCAGATTGCCCCCGTGCATCTGCATAATTTGTCTTGAAAGACTCAGCCCGATACCTGAACCGGTCTTTTTGGTAGTATAAAATGGAATGAAAATCTTCTCCAAAGCCTCAGGTTCTATACCGCTTCCGTTATCAGAAATTTCTATTATTTTCTGCTCGTCTATCTCGTAGGTTCTGATTTTGATTTGCGGGTTCAGGCGAGACTCAACCGCTTCAACTGCATTTTTAATGATGTTTATCAGCACCATAGCTATCAGCTCGGTATCGGCCAGCAGTTCAAAAGTCTCCTTGAAATCCGTTTTAAGCTCTATCTGTTTTTCTTTCAGTTGCGGTTGAACCAGATTCAACACCTGACTGATCAAATTTACAGAAGTTGTGTCTTCAAACTCAGGCTTCGGAATACTCGTAAACTCACGGTAGGCATTCACAAAGTTCATAATGCCTTTGCTTCTGTTTTCTATGGTGTAGAGTGCTTCTTTCAAGTCAGTGACTGTTTCCTGAATCCCCTCTTCTTTACTCAGATCCAATTCAATAATTTCACGCATGGTGCTGGCCAGCGAAACAATCGGTGTTACCGAGTTCATAATTTCATGGCGTAGTACCTTGGTCAGGTTCTGCCAGGCTTCCAGCTCTTTTTGCTGCAGTTCGGATTGAATATTCTGCAGGGAAATCAGTTTAATCACGCGCCCTCTCAGGCTTACGGTAGCTGCATTGATTGAAATCTGTTTTTCATTGGATGTCTGATACAGCGCCTTGCTGCCTGATGAAATGTTATTCAGGATGTCATACAATTCGGCATGGGCCGTTTTTGTCAACTCACTAATATTACGAAGCCGATAGATATTCAAGATACGAAAAGCCGCATTGTTGATTAACTCAATATTGCCTGAGGAATCATAAGACAAAAGCCCTACATTTACGTGTTGCACAATAGTATTTATATAGTGCAGATTGGCTTCTTTTTCAGCACGTGCCTGCCGGAAAGCTTCCAGCACCCCATTGAATTGCTGGTTTACTTCTTCAAAGCTTTTACCCAGTTTATTATCGGCGCGAAACTTAACGGCGAAGTCGGAGTACCGCACCGATTCGAAAAAACGAGCCAGTTTACGGTTGATGGTAGTGGTATAATTAAATAACCAGAAAAAAACCAGTGCCCCAAATATGCTGAACAATCCTACAGCCGACCATTGGTTTTGCAAGAAAAAATAGACCAGCCCTAAAAGGATTAAACTTAAAACACTAATACGTAGAATGATACCAATCGCAAAATGCCTCATGAATTTTAAAGCTTGTCAGCGTGAAATGAAAACAACGACTCCTGTTAATCTTTTTTGAAACTATTATACCCTAATATAGATTACGATTTAAAAAATCGTGATACACCACAAAAGAAATTTTCTCAAATTTCGTTAAATACTCGGTAAAACAATAAAAAAATGAAAACCAAACACATAAATAAAAATTTCGCAGCTATAATTCTTCTGGCCGTGGTGCTGTCGGCCTGTTCTGCGCAAAGAGATTTTCTTTCAGATAACTTTTCGAAGGCAAGAACCACACATCAGCGGGTAGCTATACTGCCATTTGATGTACAGTTCGAAAATCCGGTTAATAAAAATCCAAATGCTCGCACACAACGTTTTTTCAGCCAGCAGGAGCGTGAGGCAAGTCTGGACACCCAAAAGGAGTTATTTGCCTATGCCGCCAGACAAGTACAAAAAGGCAGGTATGAGCTGGCTTTTCAGGATTTCACAAAAACTAATAACATACTGGCTGAAAGGGGTATCAGACTGGAAGATATCGGCAAGCATGACAAAGCACAACTGGCCCGGATACTGGGTGTAGACGCGGTTATATGGGGAGATTTACAAATTGTCATCAGCCGCCAGGACAGATACTCTATGATGCCGGCCTACAGAGGCAATGATGGTGTGGAAACCAACGTAAACCTATATGATGCCGCCAGTGGTGAGCTTTTGTGGAAGACCAATCTGAAACAACGCCCGAATAACAGGATGGACACACCGCACCAGCTGACAAGCCAGTTGATAGCACAAGTGGCCAAGCATTTACCATACAGAACAAAATAAGTGGATTATTAAAGTAAATTTTTCTAATTTCGCGCTCTCAACTTCCGGCTTCCGGTAGAATTACCTCCGGCTGGAATATTATTAAAAATTAGAATTTACTTTATATATTATGGGAAGAGCGTTTGAATTCAGAAAAGCTCGTAAAATGAAACGTTGGGGGCAAATGGCCAAAACATTTACCCGTATTGGCAAAGATATAGCCATTGCTGTAAAATCAGCCGGACCAGACCCCAACAGTAACTCGCGCCTGAGAGCCATCATCCAGAATGCCAAGGCAGCCAATATGCCCAAGGCAAACGTAGAGAATGCCATCAAGCGGGCGTCTTCTAAAGATCAGGAAGACTACAAAGAAATGGTATATGAAGGATACGCACAACATGGTATTGCCATACTGGTTGAGTGTACCACCGACAACACCAACCGCTCGGTAGCCAACGTGCGCAGCTATTTTAGCAAATGCGGCGGTAGTTTGGGTACATCGGGCATGCTTGATTTCATTTTCGACCAAAAATCAGTTTTCAAGATTGCTAAAACTGATAAAATTGATGTAGAAGAACTGGAATTTGAATTGATTGATTACGGTGCAGAAGAAGTGTTCCTCGACGAAGAAACCGGTCAGGTCAATATCTATGGTGAGTTTACGGCCTTCGGTGCTATTCAGAAGTTTCTGGAAGAAAAAGGCTTTGAATTATTACAAGCTGATTTTGAGAGAATACCGACAGACATGAAGACGATTACAGAAGAGCAAGCTGCCGATGTAGAGAAACTGATAGAAAAACTGGAAGAAGATGACGACGTGCAGAATGTTTATCATAACATGATAATCGCCTGACCTCAGTCTTTGTGCATGCATATTCGTCAGAATCTTCCGGATTCTGACGTTTTTATTTATCCACTTTACTAAGCTTATACAATGTTTCTTTTCCTTTACCCTTATATTCTGTTATTGTTTATGTCAGCAACCGATTACAGCATTTCTTTATCGAAAAACGAATGGAAAGACCTTGACGCGAAATATTTCAGACATTCAACCACGGGAGAAACTGCTCCGCAGGAAACATTGGTGAAGCTGAAGTATGACGACCAATACCTTTACGTAACCTTCGCATGTCTGCAGAATCCCTTCTGGAAAGAAAATACTTATCAGATGCATAACAGTGAGTTATATAATCAGGAAGTATTTGAGGTGTTTATAGCAGAAGGCATCGAAGTGCCTGAGCGATATCTGGAGTTAGAAATTAACCCCAACAATGTTTTGTGGATAGGTAAGATACACAACCCGACCAAAGGGCATGGCGGTGGGAATTCAACAGAAATGATTGGCTACGACAAGGCAGGTATTAAACACAGTATAAAAACAGGAGATGAAACCTGGAGCGGCACTTTACAGATACCCCTGAGCCTGATTGGCTCAGGGAATACAAAAGACTACCGGGTAAATTTCTATAGAATTGTATCGACTCAATCGCACAAGAAAGGCGACTGGAAATGTAATCCGAAAGAATGCAATTTCTTGTGCTGGAGCCCCACCATGAGCGGTAAAACCCCGGCATTTCATAGACCCGAATATTTTGGCGCGTTGCATCTGAGATAAAATAAGAAATGGGGTAAGTTACCTGATTTACCCCATTTCATACTTCTAATAAACAATAATCTCTTCATTGGTTGACTTCAGCTTTTTATAAGGATTCTCCAGAAACTGACTTATAAAATCATTCCCTTCTTTTCTGATCAAAGGTCCGTGCGACCTCCCCTTGAAAAGTATCCGCTGGCTATTAGGCATGAAATGATACAGCATGTCATTATACACAGGCCTGGTAGCAGGGTCTGTATCTCCTGCACCTAATAATACCGGCACTTTAGAGTAAAACGGTTGTTTGGTAGCAGCAGGTATGGCAGGTACTTTCCAGCAATCGCACATGCTTCGGTATACATCATTGATATAAAACCCTGCTCCTTTCATATAAGGATATAACTCATATTGCTGTTTAATAATGACATCGCATGCAAAAGCCATTTTATCGGAGCAATATACCGACATACGCATACCTGACGGCCCCCCGCCATGGAAAATACCATCTAAAAAGTCTTTTATGTATATCTGATGGTTCCCTTTTATCATTTCCGAAACGATGAATGGGACATCTTTAATGCGCGAGAAATCATAGAGTGTATTTAATAGCACGCCTATCAATTCACTTTGAGAATAATGGATAGTCAAACTGTCTTTGGCCTCTTTGGGAAGGTACTTAATCGTAAAGTCTTTACCGGTAATGGCAGTAAAATATTGTTTGAATCTATCTTTTAGAAGTCCGTATTTCAATTCACTACCAGCTTCATATTTGGTCAGAACCGTGTTGAGCGCTTCATTAAAATTGACCAGTTCTTCTTCATCAATATTAACAAACTCAGGCAATGGCGAATCCAGAATTAAAGACCTGATACCGGATGGATGGTTTTTAAGAACGGTTGGCATGAGGCCACCACTATAAGAGGCTCCAAACAGATTTAATGAATCAATTTTTAAAGCTTTACGCAAATCTTCTATATCTGCTGCACTCTCAACAGTATTGTAGGCTGCTAAATCTATGCCTTGTGCCAATAGCTTGGCTTTGCATTGTTTTACTCCTACCAATATCATACTGTCTTTAGGCAGATTGTATATAAAGGCTTTTTTCAGAGCCTCACCTATATCGTTACAATCTAAATTTGGCACAGCAAAGTGAGTACCCCGTTGCTCGAAGGTAATAAAATCGCGGTCTTTAATCAAAGAACGGTTATGTACAGAGCGAATAAAACTTAATGAGCTGGCACCTGGCCCACCGCCCGTAAAAAGCACTGGGTCTTTCTTTTTGTTTGGATTATTACTCTCTGCAATAATAAAAGGGAGTTTGATAGTTTTACCGTTGGGCTTATTTCTGTTTTCTGGCACAATCAGATAAGCACAGGTAGTTTTCAGGCTGCTATCAGCCTTGAAAGCACAGGGACATGGTTCTATTTTAGGCGTGTAAACAGCCTTTTTCTGTGCGAATGAGAAATGACAGGAAAGAAATGCAAGACTAATGATGATTGTTGAAAGCTTTTTCATTGTTATTGTTTTTTTCAACAAATCTATCGGCTTTGAGGAAAGGAATTTAGTAAAAAATGGACAATTTAAGCGAGGTTGTCGATTAGTTTTTTGCCTGTAAATTTCACTACGTCTTTATAGAAATGACTCATATCATAATAGCCGAAATCGTAGGGACTGAATCCGGCCTTATCTGCCACATAATTTTGAAGTGCTGTTCTGACCCGAACCGTAGCAAAATAGTTTTTAGGATTGGTACCCACCACCTGGCTAAAGTACCGATAAATGGTTTTACCCGTCGCAAAAACCTCTTTTGCCACCTGAGTGCTGTTAAATTCCATATTGCTGATATGGTAAGTCTCTATAGCTTTTTGTACTGTTCTGAAATAATGCTCCTGCTTGCTTTGAGGTTTCATTGTACTCAGAAAATAGGTCTGCAATAAAATTACCCTTTCCTCAAAATTGTCAATGGATTTGAGTGTCTGTATCAGCGAATAGGGTATAAACGACGAAAGATTAATCAGCTTATTCTGAAAATAGCCTTGTTGAATGCCAAAAATAGCTTCGAATCCTCCGGGAGAAAATTTAACAGTAAAGATATGGTCGGCAGGTAGATTGCATCTTTCAACAATGCTGTTTCTTAAAAGCAAAACGTCATCGCCAGAGCCGACAGCATGGCGTTTATCCCCAATCAGTAACTGATAGGGAGAGCCAAGGTTAAACCAGAAAGTGGGTGTCCAGCTTGGAAACAGCCGGACATTAAACGATTGTCCGGCCAGGTGCAGGCCGGTTGCAGCGGGTGAAGATTCTGAAAAAAATTCAATATAATCAACCAGTTCGTCACACGGTGACTGATACTGATATATTTTATGAATATTGTCAAAAATTTCAACCATTCATTTTATTCTTTATCGGCAAGTACATTTCCTAAATCATCTCCCATTTTTTTCATAAGCGTATAATTCTCGTATGAATTTTTGGTTTTATCAAACTCTATTTTCAAACTACCCGGATACATCCTGATATAAAATGCCATTTTATTATCAAGTACCAAATCTCCATCAATGCGGGCATTTTCAAATGAGAAATCGCTCTCGTTTTCCAATTTTTTATCCAGATAACGCTGCACTTCCTTAGTTCTGCTTTTCGGAAACTCAGCAGTGAATTTATACAATTCGGGCGATTCATTGTGCAAAATTGAAGTATTTCCTTTGTTTTCACAAGAAGTGAACAGTATAAGACCCGAAGCAATACTCAAAAATAAATTAAATAGCTTTTTCATAATTGTAAGATTAAAACAGTTCGGAATCGTTTAGATGAACAAATATAGTGCGATAAAAGATACATTGTTATACATAGTACCTTGCTATTGTAAATATTTTGATAAGCGGCTCTATTGACTGATAAACGGTAAAATTATGTCCAGATTATAGCCTTACCCATAGACGGGTATGTAAACTACCAGATAATCTTCTTATATATTCCTATTCTTCCATCGCTCAATAAGCAGAATTTACTCCTCAAAAAACCGGGTCTGTCGGAAATTCCTACCCTTCTACGCCTGATTCAGATAGGTTTGTCTCATCATTTAAACCCGCATTCACATGAGCAAGCTATTACCTTTTATTCTGTTTTTTCTGTTTCTTATCCCACAGTTGTGGGGGCAGACCAACATCAAAGGCAAAGTAACCGACAAAAAAGGAGAGGCCATTCCAGGTGCGAATGTCTTCATCAAAGGCAGCTATGACGGCACTTCCAGCGATACCGAAGGAGCCTTTTCTTTCAGAACCGGCAAAAAAGACACCGTTATTCTTGTAGCGAGTTTTGTTGGGTACGAAAACTATGAAAAGAAAATTTTAGTAAACAATGTCTCTATTGAAATCAGCATTAAAATGCAGGAGTCAATGAATGTGCTGAATATGGTCACCATTACTGCCGGAACATTTGAGGCCTCAGACAGCAAAAAGATGGTGATGCTGAAACCTCTCGACATTGTAACAACGGCCGGAGGTGGTGCCGATATTACGGCTGTGATGCAGCTATTACCCGGTGCACAAAGAGTAGGCGAACAGGAAGGGCTTTTTGTGAGAGGTGGCTCGGCCAATGAAACCAAAACCGTAATTGATGGCATGATTGTGCAGAACCCGTTTTTCAGCAGCACACCTGATGTTCCCCAACGTGGGCGTTTTACCCCTTTTATGTTTAAGGGTACTGCGTTTAGCACCGGTGGTTATTCAGCACAATACGGTCAGGCGCTTTCGTCGGTACTATTACTGCAAACCAAAGATAAAACCGATGAGGCAAGCGGTTGGAATATAAACGCTAACATGGCAGGCTTAGGTGCCACTTATACCCATAAGGGTAGTATTTCAGGTGCATTGTATTACACTAACTTGACTCCTTTCTTTAACCTGATGAAATCGAACATCTTATTCGATAAAGTACCACAAGGGTTCAATACATCATTGACTATCAATGAGAATCTTACAAAAAACAGCACATTGAAATTATACGGCACTTATTCCGATAATCAATCGGTTATTTCTTTTCCGTCTTATGAATCCACAGACTCATTTTATCAATTCAACCTGAAAAATAAAAATGTATTCACCAACGGCACCTATCAGGTTAGTTTTGATGAAGGCCGATGGATATTACTGACAGGTTTATCTTATAGTCGCAACACCGACCAGATAAAAATAGGCAAGGATGACGGCGACCGCCTTGATGAACGCACACAGGTAAGAACAGTATTGACCCGGCTATTTGGTAAAAACAATGCCAGTTCGGTTTTATTCGGTGCTGAGTTTCATGCTATAAAAGTCGGAAATATCTACAATCAATATGATTTCGGATTACGTGATAATTACAGCGCTGCTTTTGCTGAAACTGAACTTTACATTACTCCCAAACTGGCAGGCAGGTTTGGCATGAGGGCTGAATATACCAGCGTGATTGACAGAGCTAACATTGCCCCACGGGTATCGTTGGCCTATAAAACAGGGCAATACAGCCAGGTATCACTCGCTGCAGGGCAGTTCTACCAGACTCCGGAAAAAAATTATCTGTACCTCAATCAGAATCTGGACTATGAACTGGCCAATCACCTGATTCTGAATTATCAGATCATCAAAAACGACCGTACTTTCAGAATGGAGGGCTTCAGAAAAGACTACAAAAATCTGATATTGGAACATACCAGTTATTATGACCCGAATCCGTATCGGTTTCCAACCGGGCCGACCGATAACACCGGTAAAGGTTATGCACAGGGATTCGACGTATTCTACAGAGACAAGAAAAGTATTAAAAGCGGAGAGTTCTGGCTGACCTATTCATTTCTGGATACTGAGCGTCTGTTCAGAAATTACCTGAAAGAAACCATGCCGACCTTTGCTTCCAAACACAATGTAAGTGTAGTCTACAAACAATTCATTGAAAAAATAGGTACCAATGTGGGTGTTACCTTTACACACACCAGCGGACGCCCTAATTACGATTTCGCCACTACTTCTTTTGTACCCGAATACACCAGACCCTATCAGAATGTGAGTTTATCGGCCAGCCATATACGCACTATCAAAGGCAATTTTGTGGTGTTCTATGCCACATTAGACAACCTCTTTGCCCGAAAGAATGTATTCGGGTATCGCTATTCAGTCGATGGCAAGCAACGCTTTGAGGTAATTCCGCCTATGTACCGCACTTTCTTTGTAGGCGTTTCCATCAATTTATCGAAACAAATGAATAAACCGAAGGAAGCGGATCTGGATAATTTGTAGGGATTGTTTGGTTGGAGGAATGAAAATGGAAAAAGGGTGAACAACGCCAAAATATATAATTGCCTTTGGCTTATTTAAGAACTCTCTAACTCAAAAGCCACAATGCACTGTGGCTCTACGAATATTAGAACTCATTCGCATAAATTACTTTCCCATTCAAATTCTCTAATACTACTTTATCTACTTCAATCAGGCCGTTAGCTGCAAAGCCTATTCCGGCTATACGCCCCAGAGATTGGGAGTACACTTGTTCAAAAACCTTTTTACCTGCCAGATAAACCATAACGTTTTTATTAGCTGACAGTATTTCAATCTCCTGCCATTCCATTAAATTGCAGCCGAAAGCCGACAAATCAGTGGTTTTTCCGCTCAAGGAATGCTCGCTTATTTTAGCATTGATATCGCTGACACAGCCCGGACTGGTATTGGTAAAAAACACAAAAGAGTTTTCACAAAATACTTCTGTCATCATCCAGGGGCAATGGGTTTCTTTGGTTTTGCGCATACGCAAGCGGGCTTTGTACCGAAAATTATCTCCTTCCACATTCATCAATCCCGGGTGAAACGTATAGAAATAAATCTGGTTTTTCTGAAAATCGACACCATTGGCTGCAATGGCTTCGTCGGTTACACCCAATACCCCATCATGCACAGCATTTCCCTTGTTAAGATAATCCGGCTTAATGGTATTAAAGTCAGCTTTGGCGTAACAAAACCACTCTTTGGCTGTAATATGCACACCCGCTTCTTTCAACACTTTATTATTGAGCATTAGTTTGGCGCGGTGATACCCGGGCTCATAATAAATGTCGGTCAGTGTATGATTATCTTTCGAAATACCCACCCTTGTTTTCTCATTCCACGACTGCTGAAAATAAAAGCTGTCGCCTTCCATTTTACTGACATCATAGCTGAATATCACGCTGTTGGGTATCTGCTCCGCATCTGTTTGTCGTGCAGCAAAATCAACATTGGCATTCTCAGAACCAAACAAGGGGGTTTTTAAGGCCAATGCTATGGCCGTTCCGATTATAACTATAACCAGGGCAATCCAGACAGGGAGTTTCTTTTTAACAGGTGTAGCCAATTCTTGTGGAAAACCGGTAGGAGTCGTATTCGCTGAAAGTTTCTTTGTTTTGAAATCATACCATCCTTCATAGCCAATAAAAATAGTAAGGGCATTGAGTGTAGACGTTTGAGGCAGGTGGTCGAATTGTCCGTTCAGAATGCGTTTCAATGTAGACAGACTGATGTTGATTCCGGTCCTGGTCTCGATCAGCTCAGAAAGATGTTCGAGGTCGCGTTGCGATACGTGGAACTGACCGGTATAGCCCATCCGCTCTTTTAGCTCAGATAAACATTGCTGCACCAGCGCTTTATCATCCCTCCTATTCATTTTGAATGTATTTTAACGGCGATTGAACAACTTTTGATTGTAAAAATACAATGAAAATCCGGTTTTTTGTGCAGTTGTCAACCTAATCCAACTATTCATTCTGATGAATTCTTATTACAAAGTTATTTTACAGACGGGTCTTATTGCAGGAACGCTGGACCTGATAGGCGCCATTGTTTCATCTACTATTCTGAATCAGAAAATCCCTTATAAGATTTTCCATTACATTGCCAGTGGTGTATTCGGGAAAGAAGCTTTTACCGGAGGCAATGCAATGATCTTCTGGGGTTTGTTGTTCCACTACCTGATTGCCTATACTTTTACTTTTCTTTATTTCTGGATTTACCCCAAAATCGGTTTTCTGGCTGCGAACCGGGTTTTATCGGGTATTCTGTACGGGGCTTTTGTGTGGGTAATTATGAACAGAGTAATAGTGCCATTATCAAACGTCCCCACCGGACCGTTTAATTTAACACAGGCAATAGTCGGTATGCTCGTATTAATGCTGATGATTGGGCTGCCTATTGCTTCAAACGCACATAAATATTATACTTCTCAATAGACGCAAGAAGTGAAAAACAAAAAAGGGAGAAGCACTTTCTCCCTTTTCATCAACCCTGCTCTGCTACTTTCCTTAACTCTTCCAGCACATAGCCCCAGTCATTCTCAGAACGTTCGGCTGCGGCCTCGTCTTTGAAACCATCCTGCGCTACAGTCAATAAGGTTTCCTCTCCTTTTTCTTCAACTGTGTAGGTGATGTTTGCATAATTTGCAGGTATATCTTCTGTTCCGCTCAGGTTACTCCAGTAATTATAAGTAACTGATTTACCCGGCTCAATGGCCAGAATGGTTCCCTTGTCTTCATAAGGTTTGTCATCCCATTGGCCTGAGAATACAATCGGGCTACCCACCTGCCAGTCAGTTTTGGTTTCGGTGCCGAACAAATACTGTTTTATTTTCTCAGGGTTGGTCAAGGCATCCCATACGGCTGCTGCCGATGCTTTCACTGTAATGGTTTTTTTTATTTCATTTGTCATCTCTTAATAGGTTTAATGGTTAAACTCTTTTTACTGGTTCTCGTAATATGGTTTTTAGTTTTTCCGGCGCTGTTTGCTTAAATCAAGTTTTTCCATGTTACGCAATCAATATCAGAAACCCTCATCAGCACTTGGCCCGTAACTACCCGGGATAGGGATATTCAACAATCGTAAATATACGCCCAACTGTGCCCGGTGGTGAATAATCTGGCTCAGCGACATACGCAATACATCTTTCTTGGGGGTCACATCGTAGATGGTTTCTCCATTGCGAAGCGTCCAGTCCTTATCAATCAGGTTTTCGTACTCTTCTTTTAGATATTCTCTCCCTTCATTCAGATTGTTTTCAAAATACGCCATTAAATCTGTATTGTCATTAATCTGCGCAGGGGTATATGGATTACTGGCAAAATCGAGCTCATCGGTAGTCATGGTCATTTTTATCCATGAGGGCAGCTCGCCAATATGCGTGGCCAGTTGCTTGATGCTCATGCTTTTTTCATGAGGTTTCCAGTCATACTTGTCGTTGGGTACAATGGCTAACATTTTGCGGGTAGTCAGAGCTTCCTGCTCAAATTCTTTTGCAAATTGTTGAAAGAAAGACATAGTTTTTTTGCGTTTAAATGAATGATAATGCAAAGAAAACAGGCCCCACTGACAACCCTATGTCAGTCTGTTTTTGAAAATTTAAAAAAAATTCAATACTCAACCGGAAGCTGATAGTCGTTTAAATTAATGTGATTTTTCTTTCGGAAAGACTGCCCGGTATCATGAATAGTACGAATGCGAGAAACCTTAAAGTCGCGGTATTCGTCCCGCAGATGACACCAGGCAATCATGTGCCAGCTGAAGGCATAGAAAACCAGACCAATGGCCTCTACCTGTCTGTGGCTGGTTTCTTCTTTATTATTGACGTAGACAATTTCAAGTATACTTTTTGCGATAATGGCATTCTGAATGCTGCTCAGGTATTCAAAGTCATTATTCAGCCTTTGAGGTACCTGCAATTTGATATTGTCTGTCAGCATCTCCATTTCTTCCTTCTGACTGGCGCGCAACACTGATTTCACCTTGTTCAGAGCCGACGAATAATGCTTCCTGATTGACTTATCCGCAAAACCTATCGCTACGCTTTCCATTAATAACAGGGCGTTGGCTTCTTCAATACTGAATGCCACCGGCGGCAGAAAATACCCCGCTACTACAAAATACCCCTTCTGATTTTCGAATCCAACCGGAATGCCCAGTTCTGCCAGCGCCTTGATGTCGCGGTAAACCGTACGTATGCTGATTTCGAACTTATCGGCAATGCTCTCGGCACTCACATATTTTTTTGACTGCAACGTAGTTACGATAGCCATCAGACGGTCTATTCGATTCATTTCTTTCAGGGGATATTTATTGTGCATCAAAAATAGTAAAGTATTTACTCCTGCAAAAACCTATTTCACTCCCGCAAACAGGGGCTTTGTCAGAAACTCCTGTCGTGCGCCTCCACTACTCTATAATTTTGAAGCATCAACCGGAGACAATCATTTATCTATCATTTAAACACCGTTAAAAATGAAACGAATTATTTTAACTATCAGCTTTTTATCTTTAATTTTCGTCGAAACTTTTGCACAGAAAGCCGAGTATGTGTCGGCTATGGAAAACGCTATCAGTTTATTCAACGAGTTTGAAAACATTGAAAATACTAAACAGGGGGTAAGCCAACTGGAACGCATTGCAGCAGCCGAACCTAAAGAGTGGCTACCCGGTTACTGGGCAGCATATGGCCTGACCAACCTGAGTTTTGCTGAACCCGATGCCGACAAGAAAGACCTGCTGCTCGACGAGGCCGACAAATTTCTGGCAAGTGCTGAAAAACTGCAACCGGGCAATGATGAAATCGAAGTACTGAAAGCTTATATAGCCGGAGCAAGAATGGCTGTAGCCCCGCAAGACCGTTGGCAAAAATATGGTGGCGCCGTAAGCATGGGTTTACAAAATGCTAACAAACTAAACCCTGAAAACCCAAGAGCCAAATTGTTGGAAGCACAGGGAATTTTCTTTACCCCTGAGGCCTACGGTGGCGGCAAGAAAAAATCAGCACCACTGTTTGAAGACGCCCTGAAGAAGTTTGCCAGATTTAAGCCTGCCTCAAGCATTGCACCTAACTGGGGAGAAAGAGCTGCCAACTGGTTATTATCACAAGCTAATTAAGCCTAACCTTAATTGTTATGAAAGATAGCTTTGTTTTATTGGGTTACTCAGACCTCATCGAAAGTACTGACACAGACCTGAAAAAGAACTTTCTGCTGATATTTATTCTAGGCTTAATGGCGGGCATAGGCAGGTTTGTTCAGGAGGGGAGTGCCGGAGAAATATCCGCTTCCACCCACGGTATTCTGGAAATTTTAGTCAACTTAGCGCGGCTTTTAATCATTTTTGTAATTATTGGTCAGGGATATTTACAGGCTGGGTTCAATAATTTTATGAATATACTTCGCCTGAAAACAAACAATTGGTATGAGGTATGGGCCAATGTTAAGTACAATTTCTCTAATAACTTTCCGGCTATTTTAGTCAACTTTATCATTTATGTTATCATAGCAGGTATCATCAATATTGCACTATTTGCCTTGTTTGAATACACTTCATTTATGGCATGGCTGAAATCGACTGAGTTAATCAGTCCGGCCACATCTAAATGGCCGGTATTGTTACTTCTTAAAAATATTTCTATTATTCCGTTTACGCTTGTTTTTGAGACGCGCTTTGTGATGTGGATTGTAGAAAGAAATAAACTAATTGAATAATGAATTATTTACCGTCAGAAATAAAGGAGATTCCGGCAGAAGGCATCAGAAACCTGCAGATTGAAACCATTACGGGTGATATAGAACTGCTAGGCCATGAGGAAGACCAGATCCGAATAGAAATATATGCATCGAAACGCCTGGTTATTAATTTCTTCAGAAAGGAAAGCATTACATCGCAAGACGTGGGTTATGAGCTGGTGAATGTAACCCAGCAGGGAGACCATCTCAGAATTGCTGCCCGCAACAACGGTTTCTGGAAATGGGACTGGCTGAGTTTCTTTCAAGTTTCATTCCGGGTCTTTCTGCCTAAGAACATCAATGCTGTTATAACAACCACTGTCGGAGATATTTCGTTGAATAATATCAGTGGTAAGCAAATGTTACGCACCACAGTAGGAGATGTAAAAATTGCCAACACTACAGGAGATATTCAGGGAAAGGCTTCGGCAGGAAATATAAAAGTGGCTAATTGTGACATCAAGGCCGATCTTTCGTCAGCAGGTGGAAACATATTCATACATAATTCTAAGGGAGAAATTAACTGCTCTACAAGTGGCGGTAATTTCAAAATGGAGAATTTCACCGGAAAACTCTACACTAAAACCAGCGGCGGCAATATAAAAGCCTATAACATTTCGGGCGAGTTCAAGACGTATACCTTCGGTGGTAATATTCGGCTTGAAAACATGCAAGGAAATATAGGTGCATCTACCAAGGGCGGCAATATCAGTATTCAGGCAGTGTCAATCAACGAGTATCTCTGGATTGAAACCAGTGGTGGCAATATAAAGGCGCAATTGCCTTTACACCAGGGCTTACAAATAGAAGCCGATGGAACAGCGGTAAATGCACCGCATTTACAGGGTTTTCAAGGCATCAACAGAACAGGTTTCCTGTCAGGTAGTGTCAATGGTGGGGGTGCAAGTGTAAAACTAAAGGCTTTCGGGGGCAATATTAAAATCTATGCCCCCAAAGTTGAGCCTCATTTTCCGGAAACAGACTTTAAAAAAAAACAGTATACATGGGTAGATAGTCTGAATGTAGAGAAAGCTCCGGACGTCAGTTCGAAGGCTTCTCCCAATGAGCCTGTCCCTGCTGTTTCCAAGCCTGTCAGACCCTATTATAAAGAGCACCATAACAGGTTCAGAACGGGCTTTAAAAATGCCGTTAACAGGCTTAACCCCAAGTTTTTATTATATACCCTGTTTTTTGCTACGTTCTTTATTTATGGACTCAACAGCATCTTATATTTTTCCCTGGAGCTGCTGAATCCTACCTCTCTGGAAGCAGAGCAGAACAAGGCAGTATTTCTGGCCAATCTTACCACAGGGTTTTCGTGTTTTGTCAGTTTGGTATTGTTTATATTGTTCATTGAGCGTTTCCTTGTCAAAAACTGGTCGAAATACATCATACTGGTTATTTTCACCTATTGCATGCTGATGCTGATACGTCTTTTCCAGAAGGCTTTCTATCTGCTGGAAAACGATGGTGGGAGATACTGGACACATTATTGGAAAATCATGTCGGTGAAGTTCGACGGACCCGGTATCATCAACCCCGGTACGCTGTATTTATTAATCCCGATGATAGCCGTTTGTATTTTTTTCTATAACTGGCAACGATCCAAAGACCTCGACCGTAAAATTTCGGAACAGGAATACCAACTGTTGAATCTTGAAAAACTAAAAACCAAAGCACAACTGAACGCATTAGAGGCCCGAATCAATCCGCATTTTCTGTATAATTCATTGAACAGCATTACTGGGCTTATCCACGAAAACCCCGATAAGGCCGAAGAAATGACCATCCAGCTATCGAAACTGTTCAGAGCCACTACGGGTCGCTCCGACCAGAGTTTCCATAGCATTGCCGAAGAGCTGGACATCGTAAAATCTTATCTTTCTATCGAGCAGATGCGCTTCGGTGACCGCCTCAATTATGCTATCAATATAGAGCCCGGACTCGAAAACATTAAAATACCGCGCTTTCTGTTACAACCTGTTGTTGAAAACGCTATTAAACACGGTATTTCCAAAATCCCAGAGCATGGCATTATTGATGTAAAAATCAGTAAGGATGATACCCTGATTGTTTTTCAGATACATGACAACGGCCCGGCGTTCAAAGAAGATTTGAGCGGAGGTTACGGACTGAAAAGCATCAATGATAAACTGCAATTAATCTACGGCAATGAAGCCGGAGTACAAATACAAAACAACGATTTCAAAGCTATTATCATCAGAGTTCCGGTTGAGGCAACCGACAAAACCAATATAGAAGTTTAGAAAGACAAAACCGCAGCATATTATGTTGAAGACCATATTAATAGACGACGAACCATTGGCCATCAGTCGATTGAAACGATTATTAGCCAATCATAGTGCCTTTATTCAAATCATTGATGAAGCGCATAACGGGCAGGAAGGATTAGAAAAGATAGAATCACAGAAGCCTGATTTGATATTTCTCGATATTGAAATGCCATTGCTGACAGGTTTTGAGATGCTGGCAAATCTGTCTTATATGCCTATGGTTATTTTCTCTACAGCGTACGACCAATATGCCATCAGAGCCTTTGAAGAAAACTCTGTTGATTACCTGTTGAAACCCATTGAACCCGAAAGGCTGGAAAAAACCATAGAAAAACTAAAGAAACTGGGAGATAAAAAGGAAGATAGTTCGCTGAGTAATAACTTGATGCACCTGCTGGAACAACTGAAAGTGAAAGAAGATGCACTGCGGGCGCCAACTCAGAAACAGACCACAGCTCATTCTATTTCAGTGAAATCCGGGGAGAGGATTTTGTTTATTCCGCTAACAGAAATCAGTTACTTTGAGGCAGAAGACAAATATGTGTTTTTGAATACAACTGAGGGCAAACAGTATTTGACCAATTATACCATATCAGGCCTGGAAGAAAAACTGCCCGATAACTTCGTGCGGGTGAGTCGCTCAGCCATTGTTAATTCATTCCTGATTAAAGAATTGCAGAAGTACTTCAACGGCAAATATCTGGTTGTGATGCGTGATAGTAAAACCACAAAATTGGAAACAGGCTCTACTTATGGAGACAATCTGAAAAGGTTGATGGAGATCTAAGTTGATAGACGATAGCTCAGAACCGATATTTGCTGTCAGTTTTGCTCAATCAGCAGTGGCACAGTTTTTTCATACATTTATTAAAGAAAGACCGTTTTTTACAACTGTCTGTTTACATAAATCTTAAATAAATGTATGAATATTAAAAGAATCTTCGGCTCATTGCTAACCGTATTGGGTATAATCGGTCTTATTTATTCGGCCGTTTTGTTTGTCAATACTTCTGGAGGTGCCAAAAACATTAAAGCACTTATCATTTATGGTGTTATCGGCTTTATATTTTTCCTTTCAGGTATTAGTCTCATAAGGGCCACAAAGGATGAAGCGTAGAATATTTACGCGCTACATCCACATTTTCGCCTCAATGCCGTGAAAGTTCCATAAAAAGACCCAACTCTGAATCCCTCAATCAGATTTAGCTATTCATACGCTTTGATTTTACATACAAAATTTAGAAAATTGTATGCACAAATTAAAACTGTATGAACAAACTTCTATTTACCGCACTTATAGCCCTTTCTTCCACGCTCGCATTTGCACAAAAGAAAGAAATTGTCAAAACAGATAAAGCTCCCGTACCCATTGCTCCTTACAGTCAGGGTGTAAAAGCCAATGGCATGCTGTATGTTGCCGGACAAATAGGCCTGAACCCCGAAAGCCGGAAACTGGTTGAAGGAGGAGTAGAAGCCGAAACGGTACAGATAATGGAAAACATCAAAGCCATTGTAGAAGCCGCCGGAGCCAGAATGGAAGACCTCGTGAATACTACCATTTATATGAAGGATATTGGCAATTTTGCTAAGGTTAACGATTTATATGGCAAGTATTTCACCGGTAATTACCCTGCCCGCACTACCATTGGCGTGGCGAATCTGCCCGGTGGCGCCAATATTGAAATTGCCGTAATAGCTGTTTTACCTCAGGTTCGCCGTAAATAAGACAAATATTATCTTTAAACCACCCGTAAAGAGCATTTTTAATGTGAACCGTTCGGGTTTTTAACTATTTTTGTTATTCATTCTATTTCTTCATCATGTTCATGAAAAACACCATTCTATTTATCTGTTTACTGGCTGGATTTGCTGCATTTGCACAGATGCCAACCACCACTCAATACAACGCGAATACGCGCTTTGAGCAAATGGGTACCGAACTCCCAACGCCTAATACTTACCGTACCGCTTCAGGTGCACCGGGTAAAGATTACTGGCAACAAAAAGCGGACTACGATATTAAAGTTGAGCTGGATGATGCCAATCAGCGCATAATCGGCACAGAGGTAATTACGTATACCAATAAATCGCCGGACGAGTTGCGCTATATCTGGCTTCAACTGGATCAGAACCTGTTCGAAAAAACATCTATCAATGCCATGACAAAAACAGGTGGCATAGAAAACCAGATGTCTTTCGGAGCCATTCAGGGCATTAATGCTCCCAGCTCTGTGAGAGCCACTATTGCCAGCAACAAAGAATACGGATACAAAATCACACTTGTGAAAGATGCCAAAACCGGTGCCAATCTGGTTTACACCATCAACAACACCATGATGCGAGTGGAAATACCTACTCCTCTGAAAACAGGACAATCGTACTCTTTCCGCGTAGACTGGAACTATAACATTACCGAATACTATGGTCGCTCGGGTATGGAATATTTCGCGAAAGATGGTAACTATAACTACTTTATTGCACATTGGTTTCCACGGATGGCTGTGTATGACGACGTAAACGGATGGCAGCACAAACAGTTTCTGGGTCAGGGTGAGTTTACACTTCCTTTTGGTGATTATAAAGTGGAAATCACTGTACCAAATGACCACGTGGTGGGTGCAACCGGCGAATGCCAGAACTACGACAAAGTATTGTCTGCTACGCAATTAAAGCGTTTTGATCAGGCTAAAAACTCAAAAACACCTATTGTAATTGTTACACAGGCAGAAGCAGAAGCCGCTGAAAAAGGTAAACCGACAGGTAAAAAAACCTGGATTTATAAGGCATCCAACGTGCGCGACTTCGCTTTTGCATCGTCTCGTAAATTTATATGGGATGCCATGCAGACTGATGTATACAACAACGGTCGTAAAATCTGGTCGATGTCATTCTATTCAAAAGAGGGTAATCCACTTTGGGGGCAATACTCAACCCGTGTGGTAGAACACACTTTGAGAAGCTATGGTAACCGTACTATCCAGTATCCTTATCCGGTAGCTATTTCATGCCACGCCACTGCAGGCGGCGGTATGGAGTACCCAATGATATCGTTCAACGGTGGTCGTCCAGAAGCAGACGGCACTTATTCTGAACTGACAAAAGCGGGTATGATTGGCGTAATTATACACGAAGTAGGTCATAACTTCTTCCCGATGATTGTCAACACCGACGAACGCCAATGGACATGGATGGACGAAGGTCTGAACACTTTCTGTCAGTATCTGGCTGAACAGGAGTGGGATCGTAACTTCCCATCGCGCCGTGGTGAGCCACAATACATTGTGCCTTATATGAAAACCGATAAGACACAGCAGGTGCCTATTATGTCGAGTTCCGACAACGTTATCTCATTAGGGCCAAATGCCTATGCTAAACCCGCTACGGGCTTGAATATGCTTCGTGAGACTATCATGGGTCGCGAATTGTTCGACTACGCCTTCAAGGAATATGCACGCCGCTGGGCTTTCAAATCGCCTCAACCTGCCGACTTCTTCCGCACAATGGAAGATGCCTCCGGTGTTGACCTGGACTGGTTCTGGAAAGGCTGGTTCTACGGAGTTGAACCTGTAGATCAGGATCTGGCCGAGGTAGAGTGGTACTCAATCGACAATCAGGATCCGATTGCTAAAAAAGCCGCAGATAAAGCCGATTTTGATGCGAAACGTGAAACGTTGAGCAATATCCGTAACAAAACAGATATTAAACAAACAGTGGTAGAGGCCGACTCAACCATGAAAGACTTCTATAATTCTTATGATAAATTTGCTGTAACTGCTACCGACAAACAAAAATCGGATCAGTACAAAGCGAGTTTATCTGATGATGAGCGTAAAATGCTGGCAGAAGGAAAAAATTTCTACGTGCTGAAAATCAAGAACAAAGGCGGTTTGCCTATGCCGGTGATTGTGAAACTTGAATTTGAAGATGGTACGCACGAAATTGTGAGAATACCTGCTGAAATATGGCGATTGAATGATAAGGAAGTCAAGAAGACACTTCCGACTACTAAAAAGGTTAAGAAGTTTACCCTTGATCCATTCTATGAAATTGCTGATATCGATACCGCCAATAACGCATTTCCACGTGAACCTGAGCAGCCAAGCAAGTTTCAGGCGTTTAAACAAAGGGCCTTTCAGCAAGGGCCAAACCCTATGCAGCAGGCGAAACAAAATCAGCCTTCAGGTGTACAAACCAGCGGAAAGAATTAATTCTTACACATAAAGTATAAAAAGTAAAGCCGAAGCATATACGCTTCGGCTTTACTTTTTATACGCTGGTTAATAATCTCAATTCCTCACCCTGAATTCATACTTACCAGAGCCAACCTGCAACTTGGTATAAATGCCTTCTATACCTGCAATTTTGATGTCAGACGAAACCGGCTTACCCCCTTCTTCTATATCAGGGATATTTGTTGTAGGTAAATAGACCGTGGCCGTGGTATTTACCGGAACCTCAATAGTATAAACGGTAGTTTTCCCGTCTTTTCTCCAGCCTGATGAGGCTAAGCCATAGTTTGTATTCAGCCTGGCACTGGCAGAGGTCAGTCCCTCTCCCAAATGGGGTTTAATGATAATTTTCTTATACCCTGCTCCTTCTTCATCCACATCTATTCCGGCTACATCTCTGTACATCCAGTCTCCTACAGCACCATAAGCGTAATGGTTGAATGAGGTCATGCTCGGATCCTGAAATGTGCTGTCGGGTTTCATCGAATCCCATCTTTCCCAAATAGTGGTTGCTCCCATTTTAATCGGATATAACCATGATGGATATGTGTCTTGCAACAATAGGCGATAAGCTACATCCGTTTTACCGAAACGTGTCAGTACGGGCGTAAGAAATGGCGTGCCCAAAAACCCGGTAGTAAGGTGATAATTATAGCTTTTGATATTATCTACCAGACGACCAGCTGCCTGCTGACGTAGTTCTTCAGGCAGCATATCAAACTGCAATGCCAGAATATAAGCTGTTTGAGTTTCAGAGATTAATCTTCCACCGGCAGTCATAAATTCCTTGCGGAATGCTCCTTTTACACGTTCCAACAATGCTTCAAAATCTTTCACATCATCTGTTTTGCCCAATAGCCTGGCCGCCTTTATCATCAATTCGGTATTATAGGCAAAGAAACATTGTGCTACCAGATAGTTATCTGTAACTGCTGATTTCTGACCAATCATGCCTTTAGAATCATCAACTCTGTATGAAAGCCAGTCTGCAAACTGAAAGCCCGTGTTCCATAGGTCATTTTTTGCGGCCTTTCTTACATATTCCAGATAGGCTTTCATGCTCGGATACTGATCTTCCACTACCCGTTTGTCGCCATATACTACATACATGTTCCAGGGCACAATAATCCCTGCATCAGACCAACCCGCTGCTCCAATTGGGGTATCAAAGAAAGTACCTTTCAGTGCATTGGGAATCACAAACGGAATAGCACCATTAGGGTTCTGGTCGGCAGCTACATCTTTTAACCACTTAGAAAAGAAGTTATTCACATTGAAGTTGAAAGCTGCCGTGCGAGAAAAAACCTCCGCATCGCCCGTCCATCCCAGACGTTCATCACGCTGTGGACAGTCGGTCGGCACATCCAGAAAGTTGCCTCTTTGCCCCCATTGGATATTCTTTTGCAATTGATTTACCAGCGGATTCGAACACTCAAAGCTGCCTGTCGGTTTCATATCTGAATACAAGGCCACAGCCATAAAGTTATCAGGGTTCAGCGGTTCTTTCAGCCCTTCAATTCTTACGTATCTGAACCCGTGAAAAGTAAAACGAGGCTCATAGGTTTCAACTCCCTGTCCTTTCAGAATATAGGTATCCTGCGCCAGCGCGTTTCTCAGGTTATCAAAATACAGACCACCTGTTTTGTCCAATACTTCCACATGCGAAAGCACTATTTTATCACCTGTGTTGCCCGATACTTTCATTTGTACCCAGCCTACCAGATTCTGGCCAAAGTCAAGCACCTGCTCACCTTTCGGGGTTCTCAAAACTTTTACAGGCTTAAAGGTCTCGTGCTTAGTAATCAATTCATGGTTTGATGAAAACAGAATATCTTTCGGAAAATCTTTTACTACGGCCGCTTGCCAGTTTTTATCGTCATATCCGGCGGTTGTCCAGCCGGCTTTTTCCAGCCTTGCATCATACACCTCTCCGTCATAAAGTTCTGAGAATAATATCGGCCCTGTTGATACTTTCCATGAACCATCAGAAACAATGGTTTCTGTTTTACCATCACTGTAGGTAATGTTTATCTGGCATATCAGGGCAGTTTCTTTGCCATAGAAGTTGACCTTCTTCTCCCAGCCTAATTCACCTCTGTACCAACCGTTAGCCAGGCTAACACCAATGGCGTTTTTGCCTTGCTTTACCAGATTAGTTACATCGTAGGTCTGATACAATAAACGCTTGTTGTAGCTGGTCCAACCCGGGGTTAGATAGGCCTCTCCCACTCTTTGTCCGTTAATATTGGCCTCATAAAGCCCTTTAGAGGTAATATAGGCCATTGCCGATTTAATCTTCTTTGAAGCATTAAATGATTTTCTGAATTGTGGTACCACGCCATAGGCAGTGTCGCCTTTAATACCTGATGAAATCCATTGTGCTGTTATTTCAGAAACAGGGTTCAAAAGCGCTGTTTGCCAGTAAGCAGTAGTGCTCCAGGGTGATTCCTGCGATTGATTATCCCAGACTTTCACCTGCCAGAAATACTTCTGACCGGATTTAAGCGGAGCACCCTGATAGGTTTGCAGGACTGATTCTTCAGAATTTATCTTGCCTGAATCCCACACCAGATTTTTCTTTGAGAAATCGGCAGAGGTGGCTACCCTGATGGCATAAGCCGTTTGCAGGATGTTTCTGCCGGTTCCGGCAATTTTCCAGGTGAAACGGGGTTTGGTGATGTCCAGCCCAATGGGATTTACACGATTTTCGCAGGTTAAATCATACGTACTCAGGTTTTGCGCCAATGCGCTCATGCCCATCAAACAAATGATCAGGGTAAGTATTTGTCTCATTGCTTATTTAATTTTATCCATAATATTTTGCACTATTCTACAAAATAAAATCAAAACTACAATAATACACTCATCTACTCTCCTGTTATTATTTCGATTCGATAAAATAAAAAATCCGTAGTAAAGATTACTACGGATTCCGAACTGAATATTACACATTTGTTATTCTGCTCTGCTCATTTCTTTTGCCATTTTTATGGCGTTATAGGCGTTTACTATCCCACCGGTTACCGACAAATCTTCAAATTTTACGATTTCTTTAGACCCCGGCTTGTATACTCTTAGTTCAGGCACTCTCACGGCTGACTCAAGAATAATCTTTTTCAACTGAGCGGCTGTTAAATCAGGGAAATAGGATTTCAAAAGCGCTGCTACACCCGTAGTTGCCGGTGCCGCCATACTCGTGCCGCTTTTTTCTTCATATTTAGAACCCGGTATAGTAGAATAAATATCTACGCCCGGTGCAAATACATCTACGTTATTTTTACCATAATTGCTAAACTCGGCCACGGCATCGGGTGCGCTTTTCCATGACAACGCTCCTACCGAAATCCAGTTTTCGGCTTTTGCGCCGTTTTCATAGGTATTTGTAGGATAATGCATGTCCACGTCTGTATCCTGATTATCATTACCAGCGGCGGCTATCAGCAATACTCCTTTCGACTGCGCGTATTTCACGGCATCGTCTACCCATTTTTTCTCAGGAGAATACGGTTTCCCGAAACTCATATTAATAATTTGTGCGCCGTTATCAGCAGCATAACGAATGGCATTGGCAACGTCTTTATCTCTTTCGTCGCCATCGGGCACTGTACGCACCACCATTATCCGCACATCGTCACATACACCTCTAATACCAACATTGTTGCTACGGTTTGCCGCTATAATACCTGCTACGTGTGTACCATGAACACCGTCCGGGCCAACCACTTCGTTGTTGCCGTATTCGCCGTATTGCAATTTATCCGGCTTGTCGCCCACTACTATACGCGGATTAAAATCGAGGTTATAATTATACTTCAGCTCGTTTTCGTAGTGTTCCACCGCATCTTTAATATCACTGCCCGTAGCGCCCAGCTCCATAAATTTCTCAAGTGTACGCTTAGCGGCTCTCACACCACGATCGGCACTGTTTTCGTCGATATCGGCTATGTTTTCACGGGTCAGGTTGTCAGTCTTGAGATAGGTCTTTAATACGTTCTCCGACTCAATGTAGTTTTTATACAATTGGGCGTAAAAAGGGGCATATTGCTCAGCCTCCGACTTCTTCTCTTCGTATTCTTTCTGAAGTTTCTGATACAGCGCATAATCTGCCTGATTTTTACGAATCAGCTTTTTAGAAGGTTTATCTCCGAATTTATCTTTCAGTTGCTTTAACAGGCGGGTTAACTCAACCTGCTCATGATTTACATCCTGACCGTCTTTACCACCCAGAAAATCCCAACCGTTGATATCATCAATAAACCCGTTCTTATCGTCGTCTTTACCGTTGCCGGCGATTTCTTTGGGATTCACCCAGATTCTGTCTTTCAAATCTTCGTGATTTATGTCCGTGCCGCCATCTATTACAGCCACCAGAACGGTTTTCGACGGCCTGTCCTTTAGTAATTCTGCATAAGCACGCTCAACACTCATACCTCTCACACCGTCTTTCTCGAAATCAAGATTTTGCCAGTTTGGTTTAGTTTTTAATTGTTGCGCATAAGTCTGAAGAAAAAAAGAAAGGAGAAAAATTGAAACAAGTACTTTCTTCATTGCGTAATTTTTTCGTTAAAAATAGATTTGTCTGTTAAAGTATATCGTCTTTACCGGTTGTTGCCCGGCAGAAGAAAATAAGTTAATTGCGAATATAAACGATTTGCTTTAAATTTTATTTAACCCATAATGGGTTATTTTATTGAGTGGGTTATCTTTTTGTTATATTTTTTCAAGCGCCTGTCTGAAATCTTCAAGCAGGTCGTCTATGCTTTCGATACCCACTGAAATCCGTAACAGGTTTTCAGGGCTTACAGAATGGGCTCCTTCGGCCGATTTACGGTGTTCAATCAAGGTTTCTACACCTCCCAGACTTGTGGCATGTTTTACCAGTTGCAGATTCGAGGTTAACTTTAGGGCTGCTTCTTGTCCTCCTTTTACGAGTATCGACATCATCCCGCCAAAACCATTCTTCATTTGCTTTTTAGCAACCTTATGGTATTCGTTAGATTTCAGACCCGGATAGTTTACTTTTTCTATCTGAGGATACGCCTCCAGGAAAGTAGCCAGCTTCATGGCATTGTGCGCATGCACCGGCATTCTGACTGCAAAAGTCGATAAGCTGCGGAAAAGCAACCAGCAGTCGAACGGGGAAGGTATCACGCCACCTGTAGTCTGGAAATTCCTGATACGGGCTTTCAATTCCGGCGGGCAGTTTTCATTGACAATAATGCAACCACTGAGAATATCTGAATGCCCCCCGAAATACTTGGTGGTAGAGTGCATGATGATGTCTACTCCAAAATCGAACGGGCGTGTAAAGTAGGGAGTTGCCCAGGTGTTGTCACAACCTACCAGTATATTTTTTGTCTTAGCAAGTTTCACTACCGCTTGTATATCAGTTATTTTCAAACTCGGGTTGGAGGGCGTTTCAATCCAGATAAGCTTAGTATTTTTCCTGATTGCTTTCTTTATCTGATTGATGTCAGTCATGTCAACAGGCGTGCAGGTCATGCCCCAGTGTGTATACAGGCTCTCGATCATGTAGCGGGTGCCATAATAGATATCATCCGGCAGAATCACGTGGTTGTTGGTACCCAAAGCATGAAAAACGCTCATGGTAGCTGCCTGCCCTGACGAAAACGCAATGGCATCGGTTCCTCCTTCTAAAACAGCCAGCTTTTCTTCCAGCATACGTCGGTTGGGATTCGATGCCCGGGCATAAATATCTCTTCCTTCCACAAAAGTTCCATCGTCGGCACGTTCAAAAGTCGTAGAAAGAATAATGGGTGGTGTCACTGCTCCGGTGGTGGGTTCACCATGATTTCCGGTGTGTATGGTTAGAGTTTCTAATTTCATGTGTAATTTTGGGGATTAATAACGGCTATCGGTAGTACTCCTTCTCAATAACCACCTCGATGGCGGCAAATATAACCAATAAATGAAGCAAAAACTTAACATTATAAAAATCGGCGGCAATGTAATTGACAATCCTAATGCTTTGTCAAAATTCCTGAAAGACTTCTCGGCTTTATCTGATGCTAAGATTCTGATTCATGGGGGAGGTAAAATTGCCACCAAAATAGCGGTTAAGCTTGATGTGGAAACCAAAATGGTAGAGGGAAGACGCATTACCGACCTGCCGATGCTGGAGGTGGTAACGATGGTCTATGGCGGATTGGTGAATAAGCAGATAGTAGCGCAACTGCAGGCTTTACATTGCAATGCCATTGGCCTGACAGGTGCCGATGCCGGAGTAATACTTGCCAGAAAACGCCCTGTAAAAGAAATTGATTACGGTTATGTGGGCGATGTGGAACAAGTAAACGACAAAATCATTAAGAATTTTGTAGACAACGAACTGACACCTGTATTTGCACCGCTCACTTTTGATAAAGACGGCAATATACTGAATACCAATGCCGACACGCAGGCATCATCAGTAGCGGTTGCCATGGCGCCGCATTATGAAGTGAATCTGATTTATTGTTTTGAGAAAAAAGGTGTGTTATCTGACCCGGAAGACAACGACTCGGTGATACCTTCTCTTACCCCGGCCAGTTATGCCGATTATAAGGCTTCGGGAGCCATTAATGCGGGTATGATTCCAAAACTGGATAACGCCTTTGCCGCTTTGCAGAAAGGCGTAACCAAGGTTATTATCTGCCATGCCGACGAATTACAGCAAGCAGTAGCGCTAGGACAAAGCGGAACACAAATTATTCTTTAACTTTGCAGAACTACCATTCATTACGAAGATATATGATTCAGAACTCCAATCTGGTTGAAACATTGACAAAAGATGCCATCGAACTGCTGAAAGATTTAATTCAGACCGAATCTTTCAGTAAGCAGGAAGATGAAACGGCGGGCCTCATTGAAGAATTTTTCAGGGAAAGAAATATTCCTTACCGTAGAATGAAAAATAATATATGGTCAAGAAATAAGTACTTCGATGCCTCAAAACCTACTGTTTTACTTAATTCTCACCACGATACCGTTAAGCCTAATCCTTCATGGACACTGAACCCGTTTAATCCTTTATTGAAAGACGGCAGGCTATACGGGCTTGGCAGCAACGATGCAGGCGGATGCCTGGTATCATTAATTGCCACTTTCTGTTATTTCTACTATCGCCAGGATTTAACCTATAATGTGATAATGGCAGCTACTGCCGAAGAAGAGATTTCCGGGCGTGAAGGGCTTGAAATAGTAGCGCCGGAACTGCCGGAAATTTCGTTCGCCATTGTGGGTGAGCCCACCCAGATGCACCTGGCTGTGGCAGAAAAAGGACTTCTGGTATTGGATTGTACCGCCCACGGCAAGTCTGGCCATGCAGCAAGAAATGAAGGCGAAAACGCCATTTATAAAGCTATACAGGATATCAACTGGTTTCAGACTTACCAATTTCCTAAAGTATCAGAAAACCTCGGTCCAATCAAAATGACCGTCACCATCATTGGTGCAGGAACCCAGCACAATGTAGTGCCTGATACCTGCAAGTTCACGGTCGATATCCGGGTAACGGAACAGTATACACTGGAAGAGATTATTGAAACAGTAAGAAAAAACATTGACAGCGAGGTAGCACCGCGTTCTATTCGTTTACGTCCTTCAAGTATCCCGATGGAACACCCCATTGTGCAGGCAGGGATAAGTATGGAACGAAATACCTACGGCTCTCCCACCACATCAGATCAGGCCTTGCTGGATTGCCCTTCTCTTAAAATGGGGCCCGGTGATTCGGCACGTTCACATACCGCCGATGAATACATTTACCTGAATGAGATAGAAGAGGGTATTCAATTGTATATCCAGATGTTAGAAAAAGTAATTCTCTAAACATATACTGCCTATAGCAGTGCTTTTAATTAATGAATATCATTTTTTACTTTTTCGCCATCCTTTGCGGAGTAGCCAACAGCGTTCAGTCGGGCGTTAATGCCGAGTTACGCAAGGGCATTAATAATCCTGTTTTTGCGGCCATTATTTCGTTTTCTGTAGGGCTTGTTGGGCTGATACTTATCACGCCGTTTTTCAAGGAACCTATCCCTACTTTGTCAACGCTTAAATCATTGGTTTGGTGGAAATGGATTGGCGGAATATTGGGAGCCTTTTTTGTAACAACGGTTATTCTGATTGTACAGAAAATTGGTTCAGCCAACATGCTGGCACTGATTGTGGCAGGCCAGTTGCTGACGGCTATGATTCTGGATCACTACGGTTTGCTTGGCTACAAAATTCATCCTATCACACTGTGGAGAATTGTGGGCGGTATTGTTACTGTGATTGGCGTTTATATGATTGTAAAAAACTAAGACGGCTCGGAAGCATGATTACCGCTTAATTATGCTTCCGACTACTTCCATTATCTTCCGGGTTGCTCCAATGTTATCTATTACATAATTACTGCATATTGCTGCCGCTTTCTTTCTGCTGCTCTCATTGGTTTTCAGCCCGCTATATAAAGATTTCAGTTCTTCCGTGCTCTCTATAGGAAACGCTCCACCTTCTTGAATCAAATCAGTAGCCTCCTGAAATTTGTGATAGGCTTTATTACCAAAGAAAATCGGCATACCAAAAGTGGCTGCCTCCAGTATATTATGCAAACCTTTACCGAAAGACCCACCAATAAAAGCATATTCGGCATACTGGTAGAGCGACGACAACATGCCTATGTTGTTGATAAACAACACGTCGTAAGATTCCAAATCTGCAATCTCTCTGGCATCTGAAAACAAAACGGTTCTTAAACTGAGTTGCTTGCGCCATATTTCAATTTCAGCATCGTGGATTTCGTGAGGAGCAATAATGAATTTGGTATCATCCTTTAAATCGTTCATGAGCGGAATCAATACATCTATATCTGCCTGCCACGCCGACCCTACAATGAATATTTGTTTACCATTTTTAAATTTCTCAAATACAGGAATCTCTTTCCGATTATCTACAATCTGTTTTACACGGTCAAAACGGGTATCTCCGGCCAGCGTGGTATTCTCTATTCCAATGCTTTGCAGTAAATCAAGCGACTGCTGATTCTGCACTAGAATATGGGCAAATTTATGAAGCAGCTCTTTGTAAAATCCGCCATAAAATTTAAAAAACATTTGGTCAGGTCTGAAAATGGCTGAAAATGAAATAACAGGGATTCTGCGTTTTTCCAGTTGAGTCAAATAGTTTTTCCAGAATTCATACTTCACAAAAAAGGCAATGCTTGGCTTAACAATCTCTACAAATCTGGCTGCGTTTTCGGGCGTATCAGCCGGGAGGTAATAAATGTAGTCTGCGCCTGTATAGTTTTTCCGTATTTCATAGCCTGATGGCGAAAAGAAAGTCAGCAGAATTTTATAATCAGGGTGCTCTTTTCTGAATGCCTCAATTACGGGTCTGCCCTGCTCAAACTCCCCCAATGAAGCACAATGAAACCAAGCCAGCCTCGTAACGCCTGATCGCCAGTGCTTGCGCTCTGCATCGGTCTTCAATTTATCAAAAAGATTCTTTCTGCCCTCTACCCAAAGCTTTGCTTTTTTGTTGAACGGAGATACCAGCCTAAGCAAAGACACATAGGCGTATATAGACAGATTATAAAACAAATTGAGCATCCTGCTGGGGTTAATTAAAAACTAAAACTAGGACAAACCTACAAAAAACCTTTTAAAAAGCCACTTTTCAGATAATTAACAATGGTTTCCCAAACCTCTTTTCAATCTGGTTTATATTATCAGCCGAACCAATGCAAAACAGATTTCGTCACAAAAACAACCACCTACACACCACCAAAGCCCCTCTTCACATATTATTTAAGAAATTTCATAATATTTCTCTAAATTTATTGTTATTATGGCATTATAAGCGCTGATATTCAGTGGTCTTATTAATACGTTTCACTAACATCATTTCCGAAAAAAGCTATTATTTCTAAGTACCCAGGGGAAATAATTAAAACACTAATTAACCCATGTCTCTGCTCAATCGTTTAAAAAACTGGCTGCTGTCTGAACAGCCCTCAGAAGAGCCTGAAGAGGTTCCCTTAATTGTGAATGAACCTCCTGTTGTATCAAATTCTGTTGAAGTTCCCGTTCAGGAGTTACCTCAACCTGCAGAAGCACCATTAGCCCCTTTCTGGCTTGAAAATGAAGATGCGCTTCGCGACGAAGGTGTGATTTTCGGATTATCGGAATCAAAAGCAGAAGAAAAAATAGGGGTTATAAGAAATTATTTCGCCCATAAAACAGCCAATTTAGAGAAAACGGTTGAGTACTACTCGGAGAAAATCGGAGAGCTGAATCTTTTCATTGAGCAAAAGGAAACCCGAATTAACGAGCTGAAAGAAAAGGCCGTTACGCTCGAAAACCGGGAGGCTTTCATCCATCACCTGCCTCGCACCATAGCCGGCTTTTTGTTGTCAACTGCTATGTGCATAGGCAATTACTACCTGATAGATGAGTCTATTCTACCGAATTTCCCGCAGAACCACCAGTTTATTGCACTGGGAATCTTACTGGCGGGTATGTTCAATCTTTTCACACCGAAGTCGCTTTTCCACGAAAAGGAAACCGAAATTTCATGGAAAAATATCCTAGAAGAAATCGGTATGCCCATAGCCGCGTCCGTTTTTGTATTTGTACAAGCACTGGAGCATCAGTCTACCGCAAGGGCATTGGCACTGCTTCTTTTCAGCTTCTTTCTGTTCCTTTTTGCCGGTAAGTTATTTCTGAGCAACCTCACGCTTCTTAAAAATGATGCCGGGCTATGGATAAGCAACCTGAAACTGGCCAGAGATAAAACCGATAAGACGAACGATTGGGAAAACGAAGTGAATCAATTGAAACACGAAATTGATGAAAAACGAATAGCGAAGTGGCAGATTATTGATGTGTTGAAAGCACCCGAGGCTGAATTGAAACGTTTGAACGAAAAACGTGAAATGATGATAAAACTCTTTGAAAGTGAGTTTAATCTGGCCAGAAGCTACCGCGAAAAACTGACCAATAAAGAAATCAAGAAAATTCTGGAATAGCATCTTCATGCATAAAAGCCATTATCTCTGACATGGAAAAAGAAAACGAAAATTATTATAATACAGATTTTCAGCACGGTTACATTACCGGTGTTGAGAATGTCGACAAAGCTACTTACGAGAGCTATCTGTCTAGCCACGTAAGCCATGAATGGCTACAGGGCCGCATTAATGATAAGCGTGAAGAGCTGGCACAAATAGATACCGCTATTGCCGAAAATCGTGAAAAACGCAAAGCATCTTACGATAAGCTGCAGGAACATGTGCTGGGCGCAAACACCCAGACCCTACATATTGGCTATATTCAGAAAGAAATACAGGCCAATACTGAGAAAATTGTTTTGCTGGAAGAAAAACACAAAAAATATGAGTCGCCATACTCACTGTTTGCCGGTATTCTGTATCTGTTGGCAGGGGCGGCTTTCGTGTCGGGTGATCTGATTATCTCTCACGAGATTGTGGCTTATGCACTTAATATCCGTAATAATTTTGAAGCGTGGGCTTTTGCCATCGGTTTGGCCATGTTGTCAATCCTCTTGAAGCCTGCTTACGAACGTCTGGTAGAACATCCGTATCTGCATAACTATAATCCAAAAACCAAAAAGGTATATGGAATCTTTCAAGGCTTTCTGTTGGTATTTTCAATTGGTACCATGCTTGTTCTCGGGTGGTTCAGGTATGAGGCTTATAAAACCGACAAACTGAAAGAGGGAATTAACAAACAGATAAAGGCTATGCAATTAAACAGCACGCCTTTAGACCCTTCAGCGGCACAACCAACCGATAATCAGGCGCTTATTCAGAAAATGGACGAGCAGTTGAAGGCCTATGATAAACTGAATATCGATCTGGTAAACAGCCCCTGGGCATTGATGTCGTTTGTTTTGAGCGGTATTTTATTTGCTATTGCCGGGGCTATCTGTCTGGGTATTGCCCTGCCGGTTATGCATGCTTACTGGTACCGATGGTTGCAGTCAGGTCCGGCCATAAGAAGATTGCGCAAGAAGAACGTAAAACTGACCGAAACACTGAAAGAAACTGAAAAAGCGCTGGCCGAACAAATGGCGCAAAAGAATATTCTTGAAAACGACCTGGTGACTCTGCCTGAAGTTGCTGAATTGAAAGAAGATAAAAAGGCGATTCTGGCTGAAATTGAAAACATGCTTGAGCATGCGAAATTGGCCGATCAGGATCGTCGTATCAACTCATTCAATGACGGTGTAGCTAAAGGAACAGCCAACAGAGGCGAGATGACCGACGATGAATATGAGGAGTTCAGGAGTTCGTCTGTACGACAAATGCGCCATGCGCAGGATTCAAAATCTGACTCCGGCCCGAAAGTATACCGTAACAATGGTCTACGCCCACATCAGGCACTTCGGAAAGTAATTACCGAGCAATTTAACCAGAATCAAAATCCGAACTAAGGTTTAGTTCAGCAGCCATATCGAGTAGAAGCATGATGATTCATGCTTCTACTTTTTTTATTTGATACCCTCATAAACCGATATTTTGTCTATTTTTGTCGCCAAAACTATCACATCTTAAATTACATGGAATCAACAGAAATAAAGAAAATCCCTCTGAGCGATCTGCACGAAAAAATTGGTGGGAAAATGGTGCCATTTGCCGGCTTTCTAATGCCTGTCAGGTATTCGTCTGATATTGAAGAACACAACTGCGTGCGCAATGGTGTGGGCGTGTTTGATGTGTCTCATATGGGAGAATTCATGTTGACCGGAGATAAAGCCCTTGACCTTATCCAACGAGTTTCGGCGAATGATGCTTCAACCTTGTTTGACGGTAAGGTACAATACAGTTACCTGCCAAACAGACAAGGTGGCGCAGTAGATGATTTGCTGGTTTACAGACTGACGGAAGACTGGTATTATCTGGTAGTAAATGCCGCAAATATTGAAAAGGACTGGGACTGGATTCAGAGCCATAATACAGATAACGTACCGATGAAGAATCTGTCAGATTCCACCTGTCTGTTTGCTGTGCAAGGACCAAAGGCTATTGATACATTACAGAAACTGACCGATTTAGACTTAGCGTCTATGGATTATTATACGTTCAAATCTGGTACTGTTGCAGGTATTGAGCCTGTGTTGATATCTGCAACAGGCTACACGGGTGCAGGTGGTTTTGAATTATACGTAGATAACAAAGACGCAGAAGCACTTTGGAACGCCATATTTGAAGCAGGTGCCGAGTTTGATATTAAACCTATTGGCTTAGGAGCAAGAGACACCCTGCGACTGGAAATGGGCTATTGTCTTTACGGCAATGATATTACAGATACTACTTCTCCGCTGGAAGCAGGTTTAGGCTGGGTAACCAAATTCAACAAAAACTTTGTTAATTCAGCTAATCTGCAAGCACAAAAAGCCAACGGTCTGAAACGGAAACTAGTTGGAATTGAAATGATTGACAGGGGGATCCCTCGCTCACATTACGAAATCTGTGATGCCGATGGTAATAAACTGGGAGAAATTACTTCGGGAACGATGTCGCCAACTTTGCAGAAAGGTATTGCGATGGGTTATGTACCTGTTGAGTTCTCAAAAGCCGGAACCGAAGTATTTATTAAAGTAAGAGATAAGCTGTTGAAAGCAGTAGTTGCTAAAACTCCATTTGTGAAACCGGGAGTGTGAAACGGCTATTTTAAAGGGAGTATTCTGACTCTGACTTTATTAATGTCAAAAGTTATGAGACTCCCTTCTTCAATATAATTTTTGTATTGATTCAGACATTTGATAACCATTTCACCTATTGTATCAGGGAGTAAATCCTGACTCCTCAATTGAAAAACACTGGGAGATTTTGTTTGCGTAGCTGCTAAAATTGCTCCGAAATCTAGGTCATTCGTAAAGACAGTGTAGTTATTGCTAGAAGCAAATTGGAATATAACTTTATCTGCATCGTTAGGTTTCCCAACCATAATCCAATGAGTTGCCTCAATATCATTCTTCAAGAAGAATTCAACCCAACGGGGAGATAGATTCATGTCAATTAATATTTTCATGAAAATACTACCGGGATATCCACCTCTTCTGCGCGCCAAGCTGCATAAGAAAGTGCCTGACGTAAATCTTCCATTTCTAAGTAAGGATATGCCTCTATGATTTCATTATTTGAACGTCCGGAGGCTATTAAACCTATAATTGTTCCTACTGTAACCCGCATACCGCGAATACAGGGCTTGCCTCCCATAACATTGGGGTCAAAAGTGATTCGATTCAGATTCATACACAATTGTTTCGTTTCTTTTACAAATATAACGATTTTCGCATTTAAAAATTAATAAAAATGGGAATGTGTTCACACGCATTCCCATCTCAAATATTATATTACAATTCCTTTAACTCACCGGCCCACCGTTCCAGACTGCCTTATGCGGTTGTAAGAGTGCCAAACTTCCGTCGCGGTCTTCAGCCATCAGAATCATTCCGTTCGATTCTATTCCCATCATTTTACGAGGGGCCAGGTTAGCAAGAAACGTTACCTGTTTACCTATCATTTCTTCCGGCGTGAAATGCTTGGCAATACCACTCAGAATGGTCCGTTTCTCAAAGCCATCATCAACCAGAAACTTCAATAGTTTATCACTCTTGGCTACTTTCTCTGCTTCCAGAATAGTACCTACGCGAATATCCAGTTTCGAGAAATCATCATACTGAATAGTCGGTTTCAGTTCCGGTATTTTTTTATTCTCTAACTCGTTCATTTTCTTCGTATCTAACAATTTCTGCACTTGTTTCTCTACTACACTGTCTTCAATCTTGGTAAACAATAACTCAGTAGGATTCAGTTGATGACCTGCTGATAATATATCTGCATTACCTGCAGAATCCCATTTCCGGGCGTCAATATTCAGCATACTAAATATTTTATTAGCCGTGAAAGGTAAAAAAGGCTCACTTACAATGGCAAGCCTTGCAGTAATCTGCAAGGCTATGTTCATAATGGTACCTACTCTTTCAGGATCTTTTTCTTTCCAAGGTTCGGTTTCAGCCAGATACTTGTTACCAACCCGTGCCAAATCCATTACCAGACTCAAAGCCTCACGGAATTTGTATCCGGCAATTGCCGCACCTATAGCATTGGGCAGGTTGTTTAAATCTTCCAGCGCTTTGGTATCTATCTCTTTCAACTCTCCTCTGGCAGGTACAATTCCATTAAAGTTTTTGTGCGTAAGCACCAAGGCGCGGTTCACAAAATTACCGAAAATCCCTACCAGTTCACTGTTATTCCGGGTCTGGTAGTCTTTCCAGGTAAACTCACTGTCTTTGGTCTCAGGAGCATTTGCCGATAACACATAACGCAATACATCCTGTTTATCGGGGAATTCCTCCAGATATTCATGTAACCACACCGCCCAGTTTCTTGAAGTAGAGATTTTGTCACCCTCCAGATTCATGAACTCATTGGCGGGTACGTTATCCGGCAAAATATAACTTCCCTCGGCCATCAGCATAGCCGGGAAAATGATACAATGGAAAACGATATTATCTTTACCTATGAAGTGTACCAGTTTGGTGTCTTTGTTTTTCCAATAGTCTTTCCAGTCTTTACCGTTGTGGTCAGCCCATTCTTTGGTAAAGGTGATATATCCGATAGGTGCATCAAACCATACATACAATACCTTACCATCGGTATCAGGTAAAGGCACTTTAATACCCCAGTCCAGATCACGGGTCATGGCGCGGGGTTTCAGACCCTCTTTCAACCACGACTGGCACTGCCCAAAAACATTGGTTTTCCACTCGGTGTGGCTGTTTACATATTTTTCAATATCTGGCTGCATGCGGTCGAGCGGTAGATACCAGTTTTTGGTCGACCTCATGACAGGTTTTGAGCCTGAAAGCGTTGAATGCGGATTCTTTAATTCGGTTGGTGAAAGCGTAGAACCGCAACGTTCACATTGGTCGCCATAGGCATTGGGGTTGGCACAAACCGGGCATTCGCCTACAATGTATCTGTCAGCCAGAAACTGCTGCGCTACTTCATCATAATATTGCTCGCTTACATCTTCATCGAAATAGCCTTTATCATATAAGGTAGTGAAAATCTCCTGCGACAGCTCATGGTGTGTTTTGTTCGAAGTACGAGAATAGGTATCGAACGAAATCCCGAAATCTGAAAAAGACTTTTTGATTTGCCCGTAGTAGAAATCTACCACCTGTTGCGGCGTTTTACCTTCTTTTTTGGCTTTAACGGTAATAGGCACGCCGTGCTCATCGGTACCACTGATAAAGGCTACGTCGGCCCCGGTAGAACGAAGATAACGCACATAAATATCAGCAGGGATATAACAACCCGCCAGATGCCCGATATGAATGGGGCCGTTGGCATAAATCAGCGCTGCTGTGACAGTGTATTTTTGCATAGGTAAAGGTATTGCGCGAATAAGTACTCAAACAAAACTAAAATCGCTCATGATAAAAATAAGTTCGCAAAGTTAGGTGATTAAATGATTTTTAAGACGGACTACCCTAAAAAAATGGTGGTCTAAGCCAATTGCCTATGATATACTAAGCAGAATTAACCCCATATATCGAATACAAACAGACCCACCACTATAATTAGTAACTGATTATAAAGATTTTAGGCACAAAATAATACTGGTTTTCTTCATGAAATCAGCTTTCCCGGACTATTCATTCTACTAAAAAAACAATTTTAATACACATTACATTCACTAGAAAAATTGCATTTTTAGTACATACCTGACTGTCATCATATTTTATTTATACTCCAGAATATAGCTTTGCACAACAGTTGGACAATTAAAAGAACTTAATAGAAGTTTCAAATAATTGGCCTGCTGATACCGTTTTTTTGCATTTTTTTGTGTTGAGATTTTAAATAGTAAATCAAATAAACTAATAATAATACAATGTCACTTGTAGGTAAAAAATATCCACGCATATCGGCAGCTGCCGTAATTAATGGTGAAGAAATCGTAGAAGATTTCAGCTTAGACCAATATCTGGGCAAAAATTATGTAATCTTATTCTTTTATCCGAAAGATTTCACTTTCGTATGCCCTACTGAGCTACATGCGTTTCAGGAGAAACTTTCTGAGTTCGAGAAAAGAGGCGCTGTAATAGTGGGCTGCTCAACTGATACCGAAGAAACCCACCTTGCCTGGTTAAACACTCCGAAAGACCAAGCTGGTATACAGGGCATTACTTATCCTATCATTGCCGATACATCTAAAGTTGTTGCATTAAACAGCGGAGTTTTAGGTGGTGAGTATGTATTCAACAACGAAACCAGAACATGGTCATTTGTGGGTAATCCGGTAGCTTTCCGCGGTACATTCCTGATTGATAAAGAGGGTATTGTTCGTCATGAATCTATCAATGATATTCCACTTGGCCGCAATATCGACGAGTATCTTCGTCTGTTGGATGCGCAATTGCACGTTGAAAAATACGGCGAGGTTTGTCCTGCAAACTGGGAAGAAGGAGACACCGCTATGGTAGCAACCAATGCAGGTGTAGTAGGTTATTTCTCTCAAAACTAAGAAACACTCACAACTATGTTAATTGAATTAGCAGAAGATAATCTGGCCGATATCATTGCACAGAATGACAAAGTAATGGTGCAGTTTTCGGCATCGTGGTGTGGCAACTGCCGGTTGATGAAGCCGAAATTCAAGCGTCTGTCTACCGAAAATGAAAGCACCGCTTTTGTAATTGTAGATGCCGAGAAGTTTCCACAGTCGCGCAAATTGGCCAGTGTTAACAACTTACCCACATTTGCCGGTTTTAAAGGTGGCAGTCTGGTGAACCAGGCTCAAACTAATAAAGAAGAACAATTAAAATCTTTGATAGATGAAATTACCCTTAATTAGACAAGCGCAGCGTACCTCGTCTGTAGCAGAGATTGAGGCCGCCATAACAGTGTTGGAAAATATTTCTGAAGCTCCGTCTTTGAAAGAGGAAGAAGTGAATGTAATCGGAGAATTGATTTCAAACCTGTGCGGCGCATTGGAAGTACATCAGCTGATAGCTGATGGCATGCCTGAAAAAGATGCAGCCAATGCTTTTATGAAAAAAGTAATAGGCTCTATCGATAAAGCGGTTGCTTAAATTTCAGATGCTTCATCAAAAAAAATGCCCTCGAATCGAAAGATTGAGGGCATTTTTATGCTTATTCTCTAAAGTTCGGTGAATAAATTCACCGTCTATTGTAACAAAGGAATAAATGCCATAACAGTATCCCGATTAAAATCGGGATGTATAATCAATTTTTCGCCAGCGCTTCTTCTTTCAAGGCCCGGCGTAAAATTTTACCTACATTGGTTTTAGGCAATTCTGTACGGAACTCAATGTGTTTCGGGCACTTATAGCCGGTCAGATTTTGCTTACAATACGCTTTTACCTGTTCGGCAGTCAGTTCAGGGTCTTTTTTCACAATGAATACCTTCACGGCCTCTGTCGATTTTTCATCAGGTACCCCGATACAGGCCACTTCCAATACGCCGGGGCAGGTGGCTACTACATCTTCAATTTCGTTTGGATACACGTTAAAGCCCGATACCAGAATCATATCTTTCTTACGGTCAACTATCTTAAAGTAACCATCGTTATCCATCACACCAACATCGCCGGTTTTAAACCAGTCTCTACCATCTTCATCTTTTAGCATCACTTTTTCGGTTTCATCAGGTCGGTTATAATATCCGGCCATTACCTGTGGGCCATTGGCGCAAATCTCTCCTACTTCTCCGGCGGCACCCCAGGTACCGTCGTCTTTCAATATTCTGATTTCAGTACTTGGCCATGGTATACCAATGGTGCCTATTCTGTTTTCACCCACCAATGGGTTCGAGGTCAATACCGGAGAGGTTTCAGACAAACCGTATCCTTCCGCTGGCAGATTACCTGTCAGATCTTTCCAGCGATTCGCTACGATACCCTGCAGTGCCATACCGCCAGCAGAGGTAATAACCAGATTACTGAAATCAACTTCGTTAATCTGCGGATGATTCAATAAACCGTTATAAAGGGTATTCAGACCTGTGAATACATGCGGAGGATTTTTCTTCAAATCTTTAATGAAAGCATTCAAATCGCGCGGGTTTGTAATCAACAGGTTCATGGTACCTGTTTTCAACGAGGTAAGGGCATTGACCGTTAAGGCGTAGATATGATACAAAGGCAAGGCTGCTACCACCACAATTTTATCCGCCTTTATCTTGTTGGTCATTACGCTTTGCCATATATAGTTGGCCTCCAGGTTGGCTATTATGTTACGATGTGTCAGCATGGCACCTTTCGAAACCCCGGTAGTACCACCTGTATATTGAATAAAGGCCAAATCGCTATTGGTAAGTTTAGGTTTTGTCCAGTTCAGACTACCTCCTTTGCCAACGGCACTCATAAACGGAACTGCCTGCGGCAAATGATACTCCGGCACCATTTTTTTCACGGTTTTTACCACAAAGTTTACCAATTGCTTTTTCGGGAAACCGAGCATATCGCCCAATTGTGTTACAAATACATGCTTGATGGAGGTTTTATCAATCACTTTTTCCAGATTCGAAGCAAAATTGGCTACAATCACAATCGCCTTTGCACTCGAATCTTTGAACTGATGCTCCATTTCACGAGGCGTATATAGAGGATTGGTATTAACGATAATCAAACCGGCTCTCAACGCACCGAACATGGCTACCGGATACTGCAGGCAATTAGGCATCTGAATCACCAGCCGGTCACCTTTCTGAAGGCCGACACTCTGAAGATACGCCGCAAAATTACGCGTGTGTTTATCAAGCTCTCCGAAAGTGAGTTCTTTGCCCATACATGAATACGCCGATTTATCGGCATATTTTTGAAAGCCTTCATCTATCAGTTCTAACAGAGACGGATAGGCTTCCGGGTTGATTTCATAGGGTATCCCCTCCGGATAAAATTTTAACCAGGGATACGGTTGTGTTTTAATAGGCATAACAGTTTCTAAAAATTATATACTAGTGAACAGGTGTTGTATTTTTTAATGTAAAAATAAGACGATTTATCGAAAAGAAGCCAGAAAAAATGAAAAATATTCGGCACGCATAATATTTCCTACTCCTTTAAACGCAGCGATTCTGGCTTGAAAAATTCAGCGGCGCTTCAAAATAAACTCATCTGCAAAAACAATCTAACTAATTAATAATAAATATATTAAGCTTAGGTTTTTGTTAGAAAATATTCTACCTTTGCAGTCCTTTTCGCAAGGATTTTTATTTTAACCAAATTTCAGCTCAAAGGCCCGGTGAGTTGATGTACAAATGGGTGATTTATCAATCAATTATGGTACAAGTTGCAGAATTTGACTGGGACAAAGTCTCAAAAAGAGGTATCGGTAGCGGTTACACTGCTGCTGAAAAAGCAGAACTTGAAAAACTTTACAGCGACACGCTAACTGAAGTTGACGAGAAAGACGTAGTAATGGCTACAGTGGTAGGTATTTCAGACCGCGAGGTATTATTGAACATCGGTTTTAAATCTGATGGTCTTGTTTCAATTTCAGAGTTCCGCGATCTACCTAACCTGAAAGTAGGTGATCAGGTAGAGGTTTTCATCGAAAAACAAGAAGATGCCATGGGTCAGTTGGTTATCTCTCGCAAAAAAGCAAGAGTACTAACCGCTTGGAACAACATCGAAAAATCATTTACAGAAGACGCTATCATCGATGCATTTGTTAAACGTCGTACGAAAGGTGGTCTTATTGTAGACATCTACGGAATCGAGGCGTTCTTGCCAGGTTCACAAATCGACGTTAAGCCAATCCGCGATTTTGATATTTTCGTAGGTAAGAAAATGGAGGTTAAAGTTGTGAAAATCAACCATACTAACGATAACGTGGTTGTATCTCACAAAATCCTTATCGAAAAAGACCTTGAAACGCAACGTCAGGTTATTCTTAATAACTTGGAGAAAGGTCAGGTATTGGAAGGTGTGGTTAAAAACATTACTAACTTCGGTGTGTTCATCGACTTGGGTGGTGTTGACGGTCTACTTCACATTACTGATATTTCGTGGGGACGTATCAACCATCCGAACGAATTACTTAAACTGGATCAACGCATTAAAGTGGTTGTTCTGGACTTCGACGAAGACAAAAAACGTATTTCGTTGGGTATGAAACAACTAGAGTCTCATCCTTGGGATTCACTGGCTGAAGGTCTTTCAGTAGGTTCTAAAGTAAAAGGTAAGATTGTAAACATTGCCGACTACGGTGCATTCCTTGAATTGAAACCGGGCGTTGAAGGTCTTATCCACGTTTCTGAAATGTCATGGTCTCAACACCTTCGTAACCCATCTGATTTCTTGAAAATTGGTGACGAAATCGAAGCAGTTGTATTGACTCTTGATCGTGAAGAGCGTAAAATGTCTTTGGGTATCAAACAATTGACTGAAGATCCTTGGACAAAACAAGACTTATTAAGCAAATACGGTGTTAGTACTAAACATACCGGTACTGTACGTAACATGACTAACTTCGGTATTTTCCTTGAATTGGAAGAAGGTATCGATGGTCTTGTACACGTTTCTGATTTGTCTTGGACCAAGAAAATCAAACATCCTTCTGACTTCGTGAAAGTAGGTGATACGCTTGAAGTAGTGGTACTGGAACTTGACGTTGAAAACCGTCGTTTAGCTCTTAGCCACAAACACCTGGAAGAAAATCCTTGGGATACTTTCGAGCACATCTTCACAGTAGGTTCTGAACATGAGTGTACAATCATCTCTAAAAATGACAAACAAGCAACGCTTGAACTACCTTACGGTATTGAAGGATACGCCTTGTTGAAACATTTGGCTAAAGCTGACGGAACGACAGCTGAAACCGGTGAGAAATTGCCATTCCAGGTATTGGAATTCCACAAAGAAGAGAAAAAAATCATGCTTTCTCACTCAAAAACCTGGGAAGCTCCTAAGGAAGAAGAGAAGAAAGAAGTGAAGAAAAAAGGTGGAAAAGAATCTACCGCTTCTACAAGCGAAGAGAAATCAACACTTGGAGACCTTGATGCCCTTGCTGCTTTGAAAGAGCAAATGGTAGAAGGAGAGAAAAAGAAACTTTCTAAAAAGAAAGATTCTGAATCTGTAGCTGAGTAAGATAAAATCATAGTTAGCAAAAAAGGCTTCTCGGTGAGAAGCCTTTTTTGTTTGGTATATGGTCATTTGCAACGCGGAATCCTTCCTTAAAATTATCCGATAAATCAGCGAATGAATTCGCCGTCTATTGAAACAATGGGATTATTTTATAAATAAGTCGGCTTTATAATGAAAAACAGACCTTTGTTTGAAAAGCCACCGACCGCGGTGGCGAACCACTTCATTCGGTGAAGGCAGAAAGTTAAGATGGCTATTACCTCACCCCAACAAAACGCTCAAAAAACTCGTAGATACGCAGGATTCTGTCGATTCTCTGGCGTACATTTCCTGTACGGGAAAGCTCATGTGTTGCACCAGGCATACGCACATACTCAACATCTTTACCCAGATACTTCAAACTTTTAAACATCATTTCCGACTGCACAACACCTGTGCGTAAATCGTTTTCACCATGCTTGATCAGAAACGGCGTTTTAATCTGATGCACAAAGGTATACGGTGAATTCGCATCTATTTTAGTTACTTTCTCATCTTCCCACGGCAAACCAAAGTAATTGGGTACCAGTCTCCAGGCATTGGCTTCACCCATAAAGGTGGTCAGGTCATATACGCCCCGCTGAGCAAAAGCCGCCTTAAAGCGGTGGTCTTGCGCAATAATCCATGCCGTTAAATAACCGGCGTAAGATCCGCCCGTAATCACCTGTCTGGCTGTATCCACCCAAGCCTCCTTAGCAGCATCAGCACAGGCGCTTAGCGCATCTTCCTGCGGGCCTTTGCCCCAATCGCGGTAGTTAGAGAACTGGAAAGTCTTACCATAGCCACCAGAGCCACGCTGATTCGGATACACTACCCCATAGCCCTGAGAACAGAAATACTGAAACTCATGCCACATAGAAAACTCTCCCGGGCCCCACATAGCCGTTGGGCCACCATGCAATTGCAATACCAAAGGATATTTCTTACCGGCTTCTATAAAAGTAGGCTTCATAATCCAGTAATCTACTTTCTCACCTTTCGAGTTGGTATACACTCTTTTTTCAGGGAAACTCAGCTTTCTGTCTTTCAACCAGCTGTCATTATGAGCACTTAGTTTCACTCCATTTTTCATGGTCAGGTCGGCCATGTATAATTCAGACGGGTTAGTGACTTCAGTTTTGGCAAATATCACTTTATCGGCCGCCAAATCAAATGGGGTGGCACCCGACTCATAATCGCTTAAACGTTCAATTTTACGTGTTTTGGCATCCATTCTGAAAACCGGAATGCCCCCGTTTGATGAAGCAGAAAGATACAGGTATTTATTATCGGCAGTCCATTTCAGATTACCCGGCACCCGGTCGAAGTCAACCACCTGGCGGTTTGAGCCATCCGCATTGGCAATCACCAACTGCCCGAATGAAAGCAGGTTGGGCGTATTCATGGTCATGGCCAATAATTTACCGTCAGGTGATGGCTCAATACCTGAGAAGCTCTTACCATTTTCAGAAACCAATACTTTTCTATCGCTACCGTCAGGATTGATACTTATCACAATGCTTTCCTGCTCACGGTCAGGATGCTGGTCGGCATCTTTACCGCAAACAACCAGTACTCTTTTACCATCAGGGGTCCAGGTTGCCTGTCCGTGCGACAAGAAGCCTTTGGTAAGCGGTGTAGCTTTGGCATTTTCTTTTACGTCAATCACAAAAATGTGTGAGAAATTCATTTCCGGCTCTACGGTAGCCTCACCCTGGAAATTCAGACGATTCACCACCTTTGCTTTCTTATCTTCTACGTCTTTATCCAGATACGCCCGTATTTCTTCAATGCTTCCGTCCGGATTAGCTTTTAGTTTTTTATCTTTTGTCAAAAACTCGTTCTTAGGAAAACCCGGTTTCTCTAAAGACCACAAAGGGCCTGCCTTTGATGGATTTAGCGTAGAGTCTTTCAACAATTCAGAAAAAGATAGCCCTCCGCTAAAAAGGATTTTTGAACCATCCGGTGAAAAAGACGGATTGCCGGCACCATATTTAGAATTGGTCAGCTGCCAGGCTTCACCGCCATCTAATGGCATAATGAAAATCTGTGCTTTGCCTTTGGTAGCCCGTACAAATGCTATGGTTTTGCCATCAGGCGAAAAAGTTGTCTGCGAGGCGCTCTCTGCACCTCTGGTGAGGGCTTTAGGAGCGCTTCCCGCCTGTAAATCAATCAAATACAAATGTGTGCGGTAATCGTACTCTAAGTTATTGTCGGCGTTGGTCTCGATAGTGCGTATACCATAGACAGCTTTTTTTCCGTCAGGTGAGGCCGTGACAGATATCACTTGCTTGATTCGAGTCAGGTCGGTTACCAGGATTTTCTGTGAATTAGTTTGGGCGAAGACCAGGTTTGAAAGGAAGAATAGAGTCAGGATTATTCTCATCATGCGTTGATTTTGGTTTTAGTTTTTTAGTAAAATACAAAAAACATAAAAAAAATCAGAATATCGAATAATACTGATAAAGAAACTATCAATTATTGCGTCTTCTTATTTCTTCCACCAGTTCTGTCGTATAGAGGTGTGCTCCAAATGTGTTTAAGTGAAATTCGTCTTTCAGGTATTTATTGTGAGATATATTTTCAAGAAACTCTGTTGAATAAATCCATTTATGGGCTTCCGGAATAGCATGAAATATAGGTAACAGCTCAGCTCCTTTTGCATTGAGCGGCATAATAAACACAACTTTTGTATTTTTCTTTTTCCCCAATTCTATAACATTATTTAATATATCAAGAAGACCTCTCTGCTGAGAAGTCAATATCGTTTCTGCACGGACCATATCGGATTTGTTCAAAAACAGATTCTTTGTACCTGTATACATCGCCTTATCTTTTTTGAAACCAATTTCATTCAAAAATTTACTGGCGGGATAAAAATGTGCTTTCATAGGTGTCGAAATATTGACAAGAGAGAAAAATATCTGCTCTAATTCATCTAACTCAATACCAAGCATGTATCTTTTTTTCAATATCTGATGTAAATCATCATACGTACTGAAATAATAGAAACTGTGAGATGGAGGTACCCGAAAATCTGAAAGCTCAACATAAACAACACTACCCGAGGGTATGTTCGGAATTATTTTCTCGGCAAATTGGCAGCCATATAAAACACCTAAGCCAGATACCCCAAAATTGTAAAAATTATAAGCCGGTAATTGCTGCTTCAGTAAAGTTGGGTCAATGCTTGCCTTTACTCTGCTCGAGCCAATAAAAATAGCCTTGGGTAGGGTATTGTCTACTTCAATATACTCTAACAGATGTTCTTTTGCCTTGCTTTTATGAGAAAGAATTGAAATACACACAAAGACAATCACTAATAACAAACTAAAGATTAAACAATAGCCTAGTAGCTTTTTAAGTGATTTTTTTAATGAGTATCGCATGTTTAGAATTGTATGTAATAAGCGCCTGCATTTGCACTCACGCCAAAAATAATAATACAAACAGTAAGGAGGGTGTATATCCCCCACCTTGCTCTGGTAGAGAGAGTACCAAAATACTCTTCAATCGGCATCTCTCCTGCTTTTTTATAGAAGTAGTCCATTAATATAAAAAAAGGAGCAACAGTAATAAACTGCTTAAGTAATATGAGATAACTAGTCCTGGACATCGTATTTTCAGAGAATATAGCTTTTACAGATGCCTCTAAGTTGTTACTTCTGAACACAATTGCTATACATGATGCAATAGAAATATGATAAATTACACCTAAAATCCGGCGCACGCCAGCCGGACCAAACTGGAAGTATTTCCTTAGTTTGTTCTCCGTTATCATCCATATACCATTTATAAAACCCCACAACATAAACCTCAGAGATACATCATGCCAAAGCCCAATCAGCACAAATGTAAACAACATGGCCAGGTCGATCTGCCATCTTTTTCTCGCCTTACCGGCTATCTGATAAAAAACATAATCTCTAAACCAATGATTAAGCGTCATATGCCAGCCATCCCAGAAATGCTTTCTGGAAGAAGATAAATAAACGCGATTACGAAAATTCTGTGAAAGCTTTATGCCAAAAATCTGAGAGGTGCCACGAATAATATCTATATACGAACTGAAGTCGCAATAGATATAAAGGAAGAAAAAGAAGCCACCTATTATGACAGAAAAACTCTTATAGGCATCCGGATAATCAATAACGATCTCTACAATTTTTTTCAGGAATTGAGCCATCACCAGGCTTTTAAAGCTCCCCCACAAAATAAGTCTGAAACCTAATGAGAAATTTTCATTAGACAGCTCAATCCCGTTCTTAAACTGTTCAACGGTTCGCTTATAACGATTCAAGGGACCTGCCGAGATATAAGGAAAATAAAGCAGATATAACAACAGGAGCCCATAGTTTTCCTCTGCCTTCAGGTAGCCCTTCTTTATATCAAAAAGATAGCTAAGCCCATTAAAGGTAATATAAGAAACACCTATAAGTGCAAATGTGGAAGATAGCCCGAACTCAGGAAAAATGCCAAGTTTATCAGTCAATAAAAGCGATAAACTCAAAAAAATGGTCACATAATAAATTGCTTTAGATTTTGCTCTTTCAGTCAGTTTCCCTCCGAAATATATAAGCAGAGAAAAAAGAAAAATAAGCACTATTGCCCATTTGGCTATCAAAATATAGAATAGTATACTTCCTGAAAGTAAAACCTTCCATTTTTCCTCAAGCTTATTAAACACTAATAATCCAATTACAATAAGTAGAATAAATAGCAAAATCAACAGAATGCTTATCGTCATTTGCTTATTTTTTTACACTCCATATATTTTTCACTCCTCTCAGAAGTATTGCTTTCTGCCACTCTACCTTTCTGTTTTCATCAAACCGATAGTTTTGTAAAATCTCAGCCAACGGTTTCAATAAAGCACGCAATTCCATTCTGGCCAGTTTCGCTCCTAAGCAAACGTGAGAGCCACTTCCAAAGGCGATATGAGGGTTATTATTTCTATCTGGTATGATTGTATCAGGGCTTTCAAAAACAGACGGATCGCGGTTAGCAGAAGCCAGGCACCCGTAAATTTTAGAATTTTCCGGAATCAGATGGCCGCCTATTTCAACAGGGTGAGTGTTTATTCGCATAGTATACTGTACGGGTGATGCGAATCGGAACAATTCTTCAACCAGAATATTAATTTGCTTTGCATCTGCTTTAAGAATATAGTCAAGAAGTTCAGGATTCTTAAAAAATTCATTGATACTGTTCGTAATGGCATCAACGGTTGTTTCTATAGAAGTAAAGAACAACATAGTAGTTAAAGAAACCAGCTCATCTTTAGTAAAAGGGCTACCCATTTCTTCATTAATTCTTATAAAGTTGCTTACAAGTGCATTCTCACCAAGATTGTTCTTTTCAAAATCTTTACTGATGGTATCAAACAACCATCCGGTATCGGCGTTGTATTGCTGATACTGCTTAATGGATATGTACATATCTAATGACATCGCTACCGAATCGGACACCTTATTCAGGTTTGCTAAAGACGACCATTCATTGGTAACAGGCTGATAAAGCGACCGGAAAATAAGCGCGGGCAACATCCATGCTACATAAGCCATATCGAGTGTATCATCAAGGAAAAAATTCGTAAACCATTCTTCCAGACACTCTTTTACTTTGTTATCTAAATCATAGCATTTCAGCACCTTATCTGCCAATTCCCGAGATTCCCTATGTTCGTCTCCATTCAAATACAATAGCCATTGTTTTGTACTCCGGGCTAAAAAAGGGCATTGATTAGTGTTTTTTAGAACTACATCTTCTTTTTTCTCAAAGAAACCCGGCAGGTCCATTGTAAGTGTAGTAGGCTCCTTCAACATCTGTTTTACATGTTCATATCGGAACAAAATCCACTCTCCATTCCCGTCGTGCTGAACAGGGTTATGCTCAAGGCATTGACCGAGGTTTATATACGGATTTTTGTTGTATTCAGCTGATATAGGACTCCACTTTACTGGTTTGGGCGAGTTAGTATCCATTCTATTACTTCATTAATAGTTTCAAATTCACTAAAAACTGTAGGTTCAACATAGAAACCAACAAAATCCTCTAAATCCTGAGAAAGCGATACCAAAGAAATGGAATCAAGGTGATATTCTTTAATGGGAGCAGCGAGTGACACTTCGCTTGGTTTTTTACCTAATTCGTCGGCCAGTTTGTTTTCAAACCAGTCTTTCAATTCTTCTTTTGACATAATAAAGGGCAATTTAAATGTAGTTTAGGTTATAGTAATCAGAATTATATTCAAACTTACAACAAGATAATACCGAGGTATCCCGGATTAGTTTTTTAGCACAACAAAACAAATATATACTTCAAATCCCGAACAATAAAATATATCGGAATATTTTTAGCTCAATTTTCTGGTAATCTTAACCTTAAAATGCTTTATCCACTTTAACTATACATGTCCTATTTTCTAGGTATCCTGTAAATAAAAACATTTTTGTATTTATCTCAGCATCTATTTTTTCACTAGCCAAAGGCTCTTTGCCCCTCTCTTGAAAATAGCTTTCTTCCACACTATTTCCTTGCTATCATCTAACCTGTAATTTCTCAGGATTCCTACTAAAGGCTTCAACAAAGTGCGCAATTCCACTCTGGCCAGTTTTGCTCCCGGGCATGCGTGTACGCCACTACTAAACGTCAGATGCGGATTATGGCTTCTATTTGTCAATATTTGATTGGGCTTCTCAAAAACCGCCGGATCGCGGTTAGCTGAGGCCAGGCAAAGGGAAATTCTTGAATATGCCGGAATCAGGTGGCCCTCTATTTCAATAGGCTGGGTGTTAATTCTGACTGTACATTGTTGAGGTGAAGCAAATCGAAATAGCTCCTCAACCAAAATATTCATCTGCTTAGCATCTGCATTCTGTATATAGTCAAGAAGAGACGGGTTTCTCAAAAATTCAATAACGCAGATAGTAATCGTATCGATGGTTGTTTCCATAGAAGCAAGGAAGAAACCCATGATTATTGAAACAAGCTCATCGTTTGTAAACGGATTACCAATTTCTTCATTAATCTTTATGAAATTTCTGACAAGACTGTTACTTTTCATGCTTGTCTCTTCAAAATCCTTACTTATAGTAGTAAACAACCATCCAGCATCGGCGTTGTAGTCCTGGTATTGTTTAATAGATACAAATAAATCCTGCGACCTGCCCAATGAGCCGCATATTTTTCTCATCTGTTCAAAAGAAAACCATTCATCACTATTTGGCTGATAAACCGACATAAATATCAGAGATGGTAACACTGATGCCACAAAAGCCATATCCAGTTGGTCTTCCTCGAAAAAACCGGCAAGCCATTTTTCTCCACAATTGTTCACGACACTTTCCAGGTCATAGCATTTCAGTGCTTTTTCTACCAGTTCTCGTCCTTTCTTGTGTTCTTCTCCGTCCTGATACATTAACCATCTTTTTGTGCTCTTTGCTAAAAAGGGGCACTGATTAGTATTTTTTAAAAGCACACTTTCCTTTTTTTCAAAGAAACCGCCCAGGTCGGATGTAATAATCGTCGGATCTCTCAACAATTGCTTCACATGCTCATGTTTGAACACGACCCATTCTCCATGCAAACTTTGCTGAACAGGAGCATGCTGCAGGCATTCCTCAAGATTTATATACGGATTTTCATTATATTCACTCGTTGTAGGATTCCATCTTACTAGTTTGGGCGAGTTAGTATCCATTCTATTACTTCATTAATAGTTTCGAATTCACTGAAAACAGTAGGCTCAACATAAAAACCAACAAAATCTTCTAAATCCTGAGAAAGTGATACTAATGAAATGGAGTCGAGGTGATATTCTTTAATAGAAACAGCGAGCGATACTTCGCTTGGTTTTTTACCTAATTCATCGGCCAGTTTGCTTTCAAACCAGTCACTCAATTCTTCTTTCGACATAATAATAGGTCAGTTTAAGGTCGTTTATTGAATACCCGGGACAATATCTAAGTCTGCTCAACATGTTACGGTGCATGTTTTTTCTCTCTCACACAATCATTTACGTATATTAAGATTAAAAACAAAAATATATGACGAACCCATAATAAAAAATTTATTCGCATATTTTTATTCTCACTTTTCAGAAACAGAAAAGCTAAACCGCTTTGGATGCTTGCAATATAAGTATTGCCTTGTCGCAAATTCGCAGGGTACAAGTGTTTCACTTTATTTACTAAGACTGCCTTGCCAAATGCCACTTCGCTCGTTTTCGGTCAATCTGTTTCAAATCTTATCACTCAATTGTTCTTTTGATACAGGTTTAATTATAAGGCCGTAATAGCAAAAAAATACGTGTACAAGATTGATTAACACACCTGCAGTAAAAACAAAAACCGCAGGTACCTTGCGGAACCTGCGGTTTTGTATGTAAGCACTTCTGATATCTGATTAGAATCTGAAGTGTGAAAACGCTTTGTTTGCTTCTGCCATACGGTGCGTATCATCTTTTTTCTTCACTGCTGCACCTTCACCTTTTGAAGCCGCGATGATTTCACCTGCCAGACGCTCTGTCATGGTTTTTTCTCCGCGCTTGCGTGAATAGCTAATCAACCACTTCATCCCTAAAGATTGTTTACGCTCCGAACGTACCTCTGTTGGTACCTGGAATGTTGCTCCACCTACACGACGGCTTTTTACCTCTACTGCAGGTGACACGTTACTCAAAGCTTTTTTCCAAAGCTCCAAGCCGTTTTCTTTTGTACGTTTTTCTACAAGGTCAAGAGCACCGTAGAAAATGCTGTAGGCAATACTTTTCTTGCCGTCGTACATCAAGTTGTTTACAAATTTTGTTACTACTACATCTCTGAATTTAGGATCAGGTAATACGTAACGTTTTTTTGGTTTTGCCTTTCTCATTGCTTTTTTTAATAAGGTTTCGTTTTGACAACTAATTCACCCTGAACCATCAGGATTACTACCCCGTAACTAAACGAATTGCCGTAGTGACGGTACTAAACATGAATGCGATTATTTTTTCTTGCCGCCTTTTTGTGGAGCTGCAACCTGACCTGGTTTAGGACGTTTCGCACCATATTTTGAACGACTTTGTTTACGATTGCTCACACCTGAAGTATCCAGGGCTCCGCGAACAATGTGATAACGTACACCGGGAAGATCTTTTACACGACCACCACGAATCAATACGATTGAGTGCTCTTGCAGGTTGTGTCCTTCGCCCGGAATGTAGGCATTTACTTCTTTTTGGTTACTCAAGCGAACACGGGCAACTTTACGAAGCGCCGAGTTTGGTTTCTTTGGAGTCGTAGTGTAAACACGCGTACACACGCCACGACGTTGCGGGCATGAGTCAAGTGCCGGAGACTTCGACTTCCAAGTCATTTGCTCTCTACCGTTTCTTACTAATTGTTGTATAGTAGGCATTTTGTCTTGAAAATTATTTTTTCGTTTAGTTACTAATTTCCTAAATAGGGCTGCAAAGGTAGATACTTTTTTTGAAAATAGAAAACAGTTTTTAAATATTTTAGTAGAAACAGGTCTTAATTATCAATCTTTTATCAGAAATACGGGATTTAAACACGTATAATTACCCATATTTTAATATACCGTATCGGCGAATGATATTATTTAAAATTATGTAAATTGCAATCTGAATATTCAAACCTCTTATACCTATAAACCTTTTGTTAACTATGGCAAAGTCCATATTATCCACTTTCTTGTTGGTTCTATTTTTCCACGCAACCACCAGTACGTTGCTTGCCCAATCGAAAACCGCTCCCCTGATTGTTTTTGTAGCCGGTGACCACGAATACAGCGGTGAACACACCTTGCCCCTTATTGCTGCCGAACTGGAAAAAAACTATGGTTTTAGAACCAAAGTAATAAAATCGTATCCCGATCAGAATGCCGAAAAGGATATTCCAGGTCTGGAAGCGCTGAAGGATGCCGATCTGGCCGTTTTCTACCTACGCTGGCGCCAATTGCCCAAAGAACAGTTGGATCACATTGAAGCCTATCTGAAAACAGGTAAACCTGTGATGGGTTTCCGGACCTCAACTCATTCGTTCAACTATCCGAAAGGCCACGAACTGGAAAAGTGGAATGCGTTTGGTGAATTTGCGCTCAATTCTCCTCCGGGTTGGGGTGGCAAAGCAGCACATACCCATTACGGGCATGAAAGCAGTACTGATGTGAGTGTTATCCCGGCAGCAGCCAAACACCCGATTCTGACCGGTGTATCATCAAATTTTCATGCGCGCTCATGGTTGTACAGAGTTTTACCCGATTACCCGACCAAAGGTTCAGAATGGCTATTGATGGGTAAATCGGTGAATCCTGACAAGGCCGCTATCGAAAATCCTGTTGCCTGGACCGGCACCAACTCTTTCGGCGGCAAGGTGTTCATGACAACCCTAGGGCATCCGGAAGATTTTCAGGTAGAAGCATTTCAGCGGCTCGTTATCAACGCCATTCATTGGGAGCTGGGCAAAAAGGTACCTAAACAATGGAAAGGTAAAATTGATATCAATGTACCTTACCGTGGCATGACCAAGTGATTGTATGCCATTAATCAGACTTTAGCGACTATTATCATACGACCATATTATCCTAACTTATGAAAATGAATTTCAGATTATTCATTGTTTTATTTGTGCTGGTGGTTTTTGGCATCAGCTCATTTCAGACAAGCCCCCCACCCCAGGCACTTACCCTTCAGAAAGGCGCTCATATTGCTTTGATTGGTGGCAACCTTGGTTCCAGAATGATGAACTACGGCCTGTTTGAAACCGAAATGCATGTTCGTTATCCTGATTATTCTTTATATATCAGAAATATGTGCGATGGCGGCGACACCCCAGGCTTCAGACCTCACGCCAGCCGTAATCTGCCCTGGGCATTTCCGGGCGCTGAAAAATTTCAGACCGAATATGCAAAAAAATCTGACAGCGAAGGCCATTTTGAAACACCCGACCAATGGCTCACCCGCCTGAAAACCGACATCATCATTGCTTTTTTTGGTTATAGCGAATCGTTTCAGGGCAAAGCCAATCTGGCTACCTATAAAGCAGAACTCGACGCCTTCATTAAATATACCCTCAACCAACAATACAATGGCAGCAGTGCCCCCCAGCTGGTGATTGTTTCACCAATAGCCTTTGAAGACTTAAGCAGCAAATATGATTTGCCCGATGGTGTGAAAGAAAACGAAAACCTTTTGTTGTATACCAAAGCCATGAAGGAAGTGGCAGATGCCAATAAGGTTTTGTTTGTAGATGCTTACACCCCCTCTAAAAAATGGTATGATACTACTCAGGAGTTTTTAACGATCGACGGCTCGCAATTAAACGAAGCAGGCTACAGTAAGCTGAGCACTTTATTGACAGACGCTGTTTTCGGTAAAGTTCCTGCCACAGCAGAAGCCAACAGAGCTCTGGTTCTGAATGCGGTGAATGAAAAAAACTGGATGTGGCACAACGATTATAAAATCCCTAATGGAGTGCACGTCTATGGGCGTCGCTATAATCCGTTCGGGCCTGATAATTATCCGGCTGAAATTGAGAAGATTCGTGAAATGACGAACATCCGCGATCAGGCCATTTGGCTGGCGGCATCGAAAGGAGAAAAAATGGATGTGTCCACAGCCGATAAAAACACAAAAACGCTGCCACAAGTAAAAACCAATTTTAATCCGGAAAAGAATGGCAGCCTGACTTATCTATATGGAGAAGAGGCTCTGAGTAAACTAAAAGTACCTGCCGGATACAAAATCGAGCTTTTTGCTTCAGAACAGGAGTTCCCCGATTTGGCTAAACCTATGCAGATGTCGTTCGATAACAAAGGCCGCCTGTGGATAGCAGCCATGCCGAGTTATCCGCACTATAAACCCGGCGATACCAGGCCTAATGATAAAATAATTATTCTGGAAGATACCAACAACGATGGCAAAGCCGATAAACAAACGGTTTTTGCCGATGGTTTGCACCTGCCATTAGGATTCGAGATTACGCATCAGGGTGTTTTTGTATCGCAGGGTACTAATCTAAAATTGTATACTGATACCAATGGCGACGACAAAGCCGATAAAGTGGAGATAATTCTGAGTGGCTTTGACGACCACGATACGCATCATAACAGCCATGCCTACACCGTTGACCCTTCGGGGGCTATTTATTCAGGTGAGGGTGTATTCCTGCACACCAATGTTGAAACGTCTTACGGCACCATACGTGCTACCAATGGTGGCTTTTACAGATACAGCCCGCAATTGCGTAAACTGGAACGCACCGCCCAGCTTTCTATTCCGAATCCCTGGGGGATTGCTTTTGACGAATGGGGACAGCCTTTCTTTGCCGAGACATCAAGCCCTGATGTGCGTTGGATGATGCCGGGCAGTGTATTGCCCCGATATGGAGAGTATACCCACAAAAGCGTGCAGTTGATTGAAAAAGACCACATGGTGCGTCCCACCTCCGGACTAGAATTTGTATCTAGCCGCCATTTTCCCGATGAAGTTCAGGGCGATTTGTTAATCAACAATACCATCGGTTTTTTAGGCACCAAAATGCATAGTCTTGTCGATGATGGCACAGGTTATAAAAGCAAACACCGGGTAGACCTGATTGTGAGCGAAGACCGTAACTTCCGTCCGGTTGATATGGAATTTGCACCTGATGGTTCTCTATATGTAATTGACTGGCACAATATTCTGATTGGCCACATGCAACACAATGCCCGTGACCCGCTGCGCGACCACTCTCACGGACGTGTCTACAGAATAACGTATCCGTCAAGACCACTGATAACACCCGCTAAAATTGCCGGAGCCAGTGTTGAAACCCTGTTAGACAACCTGAAACTGCCTGAATACCGCACACGCTACCGTACACGTAATGAGTTAAGAGGCAGAAGTGCCGCTGAAGTGCTACCCAAAGTGACCAAATGGGTGGCTGCTTTAGACAAAACCGACCCTCGTTACGAACATCATGCATTAGAGGCTCTCTGGGTTACCTGGGGACTGGACAAAGTGGACCAGCATTTGCTTCGCCAGTTGCTCAAAGCCAAAGATTATCATGTAAGAGCCGGGGTTGTAGAGGTCATTCGGTTTACAGGTCATCAGGTTCCTGACCAGGCAGCCTTGCTAATGCAGGCTGCGCGTGACGAAAACAGTCGTGTACGTTTGGGCGCTATTGTAGCGGCTTCATGGATTGGTAAAGAAAAAGGTCTGCCGATTCTGGCAGAAGCCAAAAAGAAACCATTGGACGACTGGATGATTCATGCCTATGAAACAGCAGTGGCTCACCTGAACGGTGTACCCGTGAAGAAAGCAAAAGAAGTAGCAGAAAAATCGCCCCTGAAAGGCGCCGAACTTGAATTATACAATATAGGTAAAGCTATTTATGCCAAGGAGGGTTATTGCTCAACCTGCCATCAGCCGGATGGCAAGGGCCTTACAGCCTCGGGATTCCCGCCATTGGCAGGTACCAACTGGGTAACCGGCAATGAAGAGCGCGCCATCAAGATTGTACTGAAAGGTTTACTGGGGCCGATAGAAGTAAACGGCAAGAAGTATCCCGGACAAGTACCAATGACCCCATTTGAGGGATTACTGACAGACAAAGAAGTAGCGGCCGTGCTTACCTATGTGCGTAATTCTTTTGGCAACAATGCCCCGGCCACACAACCGGAGAAAGTAAAAGCCGTAAGAGCCGCCACCAAAAATCAGAAGGATATATACAACGCCTCTAAATTATTGGCTGAGTATCCTTTGGAGAAATAAGAATTTATTGTCAGATGTGCTTACCCCGGCAGGTTTTCAGATTTGCCGGGGTATTTTTTTATTTGTATTTTGCCTTGAAAATTCATCCTGATGCTCCGGACATTACCTCTCAAAATTGATTTATTTGCCATCATTATACTGCTCGGAGTGGTACAGGGCTTCTTTCTGGCATTTTTCTTCCTGACAGTTCAGAGAGGTAACAAAGTAGCGCATCGGTATCTGGGTTTATTATTATTCTCAATGGCGTTTGCCATTACAGAGGTGCTAATGGGTTACACCAATTATACTTTTCGCACGCTGTATCTGGTAGATATGGCCGAACCAACCAATTTTGTACTGGCACCTCTCTCTTTTCTTTATATACAGACCTACATAACCGAGCGGTTCAATAAAACCCAGTTGTTGCACTTTATCCCTTTTTTGGCTTATCTGCTTTATATGTCCGTTTTGTTTTACCCGCTTCCAGACATACATCATTATAATTCATATTTATACGCTTTCCATCCGGACCTTACCCGAGTACCTTGTGACTATCATGAGAGAGAATGGTATTACTGGTTTAAACATCATGTAAACGACCTGATGTTTGCGCACATGGTTGTTTATCTTGCTGCCAGTTTCTACGTAGTTATGCGTGCCTTTAAAAAAGAAGGTATTTCGTTCACGTCTAACCGGAATCCAAAATTAAGCTGGTGCCGAACACAGGTCATTTCTCTGACCTCTATGGTCGTAATTTTTCTGATTATCAAACTGACCTTTATTCATGATCTGGGCGACCATATCCTCGCCGGGCATATCACACTCATTATTTATGCTATTACCTTCTCAATTATCAGTCGTTCAAAATTCTTTCATGATGAGCAGGTAAAACCCGGGAAGAAATATGAAAAGTCTTCTCTTACTCCCGACATTCAGGATAACACGTTGATTAAGCTAACTGAGCTGATGACCACTCAAAAACCATTTCTCGATGCTTCCTTTTCACTACCGGTGCTTGCAAAAATGCTGGCTGTTTCTCCACATCATCTGTCACAAATTCTGAACGAAAAACTGGGGCAAAGCTTTTTTGATTTCACGGCTGCCTACCGCATTGAAGAGGCTCGGCAATTACTGCTTGCACCTGAAAACGCCCACATCAAGATTGAAGAAATAGCCGAAATGGTAGGTTACAACTCAAAATCGGCCTTTAATACCTCATTTAAAAAGATTGTGGGGCAGACTCCCTCACAGTTTCGCACACACAAATAAGCGGTTTTAATGTTCTTTCTTATAATCTCGAACGCCACGCTTATCGGCAAAAGCCTCTTTTTATAATAGGTTCATCTAGTTTTGGGCATCATTTAAACCAAAACAAAATTATGGAACCTATTACTTCAACAACCACAACACATTCCTCAAAGCGCCAGTATTATATAGATTGGATACGGGTACTGGCTTTTTGTATTCTTATCTTTTTCCATAGCAGTATGTTCTTTGTCGGCTGGGGCTGGCATGTCAAGAACAACGTTATCAATCATACCATGGAAATACCCATGGAGTGGCTACACTTGTGGCGCTTACCTTTATTATTCTTTATTTCGGGTGTAGGCGTGAGTCTGGCCATGAAGTCGCGTACAGGCTGGCAATTTATTGGCGAACGTACCAAACGCTTATTGCTGCCCCTTGTATTTGGTATGTTTGTAATTGTACCTCCACAGATTTACTTCGAGCGTTTGCAAAGCAGACAGTTCAACGGCTCTTACATCGACTTTTACTCACAAGTACTTCAGTTTATCCCTTATCCTAAAGGAGATTTTTCGTGGCATCATTTATGGTTTGTGGCTTACTTATGGGTTTTCTCACTAATAGCCACGCCTCTGTTTTTATGGCTGAAATCTGATAATTCTAAAAAACTGGTAAAGGCTATCAGCACACGTTTCTCAAACATCTGGAGCATACTGCTATTAAGCGTAGTACCTATGATTATCTATTGGACACTTCGCGAACGATGGGAAGTAACCAACAACCTGATTTCTGACTGGTATAATTTTTCTATATCGCTGGTTATTTTTCTTTACGGTTATCTGATTGGCACTCATCAGGCGATATGGTCTATTATGGAGCGATACAGATTTCCTCTTGCATCTGTGGGCATTTTTATTGTTGCGTTTCGTATGTCTTTTGATGCTATTTTCGGAAGTATCCCGGAAGACGGACCTTTTATATTACTACTCAATGGCTTCCTGACGATGGTTAGTCTCTGGACAACCATACTGGCCATTTGTGGATTTGCACGGCACTACCTCAATTTCAAAAATGCTTTTCTCACTTATAGTACCGAGGCTGTGTATCCTTTTTACATCCTGCATCAGACTATTACCGTAACCATTGGTTTCCACATTGCCGATTGGAATATGAATGTATGGTTAAAGCTCCTGATATTAGTACTGGGTACATTCGGATTCAGCCTGTTTATCTTCCATTTTCTCATCAGGCCGTTTAATTTTATGAGGTTGTTGTTTGGAGTGAAGGCTAAATAAACTACATCCCTTTACTAAGTAAAAGTTAAATGCCCACAAAAAATAACAACTAAAAATAAAAGACCTTAAAACATCATTTCCTGTTTGAGCACAATTAAAAATCGAGATATAGATTCAGAGAAGAAGCAAAAAACTCTCAGATTTTTAATTGTGTGAGTTTAAATGATGCCTGCTTTTTTGGTTACTTTTTTTCAGGCAAAAAAAGTAACAACAGAAGAATATACAACTCATTATAATATTCTTCACTCAGCAGCTTTACTATGGAGCTTCACTAAGTTTAAACAAGAGCTTCGCAGAGCAGGAGCAATTACCATATTAACAAAAAACAATAAAACATTGACTTAGATAGGCTTTTAGTGTTAAATTTGTTTATCACCCCGTGCATCAGGCACATACCTATTCATTCTGCCGCCGTAAAATATCTCAGTTTTAAAGACGTTTTTATTATACACTCATGGAAATGTTATCTTGCTACCATGAAAATAAAAGGATACATATTGTTTTTTCTTCTGGTCTGCTCCGGGTGTGTTGCTAATGCCCAGGCTGTAAAGGCTATTAAGTATCCGGCCTTGGAAAAGATAATCAAGCAAACGAAAGATACAGTGCTGGTGGTCAATTTCTGGGCAACCTGGTGCAAACCCTGCATAGAGGAACTTCCGCATTTTGAAAAAATCAGTGCAAAATATAAAGACAAAAATGTGAAGGTAGTGCTGATTAATCTGGACATGGTGACTGACCTGAATAAAAAAGTAATGCCCTTCATAGCAAAAAATAAGTTGAGAGCATCGGCCATTTATCTTCTGGACGAACCCGATTACAATAGCTGGATTGATCTGGTATCAGCCAACTGGTCAGGCGCGCTGCCATTCACTTTAATAGTAGCACCACAAAACAAATCAAGAAAGACTTTCGAACAACCGCTGACCCAAGGTCAGCTAGAGACCGAATTAAAAGCTTTTATTAAATGATAAATCCTTTTTCAGGACGAGTCAGATCTTTCCTTATTGTTTAACACAATTTTTTAAAACTATGAAAAAAACAATCTTTCTAAGCCTGTCAGTAGCACTGGTTTTTGTGCTTGGCAGTTTTCTTTTACCGGCCGACGGCTACAAGGTAGGAGACAAGGTGATGGTTTTCAATCTGAAAAACATTGACAACAAGATGGTTGCTTTGGGTCATGATGCGTCAGCCAAAGGATACATTGTTGTGTTTACCTGCAATACTTGTCCGGTAGCCAAAGCTTATGAAGCGCGCGTGGTAGATTTGAACAAAACTTATGCGCCAAAAGGTTACCCGGTTATAGCCATCAACGCCAACGATGCAGGATTATCACCCGGCGATAGTTTCGAGCAAATGCAGCAAAGAGCCAAAAGCAAGAACTATGGTTTCCCTTATCTGCTCGACACCACTCAGGAAGTAGCCAAAACCTATGGCGCTAAAAGCACCCCGACCGTGTATGTAGTAAAGCGCGAAGGGAATGATTACATACTGGCTTACCACGGAGCTATCGACAACAATTCGAACGATGCTGCCGCCGCCAGTGCACATTACGTAAAACAGGCCGTTGATGCACTGTTAGAGAATAAACCAGTGAATCTGACAAGTACCAAAGCTATTGGCTGCGGTATTAAATGGCGAATGTAACATTGAATCAACGACACAAAAAAAGGTGCTAGAGTTAGCACCTTTTTCAAATTTTACAAACAGATATATTATTACAATTTATTCGCCTTATAAACTTTCACTACTCCATCGTTTTCACTGCTCACTACCACCAAACTTTGTTGAATAGGGCTTTTCGAGGCTGATATAAACAATACACCTTCCGGGGCATCGCCTGTAGGAAGTATTTTTATAAAAGTAGGAGCCACAGGGTTGGTAACATCATAAATAGCAACCGCATCTACTCTTTCCATTCCTACGTAAGCTATTCGTTTGCTGCCTACTCTCCCAATTGTAATGGCTTCCGGTTCTACCGATTTATCATCACTCCTGGTATCGTCATAACTATTGGCATCTTTCACTTTTACATCCAGTTCATTTTTACTGTCAAAAACCAATTGTCCGGTTTGTGCATTCCATACCGAAAACGAGCGCGCGCCAAAGCTATAAAGCGCATCATAGTCTCCGTCACCATCTGTATCTCCCAATGTGCTTGTAAGATTCAGTCTGCCTAATTGTCCGTCAGCCTTTAAAGCAGCCCCATTCGGAAAAGCCGTTTCATCCAGTTTCAAATCTTTCATACGTTTTACCTCGGCAAAAGCATCATACTCGCGGGCATCACCTTCATTAGCCGTGAACAAATAGGGCACACCATTATGACGTAGAAATGAAATGGCATCAGGCATGTAAGTACCAAACACTTTCCAGTTGGCGAAACTTACAGCATTATCTCTGTCGCTGATGTCAACCATGTTTCCTGCAGCATTGTAATCCTTGAAACCCAGTGGCATAATTTTGGTGATAGTACCGGCAGTAAGGTTAATTTCAGCAATAGCGTTGTTTTCCTGCAGGGTTACCCATGCCGTTTTTGAATCGTCGGCCACTGTAATATACTCAGGTTCAATATCTTTCACGAAATCCTTACCCGGGCCAAAAATTCTGAACCCTTTGGCTGTTAAGTCAGCCAATTGGCTGCTGAAAGCTGAAAAGTTGATTGTTTTTACGGCATAGTTGTTGGCTACATCAATAATTGAAACTGTGCCTTCAGGGTCGTTAGTATAACTGGTGTTCGGTTCGCCTTCATTGGCACTTAAAATGTATTTTCCGTCAGGGCTGAAGGTAACCATATCAGGTAATGATCCTACAGCAATTACTTTTTCTTCTGCATAAGTAGAGGCATTAAATACCACTATCTTTCCGGCAGCCTGTTTATCGGTAGACTCAATTGCCGCCGCAAGTTTACCATTATAGGCATCCACACTGTTTACATAACCCCCGTATGGTGTCATGCTGATAGAATGAATAACCGAGATACTGGCAGGATTGGCAAAATCAATCACATCAATTTTGTTGGTAGTTCCGTTATTCACGGCAAACAAACGCTTCGTAAGAGGGTCGAATGTAGTAATCTCGGCAGCCCCTAAACCCCCCAGGTTAATCGAGGCAATTTCCTGATAGCTTGCTACATCTTCTTCAACAGTGAATTCTAATGCGGGTACTTCGTCTTCATTACAGGCTACAACGGCTATGCTTACTGCTAAAGCCAGAAGGATAATTTTTTTCATAAAAGTTCTTTTAGTTAGGTCGCAAAAGTAGAATCGGTATGTTATCTTAATATTAACTAAAAATAAAAAAATCATAAACGGCTTATTGGCAAGGAGTATTTTCTGTATACCCAATCGTAATGTTAAAATGTCTCACTCCGGTTTTTGCCTGTATCTTTTCGCAGAACTTATCTACAATTCCTCTGTTGTGTAAGAGAAGAATTAAAAATTTATCTATTTTTAGGCACAGATTACATATCATATTAAACTAAACACTTCATAAACCATGAAAAAAGTCATAGTACTTTTACTCATCAGCAATACCTTCGCTTTTGCCCAAAAAAAGGAATTTGACATCAATGATTTAAAAGCAGAGCGTACACCTAAGGATTTCCAGCAGTTGCTGCCGCAAGTGCAATGGGCCAATGGCGACAAACTATCAGTGGTGCAAAGAACCGGAGGCAACAAAAGTTTTGTACTGGATCTTACAACCGGCAACATGACCGAAGGGAAAGCTGATATTTCTTCTAAAATACCGCAACCCCGATTATCAGTTCTGGTAAAAGACAATGACATTTTTTTAAAAGATGGCGACAAGGAGAAACAACTGACTAACGATAAGGCCGAAGAGAAGAACCCGACGTTTTCGCCGGACAGCAACTTCATTGCCTATACAAAAGACAATAACCTTTATACTTATAACCTGAAAACCAGTAAGGAGGTTAAACTCACTACCGATGGTACCAAGACGACATTAAATGGCTATGCCACGTGGGTGTATTGGGAAGAAATCTTTGGTCGTGCTACGCGTTTCAGAGCGTTCTGGTGGAGTCCGGACAGCAAGAAACTAGCCTACATGCACTTTGATGAAAGCAAAATTCAGATGTTTCCGCTTTATAACAGTGAAGGCCAGCACGGGTTTATTGAAGAAACAAGATACCCGAAAAGTGGCGACCCGAATCCCGAAGCTAAAATCGGTTTTGTTTCTCCACTGGGGGGCAAAACAGTCTGGGCTGATTTCAACGAAAAAGAAGAACAATATTTTGGATGGCCGGAGTGGCTACTGGATGGAAGTGGCCTGGCCGTGCAATGGATTAACCGGGGGAACGACAACCTGAAAATCTATAATGTTTCGCCGGTTAATGGCAGCAAAAAAGAAGTATATGCCGAAACTCAAAAAGCATGGATTGATATCAGTGACGCCGATAATCGGCTTACCTTGCTGGACGGAAACAAAGAAATGATTATTCTGAGTGATAAAAGCGGTTGGAACCAGCTGTACCTGTATGGTACTGACGGAAAATTCAGAAACAACATTACCGACGGAAAGTTCACTGTCAAATCGGTAGAGGGCATTGACCAGAAAAACAGAGTGGTTTATTTCCAGGCACGCGGACTGGAGAATTCAGCCCGCTTCGATTTTTACAGAGTGGATTTCGACGGAAAAAATCTGAAACGTCTCACTTTCGGAGATTTCAATCACCGTCTGATTCAACTCTCACCCGATTTCAAATACTTCGTTACTACTTATTCAAGTATCACCACGCCGACTTCAATAGCCGTAGTGGATAACAACGGCAAAATAATTAAAGACCTTGGTAGTATAAAAGGCTCCGAAATGGACAATTATAACCGGGCCAAAACAGAGCTGTTAAGAGTAAAAAGCGATGATGGTCTGTTTGATTTACCTATGACCATTACCTATCCTCAAAACATGGTAGCGGGCAAGAAGTATCCTGTATTAATCAGTATTTACGGTGGCCCGGATGCAGGTACTGTATATGATCAATGGACATGGTCGCCTAAAAGCCAATGGTATGCGCAGGAAGGACTGATTCAGGTATCGCTTGATCATCGCGCCAGTGGGCACTTTGGTAAAGAAGGCGTAGCATACATGCACCGTAACCTGGGTTATTGGGAAATGAAAGACTACACCACACTGGTAAAATCGCTGATAGACAAAGGCATTGCTGATCCGACTAAAATATGCATCACAGGCTTTAGCTATGGTGGTTATATGAGTTGCTATGCCCTTACTTATGGCAGTGATGTCTTTACACACGGCATGGCCGGAGGTAGTGTAACCGACTGGAGTCTATACGACAGCGCTTATACGGAACGTTTTATGGATACCCCTGCCGAAAACCCCGAAGGTTATAAAACCAGCAGTGTAATGACACATACCGATAAATACAAAGGCATGCTACAGATTGTACATGGTACCATGGACGACAACGTGCACATGCAAAACAGTATTCAGTTAATCAGCAAGCTGGAAGACAGCAAAAAGGATTTTGAATTTATGCTGTACCCCGGCGGAAGACACGGCTGGAGAGGTAATAAAGGGCAGCATTTTGATAACCTGAAAACTCGATTTATATACAAATATTTACTCGAAAAACCCGTACCTGCCGGGCTCTTGAAATAATCTGAAAGAAAAAATAAGGTAGCCAATAGTACTTTTAAAAAGCTATTGGCTATTTTTATAGAATACCTGTTCAATCCTGTCATACACAATCAATTTTTCATGAAGAAGATTTTCGTTCTGGGCTTTCTATCAATACTGGCATTTAATGTGGCTAGCGGGCAAACCAGGAGCCTGTTTAATTTCAAAAATTTTGCTGGCTGGCACATTGACGTTCCGGCGATGGACAATAACTCCAACGCCAAAAATCCGTTTATTATTCGCAATGGCATGCTGGTAAGTCTGGCTGACCCACAAGGGCATATCATTACTGATTCGGTTTATAAAAACTATCGGCTGGAAGTAGAATATCGCTTTGCTGCCAAACCGGGCAATTGCGGGGTTTTGGTGCATGCCTCCACACCACGGGTATTGTATGGCATGTTCCCGAAAGCTATTGAAGCCCAATTGATGCACAAAAATGCCGGGGATTTCTGGTGTATTGGTGAAGACATCAGTGTGCCGGATATGGAAAAAAGAAGAGGCCCGAAAAAGAACTGGGGCTCAGTCGATGGAAAAGAGCGTAGAATTATTAACCTGACCGATAACTCAGAAAAACAGGTTGGTCAATGGAATACCATGCGGGTAGAATGCCTGGGGAATCAGGTAAAAGTATGGGTGAACGGAGATCTGGTGAATCATGGCTTTAACTGTACCGTCAGCCAGGGTCAGATTGCCTTACAAGCTGAGGGTTCAGAGGTTGAGTTCCGTAAAGTTGATTTTACACCTATTACCCGATTGACAGACTAAGCCTACTGCTTTAAAATAACGTTAACCCTCCCTACTAAACAAAACCATCTATGAAAGCCCTTTTGTGCAAGCAGTTCGGAACACCCGACACATTGGTTCTGGAAGACATTGAACCCCTGAAAGCTGAAGCCAGCAAAGTGGTTATCAGTGTAAAAGCCTGCAGTGTTAATTTCCCCGATACACTCATCATTCAGAATCTGTATCAGTTCAAACCTGCCTTGCCTTTTTCTCCGGGTGGAGAGGTATCCGGTATTGTGAAAGAAGTAGGCGAAGGCGTAAAACATGTGAAGCCGGGTGATAAGGCTTTTGCTTTGACAGGCTGGGGAGGAATGGCGGAAGAAGTACTGGTTGATGCCCGTAGGGTCTTCCCGATGTTACCGTCTATGGATTACGTGACAGCGGCCTCAGTCATGTACAACTATGGTACTTCTTACCATGCATTGAAAGACCGGGCAGAGCTAAAGGCTGGTGAAACCCTGCTAGTTTTAGGAGCAGCCGGTGGAGTAGGTTTGGCAGCAGTTGAATTAGGAAAACTGATGGGAGCTAAAGTAATAGCAGCAGCCTCAACAGACGAAAAGCTGGCAGTCTGCAAGGAAAAAGGAGCGGAACACACCATCAATTACAGCACAGAAGACCTGCGAGACCAAATCAAACTATTAACCGATGGGAAAGGTGTAGACGTAGTCTATGATGCCGTTGGAGATAAATATGCAGAACCGGCACTACGCTCAATGGCCTGGAAAGGCCGCTATCTGGTAGTAGGTTTTGCTGCCGGAGAAATACCCAAAATACCGTTGAATCTGGCTTTGCTGAAAGGCTGTTCTATTGTAGGTGTTTTCTGGGGACAATTTGCAGAAAAAGAATCAGCCAAAAGTTTTCAGAATATTCAGGAACTGGCCGGATTTTTCATGAAAGGTAAGCTTAGTCCACATATTCATCAGTTGTATCCGCTTGAAAAAGCTGCCGAGGCACTTCAGGACATGATGAACCGGAAGGTAGTAGGTAAAGCCGTGGTAGTAACTTCTGATGAAATACAAATGCCGCAATATGAAGCGCCGAAAGAAGAAATAAGAGCAGAAGAGCAAAAACCGCAGGAAACAAAAAAAGAGGGTAATACGATTATTTTCAAGAACATTGCTGAGCTGAAAGATTTTAAAGGCAAAGAACTGGGGACATCAAGCTGGCAAACCGTATCGCAGGAAATGATTAACGACTTCGCCAGAGCCACTTTTGACAACCAGTGGATTCACGTCAATGAAGAAATGGCCAAGCAGCTTTCTCCATTCGGTAAAACCATTGCCCATGGCTTTTTATCATTATCGCTTTTCCCCAGATTCATCTATGAATTGTATAAAATTGAATCCGCTAAAATGGGGCTTAACTATGGCATTAACAGGGTTAGATTTATTTCACCGGTACCATCAGGTAGCAGAATACGTATGAAAGCTGTTTTGAAAGATGCTGAAAACCTGCAACCGAATGGTGTGAAGTTAACGATTGACTCCATTTTTGAATTGGAGGGTTCAGAAAAACCCGCCTGCGTAGCGGAGGTATTGAGTGTGGTTTATGAGTAATCAATAAAGAATCTGGTAGAGCCGTAATGCATTACGGCTTATCAGCGAATCAGGTTATCTACGAATTTGTTGTTGAACAGGCAAAAAACAACTTACTGGTTTTACAAGGCCACCGGAGACGTATGGCAATACGTCTTTACGAAAATTGGATGAATAACAACCATCATCTGCCAATTGCTACTTTCTTCAACAGCGTATCTATCACCTGTCGGGTGGTGATGCCGTCTGCTTCGGCTTCATAGTTCAAGATAATCCGGTGGTTGAAAACATCATGCACTAAGGCCTTGATGTCTTCCGGCAATACATAGTCTCTTTCGTCGAAATATGCTAATGCCTTGGCAGCATTGTATAGAGAAAGACCCGCCCGTGGCGAAACCCCGAATTGTATGTAGCGGGCTTCGTCTTTCAGACCATATTCCGCCGGACGGCGTGTAGAGAAAATCAATTCAATGATGTATCTCTCCAGCACCTCCGAAATAGTAATCCGGTTAATTTCCTCCCTGATGGCAAAAATCTCTTCCTTATTTAAAATCGGTTGTGGAACATAGTTAAAGTTCAGGTTGGCCATTTTTCTTACCATTTCCAGCTCAGAGTTTTTATCAAGGTAATCCACAAAAACTTTCATCATAAAACGGTCTACTTGTGCTTCCGGCAGTGGATAGGTTCCCTCCTGCTCTACCGGGTTCTGAGTAGCCATTACCAGAAATGGCTTATCCAGTTGATGCGTTTCATCGCCGATAGTTACCTGTTTTTCGGCCATTGCTTCCAGTAATGCCGATTGTACTTTGGCCGGGGCACGGTTTACCTCGTCCGCCAGAATCAGGTTTGAGAAAATCGGCCCTTTTTTTACTTCAAAATCTCCTGATTTCTGGTTATAAATCATGGTGCCCACCAGATCAGACGGTAGTAAATCGGGCGTGAATTGTATACGGTTAAAGCCCAGGTCTAACACCTTGGCTAGTATATTAATGGTTTTAGTTTTGGCCAACCCGGGAACGCCCTCTAATAGAATATGACCCCCTGTAAAAAGTCCGATCAACAAGCGGTTAATCAATCGCTCCTGACCAATCACTACTTTGCTTGTCTCTGAAAAAACTTCTCTTATCTTTTTATGTAAAATTCTCGAACTTTCCATTCTATTTATCAGGATTTTGACCAAATGCCAGGGTTAATATAAAAATCAGATGACTTTAGGAAAATCATCTGTGTATCATGATTTACAAAGTGTGAAGTTAGGAAAATCCCTCATAACCCCTTAATCCTTTTTCATCTTTTTGCTAAATGCAGCCAGTACAAATCTGTTTTTCTGATGAATGTCTTTAATCAGCGAAACATCTGCAAAACCTGCTTTTGAAAATACTCCGGCCGTTTCGTTCCCAAGGCTCTCGTTAATCTCAACAGCTACCACACCGTTTTCTTTCAAAGCCCCGGAGGCAAAGCGGGCAATGGCCTCGTAGAAAATCAAAGGCTCATGGTCTTCTACAAAAAGTGCCAAATGGGGTTCAAAACCCAGCACGTTCTGTCGCATCTTCATGGCCTCCTGCCGGGTAACATAAGGCGGATTACTGACAATTACATCAAACTCCGGTTCAATGGATGTGCCTTTCGCCAGGTATTGAAGAATGTCTACTTTTTCAAAAGTCACCGTTGCCTCATTAATCAATGTATTTTTCTGTGCCATGTCAAGCGCCTTCTCCGAAATATCATACGCAAAAACAGTGGCATGGCTCAATTCTTTTGCCAACGATACGGCAATACATCCACTGCCTGTGCCTATATCGAGTACCGTTTTCGGCTTTGTCCGGTTATTAGTTTCTCCTTCCCATTTACTAATCAAGGCTATTAGTTCTTCAGTTTCGGGCCTGGGTATTAAAACCGCATCATTAACCAGAAATTTTCTTCCGTAAAAAATTGTTTCACCTATAATATACTGAATCGGCTCATGGTTATTAAGCCTGCTGATAATCGAAGCCCAGTCAATAGTTAAAGCATTATTCAACGGTTTGTCGGCAAGAATATCTGTTTTTCTGAGATTCAGCTCATGCTCAAGCAACCAGAAAACAATTTCTTTTGCTTCCTGTGTGTCGTACACCGTAATTTGGTGTAATAATTGATTAAAAAGTTGTTTAGCGGTGATGCCGTCTTTCAATGTATTAAAATATAATGAGACACAAAATTATTGACTAATTTGCTTAATCACTAATCCGGTAAATTGAGAATGGAAGAAAAATACATGCTGAGAGCCTTGCAATTGGCCGAACTGGGTCTGGGACTGGTAAGTCCTAACCCTATGGTTGGTTGCGTGATTGTGCATAACGACCGGATAGTAGGTGAAGGCTGGCATAAAAAATACGGCGACTGGCACGCAGAAGTGAATGCGGTGAATGCAGTAAAAGACCTTTCAGTGTTGCCCGAATCTACCGTATATGTTACGCTAGAACCCTGCTCTCATTTTGGCAAAACCCCTCCCTGTGCCGATTTGCTCGTGCAACACCGGGTAAAAAAAGTGGTCATTTGCAATGACGACCCTTTTCCGCTGGTAGCTGGCAAGGGGATAGAGAAACTCCGAAATGCCGGCATTGAAGTTGAAAAAGGGTTATTGGAAGAAAAAGGACGGGCACTCAATGCACGCTTTTTTACTTATGTTGAAAAAAAACGTCCTTATATCATATTGAAATGGGCTGAAACTGCCGACGGCTTTATAGCCGGAGAAAATTATCAACCCCTGAAAATCAGCAATGCGTTATCGCACAAGGCAGCGCACAAATGGCGTAGTGAAGAAGATGCTATATTGGTAGGCACTAACACTGCCAGATATGATAATCCCAGGCTCAACGTACGGGAATGGCAGGGGGGTAAAAATCCGATAAGAATCGTTGTCGACAGGCAATTGCAATTACCGCAATCGCTGCACCTGTTCGACCAGACACAGGATACATGGATTATTAACGAGTCAATAAGTAAATCAGAAGGAAGAAACACACACATTAAGGTTGGATTCGGCGAAGCATTTATTAAAAATCTGCTGGATGAGCTTTATCAAAGGAAAATACAGTCGGTTTATGTTGAAGGCGGCACTAAACTGTTAGAGAGTTTTATTGAGGCGCAGCTTTTTGATGAAATCCGTGTTTTTCGCTGTTCAGGTCATTTTCATAAAGGCGTAGCAGCACCTATAATGCCTAAGAATATTGATATAACTGATAAGCAAAACTTATCGGGCGATGAACTGACAATTTACAAATCATCGCTACTTTTGTAGAACCGGTTACCTTTCACCCTAAAGGGTAATCATCTTTCACCAAAAATGCTCCAATAAAGGGTATGGAGCTGCTGATACATGAAAATTGCCATTATAGGCTGCGGGAACATGGGAATGGCTTTTGCCCGTTCATTTTTGCAGTATGATTTAGTAAAAAAAGAAGATTTATTACTGATAGAAAAAAGTCAGGAACGCAGCGAGACTCTCAAAAGCGCCAAAGAAGGTGTAGTAGTAAGCACCATCAATGCGCAGATAGCCGACTATGAGCTAATAATACTTTCGGTAAAGCCGCAGGATTTTGCGTCATTGAGAGACGAACTGAGCACGGTTATTCAGCCGCAACAGGTGGTATTGTCTATTATGGCCGGGATTCCCATCAGCAAAATACAGGAGACCCTCAATCATAGACTGGTTGTAAGAGCCATGCCGAATACTCCTGCCATGCTGGGTATGGGAATCACCGGTTTTACAGCGGCCGCTGAGGTAGATGCTTCTAAATTGCGTAAGGTCGAAAACTTGATTAATGCCACCGGCCGCTCGGTGTATCTGGAAGACGAAAGTATGATTGATGCCGTAACGGCACTCAGCGGCAGCGGCCCTGCCTATTTCTATTATCTGGTAAAACACATGATTGAAGCCGGTAAACAAATGGGATTTGATGAAGGAATGGCCAGCCTGCTGGTAAAACAAACTATGCTGGGGTCTTATCATCTCATTAACAATGCCGAGAAAAGTCTTGACGATTTGATCAAAGCCGTGGCTTCGAAAGGAGGTACTACCGAGGCCGCATTACGAACCTTTGAAGAACGCCAATTGCCTGAAGGATTGGTTAGTGGTATTCTGGCTGCTGAGCGCCGGGCAAAAGAACTATCAAAGTAATGAAAAACAAGTACTTGCAAAATTTATTTGGCGTATTTTCTGTTAATAATGTGCTACGGTATCAACCGTGGAATAATCACATTTTGATGTAGCATTTTGTTAGTTATTTACTATATTTATTTACAAATAAGCATCTATTATAAATAAAGCCTGAAAGTGGAAGAGAATAAAATTCAGAATAACAAAGCTACTGTTCGTACTCCTATTATTGTGGGTACTACGCTGGCATTGGGGATATTGATCGGGGCAACGTTTTTCGGTGGACGACGTGCGGCCGGTGATGTGTCACGGAGTTCGAGTAAATTCCGTGAGATTCTTTCTTACATCAACAGAAGTTATGTAGACAGTGTCAATACCGATAGTCTGGTTGATTATTCAATCACCAAAATGCTTGAAAAACTAGACCCGCACACCTATTATTTTCCTCCGCAAGACGCTCTGCTGGCTCGCTCGCAACTGGAAAGCGGTTTCGATGGCATCGGTATCGAATTCAACGTATTCAATGATACTGTATATGTGGTCACTGCATTGGCCGGGGGCCCTTCTGAAGCCGTAGGTATTCAAAGCGGTGATGCCATCATCAAAGCCAATAATAATAGCCTGACAGGCAAGGAGTCTAGCTCGACCAATATTTTTTCAAACCTGAGAGGGAAACGCGGCTCGGAAGCGAAAATTGAAGTAAAAAGAAAGGGCTTTAAAGATTTGCTGACATTTTCGGTGATTCGTGATAAAATACCGCAATACTCTATTGATGCGGCCTATCTTATGGACGACCACAAGACCGGCTACCTGAAAATTAACCGTTTTACTGAAACTACCTACGACGAATTCAAGGGGCACCTTACTGCTTTACAGAAACAGGGCATGAAGCAATTGCTTCTGGATCTGAGAGGTAACCCGGGTGGTTATATGGACAGAGCTACCGACATAGTAGATGAAATGGTAGCCGGAAAAGGAGTAATTGTATATACTGACGGAAAAGACACCCGCAACAATCGTAAAACCTTTGCCCATACCGATGGCATGTTTGAGGAAGGCCCGATTGTGGTTCTGGTTGATGAAGGAAGCGCTTCGGCTTCAGAGATTGTATCAGGCTCACTACAAGATTATGACAGAGCTCTGGTGGTAGGTCGCAGAACTTTCGGTAAAGGTCTGGTACAACAACCTATTCAACTTTCTGATGGTTCTGAATTACGCCTCACTATCTCGCGCTATTATATACCTAGCGGCAGAAGCATTCAGAAACCTTATGTAAAAGGTAGCCTGGATAACTATGAACACGAACTGGACGACAGGGGTAAATCAGGCGAATATTTTATAGCAGATAGTATCAAAAACAACCCGAAAATGCGCTTCAAAACCGTAGGAGGTAGAACTGTGTACGGTGGTGGTGGTATTAGTCCTGACATATTCGTACCCCGTGATACCAGCCATATCACCAAGTATCTGATGGAGTTGTACGGCCGGAATATTATCCGCGAATATGCCATGAGCTATGCGAACGAAAACCGCAAAGCCTTGTTGAAACAATCGTTTGAAGCTTATCTGAAAAACTTTACCGTTAGTGACGCCATGCTCGGCAGCATGAACAAAGATCTGGAACAGACAGGTATAAAGTATAATCCTAAGGAATTTGCAGACTCAAAAGAATTTGTAAAACTGCAGCTTAAAGCGGCTATTGCAAGGCATGTGTGGCAACGCAGTGTAAAGAATGGTCTGAACAACGAATACTATCAGATTGTCTTTAACGACGACCCGATGATTACAACCGCTATGAAGAGCTTTGCAAAAGCGGAGAAATTGGAAAAAGAAAAGAGGTTTTAATCAAAATAAAAACGGGAGCCTTAACTCCCGTTTTTATTTTAGAAAGTATCGTTGTCTTCCTGATATAATACCTGTGTAACCGTCTGCCCTACTGCCTTCAGGGTACTTTTATCAATGATACTCATATTGTCGGCATGAGTATGATGATAGGCACCAAAAGTTCGGTTACCGCTCAACTCCTGATGCAGAATGTCAATCATGGGTATTCTTGCAACAGTGTTTACAAAGTAGTGGTCATCTGTAACACCGCCTGCTTCCTGCTGAATAAAATACTGCCCGAAGCCCAGGCGACCGGCAATATCCCATACCCGGTTATTAATGCTTCCCGCAAATTGTACCGACTGCGCTTCCTTCGGAAAAGTAGCGCCTTTGGCTCCTACCATATCAAGCAAAATACCAAAATAGGCAGAATAGTTAGGTTTATGCAAATTGGCTGCCCAATACTGTGAGCCTAAACACCAGAACACTTTATTCTGCGCCGGTTGCATGTCATCTTTTTCACCCCAGTCTTCGGCATCAAAGAAAATAATATCGACACCCAGATTAAGCTTTTGCGGTGACGAATGAATAGCACGGGCAATTTCCAGCAACACGCCTACCCCACTGGCGCCATCGTTGGCACCGGCAATAGCCCGTTCTTTTTTCTTTGTATCTTTATCTGCAAACGGGCGGGTGTCCCAATGAGCCGCCAGTAATATTCTTTTAGTAGCTGCGGGGTTATAGCTGCCGATGATATTACGGGCATTTAGAACCTTGCCATCAAAAGTTACCGGCATAAAACGCTGCTCGGTTACTTCAAAGCCATACGCTTTCAGCTTCTTAATCATCCAGTCTCCGGTTTTTGCGTGCGCAGGTGTGCCGGGTACCCTCGGACCGAATTTTACCTGAGATTCAATCAAAGCATAGGCAGAGTCTGCGTTGAAATCCGGTGTGGTGGCCAGCTTTATCTGCTCGGTTCCGGTAGTTGTACCAGAGCTCGTATTATGCCTGCACGAAACTGCTATTACAAACACCGCTACTAAAAACACTATAACCCGATAGGGGGAATATATTCTTTTGATTGTCTGGTTTTGAAATGATTTCATCATTATTTAATTAATATTGACTCTAGATTCGACTTATTTACTCAAGTCAGCTCTGGCATGAATTTTTAACTACAAAGGTATTTATTTTCGGTTCAGCTATTAAAATAAAATTAATTCGTATATGAAATCATCTAAAATATTTTCACAACATACTGATAATAAATAACTTACAATTTATTTTACCACAATACCGCTTTGTATCGTTATAAAACAACGATGTGCCAGGCCTTGTATTTCGCAGAGTATTATTTTTGCGTAGTTTTGCACTCAAAAAAATATGATTGATATGACTATAGCCGAGGCCCAGTCAGAAGTTGATAATTGGATAAAAACAATTGGAGTACGATATTTTAACGAACTTACCAATCTGGCCATACTCACCGAAGAGGTAGGAGAAGTAGCCCGGATAATGGCCCGCCGATACGGTGAGCAATCAGAAAAAGAATCTGATAAAGATAAAGATCTGGCTGATGAAATGGCCGATGTATTGTTTGTACTGATATGTCTGGCTAATCAAACAAATATAGATTTAACAGAAGCTTTTCGCAAAAACATTGATAAGAAAACAAAAAGAGATAAATTGCGGCACCAAAACAACGAAAAACTAACCAATATGTAATATGTTTACGATACTCTCCCAGGCTTTTAACAGAACTGCTCAAAACTGGAAAATGGTTCTGACAGTTTTTATACTCAACCTTTCTCTTGGATTAATACTGGCAACACCGCTTTATAATATGCTTCAGTCGGAAGCACAAAACTCTTTGGAGTTCGAAAAACTGCTTATCGGTTTTGATTTTACCGTTATTTCTGATTTTCTCAATGAAAACCGCAAATCACTGCGCCCTTTCTGGCTTCTGGGTTTTGCGCTGTCTGTTGTTTATCTGATACTCAATATCTTTTTTGCGGGGGGTATACTCTCTCAATTTGCTAAGCGAGGCACATTCAGATTAAACGACTTTTTCAAAAACTCAGCGCATTATTTTGGTAAATTCCTGCTTGTGTTTCTGATTGAACTGGTGGTTTTGCTTGGAGCAGGAATCATTTCTTTCGCTTTTATAGGTGTCTCTCTCGTAGTTTCCGACGGCAGCACCGAGCCACTACAACTGGCATGGCTTACACCATCTTTGTTACTTTCAGGCTTTTTGCTGACCATCGTGTTAAATATCGGCAACTATGCCAAGGTAATCCTGTTCAAAAACCTGTCGCTCAGTGCCGGAGCGGGCTTCTGGAAAGCTGCAAACTATCTATTTCACAATTTCAAAACCATGCGTATCTACTGGGCCATTCTTATTGTAGCATTGGCGCTGATTCTGATATATCTGTTTCTTGAATCTGCTGTAGGTATGACGTCGGCATTTAAAATTGCCCTTATGTTTATTGTTCAGCAGGCCTTCATTTTCTGTAGGGTTTTTGTTAAAATATGGATGCTCAGCGGGGCATTTGAATATATTTCTTTAAAGCCTGTCCCCCTTGCCGTCAGTACAAAACAAAATACTGATACAGCAAAAGGAGAATCTGATTCTGTCGATAGCAAACTTTCTGACTAAAGAAAATGTTATATCAGAGCATAAGTCATTGTGCCATTGGTAGTGTGCTTAACGCCCTCAATGGTACTTTTTTTATTTTACTACTATGGAAGAAGAACTAATCATAAACAGAGTAAGCAAAAGTGGCCTGATTTCTTTAGATCTGGAAGGTTTTTATCATCCCGGCGACAGGATAGTTTACGACCTTAAGGATAATCTGTATATGGGGTTAATATTGCGGGAAAAAGACTTTCGTGAATTTCTGAAAACCCACGACTGGGTTTACTATACCAATAAAAATGTTGCCATTACCTGCTCTGAAGACGCGATTATACCTACCTGGGCCTATATGCTTTTGACCACCTATCTGGAGCCCTATGCGAACATGATAGTATTTGGCACTCTGGATGATCTGGAAAGAAAACTATACGATGAAGCCATTGCAAAAATCGATTACCATGATTACACAGGAGCCAAAGTGGTAGTAAAAGGATGTAGCAAAGTACCTGTACCAATTGCTGCTTACGTCGAAATCACTCGTCGGTTAAAGCCTTATGCACAGAGTATTATGTTTGGTGAACCCTGCAGTACAGTGCCCTTGTATAAGAAACCCAAAGTATAAACTCCTTCTTTATGGAATTGCTAATTTTTAAAAATTAGCTCATTGGCCTGCATTTTTTCGTAAATTGCGCCCCGTTTTAATTTTTGGTCACAAAGACCCTTTTCAGATTCAGGGGATTAAGAAATTCATTGTATAAAATTATGTCTGTTCGTGTAAGATTTGCTCCCAGCCCGACAGGCCCGCTCCATATCGGAGGGGTCCGCACGGCTTTGTATAATTATTTATTTGCCCGCAAAATGGGCGGTAAGATGTTGCTTCGTATCGAAGATACCGACCAGAACCGCTACGTACCCGGAGCAGAAGAATACATATTAGAAGCCCTGAGCTGGATAGGTATTACAATAGACGAAGGCCAGGGTGTCGGCGGGCCGGATGCCCCATACAGACAATCGGAAAGAAAAGCCATCTACCGCCAGTATGCCGACCAGCTGTTAGAAGCCGGAAAAGCTTATTATGCCTTTGATACAGCCGAGGAACTGGAAGAAATGCGCAAAAGCCTGGAAGAAGCCAAAGTAGATAATACGTCTTACAATGCCGTTACCCGAATGCAGATGAAAAACTCTCTGACGCTTCCGAAAGAAGAAGTAGACGCAAGAATTGCGAACGGAGAACCGCACGTGATACGCCTGAAAGTACCTTTAAAAGAAGAAATCCGTTTTAAAGACATAATACGTGAGTGGGTGGTTGTACACTCATCTACCATTGACGACAAAGTGTTGCTGAAATCAGATGGTATGCCTACTTACCATCTGGCCAATATAGTTGACGACCACCTGATGGGCATCACGCATGTGATTCGCGGAGAAGAATGGTTGCCATCGGCTCCGCTTCATATTTTATTGTACAAAGCTTTAGGCTGGCAGGCACCTGAGTTTGCACACTTACCCCTTTTATTGAAACCCGAAGGGAACGGTAAACTCAGCAAAAGGGATGGTTTACTGGGTAACTTCCCGGTGTTTCCGCTCCAATGGAAAGACCCTTTTACCGGTGAAGAAGCAAGAGGTTTCAGAGAAGACGGCTATTTCCCCGAAGCGCTTGTCAACTTTCTGGCTTTTCTGGGCTGGAATCCGGGAACCGAGCAGGAGATTTTCTCAATGGAAGAGTTGGTTGAATCGTTCAGCCTTGAAAAAATACATAAAGCAGGTGCCCGTTTCATGGTTGACAAAGCCAAATGGTTTAATCAGCATTATCTGAAAGAGAAATCGGATGAAGAACTGGCAGCTATCATTCAGCTTCCGGCAGGAACATCTGCTGACATTGCACCTAAATTGGTACGCCTGATGAAAGACCGTGTTACTTTTCCTCAGGAAATTGTAACCGAAGTGCCTTTTATCTTTGAAGCGCCCGCCGCTTATGATGAAGAGATTGTGAAAACCAAATGGAATGACGATGCCCGCAAGGCAATGGGAGCCATTAAAGAAGCCCTACAAGGCATTGGTGAAGAGCAATTTGTGGCACATAATATTCATGATACTATCTTCCCGGCATTAGAAGCAGCCGGTCTTAAGCCGGGTAAAGTAATGCAGGCTTTCCGCCTGTCGATTACAGGCGTAGGCAAAGGCCCTGATTTGATGCTTATGCTCGAGATTCTGGGTAAAGCTGAAGTAATTGCAAGAATAGAAAAAGCGACAACAACGCTCGGATAAAATAGTATTGTTTTGTGTGTTTCAGTTAACCTCGGTTATGAAACACACAAAATATAACGATTAAATATCTGAGCATTCACGTAGAGAGATAGCGTTATTCCGTTAAATTTGTGAAAGCTGTTTTGTTGCTTATGTGATAACAGCGAGATAGGGCAGCAGGTGATAGTGAACAAAGTATAAACAAACAGGTTTAAGTCTATTAGACCTATTAAACTTCTAAAACTATGGCAAAGAAGAAAACAGACGATAAGGCGCAGGCCGAAAATCCTCGTGTACACAAAGATCTTAATGGCTTTGATATCAAAATAAACTCTTTCGGTGAAATCCAGATGAGCTTTGAAATTGATAAAATCAACAGCTTTTTGAATAATACGGTTGATGACAAAAAACTTCGTAACCGCAAGAAAGATACTGAAAAATAGATTTTAGGCTGTTCGGGATAACCGAACCTCTTTCCGTACACGGTTTAATAACCCTACAATAATCAGTATTCTGCCCATATTAGCGGCGATACGCACTATGCCGTAATCGAAAAAATAAGAAGCTACATACACCCGATTAAAACTGGCACCGCTGGCGAACAGAATAAAGAACATTCCTAAAGATACATACAACTTGCTTTTTTCCTGATAGGGTAAATATGCCGACAACACCGACATATACATAATCTGCAACAGATAGACAGACAAGATTAAGATTACATCAACCCTGCCGATCGGAAGTATAGTGAATACAAAGTAAACCAGCGGAAAAAACACAAACGGAACCAGCACCTTGCTAAAGGTTCTGAAATTGTTTGAAAACCTGATTCTCGCCCCTTCCAATGCAAAGATTCTGATAAGCAACTGATAACTTACCAGCAATAAAATAACTTCCAGTACAGTTCCCCAGGTAAAGCCGAATATGAAAATAGGAATGGGCGTAATGGCTGGAATAAGGCATGAAATAATAAATAGCCGGTCGATAATATTAAGCGAATGCTTTCTTTCAGAATAATACCAGTACGCCATATACAGATGAATTAGTCCGCGGAGCGGGTAGGCATATGAGGGGCTCACTTCATAAAATATTACTAACTCAATAACAAGTAGTAGTGCAATAGGGACAATCTTTATCATGATTGGTTAAGAAGGTAATCAAACCTGAATCTGTCTTTTTATAGTCACTTTAATTCAAATTTCCTGAATCTACCGCAAATAAGGAAAGAATCAGACAAAAACTAAAAGGATAATCTAAAAACAAGCATACATATCCGTAAAACTATACAGAACTATTTTTCTGTTTTTGATTGTCATGCGCTTGTTTAAGGGTTTTCAGGCAATTAATACACAAACATGCCTCATATTGTGCCCTGATTAGTTGAGATAGTTCTTTGCTCAGTTGAACGCCACTACATTGGCAAATACCGATTTCTGCCGCCTTGCACTCAAATAATTGCTGGCATCTGGGACAAATATGTGATGAATGTGTAACCAAAGATTGTAGTCGATTAATTTACTTCTTTTTCAATGGCAATAAAGTGTGTCACAACGTTTTCTTTATTCTGAACCGGAGCAATTTTAATACCGCACCAGTATGCCTCACCACTTTTACGATAATTCAGTATCCGGGCAGCAAGAGGTTCAAAATTAAAAAGTTTTTCGCTGATAAACTTCAACGTTTGCAGATTCGTTCTTTTCCCTTGCAGAAACGAGGGTCTTTTACCAATAATATCGTCTGTTTCATAGCCAGTCATGGGTCGGAAAGCCCGGCTCGCCCAGATAATTTCTTTTGAAAGATTAGTAACTACCAATGTGCAATTATCAATAAGGTATGAATGATAGCTTTTATCAAGTTTCCATTGATACAATTCTGTCAGATAATCGAGTTGTTCTATGTCATGCTGAATCCTGATGCGTCTGTCCAGGTCAAGATTGGCTATATCCCAGCAAAGCAATGGAGCAGAAATCGGCTTAATATGATTTTCTGTTCGGATAAAAGCAGGTATGTCAAACATCGTTTTTATTTTATAATTTATACTATCAATTCAACAAGAATGTTTAAATTCTTTTGAATTGATATATGTAGTATCCTGACGGAATAGGTTTGTGTGTGTCTTCTCCTGAAAAAAGACCGGAAATTTTTAGTAAATTTGCACCCGTTTTCAAATAAAAAAAATGCTTTACCCACAAAATATAGAACAAAAAATAGGATTTGATAAAATTCGTGAACTCATTGCTGAGCAATGTGTGAGTTCGCTCGGGCGAGCCTTTGTTGAAAAAATACGTTTTTCGGATGATTATAAAATAATAGACCGTTTAATCAGACAGGCGGCCGAGTTTAAGCTGATTCTACAGGTTGAACCGGGCTTCCCTGAGCAGAACTACATTGATGTAAGCGATGCGCTGGCAAGGGCTTCTATCGAGGGGGCATTCATTGGGGAAGAGCAGTTTTTTGAAATAAAACTTTCACTCCGTACCATTCAGCAGATTATCCATTTCTTCAAAACCAAAGAAGAAGCCATTTATCCGGAGTTAAAATTACTGACAAGCAACTCATTACCGGCATCAAGCGATGACGGCTGGGGAGGGGTTATTTCTCAGATTGATAAAATTATTGACGAACGAGGCAAAGTACGTGATTCGGCATCACCCGAGCTGGCTGATATCCGCCGACGTCTGATAGCTGAACAAAGCGAACTAAGAAAAACGCTCGAACGTATTCTCCGGACAGCCCGAAACAGCGGCTGGATTGGTGACGATATGTCTCTGACCATCCGTGACGGGCGAATGGTGATTCCGGTTTTATCGGAGCACAAACGTAAGCTGAAAGGCTTTGTGCATGATGAATCGGCCACCGGACAAATGGCCTTTGTAGAGCCTGCCGAAGTACTGGAAGCCAACAATGAAATAAGAGAACTGGAAGCCCGCGAACGCCGCGAGATAGTGAAGATACTGGAGAAACTCACCGCATTCTTACGTCCGCATGTGCCGGCCTTACGCAAAGCTTACCTGTTCTTAGGGTTAATTGATTTCATAAGAGCTAAGGCTAAATTTGCCTTAACCATTAATGCAACTGCGCCCCTTTTAGTTGAAAACCAGGCTCTGGAATGGTTTAAAGCAACACACCCGCTGTTGTATCTGGCGCATCAGAAACAAAACAAAGCGATTGTTCCGCTTTCGATAAAGTTAGACCACGAGAATAGAATTGTACTCGTTTCGGGGCCAAACGCCGGAGGTAAATCGGTCATGCTGAAAACCATTGGCCTGGTGCAATACATGGCACAATGCGGGCTTTTAGTACCGGCTTCTCCCGACTCTAAAGTAGGTATATTCAAGAATATATTTATTGATATTGGTGATGAGCAGAGCATAGAAAACGACCTGAGTACTTATAGTTCGCACCTTACGAACATGAAACACTTTGTCAATTTCGCAAACAAATACACTTTGTTTCTGATTGACGAGTTCGGAACAGGCACTGAACCCAGCCTGGGCGGAGCCATTGCAGAATCGATTCTGGAACAATTGTTGCGCTCAAACGCCTACGGTGTTATTAATACGCACTATACCAACCTGAAAGTATTTGCCAACAAAAACAGTGGAACCATCAACGGCGCCATGAAATTTGATGCCGAACATCTGGAACCGCTCTATGAACTCGAAATAGGCAAGCCGGGTAGTTCTTTTGCACTGGAAGTAGCCCAGAAAATAGGTCTGCCTAAACAGGTGGTAGATAACGCCAAACGCAAATTGGGTACCCAGCAGATAGATTTCGAGAAGTTGATTAAAGAGCTTGAAATTGAGCGGAAGGTTTTTTCAGACAGAAATAAGGAGTTTATTGAGAAAAACCAGCAGTTGAAAAATACACTGGAGCAATATAACGGGCTGAAGAGTTTTCTGGAAACGGAAAAAAAGAAAATTCTGAACGACGTCAAAGCACAAGCCAGAGAGCTATTGAAAGAAACCAATCGTAAGATTGAAGGCACTATCAAGGACATAAAAGAAGGCAAGGCCGATAAAGATTTAACAAGGCTTATCCGTCAGGAGCTGCAGAACTTTGAAAATCAGGAACTCAAACTTGAAAAAATTGAGGAGAAGAAACCGGCTTCGGAAGAGTGGGAATTGGCAGTGGGAGAAATAACCATAGGAAGTTATGTGAGAATCAAGGGTCAGCCCACTATTGGTGAGGTACTCTCATTGAAAGGTAAAGATGCAGAGGTGGCCATTGGTGAGCTAAAAACAAATATAAAACTCAGCAGACTCGAAAAGCTCAGCCGAAAAGAGTTTAAAGAAGCGGTAAAGGAAAGCATCAAACCGAGAATGACAGGCATAGATCTGAATGAAAAGATGATGAATTTCAGTTTCAACCTCGATTTACGGGGTAAGCGTGGAGAAGAAGCGCTGGGAGAAGTGGATAGTCTGATGAACGATGCCATCATGCTGGGGTATCCGGAATTACGCATCATTCATGGTAAAGGCGATGGTATCCTGAGAAATCTGATACGCCAGCACTTACGGACCTACAAGCAGGTGGCAGGCATGACCGACGAACATGCCGACCGTGGCGGACAGGGTGTAACGATTGTGAGAATGAAATAAAGCAAAGAAGGCTGCCTTGCGGGACGGCCATTAGAATGGCTTTTACATTTATAAGATATAGATTGGAGGATAATATTCAACTTAAGCTAAATGAGGCATTTGTCAATTAACAGAATATTTTTTATCATTAATTGAAAGTCATACTTCTTTCATAATATTATAACAATTCAACTATAAGATGTAAAAATGGAAGAACCAAAAAATTAAAAGCTACGAATAGGTCGCACTCGAAAAGCTCGATACTTATCCCAATAGTTTCCCATGAGAGCGTTGAAATTTAACAATAATGCGTTATTTGTAACAGAGGATTCGGAAGAAGACCAATAAATAGCACGTATGTCCGAAAAAGTTGAGAAACCTCCAACATGGAATTTATTTTCTTTAAGCAACTCTAATTCATTAGAGCTTGGAATATACCAATCTGAATAACCGTTTTGTGTGTAAACTCCGTTTTTAAAATGAAAGCCAGCGTACCCATCATTGGCTGAATTTGCCGCCATAAGAGCGGTATTGGCTTTTCCATTACCGAGAGTTGTTCCTAAGTATTTTGTCCCTCCCCATATAAAAGTACTTTCATTTTCATAAGTTAAGTCAGTTTTTGAACCGATAAGTCCATGTTCTCCAGAGGAGTCTAGATAAAAAATTCTACCACCTCCAAATTCATCACCTAGTCTTAAAGCTACGTCTATTTTCTTTTCAACTGTATGGTTTTCTTTGCCAATTCTTGCGATGCATGTTATAGTATGGATTTTAGGTTTTATATCTTTAGGAATAAATTTAATACTATAAGGTGACTTGATTGATGAGCCTATACTTTGGCCATCAAAGTAAAAAGCGACTTCATTGACCTGCTTATTTGTTGTAGCAGTAATAGTTGTCTCTACACCATTATAAAATGTTGACTCAGTAGAAATTGATACATCTATCGATTCATTCTCACTTTTCGAACAACTAGAAGAAGAGAGAATTGTAATACAGCAAAAAAATAGTAACGCTTTTTCCATATTCTTATTTTTACATTTATATAATTAAATTTCTCAAAGCAATCATGTTTATTGATGCTTTAAAAGAAGAGATTAAGTATCTACAAAAAAGCATATTTTTTATTTAACATTCGCGGACTTAAGTCCGTGAATAGACAAAAAATCCTTTATTTTATATTGTTAATATATTAGATAAAACTTGAATCGTTTCATAAGTATTTTATGTAATATTAGATTCAAACAATTCCGAATAAATCGCTTCTGAGGCATTAAAAAGTGATTTTAAAGGTTTTCCAAGTCGTATATACACTGAAAAATACATATTATCACTAAATATTAAAAAAAATAGCTACCATAGTTTTAACTTTTGAATTTTTTGTTGTCAACTCTTTGCTGAAGACTCATTTTATCTATCACTCCACCCACACCTTCACTTCATCAAGTGTCGGCATTTTTTCTTCTATTTTGAGTTTTTTCCTCAGTCCGCCCAAATCGTTGAAAATCTTATTGGCATTGGCACCTTTCAGTTGTTCAGTCATTACAAAGCCCATTTTCTGCAAAGCCGGGATCCAGACTTTTGGTACACCAACGGCTTCATAGTCTGCATCGGTTGATACTTCCTGTTTTTTCTCAGGACGCATTTGTGGGAAAAACAACACCTCCTGAATACTGGCATTATCTGTCAGCATCATGGTCAGGCGGTCTATACCGATACCAATCCCTGCGGTTGGAGGCATACCATATTCCAACGAACGGATAAAGTCTTCGTCCATAGCCATCGCCTCTTCGTCTCCTCTTTCAGCCAATTTCAATTGTTCTTCAAAACGCTCGCGCTGGTCAATCGGGTCGTTTAGCTCTGAATACGCATTGGCTACCTCTTTCCCGTTTACAAACAACTCGAAACGCTCTACCAGACCCGGTTTAGTGCGGTGCTTTTTGGTCAATGGCGACATTTCGACCGGATAATCAATAATAAAAGTCGGCTGGATCAGATTTGCTTCTACTTTTTCACCAAAAATCTCATCTATCAATTTTGCCTTACCCATGGTATCGTCTATCTCCATTCCCCATTGACGACAATACTGACGTGTTTCTTCTTCCGACAATGCACCAACATCAACGCCTGTATACTTTTCTATGGCTTCCAGAATACTTAAACGGGCAAACGGTCCTACAAAATCCAATTCATGCTCTCCTGATTTGAATTTCGTATTCCCATGAACAGCTAGGGCTACTTTTTCAAATATTTCTTCGGTAATGCTCATCATCCACTCGTAGTCTTTGTAGGCCACATAGAATTCAAGAGATGTAAACTCCGGGTTGTGGGTTCTGTCCATACCTTCATTGCGGAACATCTTGCCGAATTCATAGACACCATCAAAACCACCTACAATCAATCGTTTCAGATACAACTCGTTGGCGATACGCATATACAAAGGCATATCAAGCGTATTGTGGTGCGTTTTGAACGGCCGTGCCGCTGCTCCCCCATGAATAGGCTGCAATATCGGCGTTTCTACCTCTAACCAACCTCTTTCGTCGAACATCTGGCGCATGGTGCTGATTATCCTTGCCCTTTTGATAAAGATATCTTTGATCTGCGGATTTACTATTAAATCAACATAACGCTGGCGATAACGTTGTTCAGGGTCCGAGAAGGCATCAAATACCTTGCCGTCTACCTCTTTCACAACCGGAAGCGGGCGTAATGATTTATTCAGAATTTTAAATTCTGTTACATGTATTGATATCTCGTTGGTTTGGGTAGTAAATACATATCCCTTCACGCCGATAATATCGCCTATATCGAGTAGTTTCTTAAAAACGGTGTTGTATAAAGTCTTGTCTTCATCCGGGCACAAATCATCACGACGGAAATACAACTGGATTCTACCGGTAGAATCCTGCAGTTCGGCAAATGAGGCACTTCCCATGATACGGAAGTTCATCAGGCGGCCGGCAATTGAAACATTCTTATAGTCCAGCTTATTATTCTCGTAGTTTTTATGAATATCGGCAGTATTTACATTTACCTCAAATAATTCGGCAGGGTACGGATCAATGCCCATAGCCATTAAATCTTGTCTTTTCTGACGGCGTAAAATTTCTTGTTCACTAAGAACCATCGCTTTATCTTTTTATTTTCAATTCGTTATGAGCCGCAAAGTTAAAAAAAAATGTCGATTATTTAATTATTGCCATTCATCTGTAAAAAGCATCTTCCATCATTTTTTTCTTTTTGCATTCTCATAAATTATAATATCTTTGTGATATCAATTTAATATCAAATCAAACTTCCTATGAAAGAAAAAGAATTATACTCTCAGTCGGGTTATTTACTATTAATAGCCGGATTGCTTTTAATGATAGTACCATTTGTCACCTTTGTTACTTATGCGCCCGCTCTGGCTATTATTACTGCTGTGGCAGGTTTGATTCTCATTATCGGGTTGACGGTCATTAATCCGAACGAAGCAGCCGTTACTACTTTCTTTGGTAATTACGAAGGTACTATGAAACAAAACGGATTACGCTGGGTGAATCCGCTGTTTCGCCGTAAGAAAATCAGTTTGCGTGCCCGTAACCTGAATGGACAAAAACTGAAAGTAAACGACAAAATGGGAAATCCAATAGAGATTGCCGCTGTGGTAGTATGGCGGGTGAGTGACACTGCCAAGGCGCTTTTTGAGGTAGATGATTATCAAAAATTTGTGGATATCCAGTCAGAAGCTGCAGTACGCCACCTGGCGAGTTCGTATGCCTATGATAATATTGAAGACGAACATGCCAACATTACCTTGCGTGACGGCTCAGGCAAAATTAATGAAATGCTGGAAAAAGAACTGAACGAGCGCATTACACAGGCGGGTGTAGAGGTAATGGAAGCGCGTATCAGCCACTTATCTTATGCGCCGGAAATTGCACACGCTATGCTTCAACGTCAGCAAGCCACAGCTGTAGTAGCTGCCCGTAAACAAATTGTGGAAGGAGCCGTAGGTATGGTAGAAATGGCTTTGGCCAGATTATCTGAAAAAGAAATTGTGTACCTGGATGAAGAACGCAAAGCGGCTATGGTAAGTAATTTATTAGTAGTTTTATGTGGCGATAAATCTGTAAGCCCTGTAGTAAATACCGGAACCTTGTATAACTAATGGCCAACGAAAAAAAAGCATTTGTATTACGAATCAGTCCCGAAGTGCTTAAAGAACTGGAGAAGTGGTCAGCAGAGGAATTCAGGAGCCTGAACGGACAGATAGAATTCATCTTGAACGATGCTCTGAAAAAACGAAAAAAGAGCAAGAAGAATGAAGAATAAATCCGCAGGAGGTACTACTTTGGTATCTCCTGTTAGGATACTTTTATGCCTTCATCATCCAGATACTTCCCGATGTTAATGGTAATACCATCAAATAACTCTACATCTTTAGTCCAGTCCTTAATTAACCAGTCTTCATCGGGAGAAGTCACAATTACCTGTTGAGTTGCTGTAATAACCCAAAAAACTTTTTCTACTCCAAACTCAAACAGCTTTCCGGTTTTACGAGTCAGGTATTCCATAAAGCTACTTTCACTCAAATCGGCATTTGTGTCAATCTCAATAATATACTTGGGTGGTACATCTGAGTATTTGGTGGTAATCTTATCGGGTGTCAGCACCTGTTTATCATAAACCAGAATATCTCCTGCCAAAGTATCTTTGTATCCTAACTTTAATCCAGATTCATTAGTATGTATTCTATACTTTGTACGATTATAAGACCTAAGAATTATCTCTAAAATAAAAACTACTAATTCAGATTGTAGTGAACTGCTACCCATTATTTCTTCAGCATTAAGTTGTTTTTTCATGGCCTCTTTATAGCCATTATAGTAAATCGGCTCTCCATCCATTATTTCATAGATGAACTCCTCAGGAATTTTCTTCTTAGTCGTCTTTTTCGTTGTCTCAATCACCATCACTCTTTTTATTTTATGAAACTAAGTTACAACAATCTCCTAACTTTATTATTAAGCCTTTGTTTTTATTTCCAAAAAAGCCACTTATAACTAGCTATTTTTCTCTATTTTTGCGGTTCATACAAGATTTTATTTTTATGCAGATTAAAGAAATACTTACACAAACACCTGTACAACAAGAAGTAACGGTAAAAGGCTGGGTGCGTACAAAGAGGGGGCAGGCAGCCGTAACATTCATTGCAATTAACGATGGTTCAACCATCCATAATATTCAGGCTGTAGTAGAGGGAAATATAGTTAATGAGGAAACCCTTAAACTGGTTACTACCGGAGCCTGTGTGGCTATAACCGGAAAACTCATTGCATCGGTAGGTTCAGGACAGGCGGTTGAGGTAAAAGCAGAAAAAGTAGAAGTGTATGGCACAGCCGATGAGACTTTCCCGATGCAACCGAAACGCCACTCAATGGAGTTTCTGCGCGAAAAAGCTCACCTTCGCTTCCGTACCAACACTTTCGGTGCGGTATTTCGCATTCGTCATGCGCTGGCTTTTGCTATCCACAAGTATTTTAACGATAAAGGATTCTTCTACCTGCATACGCCTATCATTACGGCTTCTGATGCCGAGGGTGCAGGCGAAATGTTTCATGTAACGACATTGGACATCAAAAATCCTCCTAAAACAGAGTCAGGCGATATTGACTATAAAGAAGATTTCTTTGGCCGTGAAACCAGCCTGACAGTATCTGGCCAGTTGGAAGGAGAATTAGGTGCGATGGCCTTATCGAAAATTTATACTTTCGGGCCTACTTTCCGCGCTGAAAACTCAAATACCACCCGCCACCTGGCTGAGTTCTGGATGATAGAGCCGGAAGTAGCTTTCTATGAGTTGGAAGACAACATGAACCTGGCCGAAGATTTTGTGCAGTATGTGATTCAATATGCACTCGAAAACTGCGCTGATGATCTGGCTTTCTTAGAAAAACGCCTGTTGGAAGAAGAGAAAAACAAACCACAGAATGAGCGTAGCCCGATGTCGTTGATTGAAAAATTACGTCTGGTGGTTGACAATCAGTTTGAGCGTCTGACTTATACTGAGGCCATTGATATTCTGTTGAAATCAAAAGCGCATAAAGAGAAGAAATTCCAGTATCCGGTTGAATGGGGTATAGATTTGCAATCAGAGCACGAACGTTATCTGGTAGAAAAACACTTCAAAAAGCCTGTTATTCTGACCAACTATCCACGCGAAATCAAGGCATTCTACATGAAACAGGATGCCGACGGTAAGACCGTCAGAGCGATGGACGTGTTGTTCCCGGGTATTGGTGAAATCATTGGCGGCTCACAGCGTGAAGACGATTACGAAAAACTGGTGGCTCGTGTGAAAGAAGTAGGCATAGACCCTGAAAACATCTGGTGGTATCTGGAAACCCGTAAATTCGGTTCTGCGCCACATGCTGGTTTTGGCTTAGGTTTTGAACGCCTGGTATTGTTTGTAACCGGCATGACCAACATCCGCGACGTAATCGCGTTCCCAAGAACACCTAAGAGTGCCGAATTTTAATCATAGCTACTAATGCTCCTTACGCTCGCTATATTTCTTGCTATTGCTTTTACCAATGTAGTGGTCGGGGTTTATCTCGAGCGTAAGGTTTCTGCTTTTATACAAGACCGCCTCGGCCCTATGGAAGTAGGCAAATGGGGGTTGCTGCAATTAATTGCCGACTTACTGAAGCTCATTCAGAAAGAAGACATCACTCCTGCCAATGCCGACCGCAATTTATTCAAGTTTGCTCCTATCATGTTGTTTATGGTGGTATTTGCAGGCTTTGCGGTTTTCCCACTTTCTGCAGGCTTGCCCGGTTCGGGTACTAAAACCGGGGTTTTTCTTCTGCTGGCGGTTGTTTCTCTGGATATTCTGGCGATTCTGATGGCCGGTTGGGCATCAAACAACAAGTACTCTTTGCTGGGCGCCATGCGCTCGGTGGCACAGATTATTTCGTATGAAATTCCACTTGGCTTATCGGTGCTTTGCGTGATATTGATTACCCAAACCCTTGATCTGCAGGAAATCAGTTTTCAGCAAGGGATATTCTGGGACGAGAAAAACTATCTGTTTGGCATTAAAGCATTAGGCATAGAAACCAGTGCCGTTGGCGGGTTTCTGACCTGGAATATATTCCGGAATCCGTTTTTGATTATTGTTTTTGTTATATACTTCATAGCGGCGCTGGCTGAAAGTAACAGGGCACCGTTTGACCTGCCCGAAGCAGAATCAGAACTAATATCAGGTTTCCATACCGAATACTCCGGTTTCAGATGGGCAGTAATGATGCTTTCGGAGTACGCCATGATGCTTCTGGTGTGTATTCTGGGAGTTATCCTTTTCTTAGGCGGTTGGAATACCCCTTTCCCTAATATCGGCCCTATAGAACTGGCGAATTGGACAAGCGGAGAACCGGGCCATTGGTCAGGTAACTTATGGGGAGCTTTCTGGTTGCTTTCAAAGGCCTATATACTGATTTTTGTTCAGATGTGGCTGCGCTGGACGCTCCCTCGTTTACGGGTAGACCAATTGATGCACTTGTCATGGAAAGTTCTTACGCCATTCTGTCTGGTGTTTCTGCTCATTTCGGGCATCTGGCGCCTGCTCATGGTTTAACCCTGCTCAAACCATCCACGAAAATGATGGGCTTTTTCTTTGCTGATAATAATCTCTTCTTTGGCCGGCACCTGTAGTTTTAATTCGATTTTCCCGGTGAAATGTGTCCGGTAGCTTTCAATAGCTGTTTTATTGACGATAAACTGCCGGTTAGCCCGGAAGAAATTATCCGGGTTCAGTAATTCTTCTACTTCATCTAGCGAATTGTAGTCGGTTATCAAGCGTTGTGTATCTTTATCATCAAATGTCTGCATCCATATTACCTCATCCCTGTAAAAACACGCCACTTTGTTTTCCGGCACCGCCACTATACTTCGTTGGTGATGCGCCGTAAAACGGGTCTTGTATTTCTGAATAATCACCTTTGACTTCAAATCTGTCAGCAGGCTTTCGAGTTGCTCCTGATAAAGATCAGATTTAATAACAGCACTAGTCTTCTTGAATTTTTCAAACGCTGCTTTCAGTTCTGTTTTGTCGATGGGTTTCAGCAGATAATCTATGCTGTTTAGCTTAAATGCCCGTATGGCGTATTCGTCATAAGCCGTTGTAAAAATAATCGGACAGTTTAATCCTGCTTCATGAAATATATCAAAACTTACGCCATCTGAAAGCTGAATATCAGACAATATCAAATCCGGCACCGGCTTCGTTTTAAGCCAGTGCAGAGATTCCTTTACACTGCCTATGGTTGCCATAAGTGTGGCTGCGGGTTCCAGTTCGCTCACCAGTTTCTCCAGGTTTTTAGCTACCAGCGGCTCGTCTTCTATAATCAATATATTCATGTCAGATCAATGGTATTTTTACAAGAAAGACATCTCCGCTTTCACTTATTTCTATTTCCCGGTCGCTCAAAAAATTGTAAAGTGCCTGTAAATTTACCAGCCCCTGCCCATTCGAAGATTCCACCTGTTTTTTCCTTTGTATATTGTTTTCAATCCACAGTATACTTCCCTCACTTTTGATGTTAATCGTCAGAGGGTTATTTTCATTAACAATATTGTGCTTAATTGCATTTTCAATCAGTATCTGCAAGGTAACAGGTGTAATCTGTAAATCCAATGTGTTGTCGGCCATATCAAAATTTACCTGTAAGGCATCCCCAAAACGGGTGTTCAGCAGACTTACATAGTTTTTAATAAACCCGAGTTCCGTTTCCAGACTTACCAGCCCTTTTTCTTTGCTTTTCAGTACATATCTGAACACCTTCGACAATTGTTGGAGGAATTCTCTTGCCAGTGGAGGGTTCTCCTGAATCAGCGAATCCAATGAAGTAAGGCTATTGAACAAAAAATGGGGGTTCAGCTGATTCTTTAGATTATCGAACTGCACCTGCGACTTCTCTTTTTCCAGATTACTTGCCCGCAATGAGTTCTCCCGCCATTTCTGCAAAGAATAATAAGTAAAATGAGCTACATTTAACAATACCACTGCCAGTATCTGGGTTACGTATCCGGTCACCTTGGCTAAATGAGTAAACTCATTCCGAACCAGATAATCGAATTTTTCAATTCTGAAAACATGGATAGCCATGTATAAAACCAGTTGTGTAAGCAAACTGAGGAAAATAAAAGTAATAAAAATCTGTAAAACAAGACGCCTCGCAATACCACTATCGTAGGGAAGCACTCTGTCGAAATATCCATATAGCTTCCGAAAAAAAACAACAGTACTCCCCAGCACAAAAATAGAAATGATAGCCAGTATGATATTGGTTCTCGTATCTACCTCAAAAACATACCACCTGATAAAGGTTGATATGCACACCATCATCATTACACAAACAGCCGCTATTTTATTCTTTCTCTTCATTCAGTCTTATGGCTTCTGATGATTTGTCCGTCTGACATCTCAATGATTCTGTCGCTGCCTTTGGCAAAATCGGGGTCATGTGTTACAGTAATGATTGTCTGATGATTCTCATGCGCAATTTGCTTGAAAATATTAAATACCACTTCCGAATTCTTCTTATCCAGATTTCCGGTGGGCTCGTCCCCCATCACAATGGTGGGGTCGTTAATCAAGGCACGCGCTATAGCCACCCGCTGCTGTTGTCCACCTGAAAGTTTCGATGATTGTTTCAAAGCATGGTCTTGCATATCTACCAGCTTCAGTTTCTGATATGCCCGCTCTTCTACTTCTTTCGATGAATACCGCCCAAGTTTCAATGCGGGTAGCATTACATTCTGTAACACGGTGAATTCTGGCAGCAGAAAGTGAAATTGAAAAACAAAACCCAGATGCTCGTTCCGGAAGGCGGCCAGCTGATCCTGGGTTTTGCCGGTAAGGCGTTCCCCATTCATTTCCAGATTCCCTTCATAGTCGGTGTCCATAGTAGAGAGTATATACAGAAGGGTTGATTTGCCGCATCCCGATTTACCTACCAATGACAGAAACTCGCCTTTCTGTGCGTCGAAGGATATGTTTTTAAGCACCTGAAATTTTTCAGGTTCATAAAAGTATTTGTTGATATGTTTTGCTGATAGGACGTTCATGCTTTCAAAAAATTATATAATTTATCCCCTCAAAATAGCCACAGGGTCTATTCTGGCGGCTTTTCTGGCAGGCATGTAACCGGCCAGAATGGTGGTGATAACTCCAAAACCCAACCCCATGATATAATATTTGATACTGAAAATAACCGGGAACGTTTTTACATCCAGAAAATCGCCGGCATCGAAAGGAGTAATAGATAAGAGATAACTCAAACCAAAACCTATCAGAAGCCCCAGACAAGCCCCAAGAACGCCTATAATAATAGACTGAATCAGGAAAACAGCTACGATATCATTTCCGCCAAAACCTGTGGCTTTCAGAATAGCGATGTCTTTCATTTTATTGATGACATTCATATTCATGATATTGTAAATACCAAAGCCAGCCACAACCAGCAAGGTGATAGACACGATAATTACCATGGCGTTCCGTATTTTATCACCGGTCATAAAGGCAGAGTTTGCCTCGGCCCAATCCTGTGTTTTGTAGCCATACTGGTTTTTCAGCACTTTAGCAAAATCAATAGCAACTTGCGAGTCTTTCATTTTTATGTGTATGTCGGTCACATAGCTTTTGTCTTTCTGCAGTATCTCCTGCACCATCGACATATTGGCGTAACATTTCACGCCATCAACCGTCTGTATACCAAAGCCATAAATACCTACTACTTTTACCAGTTTCAGATTCCCCGTCGGTGTGGTTATAGTCAGTTTATCTCCTACTTTCACGTTCAGATTCCGCGCCAGAATGGTTCCCATCAGAATACCGTTAGGAGTCGACAGCAATGCATCCATGCTACCGGCTTTGATTCTTTTTCTAATATTATAGATCTTATCTTCTTTCAGGATATCAACCCCGGACACCTGCCCTGCGACAGGAATCGGTCCTTTGTTAAAAAACACTTGTGAACCTATCTGCGGTGAAACCCCCAATACTGTAGGTTCTTTTTCGATATTAGATACAATCTGCAAACCGTTTTTAATGTTGGCCAATTCGTTTTTGGGTAATTGGTGATAGATCACATTAAAAGCCCCCGGATTTGCTTCTTCTATCAGACTGGGGTGACTACTCGTAATTTCCTTGTAGATTCTTACATGAGGTGTAGCATCAAGGGCGGAGTCTTCCAGAAATTTATTAACCCCCTTAATGAACGAAATCATAACAATAAACATGGCTATACCGAAAGTTACACCCAGCATGGCTATCAGGGTTTGCTTCTTTTTGGTAAGTAAATGCGTTTTTGCTATCTGAAAAGATATTTTGATATCCATTGTATTAAATTTAATCGCAATAGCTGCTAGTTACCTGTTACAATGACCGATTTCTCATTCAAGCCACCTTTTATTTCTATCAGGTCAAGGTTTTCAACACCTTTGGTAATTCTGATTTTCTTTTTGTCGCCATTTTCATCAATCCAGACCGAGTCTTTACCCACCAGATAACTTTTCGGAATGGTCAGTACCCGTGCGTTCTGAGAAATAATAATATTGGCCTCTACTGTCATGCCATAAAAAGCATTGGGTTTCTCACCAATAAATTCAGCATCTACCCTGAACGTCTGGTCGGCTTTATTGAGCTTAGGATACAATTTCGTTACGCTGGCTTTGAATACTTTGTCTTTATACACATCTATCTTAACCAGCACTTCCTGTCCTATTTTCACTTTCGAAAAATCGCTTTCATCAATAGCCAGTTGCGCATAAATCTCATTAGCATTGCCAATCAGGGCTATCTGCTCTCCTCTGCGTACCAATTCTCCCTGCTTTTTGTAAATCTCATATATCTTACCCGCTTCAAAGGTCTTAATCCGGTAATTGTCTCCTTCACGGGCATTGACCCGAAAACTTGACTGTGAATTCTGCAAGTCTACATACAATTGGCTTCTGGTTCTTTGCAGGGCTTTTTGCCGGGTAATCACTTCATTTTTTGAGGTCTGATAAGCCAGTTCGGCACGTTCATATTCTACTTTGGTAGTGGCATTACGGTCATACAATTCTCTTTGTCTGTTAAAGTTCACTGAGTCGTTGGCTAATTTTGTTCGTGCATTTTGCAATTGAGAAGTGAGCTCGGCCAATACCGGAGAATTCGCTCCATAATTAGCCTCAGCCTGACGTAATATATTACTCGCTGCTTCCAGACGGGCATCCTGCGAGACACTTTCCAATTGAAAAATCAGTTGGTCTTTGGCTACAATATCTCCTTCAAATGCCGTCTGTCTTACCAAAAAACCATCAGCATTGGCCGTAAGCCTGTATTCATTTTCAGGATAAATATTACCCGAGGCATAGACGGCTTCGGTTAAAGATTTATATTGCGGTGAAGTAGCCTGTTCTTTCCCTTTACTACAGGAAATCAGCAACGCTGTGATACCAGCCAGAAAGATGGAAGTTTTTTTCATGTGATGATGTCAATGAGACTATTAATGCCTCGTATTTAAACTGAAACCGGGTTTTGGTTCCACACTACAAATAGAGAAGTAATTTAGAAAAGCATCAAGAAATTATGAACGAAACGGAAGAAAATAATAGTGAGACCTACCGGCCACCAGACGATACCCAAGTGACAATTAAATTAATTCATAAACAAGTTTCTCGCTAAACGTTCGTTAGTTAATATATTTCAATCGTTTTTTTTCCATTAAAGACCGTTTCAATGACTATTTCTATGATCCGCAAATTTACTGTATTACTTACTTTATCTGTATTGCCGTTACTAGTGATTAATTGTTCAAAAAAAGATAAAGATGAACCATCGGGACCTACCACATCAATAGAGGGTAGCTGGAAAATCACAGCCGTTTATACAAAATCAGGAAATTCGGCAGAAGTTGATCAATATCCGTTAATTGTGCAGTCCTTATCATGCTTTTCGAATATTGTTATGACATTCAATGCCAACGGACTTATTTCGGCCTCTGTACCGGAAGCTTGCCAGGCTGCTATGAATGGCTTTGTAGGTGATCTTAACGGAAGCACTTATGAAGTTAAGAGCGATCAGCTCATTATTAAAGATAGTAAAGGCACTACACAAACAATGATTATCAGTTTCAGCAATAACCAGATGTCGTGGAGCGATGCTTCGGGCTCAGGTGGGTCTTCTTCATCGTTCAGACTTGTTTTTACTAAACAATAAGAAAGAGATAATCAGTATAAACAGAAGAGCCAGCCCTGATTAAAGACCGGCTCTTCTGTTTAAAAGACTATTATTAAGAATCTTATTGACTATTTCCCAAACCAAATCACTTTCAAAACCTTTGCCCACGGCATAGCGTACCAGTTTTTGTTTCAGAATCAGGGGATTCTTTTCGGTTCGCAGCTCGTGACGCTTCTTATCAATCAGTTCTTTGAGCGTTTCCAGATAATCTTCGTCCTCAATTTCTGCCATCGCCTCTCTGATGACGTGTTCTGACAATTTACGGGCTTTCAGTTCATGCAGAATCTTTTTTCTACCCCAGTGTTTTACCCGAAACTTGCTTCCGGCAAATACCTTGGCGAAGCGTCCCTCGTTCAGGTAGTTATCTTCTATCAGATATACTATTATTTCTTCAGCTTCGTCTCCGTATACTCCCCATTTCTGCAACCGCTCGCGCACTTCTGCTTGTGTGCGTTCCTGATAAGCGCAGTAATTGGCCGCTTTTACAAGATTATCCTTCCCAATCATGACTTTATAGCGTCTGTAAAAGGCTCAGTTTTTTATAAAATCCGTTCTCAATTTTCAATAAATCTTCATGCGAGCCCCTTTCAATGATTTCCCCTTTATGCACCACCAGAATCTCGTCGGCACTTTGTATGGTGCTTAAGCGGTGGGCTATTACCAGTGTAGTGCGGTTTTGCATCAGTTTGGTCAGGGCGTCCTGCACCAGTTTTTCAGACTCGGTATCCAGTGCCGAGGTGGCTTCATCCAGTATCAGAATCGGTGGATTCTGCAGAATAGCTCGGGCAATTGATAAGCGTTGGCGTTGGCCGCCAGAAAGCTTCGTTCCTCTGTCACCAATTACTGTTTGATACCCCTCAGGCTGCTGCATGATAAAATCGTGCGCATTGGCAATTCTGGCTGCCTGCATTACTTCTGCTTCAGTAACTTGTTTTCCGAACGCAATGTTATTAAAAATGGTATCATTGAATAACACGGCCTCCTGTGTTACAATACCCATTAAATTTCGGAGCGACTGTTGAGAGACATTTTTAAGATCCTGTCCGTCAATCAGAATTTCACCGGCGGTAGGATCGTAGAATCGAGGTACCAGATCGGCAATGGTAGACTTTCCACCACCGGATGAGCCCACTAAAGCTATGGTTTTACCTTTCGGCAATGTGAAATTAATGTTGTTCAATATCCGAACAGAGGCATCGTACGAGAAGTCTACTTGTTTGAATTCTACACGCTCACTGAATTCCTTTATTTCAATGGCATCCTTGGCGTTCAAAACTTCTGAATGGCTGTCTATCAGATTCAGTACTCTTTCCCCTGATGCCAGCCCTCTCTGTGCCGAACTAAAGGCATTGGATATATCCTTAGCCGGGCGCATAACCTGTGAAAAGATGCCGATATAAGTAATAAACTCTGCTGCTTCCAGCGTTGACTCATTTGATAGAATCAGCGAGCCCCCGTACAACAAAATACCTATTACCACAAAAACTCCCATGATTTCAGAAAATGGTGATGCCATTTCTCTTCTGGCTGCCAGACTGAAAACTGATTTGCGGTAGGCCTGATTCTCTTCTCTGAATTTCCGGGTTACGAAATTCTCTGCCACAAAGCCTTTTACTACGCGCATACCGCCAAATACCTCGTCCATCAAGCTGATTAAGTTGCTCAATCTTCTTTGGGCTTCACCGGCATTATGTCGCATTTTCTTTACTAAAGACGAAATAAATATTCCTGAAATCGGAATTACCACCAAGGCAAAAAGCGTGAGGTTCCAGGAAATTGCAAAGAGTGTAACGATATAAGACACAAACAGAAAGAATTCTTTTGTAGCTGCCGAGAAAGTGTTGGCAACCGAGTTTTCAACCTCCTGCACGTCAGTTACGATACGGGAAATCAGATTGCCCTTGCGCTCGTTACTGAAAAAGCCCAGATGCAGATGAATAGCCTTGCCGAACACTGCCTGACGCAGGTTGGAAACCATGTTCGACTTGAATTTTTCTAAGAGCCGGATGCTTATGTATTTGAAAATATTAGACAAAACAATGGTAACTGCCAATACCACACACACAAACTGCAATGCCCCTTGTGTGCCATGTTGGCTCAGATAACCGGCAAAATGGTAATTAAATTCGCGTACAGGGTTGAAGCCCGATGGAGCCACCAGCATCGAGTTGAGGTCTGCGGCATCTACCTGCTTAAAAAGCACTTTTAAAAGCGGTATCAACAAGGTAAAATTCAATACGCCGAAAATACTCGCCAGTAGAGAAGTAATAATAAAAGGAACGATGAAGTTTCCTAAAGGACGGGCGTATGAAAGTAATCTGAGGTAATTCTTCATTGGTGTGCATATCAACTCTATACTGAGAGTCTCTGAATACTACAATTTTAAACGATGCAAAGTTCGGAAAGATATCAGGATAATACTAAGAATAAGCTCAAAAAGCCGTTTGTTGTGGTCGGTAGTTACAGAATCTTCTTTTCTTCCTCTGTTAATTTCGTTCCGGAAGATATATTAGATTTAGAGGTAGCGTAAATCTATGAAAATGAAGTACAAGAGGATACGGAGGAAAAAATGCTTTTGTGGACTATATCATCGGATGTTTTATTGTACACAAATCAAAGCAAGTGCTAATATCGGAAATACAAATCCGGGTTTTATCAGATATAGTGATTCAGGATTTTTCGGGCGACTGATTAATTTAATATCATATAAGTGCTAAAACTCTATTGCCCAAAGCCCATTTCAGAAAGGGCGGCCCTTGCTTTGCTGTCAATCGTATTTTTATATTCGTGATTCTTATAAGAAATTGCTTTCTCGAAGTAGACCTTCGCCTGGTTTTTCTGAGCCTTTTCCTGAAATATATAGCCCAATTGCAAAGCAGAACCTGCGCCAAAATACCATGACTGTTTCTCGTTCAGGGCAATAGCTCTTTCAAAATGAGTGATAGCCTTATCGGTATTCCCGTTTTGTTGATAGGCTTTACCGGCTAAAAAACAATACTCCGTTCTCTCCTTCTGAGTCGTTGGGTCCTGCAACGTAATCGTTTGTATGATCTCAAGCGCCTGCTGGAAATAGCCACCATCTAAGGCAAGTTTTGTTTGCAGCAAAGTTTTATGAGGTAGCAAGCGGCTTCTGGAATAGGTCTCATAAAACTTACCTGCTGCTTTGTCGGCCTCGCTTATGGTATGGCCAACCGATGGGATTTTTTCCAGATAAGCAATGGCCTGTTTATCATTATGCAATAGATAATTACTCAAAAAAAGTTTGTAGTAAGTGTCTTTCAGAAAAGTTTTTACTTTTGTATTTCTCAGATAATCGGTATAAAATCCATTGGCTTGCTGGTACTGTCCTTTCATTAACGCTACGTCGGCTCTGTATAAATCAATAATAGGACAAGCCGTATATTCGCTTCCGACCGGTAATTTCTTCAATATTTTTTGCGCCTGCTCAGCGTTGTTTGATCTCATAGAGACGGCTAATCCTATAAAATGCACATTAAAATTGTCGGGTTGGGCATTGATAAATCTTAAGAGGCTTGCCTGCTCTTTTTCATCCAGTTTTGTTACAAATGCCTGAATATAATAAGTACAGTATAAAGCTTCATTGCCCCAGACAGGGTCTTTAGATGCTTTCTCTAATTCAAGCAAACCCTGATTAACATTACCTTTCAGACCTAAAATTCTAAGCGCCCATCTGAAATTATCCGGAACTGACCCAATGATAATGTGCAGACAACCCAGTGATTTGTTGTTGGGAAGAAAAGCAGGAAATAACCGTTGGTTCTCTTCCAGAAGTTTCGACGCCTCAATAATATTGTATGCCGCTTTAAACTCATGCCCGAACCTCAGCTTAATCAGAGCCCAATGCATTTTAATTTCGGCTCTGAGAAACCTGTTATAAGGAGACTTACTATCTAGTTCTTTTATCAAATCCAGCCGCTCATCCTCTCTGTGTTTTATTTTCTCATAGTATTCCTCATCGTCAGCATTCAGTAGTTCGATCAGATCAATGTAGTTTTCAAGGTAGACTCTGAACGGGCTGTCTTTCTTCTCATTGAGTAAAATGCTCCTGCCCGCCCGAATCTTAAACTTAAAAATTTCAGAATATGCCTTCTGGAATACAGGAGTAGGCTCGAAATCTCCCGCAGAAGCATGTAGGGAGAACAATAACAGAACAATAAAAAACCTGATGTTTAAACTCATATTTCTATAATAAAGCCCTAAGCACGATAATACCTTGTAATTATTCTTACTGAAAGAATCCAAAAAACAGCTGCCTGAGACAAGCAGCTGTTTCTACTCTAAAAAAATCTGCTTATTTAGACATTTCACTCTTTTCGTTTGTTGATTTGAATAACGGATATCCCAATTGAACGTACCATGGTTCTTCATGATAATCATCAAGACCGATTTTCTCAGGGAATTTCCTGGTGATTTTAGCAGTACCAAACAGCACATCCCAGAAAAAAAACATATTGCCATAATTACCGTTAATCACACCTATACCGTCATGGTCGTTGGCTGCGTGGTGCGCATGATGCGTAGCCGGAGTCGAAATAATCCGTTCTACCACCCACATAATCGGGTGCAACCATTTAATTTTATAAAGGGGTTTATCCCAGGGAATACTTGAATGTGACGAAATACCTATCAGAATTTTAAGAAAATACCCTACGATAAAAGCTTCACCAAAACCCAGGAAAACCAGCGTTGCCGATACTATTCTTGAAGGAAACAACAACAGATATACCCATGAATTACGGCCTGACAGAAACACGCTCATTTCCGGAGCACTGTGGTGCACTCTGTGTCCTTTCCAAAGCCAGGGGTAAGTGTGGGCTGCCCGGTGCCACCAGTATTGGGTGAAATCTTCAAGCACACAGGTAATTAGCAATCCGGCCCAGAAAGGCACACTCTCAAAATAATTGTAGTAGTCTGAGAAAAAATAACCCAGTACATACGTAGTAAACAAAAAACTCAGCGGGCGAGTAATGACACTCGATAACGCCAGCCCGGCTACGGTAATGTGCCATTCATTTTTTGTCCATTTTCCGCTTTTAAACGCTCCAGTGAAAAATTCTGCTAAGCTAAAAAGGATTAAGAGCGCCAGTATCTCGTAATAGATTGTGCTTTCTGTAAATTTCATTTTACAAAAATTTAAAGTGTAATCAATAATGAAAGAGTGGTTGCTGAATTAGTAGAATGCGAGCAGTTTTTATTAAAAACAACACCAGCAATGTGAATCTTTTTTGAATAAATCCTTCGTAAGATTTCTGATAACTACAACAGCAGTTTTCATACGAACCTTATTAATCTACTAATTCGATAGACAAAGTAAATTGATATAAAAATTCGAACCAAGACATTTTTCATTTTTTTTGAAAAAATTTCAGTTCTTTATTTCAAAGCAGAAAAATTATTATAAAAAATTGCAGATTTTTAAGTTGAGGCAAGCGTCAGAGGCAGACTTCTGAGCCTTTGTCCGGTTAAATCAAACACTGCCGCAGCAATAGCCGGAGCAACAGGAGCAATCGGCGGCTCGCCGACACCATATGGAATATCTTCTCCTTCTATAATTACGACATCTATTTCTGGTGTATCTCTAAGCATAGCCATCGGATAACTGTTAAAGTTGGTATTCACAATTTGTCCGTCTTTAATGTTAATCTGCTCGTATAAAGCAGCCGTGATACCCATCATGGTTGCGCCCTCTACCTGCATTCTGATACCATCCGGATTCACGGCCAATCCGGCATCTATTACCTGAGTTATCTTTGTTACACTTATTGCCTTGTCTTTAATGGCTACTTCTGCCACAACCGCCGAAATCGTTTTCCTGTCATTGCATATAGCCATTCCTCTGCCAATCCCTTCCTGTTTTGGTTGCTTCCAGCTGGTTTTTTCTGTCAATGTTTCCAGAACCTTTACTGCTCTTGTATTTATTTTCTCAGTTCCTTTAAGCAATTCTATCCGTAAGGCTATAGGGTCTTTTGCTGTCTGATGCGCCAGTTCATTGAAAAAGCTCTCAATAGCAAATGTATTGGCAAACATGCCTACCCCCCGCCAGATGCCCACTTCAACCGGCAGTTTTTTGTGCCACATAGTGGCTGCTCTGTTTTCTATGTTATACATGATGCTTGCGCCATGCCCGGCTGAAATGAAATCGGCACCAAGAATGGTTGGCCCCAGATTGGCAGGTATCTGGGCAAATATCTGATCCGGCGTTGCCTGGTCGTGCGTCACGGCCACAATGTTTCCGTCTTTGGCAATCCCTGCTTTTAATACATGGTGTGTTTGCGGACGATAAATACCGTTCTGAAATTCCTGCTCCCGGGTGTTAAAAAGATATACCGGCGCACCCATTATTTTTGAAAGACGCGCAGCATTAACCGCCAGTTTAGGATCCATCCGTCTACCAAATGCTCCACCTGAATAGGTGATTTGCACTTCGACCGCATCGCCGCTCAGATCTAAAGCAGAGGCTACTGCTTTTCTTAACAGATCAGGCGCCTGCGTACCAATAATGATTTTAACTTTATCTTTCTGAAAGTGTGCAATGGCTCCATTGGGCTCCATATGCGCATGTGCCGCCAGAGACGTATGGTATTGTTGCGTGTAAATCTCTACTTCTTTTTCTTCTAAAACCGATTTTGCCGAACCTTCTTTCTGAACACTAACCTCGGTTCCAAAGCCTACCTGTGTTAGTTTCTTAATTTCTTCCTGCTGCCATTTTTTGTTTACCTCCCACTCTGCAACTATCTTTTCCAGCCCTTTCTCTGCTGCGTATCTGTTCTTTGCCACTACGGCAAGCAGCCCCCATTCATTGATGATTTTCAATACCCCCGGCTGCTTATCAGCCTCTGATGTCTGTATACTTTTAATATTTGTCCCAATGTATGGCGATTGTATCAGAACCGCATATACCATACCCTCAATGGATTGGTCTATGGCATAAATCGGTTCACCGAGCACTTTTGGTTTCAGGTCGATTCGCTTGACTTCTTTTCCTACAAATTTAAATGTATCCGGCGACCTCAACTCAGGTTGCTTCGGCATCTCCCATTGGGTGGTCGATTTCGCCAGTGCCGCATAAGTTGTCTGCTGTTTTCCTGAAATCAATACGCCATTATTGGTACTGATGGTTTCTACGGGCACATTCCAATTTTTAGCGGCAGTCTCTTTAAGCATTTCACGCACAAAAGCCGCCATTTCTCTGATAGAATGATACAATGAAGAGGTCGAGCTGCTCCCCCCGGTACTGACTCTGTCAACCGGTCCGGTTAAGGTATTGGCATGGGTAACTTTTATCTGGTCAAGGGCAACATCCAGTTCTTCGGCAGCCAGCATGGCAAAGCCTGTAAAGATGCCCTGTCCCATTTCCAATTTGGGCGACTTAATGAGCACCGTATTATCGGCCTGGATTTCAAACCAGATTAAAGGTTCGTTATTGGCAATCAACGCAGGGGCATCCATATTTTCAGCCATTTGCGCCACGAAACGTCTGATAACACCCCGACCCAGATAAGTTGCCACTATAACCCCACCCAGCACAATAGCGCCTCTCTGAAAAAACTTGCGTCTCGAAAATTTTTTATCCTTGGCAGTGGTCATGATTTCTTTTCTGATAGGGTAGATTGTTTGATATCAGCCGCTCTTTTAATGGCTTTCAATATACGTGGATGTGTACCACAGCGACAAATGTTGGTAATGGCTGACTTAATATCATCTTCTGTCGGGCTTCCACCTTTTTCAATGAAACTGGCCGCTGCCATCATAAAGCCGGGTTGGCAATACCCGCATTGAGGTACGTTTTCATCCATCCAGGCTTGCTGAATAGGGTGAAGTGATTCCTCACTAACCGACAAACCTTCTAAAGTGGTTATTTTTTTATTGGCTGCATATTGCACCGGAAATGAACATGAACGCACGGCATCACCATCAATGTGTAATGTACAGGCACCACAGAGGGCTTTTCCGCATCCGTATTTGGTTGCTTTCAGTCCGAGTTCATCCCTTACTACCCATAGAAGAGGCATGTCAGGGTCGACATCAACAACAGTGGCTTTGCCATTAACTGTAAATTCAATTTTCATTTAACCGATTTTAAATACTGGTAGGTTCACCGACTTTATTTCGAAGATGGTACTGTTTGGTGTAAAACACAAAATTTTTTTGTAAGATTCCAGAATCTCTTCGCTTTTGTCTGAATATTCTGGCAGTAATGACGGGAAGATTGTCATAAAATAAAAAGCTCATGCCTCTTATCTGAAAGCATGAGCCGGTACTTCTCGGGGACATCTCACATTATATACAATATCTATCTTATGCCCTTTGCAGGGTTCTTTCTGATATAAAATAAGATTCTTTTTTGGGAATAAAATGCTCTTTCCAATCCCGTTTCAAAACATTGTCGACCAGTTTCAACAGGTTACCTGCAAGATTGGGTTTAAGCATATATAGATTAGCTCCGGCATAATAGGTCTCTTCAATTTCTGAAGGCGACGATGATGTACTAAGAATAATACAAGGAATGGTTCTGTATAATTTGTTCGTTCTGATCATTCTCAAACACTCCTTCCCATCCATTTTAGGCATATTCAAATCAAGAAAAATAATATGAGGCACGGCTTCCGTCCATTGAAGTTTCTCAACAACAGCCTCACCATTACTAACGATGGTCAGTTCTGTCGGAAACGGAAGTTCAGAGAGGGCATCAGAAAAAAAGAACTGGTCATCGGCATCGTCTTCTGCCAATAATACCTTTATAGGACTAAAATTATTCGTTAATACATATTCCATAATAGAGCAATTACAATCAGGATTCTCTCGGTTTTAATCAGATGCTACAATTCATCTATACATTAATATCATTCCTATTAGCATTTGTAACTCTGTTGTCGATGCCGTTTTGCCAATTAATTAACCGGATTAAAAAATTTCTTCGATTCCGGAATAAAATTAAACACATTTTGTGTTATGTTTATCACACAAAATGTGTAACACAAAAGAAAAAAGCACAACCCTGATAGCATTATTGATAAAAATGGGCTTTTGATGTCAATTTCTAACCTAGCTGATTGTATCAATCAGAAGGTCCGGCTGACAGAGAAAGCGGCAATAATTTGTAGGAAAAAAGATATTTAAAAAATCCACATAACTCATGAAATCGAACCAACTTGAATTATTTGTAAACAACCGACACAAAAAGGAAAGAATCGGGCATGCAGGTGTTTCCTATTATGAAGCATCGTCTATTCTGACACCGGGCACAGGCTCTCTGAAAGCCTTTGATTACACACTTAACCCATATGTAGGCTGCTCGTTTGCCTGTAGTTATTGTTATGCTGCTTTTTTTGTTGATTCAGACACCGCCAGGGCTAACTGGGGATACTGGGTCAGGGTTAAAGACAATGCCTTGCGCTTACTGATGAAATTCAGAAAAGCCCCGCTAATGAATAAAATGATTTATTTAAGCAGCGCTACTGACCCGTATCAGCCGATAGAAAGAGAATTGGAATTAACAAGGAGCCTACTGGAGGAGCTGACAAAATACCATCAGGTCCGGCTGGTGGTACAAACACGGAGCCCGCTTGTTGTACGAGACATTGACCTGTTCAGGCAATTTAAGAATATGCAGGTAAACATGTCTGTCACTACTGACAGTGAAGAAGTTCGCAAAACATTTGAGCCGCTTTGCCCATCAATTAGAGCAAGGCTCGAGGCCATCCAAAAACTTCATGAAGCTGGCATCAGAACATGCATCTCATTAAGCCCGCTATTGCCTTTAGAAGACCCTGAAGAATTCGCAAAACGGCTGCTGCAAACAGGAGCCCGAAAATTTACAATCAGCACTTTTCATGTCGACAGGGGAAAGTTCGTAGCCGGAACAAAAGAAGAAGCCATGCAGCTGGTCAGAAAATTAGGCTGGGATGACAAAAGGTATCAGGAAGCTATACATATTCTCAGAAAAAACCTTTCAATTCCTGATGGGAAATCGGGATTTGGCACTATCTGAGAAAAGTTCTCTTATTCCTTGAAAAAAGACCCCAACATCAATAAAACTTTACGATTCACATAGCACCCACGTTAAGGTTTTTTGGTCGAAATTTCATTCAGAGATGGTAGAGGATACACATTATTAAAAGGACAAACCACCTCTAAACATTTTTTCCTTAACTTAGCGGAAATGTTTTCATCTCAAAACTACCGGATAATAATTATGAAGCGACCGCTCTCTCTTTTTCTTGCTTTTTTACCTTTTATTGCCTGCGCTCAAAAAACTTTAAATAACGATGCTTTAGGGGCCATCAATCAGATTGATTCTAATCGGATTAAAGCTCATGTGGTATATCTGGCCGACGACAAACTGAAAGGGCGCCAACCCGGAAAAGAGGGTTTTCAGATGGCTGTAGATTATGTACAGAAACAATACAAAGAAATTGGTTTACAACCTGCGGGCGAAAACGGTACTTATCTGCAAAAAGTGCTACTTCGCAAAAGTCGTTTAAACAAAGACAATACTACGCTGGTACTGACCCTGCCTAACGGAGATAAAAAACCTTTGACACCGGGCACTGATTTTTATGTATATCCTCATCCGGAGAAAAAAACAATCGATTTTGATGCGCCTCTGGCTTTTGTAGGCACGGGTTTCGACGCACCGAAAATCAATATTCAGGATTACAAAAATCTTGACGTAAAAGGCAAAATAGTGATCATATTGCGCAAGGTACCAGACCACCTGTCGGCCAATGTTAAATTGCATTTGCAATATCCAGCTACATTGCAGGAATTCGCCGCCAAAAACGGTGCCATCGGTGTGTTTGTTTGTAATTTTACCAGCAATAGCGTGCAGTTTAAAGCGCTATCGAACAATATGTCTGTCAATGGCATTGGCGCGGCTATTTTACCCGACGGTAAAAGAGCCAGCTCTGCATCTGCCCTGGGAGGAAAAATACAAGTGGCAGGCGCTATAACAGTACCGCTGCTGAAAGACCTGATGCAGGCCGAAGGTGAAAATTTAGACTCAATATGGCAATCTCTGGAAAAAGGCAGATACGTAAGCAGAACTCTGAAAAGCGCCATGAGCGGCCATTATGAGTCGAATTTTGAAGACACTCAAAGCTATAATGTAATCGGTAAGATTGAAGGCTCAGACCCTAAATTAAAAAATGAATATGTGATTCATTCTGCCCACCTTGATCACCTGGGAATAGGGAAACCCGTTAACGGCGATTCAATTTATAATGGTGCGCACGACAACGCCTCAGGTGTAGCCTGTGCATTAGAAATTGCCCGGGCCTACTCAAAACTCAGTACCAGACCCAAGCGTTCTATCGTATTTGCCATGATGACAGCCGAGGAATTAGGCTTGCTGGGTTCAGGTTATTTCAATGCCCTGTCCACTTTGCCTAAACAACAGATCGTAGCCGACATCAATACTGATATGCCTACCATACTGGCTCCTTTAGAGTCGGTTGCCCCGCTTGGTGCCGAACACAGCAGTTTGCTTAAAGTGGTAGAAGAAGCTGCTGGCTATGTAGGACTGAACGTAGAACCGGATCCAGACCCCACAGAAGGGCGTTTTGTAAGAAGCGACCAATACAATTTTGTAAAGGCGGGTATTCCGGCGCTTCATATCAAATACGGCTACAAAAAAACAACCCTGGAGAAAAACCTGGCGCAAAAGGTAAAAACATGGAGAGAGGCCAATTATCATAAACCGTCTGACGAAGTGAATGACACATTTGTATGGTCGGCCGGAAGAAAATATGCTCAGGTGAACTTCCTCATAAGCTATCTGATAGCACAGAATCCTGAAAGACCTACCTGGAATAAGGGAGATTTTTTTGAGATAAATACCGGAAAATGATAATTTTGTGCATTCTAATAAATTAAGCAATACCAATGGCCCATCACTGCTACCTTAATGGCAAAATAGACGCTGCAGAGCAAACAAATATACACATTACTGACCTCGGGCTTATGCGTGGCTATGGTCTTTTCGACTATTTCCGTACCTACAACGGTCGCCCGTTCCAGTGGGACTGGTACTGGGAAAGATATGAGCGATCGGCAAGGCTTTTGCGATTACCAAATCCGGTTCAAAAAGATGAAGCCTACAAAATTGTGATGCAACTGGTAGAGAAATCGGGACTGGAAGATTGCGCCATACGCTTCATACTGACGGGTGGATACTCGGAAGACAGCGTCTCAATGGCTCAACCCAACCTGCTTATCATTAGCGAAGATATTCATCCTGTAAAACCAGAAGAATACATCAATGGTATAAAAGTAATAGCCTATGATTTTGTAAGGGATCTGCCTGAGGTTAAAAGTACCGACTACAAGCATTTCATGATTCTGCAGGCCGATATCAAAGCCGCTCAGGCGTCGGATGTACTGTATCATAAAAACGGATATATAAGTGAGCTCAGCCGAAGCAATGTGTTCATTTTTAAGGGAGATACACTGGTTACTCCTGATACCGATATTCTGAAAGGCATTACCCGCAGAACAACCCTTGAACTGGCTAAGCCACATTTTAAAGTTGAGGAAAGAAGTGTGACATTCAGCGAATTGCTGGAAGCTGACGAGGTCTTTACAACAAGCACGACCAAAAGGGTTTTACCGATCACAAGAGTGGATGATGCGGTATTGGGTTCAGGGAAAATCGGACAGAAGACTCAATTCTTACTTGACCTAATTAATACTAAAGTAAAAAATTGGTAAAATTTTATTTACCATGACTTGCTTGGTTTGGTAAAAACTATTAATTTTGCACCCACAAGTTCAGGATTGACCTATAGTATAAGGGTAGTACAACAGATTTTGGTTCTGTATGTCTAGGTTCGAATCCTAGTAGGTCAACAACAAAAAGAGGTAGTTATTTGATTTTCAAGTAATTACCTCTTTTGCTTTTGTATCGGCATGTGTACTTCTCGGTACATCGTTACATTTACACTTGAATGCCCTCTATCAATTAACAATACGGTATTTAAAACAGTTTGCAATGAAAAAATTACTTTTAATAACTTTCCTATGCTGCGCAGTTAGTTCTGCTTATGCCCAAACAGATACCTTAACTACTGATAAAGTAGCTAATTATGTTGATAAGCAGGTTACGGTGAAAGGAGTGGTAGCCGGAGCCAGACGATTTGATTCAGGTAATGAGCGTGCCCCGTTTTTGTTGATTAATCTGGACGAAAATTACCCGAATAGCCCACTTACTGTAGTTGTTTATAAAGAAGTACTGGAAAAAACCACTATTGAACCGGAAGAAATAACCGGTAAAAAAATAGTAGCTACTGGCAAGATAAGCGTTTTCAAAGGCAGAAATCAATTGGTAATTGAGAAGCTGGAAGATTTGAAAATAATTAAATAACGGAAATCCGGTTATAAACTTAAAAGCCGCTGTCAGGAATCCCGACAGCGGCTTTTATATTTATATTCAGATAGATGATTAACCTATCATTAAAGACTCTCTGCGACGCATTTTCCCTGCCGGAATACCAAACATCATTTTGAAACGACGACAGAAATAGGCTGTATCCTTGTAACCCACCTCATGCCCGATGGCGCGAATACTTTTCTTAGAGGTACGCAACAAATTCACTGCTGCCTCCATACGTTGATATTCAATGTAATCCTGCGGATTAATACCTGTCAGCATCTTGAAATACTGACCCACGTAATCTTCAGAAACGTTAGCCACATTAGCCAATTGTTTATTCGACAGATCACCCGCCAGACTATTCTTGATATACGTGAAGATATCTATCAGACGTGGATCTTTGAAATACGTACTGTTAGTTGCCAACTGCTCTACAAACATTCTGTTTTTCAGAATATGGCGAACAATTTCAATGACAATCTCTTCAGTTTTATTTCTGATAACTCGTCCGCGGCCCACCTCATCCAGAAAATCCTCTTGCAGAATATCATGAATCAGCGAACCTAATTTTGAATGTTGTTTAATGAAAAACGGAGGTATATCTAACGACGTAAAGAAGTTTACTGAGTCAAAAACCTTGGCTTCGAAATTTATCAGACCAAATGAATTAGGTACCTTTCCAATAACTGAAGAGTCTGTCATGCTCTCGAAATAACTTTCACGGCGTGTCATGAACTCTTCGAACGAAATATTTTTAGGCTCTCCTACTCCATAGCTGATCGTCGCTGCTTTCCCTCCGGGTATAAACAGTAAATCTCCCGGTTGCACGCGCTCATCATTACCTGCCAGCTTCACATCACCGTCGTATAATACCAGAATAGAGTTTTCAACGTCATAAACGTTTTTAATCTTGATAGTTTGCAAGATTCTAATGTGACGCGCCTTAGCGAATTTCACACCCAGCGATTCGATAATCTTATTGTAATCTTCCATTTTGTAGGAGTATTTTCTTAATAGCTTAGAATACTAAACGCAATGTATTAACTAATATTGGACAAAACTAATATATTTTCTCTTTTTTTCTAACAATAGGAAACCAAAAGATGTTCCTTTAATTATATTTTTTTACTGCAATATGACCATTTTTCTAGAAAAAGTCTAATTTAAAGCAAGTATGAAGCGATAGCTTTGTTCCGATTCTAAGGTAATATTCCAATATTATGTGCGTTTAACCCACAAAAAAAGGCTCTTTTTGAGCCTTTTTTAATCCAACGAAATATATGATTTGTACCAACAAATAATGTATTACTTGAGTATTTCGCGGGCAATTACCAATTTCTGTATCTCTGAAGTACCCTCATAAATCTGCGTAATCTTGGCATCACGCATCAAACGCTCTACATGATACTCCTTCACATAGCCGTATCCACCATGTATTTGCACCGCTTCAGTTGTGACCCACATGGCCACCTCAGAGGCAAATAGCTTGGCCATGGCAGCAGCCTGTATAAAGTCCTTGTTTTCGTCTTTCAAACGGGCGGCTTTGTATACCAATAGGCGGGCGGCTTCAATTCTAGTGGCCATTTCGGCCAGTTTAAACTGAACTGCCTGATGCTCTGAAATGGCTTTCCCAAAGGTTTTTCTCTCTCTCGAGTACTTCACCGATAGTTCATAGGCTCCGGCGGCAATACCCAATGCCTGTGCCGCAATACCGATTCTACCCCCGTTCAGTGTGTTCATGGCAAATTTAAAACCGAACCCATCCTCACCAATTCTGTTTTCCTTGGGCACTTTTACATCGGTAAACATTAACGAATGCGTATCCGATGAGCGAATTCCCATTTTGTCTTCTTTTTTACCGACAGTAAAACCATCCCAGCCTTTTTCTACAATCAGACAGTTGATACCCTTATGCTTTAATTCAACATTCGTTTGCGCAATTACTAACGATACAGAAGAAGATTCGCCGTTGGTAATCCAGTTTTTGGTGCCATTGAGCAGATAATGGTCTCCTTTGTCAATAGCAGTGGTTTGTTGCGAAGTGGCATCTGAGCCCGCTTCCGGCTCTGACAAACAGAACGAACCTATTATTTCTCCGGACGCTAACCTGGTAAGGTATTTTTGCTTTTGCTCTTCTGTACCGAATTTCTCAAGCCCCCAACAAACCAGAGAGTTATTGACCGACATCACCACCGAAGCCGAGGCATCTACCTTTGATATTTCTTCCATGGCCAGTACATATGAGATAGTATCCATTCCTCCTCCACCATACTCAGGTGATACCATCATGCCCAGAAAACCCAGTTGCCCCATTTTTTTAATTTCTTCATGAGGGAATTTCGAATGTGTATCACGTTCTATTGCAGTAGGGAGCAACTCGTTCTGAGCAAATTCACGGGCGGCCTCCTGCACGGCCAGATGTTCTTCGGTTAGATTAAAATTAATACCTTCTAATGTTGTAGCTGCCATGAGATTTTAGTAATGTTTTTGTTTGTGATAGAATAGTAAAAATAAACGAAAATAAAATAGTATGCAAGCATACTATAATTCAGAAAAAGCAGAAAAGTCAGTCAAAATAGGTCACTGACTTTAGTTTCAATTTATAAATTTTTCAGGATTGTCTTCAAAACAGCCTGCGCCGACCACTCTCGGTTAGCCGCCTGCGGAATTACTATCGAACGGTGATCGAGCACCTCGTCGGTTACTTTCAGGTTCCGGCGTACGGGCAAACAGTGCATAAAAAGACCATTATTGGTCAAATCCATTTTTTCTTTGGTAATCATCCACGAGGGGTCTTGCGTCAGCACTTTCCCGTAATGCGTGTATGATGACCAGTTTTTGCCGTAAACAAAGTCAGCACCTTTCAAAGCCTCGTTCTGGTCGTAGATTACCTTTGCGTTTCCGGCAAATTCAGGTGCCAGTTCGTACCCCTGCGGGTGAGTAATCACAAATTCGTAATCCGTTTGGTTTACCCATTCACAAAACGAATTGGCTACCGCCTGCGGCAAAGGCTTGAAATGAGGCAACCAGGTAAGCACTACCTTCGGTATTTCTACTTTCTTATGCTCTTCTATAGTAATTAAATCGGCCAGAGACTGACAAGGGTGCCGCGTAGCCGACTCCAGATTGACTATCGGTACACCTGCATACTGTCTGAATTTCTCCATAACCAGCTCACGATAATCTGCATCACGGTCTTGCAAGCCAGCAAAAGCTCTTACCGCAATGATATTGCAATAGCTGCCTATCACGGCCGCTGCTTCTTTTACATGCTCTGCTTTATCGCCATTCATTATTATGCCGTCTTCCATTTCCAGCTGCCAGCTGTCTTGCCCCACGTTCATCATCAGCACTTTCATGCCCAGGTTTTCGGCGGCTTTCTGGGTACTCAGGCGGGTTCTTAAACTCTGGTTAAAAAAGATTAAGCCTATGGTTTTGTTTTTCCCCAACTCTTGTTCTGCAAAAGGTGTTTTTTTCTGACGAAGCCCCTCATTCACTAAATCCCGGACATTCTCAACATCTTTCAGCGAAATAAAATTTCTCATCTTTCTTTGGCAAAAATCAAATACGTATAATAATGAACAATAGCTGATGGGCTGTCTTAAACTTCATTGTTTTCAACAGTCCGAAATTTGCCACAAATATGGCTATTTGAAAAACAATAACAAGGCGCTATTGGTTTAATTTTTTAGTCAATAAAAACAAGGGATAGCTGATAATGAGGAAGATTAAGGCATAACCACTGCTGCTGATATCCTGATACACGGCACCAACTAAAAACAGCAAAGAGATAACAATCAATAACCAAGGTATAAACGGATATCCTATCACCTTGTAAGGTCTTGGCAGTTCGGGCTCTTTTTTGCGGAGCATAATAATACTTGCAAAGCCTGCAATGTAGCACATCACAAAAAAGAAAACCGCAATATCAGATAGTTTCTCGCAGGTTTCTTTCCCACTTAAAATCAGCAATATCGAGCAAATACCAGTTAAAGGCATAGCGATTGACGGCGTACCACCGCTGTTAACTTTCTGCGCCTGCTTTAAGAACAGTCCATCCCTACTCATAGAATAGATAACTCTGGGCGAGAACATAATCTGCGCATTGAGAATACCGAAAATAGAAATAGTCAGGAAAAAAGTTACAATACTGGCCGATTTACTCCCAAAAATCAACTTGATGGCATCTGACGCCGCCAGTTTCGAATTGGCAAGCATATCTAAAGGCATAATGTATAAGATGGCCAGGTTTACCAACAGATAAATGGCAATTATCACCAGCACTCCGCTAATCATTGATTTGGGCAGATTACGGACAGGGTCTGTGCTTTCTTCCGAAAAATAGGCTGCCGTGTGCCAACCATCAAACGTATAAAACACTGATTGAAGCGATACTATCAACCCGGTCAATATAGCAGGGCCGGATACTTTTTCTGTGGTTTCTACCAATTGCTGGCCTTTTACTTCACCGCCATACACAAAACAGACAATTACAAAAGCAAACAGGCCTATGGCTTTCAGAAAAGAGATAATCTCCTGCGATTTCCCTGCCGATTTCGTGCCTAACCAGTGGAAACTCATCAGTAGTATCAGGATGCCTATAGCCACATATCTGACGACCGGCTCAACATCGGGTATCATCAGGGCTATAAACTCGCTCATGGTATAGGCACCAAAACCCAGTGCCGCTACAGTACCCATCCAGCTGGTTATTCCGGTTACAAAACCTACGTAATCGCCAAAAGCGCGGCGAGCATATACATACCAGGCTCCGGCTTTAGGTATAGACACCCCCAGTTCAATGGCACAAAGCACTCCTAAAAAAGCATAGATACTAACTAATACCCAAACCAGCATGATTATAGACGGGTCGCCCAGATTAGCAGCAATCGGACCGGGTTTGCGAAGAATCCCTGTTCCGATTGTACCACCGATAGTAACAGCAATACCGAAACCAACACCCAGAAGTTTGAGAAGTTCCCCTTTATTCTTTTCAGAAGCCATGCTTTTGTTTCATTAATTTGAACGAATATAGCAAATAAAGAAACAAATAGAAGAAAAACAAGAATAGGTAATGGTGAAAAAGGAAGAAGATAAGTAAAATATACCAGCAAAATATCTGTCAATAAGGCATTTATATAAATACACAGTAGCCTGATGCCGATTTGAAAAGTTTATTTATTCTGATATTTTGATGTTGACATATTGTCTTAAACCAATCCCAATCCCCTTCCCAATAATGGGGAAGGGAATCGGGATGAAGGAAGCATACAATCCTATTTATCGCCATGAATTTTAACATCGCCACGCGGCTTCTATACTTGCATGGTTTTCCATTTTCCTCTTCTGAATACAAAGATGGCAATCACAGCCAGAATGGATTCGCTGATGGCAATTGACCAGAAAACACCCGACGGCCCCCAGTCGAAAGTAATGGCGAAAAGATAAGCCAAGGGTATTTCAAGCGCCCAGAAACAAATCAGGTTCATGATGGTTGGCGTTTTGGTATCACCTGCCCCATTGAGCGATTGTGCGATAACCATTCCATACCCAAAGAAAACATAACCCAGACAAATTATCTGTAAGCACTCTACACCTATTTCTATTACTTTGGGGTTGTCATTAAAGATACTAATGAAATTTCTGGCAAAAAACGAGAAAAAGATACCCACCAGAAGCAGGAAAACCATATTAAAGAAAGCCGTTCGCCAGACAGATTTCTCCGCTCTCTCGGGCTTACCAGCTCCAAGATTCTGCCCAACCAGTGTTGAGGCTGCGTTAGACATACCCCACGACGGCAATATGGTAAAGACAATGATACGGATGGCAATGGTATAGCCGGCCACTACGTCGCTGCCAAAGCTTGACAGAATACGTGTCAGGAATATCCAGCTGGCTGACTGAATCAGGAATTGCCCGGTTCCACCCGCTGAAATGTTAATTAAACTCTTGATTACCTCAGTATTAGGTTTAAACTGGTCTTTGGTAATCTGCATGTTGCCGTTTCCTTTAAAAATAGCATATAACTGATAAATCACACCTATTGTACGGCCTATTGTGGTAGCAATGGCTGCGCCCTCCACTCCGAAACCCAATACGGGAATCAGCAGGAAGTCCATACCGATATTAATGAAATTGGCCAGAATGATTGATTTCATAGCCGTAGAGGCATCGCCGGCCCCACGTAAAGCACCACTCAGGGTATATAACAAAATAATAGACGGACTACTGGCAAAAATAATCCGGGTGAAACCCGAGCCCTTTTCAATCAGGTGCGCATCGCCACCCATTAAACGTAAGATATCTTCTGCAAATACAAAGCCCAGAATACCCACTAATATACCAAAGGCGAGCGATATAATGATTACCTGTGCCATCGCCACACCTGCCTCTTTTTTGTTGCCTTCACCTACACGGCGCGCTACAATAGCCGTGGCCGCCGTACTTAGCCCGATGGCAACCGAGTAAATCAAAGTCAGCACCGATTCGGTAAGCCCTACTGTTGCCACACCTTCAATACCTACATAACGAGCCACAAAAAAAGCATCCACTATGGCAAAAAGTGACTCCCCGACCATTTCCAGTATCATAGGTACCGACAAGAGGAAAATAGCCTTGTTGACGTTTAGCTCTGTATAGTTTTGTTCCTCACCACGAATGGCCTGTATCAATAAATTGAAGAATTTCCGCATGAATAAAAAATAGTTTATTACATACAAACTACAATGCACCGCCTACCCGGAGGTATAGAATAGGATAATGTAAAAGGATAAATGAATATAGTTTTACAAAAAGCTATCTGAATAACTTTTGTAAATTAAGAAACTGAAGAAGAAATGATGTTCGCTCTTAGCGAACCGAAGCGGTCAACGACATGGGCTTTTTGAATTTTGTGGCACAAAGATACGCTTTTGCCCTTTTGAGGCAAAATATTTAAAAAATAAAATTTTATGGAAGATTAAGCCCTTACTTCCTGAATAATTTGAAGGGCATTGGCCACAATGCTTGTAACTTGTGTGAAATCTTTACTGGCCAGCACATCTTTAGGCACCAGTTGTGAGCCGATTCCTACGGCAGTTGCTCCGGCACCAAACCATGTTTTCAGGCTTTCGGCAGTTGGAGAAACACCTCCGGTAACCATCACCTGTACATCGGGCATAGGTGCTTTGAGCGCTTTCACAAAAGCCGGTCCCAACACCTCTCCAGGGAATATCTTAATAAATTCTGCTCCAGCCTGGCGGGCATTGTAAATTTCGGTAACGGTCATTACACCCGGCATCCACGGAATACCCGCTTCCACACAAACCGCCCCTACTTCCGGATTCATGATAGGCGCTACAATAAAATTAGTGCCGATTTCAATGTATTTTCTTGCTGTGGCGGCATCATAGATGGTACCGATACCCAGAATCATCTCGGGAAATTCGGTTGCCGCGATACTGATCAGCTCTTTGAAGTTTTTGAATGAATTTTCGGTACGATTGGTAAATTCAAATACTCGCACACCGGCTTCATAACAAGCACCTAAAACACCCAGACAAATATCGAGGTCGTTGTGTGTAAATAAAGGTACCAGACCAGTGGCTTTTACCTGTGCTAAGGTTGTATTTTTATCGAATCGTGCCATATCTAATGCTCAAATTTTTTTAGTACTATATTATCTTTTCAATCGACCAGACTTATCGCCCCCCATTACTGCTTCCACTTCAGGCACAGTTACCAGATTCTGGTCGCCCTCAATGGTATGTTTCAATGCGCCTGCGGCTACCCCAAACTGCAGAGATCTCAGGTCGTCCTGCAAAACAAGCTGTCCATAAATAAATCCACCTAAAAACGCATCACCGGTACCTATTCTGTCTACAATGTGGGTAATTTCCTGATAGTCGGTTTCCAGCAGTTCTTCACCGTTCCACATTTTGGCGTTATATTGATTGTGAGAAGCACTTACCTGTACACGGTCAGTATCTATCACCTTTTTCACATTCGGATAATGCTGCATCAGTAATTTACACGACTCTACAAATTTACCTTTCTCGGCAGTTACTTTCAATGAGAAAATCTCTTCTATATTCTTACGGCTTGCCAATATTATGTCAGAATAAGAAGCCAGTTCAGGCAGAATATCCTGAGGAGTTTTGCCGTATTTCCATAAGTTGCTGCGGTAATAAATATCAGACGAAACTGTAATACCTAATTTTTTGGCAGTTTTAACGGCCTCCAGACAAGCTTTAGCTGCTCCTTCCGACAAGGCAGGAGTGATACCACACCAATGGAACCAATCGGCATCTTTCAGAATCTCTTCCCAGTTAAACCAGCTTGGGTCTAGATTGGCAAAGGCTGAATCCATACGGTCATATACAATCTGGCTTGCCCGCATTACGGCTCCGGTTTCAAGAAAGAATAGGCCTACGCGATCGCCCTCCAGTTTTACGTGAGTGGTATCAATACCTAAAAAACGTAAATAGGCCTTCGCTTTCTGTCCCATGAGATTATTTGGGAAGCAGGTTACGTGCGTGGCATCGAAACCGAATTTTACCAGAGATGCCCCCACATTCATTTCAGTGCCACCAAAAGTAGCATTGAAAGACTGAGCCTGCTCAATCTTTTGAAAATTGGGTGTTGACAGACGAAGGAGTATCTCGCCGAATGTGACTATTTTAGGCATTTGCGTAGGTGCTATATCTTGTATAAATCTTTAAATATATTCAATACCCAACAAAGGTACTGATTATTACTTGCCGAATGAAGAACGAATAATTCCTAATTCCAGGCCTCTTAATTCGGCCAGACCACGTAAACGTCCAATGGCTGTATAGCCTGGATTGGTTCGTTTACCAGCGTTCAGGTCGTCCAGCATTTTATGCCCGTGGTCGGGTCTGAAAGGTAATCTGATGTCTTTTCTGCCTTCGTTAATTCTTCTTTGTTGCTCGCTAAGTAGTGCTTTTACAACGCCATACATATCTACGTCACCGGCCAGGTGATCAGCTTCATGGAAATTCCCTTCGGCATCACGCTTTGTAGCTCTCAGGTGTATAAAGTTAACTCTGTTTCCTAATCTTTCAACCATACCTACCAGATCATTATCAGCTCTTACACCGTAGCTGCCTGTACAGAAACACAAGCCATTATTTTTACTCTCGGCTGCTGCTAACAACTGTTCAGCATCTGTTTCAGTACTTACCACACGAGGCAAACCCAGAATCGGATAAGGTGGGTCATCCGGGTGAATCGATAACAATACGCCATTTTCTTCAGCAACCGGCGTAATGGCCTGAATGAAGCTATACAGATTCTTACGGAGTTCTGCCTCTCCGACAAATTTGTAAGTATCAAGTGTATCGCGGAAAGCCTCGATAGTAAAGCTTTCTTCACTACCGGGCAAGCCGGCTATTATATTTCTGGTAAGACGATGAACGTCTGCTTCACTTGCTTTATCAAACCATTCTTTGGCTTTTTTCAGTTGGCTTTCAGAATAGGATTGCTCTGCGTTGGTTCTTTTGAGAATGTAAATCTCGAAAGCGCAGAATTCTGTCATATCGAATCTCAAGGCTGTAGAACCGTCGGGCATGGGATAGTCAAGGTCTGTACGGGTCCAATCAAGTATCGGCATGAAATTATAGCAAACCGTATCAATACCGCAAGCCGCGAGATTAGCCAGACTTTCTTTATAGTTTTCTATATACTGTTTGTAATTTCCAGAGGCTTTCTTGATGTCTTCATGCACGGGCACGCTTTCCACCACCGACCACGTGAGGCCTTGTTTTTCTATTTCGGTTTTACGGATTTCTATTTCAGATTTTGTCCAGACTTGTCCGTTCGGAATATGATGAAGAGCCGATACGATTCCCGTTGCTCCTGCCTGCTTCACATCTGACAAACTTACAGGGTCGTTTGGGCCGAACCAACGCCAGGTTTGCTCAAGAGCCATAAGATTAAAGGTTGAAATGGTAAGCTACAAAATTATGTTTTAGTAGCTGAGTCTTCAAATAATATTTTGATAAAAATAAGTACTTTTTTGACAGCAGAAAAGGCGATTCCACCTGGAAGCATTTTATTTAATTGAACTATGGAAATTTCAAATATAACTTTACCAAGAAAAATAAAAAATTTCAACTTTTTTTGAGATGCGATTTGGATATTTAAAAACAAACCTGCACCTTTGCAGTCCCAAATCACAACGGGGATATGGGAGTTTAGCTCAGCTGGTTCAGAGCATCTGCCTTACAAGCAGAGGGTCATAGGTTCGAATCCTATAACTCCCACACTGATAAAAGCCTCATAATCAATAGATTGTGAGGCTTTACTTTTTCATATCTACATTTTCTCTCCTCATATTTGCAATAAAATCGGCAATGAACGTACCACTTTCAATTGATAAACATTTTGTGGATCAATAATCATAAAACCTGTAGAAGTAAATAAAATTAAGCGTAGATTTTCGTAAGTCTAAAGAGGAAGAAAGAGAGATTTTTCACCCCTCTGAACCGGCTTCTGAATAATCAAGGCATTCGCATCTTTTTTATCAGAAAGCCACAAAAAAAAACTAGTCGATTCTAATCCAAATGCTACACAATCCATTGTCTGTTATTATGAGAACTATGACATTATAAACCGACCCTCTCCCCAACTGTAGGGTCAGGGTCGGTTTTAACTTACCTTGCTTTACAACCTCACCCTAACTGCCAGCAGGAAATTAGTGCCTGCCTGTGGATAGTAGAAATTCTCGGTAACTACCTGTTGCCCGTAAATGTAGCTGTAAGTATACCCGTTCGACTCATACAGATGATTAAGGGTATTATTGGCTAAAAGGCTAAAGGTTATCTCTTTCACAATCTTTGGATGCACGGTGTAATTGGCTCGCAGATCATTCACGAAAAAGCCATTCAGTTTCCGGTTCTCGTCCGATGTATTGTCCATATATTGCTTGCCTACATACTTAGGCAACCAGGTAAATTCCAGATTCTTTATTGGAGAATATGACAACTGCCCTCCTGCTATTACATTGGGTGAAAACGAGATATCTGTTTTGGCAAACTGATTTACTTTATCAGGGTCGCCGTCATAGTTCACAACGGTTTCAGTAAAGTTATTAATCTTGTTCTGACTAAAAGTAGCATTGGCATTGAGCCTCCATTGCGGAGCAAATTTCCAGTTGGCTACCAACTCTATGCCTGCTCTGTAACTTTTCGGAACATTCACACGGATTGCCTCCCCTACTCCGTTCACTTGCCCGGTCAGTACCAACTGATTCCGGTAGTTCATATAGTAAAAGTTGGCATCAAAACTCAGTTTTTGATTCGCCCAACGATATCCTGCTTCTAAATCTTCCAGATGCTCCGGTTTCGGTACTTTCACATTATCAATAAAATCCGTACGATTCGGCTCTTTATTACCCACTGCATAAGAAGCATAGACTGATGCTACGGTGCCTAACTGGTAATTAAGCCCCAGCTTAGGATTAACAAACTGAAACGAAGTATTCCGGGTAATATCCTGCAGTTTATCGGCTATGCCATTCATATCATAGTTAACTGTACGATATTGCACATCGGCAAATAAGTTAAACTTGTCGGTGAACTGATAGAATAGCTTACCGAAAATATTGAAGTCAGTTTTGATGGAACGGCTCTTGTACCAACGGTAATCGTTCGACGGTGTCTCAGCCATTTTTGTCCAGATTACCTCTCCGAAATGATACCCGTCATACTTGTTCCATGCGCCACCGATATTGGCCGACAGCTTTTTATTGCTCTGATAGTCGAATGAATAGGTAACACCATAGAAATGATTGTCAAGCCATTTTCTTCGCACCAAATCAGTATTTGTGATGGTATCTCCACCCAGCACCAGATTCGGCAGATTATAGACCGAAAGCTCATCCATTGCTCTGAACTGCTCATAGTACCCTTTTCCACGGGTATAATGTAGAGTCGGGTTAAAAGTCCACTTCTCGTTCAGTTTAAAAGAAGAAATCAGCTGATAATTATCCTGCTGGTAGTTATCCACTTGGTTAGGATAAGTATACGGGTTGTAAGTACGATTCGTCTTTAAGTAGTACTCCGGCACTCCTTCCCAGGCTTGATAGGTCACTTCTTTCCCTGAGAAAATATTCAGTCTTACAAAATTGCTTTTATTGTAGTAGCCTGTCGAAAAATAGAACGATTTCAGGTCTGAACTGGCTCTGTCGATGTATCCGTCTGATGATAATTTTGATAAACGGGCATCTACTACAAAATGATTGTTCAGCAAACCTGTGCTTGCCAGCACATTGGCTTTCACGGTATTGAATGAGCCATACGACAGATTGGTTTCTCCAAAAGCCTCACGCTCATAGCCCAAAGTACTGATATTCAGACTGGCTCCGAAAGCCCCGGCGCCATTGGTGGAAGTTCCAACCCCTCTTTGCACCTGAATACTCTGCACGCTGGAAGCAAAATCGGGCATATTTACCCAGAATGTACCCTGCGACTCAGAGTCATTATAGGGTATTCCATTAAGTGTAACATTGATACGGGTAGGATCGGACCCACGGATACGGATACCGGTATAGCCGACACCGGCTCCGGCGTCTGAACTGACCACTACTGACGGCAGCTGATTGAGCAGAAAAGGCAGGTCTTGCCCCAGATTCTGTTTTTTGATGTCGCGCTGATACACGTTCGTAAAAGCCATCCCGGTTTTTTCATTGGCACGGGTCGACTTCACCACTACCTCATTCAGTGCATTGATTCTGGTAGAATCCTGAGCAATGGCAGAAAAAGCAAAAATCTGAAACAGTAAAACGACCGATACGGTCAATCGGAAGAATTTTGATTGATTTAAATAGGTACTTAAAACACTTTTTGTTAATTTTTTCATTGTATCACGAAAATTTTAACAAGGCAAAGGAGTAAAATCTTGTGAGCCCTATCAGGCTCATTTGGTTAAACAAAATTTTAAATGAAAGCAAATAGCTCTGCAGGTGCGCATCCTACAGTACTATTCTCTGTCCCTTCGGCAGAATTACCTGCATCAGGTTCAATGGGTATAATCTCAGCCCGTTATATTAAGGCACCCCTTTTGAGATAAGTTGTGCAAAGAAAACGTTTTTTTTAGAAAACTTGTTTATATTAGTGATAGAAATTTATGACCTGAACACTACTTCATAAAGCTAAACCAAAGTAAATTCGGTAGTGTGGTATAGATTTTGTGCTATTTAATAAAACAAGAGAAGAGATTATGACTCAATTTATGGTGGAATTTGATTTGCCGGTGCCTTTCCCTGAAGGTTTCATTGCCAAAATTCCTTATCAACGAATTGCTGTAAATCAATTGTTAGAAGAAGGAAAACTGCATTCATACGCGTTGTCGTCTGACAGAAGCAGATTATGGTGTATTATAAACGCTCAGGACGAGCTGGAAGTAATGGATATTATTGCCGAATTTCCTTTGATAGATTATATGACTCCCACCATTACCGAATTAATGTTTAATAATTCGATAGTGATGAAGGTCCCTACATTTTCATTGAACTGATTTTTATGTGGTCTGAGTTTCAGACCACAAATTATTCCTGCCTAATCAATCTTATGCCTAATTTTCTGATTACCAATAATTTAGAACTTCCGGATAATTATTCCATCGTTGAACTGGACGGTCTTAAAACGCAGACACTGCGCGGCTTCTACGAAGAAATAGCCGATGCGCTGGCGTTTCCGGAAGAATTCGGTTTTACATTAGACGAGCTCGACGAACTGTTAAGCGACCTGTCGTGGCTGGAAGACGAGAAAATAGTATTATACATATCTCCGTCTGAGCATTTTATTGAAAAAGAACGAAACCCGGAAAAAATTGGCACGCTGTTCAATTTACTGGATGCTATCTGTGAAGATTGGCGTTGGGAAGACGGAGATAACGATTTGCCTAAAAAAGAACTTATTTTTGCGTTTTCTGACAGTGCACGAATCAAGGAGCTTTTGACTAAACAAGAGATTATCTACCGAACTGAATGAATTTCTTCTTAAGAAAATGGCAGGCAGGCGATGAGCAATCCTTGGCCGAAAATGCCAATAATTATCGCATCTGGAAGAACCTGAAAGACATTTTCCCTCACCCCTATACCATTACAGACGCTTATGAATGGGTGAAAATTGCAGGAGATTCTCCCGAGAATTTTGCCATACAAGTTGGCAACAAAGCTGTCGGAGGCATTGGTATTATGCTGAAAGACGATATCTACCGCCAAAATGCAGAAATAGGCTACTGGTTGGGTGAGCCGTATTGGGGTCATGGCATTATCTCAACAGCTATTGCCGAGATAACCGACTACACCTTTGCCAACTACAATATTCACCGGATCTATGCCGGAGTATTTGAATATAACCTTGCCTCTATGAAAGCACTTCAAAAGGCAGGTTATGAAAAAGAGGGTATATTGAAAAAATCTCTGTACAAAGAAGGACAATTGTACGACGAACATATTTTTGCCCGGTATCGCTCTTAAAAGCTATACGCTTTCAATTTTAATATGCTTGGTTTCAAGGTATTCAAAAACAGCATTTCTTGATAACTCTACCCCATAACCCGAATCTTTCCAGCCTGCATAGGGTGCATAATTGGTATTTACTGCTCCATTGTTGATACATACCGTTCCAGCCTCCAGAGCATCACTCAGGTGCATACTTGTTTTAAAATCTTTTGTAAAAGCATAAGCCACCAGCCCGTAGCTGGTATCATTGGCCTTGGTGATAGCTTCATCAAGTGTTTCAAAGGTTTCAACCCCTACTAAACAACCAAATGTTTCTTCCTGCATTACTTTCATGTTAGCATTGCAGTTATCTAGTATGGTAGGCAGAAAATAAAATCCCTTTTCATATGGCGCACCTTCCGGCGCCCTTCCTCCTGTAACCAATGAAGCGCCCTTACCGATAGCATCTTCAATATGTTGTTTTGAGGTCATAACGCCGTCGGCTGTAGTCATTGGCCCTAAATCCACTGCGCCATCGCTTACGCCGTCACCAATGGTTAGTTTTTCTGCGTTCCTCTTTAATTCTGCCACGAGTTCCTGATGTTTTGTGGCATGCACATATACTCTGTTGACGCTACTGCACGACTGCCCCATATTTCTGAATCCCTTATAGGCTATTACTGCCGCTGCATTCTTTATATCGGCATCTTCGCAAACAATAGCCGGGCATTGCCCGCCCAGTTCCAATGATATTTTTTTCAGATAAGGCGCTACGGTTTGCATCAGTTTCCTGCCGGTTTCTGTTGAGCCCGTCATAGCTACTTTCTTCACCAATGGGTGCTTTGCAAGCGCGTCACCCACTACCGCACCTTGTCCGGTTACCACACTGATAACCTTAGCCGGAATGCCTCCTTCTACCAGCGCCTGACAAAACGCCATTGGCGATAACGGTGTAACTGTGGTAGGTTTAACCACTACAGAACAACCGACAGCCAAAGCAGGCCCCAGTTTCCAGGATAATAAAGAAACGGGGTAGTTCCAGGGTGTAATGAGTGCACAAACCCCCACTGGATAATATTTTACCATCGAGAAAACCCCTTGTTTTTCAGTCTGGTTTACATATCCCTCTACCCGCACACCCTCTGAGGCAAAATAATCGAGTGTATCGCAGGAGCCTGTAATTTCAGATTTCGACTGGTTGAAGGGCTTACCTTGTTCCAGCGCCATCAGCATACCTATCCGGTCAGCCTGTGTGCGTACGTAAGCCGTAGCTTTTTTAATGATACTCTCCCGCTGATAGGCCGTCAGCTTTGCCCATTCTTTAAATCCCGTCTGAACTGTTTCAACAGCTTTATTTATATCATTGGGTGTAGCACGCGCAATGGTAGCAACAGGCTCTCTGTCAGCAGGAGAATAGATGGTAATAGTTGACCCATCTTCTGCCGGAACAGATTCCCCATCAATAAAAAGCCCCCATTCAAGCCCTTTTACACTATTTATCAATGCTGTATTCATAAAATGTCTCTACAAATTAGGTTTGATACTCACTTTTAAAGCCTCGCCCGACTCCATCAACGTGAATGCTTCCGTAATTCTGTCCAATGGCAATAGGTGTGTTACAATCTTATCTGCCGGGAAATTCTTTTTCTGAACCAAAGCCGTAGCAGCCTGAAAATCACTCATTTTTTCGGAATAAGACCCGCTGATACGCAATTCTTTATAATGCAGATGATTGGTATTGAGCGTAGCAAAAGGATTGCTTTTTGGTAACCCACCAAAGTATTCTACCCGGCCCGCTTTTCCTGCTATTTCAAGGGCATCGGCCTGTGCCTGTGCCACGCTTACGGCAACAATCACTACGTCGTAGCCCAGTCCATCGGTCAGTTCAAGCGCTCTTTCCAAATGGCTGCCCTCTTTATCGGCTTTTATCACATGGTCGATATCAAAGGTAGTGGCTTTTTCCAACCGGGTTTGCATTACATCATACATATCTACCTGCTGTGCCCCCTGATAACGTGAAACCAATGCATGCATTACCCCGATTGGCCCGGCACCTATTATAGCCACTTTATCTTTCAGGCCCACTTCCAGCCGGCCACGCCCATGTGCATTAATCACACAACCTAAAGGCTCGGCAAGGCTCAGATGCTCCGCAGGCAGTTCTTCACTTACTTTAAATAATTGCTTACGACGCACCGCTTTGGCAGGTACTTTCATATAAGGGGCAAAAGCACCATCGAGGTGATAGGACATGGTTGTACGGCTCTGGCAAAGATTCTCTCTTCCGGCTTTGCAGTATCGGCATTCCCCGCACGACAAAACAATGTACATCAGCACCCTGTCGCCTACTTTTATATCGGTATCCGTATTTCTTGATTCCACCACCCTGCCGCAGAACTCATGTCCTAAAATACGCGGTGGTGTTATTTTCTTATCTCCATGCCGGTAAGTACGCAAATCTGTTCCGCATACATTGCAGGTTTCAATTTCAAGCAGTATTTCGCCCTCATCAAGAGTCGGCACAGCTACTTCTTCTATTGCTATTGCTTCTTTACCACGATAAACCGCTGCTTTCACTTTTATATACTTAAAAATTGAAGAATCATTTTTTTATCTAACTTGTCTAGACAAGTTGAGTGCAACAAAGTTAGTTTTCAAATCAGGTACAGACAAGATTTTGACCAATAAAATTTCAGAATACTGCCTTTCAATCATATCGTATTTTCAAAAATTACTTCCAAAAATAAGCTTACTCCGACAAAAATCTTATTTTTGATAAAAGTATTGTCTTTTTTCAATTAGTTTTGAAGAATATACCATAACAAACTCATAAAAACCTAAATATCTAAACACTCATGAGTAATTCGCTATTTCGCAGGAAAGATGTCAATAAGGCCGTTCAGGAATCAGAATCAGGTGATGAAAGCCACTCTTTAGCGAGAATTCTTGGTGTAAGAGACCTAACCGTATTGGGAATTGCCGCCATTGTTGGCGCGGGTATATTCAGTACCATCGGGCTGGCCAGTTTCAACGGTGGCCCTGCCGTATCACTCCTATTTGTATTTGTTGCTATTGCTTGTGTTTTCACGGCACTCAGCTATGCACAGTTTGCATCAATGGTACCCGTGAGTGGTAGCGCTTATACTTATGCTTATGTATCATTTGGTGAAGTGCTGGCCTGGATAATCGGCTGGGCGCTTATTCTTGAATATGCGGTATCTAACATGGTGGTGGCTATTTCATGGTCAAGCTATTTTGTATCCATGCTTGCAGGGTTCGGCATTCAGTTTCCCATGTGGCTGGCTATTGATTATACATCTGCCAAAGAAGCCTATGAGGCCGTACAGGCCGGAGGCCTTAATATAAGCGAAGGCCAAAAACTATTCGCCAGTGCGTTTCAGAATGCTCCGGATCTGGGATTCATCAAAATTATATTCAATCTGCCTGCCGGGCTTATTACCGTACTGATTACTTCACTTTGCTATATTGGTATTAAGGAATCGCGCAATGCCAGTAACATATTGGTTGCCCTAAAAATGGGGGTTATTTTATTAGTAATTCTGGCTGGTGCGTTTTACATAAAACCTGAAAACTGGTCACCTTTTGCACCTAACGGTGTTGAGGGGGTACTCAGCGGGGTTGCTTCTGTTTTCTTTGCTTTCATTGGATTTGACTCCATCTCTACTACTGCCGAAGAAGCCAAAAATCCACAGCGAGATTTACCCAGAGCCATGTTGTTGTGTCTGCTTATCTGTACAGTTTTATATATACTCATTACAACCGTGCTGACCGGAATGGTGAATTACACGGAATTAAACGTAGCTGACCCGCTCGCTTACGTGTTTTCAAAAGTAGGTTTCGATTTTGTGGCAGGAATTATTTCAGTAAGTGCCGTAATTGCCATTACCAGTGCTTTACTTGCTTATCAAATCGGTCAGCCACGTATCTGGATGGCCATGAGCCGTGATGGTTTACTGGGTAAAAAATTCGGTGAGATTCACCCTAAATTCAAAACGCCGGGTTTTTCTACTATTATCACCGGTATTTTAGTGGCCGTGCCATCTCTTTTCTTCAAAATGAGCTTCTTTGTAGACCTCACCAGTGTGGGCACTTTCTTTGCTTTTATTCTGGTTTGTGCCGGTGTTTTGTATCTGGATACCAAAGGACTCAGCAAAGATGCCAAATTCAGGATTCCTTATGTCAATGCCAAATATCTCACCGCACTGCTGATGCTGGTAGCCTTGTATCTGACCTATTCGGAGGGTGACGTGCTGAAGCATATGGAAGAAAGACCCCTCTTGTTTGTATTCTGGTTGGTCTGGATAACTATGGCGGTTTTAAGCTTCAAACATAATTTATCTCTGCTGCCTGTGCTGGGTATCTTAACGAACCTGTATCTGATGACAGAACTGGGCTGGTCTAACTGGCGTATGTTCATTATCTGGATGATTCTAGGGCTGGTAATTTACTTTGCTTACGGCTACCAGAACAGTAAACTGGCCAAGCAGTAAGCCATGAAAAAGATTGATAAACTTGCCTGGATACGGATCGAAAACCGTAAGATTTTAAGTACCAGAAGCCGGGGCAAGGATACTTTTTATTTTCCGGGTGGTAAAAGAGAAACCGGTGAAAATGACGAAGCGGCACTGTGGAGGGAAATAAAAGAAGAGTTAACAGTTGATTTACTGCCGGAATCTATCCAATTCTTCGGAAGATTTGAAGCACAGGCACACGGGCATGCGGAAGGAATACAGGTAATGATGACCTGTTATGAGGCTGACTATATAGGTTCATTACAACCTGATGCCGAAATTGAAGAAATAGCCTGGCTTACCTATGCAGATAAAGAGAAAAGCTCAGCCGTTGACAAACTCATATTTGACTACCTGAAAGAACACAATTTGGTTGATTAACCATCATTCTATCTATAAACCTTAACAAAACACAATTGGCAAATTTTAAGAAAGAAATCCGCTTATACGATGCTGTGATGCTCGTATCGGGGTCTATGATTGGCTCCGGAATTTTCATTGTAAGTGCCGATGTGGCACGCCAGGTTGGTTCTTCAGGCTGGTTACTGGCCTCATGGCTGCTGGCAGGTGTACTCACTATGGTTGGCGCTTTGTGCTACGGCGAGCTAACGGCCATGTTCCCTCACGCAGGTGGGCAATATGTATTTTTGCAAAAAGCTTATGGTAAACTAACGGGGTTTCTTTACGGGTGGTCGTTTTTTGCCGTTATACAGACCGGTACCATTGCCGCAGTAGCAGTTGCTTTTGCCAAGTACTCAGGTGTGTTGTTTCCTGATTTCATCAGTGATAAACATGAAATTTTTGCCTTGGGCGATACTTCATTTAAATTAACTTCCCAACGTTTACTGGCCATTGTAAGCATCATTATTCTAACTTATGCCAATACCAGAGGGGTGAAAGAAGGTAAGATTATTCAGAATGTATTCAGTACTACCAAGTTGGGGGCCATAGCCCTGCTGATTATTCTGGGTTTTATTCTGGGTGCTAATGCCGACGTGATTTCGTTGAACTTCTCCAATATATTTGATGCCACAAGCTCTGCGAAGGTAGGTGATGAGTGGGTTACCACTGCCATTGGCGGTTTTGCCATTATTCTGGCGATAGGTGTAACCCAGGTAGGTACTTTATTTTCGAGCGATGCCTGGAACGGCCTTACCTTTGCCGGCGATGAAGTGGTAGAACCTAAGAAAACGATTCCGAGAGGGTTGGCCATCGGTACTATGGTGGTAACGGTACTCTATCTGCTTATGAATGTAGCCTATTTGTGTATTCTACCGCTTAAAGGAGACCCTAACGGTACCGATGTTTTCAGCAGAGGTATACAGTTTGCCAGTGAAGATCGTGTAGCTGCAGCTGCAGCTAATCTAATAGGCGGACAAGGTTTTTCTATTGTAGTGGCCTTGTTGATTATGGTTTCTACTTTCGGGTGTAATAACGGGCTTATCCTTTCGGGTGCGCGGGTATATTATACCATGGCCAAAGATGGTTTGTTCTTCAAAAATTTCGGTAAATTATCTGACAGAGGAGTACCTCAGAATGCCCTTTGGTGGCAGTGTTTCTGGGCAAGCTTCTTATGCCTGACCGGTAAATACGGTGACCTGCTTGATTACCTGATGGGTGTGGTTATTTTATTTTATGCCTTTACTATCTATGGCATATTTATTCTGCGTCGTAAAATGCCGGATGCAGAGCGCCCTATCAAAGCGCCCGGTTTCCCGATAATTCCTATGTTGTATGTAATTATCGCTTCGGTTATTGTTCTGATATTGATCAAAGAAAAACCGCAGTTTACATATCCGGGGCTCGGCATTGTTGCCATTGGTGTACCGGTGTATTTGTGGTTTAACAGGAAAGGGTAAATCAGTTAAATTATATTAAAAGAAGAAGCCGTCTCATCATTAGATTTGAGACGGCTTCTTCTTTTATGTCTGGTATATTACTTATGCGTAAACATTTAATGCCGCAACTACTTCGCGCACACCAGCCATCCTCATGTTCGACAGGTGCGTACTTACGTTTTCCGCAAATCCCGGTAGCTTGGTCAAATCATTACCCCAAAGTGCTGTATTAGCTAACACTTTGTCTACTACCTGCTCTACTGTATGATTCTGCCATACTTTATAGAAATACTCAGCCGAATCACATTGAATCAGGTATAATTCATTGTCTTTTTGGCCGTAATATTTACCGTTTTCTTCTTTTACTGCTTTCATGAACAACAGATAAGCGGCAAACCCACGGGTGAAATACTGCGGCACGGTGTTGAACTCTTTGTAGTAATTGAGCAACAGCGGGATATTCCGCATACGCATCTTCATGGTATACTGCAGGGTAATGCTAATCCATTGGTGTTCCAGATAGGGGTTTCTGAACCGGTCTAACACCTCTCTTCCATAACGCTGCGAAACTTTCGGCTCTATCTTATACGGAATAGCCGGAACAATTTCGGTGGTCATCAGATTCGTAATATATTTCTCTGTCAATTCGTCTGCCAGAGCTTCTTTAACGGTTTCAAAGCCTGATAAATAGGCTATTCCGCACATCAGGGTGTGGGTACCATTCAGCATGCGGAGTTTCAGTTCCCGATACTGCTCTATGTTTTTTTCTATTTTCACGCCCGGGTCGGCTTCATGGAAAGATAAAACTTCTTTCACTTTCTCACCTCCTTCTATGGCCCATAAGCGATACACCTCGGCAATAGTCAGCAGGTCATCTTCATATCCCAGTTTCTCGTATAATTGTGTTAGTTTTTCTCCCTTGGGTTTGCCCGGCACAATTCTGTCGACAAGCGAATTACAGAAATGATTCTCTTTATTAAGCCAATCTATAAAGTTGTCAGGCAATTGATTAAATGCGCAGAGTTGAAGAGTAATTTCTTTTAGTTTATCTCCATTGCCTACTATCAGTTCGGTTGGTATAATTACTGTTCCTGGTAGTCCTGCCTGAAACCGCTGATATAACCAAGCTGTCAGTTTTGCTGGGAACGAAGCCGGTGGCGTCTGAGTAATGCTTTCTTCAACATATTGCAAACCGACTTCGGTCGTATTCGATATAACGATTTCAATAGCAGGGTTGTTGGCTGTTGCCAGAATATCGGCCCACTGGCTTTGTGCTGATAGCACCCGGCTGATAGCTGAAGAAACAATATTTTCTTCTTTCGGCATACCCTTATCAATACCTCTTACACAGATAGTATATAGATTATCCTGTTCGGCAAAAGTATCGGCTCCACCAGAATCGGTCGATTTAACAACAACGATTCTGCCATTGAAAATCCCTTCTTTATTAGCTTTGTCAATAAAATAATCACACAAACCGCGAAGTAAAACACCTGTACCAAATTGTAAGACTTTTTCGGGAAGCTGAGTTAAAGAAGGTTCAGAAAGTAACGATTTATCAAGTTTCATTAAGGTTAACGTAAAATAGATTGAGTAGAACAAAAATAGAGAATACAGGTTCTTATATCAACTAATATTCCATTTAATTCTAATACTTTTTTGCGACCATCCATATTTTCATCAGGTGTTCGGGCGTGGTCAGTGTATTATATTATCCATTTATCAAGTTCATATTTGGCATAAAACATTAAAACCAATACTTTCGTAAGTAAATAAACCGTATCAAACAATAATGGAACAGATTTTTACAACCGCAGCATTGACAAGTATTATTACCCTTACAATTTTAGAAATTGTATTGGGAGTGGATAACATCATATTCGTTTCTATCATTTCGTCGAAACTTCCTAAAACTGAGCAAAAGAAGGCACGACGCATCGGGCTTATCATGGCCATGGCCATACGTATCGGCTTACTTTTTGTATTAGGGTGGATCCTCGGTTTAGAAAAAGAATTATTCAATCTCCAGGATATCGGTCTACCACTTGAAATCGGTTTCAGCGGTAAAGACATCATTCTGTTGCTGGGTGGGTTGTTTTTATTATACAAATCAACTTCTGAAATCCATCACAAACTGGAGGGTCATGAAGAAAACGTGTCCGGCAAGAAAACCGCATCCAAACTTTCGAGAGCCATTCTTGACATCGCGGTTATCAATCTCGTTTTCTCTATTGATTCTATTATTACTGCCATCGGTATGACCAGCGACATAACAGTAATGGCTATTTCAGTAATATTATCAACCATTGCCATGCTTCTATTTGCGGGCAGTGTAGGCGAATTTGTTGAGAAACACCCAACAGTTAAAATGCTGGCACTGGCGTTTCTGGTAATGATAGGTACTTTATTAGTTGCAGAAGCATTTAAAGTACATGTACCTAAAGGCTATATCTATTTTGCCATGGCGTTCTCATTCTTAGTCGAAATATTGAACATCAAAATGCGCAAAAGCGACAAACCTGTCGATTTACGCAAAGAGATAAAATAAACTGATTCTTTTTCAGGGGAATAGATTACACTTATATTTGTGTTATCATTCCCCTGAACAAGTACCGATGCGCAGTCTGAAAAAACTACTATCCCAACTTTATACTGGCTGGTGTATTTTCTGGTTTTTATTAATTTTCCTGCTGCTATACCCGGTTGTCTACATTAGTTTGCAAAAAGAAAAGTGGAAAATCGTAGCCCATCATTGCAACCGTATCTGGGGACATATCTTTTTTTTCATAGCAGGTATGCCTGTAAAAATCATTTATGAGGCGGAAATCGACACGAAAAAGAACTACGTATTTTGTGCCAATCACTTCAGCTACCTCGACATAGCCCTTATGGGTACAGTTATTAAGAACTATTTTGCATTTGTAGGCAAAAGCTCGGTAAAAAGTATTCCCTTGTTTGGCTATATGTTTGCCAAACTGCATATACAGGTCGACAGAAGCGATAAAGGCAGCCGTACTAAAGCGCTTGCCCGCTCGCTGAAAGCCTTGAAATCCGGTAGAAGTATCATGATTTTCCCAGAAGGTGGTATTCATTCAACCAATTTTCCACAAATGATTCACCCTTTTAAGGATGGGGCTTTTTCTATGGCTATCGAACAACAGGTACCTGTTGTACCTATTTCTCTGGTTGATAATTATAAAGTGATGCCCGAAATACTGATGCGCCCACACCGGATACGAGTCATATTTCACAAGCCGGTAGAAACCACAGGCTTGACGAAAAAAGACGTAGACATACTGAAAAAACAGGTTTATGAGGTTATTCAGAGTACTTTAGATAAATATAAGGACTAATCGCGAATCATTTTAAGGATTAACCGTACATTTGCAGCACCGATAATGATCAGATTTTATAGCCGGATATTCTTGTTTAAATACGATAGTGGCAGAGTATGAAAATAGAACAGCAAACTGTAAAGAAAATAGCGCACCTGGCGCGATTAGAGTTGACCGAGCAGGAAGAAGTGAAAATGGTAGAAGATTTATCTAAAATTCTTAACTGGATGGATCAACTCAAAGAACTGGATACTACAGAGGTAGCACCTTTGACCCACATGAGCGAAGAGGTAAATGTGTTCAGAGAAGATGTTGCAAAAAACCAGTTATCCCGCGAGAAGGGTCTGAAAAACGCACCTAAACAAGATGGTGAATACTTTCTGGTGCCGAAAGTAATTGAACAATAATCAATAAGTCTGATACCGTGCCGCTTTTCCGAAGCAAAGCAGACTTACACTTAGCATATAATGATAGATATCAGTGCTATCAACAACTACATTCGTAATAAGATTCTTGTTAAAAGTCCCTACAATTAGTGCCACTACGGCCATAATCAACCATATTGCTGCAGTTCGTTCTCCTTTAATTAATCCTAATAGACCGATAAGAAATACCGCAGGCACCGCCACGGTCAGTATAGTGCTGAGTAATTGATGGTTATTTGTCAGTTTCACCCATCCAAAAATTACAAGTCCAAGCGCCAATACTGCATATGCCGCAAAGGCGGGCATTGGTTTTCTTAATGCCAGATACAAACTGGCAAATACTAATCCGAATGCTCCGATACTCCCTGCCGAATGTTGAAAAAATTCAGAAACAGTAATGGCATAAGACCATACTCCCAGGAAACGCAGTGTTCCAAAAAGAGCAGCCAGAGTTACTGATAGAATAAAGGCTCCCCAGGTGAGACAAACGGATAGTTTAAGTTTGAGTAAATAGCGGAAGAAAACAAAAAAACCTGTCAGGGTAAGTACAGCATCTGAAATGGCATGCGAGAGTTCCATCAATCACAATCTGGTTTAGAAAATCATAAAAAAAGGAAGTACTCCTCAGAATACTTCCTGCATGAGGTATATCTCTACATCAGAAACACAAGCTTGCTGCGCCTAAAAGGCCGGCATCATTGCCCAATGTTGCTTTTTTGATGTTCAGGGTCTTTAAGTAATAAGGAGTAAGCCAATATTCCAGCTGCTTGTTAATAGCCGGCATAATGTAATCGAAAGATGCCGACAGCCCACCGCCTATCAATATTGTGGTGATGTCCAGAATTCTGATCATTGATACAAGTCCGCTGCCCAGCATTTCACCTACTTCATCAAATATTTTCTGTGCCAATTCATCGCCCTCTGCTGCTGCTGCTACCAGTCCGGTAGTAGAAATAGTGCCATCATCAGGAAGCTGTGTTTTACCTGAATAGCCTTTTCGCATCGCATTAGCCAGGTCTAGCAACTCATTTTTACCTATGTTTCTTTCTAATACTTTTCCGTTTTTTGATGGTATGTGTCCCGGCTCCATGGCATTACCGCCACCACCTTTAAACACCTGTTTATCTATAATAGCTGCTCCGCCAATACCTGTGCCGAGCGTAACCATGATGTAGTCTTCCGGAATATCTCCTTCACCAAAGTAATATTCACCTAAAGCGGCTGCATTGGCATCATTTTCAAGGAAAAAATCATGATTCGGGAAACGCTCTTTCAGGTCGGGTATAATGGTTATACCATTGATTTCGGGAATAGCCGTGATTTCAATAAGCGTAGATCTGTCTCTGGTTATCAGACCCGGGACGCCGATTCCGACTTTCTGAACACTTTTGTTTTCTGTTAACTGAATAGCTATGGCATCTCCCAAGCGGTCTATAAAACGTCCTGATTTGCGCCAACTGGCAGTATCGTGACTATAAAAATTCGAAAGTTTACCAGTTTCTGCTTCTACAATGCCCATTTTGACATTTGTACCGCCAATATCAATGCCCAAATATTCCGTTGCCATTTATTATAGTTTTGTTATTTTATTCGGTTTAAGTATCTTAAAAAGTAATTTTTCAAAAGGTTTTTCATATTTCCCTCAAAATTAAAAATAAATCTCAATGAAGATAATTTGTAGCAAGGAAATATTCCAATTTAAAGTTAATTCTCTACAAATTTCTCTTCTACAGACACTTCAAGCTCCATTTCAAACAATTCGGCCAGATGCCCTTTCAGTTTTTCTGCCACTTCATCTATTTCAATCAGCCGGCCCAATTCCAGGGCCAAAGAGGTTACGGCTTTGTCATCAATTCCACAGGGAACTATGTTGCTGAAATAGCCCAGATCGGTATTTACATTCAGGGCAAAGCCATGCATGGTTACCCATCGGCTCGATTTCACCCCCATGGCGCATACTTTCCGGGGGTTCTTCTGTTCTTTATAATCCAGCCATACGCCCGTCAGTCCGTCAATTCTTCCTGCGTCCAAGCCATATTCTGCCAGTGTGCGTATAATTGCCTCTTCCAACAACCGCATGTACTTGTGTATGTCAGTAAAGAAGTTTTCCAGGTCCAGAATAGGATACCCAACTAACTGACCCGGGCCATGATACGTAATGTCGCCCCCCCGGTTGATTTTATAGAATTTTGCCTCTCTGGCCGAAAGACTTTGTTCATCCAGTAAAAGGTTTTCCATTTTACCACTTTTACCCAAAGTATATACGTGTGGATGCTGACAGAAAAGCAGATAATTATGGGTTGCTATTTGTTGTTCCGGTGCAAGATTTCTGTTTTTTACTTTAAGATCTATGATTTCGGCAAAAAGTTTTTCCTGAAAATCCCAGCCATTCTGGTAGTCAATCAGCCCTAAATTAACAAACCTTACTTTTTTATTAAGAATATTATTCATCAGTTTTGTAACTTTGTAATATGAATACGGGTGCAAATGTAACGATTCGGAAAGGCACCATTGCCGAATGTGTAGCGATTTCTAAGCAAATTCCTGAATTTTTGACTGGGAATTATGACGAAAAAGCCTACGCAGAACGCTTATTTAACACCAAATATCTGATTTTAGTTGCGCTCGACCAAGAAACCCCCGTTGGGTTTAAGGTGGGGTATCAGCGGGATACTGACGGCAGTTTTTATACCTGGCTGGGTGGAGTTTTACCGGCTTACAGAAAACTACACATTGCCCAAAGACTGGCAGGCAAACAGGAAGAATGGGCTGTAAGCGAGGGATTTAACGCCATTGTGCTAAAAACGCGCAACCGCTTTAAAGCCATGCTGGTATTTGCCCTGAAAAACGGCTTCTGCATTGAAAAAGTGGAACCAAAAGAAAATATTGAAGATTATAGAATTATTCTTCGAAAGAAATTAATCACTTACCATATAAACTGATACAATGATTTATCCTATAGTAGCCTACGGAGATCCTGTTTTGAGAAAAGAAGCGCGTGATATTGTGCCTGGCGAAATTGATGTAAAAAAACTGGCTGAAGACATGTTCGAAACCATGTATGCGGCCTCAGGCGTAGGGTTGGCAGCTCCTCAAATCGGGCTCGACCTCCGTATTTTTATAGTAGACGGCACGCCTATTAACGAAAGTGCTGAAACGGAAGAGGATATTGACGAGTCGCTGATTGATTTCAAAAAAGTATTTATTAATGCCGAAATTATTGAAGAAGATGGCGACGAATGGGCCTACGAAGAGGGCTGTCTGAGTATCCCGGGTATCCGTGCCGATGTATACCGCCCTGAGTTTGTAACCATCAAGTATTTTGATACCGACTGGGTAGAACATACTGAAACCTACGAAAGTATGGCTGCCAGAATTATTCAACATGAATATGACCACATTGACGGTATTCTGTTTACCGATCTGATTACACCTCTGAAAAAACAAATGCTGAAGAAAAAACTGGCAAATATTACCAAAGGTGATGTAGATGTAGAATACCGAATGAAATTCCCTAAGTAATCGCTAAGATGGCCGAACCGACTTCTTCTCTTCAGGATTTAAACGTGACGCTCGTACAAACCAATTTGTACTGGGAAGATGCCACCGCCAACAGAGCCATGTTGGAAGAGAAGATTTTCGGCATTTCCAGCCCTACAGATCTGATTATTCTGCCTGAAATGTTTACTACAGGCTTCTCCATGAATCCGGCTAAGGTGGCAGAGCCGATGAATCTGTATACTACCCGCTGGATGCAACAGATGGCCGCTCAAACAGGTGCCGTAATAACGGGCAGCGTAGTCATAAAAGATCAGAACAACTATTATAATCGCCTGCTTTGGGTTAGCCCTGACGGAAAAGTGGAATCTTATGACAAGCGCCATCTTTTCAGAATGGGTAATGAACACGAGATTTATGCCGGTGGAACTCAAAGGCTTATCAAGGAACTTAAAGGCTGGAAAATCTGTCCGCTTATCTGTTATGATCTCCGTTTTCCGGTCTGGAGCCGCAATACTGACCTTGCTTATGACCTGCTCATTTATGTAGCTAACTGGCCGCAGATACGCATGCACCCCTGGGATTCGCTGCTGGTAGCGCGTGCCATTGAAAATCAAAGCTATGTAGTGGGTGTAAACCGTACAGGCCTTGATGGCAACAATATGTCTCATGCAGGCCATTCGGCTGTTATTGATTTTACCGGTAAAGTACTGTTTCGGGAGGTTGACCGAGAAGTAGTTCATCAACACACCCTCAATAAAGCTGTTTTAGACGAATTCCGTCGGAATTTCCCGGCTTATCTTGATGCCGATAATTTCGAAATCCTTTAATCAGGCTTCCTGCAAAACCGGTTTTGGCATTTTTACATTAAACTTCATTTTATACTTCTTCAGAATTCGGGCTGCAACTATACCGACAACCACACCCGGCAATATCCATATCATAATAAATACAAATGCTGGTGTATTCTGTGGCAAATATCTTGGCACTATATTTACAAAAAAGGCAATTAAAGCAGCAGAATAGGCGCCCATCATTTTACCCCCATGTCCTAAAAACCAGTGCATTTTTTCTGGTTTCTGGTAACCCAGATATATTTTTAAATCGCCATAAGCATTTATCAGGCACACAACCCCAAAAACAGCAAATAAGATGGCCATACCATTCAACCCCTGTAGATTCAAAAATCCATACGCTGAATAACCCATCATTACTATTCCACACAGACCTACTCCCCAGGCGGCAATCCAATCAATCAATTTCGGATTGATGGCTTTTTTCATGCTTAACAGTCGTTTTCCCGAAAAATTAGGATAAAAGCTGATGATACCTATGGTAAGAAAAAACTGATACTTCAATTGCGACGGGTAGATAGCAAAGAATATAATGGTGGTGATGAATACGCCCATCATGGCCCAATAAAAGATTATACCGCTCATGTTGTGCACTTTTTTTCCTTTTTCGGCTATCATGGCTATTAATCCGGTCAGCAGAGATAAAAAACCGCAGATTACGTGTATCACCAGAAAGAAATTGAAAATTAGCTTTTCCATAGTTTTGTCAATATCAGAGATGAAAGAATAGTAAGGGCACTATACTGATTATCAGAATGCCATCAGTCCTACGGCAATCACTTTGTTTTCGTTTACGTCAAAGGCACATTGCTCAAAATTCGGCGGCCCCATCAGCATGGTCACGTTCGAAAAACCGAAAGGTTCAGCAGGTATTTCGCCGTTCATATCCAGTTGCTTGTTGTCGTTCAGGTCCTGATATAGTACTATGGCATATTTGCCTTCGAGTATATTCTCAAATTTCAAAGAGACTTCACCCGTAGGTGTTACTTCGGCTATGGCAGATTTCATACCTCCTCTCGGAAAACTATTGGCATCGTTGGTGATAGACGCATACACTTTGCCCTGGCGTAACTGAATGCCGTTCACCACTACGGTAACCGTGTATTTGTTTTGTGCGAAAGAGAAAGCAGAAATAAAACCAAGAATAATTGAAAGAGCGAAGGTTCTGACTAGATTTTTCATTTGTATAATTGATTTACGTTCGTGTTTTTGATGACACAAATGTATATCAGCCCGCCCGTAATGGTCAAATGAAAGGGTTGGTTATCAAGGCTTTGGGTTGTTTGACAAAGCGGTGGGAAGAACGGCATGCTTTAGGGAAGAATCACAAAGCAAACGATTGAGCAATCATTTCAGCCTCTCGACTATTTCTGAATACTTGCGGGCAACAGGAACCGCGCTGTCGAGCGATTGAAGATGCAATTTATACCCCTGCGCATTGCCTGTCACTTTTTCGACCTTATCCAGGTTGACAATATATGATCGATGACAACGAACAACAGAGGGTTGATTGATCTGGCTTTCCAGCCGGGTAAGGCTGCTTCTGATTAATTCTTTATGAAGTGTATTAGACTCCTGATAGACAACAGTAGAGTAATTATCAGACGACTCTATGAAAAGTAAATCATTCGTGTTTAATTCCAGTATATCTTTTTCATTTTCAGCAATCAGCTTTAAGGTCCGTTCTATTTTTCCTTCTGCCGAAACAGGATTGCCCGCATGCACCATAATGGTCTGGTTATACTTTTTCAGCTGATAGATGTAGTTCGACATCACACCGAACGAAATGGGGATAAGGCCTATCAGGGCCACAATAAAAAACATGACAAGAAAACCCAGCAGCGAAAGCGGAATGTAACTGAAAAAATATTTGGAATACAACATATTGGCACATGTAATGAGCAACAGCAAAAGGAGTATATCTGCTATCTCTTTCCATACTACCCAGTGTTGTTCATTAAAAACCTTTGGAAAAAGCGAGGGCAATAAGAAACGATGAATGGCCGTACAAACACTTACAATAGCCCCAAAACCTGCAAACACCCATACTTTGGCCGGATGCTCCCATTCATTGAGGCCGAAAGGCTGAAAAATCAAAAAAAACAAAGCAACCCCACCCCCTTCTACCAGACACATCCAGAAACGGTTGCGTATTGATTTTCGATGATAAGGATACGGCTGCTGTAATATTTTAAACATCACTGAAAAGTATGGGCAATCTTTTGGAAAAACACCTGAACTATTGACGGAAATGACAGAATGACGAATATAACACCCCATAAAGCGCCCCACATGTGTGCAGTATGGCCAATGTTATCATACTGTTTTTGAGCCATGTATCGGGAATATAACAGGTATAAAATACCGAATATCCATGCAGGAATGATTGGAGGAAGTGGAATAAAGCCCATTTTAGCCGTAGGCTCGAACATAATAAACGCAAAAACAACAGATGCTACCCCACCTGATGCTCCTAAAGCATTATAGCCCGAATTGTTCTTTTTACTGAAGGTATCAGGCAGATTGGCTACAATGATACCCGACAAATATAAGAGTAAATATAAAAGGGTAGCTTTTGCGCCGAAAATACTCCGGAAATAAGCTTCTACACCTTCGCCGAAAATATATAAACTGAACATATTAAAAAATAGATGGCCGAAGTCGCCATGAAGAAAGCCGGAGGTAAGTAATCGCCACCATTCGTTGCGTCGGTGTACAGTATAAGGATTCAGTATATACTGGTACATTAAACGACTGTTATTAAATGCTGCAATGCTCACAACCGCAGTAATAATAATGATAATAATTGTTATAGACATCGTGTTTTAGTTTTCGCGTTCAATCAGATTTTGTATCAGCTGAAGCAATGGTTGTTTTTTTTCTGCCGGAGCATTTAATTTCTCTAAATCGCTAAGCCCTTTGGTAAAATATTCGTTCATTCTGGCTTCAGCCATTTGCTTTATTTTCAACTTATCATAGATAAAAGTAACAGCCTTTACCTTTTCAGCTCTATCAAAATCAGTAACTGAAAGCCATTGATTTAGTTCCTTTTCTTCGGGTTTGCCTTTGGCCTGGGCAAGTGCTTCTATCAGTAAAAGCGTTTTCTTGTTTTCTATAATGTCACCCCCCACCTGTTTCCCAAATTTGCTGGGGTCGCCGTATACATCAAGGATGTCATCTTTCAGCTGAAAACCAATACCTACGTTAGTGCCTATTTCAAAAAGCAATTTTGTATTGGCCTCGTCTGCCTTGGCAATTATTCCTCCCAACTCCAGGGCAAAACCCAGTAAAACAGAAGTTTTCTGCCTGATCATCTCTATATACTCTTCTTCTGTTACATCTTTACGGACGGCAAAGTTCATATCCTGTTGCTGGCCTTCACACACTTCGGCAGCCGTACGATTAAATCTTCTGATCACCTGTTTGAAAATATCATCTTCTACGGTTGTCATTAATTCATAAGCACAGATCAACATCACATCACCAGAGAGAATCGCCACATTCGGGTTCCATTTCTCGTGAACTGTTGGTTTTCCTCGTCGCAATGGAGCTGCATCCATTATGTCGTCATGCATCAGGGTGAAGTTATGAAAAACTTCTACTCCAATAGCCGGTTTAACTGCCGCCTGCCAGTTATCCGAGAATATATCCGTGGCCAAAACTGTAAGCAAAGGGCGAATCCGTTTTCCCCCAAGCGACATCAGATATTCGATGGGTTGGTATAATTCTATCGGATTTTCGCCGTATTCTATGCGGCCGATCTCGCTTTCAATTGCACTAAAAAAATCTTCTAAAGGCATCTGTTCATTAACAAGTGAGCAACAAAATAAAAAAAACTTGGCAACACTACCAAGTTTATGTTTTATGGTAAACGCCTGCACCGGTAAAGCTGCCGTTTCAGGGTTTACCTAAGAAGCGTTGAATAACTTTTACAATCGTATCTTTCACAAATGGTTTAGTGATATAATCGTCCATTCCTGCTTCCAGACATTTCTCCTTTTCTCCCTTAACTGTTCCGGCTGTTAAGGCAATAATCGGCACTCTGTTCTTGTTTTTTTCCATTCCGCGTATCTCTTGTGTGGCTTCCAGGCCATTCATTTCGGGCATCTGCATATCCATAAAAATAATATCAGGCTGCTCTGCTTGGAAAATATCAACAGCCAGCTTTCCATTTTCGGCTTCCAAAATACGCCCGTTCGGAAAAACCGATTTAAAGATGGTCCGGGCAAACAACATATTTACTTTGTTGTCTTCTACAATCAGAATGGTCAGGTATCTTTGGTCTGTGTATTGCGCAGGTTTCGGGGCTTCTGCTTTTTGAATCTCTTCCATAGACTTGGTGGCAATTTTCGACATCGCCTCAAACACTTTCTGCATTATCACCGGTTTCACCAATCGCTGCCTGATTTGCAGTTTCTCAGATTCTGAATTGATGTATTCATGATTATGAGAACTGTAAATCAACATTACGGGTAGTTTGTCAGCGCTGAATTCAGGTTTTTGTCTTAAAATACGAACGGTATCGAGCCCGTCAAGAAACGGCATGTGGTAATCAATAATCAACAGATCAAACTTTTCCCCGCTTTCCAATATATCTATTACCTCCTGTCCGTTTTCTACTTCTTCATAGGCAATGTTCCGTAGGTCAAGCATGCTCTTCAACAGCGAGCGGTTGGTTTTATTGTCATCGGCAATTAATACCCGTTTAAATATTTCGAGATTTTCCCATTCATCCGTTTCTCCTGTTTCCGACTTCAATTTAAGGTCGAAATAAAACGAAGTTCCTTTGTTGATTACACTCTCTACATTCAGCTTGCTTTGCATTAACGCCAGCAGCTTGTTAGAAATCGTCAGCCCCAGACCAGTACCTCCGAATTTACGGGTAGTGGAGGAGTCCTCCTGTGAAAATGCCTGGAATATCCGCTCCTGATTCTCAGGAGCAATGCCAATTCCGGTATCTTTTACTATAAATCTGAATGTATTGCTGTTGCTCTTCACATTGCCTGAAATCTCTACCTTTAATTCTATCTCTCCCGTTTCTGTAAATTTTACGGCATTGCTCAGCAAATTGACCAGAATCTGTTTTAATCGTACTACATCTACCCAAATATACTTGGGTACATTTACCGGAATATTCAATAACACTTCCAGATTCTTCTGACTTGCCTGAAAGGTAATGATATCGGTAACCTGAGTCATCATCTCATGTATGTTAGTTTTCGCTATCACAATTTCAAGTTTACCCGCTTCAATTTTTGAGAAATCGAGTATATCATTAATAATATCAAGCAAAGTATTAGCCGACTGAAAAACGGTAGACATATACTGCTGTTGGGTGTTGTCCAATCTGGTTTTCATCAGCAGGTCTGTAAACCCGATTACACCGTTCAGAGGCGTTCTGATTTCATGACTCATATTGGCCAGAAACTCCGATTTTGCCTTGGCGGCCTGCTCTGCTTCTTCGCGCGCTCTACGAAACGAAAACACAAATCGATATGATAGAATAAGCACCTGAAAGAAAATAAACCCGAAATATCCAAAAAACAGATAGTAGGATGAAGACTGGATATAACCAAAGTAGCCCAGAATATTCAGTGCTACCGCCATACCAATGGAAGACATACTGAGCAAGGCAAAAATCGCCCCTTTTCGCTTTCGTATAAATGCTATCAGCGATTTGTAAAAATTATACGTTACAAAAAAGAGAATAATAAAAAAGAATGCCTGCGATATAAAGGTAATGATGTAAATAGGCGCAAGAATGAGCACTGCAATATAAAACAGACAGATATACCCTATCAGATCTATGATAAAATCTTTCCCGACATACAATGCCTTTAAAAACTTAGCAAATAAGTAAATACAGAAGAAAATAGTAAAATATTCGAAGAAGAAGGTAATCCTGAAATCAATATTCGGGAATTTCTGGTTGAGGTAATAAATTTTATCGACTCCTATTAACCTATATATATAACATAAACAGTACAGGGCAAAGTAAATCACGACCGGGTCTTTTTGCCCCAGAAAATACAAACCGAAGAAAATAAGAGACACCATCAGGAGTATTCCGGTCAGAATCAGCACAATTGAGAGTTCGGTAATCCAGAAGTCTTCCAGATACTGATTGCTACCCAGAACAATCGGTTGGGAAAAACCGCCTCTATAATGGTCGAAATTCGATACCTGCATTACCAGTTGCAGGGTATCAGACTGAGCAAGATACAGCTTCTTTATCGGCATCCAGTATGGCTTATAGGTTTCCTTGCTGGTTCCTACCACCCCGTTTTGTGTGAACTCCTGACCGTTAATCCATAATTTATAACTAGAATAAGCTGCCGGTACAAAAAAAGAAATCTGAGGATTTGTTTTATGATCAATATAGACTTTTAATGCATAGGTAGCATAACCAAATGCTTTAAAAGGCTTCCCCAATTTTTCATGGTTATTCCAGATGGTTGTTTGCGGTACGTAATAATCGGGTTTAAGACCTGCTACCTCGCCGGGTTGAAGTAATTTATTCCAGTAAAAAGCCCATTCACCCGATAAATCGATGTGATTATCGGTATTGCTAAAATCAATTTTTCTTAAATCCAACTCACCGTCTTTAAGTGACTGCGCAAAAGATATTGAAATCCCTGCCAACAGGAAAATCCCTGTCAGTATTAATGCAAAGCATCTTTTAGCATTCCATAAAAGTTTTATCATGTATCAGTGTAATCGTTTTGCAGGCTTTTCTATGTATTCCGGCCAATTAATCTACAGAAAAACCGTAAATACCAATTGTCTGTTACTTGCCAGGATTCTTCCTGTTTCGTTGCGAGATTTTCTGTCGTCCAGGAATATCACACCCCAATTTATAAAAAAATATAATAGCAACAAGTGTGCCTAAAACTCTGCTTCAATCTGCAAATTTCACTGCAATACATCTATATTTTTTACAATAACTGATTAAACGGCGACATTACACGACTATTAAAGTTTAATTGTCTCCATTTTTTAGCTAGCAGAAGGTAATTACAATGAAAAAGGCCCGATAAGAAAACTTATGGGCCTTTTAAAAATCGTTATTTAATTACCGAAAAACATGTATCTCAAATTCTTATAAGCTATCGCTTCATAAATTGCGATTGCATTTTGACTTTAGTCGTAGCGGCTTTAAGTTGAGAACAAACCCCGGAAACGGCTCATGAAGCCTTTCCAGATAAAATACTTACTGAGCTGCAGGTGTTACTTCTTTTAAATCTACTTTCACACCGGTATAATAAAGTGTAGTTGTAGCTTCAAAGCCTGAATCTGTACCGATAATTACCCAAAGGTTACCGTTAGCATCTGATTTACCAGTAAATTCACCGGTTCTTTTTATTAGCTTGTACTTGCTTTCAGTAGTACCGTTGGCAATGTTACCAATCACTTTCATGTCATCGCCACTAGTAGCTTGTTGCATTTTCTTGATGTTCATATCATAATGCTTGGTAGTAGTATTAGCTACTTTCTTTGGTTCTACAGATGTAAGACCAATACCTACGTACACGCTTTCGGCCGGAGAACCGCCAACACCTACTGAGCCGTCCGGAGCATTAGAAGCAAATTCAATTTCAAAAGTACCTTTGTACGACTGATTGGCTTTCGGAACGGTCATTTTCTTGGTAAGGAACATAAACAAGTCATCGCTGTGATTATTCCCTGAAATCCGGAATCCTTTTTTCAGTGTGTCTAACGGAGCCGGTAATTTGGCATCTTTTTTAGTCGCCAATTCATAGAAAGTTTCCTCTCCCACCGGATAATCTGCAAAATCTGCACTCCAACCTTGCGTTGTAACATTAAACTGGTCGTTTAACGACAGTTGTGGGGTGGTGGTTTCTTCTTTTGAACAAGAGAACAAAATAGCTGCCGAAACAACACTTAAAATGATTTTTTTCATAAATTTCTATTTGATTTGTTTGCTATATTGATTCGGTTTAAAAAAATATGGTTGGAATCTGCAGCCAAGAATTATTTTGAAAAGGGCTTATCTGACTGAAAATCAGATAAATAAAAAATTAAAAAAAATTACGAAATTTCTTTCAGTTCCAACAATGACCCTATTCGTATAGTGTACTTTTTTATCTTGTTTCAGGACTTTCTGCAGGCTTATTTCCGGCAGTATTCGTATATAGATTATCTCAAATAATTTACTGTACAGGCCGTATTTATCGACCTAAAATCTATCTAATGTGGAATTGTGATTGTAACTTTGCTGTTTGTAATTGTAACAATGATTTTGCCGATTGAAATATGGTTGTACCTTATAAAGAAAAAGAACAGGGAAAGCGTGAGCAAATAGCAGAGATGTTTGATAACATTTCGCCAAAATATGACTTTCTGAATCGTTTATTGAGTGTAGGCATTGATGTATGGTGGCGTAAAAAAGCTATTTCAATGTTGCGCGTGGCTCAGCCAAAGTTGATTCTGGATATTGCTACAGGTACTGGTGACCTGGCCATTGAGGCAGCAAAACAATTAAAGCCCGAAAAAGTAATCGGTGTTGATATTTCGGAAGGAATGCTGGCTATGGGCCGTGAGAAGATGAAAAAAATCGGCATGGATGACGTAATAGAACTCAGAAGCGGCGACTCGGAGAAATTACTGTTCGACAACAATACTTTTGATGCCGTCATCGTTTCATTTGGAGTAAGGAACTTTGAAAATCTGGAGAAAGGGCTTACCGACATGTATCGTGTAACAAAAGAGGGAGGCACTTGTCTGATCATAGAATTTTCAAAGCCTAAAACACCTGTTATCAAGCAATTATATTGGTTCTATAATTCTACTATTGTACCCTTAATCGGGAAAATAATTTCTAAAGACAAAGCAGCTTACAGTTATCTGCCCGAGTCGGTCAAGGCATTTCCTGAAGGAGAAGACTTTCTTCGGGTATTTGAGAGAGCGGGCTATTCTGATACCAAAAGTGTGCCTCTTACTTTCGGCATTTGTACGGTCTATATTGGTAAGAAAAAGGCCTGACATTGCCATCGGATTATGGATGATTCCTTTTCTTATATTGAATGAAAAATTTTAAGGTACTCTTTTCACTTTATCTAACCACTACTTTACGAAAAACTTTCCTGTCAGGGGCGGTTTATCTGGTTATCTCCGTTCTTTCGGTGCAGGCTTTGCATGCACAGCAGAATAGACGACTTTATCAGCAGGATTATGATGCGAAAACGGTAAAATTCGGATATTTTATTGGTATACCTTATACCAACTACAATGTAAAATTCAATAATTACTTCGTTAATCAGGACAATTACTATTCTATTACTTCACCGGGCGCCTTAGGTATAAAAATTGGTGGCCTGGCCAATATACGATTGAACGATTACTTCGATTTCCGGATTTTGCCTACAGTAGCCCTTTATGGAAGAAAACTTGAGTACCGTTATGTAGATACGGACTCAACAGACCCAGATAACCTACTGGGCGAAAGAAAAGAAACACGCGAAAGTGCCTGGTTTGAGTTACCCGTGATGCTGAAATACAAGTCAGAACGCCGTGGTAACGTGCGCATGTATATTTTTGGAGGGCTTCGCTATGGTATTGAAACCAATACCGTTAATAGAAAAAGTCGCCAGCAATTTAGCACTAAAACAAGCGATTTATGCATAGAATACGGCACCGGGATTGAGATTTTCAGAGAATATTTCAAGTTTTCGCCCGAACTCCATTTTTCACATGGCATAGCAAATCTGATCAATCCGGCTACTTCGCGAGGAACAGCCATAGCAGGGATAGACCGCCTTACAACGCACACCGTTACCCTATATTTTTTATTCGAATAAGCCATGAAGTACATCGCCATTTTTCTGGTCCGACTCTATCAGGCAGGCATTTCGCCCTGGTTTCCTGCTTCCTGTCGTTATACTCCCACGTGCTCTCAGTACTCGGTTGAAGCATTCCAGAAATATGGTTTTTTTAAGGGCTTGCTCCTTACCGTCAAGCGTATAGGTCGTTGTCATCCCTGGGGTGGCCACGGATATGATCCGGTTCCCTGAAAATTGTTATATTTGCATTCTTCTTCATCAACTATTGATATTTTGTATTATATCAAGAAAAACCTTGATAATTTATTTATTTATTGAAAATCAATAGCTTAGCTCATTTTTGCTTCTGAAATAGTCTGTAAATTTGAGCCTGCAACAAAACCTCCCTAAAGTAATGACTCTCGAAGAGCGGCAGTTTCCGATTGGCAAGTGGAAACCAGAACAGTTTTATTCTGATGAAGAAATAGCTCAGAACATCAGCATTATTGAGCATTATCCGGCTAAGTATGCCGCGTTGACGGAAAGCCTCTCTGCAGAAGAACTGGCAAGGTCATATCGGGAAGGTGCATGGAATATCCATAAGGTGGTAGTGCATGTTTCAGACATGCACATTTTACATTTTGCCCGTTTTAAACAGGCGCTATGTGAGGATAACCCACAGGGATTCGGCCCCAATATTAATGGTTGGGCCAATAATCCGGAGGTACCGAGTATACCATTGGCCGATGCACTGTTGCTATTGGAGGCAACACATAAACGATGGACACATTTGTTGAAAACGATGACATCCGGTGACTTCAGCAGAAGCTTTTTCCATGTAGGGCGCCAGATTAACGTGACTTTGGCTCAGGCCTTACACATGGGAGCCTGGCACTGTGTGCATCATCTGGAACATATCAAAATTGCGTTGGAGAATCCGCAGTAATTCTTTTACGCTTAATCAGAATTTAACATCATTACCTATTCTTTAGAGAATCTTAATTCATGAGCAATCCTTATTTTATTATAGATTTCGACAGCACCTTTACGAAAGTAGAAGGACTGGACGAACTAGCCAATATAGCCTTAACCGGTAATGCCAATCAGGAAAAAATTGTTGGGGAGATCAGAAAACTGACCGAAATGGGCATGAATGGTGAGATTTCTTTCGGCGAAGCCCTGAGCAGAAGAATTGAACTGTTGAGCGCTAACCGCAGCCATATTGAAAAACTGATTGATTTTCTGCACACTAAAGTATCAGATTCTTTTCAAAGAAATGGGAAATTTCTTCGTGAATATGCTGATAACATATTGATTTTATCCGGCGGCTTCAAAGAATTTATCGTACCTGTTGTAACAGCTATGGGTCTGCGAGAAGCCAACGTCTATGCCAATAGTTTTATATTTGATGAAGAAGGAAACATTATCGGTGTTGACAATGATAACGTATTAGCTCACGCCAACGGTAAGGTAAATTTGCTGCGTTCGTTGAATCTGGAGGGTGATATCTATGCCATTGGTGACGGCTATACCGACTATGAATTGAGAGCCTCGGGCTTAGCTAACCGGTTTTATGCGTTTACTGAAAACGTAGAACGTGAAAAAGTAATTGCTATTGCCGACCACATAGTGCCCTCACTTGACGAATTTTTGTACCTGAATAAGCTGCCCCGCAGCCAGTCTTATCCGAAAAGCCGTATCAAAGTACTTTTACTGGAAAATGTGCATCCGGTAGCGATAGAATCTTTCAGATTCGAAGGTTTCGATGTAGAATTCCACAAAGGAGCAATGGACGAAGCCGAACTGGCTGAAAAAATTAAGGGGGTTTCTATTCTGGGATTACGCTCAAAAACCAACGTCACCAAAAAAGTACTCGAAAATGCAGATAAACTGATGATTATCGGTGCTTTTTGTATCGGCACCAATCAGGTTGACTTAAAAGATTGCACCGAACGGGGCATTGCCGTTTTCAACGCACCCTACAGCAATACCCGCTCGGTTGTTGAGCTGGCTGTTGGCGAAATGATTATGCTGATCCGTAACATCTTCGAGAAAAGCATTGGCATGCACGCCGGCAAATGGGATAAGTCTGCCAATAACAGCTTTGAGGTACGAGGTAAAAAACTAGGTTTAATAGGTTACGGTCATATAGGCACGCAGTTATCGGTTATTGGTGAGGCGCTGGGTATGGAGGTATACTTTTATGATATTGTAGATAAAATGCCTATCGGTAACGCTAAAAAATGCCGTTCCTTAGAAGAAGTGCTGCGAGTAGCAGATGTAGTGAGTATGCATATTGACGGACGTAAGGACAACACCAATATTTTTGGCAAGCGTGAGTTTGAACTGATGAAACACGGGGTTATATTCCTGAACCTTGCCCGCGGCCATGTAGTAGATGTACCTGCGCTGGTAGAAGCTATTAAAGAAGGCAAAGTAGCCGGTGCCGGGGTAGATGTGTTTCCGTACGAACCGAAAACCAATAACGAAGAGTTTATCAATGAATTACGGGGTTTACCAAATGTAATACTGACCCCGCATATAGGCGGCAGCACCGAAGAAGCCCAGGAGAGCATCGGGCACTACGTACCTGAACGCTTGCTGGAGTTCATGAATAACGGTAGCACAACCGGCAGTGTCAACTTCCCTGAGTTGCAATTACCACTTTTGAAAGACTCACATCGTTTGTTGCACATCCATAAGAATGTGCCGGGTATTCTGGCTAAAATCAACAATATTTTTGCCAAACACGCCATTAACATCAATGGTCAGTACCTGAAAACGAACGAAAAAATAGGTTATGTGATTATGGATATCGACAAAGGATATACTGACGAGTTCATCCAAGAGATTAAGGATATTGAAGAGACGATACGGTTCAGGATGTTGTATTAAGAGCTATTTCCTTACTATTTTAATCAATGATATAAATGAGAAAAGTCCTATTAATAGGACTTTTCTCGTTTATATCATTTTGTATATCATGCTTATTAAATATTAGTACTACAGGATACTCAGGTCTTTGAAAGAATGGATAACAATACTCCCTGGACTAACTCAGACTTCGTTTTTTTAGTGGCATATCGATTTATATAAAATGTATCGCCGGAGCAGTTTACAGCAAAGCCTTCTTTATTCACCGAGAGTTTTAATATACTTTCAAGAAGAGTACGATCCAACGGCTTACCACTTAGTATTTCAGCATGATACATCATAAACGTAACCGATGAATCAATCATTACATCGTTAGTATGTCCGACAAATTGTGACCAATAGCTATTACTAATCCTTAAATCTGCAAGTTTATTGCTAATGCCTTCAAATGTTTCTTTAAATAATGAATAAACTGGATTGCTGCCGGGTGTTGTATATTTAAGTGCATAAGCCGCACCAGTCATGAACCACCCTATCCCTCTGCCCCAGTTTGTCGGGCCAAGTCTAAATTGATTATTGAGATCGAATGCATGAAAAGGCAATGCATTTTCTTTATCAAAGCCTTTATCAATATAGAATTCAAGCTGCCTGTTGGCTAGTTCAATCAATTCTTCTTTGCCTGAGAAACTACCGTAAGCATACAAAAACGGACAAATCATTCCCAAAGTATCCACAAATAGAACATTAGTATTCGCCCGATAAAGGATTAATCCCTCTGAATTAATAAATTGCCTCATTCCCTTTTCGATATGAGCTAATGCCTTCAGATATTTGTCCTCCTTTTCAATCTGGTACATTTTTAACAAGACCAAACCAAATAATGCCTGGTCTACTTTATCAAACTTAAATTTAAGGTTTCCGGTATCATCAATAACTTTAGATACCTGCTCTTTAATTGAGCTAAAAATGGTATTATCTTTATTTTTATCATATATATCCAGCAGGCCGTTCATTAAAAATGCTCTGGGGAAATTAAAATACGCATATACCCTTTTCTTGCCTCTGAGCTTACTCTTAATTCTTGATAAAAAAATGTAAAAGCTTTGTTTTTCAGAAAAAGACATATAGACTTTCTTTGAAGTAAGCATCTTTAGCCCGGCGTTAATTATCGGCGTCCTTATATCATCCAAAGTTTGGAACGCAATCATCTTTTCATGACTTATCTTACCCTTAACTACTGGTAAAATAAGAAAATAAAAATTGATGATGAGTAATAAAAGGCAGATAACTAATAATAGGGTAGTCATTTTATAATAATGCTAAACACAGTAAGTTTTCTCGACAAGATAGTAAAACTACTCTAAGAAATCATTTAAACCAGCCAACTACTTTAAATGTTCATTAATACCTATTATATAAACTTCAATTTCTGACACATTTAATTTCAGGCTTTTACTTCTAAACAATCTCAATAACAACATAGCCCACCTCTGGAAGAGGCAGGCTATGATACTTAATCCGGTATTTTCAAAATTTTTCCTTACCCGATGAATTTTACTTATCCATCCTGCTTGTCATAAAGCGGATCGTATTTCAGACCGTATTTATCTAATACATCCTGCGGTACGCCTTTCCAGTCGTTAGGAGTATTCCCCATGTAGCCCAGGTCATCAAAACCCATACGAGTTGTATAAAAGCCAGTAACTGTCAGATTTCGGATTTGTGAGAAAAAAGACGCACCTTGACTGTATTCCGGTTTTACATCGTCCGGGTAGGCTATATCTTCTATTATCTCAATACGCTGTGCCGGGGTAATTAGCGCAAAAGATTTGCCGAATCGTTTGCCGCTTTGGTTATCCAACCATTTCAAACCACCTCTGATAGGTGTCTGATATTGCGGCATATCTTTTACGATAAATTCGATAAAAGCAGGTACACCAGCTTGCGTAGCGCTACCCGATTTGCTATCTGCCGGAATAATAATATCTACTAATATGGCAATAGTGGCTAATTCTGATACCGTCAGGAATTTATCAGCCATTATCTTTTTATCTCTCTCTATTTCTTCCGGAATACGTGCCGGAGTAGTCTTAAACGGCTTCGGGTCTGGTGCAGCTACTAGCTCGGTAGTAGGTAAAACAGCCATTCCCAACGAGCTCAATGAAAGTGCTTTTAGTGTATCTCTACGTTTCATGTCTTGAAAATGGTTTTAAATGGTTTTTGCTTTTCTCTGCTCAATGATATAATCAGAAGTACGCCACGAGCTTGCAAGGATAGTCCACGTAACGTTTTTATCACCTTGAGATACAAACGGAGCTGCATCAACCACAAACAGGTTTTTCACATCATGCGCTTGTTGCCAGCCATTCAGAGCCGATTTTTTAGGGTCATTACCCATACGAACGGTTCCTACTTCGTGGATAATTTCACCCGGCTGAGCTAAACCGTAATTATTGCTTGCATCAGGTTTTTTACCCATCGGAATTCCACCCATTGCGTGGATAATCTGCTCGAAAGTATCCTGCATGTGCTTGGCCTGTTTGACTTCGTTTTCGCTCCATTTGTAGTGGTAACGCAACGTTGGTATACCATATTTATCTACACCATTAGGGTCAATCTCACAATAGTTTGACTCCAACGGAATAGGCTCTCCACGACCTGCCATACCGATATAAGCACCATATGTAAGACGGATATCTTCTTTCAGGCGTGAACCATAGCCCCCCGCTTTTCTCTTATTACCGTTTTTATCAGGGAAAAGTCCGTTTACACGTTCAATGCCACCGCCAAAGCCAAAGCCCGGCATGCCCATACCGCCACCATATTCAATATGATAACCACGCGGGAAATCTAATTTGCTGTTATCTACCCACCAAGGTGTAAATACGTGCATACCGCCTACGCCATCTTCATTGTAGCGTTTACGATCCATCAAAGCAGGAATAAATGCCGAACGGCTGGCACCTGTTGAGTCGTTCAGGTATTTACCGATAACGCCACTTTCGTTAGCTATACCTCTCTGGAATCTTGACGATTTAGAGTTAAGCATAATACGGGCAGTTTCACACGTACTGGCAGCTAAAATGACAATTTTGCCTTTTATCTGGTATTCTTTCAGATCAAGTTTATTTACATAAGAAACGCCTGTAGAAAGACCTGTATTAGGGTCTGTCAACACTTCTCTTACCATCGCGTTGTTAATCAATGTAAGGTTTCCTGTTTTAGCCGCAGGAATACATAATACTGACGAAGACGAGAAATCTGCATAGGCCTGACAAGCTCTACCACATTGCGCACAATAGAAACAGGCACCGCGTGAATCATTGATAGGCTTGGTAAGCATGGCCATACGTGATGGAATAACGGGGATACCAATACCAGTTGCCGCTTTCTTCAACATCAACTCGTGCAGACGTGGTTTTGGAGGAGGCAAGAAAATACCATCCGGTTCGTTACGGATACCTTCTTTTGTACCAAACAAACCGATTAATCTATCTACTTTATCGTAATAAGGTGCGTAATCCTCATAGCTGGTAGGCCAGTCGTCACCGATACCAGTCATAGAGCCTCTGCGGAAGTCGTCCGGACCGAAGCGCATCGAGATACGCCCCCAGTGGTTGGTTCTACCACCAAGCATTCTTGAGCGGAACCAACGGAATTGAGTGCCCGGCATAGCAGTATAAGGCTCACCTTCAATATCCCAACCGCCCCAGGCTGCATCAAAATCTCCGAATGGACGAGTGCGCGTGCTGGCACCACGACGAGGAGATTCCCAAGGATTTTTTAACTGAGTGATGTATTTAGGATCTGCGGGGTCGAAGTATCCACCCGCTTCTAGCAAGCAAACCTTTGCACCGGCTTTAGTAAGCTGATAAGCGGCCATACCACCACCAGCACCTGAGCCCACAATAACAACATCATAGACTTTGGGCTGCTCTTTAATTTCAAACAGGTTCATGTTTATCTGGTCGTAAATAGAGTATAAGAAAAAAATTCGAGATTTAAATGTAGTACTTTTTTTACTAAAAAAAAGACCTTTCAGTAGGCAAATTTTCTTTTGCGCAATATATATAAACTCATTCCAAATAAAACTACTAGCGCTAACGGTATAGCGATATTGATAACCTGCCATTTGGTGCGTTCATCGCGGGTGCGTAGTTTATCCAGAGGTCGTAGTTTTACTTCTTTGCTACGTGCCTGTATCACCCCGTTTTCATCAATCAGGTAGTCGACGGCGTTCATCACAAAGTCTTTATTACCAAATACATGCTGGGTGGTTTTATCGAAACCCAGTGGCAGTGGGTTACCGTTTTTTGGATTAATTTCGTTCACAATCAAATCTCCATCCGAACACACCAATATTTTTGTCGGTGCACTTCCGGCTCTGAATGTTTTATAATTAGGGTCTGAAGGCAGCAAGCGGTTCTTATAGAGCGATTCGAATTTCCCTTCCAGCAAATACGCTATGGTTTTTACCCCGTTGTTGTATTCATCCTGTTGGGCTTCTGTATGTGCCTCGTTGTAAGTAACCAATGCCGGGGCATTCAATACCTTTGTGTATGGGGTGGTCATCAGCAAGGGTATTTTAGTAATAGCTGGAGCACTCACCGTGTCAATAGACGCCACATACCGACAGAAAACCAAGTCCAGATTATTCGTTATCAGACTCTTGCCAAAATTATTAATAACCGGAAAATACCTATATGGAATAGGTTGGATATTAGGTTTATCGCCCATATTACCCACTACCATCGGAATAGCCGCCGAACTCGCACCATCTTTCACGATATTGCTGTTGATGCGCACACCATATTTAAAGAACAGGTCTGTCAGATTCAATTCCAGAGGTTGAGCGTAGGTGCTTTCAAGGCTTACAGAATCCACCTTTAATCCGTCTACAAAAAACAAGACACGGCCCCCACTCATTACATATTGATCTATCTTGTACTTGGTGCTGTCGTCAATCGGTAAATCTGGTTTGGGTAAAATAAGTGCATCCAAACCATCAAAAGTCGGCGATAATTTGGCATCTACTATAAAAATATCATAACGCTCCTGCAGAGATGTAATCAGGTCAGCAAAGCTGATAGGTTTCAGTTTCGTGAACTCTGTCAGCAAACCTATTTTCTTCTTTTCTTTCAGGGTCAGCTTACGAATGGCCGTAGCCAGTTCATACTCTACATTTTCGTACGACTGATTGAGTTTTTCCTGAGCAGTTCTGCCCTCTGTTCCTTTCAGCAATAGTACAGGCACTTCTTTGCCTTCATAAACAACTGAGGCATAGGGGAAAATAATGCTTTCAATCTGACGGCCGTTTTTATTATCTACTACCCTTGTGGGTTGCATGCCCCGCTTCATAAGCTCAGCATAAAATTCTTCACGCTTTTTGGTGTCATTTTCTGCATTGGGGTCTATTGCCCTGAACTCAATGTTTGTGCCTCCGTATACTTTAAATTCATCAAGCGTTGTATTCACGGCACGTTTCAGTCTTTCAAAGCCTCCGGGCAACTCTGTTCCTTCCAGATACACTTTTATCAGTACCTCTTTATCCAGATTTTCCAATAGGCTTTTAGTCGCATCAGAAATTGAATAACGTTTCTCTTCCGTAAGGTCAACTCGGAAGAAAACAAAAGATGCCAGCACATTTAGCACCACGATACCACCAACAATAGAAAGGATTTTTATAAATTTACTTTTCATTAAGGTATTCGGAAGAAACCGGTTCTTTTAATTTTGCCCAAAAATAAGATATTCGTTCATCTATTTCCACATTAAAATGAAAACCGCCCAATATTGGATCGAAAAATATCAGATGCAGGCACACCCGGAAGGTGGTTACTTTGCTGAGACTTACCGTTCGGCAGAAATTATTCCACAAGATGCTCTTCCTAAACGTTTTGAGGGAGATAGAAATTTTAGTACCGGAATTTATTTTTTGCTCGAAGGCCACCAGTTTTCTTCACTGCATCGCATTCAATCTGACGAAATGTGGCATTTTTACTATGGCTCACCTTTATATATTTTTTACATTGACCATCAGGGCCTGGTGCAAACCATAAAGCTGGGCAGTAACCCAGAGAATGGTGAGGTATTTCAGGCAGTTGTGCCTGCCGGTGTGTGGTTTGGCAGTAAGCCTGTTCAACCTGATAGTTATTCACTGGTTGGATGCACCGTTGCTCCGGGTTTCAGTTTTGCCGACTTCGAACTGGCAAGCCGGGAAAAGCTTTTGCAGAAGTATCCCGAACACAGTGAAATAATCAAACTTCTGACACTCTAATAAAAAAACACCCGGGATTCAGAAAGGTTTTGCACGATTCTTTACCTTTGTATTAAAATCTGTATTTAAAATTATTAACGTATTGTTGAAATGTTACAACGCCCCCAATCTTTATTATTGCTTCTTACCACCATTTGTATGATCCTGTTTTTAGCTACCCCTGTGTGGCATAAGGTAGGCATAGGAGAAGAAGCCATACTGAGTCCTTACTATCTGGTACATATGAAAGGCACATTGGCCGCTGTGGCCAAACCTGTTTATTATCTGGCCGTAATGGCTGTTTTTTCGGCCGGAGTATCCATATTCACTGTTTTTCAGTATAAAAACCGTGTACGCCAGATGCTTTATGTAGCGCTTAACTCATTGATAGGTGCCGGTTTGCTTGGTGCAACGGTCTATCTTATACAATTTGAAGCCACGAAGTTTTTCGCACCGGAACAACAAGGTGAGTTTGGTATCGGTTTCTGGGCGGCATTCGTCGCTTTGGTATCTAACTGGATAGCCAATCGTTTGATTCGCCGCGATGAGAAAACAGTAAGAGACGCCGATAGAATGAGATAATTTATCCATCCGGCCATTGCTTTTTGAAAAGTACTTGATGACCAGCACCAATCTTGTTATAAATGAAAAATCCTAATCGATACCGATTAGGATTTTTTCGTTTGATATCTTCTTAAACACGCTTGCTGATGTTATCATACATCTGTGTCAGTGTTTCTTTCAGGTCATATTTCCAGGTCCATTCCGGATAATGTGTTTTGAATTTGGTCAAATCTGAAATATACCAGATATGGTCGCCGCTACGGTTATCTTCTGCGTAGCTATATTTCATTTTATTGCCTGTTATTTCCTCACAAAGTGCAATCCCTTCCGTCATTGAACAGTTGGCAAAACGTCCACCACCGGCATTGTAGACTTCACCCGGGCGAGGGGCATTGTAAAAATGCCAGAACATATTCACCAGATCCCAGCTGTGAATGTTATCTCTTACCTGTTTTCCTTTGTATCCGAAAATAGTATAGTGGTTTCCGGTAATGGCACATTTCATCAGATAAGCCAGAAAACCATGCAACTGCGCACCTGAATGGTTAGGGCCTGTTAAACAACCGCCGCGGAAAACTGCAGTTTTCATACCAAAATAACGACCATACTCTTGCACCATTACATCTGCAGCCACTTTCGACGCTCCGAAAATGGAGTGTTTTGAATGATCGATAGACATCAGCTCATCAATACCATTTTTGTAATAAGGATGCGCCTGATCTATTTCCCAGCGTGTTTCCAATTCTACCAATGGCAGATAATTAGGTGTGTCGCCGTATACTTTGTTGGTAGAAGTAAAAATAAAAACTGCATCCGGACAATGCTGGCGGGTCATCTCAAGCATGACAAGCGTACCATTTGCATTTACAGTAAAATCGGTAAAAGGTTCTCTGGCCGCCCAGTCGTGGCTTGGTTGCGCAGCAGTATGAACAATCAACTTAATATCATTGCCGTATTCTTTGAAAATCTTACCGATTTGCTCTTCCGAACGGATATCTGCATTGTAGTGTTTATAATTGCTGAATCGCTCTTCAAGGCGGTTCCGGTTCCAGTCGGTTGAGGCTTCAGAACCAAAGAAATAAGAACGAAGATTGTTATCTACACCAATTACTAAATCAAATTTTTCTGCAAAAAAAGCTACCGACTCACTACCTATCAAACCCGCAGAACCAGTTACTAGTGCTATTTTCATTTCCGAGTATTAGTTATTATAAAAGTGTGAAAAACAAAAATAGGCATATTACAAACGCACAGTTGCTTATCGCTTCATGGAGATTGTAATTTGCCTACTATATGAGCTGATAATCAAGCTCCGGTTTTCCCATATAATTTCTCACGAATATCGCTCGCACGTTTTTCGAGATCAGGATTAGCCGTATATTTATTTTTTAACTGTCTGGCAGCAGAATCCGGGCTTACACCATACACCCACTCATCTCCTTGACGGACATTTTTTTGCTCTATTACATTATTTTTTTGATAACTGCATGAAGCCAATGAAATAGCAACAACTGCAAATAATAACACGCTTACCTTTTTCATGTCAAAAAATGATGGTCTTTAAATTTGCACAAATTTAAGTTCATGATTCCAAACCGCCAAAATAAATTGTATTTTTTAAATGCTCTGATTTCATTTATTCGAAGTATTTAATAAATTTACACATGGCACAATCACAAGAAGAAAAACTACAGAAAAGTCTTACCCCTACACTACTATGGGGTTTAGGTGTTGGTTACGTTATTTCCGGAATGTATTTCGGCTGGAATCTGGGCCTCGAAAAAGGCGGCACGCTGGGTATGGCTATTGCTACTATTGTAGTCATTATTCTGTATATCACTTTTTCGTTGAGTTATGCCGAATTAGCCTGTGCTATTCCTAAGGCCGGAGGTGCTTTTGATTATGCCAACCGGGCACTGGGCAAAAAATGGGGGTTTCTGGCAGGTATGTCGCAAAACATTGAGTTTCTTTTTGCCCCTCCGGCAATAGCTGTGGGTATAGGTTCTTATTTCAATGTTATTTTTCCGCAATTTTCTGTTACTGCCATTGCAATTACTGCTTATCTGCTTTTCACGCTACTGAATATACTTGGTACTAAACTGGCTTCTGCATTTGAGTTGATTATTACCATACTGGCCGTATTAGGTCTGATTATTTTCTGGATAGTTGTGTTCCCTGATTTCGAATTTAAAAACCTGCATATAAACGCTTTGCCTAATGGTTGGTCGGGCAGTTTTGCGGCTTTGCCTTTTGCCATCTGGTTTTTTCTGGGGATTGAGGGCCTGGCCAATGTAGCCGAAGAATCTGTTAATCCGCAAAAAGATATTACCTGGGGTTTTGGTTCGGCCATGACAACCCTGGTTATCCTTTGCTTGCTTACTTTTCTTGCTGCTGTGGGTGTAAACGGCTGGGAAACCATCGTATTTAATGCTGACGGAGGTACTTCTGATTCTCCTCTGCCTATGGCTATGAGCAAGGTAATTGGCAATACCAGCATCATTTATCAAATGATAGTAGGTATTGGCACCTGCGGACTGATTGCGTCATTCCACGGACTGGTTTTAGCCGCAGGACGCTCTACGTTTGAGTTTGGCCGTGTAGGTAATGCGCCTAAGTTTCTAGGCAGAGTGAATACACGATTCAAAACTCCTGCCAATGCTTTATTACTCAATATGGTTCTTGGTATTCTGGCTTTGCTTACTAACTCTACTGCCGACATCATCATCCTTTCAGCCTTCGGCGCTTTGACCATGTATATTTTCTCGGTTGTTTCTTTACTGGTCTTGCGCAAAAAAGAGCCTGAACTCAACCGACCGTTTCGTGTACCTTTATATCCGGTTTCGCCTATGATAGCCTTAATAATAGCCTCTGTTGCGCTATTAGCCATGACTATCTATAACCCTATGCTGGCACTTGTATTTTTTGCTATTCTGATAGGTAGTTTTGTGATATCAGAATTGATTAAAAAGATTTAAAGGGTGTGTATCTCGATTTTTCAAATCGAAACAAGATATAAAAACAGAAGTGGCCTGATGCTTTAAACACAGGCCACTTCTGTTTTTGATTATTCCGGTTACACTCTCAAAAATATCTTGCCTCGGTACATCAACCACAAGAAAACCCATTTTACAACTATTACGCCCCCTACTAACACTACACCCTCATAATTTTCTCCGGCTATATCAGCCAACCATTGAAAGAATCCTTTAGAAGTATAATACCAGTTGATGAACTTTACTGACATATAAATCAGAATAGAGTTCACACCTATGATCATAAAGAAAAATGCCCATCTGCGGTATCCGAGCACATCGATGATAAAATAAAAAACGGCTAACAGCAACAAACTGCATCCACCCACATAGAGCACAAAAGAACTAGTCCAGAGATTCTTGTTGATGGGAAAGAATAAATCCCAGAAACCACCTATTATCAGACATACCACTCCGGCAAGCGCTAACGAGGGTGCTTTTCTTTTTATATCGATAGGACTGTTTTTTAGAAAATTACCTGCAAAGATTCCTAATAGACCCGTACCTATAGCCGGAAAAGCCGACACGAGCCCTTCGGGGTCATGAATACCCCGGTGCAGGTGCCCCGGAAGAATACTTCTGTCGATCCACGAAGCAAAGTTGCCTTCCATTGTTAAGTCGCCGGCAGGGAAACCCGGTGCCGAGGTAAACTTCAGCAACAGCCAATAGCCTATAAGAATACCTGCAAACCACACATACTGGAACCGCTGGCTGGCATATAAATAAATAATACAGGCAAACATATAGGCGATTCCGATACGCCCTAATACACTAGGGAAACGTATTTCTTCTAATGGTTTAATATGCAGGCCATTATTATAGATGACCCCTAACAAAACCAGAATAAGCCCTCTTTTAATTACTCTGCCGAGCAACTTAGATTTATCTGTGCCTTTCTCCAGTTCACGTCCAACAGAATAAGGAGTCGAAACGCCCGACATAAATAAAAACAAAGGAAAGATGAGGTCGTAGAAACGAAAACCATTCCATTCAACATGTGAAAGCTGGGTGGCTATCCAGATAGCTGTGGGATGCTTGGTAGCCAGCATTAATTCGTGGAAAAAATCTTCTGCGCCCATTATCCAGAACATATCGAAACCGCGCAGTGCATCAAGCGAATAGAGTCTTTGTGAAGGAGTACTTTCACTCATTTTTTTAGGGCTTAGGTTTAATTGCTTAAATGTAAACATTTTATCATAATTGATATACATTAAAAATTGCATTTTTGACTATCGATTTCATAGATTAATCAACGACGGAATACAAAAAGGTTGTTACTCCTATTTTTCCTTTGCTTCAAAGCCCACCATCGCTTTTATTTGCAAAAACTATCGTTTGATTTATGTTATTCCGACTTGCTGTTCCGGCCGATGGGCCACGACTACGTGAGCTTTCAGAAACTACTTTTCGTGATACCTATACAGCATACAATACTCCTGAAAACATGGAGAAACATGTAAGCAAAAATTTCTCTATTGAGCAGATCCAACAAGAGCTGCAGAATTCCGCTACTCAATATGTGGTCTGCGAAAAAGGAGAGGATCTAATAGCTTTCGTAAAGCTGGTGAGGAATCACACAGCCAAAAGCTTAGAGACCGAAAATGCCGTGGAGATAGAACGAATATATGTGCAGAAAGCTTTTCATGGCATGCAATTGGGTCGTAAACTAATCGATTTCTGTACCGGCTGGGCAAAAGAAAACGATTTTAAAGTAATATGGCTGGGTGTCTGGGAACATAACCAAAATGCACTTCGGTTCTATGAAAAGATGGGTTACGAGCGCTTTGGTGAGCATACCTTTCTGCTAGGAGATGACGTACAGACTGACTATCTGATGAAGAAATATATCTGAAACAAAAAGGCTAAACGATTAACCCGCTTAGCCCTTGCTTATCTATTTACTCCGGAATCTCCATTCGTATGCGCCATTCTTTGGGCAGGTAATTATTAATTCTATCACCGATTACCTTCATGAAACCCAGATTTAAACCCTGATACCTTGCCAGTAGCCATCCTTTCGGTTGGTCTGAGAAATCAATAGAAAGATTCTCTTTTTTCAGAAACCGCAGGGCTTCTTCTTTCGACAATTCAATGGCAGGCAAATCTCTGGCAATAGCTGTGCTTAAAGCCAGGTCATGACTAGGAATAAAGTCATTACCTTTAAACTGACCGATTTCCAAACCCGACGAACGTTTTTGCAGGGCTCTGAAAACCACGGCGTAATCGGCAGTCAATGCTGCAGGTATGGCTACTATCTGTCCGTCAGGCTTTTCAAAATATTCAAAAGCAGTAGGTTCGTGCAGCCAGTCTTTCAGAACATCTATTTTTTTTTGAGGCACACGGTTTAGTTTTACTTTGCCGCTACCCTCTTGTCTTTTGCCTTTGGTTTTTCTAAAAACCGCCAGATAAAACCCTTCTCCTTTCACTTTGTGCGGGAAGAACTGATACCCGAATTTTCTCTCGGTTATCCCCCATTCAGCAGGTATATTCAGCTTAACAGGTTCGAAGTCCGCCATCTGTGTTAACCATTGTGCGTTTAATTCATTTTCTTTATCATTGTAGGTACAGGTCGAATAACACAAAATGCCTCCGGGTGCTACCAACATGGCCGCTGCCTGTAAAATCCGTTTTTGTCTGGCACAACACATCTGAACGCTATTCTCCGACCATTCATTCATCGCCTTGGGGTCTTTTCTGAATAGTCCCTCACCCGAGCATGGAGCATCTGTTAAAACCACATCAAAAAAGCCCTCCAAATCAATCATTTCTTCAGGATCCTGATTACTAACCAGATAATTCGGGAATCCCCATTTTTCAAGATTTTCTTTCAAAACCCCTACCCTGCTTTTGATTACCTCATTGGCAACCAACAGGCTTCTATCGTTTAGCAAAGAAGCCAATAACGTACTTTTACCACCCGGTGCCGCGCATAAATCCATTACCCGCAGCGAATGGCTCAAATCAGTTGTTTGCTTAACTGCCTCTGCCACAAACATGGATGAGGCCTCCTGCACATAATACGCCCCCGCATGGAAGGCCGGGTCTAACGTAAAAACAGGCCGCTCAGCTAAATAAGCCGCATCAGGATGCCACAGCACTTTATCTTGCAATACAGCAGGTTCTGTTGTTTTCTTTCTATCATTCAGCCTGATAGTAACGGGTGCCGGTTCTGAAAGGCTCTTAACAAAAGCCGGATAGTCATCTCCCAGAACAGACTGCATTTGCTGTGCAAAAGCTTCGGGTAATTTCATTATCTATGATTTAGTAAAGTCGTCTTACTCAGTTTATTTCTGCGCACTGATTCATGACGAAGACTCTATTCAATTGTTTACAAAGTTACAAAAACTACTTAGCTAAAATAGCTCATTTAAAAACGACCGATCAACCGTCAATCACTATTCGCTTTTATTTTCCGGGGCGCTCATAAAAAATAAAACCCCTTTCCGGAGAAAGGGGTCAATTGCGATAAACAACGTATCAAAATCGTGTTACAAATTAGATTTGTACACGTTTGAATGCTGTAACTTTCAAACCTTTTTGCGTATTTTCAAGCAATTGAGCAATAGTGATAGAGCTGTCTTTTACGAACTCCTGATTCAACAAAGTATTCTCTTTGTAGAATTTACCTAATTTACCCAAAGCGATTTTCTCTAACATTGCTTCCGGTTTACCTTCTTGACGAGCCACTTCCATACCGATTTCAATTTCTTTCTGAACAACCGCAGGATCAACATCTTCTTTATCCAAACCTACCGGTTTCATGGCAGCAATCTGCATGGCAATATCTTTACCTACTTCCGTTACATCACTTCCCTGCGTATTGTCAAATGCCACTAACACACCTAGTTTACCTGTTGAGTGGTTGTATGAAACCACTTGTGCTGCTTCAAGATTAGTGTAGTCGGTAATCACTAATTTCTCACCGATTTTACCAATCAATTCAGTAATGCCTTCTTCTACCGAGCGGCCATCTGCTAAAGTAGTACTCAATAGCGTTTCTTTATCTTTAATATTGTTTGCAACACCAACCTGAAGAATTTCTTCTGCCAGGGTACGGAAAGCCTCAACTTTAGATACCGGCTCGGTTTCGCAGGCAAGGGCTAAAATAGTAGCACTTGTACCGTCTGCGCTTACGTTTGTTAATACAATTCCTTCTTTAGTTTCGTTGTCAGCGCGTTTAGCTGCTACTTTCTGACCAGCTTTACGAAGAATCTCAACGGCTTTTTCGAAATCGCCTTCCGCTTCTGTTAAAGCTTTTTTGCAGTCCATCATACCAGCGCCAGTCATCTGACGGAGTTTATTTACATCTGCTGCTGTAATATTCATGATTTTATATAATATAAAGAGTTTCTAAAAAGATTATCAATAACTAATTATTGATTTTTTGAGAAAAAGCCTTAAGGGCTTCTTTCGGGGTGCAAAATTACAAGTTTTTTCAGTAAAAACCAAAAGTGTAAGAAATTAGAACAGGAATTTATGGTAAGATAATATAGAGGTTCACCAAACTTTAAAAATATCATTAATTATCTATAGTCTATTTTAATGGAGGACCGTTAACTAAGTTTACAGTAAATTATTGATCAAAAAATTACTTTTTTTAAAACACAATTGTATATTGCAATCAGAAAACTCTCCTTTATTACTTTCAAAAACTTTTAAGTAAATGAAACAAAAACTACCTATCATTTTTGCAACTGCCATTTCTTTTCTTTTTGTAGCTTGCCAGAAGAAGCAATATGCTTACGTTCAACAAGAAAAAGTTGAGACTTATGCGCAGGCACAAAAAACCAATAATAAAACAACCTCAATTGCTGCTTCAACTACTGAAAAAGTAACCATTACCGGTTCTGAAGAAATTGCTACTACGATAGCCAATCCGGTTGAGACCTTCACGGCATCAACTGAAATAACTGCTCCTACTACAGCATTGACTACTCCGGCTTCAGTTGAAACATTAAAGTATGATGAAAAAAACATTGATGCCGCGTTTGAAAAGTTAAACAAACTTGAAACCTATGTAAATGCCAATGAAGGCACTACACTTGAAGATATAAAAGAAACCGAATTGGTGAAAGACGTAAAACTTGACACTAACTCTACAGCTACGCTTGCCGTAGATGAGCTTCCATTAAATATTCCAGCTTTCTGGTGGGGTTGCGTACTAGGGTTAGTGGGTGTAATACTTGTTTATATTATAACTGAAAAAGACAAGGCACAAACCAGAATGGCTTTATATGGTTGTTTAACCTGGACGGGCATCTGGCTTATATACTTGCTCTTGGTTGCCGCGGCAAATTAATATAGTAGAAGCTTCTTCTTCTTTTGATAAAGATCTGACAGTAGAAAGCTCAACGGCTTGTTGAGCTTTTTCTGTTTAAGTTCATTCTGTATTATGAAAAAACTTATTTTCTTACTTTTTGTTCTTGGATATCAATATTCTTTTGCACAAGAATTCTATCGCTTAAAAGCCGATGTCTCTATTAAAGATAAACTTTCCACAGGAGCTTACCGCCTGACAGTAGGAAAGGTATATTATGATAAACCCTCTTTAAGTCTGACTTATAAACTTCATTTTCCAAATGAAGAGACGGTCATTATCAGAGATACCACTTTATACAGATTAAATAAAAAGGATTCTCTACTGGCTTTACAAAGTGTATCGATAATGAACGAATTCTCAATATTTCACTTATCGCTATCGGGAAGGCTTGCCGATTACGGAATTAATTCCGGAAAAGTAAATGGTATTTACAAAGTGGAAAAAGTAGAAAAGGATAAGGATGGAAGAGTGATTACAACCTGGAAAGTAGCTGAAAAAAGATTGGTAAAAATTATGGGTAAAATAAAAATGGCTAATATTGATAAAAAATTAGACGCTATAGCCTTTTACGACGTATCAGATAAACTCCTGAGTCAACAGTTTTTTAAAGACTATGTCAATGTAAAAGGAGTGGTTTTTCCAAGACAGGTCACACAAATTACTTATAATTCTGATGGCACTCAGAATATTCAGCAGACAACCTATAAAAATATCATGATTGATGAAAATGGTGAAGATAGCATCTATAATCGTATTTTACCTGTTCGTACTTTGCCCAAGCCGGTTAGTGGCCCAAAGTAAAGATGAGATAAATCTGCATAGAAACATCATACAGCAAGCTCCTAAAAAGAATTATAAAGAGGCACAAGGCAACAAAAATGAAGTGCAATATCTGTTTTCAGGACTATTCCTGTTTTACAAAACATTTTTCTCCTCACAAGATTTAACTTCTTGCACATTTTCGCCTTCATGCTCTGAGTACGGCATATTATCTGTAAAAAAATACGGCATGGTAATGGGCGGAATCAGAACGATGGATAGACTGACCAGATGCAATGGTTTAACCCCTACCAAATATGAGTTTGACCTAAAGGCTAAGTTATTGATTGATAAACCCTAAGTTGATGAAACGAACCACGCTAATTCTTTTAATTATTTTCAAATTCATAGATTCTTCAGCTCAAGACCTGTATAATTACGATAACTCAAAAAAATTTGCCGAGTATCTTTCTAAATCAAGACAATATGAATTAGCGTCGAGAGAATATGAACGTTTAACTTTCATGTTCCCACAGAATGACACCCTGAAAACCTCTCTGTTATCGATGTATCGCCGCTCAGGGAAACTGGAAGACGCCGTGCTACGTGGCAGACAATTATACCCTAATCTTTCTTTAATGACAGCGCCATCTGCTATTGAATTCAGCCGGACTCTGCTATTAAAAAATGAGTTTAAAACTGCAAAAGATTTTTGGGCAATCAATACCCAATTATCTAAACCAGACAAAGTAATATTGCTGGCAACTTCTGAAATACTACAAGACGACTATAAGGAGGCCAACGAGATTTTGGCAATACTAAAAGACGAAGACCATAAACTGGCTTTTGATTATAAATCTCTCACGGCCGAGGCTGTCAGAATTAAGAAGAAAAGCCCTGCTCTGGCCGGAATCATGTCAGCAATTGTTCCGGGAACCGGGCGTTTTTACGCAAAGGACTGGAAAGATGGAATCGTATCTATGTTTTTTGTCGGTACTATGGCCTTTCAGTCGATAAGAGGCTTTAGCAAAAGCGGAACACAAAGTACCCGAGGCTGGGTATACGGCACTGTTGGGTTAGGTTTTTATTTAGGTAACATTCATGGTTCGGTCGTTTCGGCAAAAAACTATAATAAAAAAAGCTATAAGACAATCCGTCACCGGGTTGATAATCTGTTCAACAGTTATTTCTAATGCTTGCACAACATTTTCTTATGTTTATATTCAGATTTTTAATACTACTCTTTTTAACAGGCCCCTGTCTTGTGTATTCACAAGATTTAAAACAAACCTTTGACTTTGCCAATATACTCTATGAAAAGAAAGATTATGAGGGAGCAGCCAATACCTACAGAAGAGTAATTTTTTTTGATAAAAAAGAAGAATTCCGGAAACTTTGCTATAAAAACATTGCTGATTGCCTATATGCTACACAGAACTTTGAAGAAGCGGCCGACTATTATGAACTGGCTTTTTACCAACAAAAAACTGATAGCACAAAGGCCGAGATTCTATTCCGGAAATTATCCTGTTTCCTGATTCTCAATAATTTTGAATATGCAGAAATAGAGCTGTTCAATATTCCTGAAAATCTAACGCCTGAACAGCAAAGAAAAAAAACTTTCTATTCTGCCATTCTTCATTTTTCAACAGAGAAGTATGAAGATTCTAAAAAAGAATTTCTTACATTAATTGATTCAACTGATTTGGATGCTCAGCAGCGGATCAATCAGTTATTCGTAAAAAACAATAAAATAAGCCGACTGAACCCTAAAACAGCGCAGACTTTAAGTATAATACTTCCGGGATTGGGGCAGTTTTATGCAGGTGATGTAAAAAATGGCTTTAACTCTTTACTTCTGACCGGCGGAATAGTAGCATGGGCTGTATTAGCCGCCATTAACAGCACTTCACGTTTTGATATTTTTATTACGATGGTTCCATGGTTTCAAAGATACTACATGGGAGGATACAAAAAAGCTGCGATTATTGCCGAAAATCAAAAGAAAAAAAGAAGGTCGAAAGTTTACAATCAACTCTTGGACGAAGTTTCCAAATAAATCTACATTGATTGGTTAAACAATAAATCAGCATATTTGACCATAAAATACATTTTTCAGTCTTTTTAAACGTTCTTATCATAATTAAGAACGGCATCTCGCTAATCTTCGGTTTATTTAAAATTGACAATTATGAAAAATTTACTTTCACTCGCTGCTATTGCAGCAATCTGTTGCTTTTTTGCGCCTAAAGTACAGGCGCAAGCATTTCAAAAAGGCACAAAAACCCTTAATGCCGGTCTTACTGTAGGTTATGGAGCAGGATTGAGCGCATCATTTGATGTAGGCGTTCATGAATTGATCAGTGTAGGTGCCATCGGTGCGTTTACTTCTCGCAATTATGCAGGCCCTAACCGCACTTCGGTTGGTTTAGGCGCCAGAGGGAGTTTTCATTTCGGACCTCTGATTAACGATGAATTAGGGATTGATGACAGTAAGTTTGACCCTTATGCAGGTTTACTGGTTGGTTTCAGAGCCGAAAACTATGTAGATTCTTACACACGTGGACTGGTCGGGCTGTATGTAGGGGGCAGGTACTTTTTTCAGGAGAAACTAGGTGTATATATAGAACTCGGTGCTCCCTATACCTCATTAGGCGTAACGCTTAAGTTCTGATTTCCGGCAATAACACCTTAATGGGCATAGTAAAAATCTTACTGTTCAACAGATAAACTTGCTGCCGAGCCCAGATACCCAACCAATACCATACTCCACAATTAAACTGTATTGGTTGGGTACTCACTTGTTTAAATATTATTACCAGGCTCTTCTACAGGCTATTTTTGTCCGGCTATTACATTATTTAGCCATTACATATAATTCAACAACGTTTTTCTTTGAATCAATATCAATTCTTGCCGGATTCAGCATGGCTGTTTTACTGTTTTTCGACAGTGTAATATCATAAACCTTTCTATCATATTTCAATACCGCACCCGACAACGCATCAATACCCCAACCCAATAAATTACCCAGATTTATTACACTTACAACATTGAACTCTTTGTCAAGCGTAATTAGTCTTGTTTCGTAACCATCCAATTTATACTCAAATTGGGTGTCACTTAGGCTTCTTTTCACATTAAGCGTACATGGGGTCTTACATTGCTCAATACCATCTTTATAGATCGTTGCCCCTTCAGGTGTACTGTTGAAGGTAATTCTGTCTTTAGTACCCGTGAAAATAGTGGCACAACTGGTCATCATAAGGCTGATAATAGCCAGGAAAACAAATCTTTTTGTCATTTTTAATTTAAATTTATAATTCTGCTCCTACTCATCAGGCTTTTCGGAATACGCCCCGTTTAAGTGTGGTTTCTGGTCTCCACTTTTTGCACCTATAACGGTTGTTACCTTTGTATTTTAGTAACCTTTCTGTATTCATAGACAACCATAGCCATCATTTCCCCTATAAAGATTTATTATGTTTTCTCTGCTGATAGTAATTCTTTCTGCGCCAGTTTCGGAAGTGGTTGTTTGTTAGCCAATGGAAGAAGTTTCGGAAAGAATATTTTCCTTAGCCAAAGACCCCGTGGTTATTTACCCGTTCGTTCTGATAATGGGTAAACCAATTACCTGTGGTAGTAATCATTAACAAGCCTTAATCCGGATTCGTGTCTTTTGTTTACAAACATGCAAAATGCCCTCAAAGGTTAGATACTAACTTTTGAGGGCATTGCACTTGAGTTTACCGCATTTGATTTAATTATAACTCTTTGATTCTTATTGATTTGAAAGAAATCATATCGCCATGGTCTTGCAGGGCTATTTTCCCTTTTGCATGTGGCTTGGCGTATTCCCAGTTAGCAAATTTGCTCTTAGCAACCATTGCAATCCAGTCGGTGCTGCCATATTCATACTCTACTAATTTCTTCCCGTTCAACCAATGTTCTACGTGATTGTCTTTCACAATAATTTTACCTATATTCCATTCACCTGCCGGTTTCACTACTGTAAAGTCGTTGGCTGGTTGCATATCATAATTGGCTGCTGTTTTTTGTGTATCTTTCAACTTGGCAGGATACGCAACGTCATCAATTATCTGATACTCAGGGCCTGACATGTAAGACGCATCCAACTCTGGTTTTTCAAGTACTTTATAGATAATGCCACTATTGCCCTTAGGAGCCGCCTTATACTCAAATTCCAGTTCAAAGTTTTCATATTCTTTATCTGACACCAGATCACCGCTTTTACCGTGAGTCATCAAAGTGCCGTTCATTACATGCCATCCTTTTACACCCGTAGCATGCCAGTTATGCCAGCCTGTGGTTGTTTTTCCGTCAAATAATTTCACCCATTTCCCTTTCTGAGCAAATGCGTTCATGGCGCTTAATGTTAAAGTTAAAATCAGTAATTTCTTCATATTAAATAAAAGGTTGATTGATGTTGAAAATATTGCACTAAGAAACAAAAATTAAACCTTAAAAATTAATTTTCGCCGGTAAAAATAAAGCAGAATAACGAACCATATCAACACATAAACCAGAGCCCCGGCTAAAGAAGCATTTTTAGGTTCGGTAAAAAACGGAGCAATGCCATACTCATAGAGCCACGCTATCAATCCCGGATTTTCGTCAGCAGGTTTATCTCCTACCGGAATCTGTATCATATCAAGTGCTCGAGGAATGATGCCCGAAAAGAAAAACACCACCATGGGGTTTACTCCGAAAATCACAAAGGGTTTTGTCCAGAAATCGAACCCGATTACATCAATTGAATAATATAATATCGCTAGGGTTATCAGTGCCCATCCGGCAGTATACAATACAAACGAGCTTGTCCAGAGGGCTTTGTTAATCGGAAAAACGATATCCCATAATAAGCCAATCCCCACGCCAAATGCACCGGCTGTTAATAAGTACAGCGCCTTTTTATTTCTGGTGAAGCCACCCACAGTCAGCAGTTTCCCTGTTAACACGCCTAATATTCCTGTTCCAATGGCGGGGATTGTACTCAGAATTCCTTCCGGATCCCAGGTTTTTGAAATGGCCCATAAGTGTCCGGGCAGCAGCAGATTATCCAACCATGCAGCCAGATTGGTACCTTTTTCAAAATTGGCCTCTCCTATACCGGGAACTGGCAGCAGACTCATTACGGCCCAGTATCCGAACAAGCATATCAGCCCCACAAAAATCTGTGTGAGGGTATTGCTGGCAGCATACAGAATTGAAACAATCAGATATACTATGGCTATCCGTTGCAATACACCCGGTATACGTACCTGACTGAAATCGTCTGCCATAAAAGCCAGCGTAATCATGAGCCCCAATAAACCAATGGCTACAAAAAATTGCCTTCGTTTATCATAATCTCCTAAAAGGGCTATAGTTATGATGGCCGTAAACGCTAAACGAACCAACATGAGCGGAATACCCGTAAGCCCTCCCGGATGTATTTTAGAGAAAAAGTTCAGAAATAAACCCAAAAGAAAAATCCGCAAAGTGCGGGTAATTATCCGTTCAAAGGTGGCGCCGTCAAGCCTTTTGATAGGCATTGATAAAACTATTGAAACACCCACAATAAAAAGAAAGAATGGAAATACGAGGTCGGTAGGTGTGCACCCGTGCCACTCGGCATGCTCAAGAGGCGGATAAATATGCCCCCAGTCGCCGGGGTTATTTACAATGGTCATAAGCATGATGGTCATGCCTCTGAAAACGTCTAATGAAGTTAAGCGTTGCTTCATTGGTGTCAGGGTTAGGTTATTCTCAGCAAGTTAGCGAATATCTTCATTTTCAGCAATTTACCCTGTATGATTAATCTTTGATTATACTCAGATACCTTTGCTGCCTGTATAAAATCTACCATTTGTGGTTAGTCTGTTATGCTACAGAAACAGAAAATTTTGTAGCTTTGAGTCCGACATACATTGTATCCGGAAAAAATGTACAGGCTTTTATTTATTGCAAGCCGGATAGACTATTCATCATTTAAATCGACCCGGGAGGGTACATAAACATGCAAATCGGAATTGTCGGACTAGGTAAAATGGGTTATAACCTGGCTCTTAATTTACGTAACCATAACTACGATGTAGTGGCACAGGATGTAAACGCCGGGTCGGTAGCAAAAATAGGAGAAGAAGGTGGCATAACAACAGCAAACACGCTTCAGGAAGTGTGTGACAAACTAACAGGGAGAAGGGTTATCTGGTTGATGGTTCCTGCAGGAGATATTGTTGATGGTGTCATCGAAGAATTATTGAACTACCTTTCACCTGATGACATTGTGATTGACGGGGGGAATTCTCACTTTAAGGAGTCTGTCCGTCGCTATAATTATTTAAAAACAAAGCAGATTCAGTACCTCGATTGCGGAACCAGCGGCGGAACCAGCGGTGCTTTGCACGGCGCCTGTACCATGATTGGCGGCGATAAAGAAACTTTCGATTACGTTGAAGCCGTATTTAAAGATATTTCATTAGAAAACGGATATCTCTACACGGGTGCTTCGGGCAGCGGGCATTTCGTAAAAATGGTTCATAATGGTATTGAATATGGCATGATGCAAGCCATTGCTGAAGGCTTCGAAGTATTTGAACATTCAGAATATGATATCAATTTTGAAGCCGTTGCCAAGTTATTCAACCATGGCTCGGTAGTACGCAGCTGGCTGATGGAACTAACCGAAAATGCTTTCAGAAAAGACCCACACCTGGATGCTATCAAGGGGATCATGCACTCGTCAGGAGAAGGTAAATGGACATTGGAAACCGCCCTTGATTTAGGCGTACCTACGCCTGTAATTGCTTTGTCGTTAATGATGCGTTATCGCTCACAACAGGCAGATACTTTCTCCGGAAAAGTGGTGGCTGCTCTTAGAAATGAATTTGGCGGACATGCCGTAGAAAAAGTGAACGGCTGATAGAGCGTATGACAGAAACAACGATGGAATATTTTGTAGGTATTGATGTGGGCACCACTACCACCAAAGCCGTTGCATTTGACAAAACAGGCAACGTGTTGCGGCAGTATAGTGTCGGCTATGGTATGACCCACCCGCAAGCCAACTGGAGCGAGCAGAATCCGGATGAAATTTATGAAGCCTTTCAGGAAGCCTTAAATGCGGTTGTAACTCCTGATATAGCAGATAGGAGCATTATCTCTTTTTCGTCGGCCATGCATGGCTTAATAGCAGTAGATAAGACCGGGAAACCTCTTACCAATCTGATACTATGGGCAGACAACCGGGCGACCGACATAGCCAGACGGTTAAAACCTACAGATGCCGGTAAGGCATTGTATCACCGCACGGGTATACCTATACACCCGTTCTCGGTTTTCAGCAAGATATTGTGGCTGAAAGAAAACGAACCGGAGATTTTTAACCACACCCATCAATTTATCGGTATCAAAGAGTATCTGTGGTTTCGTCTGTTCGGAGAATATGTTATTGATTACTCGCTGGCATCAGGCAGCGGTTTGTTCAATTTTAATGAAATGAACTGGGATTCGTTGGCTTTATCAATGCTGGGTATTTCAGAAAAGCAATTGCCCCAACTGGTTGCCACTACTCATATCCGGAAAAATGAGACGAATCAATTACTCCCTTTGGTAAATTATGTAGCTGGTGCCGGAGACGGCCCCTTGGCAAATCTGGGTTCCGGTGCCATGAAACCAGGCCAGATGGCTTTTACCATGGGTACCAGCGGAGCTGTGAGAATGTGTCTGCCACAGCCTTACACTGACCCGACCATGCGCACTTTCAATTTCTTTCTTGATAAAAATGAATTCATCATCGGTGGTGCGTCCAACAATGGAGGCATTGCCCTGCAATGGCTGGAAGAACAGATATTTTTATCTAAAAACTCTAAAAATGAACTGATAAAGGAAGCGCAAAAGCTGGCAATAGGAAGCGATAATTTAATATTTTTACCCTACTTGCTCGGAGAAAGAGCACCTGTCTGGAATGCTGAAGCCAGAGGCGTGTTTTTCGGCTTAAGTATTACACATACACAGGCGCATCTGGTAAAAGCAGTAATGGAAGGACTGATTCTGAACATGTACTCAATCGGTAAAATACTGATGGAGCAACAGAGTATTCATGAAATATGCGCCAGTGGAGGATTTGCCAAAAGTGATTTCTGGTTGCAACTCGTAGCTGATATATTCCAGAAGAAAGTGGTTGTATGCGAAACTGTTGAGGGTTCTGCCTGGGGAGCAGCAATATTAGCCATGCGGGCACTGAATATGAAAGAAGCCGATAATTGTGTCAGTACAGGTAAGGTGTTTTTACCAAATACTGCTACCGGTGAAATCTATCAGCGTTTACATCAGAAATTTGAGCGTCTGTATGAAAAACTGAAAGATGAGTTTTAATGGCCAGAAGTATTATCTCAGCGTTTTTTTGAAGAAGAAATCAGTCATTATACTATCGTAATCTATTAATTCCGTTGAAATAATAGCTTGAAATTACGGTAGAGACCTGTTGTTTTGAAGGTAAAATGCTTGTGCGAAATAAAATTAATCACGAAGCTCATACCCATGCCAAAAAAGTGGGAAATGAGTGCGGCTATATTAATGCTTTTACCAAACAGAATCTGCTCTTTACCGAAAATTCCCCACTCATTTAATAGATACAGACAATAATAGGCTCCTTTCACGGTAATAATACCCGAAATAAGAGAAACGAGTAAAAACTTGATGCCTTCGCGGAAAGAGTTTTTTGAGTGTCGCTGATTAAAGGCAAAGAATTTGGTAAGAAAAAAACCAATAATAAACGCAATTATGTAGCCTATTGCTATTGACAACTGAAACGAGAATCCAAAGAAATTCTGTGTGATTGAACTTACAATAAGCTGCACCATTACACCCGAACAGGCGATCAGAAAATACGAAATCAGTTCTTTATATTTAGCCAGTTTGCCTTCTAATCTTATCACTGTTGTTACTTTTTACTTTTGGTTAATTCATTGCTTTAATAACAGAACGCCAAAAGTAATAAAAATTTATGAGGCAGGTATATTAAATATTGAGGGCAGACACTAAGTCCGCCCTGCAATTAATACCTCCAGCTTTTCAGGTCTACACCTTTCGGCGCTGTTTTTTTCACTTCTTCTGCCCATTTGGGAATAAACATCCGGTGATAGCGTAACCTTGATATATAATTTGGTTGTGTATGGTCTCCGTTCCAGCAATGCTCAGCTCTGTCGCCATAATCTACCTCACCATCATAAACCGGGTTCGATAAGCCTTTCAACATCTCTTCTGTCAGATAGACGGCATTATTAAGATAGTAATTGTCCATATCTCCACAATAAATGTGTATTCTCCCTTTCCACTTTTCGCCGTTTTTACCCCAGTCTCTTTTCATAATATAAGCCAGGTCATAATTTTCTTTCCAGTAATTCGCCACCTCCTTATCAATTACCCCCGTTTCTTTATTCCATATTCTTTTGGGGTATCCGTCTTTACCAACCGGCGAATAAACTGCCTCCCATATATCGAACTGCTGCCCGCTGCGTGTTTTGGTGCCTAGTGCCAGTTCTCGTAAATTCATTTCTGCTACTGTGGCCGATATTTGACCCAAATAATCTCTATGTCCTGGTTTGGGTAATTTTTTAAACTGGCTTTCATACCAGTAAGCGTTTTTATCCTCATAGATATTTACGGTTGTAAAGGCTCTGAAGTCTATCGGGTCGGGGCAGGCTGCATAACAGCCATTGTACTGATCCGGATATTTCACCTGAACCGCCAATGCCTCCCATCCGCCTGTCGAGCCGCCATAGGTAAACCTTGCCCAACCTTCACCTATGCCTCTGAAACGCTTTTCAATTTCAGGAATCAGCTCATAAGTTATGGCGTCGCCATAAGGACCGATGTTCTCCGAATTTACCGCATACGAATCATCATAAAACGGACATGGATGCTGAATTTCAATGGCAATTACCCGTGGAAAATCTTTACCTGTCCACATTTTATAAAAATCGTAGGCTTCCTGCTGTACTATTTTACTATAACCGTATATCTTGAAACGGGCATTATAATCATTCGGAAGGTTTTCATCCGGCGGAGTTGTACGGAAACCATCGAAATCATCAGGAAAATGCCCATGAAAAATAGCGAGCGGATATTTTACATCGGGGTGCTCGTCGAATCCTTCCGGCAGTAGAATATGTGCACCCAAATACATTGGCCTGCCCCAGAACTCCGTCAGCATTTTACTCTGAACCTTAATGTGCTTAATATACTTCGTATCCTTAGGTTCTGGAACAGGTGGTATTATCTGGTCTAAACTCAACTTTACTATGGAAGCTCCTTTGGGGTCAAATCTGATTTTAACGGGCTTGGAATATAAATTACCCGGGGCACTGTTCCACTGCTGTCCTTCTCCCCTATCCATTGGCATTTTTACGGTATGCCCGTCTTTACGATGAAAGGTTTCATACTTGTGCAACAATACCTGTACATAATATTCGCCGGCAGGCACTTCTTTCATATATCTTTTCGGATACCCGAAGCCGTTGGCGTTGTTTACTGTTTTTGCTTGTGAGGCGTTCCAATTCTCAACATCGATCCCAAATACTAATTGAGTATTCAAGGCATCGGTTACATCAAAGCGTGGTTCCCGGTTTGGGTTTGTTGAAAGCATGACCAACAAACGGCCATCTAACAATCCTTTCTGATTATAGACTGTTATGGAAAACTGCGTTTGTCCAAAACTGACAATCGACAAGAGTAGAAAAGCTAAAAAGAGGTTTTTTTTCATGGAAGTTTAGTTTAGTAGTTTTTGCGTTTGCCAAGGGTATTATTACTTCTCTTTAGGCGTATATTGATTTGCGCGTATGTTTTGTTCGGCCAGTGTTACTGTTTCGAGTATCCTCTTCTTTCGGGTTTCTTCCTGTTTAGCATTCAGCAACCACTCCAGTATACTTCTTTTGACCGAACGGGGAAATGCCTCAAAATTGGCCTTAGCAACGGGGTTACTATCTAAGGCCAATTGTAAGTCAGGAGGGTTTATGAGGTTATCTACATCATCCAGGGCTGTCCAGTTGCCGTTTTCCTTAGCAAAATCAATTATCTTCATACCGGGCTCAGCCATTAGTCCTCCGGCTATCAGTTTTTCAACTTTAGCTTTATTTATTTTGCTCCAGTTACTTTTTGGGTTGCGACGCGCAAAAAACTGATAATAATAATCCTCATTGCTACCTTTTATAGAACTATCCACCCATCCAAAGCACAGGGCTTCGTCTACGGCTTCATCATAAGAAAGACCGGCAGTCTGGCTCTGTTTTTTATACAGCTTTAGCCAGATACTTTTTCCTTTGTCATGATTTTCTGACAACCATTTTCTCCAGACATCTCTGTGTTCAAATACGAGTGCTTCTGCTAAGTCGTTGTTGGCCATAGTTCATTCTATTTTGCTCCAAGCAAATTGTATGCAAATAGCCGGTGACAATAAGTAATTGTGCTGTATGTAATTCTAAATTGTCAGTGGGCGGGTAGAAATCATCACCTGAACAAATATACCAATAGGCAAATAAGACTGAAAGGTTTGAATACATTTAAATTCAAAAGAAGAATGGAGTTCAGCTTCTCCAATACTTGAGGAATTTTGTAAAAGCCCCTATAACAAACGGGGTACCTTCATCAGGTACCCCGTTTAAAGTTCTATGCAGCTACATTGGGCTCTTTAATAGCTAATTGCCCACAGGCGGCATCAATGTCTTTCCCACGGCTTCGGCGCACATTAACTATTACGCCTCTATCTTCCAGAAACTTTGCAAATTTGCCGAGCTTATCTTCTGTTGTATTAACAAAGTCTGCCTCTGCAATGGGGTTATACTCTATAATATTCACCTTAGCAGGAACCTTCTTGGTAAACTCCCATAATTCTTTGGCATCCTGCAGGCTGTCATTAAAATCATTAAAAACGATGTACTCAAAAGTAATACGGTTACCGGTCTTTTTGTAGAAGTAATTCAATGCCGCTGCGAGGTTTTTCAACGAATTGGTCTCATTAATTGGCATAATCTCGTTGCGTTTGGTATCATTGGCCGCATGTAAAGATAAAGCCAGATTGAACTTCACTTCATCATCACCCAATTTCTGAATCATCTTGGCAATACCGGCTGTACTCACCGTGATACGTTTAGGCGACCAGCCAAGCCCGTCTGGCGAGGTAATCCGATTCACCGACTCCAACACACTGGCATAATTTAACAGAGGCTCACCCATACCCATATATACTATATTGGTAAGTGGAGCTTGATAATGTTGCTCAGCCTGTTCTTTTATTAACACCACCTGGTCGTAGATTTCGGCGGCATCCAGATTCCTTTTGCGAGGCATGTATCCGGTAGCACAAAACTTACAGGTAAGCGAGCATCCAACCTGTGATGACACACAGGCCGTCATACGGTCATCGGCAGGAATCAACACCCCTTCTACCAGGTTGCCGTCAAACAGCCTGAATCCTGACTTAATGGTCTTATCATTCGAAACCTGCTTTCTTAAAACAGATACCGGTCTTATCTCGTAGTTCTCTTTAAGCAGGTCTCTGGTTTTCAATGAAAGGTTCGTCATTTCATCGAAACTTCTTACGGATTTTTTCCATAACCATTCCGAAACCTGCTTAGCCCGAAAGCCCTGCTCACCATTGGCTGAGAGCCATGTTTTCAGCTGGTCAACAGAAAGCTTTCTTATATCTTGTTTTTCCATATTTTCTTCAACTATTTTGCAAAGTTCTGAAATATTCGGGGGTTTTACCAAAATATCGTAAATTATCATGGTTAAACCCCGGCTTAGGTAAACAATAATAAACGAATAGAAGTTTAAGCTCCTGAAAGAATTAAACCAAAATGAAAAGATTTTTAAATAAAGTTGTCTGGATTACCGGGGCGTCATCCGGTATCGGTGAGGCCACGGCCTATGAATTTGCCAAATCAGGTGCCAGACTTGTTTTATCGGCCCGACGCCTGGACGAACTCCTCAGAGTAAAGAAAAACACCGCCTTGCCCTACGCTGATGTGCTGATTTTGCCGATTGATGTTGAAAAACAAGATGAGTTTCCGGCAAAAGTACAGGAAGTGATCCGGCATTTCGGAAGAATCGACGTACTGTTTAACAACGCAGGTATATCGCAAAGAAGTACCGTTGCCGAGACCGACATGGAGGTGTATCATAAAATTATGAATATCAACTATTTTGGTGTGGTGGCACTCACTAAAGCAGTATTACCTGTTATGCTTCAGCAAAAAAGCGGGCACATTGCGGTTACAAGCAGTATATCGGGTAAACTGGGAACACCCATGCGCTCGGGCTATTGTGCTACCAAACATGCATTGCATGGTTTCTTTGATTCATTAAGAGCCGAAGTCTGGAAAGAGAATATCGGGGTTACAATTGTTTGTCCCGGTTATATACATACCAATATATCTGTCAATGCCATTTCGGGCGATGGCGGCAAGCATGGTAAAATGGACAAGAATCAGGAAAAAGGCATATCTCCGGAAGACTGTGCGGCCAGCATTGTCAATGCTATTGATAAGGGTAAAGAAGAAGTGTACATCGGGCGTAAAGAAGTAATGGGTGTTTACCTGAAACGCTTTTTCCCGCGCATTCTTTCAATGATAGTAAGAAACCAAATGCCCAAATAATATTCTGCAAAAATAAGTTTTGATAAAATTTTCAACAAAGGCCTTCTTCTGAAGGTCTTTGTTGTTTTCTTGGAATAGTCCAATGTTATTGGGCTCATTGTACATTTATTTGTAAAAAAAATGAAAATTTTATTTTTTTTTAATTTCTCTTGACACATTAACAAAAAAAGTTATTAACTTAACGCTTCATATATGGTTTAACGCACCATATATATTTACTAAACTAAAAAACAAACTAAACAAACTGTATGAGGAAACTTCTACTTGCCGGCATTATGCTGGTATTGGGTAGCTATGCTTATGCCCAAAATGTCAATGTAACTGGAAAAGTTACGGCTGACGATGGCTCCGTTCTACCAGGAGTAAGTGTCGTAGTAAAAGGCACAAATCAAGGTGTACAAACAGACGCCAGCGGTGTTTACAAAATCTCTGCAAAAAAAGGAGCATCCCTTTTATTCAGCTTTATCGGTTTTGAATCACAAACGGTTGCTGTCGGTAATTCTTCTACTATCGATATCACTTTAAAAAGTGATGCAGCTCAATTAAATGAAGTGGTTGTAACTGCTCAGGGTATCCGTAAAAACCTGAGAGAAGTAGGTTATGCTTATTCCAGAGTAAGCACTGAAGATGTAACTGTAGGTCGTTCACCTCAGTTAGCTCAGGCTCTTTCTGGTAAAGTGACTGGTCTGGCCGTTTATAACGTAAACAATAGCGTTGATCCACAGGTAAAAGTGGTACTTCGCGGTTTCCGTTCATTGACAGGTAACAACGAAGCTTTGATCGTACTTGACGGTATTCAGACTACCTCTACTGTGTTAGCACTGATTAACCCTAATGACATTGATAACATTTCAATTCTGAAAGGTGGTCAGGCTGCCACATTGTATGGTTCTGCCGGTATCAACGGTGCATTGGTTATTACAACCAAAAAAGGATCTAAAGGCAAATTGAAGGTAAGCTACTCAAACAGTACCAATTTTGAGCAAATCAGTTTCTTACCTGAATTTCAGGATAAATACGGGTCAGGTTCTCACTACTATCCTTCTTATGGTTCGGCAGGCTACAGCAGCGATCCTCTTGTACGTATGAAAGGCAACTGGCGTGCTTATGAAAACCAACAATTCGGAGATCCGTTTGATGGTTCACTTCGCCAGTTAGGTCGTTCAGCGTCAGATGGCTCTACCAATATAATTCCTTATGCTGCTGCTAAAGGTGCCCGTATGAAAGCTTTTGATACCGGTGTTTCGATGAACAACCAAGTGAGTTTCACAGGTGGCGACGACAACGGTTCATTCTATATGTCGTTAGAAAATCAGAAAATTCAAGGTATTGTACCTAATGACAAAAGTGAAAGAACCGGTGCCCGCATTGCCTCTACAAGAGACTATAATAAATTAAATGTTGGTTTCAACGCAAGCTATACACAGGCAAAATATGACAGAACTTCGTCTGATTTCTATAATGACGTAATCAATCAGCCCGCTAACCTTCCTTTGCAGGATTACCGTGATTGGCAAACTGATAAATTTGCTAATCCGAATGGTTTCTTCAATGACTATTACAATAACCCGTATTTTAATGCGGATAATAACCGTCGTGTCTATAAAGATGCAAATATTTCTGGTACACTTAGCTTAACTTATAAGCCTACTCCATGGGCAACAATCAGCAACCGTTTAGGTGCAATGAACAACTCACGTACACAAAAAAGTACTACTGGTAAATTCTTGTACTCTGACTACGCCAAATCGAAAGCATTTATTGCTGAGCCATTCTTCCGCGATGGTGACGGTACCGGTATCTATCGTGCTATTACCGATATCTTGGGAGGTGTAACTGATTATACAAAAACTGAAAATGTAATTAACAACGAGTTCCAGCTTTTGTTGGAAAAAGACTTCGGCCCGTTCTCTAACAAATTAATTCTGGGTAACAGTGTTTACCAACGTTATATCAAAGAAGTACAGGTAGGATCAAGCTCTATTGTTGTTCCAGACGTATACAACGTTTCGAACCGCCAGGGTGAGTTAACAGGTTTTGAAAACACTTATATGAACCGTCGTGTAGGTTACTATGCTGACTTATCAAGTAATTTCAAAAACTGGTTGATTTTGAACGGTACTTTCCGTTATGATCAGACTTCATTGTTCTACAAACCTAGCCGTCCTGCAAATCTTTGGTCATATCCATATTATGGGGTAGCGTTGTCATTCATCCCGACTGATGCATTCCCGTCATTGAAGAGCAATGTATTGAATTACGCGAAATTACGTGTGAACTATAACAAAAATGCAAACGATAATATCGACACCTATGGTCTGGATCTGACTTATCCAAACGGTACAGGTTTTCCATTCGGTAATACAGTAGGTTTAACAGTAGGTAATACCTTACCAGACGCGAATCTGAAACCGGAATCGGTAACATCCGGCGAAATTGGTGGTGAGTTTCAGTTGTTCGATAACAGAGTGAACATCGACGTGTCGGCCTATACACAAAACTCGAAAGGCCAGGTAATTACAGTTAAAGTTCCTAACTCTACCGGTTTCCCTAACTTGCTAATTAACGTTGGTGAAACTAAAAACTTCGGATATGAAGGTGAATTTAAATATCTGATTTCAAGAGGCAGTAAATTCTCTTGGGATGCCAGCGTGAGATACTCGTACAACGATAATAAAGTATTGGAATTATATCCGGGTATCAACGAGTTTGTACTTGCTGATGGTTTCTCTTATGCAAACACCAACGTAATCAAGGGTTCTCGCTTCCCAATGCTGAAAACTGACGGCTACCAATATGCGTCTGATGGCTCAGGGTATCGTTTAGTAAGCTCTTCTACAGGTTATCCTTTGCGTCAGACAACCCTTACACCTAGAGGTGGCACATTACCACGCCATATCGTTGGGCTGGGTTCAAGAATGAGCTATGGTGATTTCGCCTTTACGTTTAACTTCGAATATCGTGGTGGTAACTACATGTTTAGCGACTTAGGAAGACAAATGACCTTTACAGGTTCTGGTAAATGGACTGAGAATAGAACAGACCAGATTTTCCCGAACTCTGCTTATCTGGATGCTGACGGCAAGGTTGTTCCAAACACTACTGTTAAAGTTCGCGAGCCTGAATACGCACTTTGGGTTGACCAATACCGTAACATTGCTGAGAACTTCGTAACCCCGGCCTGGTTTATCAAATTGCGCGATATTAACTTTTCTTATAGCGTTCCACAAAGCCTGCTAAGCAAAACTAAAATTTTCTCTGCTGCAAGTATCGCACTATATGGACGTAACTTATTTACAATAGTTGACAAAATGAACTACTATACTGACCCTGAATACAGTAGAAGTACCGGAAATGGATTGGGTCTTAACAGCACAGGTCAAACTCCTCCTGTTCGTCAATATGGTGTAAACATTAATCTTACATTTTAATCAACATTATCATTGAAAAACATGAAATTCAAATCAATAATCATATCAGCACTGGTTGTTTTGGTTGGTAGTAGTTGTCAAGAATCATACTTCGACATCAACACTAACCCTAACTCCCTACCTACTGCCTCGCCAAACTACGTATTTACCAATGCCTTGAATATATCTGCCAATAACATTGCCGGGAATACTAACTCAACAGGTTCAAGCGAGATTGGCTTTTATTGGGCCGGACAATGGACGCAAGGAAACGGTTATATCATAAACACCGCTCAGTTTGCCTATCTCTTCACCAATGGTGATTTTAACTACTGGGATGGTTACTATGATAACCTTTCTGATTATGAGTATGTAATAACGAATGCAGATGCCAACAAGCAATCCTTTCTGAAAGGACCTGCAAAAGTAATGAAAGCTATATTGTTTCAACAACTGGTTGATATGTATGGAAACATCCCTTACTCTGATGCTTTGAAAGGAACATCTTCACTGGCTCCAAAATTTGATGACCAGAAAACAGTTTACGAAAACCTTATTAAATTACTTGATGAGGCCATTACCGACCTGAAAGCAAATGCTTTTGAAGGTGCATTTGCCGGCTCAGATTTGGTTTTCAGAGGAAATACTACCAAATGGGTGCAATTTGCTAACTCTCTTAAGCTGCGTATTCTGATTCGTCAGTCGAAAATAGCCGGAAGAGATGCATACATCAAGCCTGAAATCAACAAAATTGTTAGCGAAGGTTCAGGTGTTATTGCTGGTGAAGACGTAAGCTTTGGTGGTTCGTCTTTCTTCCTTGCCACTGCAGGTAAACTGAACCCGGTTTATGACCGTTGGGGATATGATGCAAACGGTGCCAAAAGAGCATTGAACAATTACCCTCGCCCTACTCAGTTCCTGATTAACAGCCTGAAAGCTGCCGGTGATACACTACGTATGAAAAGAATTGCTTATGCTAACAGTGGTGAGAATGGTAATGCTCCTGGTACAAGTTTGTTGAAAGAAGTTTCCGCTAACTATTCAGGTACTCCTTTTGGCGTTAGCTCTGGCTATCTGCCTGCCAACACAGTATCTCTTGGGCCAAGCCTTATTGTAAAAGGTGAATACAGCAGACCGTACATTCTGATGACTGCTTCTGAAATTCAGTTCCTGATGGCCGAAGCAAAACAAAGATATGCTGATGTTACGCTGCCTAAAACAGCACAGGAATACTTTGAAGAAGGTATCAAACAATCGTTCCGTGTACTTGGTGCAAGCACAGCAGGTGCTGATGCTTACAAAGGTAGCGGCATTGTTAATTATGACTGGACCGCCTCTACAGATAAATTGGCCGCCATTGCTATTCAAAAATGGATTTCATTTGTAAACTTCAACGGTCTTGAGGCTTGGGCTGAATACAGAAGAACTAACCTTCCGGTTACTCCTCAAAGTATCCAGTTGGTTGGCGAAACCAAACGCCCGCTTCGTTTCTTCTATCCTGGTACTGAATTAGGTTCAAACGGAGATAACGTAAAAGCACAAGGTACTATTGATGTGTTTGCGACCAAGCTTTTCTGGGATGTTGATTAATCAACACTCAACCATATTTAAAAAAGGGTCTCTTCCGAGACCCTTTTTTTATTACATATTCTCTCAGGGATTTTCATGTGAAAATAAAATCCAGAATGAAATAAAAAATGATCTCAATCAATTTTTTGAAGAGTTGCTTTCATGAGCTTTGTAAAAACTAAATTTTACATTTGAAACGGCGGTAATAGAAGTTGTCGATAGCGCCACTGGTTAAAAAAAACGCAGGTTAAAACAAATGAAAAAAATAATACGATTAGTAGCTATTATCTTAGGGTTTTTGCTACTAAGTAATTTTTCAGATATATTTCGATCGCTTATTCTCTCTTCCTTTTTAGGAGCAAAAAATGTATCTTCTTTTGAAGAGTATGTGACACTGCACGGAGAATTTTCAGCCACTGAAGACAATTTTAAAGGTAGTTCAGTTGAAGGCATAAAAAAAATGCATAAAAATTATCTGAGATGTCATCCCAAAAGTACAGATTTTCAATTGTATAGAACCTTTCAAATACAGTCAGGAGAATTCTGGAATTGGTTGAATTATTTCACTCATCCACGATACAAGTTGCCATATATAGAAAAAAATCAAATTCTATACACCAAAAGACCACCTACTATTTGCCCTGAGTTATATCCGGACGACGACATAGATTTAAAATAATTAATCCATACTATTTTAATACGAAATACCGGATCCGATTTTTTTATTTCGTAAAATTCTATTCAAACCTCCCTAAATAATTCAGTTTTTTTCTCCTGTCTTTGTCGAAAATTGTAAGAAGACTGTCGCTATAATTGACAGATTAATCTCACCTCCTATTTAAAAATTTTTAAGAACTCTCTGATTTAATCAGAAAAAGACTATATATTAGCGTTAAAGTACAAACTTATTGTACTATTATTAACGTTAAAACAAACTAACGAACTGTATGAAGAAACTTCTACTAGCCTGCTTTATGCTGGCGTGGGCGAGTTTTGCTTTTGCCCAAGACGTGACTGTAACCGGAAAGGTTACTGCTGATGACGGATCTGCACTTCCGGGAGTAAGCGTTGTACTGAAAGGAACAACGAAAGGTACTCAAACAAATGCTGATGGTAACTATACTATTGCTGCAACAAAGGGGTCTACGCTCCTGTTCAGCTTTATTGGTTTCGAAACACAAACAATTGCCGTTGGCAATATGTCGGTAATTAACGTAACCTTAAAGAGCGATGCCGCACAATTAAACGAAGTTGTTGTAACCGCTTTGGGTATTTCCCGCGAAAAGAAGTCGCTTACTTACACGGCCCAAAGCATCAATTCAGAAAAATTGACTGTGTCGCGCGATGCCAATGTTGGTAATGCACTTGCCGGTAAAATTGCCGGGGTACATGTATTGGGGCAATCGGGTGCCAAATTCGGTTCACCAAACATCCGTATCCGTGGTGTTAACTCCCTTACGGGTGGTGATCCTCTTTACGTAGTAGATGGTACACCTGTGGGTAGTATTGCCGACGTAAACATGGATGATGTAGAAAACCTTACTGTACTGAAAGGACCTTCTGCAACTGCACTATATGGTAACCGTGCTTCAGGTGGTGTAATTGTAATTACAACCAAACGTGCGAAAGCTGGAGAAACCAGTTTTACAATCAATCACAGCACCACGATGGACCGGGTAGCTCTTTTGCCAAAATATCAGAACGAATATGGTGGTGGTTATTCGCAAGATTGGGAAACATTCGCATATAATCCTGCCATTCACCCGGCTTCCTGGGCTTCGTTCAACGGACAGAAGCTTTTAGACTATTCAGCTGACGAAAGCTGGGGGCCACGTTTAGATGGGTCACCTCACCGCTCTGCATTTTCATGGCAACAAGGCCCTGAATTCGGGCAATTAACCCCATATGAGGCCTCACCAAATAACGTAAAGGATTTCTTCGAAAAACCTTTCAGTCACAACACCAACCTGGCGTTTGCAAGAGGTGGTGACAACTTTCAAAGCCGTGTATCATATACGCACTTAGATAACCACGGTATTATTCCGAATAGTAAGCAATTACGTGATTTCATCAGTGCAAAAAATACTTTCAATATTACAAAGAGATTTGCCGCTACACTTGACATCACTTATTCCGCAACACGCGCACAAAATGTACCTGCCGATAACTACGGTTCTTCGGGTGGTACAACCGGAAGCATAGGTCTTCCTACAGGTGTGCCAGTGGCTGCAGTTGGCTATAACCAAACTGTCGGTTCGTTCAACCAGTGGTTCCAACGTCAGTTGAAAATAGAAGATCTAAGAAACTACAAAAACCCGGATGGCACGTTCAGAAGCTGGAACATCGGAGGGCCTCTTGATCCTAAACCAAAATACTGGGATAGCCCCTACACGCAAATGTATGAGAGCACTAACTTGAACAATAACGACCGTATCTATGGTAGTTTTGGATTAAGCTATAAGATACTCGACTTCCTGACAGCTTCTGTAACTACTCGCAGAGACTGGAGAAATTACTATGGAGAAGGAAGAATTGCAAGTGGTACGTTGAATGCCGGTGGTTTGGGGGCTTATGCTAACTATGCTACAACACAATATGAAAACAACCACGAAGCTTTGTTGGCATTAGATAAAACACTTGGCAAAATCTCAATAGTAGCTAATGCTGGAGGTAACATCAGATACTCTAAAGCTACAGTAATTTCACAATCCACAGTAGGTGGTCTTACAACTCCTGGTTTCTACAACATAGCTGCTTCAAAAGACCGTCCGGGTTTTTCGAACAGCACATTTGAAAGAAAAGTTAACAGCTTGTATGGTAGCGTAAGCTTAGGCTATGACAACACCTACTTCCTGGAAGGAACTATTCGTAACGATTGGTCGTCGACACTTCCGGTGGCACACAATTCTTACACTTATCCTTCTATTGGTGCCAGTGTTGTGCTTACAGAGTTACTGCCTAAAAACAGTGTATTATCATTTGCTAAAATCAGAGGTAGCTATGCACAGGTAGGTACTGATGTAGGCCCATATAATATTTATCAGGTTTATACAACCGGTAATGCGTTTGGTTCAAACCCAACACAATATTTACCAACGCAGTTGCCTAATGCTGATCTGAAACCGGGGCTTTCTTCCGCTTATGAAGGAGGTATCGATTTGAAATTCTTCAACAATCGTATTAGCCTGGAGTTTACAGCTTATAAAAACGACAACAAAAACCAGATTCTTCCTCTGACAGTTCCGGCTGCCAGTGGTTATGCTTCTACACTTATCAATGCCGGTTTGATTCAAACACAAGGTTTTGAATTACATATTGGTGCGACACCTGTAAAAACAACTTCAGGTTTTACCTGGGACACTGACATCAACTTCGATCGTAGTACTTCGAAAATAGTAGAGCTGGCTGACGGCCTGAATAACTATCAATTAGGAGGACCAACCTGGAGAACATTGACAGTAAATGCCCGCGTTGGTGAGCAATGGGGACTATTGGAAGGTATAGGTTATGTAACTAACGATAAAGGCGAAAGAGTAGTAGGAGCTGATGGACACTATTTAGTACAGAATACTAAGAAACTTGGCTCTGTTCTTCCGAAATTTAAAGGTGGATTCCTGAACGTATTCACTTATAAGAATTTCTCGCTGCGTGCTAACATCGACTTTATTGTTGGTGGTAAATTCTTCTCAACTACCCGTATGTTTAATGCATATGCAGGTTTGGCAGCAGAAACAGCAGGCTTGAACGAATTGGGTAAACCTAAACGTGATCCGGTTGCTGATGGTGGAGGTATTTTACTACCTGGTGTAACAGCCGATGGTAAACCGAATACAGTTCGCGTAGAAACACAATCTTTCTATGAAGACAAAATGTTCTCTTTCAACGAAGCGTGGATCTATGACCAAACTTATGTAAAACTGAGAGAGGTATCTATAGGATACAACATTCCTAAAGGATTTTTGAATGGCAAGGCATTCAAATCTGCTAAAGTGGCACTTATTGTTCGTAACCCAGTGTTGCTTTACAGTGCCGCAGGTGGTGGAATTGACATTTCGGAAGCTGAGCTTTACTGGACAGAGGGCGGTCAGCTGCCTCCGGTTCGTTCATTTGGTATCAATCTTAGTTTAGGATTCTAATTCAGAAATTCAGTATGAAAGATTTTTCTTTCAGCTGCTAAAATCTTATTGAAACATGAAAAAATTAGCAACATACAAATCACTGACAGTGGCTCTTGGTTTAGCAATTGTCACTACTTCCTGCGACCCTGGTGATTTTGGTAATATGAACCTTAGTCCCAACAACCCGTCGACACCTAATACGTCGGCATTCCTGACTGGAGCTTTGCGCAATGTTGGTATCATGGCTACCGACATCGTTCCTGCATTGTATACACAGCAATTCGGTGATGTGACCTATATTGAGGAATCTCGCTATAAAAGCATCAACTTCAATTTCAATAATTATTACACCGGCCCTTTGGTTACTTACCAGGCCATTATTGATCTGAACACAAATGCTGACACAAAAACTACTGCAGCAGCTAATGGCTCAAACAATAACCAGATAGCTATTGCCCGTATTGCAAAGGCATATACCTATTTGTGGATGACCGACCGCTGGGGTGATATTCCTTACTCTAATGCGTTGAAAGGAAAGAATAATTTCAGTCCTGCATACGATACGCAACAAGCCATTTATACTGACTTGTTTAAAGAATTGAAAGAAGCACAGGCTCAGTTTGACGGTGGTGCTACCGTAAAGGGGGATATTTTATTGAGTGGCAATGCTACTCGTTGGAAGAAGTTTGCCAATACATTACGCCTGATTATGGCACTTCGTCTTTCAAAGGTTGATGCCGCGAAAGGTAAAACTGAATTTGCTGCTGCGTTGGCAGATGGCCCGTTGGCTTCAAATGCGGACAATGTAAAATATGGTTATTTGGCAGAGGCTAATAACGAGCACCCTCTCTACAATAACTATATCACTGCTAACCGCAAGGATTATGCACTAAGTAACACTTATGTTAATTATCTGCTTAAAACAAAAGACCCTCGTGTGCCAGCAATGGCAGATCAAAACATTCTTCAACAGTACGTGGGTGTGCCTTATGGTGTGTTCCCTCCGACCTGGAAAGCGCAGGATGTTTCATTGGCAGCAAGCGCAATGCGCGCACAAAATTCGCCGGCAAACGTCGTAACTTATGCACAAGTATTGTTTTCTCAAGCGGAAGCAGTTAAATTGGGTTGGATTTCAGGTGATGCTAAAGCTTTGTATGAGAGTGCCATCAAAGCATCGCTAGAACAATGGCTGGGTGCGGGCGCTACAACAACTGTAGTAAACGACTTTTTGCAACAACCAGATGTGCAATACAATGATGCCAAAGCATTAGAGCAGATTGCTACTCAAAAATGGGTTGCACTGTTCTATCAGGGTAATGAAGCCTGGGCAGAGTGGCGCCGCACAGGATATCCTGTTCTGGCCCCACCGGCCAGTACTCTAAACCCAAGTGGACAGATTCCACACCGTTTGGCGTATCCGGTAACCGAGCAAACCCTTAACAAAGTAAATTACGATAAGGCCATTGCTACTCAGGGAGCTGATACACAAGATACCCGCGTATGGTGGGATAAAAAATAAGAATAATTACCGAAACACATATATCGCAAAGAGGCAGTCAATAGGCTGCCTTTTTTGTTTTTACGCCTCATGTCATAATACCTTGCGTAACTACTCTATGCTCAGGTTTTATTGGCTTTGATACTCAGTCTATTCAGATAAACAATTGTATTAGTTTCGGATACGGAAGAATTGACAGACGCAATTGTAGCAGGAATTAGCGAAGTTAAGAGATTTCAGAAAAAAAAGCAGGCTCTCGTGTTATGTCAGGTTATTTTACAATGGAAGTTATCAATAAGTAAAAGAAGCTGCCTCTAAGAGGCAGCTTCTTTTACTTTAAGCCAATATCTGTTTGGCGTAAATATCTGTCAGTACTTCTATTACCTTGTCTATTTCTTCTACGGTATTATATTTACCAAACGAAAACCGTACGTTACCTCGGTCGGGGTGTACCTGCAATGCTCCTAATACATGTGAACCTACGTCGGTACCGCTTGAACAGGCACTGCCACCTGAGCAGGATATCTGAGCAATATCAAGATTAAACAGCAACATATCGTTATCTTCACCCGGCGGAAAACTTACATTCAGAACGGTATACAAGCTATTTTCCACATCTGCTGAATCACCATTAAAGTCGATACCGGGTATATTCGCTTTTAGTTTTTCAATCATTCTGGCTTTCAGGCTTTGCATGTGTGCCTGATGCTCCCTCATGTCTCTGTAGGCTATTTCCAGCGCCTTGGCCAAACCTACAATGCCATATACATTTTCTGTTCCGCCACGCATGTTTCGCTCCTGAGATCCACCATGAATAAAAGGATGTATCTTATTATTGGCATTGATATATAAAAAACCTACTCCTTTTGGGCCATGAAACTTATGGGCAGCTCCTACAATAAAATCAATTTCAAGGTTCTGCAAATCATGTTTATAATGCCCCATTGTCTGCACCGTATCCGAATGAAAAACGGCCTCATACTGTTTACAGATTTCACTGACACGCTTCAAATCGAGCAAGTTACCTATTTCATTGTTTCCGTGCATCAAAGAAACCAGCGAACGCGGTTTGGTATGCAACAACTCTTCCAGATGGTTTAAATCAATGCGGCCTTTTTCATCTAACTTTACAAAGCTTAGCTCAACAACCCCTTGCTTTGCCAGGTGCTCTAAAGTGTGCAACACCGCATGGTGTTCGATAGGAGACGTAATGGCATGCTTCAGTTGGTAGGTATCAATGCTGCAGGTAATGGCCGTATTATCGGCTTCTGTTCCTCCGGATGTAAAGAATATTTCAGATGGAGAGGCGTTCAATAACGATGCAATGGATTTGCGTGCTTTTTCTATTGCCGAACGCACCTGACGCCCATGTGCATGTATGGATGAAGGATTACCGAAGTTTTCGGTCATTAAAGGCAGCATGGCTTGCAGAACTTCGTCGTCAAGACGAGTAGTAGCAGCATTGTCAAGATAGATGCGAGGCATTCTTTATTTGGTTTTTGCAAAATTAATACTTGTTTTTCTATTGTACAACCCATAGAATTAATAGACTAAGCAAATTTTCTTTGGCAAAAGTATCATTTGCTACCCATCACAGCTCCACGCTGGCGTTTCTTTTAAAGGCTGCACCGAAGTCGATCATAGACTCTGTTTTAAGTACACCGTCAATATTGTCAATTTTATCATACAATACCATCCGCATGTGCTCGCTCGATTTGGCAACAATGCGTATGTATAGCGTATATTGACCGGTTATGTAATAGCATTCGGTTACTTCGGGTATTTTCCTGAGTTCTTCAATAATAAGTTTGGAATCTGAGTCTTCTTTCAGAATAATACCTGTAAAGGCGCTCCACTCATACCCTAACTTACGTTCATCAAGAATAATTCCGGCTCCTTTCAATATCCCTGCTTTTTTCATACGGGCAACACGCTGATGCACCATTGTATTGGAAATATTCAGATTTTTGGCGATTTCGGAATAGGGCTTCCGGCCGTCTTTTTCCAGATGAATAAGAATCTGTTTATCATAAGCATCTAAAAAATTCAAATTATCCATAAGTCATATTTTACTTATTATTGTAATTTAAAAATAAATATAAACCTTAATAACCTATTTTATAGTAAATATAACTCATTAATTGGTTATAATGAGTCATTTTAACACTTTTATGAACCAAACCAAAGAAATTTACTATATCATGATAACCGACACACATTTAAGCGAACAACTGATTGAACTGGAAGAACGTTATGGAGCCCATAATTATCATCCGCTATCTGTAGTACTGGATAAAGGCAAAGGTGTGTATGTATGGGATGTAGAAGGGAAAAGATATTATGATTTCCTGTCGGCCTATTCAGCGGTTAATCAGGGGCATTGTCATCCTCGTATTATTAATGCCTTAATTGAGCAATCTCAAAAGCTCACACTTACTTCCCGCGCATTTTATAATTCAGTATTAGGGCGTTTCGAAGAATATATTACGCAATACTTTGGCTATGACCGGGTTTTGCCTATGAATACGGGTGTAGAGGCGGTAGAAACCGCCATGAAATTATGCCGGAAATGGGGCTATCAGGTTAAAGGGATTCCAGAAAACAAAGCAAAAATTATATTTGCCGGAGGTAATTTTCACGGCAGAACCTTATCTGTTATTTCAGCTTCCACTGACCCAACCGCCCGGAAAGATTTCGGGCCTTATATGACCGGCATAGAAATTGTGCCTTATAACAATATTGAAGCGCTTGAAGAAGCCCTGATCAATGATCCGTATATAGCAGGTTTTATTGTAGAACCAATACAAGGCGAAGCCGGCGTTGTGGTACCTGACGACCATTATTTACCAGAAGCGTATCGGCTCTGCAAGGCCAGCCATGTACTTTTTATTGCCGACGAAATTCAAACCGGCATTGCCCGTACAGGCAAAATGCTGGCTACTGACCATTATGGCATCAGGCCTGATATGATTATTCTCGGCAAAGCTCTTTCGGGTGGTGTGTTGCCGGTGTCGGCAGTGTTGGCAGATGACGAAATCATGCTTACGCTGAAACCCGGAGAACATGGCTCAACTTATGGTGGTAATCCGCTTGCCTGCGCTGTAGCTATGGAGGCACTGGAAGTAGTAAAGGATGAAAACCTGGCACAGAATGCCGATTATCTGGGAGGGATTTTCCGTCATGAAATACAAAAACTGGCTCATGAAACCACTATTGTGACGCAGGTACGGGGTAAAGGTTTATTAAATGCCATTCTAATAGACACCACAGAAGAATCGGATCTGGCTTGGGATATTTGTCTGAAATTGAAAGAAAATGGTTTACTGGCAAAACCTACACATGGTAATAAAATACGACTGGCTCCTCCATTGGTTATGACAGAATCTCAACTCTGGGATTGTATTGAAATTATTTCAGATACCATTAAAAGCTTTGAATAGGCGCTACTCTTAATAACAGACCCGCGCAGTGTTACTAATATTCCCAGCTTTGGGGTAATCTTATCTGCCGCGCGTAATAGGCCGGAGCATAGGTGTGTATATGATGTAATAATTTGTTGATATCCTGCTCAAACTCTACGTAATAATCTTCGTGCAGTTTGTGCAGTTTTTTTAATACAAATTCAGTACGCTTGGCTATGTATAACGCCAGCGTGTCCGATTTACTACTGTATTTCTCCAGTAATTTAAACTGATTTTCAAAAAAGGTATTGAGCAGGTATAGTGTAAGCTCAACTTCGCCGTATTTATCTTTTGTAACCTTTACATGGGTGGTAATCTTACTATTGAGTTCGCGTATATCTTTCAGCATCCATCCCGGCAGGCTATAGGACATTTTCGACACCGATAAAATTGCCTTTTTTACTTCCTCCCGCCGGTCGCCGAGAAACGATTCGTTTTCAAGCAGCTGGTATTGCAATTGCTGCGCCAGCAAATTGTTTTTGCCGATTAATCGTAGAAGCATTTTATCCTTCTCTTTGGCAGGCAGGCTTAAAATGGCTTTCTCAAGCTCTTTATGTAATTTAGGCATCGTTTTAAAAAGTATTATCCCTATAAAACCATAAGGCCCCTGAAAAGTTCAGGGGCCTCAATAAAGATTAATATATCATTAAATCTTATTTTGCAGTTTTTACTTCAACCACAAAAATCAATGGCGAATAAGGTGGTATTTTAAACAAACCTGTGTTATTATCTCTGACACCCTGGGTTCCGTATCCGAGCGACGATGGGAAAACCAGCACAGCTTTTTCTCCAACCTTTAGTTTTAATAAGCCTTCTTCAAAGCCTTTCACTACACCGCCACCGCCTAAATAAACGTCAATCTGACCTTTATCAAATTCTGTCACCGTGCTTGCCAGATAGCCGTTATAAACTACGCCTACGGTTTGTCCTGAGGTTAATTGCGCACCTGTTGATTGCGTCATTTTCAGAATACGCACTCCGGATTCTGTCTTTTCACTTGACACGAAGGTTGCTCCACCTGTTCCGTTTGCAATGTAATCTTCAATCTGTTGATCTTCCGTGCGATAACGGATGATTTCAATATCCATTGCTATAACAGATTTACCAGGAATTTTGTCATACGTTTGTGAGCCGTAGGCCAGGTAAGATGGAATCAGGAAAAAACCTCTTTCACCTTCTTTCAACTTGCCTATAGCATCAGACACCCCCTGCAAACCGATAGTACCGCCATATATAAGAGATAATGGCTTATTTTTTAGTCTTTCAGTACTATCAACCTTGGTTCCGTCCAATAATGAAATAACATAATGGATCAATACTTCATCACCCAAAGTAACACTTTTACCTGCAGAATTGGTCTTTGTAATCTGGTAATACATTCCATTATCTGCTTTGGTCATGTTGAGATTTTTGGAATTGATATACGTCAACATCTCCTGCTCATTCTTTCTCATGGTCTCTTCCAGATCATTAGCCAAAAAGCTTCCACAAGAGCTCAGCAGAGCAGCACAACAAACAACTAATCCGAGTACTATCTTTCTCATTACGTTTAAATTAATTATTTCACATCGATAATTTCCATTTCAAAAATTAGCGGACTGTACGGAGGAATTACCCCACCGGCTCCCTGCTCGCCATAAGCAAGATTTGACGGGATAAAGAAAATACTTTTTTCTCCTTTTTTCATCGTCATCAGTGCCTGCTCCCAACCCGGTATCACCTGTCCTTGTCCTACTGTTACTTCAAATGGTTGTCTGCCTACCGAAGTATCAAATACTTTTCCGCTAATAAGTTTTCCGGTGTATTCTACTTTGACGGAATTTCCTGACACAATGGTTGCACCGCTACCTTCTTTTTGAACGATACGATACATGCCGTATTGTGTTTTCGTTGCGTTAGGGAAATTCTTTTTGGCATACTCATCCATTATTTTCACTTCATCATTCTTTTTTGCCTCCTGACCTTTCTGGAATTCTTCCATTGTCTGTACCGATTTTACCTTAAGCAGGAACAGCATATTCGAGCCTTTTGTTACCCCAACAGGCAACGGTTGTTGTGCTCTCGTAAACAAGGAGTCTGAACTGACGAAAATGGTTGCACTGTCACCCTCAGAAATATGAAAAAGACTGTTTTCGAACGATCCTTTGAACACACCTTTCTGTAAACGCATCATAATTGGTTCGCCGCGTTTATAGGTATCTGTAAATACAGTATCGTTTGGTGCTTTTACAACCAGATCAAAAGTTATGATATCGCCCTCTTTGGGTTTTTTGCCATTGCCTGATTTGTGGATCTGAAATTTTGAGCCGTCGGCTTCCTCGGTTACTTTAAACTGATCACAAGAAAAAAGCAAACTTGCTGCTAGCACAAGACCCGAGGTAGTTTTCAAAAATTTTGTCATGAAATTTATTGATTATAAGATATTACGAATTAAAATAATTAATTGTTGTTTAGAAGTTGTGCCTGATACTGAGGCAAAAGGCTCAGAAATTTGTCAAGCGTTTTGGTAAGACTGTCGTACGACCGCCCCCCTGCTGCATTTTTATGGCCTCCGCCATTGAAATTATTTCTGGCGAATTCACTTACCGAAAAATCTTTTACTGAGCGGAAAGATATCCGGATCATGTCGTCTCTTTCCACAAACATGGCTGTCATTTCCACACCTTTTATTGAAAGGCCGTAGTTCACAATTCCTTCAGTATCTCCATTTTTTGAACCGTATCTGGCCAGCTCTTCTTTGGATATTGTCATATATGACACTTTATATTCAGGCAAAAATACCAATTTCTGGCTCAATGCAAATCCAAGAAACTGAATCCGTTCCAGAGAATTATTATCAAATATTTTTCTATGAATACTATTCGTTTCTACACCTATTTCTATCAATTCGCCTGCTACGCGATGCAAATCTTTCGTGGTGCTATCGAACCGGAATGACCCCGTGTCAGTTACCAGACCGGCATAAAGGCATTCAGCAGCTGATACATCTATCAGTGCTTTGTCGCCCAGAATTTCAATCAGTTGGTAGATTAACTCGCAGGTGGCCGCTGCCTTTTCGTTCCAGAACACAAAATCAGCAAAACGCTCCGGTTGTTGATGATGGTCTATCAAAACCTTTATTGCAGAGGCGTCTCTCACATATCCTTCCATGGTTTTGATACGCCCTAAAGCAGAAAAATCAAGGCAAAAAATCATCTCTGCTTCGGCTATCAAACGTCTGGCCGTTTCCTGCTTTTCACTTTCAAAATTGATTACTTCTTTCTCGCCCGACATCCATTGCAGAAACTCGGGATAATCGGTCGGCGTAATCACATGTACTGAATGATTCTTCTTTTTTAAATAAGCAGCTAAACCCAACGACGACCCAAGCGCATCGGCATCAGGGTTTTGATGAGTTGTGATAACGATTCTTTTGGGCGAAGCCAATAAATGGTTAAATTCCTGTATTTTCTGTATTGAATCAGTGAAAAACTCTTGCATAGCGCCGCAAAGGTACAAAGTAATGCCGGGAAAACAAACAGCCCTAAAACGAATATAAAGGCCGATATACATATGTGTAAATACGATAATTTACAGTTTTTTAACATTTCATAATGTGGCTGATTTCGTACAATCAGTAACTGAAGAAATAAATCAGATAAATCCTGCTGATTTGATAATTTCCCTTATGTTTGCAGGTAGTTTATTTTAACCTGTTTTATATGAAAAATCTTCTGCTAACCTTGTGTTTATCAGTTTCTTATGTGGCTTTGGCACAACAGGCCCCTACTGAACAATGGAGGCCTGCATTTCACTTCTCTCCGGCCAAAAACTGGACAAACGACCCCAACGGTCTGGTGTATCATGAAGGTGAATGGCATATATTTTATCAGCACAATCCGTTTGAAAATAAGTGGGGACACATGAGCTGGGGACACGCCGTGAGCAAGGATATGGTGCATTGGCAACACCTGCCTGTGGCGATTCCGGAAGATTCGGTCTGGATTTTTTCGGGCGGCATAGTTATAGATAAAAACAACACCAGTGGTTTTGGTGCCAATAGCCTGGTAGCGATTTACACGGCCGACTACCACGGCAAAAAAGAGAACCAGCATCTGGCTTATTCGACAGACAACGGCAGGACATGGACCAAGTATGCGAAAAACCCTATTATACCGGTTCCACTGCCGAACGGTAAAGTGATGAAAGATTTTCGTGACCCTAACATGTTCTGGCATGAACCTACTAAACAGTGGATTCTGACGGTAGTGCTACCTTCAGAATTTAAAGCACATTTTTATGGTTCTAAAAACCTGACTGACTGGACGTTTCTGAGTGAATTTGCCGCACATGGGGATATGAGAAAAATATGGGAGTGCCCATCGCTGATGGAACTACCTGTTGAGGGAGAACAAACGTCAAAATGGCTCCTGATGATGTCTTCGAACGGCCCACATCAGGACTACGTGGGGATGCAATACTTTGTGGGAAATTTTGACGGGAAAACATTCACGAACGATAATCCGGCCAGTACTAAACTGTATGTCGACTACGGGAAAGATTTATATGCCGCTATTCCTTTCTACAACACACCGAAAAAGATTTTACTGGGCTGGATGGCCGGCCCCCAATTTACAGATGCCATACCGACGTTTCCATGGAAAGGGCAAATGAGTCTGCCCAGAGAACTGTCATTAAAAAGAACAAAAGAAGGCCTGCGGCTGGTACAAAAACCTGCCGAAGAAATACTGAAAGCTAAAAACTGGAAGGGTGTAGTACAAATGGAAGACCTGAGTGTGGAAGGCGACAATGGTACTATACGAAAGGCTCAAACGGATTCTTACATGATAGATGTAGAGTTTGAACTGAACGGAGCCAGAGAGGTAGGCGTAAAGATTCTGAAAAAACAGGGCACTAATCAGGAAACACTGGTTGGATATAAGGCTGACAGCGAACAGCTTTATATCAACCGTATTAATTCAGGCAAAATCATTTCTCCAAACTTTGCTTCTATGGATACGAACCCCATGAAACCGGACAGAGGCGTGGTGAGGCTACAGATATTTGTTGATAAAATGGCCGTAGAAGTATTCGGAAACGACGGCGAAGCCACAATTACCAGTCTGGTGTTTCCGGAAACACAGAGTCTGGACTGGCAACTGTTCGCCAATGGCGGCAAAGCAAAAGTAACCAAACTGCGTGTGTGGGAATGGCAGAAATAAAAACTTAGAACAGCTTTCTAATTTCGTCGGGGTCATCTATGTATCCGGTTTGTGTTATATTTGCAAATGCAAAGCATGCTTTAATTATTCTACCCTTCTATGGACAGTTTTTCACGAAGAGACATTCTTAAGACCTTTGGCCTTACCGCCGGAGGATTATCTTTTTTAAATACAGAATCATTTGCCGAAACAATTGATGATGCCCCTATAGAAATTCCACATGATGACCGATACGTTGCGCTCGATAGACCGGTTACGGCAATTGTGTTAGGAGCAGGAAACCGTGGAAGTGTTTACGGACGATTTGCGCTGGCTTTCCCCAACGAACTGGATATGATTGGTGTTGCAGAACCTGTGCCGTTTCGGAACGATAAATTTGCCCAAGCTCATAATATTGAAGACAAAAACCGCTTCAAAACCTGGGAAGATGTATTCAAGGTTCCGAAATTTGCTGATGCTGTTATCATATCAACGCCAGATGACCTGCACTACGGCCCTGCCATGAAAGCATTGGAAATGGGTTATGATGTACTGTTGGAGAAACCTATTTCACCTTCGTATCAGGAATGTCTGGATATATTGGCGATGGCTAAAAAAACCAAAAGGATAATAGCCGTGTGCCATGTGTTGCGCTACACTCCGTATTTCAGAAAACTGAAAGAAATAGCACAAAGCGGGCAATTCGGTAAGCTGATTAGTGTTAATCATCTGGAAGGCATTGAATACCAGCACATGGCGCATTCTTATGTGCGTGGCAACTGGCATGTATCGAAAGATACCAACCCGATAATTCTGGCTAAATCATGCCACGACCTTGACATCCTGCGATGGGTAATCGGTAAGCCATGTAAGAGTATTTCTGCGCACGGTTCATTAAGCTGGTTCAGAAAAGAAAATGCACCTGAAGGCAGCACCGAACGCTGTACTGATGGTTGTAAGGTGGAAAAAGAATGCCCGTTTTCGGCCATCAATATTTACCACAAGCAACGCCTGCGTATAAGAGTATTGGATGTAACTGATGATATGACCAGACAGGGTGATGAGATTATGGAAAAACTGAAGACATCACCTTACGGCCGATGTGTATACCGAATGAACAATGATCAGCCCGACCATTACACAACCTCAATGGAGTTTGAAGATGGCACCACTGTTAGTTTTGCCATGGAGGCCTTCACTTCGTTTGAGGCCCGCAAAACGAGATTGATGTTTTCGCACGGAGAAGTGTGGGGAGATATGGACGAGATTCAGACCTACGATTTCCGTACCAAACAAAACACCAAATGGCGGGCAAGCGAGTTGCCTGAATATAAAAGTCAGGCTTCCGGTCATGCCGGAGGAGACTATGGCTTAGCCAGAAACTTTGTACAGGCAGTAGCACAGAAAAAACCTGAACTGCTGACCTCAACAATTGAGGCTTCCATAGAAAGCCACGTGATGGGCTTTATGGCCGAGAAAAGTCGTTTAAGTAAACAGATGGTAGAAGTAAAAATATAAATACTGATGCGTAAACTATTAATAGTTGCTCTATTGGCACTGGGTGCCTGCAAAAATAAAAAAGCTGATTTAGGAGATTTTGATTTACAGAGTTTCAAAACCGACCGTGGCGGTTGTGAAGACAAGCGAGTAAAACTGATTGACCCTCTGAAAGACCTGAGACCGAAGATTCTCGGGTTAACCGAAAACCAGATTGTTGATAATTTCGGGCGATACGATTACCAGATTTTAAGTCGCCGTAATGAGAAAGTGTTTGTGTATTTTCTGGAAAAAGGCCCACAATGTGAACACATCCAGAACCCGACCAATTCACGCTCAATGCTGCTGTATTTTAATGCAGCCAGCCTGGTGAAAGAGGTATCGTTTCAGAACGGAGGTATTATTGATACGTATAAGTAATGACAACAGGTGCTTCATTTTAGCATAATTAAGCTAATAGAAAGTGTTTTTATAAAATTTTCAAAAAACTCTTTGTTTTTAAAAAATAGTAAATACTTTTGTAACCAGAATTTAGACACGAACAATGACTCAAGGCAATATTATAGCTAACATCTGGTGGTGGCGTTCTTCCGACAAAGGATGAACAGTTTAGCTATGTATTGAACAAACGATATAATACTCAGCGGCTTACAGTTCATCCTGTAGGCCGTTTTTTTGTGCCATTTTTCAACGCTTTACAGTTCAAAAACATGTACAAAAGATATAATTCCAAAATAAGTTACTGGCTTTTTGTGCCAATACTGTGTTTATTCATAGCCCTGATAATAACGGCTGTTATTGATAAAAAATGGCCGATGCTGATTATTATGGTATTCGTAACGGGACTAATTGTCAACCTTTTGGTTCGGACATATTATGTGATAGAAAACCATACGCTGACCATTATCTGCGGGTTTCTTTTTAAGCAGGAAATTGACGTAGAAAGTATCCGTAAAGTAGAAAAAACCAATAGCCCGCTTAGTTCGCCGGCCTTGTCGTTACAACACCGGATTGAAATTACCTATGGCAAATATGATTCCGTCATTATTTCTCCCGAACGGCAGGCCGAATTTATAGAAACATTGACATTGATTAATAAAAACATTAGCACAAACCTCTGACACACCCATGCAAAAGTTTGGTATTACTACCCGATACAAACGCTTACTGGCCGATATGTTGACTCCGGTCGGGATTTTCCAGAGAATCCGTAACCATTTTCCTCATTCGGTTATTCTTGAAAGTGCCGACTATCACGCCATGCATAACAGTTTCAGCTATATTGCCTGCGACGAAGTGGGCAGTTTCAAACTGGATGACGACATAGTAACACAGAAATTTCCTGATGGATCAACAGCTCAGTTTCCGCTCACCAACAGAAAAGATGCCGTAGGTGTACTACAGGAGTTTGCAGCCAGATTTGAAATGCCCAAAAGTAACTTTCAGTTTATCACCAACGGTTTGTTCGGACACATCACTTACGATTCGGTAGAATATTTCGAAGATATTGAAATACAGGCAAAAAGCCCTGAAAACGCCATTCCGCAGATTCTTTACAGGGTTTATCGTTATGTAATAGCAATCAACCACTTTAAAGACGAATTATACATATTTGAGCATACTTATACGCCTGACGGACAAGAACCCAAACCGGTTTCGGAAGGGTTGGAAACGCTGGAGTTTTTTGTGAAGAATCCGAAAGTAACGGCGTCGAAATTCAAAGCCGATACTGATGAACAGACCAACATTAACGATGATGACATGCGTGAAATCATCAAAAAATGTATTGGTCACTGTTTAAGAGGTGATGTTTTTCAGATAGTACCTTCCAGACGCTTCTCCAGAAAATTTGAAGGTGACGATTTCAACGTTTACCGGGCGCTTCGTTCTATTAACCCTTCTCCTTATTTATTCTATTTTGATGGCGGCGACTATCATATTTTTGGCAGCTCTCCCGAAAAACAGATATTTATTAAAGACGGACAGGCCGAAATCCATCCGATTGCGGGTACTTTCAGAAGAACAGGTGACGACGAAAGCGATGCTGAATTGGCACGCCAATTACATGCAGACCCTAAAGAATCAGCCGAACACGTAATGTTGGTTGATTTAGCCCGCAATGATTTATCTCGCAGTTCTGATTCTGTGAAAGTAGATATTTTTAAGGAAGTACAGTTCTACAGCCATGTGATACATCTGGTATCTAAAGTAACCGGAAAAATGCACAACGGTACTAATCCGTTGCAACTGGTGGCCGACACTTTCCCGGCAGGCACCCTTTCCGGCGCACCCAAACACAACGCCATGACCATCATTAACCGTTTTGAGCCTACCAACCGAAGCATTTACGGTGGCGCCATCGGGTTTATGGATTTCAAAGGTAATTTCAACCATGCCATAGCTATTCGTACATTCCTTAGCAAAAACAATACACTCTTTTACCAAGCCGGTATGGGCGTAGTGGCCAAGTCAGACATAGAGTTGGAAATGAAAGAAATACATCTGAAACTGGCCGCTTTAAGAAAAGCCATTGAAATGGCAGAAGAAATATAATTTCTTTGGAGAAAGAAGAAAGAAAAATGGAAAAAGTAAGAATGCAGTGATAATGAGTCATAATTGTTCATTCACTCAATCACACATTCACTAAATCACTCATTAAAAAGGCATACAATGAAAATTCTGGTTCTTGATAATTATGATTCGTTTGTCTATAACCTGGTCTATATTCTGAAAGATTTAGGCGGGAATGTAGACGTTTTCAGAAACGACAAAATAACACTGGCAGAAGTAGCTCAATATGACAAGATTCTGCTTTCGCCGGGGCCTGGCATACCGGAAGAAGCCGGAATCATGATTGACCTCATTAAAGAATATGCGCCAATGAAAAGCATTTTCGGGGTTTGTCTGGGTCATCAGGCTATCGGCGAAGCCTTCGGAGCCAAACTTCATAACATGGGTGACGTGCTGCATGGTGTAACTACTTCATGCCTGATTACAGATAAAAATGAAAAGCTTTTTCAGGGCATTCCGGAAAAAATAGAGGTTTGCCGTTATCACTCATGGACGGTAGTACCCGAAACTATGCCTGCTGAACTGAAAGTAACGGCCATTGATGAAAAAGGATTTGTAATGGCAGAAGCACATACCAAATATGATGTGAGGGGCGTACAGTTCCATCCGGAAGCATACCTGACGCAACATGGGGTAAAAATGGTAGAAAACTGGTTAAAAAATTAATTCTCCTGATCATGAAACAATATTTGCAGATTTTACTTCAGCATCAGCCTCTTTCAGGTCAGGAGGCCAGAGAGGCCTTATTGAAGATTGGTCGCGGAGAAAGCAATCCATCACAAATTGCAGCTTTTCTAATGGCTATACAGATGCGGGGCGTTACTGTTGAAGAATTGGAGGGCTTTCAGCAAGCCATGCTTGAACTGGCCGTACCTATTGATTTATCAGACTTTGACCCCATGGATGTATGCGGCACCGGTGGTGACGGTAAAGATACCTTCAATATCTCTACCACCTCGGCTTTTGTAGTGGCCGGGGCAGGACAAGCCATCGCCAAACATGGTAATCATGGGGTATCTTCGGCTGTAGGCTCAAGTACAGTGCTGGAACATCTGGGAGTACAATTTACCAATGATGAAAGTTTTCTAAAACGCAAACTGGAAACGGCAGGCATCTGCTACATGCATGCGCCTCTGTTTCATCCGGCTATGAAATACGTAGCACCGATTCGCAAAGAATTAGGTCTGAAAACTTTTTTCAATATGCTGGGGCCATTGCTAAACCCGGCTAAAGTACAAAAACAGCTAACGGGTGTCTACGACATGAAAGTGTTTGATTTATACACGCAGTTATTCAATCGCTCAGCCGCACAGTTTGGTATTATTTATGACCTGGGCGGATACGATGAAATATCTTTTACCAACGATTTCAACATAGGTACCAGGCATGGGGTAGTAGTTCATTCCCCTACCCATTTTAGCTTTGATTTGACCGAGCAATCGGCTTTGCATGGAGGCAATACTTTGGAAGAGTCGGCTCGTATTCTTATCAATATTCTTGAAAACAAAGGCACACAGGCACAAACAAATGTGGTACTGGCCAATGCAGGTGTGGCTTTGAGTGTGGCCAGAGGAATATCTATCGCTGAAGGTATTGAACAGGCAAAAGAATCGCTGGTAAGTAAAAAAGCCCTGAATGCCCTCCGGAAACTCATTGAAGATTAACCAACAAAACCACAACATGACGATTTTAGATAAAATAGTAGCACGCAAAGCCATAGAAGTTGCCGAATCTAAAGCCAGCATTTCAATAGAAGACTTAAGCGGGGAGCCTCTTTTTTCCCGAAAAACCAATTCATTGAAAGCAGTGCTTTTAGCCGATGGGTCGTCAGGAATCATTGCCGAACATAAGCGAAAGTCTCCTTCAAAGGGTGTTATTAACGACGGATTAACCGTTGAGTTTGTTACGCAGGGCTATTCCTCAGCCGGTGCGGCAGGTTTATCAGTATTGACCGACGTTGATTTTTTTGGAGGGGCTAAAGAAGATTTACTGAAAGCCCGCGAGGCAAATCCGGCTACACCCCTACTCAGAAAAGATTTCATGATAGATTCCTATCAGATATATGAAGCCAAAGCCTGGGGAGCCGATGTAATTCTGCTCATAGCGGCTTGCCTGAGCCCTGATCAGATTGAAGAATTAAGTCAGAAAGCCCATGAGTTAGGCTTAGAGGTACTGTTAGAAATACATGACGAAGAAGAATTGAACAGAAGTCCGTTAGCCAACATAGATATAATCGGTGTCAATAACCGCAATCTGAAAAACTTTGCCGAGAACAACGTCAATGCTTCATTAAATCTGACCGACAAGATACCTGCAAGCATTGTGAAAATCTCTGAAAGTTGTATCAGCCAGCCGGAGAATATCCGATTATTAAGGTCGGCAGGATATAAGGGATTTCTCATTGGTGAAACCTTCATGAAAGACGAAAATCCGGGTGTAAAACTCGCTGAATTTATTGCTGAAATCTAATAAAATATGTTAATTTTGACGTCTTTTTGTAGGTTTTTCTAAGTTCATGCTTTTGTCCTGAGTATGAGTAAAATTAAAATTCCTTTGGGGCAGGGGAGTATTTTTATGAAACTGAAAGTATGTGGCATGCGCGATGCCGAGAATATCAAAGCGCTTGTTGATCTGAAACCTGATTTCATTGGCTTTATCCTCTACGATAAGTCACCACGGTTTGCCGGAAATCAACTGGATGTTGAACTGGTACAGTCAATACCCAGAGAAATCAGAAAAGTCGGGGTTTTTGTAAATGCATCGGTCGATTACATTTTACAGAATGTCAGAAAGTACGGGCTTCAGTATGCTCAGCTACATGGTAATGAAACGCCGGACTTCTGTAAAAGCCTCCGAACAAAAGGCGTCAACATCATTAAGGCATTTCGTGTAGACGAAACATTTGTTTTCAGCCAGTTAAACAATTACAAACCGCATATAGACTTCTTTCTTTTCGATGCCAAAGGAGATAGTTATGGAGGCAACGGTGTTACATTCGACTGGAGCATTCTGAAAAAATACAACAACGAGAAACCCTATTTTCTGGCTGGTGGCATCAGCCTCGAAAACCTTGAGGATTTAGATTTGATTACCCCTAAGCCTTACGCCATTGACATCAACAGTAAATTTGAAACAGCCCCTGCTGTGAAAGATATTAAGAAGATTGAAGAATTGATTGCAAAATTGCGGGAAAGAAAATCGGAGAAAGTATGAAAGAAAATTTCAGATTTGACAGGACAGCTTTTTGGGCAGGAAAGCATGACGAGAATGAAGAGTGTATAAAGAACTTCTGGTTCGATCAATCAGCATCAGACAGACTAAACGCGGCTTGCTATTTAAATAGTGTGGCATATAATTATAGCGTAGATAATCCGCCTAAAGTGGACAGAACCGTTTTCTCCATGCGTAAACATGAAGTCTAATGGCAAACATCTTCAATGGGATTTTTAAAGGATAATTTAAAAATTAACCTAATTAATTACTCTGATTTAATTGAAGCGAAAAAATCTGCGGGAAGACCAAGAGACTTGAACGATATTGAACAACTAAGGAAAAATGACGAGCATAGAACAACCTAAAAAACAGAAAACAGCATTCGGAGTAAATGAAAAAGGCTACTATGGCCGGTTTGGCGGAGCTTATATTCCGGAAATGCTCTTTCCTAATGTTGAAGAGTTACAACAAAATTACCTTGATATTATCTACAGTCATGATTTTCAGGAAGAGTTTCACGGCTTACTGAAAAACTATGTCGGCCGCCCCACTCCCTTGTATTTTGCTAACCGCTTGTCGGAAAAATACAAAACCAACATCTATCTGAAACGAGAAGACCTTTGCCACACCGGTGCGCATAAGGTAAACAATACGATCGGCCAAATCTTACTGGCTAAGCGCTTAGGCAAGAATAAAATAGTTGCCGAAACCGGTGCAGGGCAACACGGTGTAGCTACTGCTACTGTTTGTGCCTTAATGGGTCTGGAATGTATTGTATACATGGGTGAGATAGATATTCAGCGCCAGGCACCGAACGTAGCCCGCATGAAAATGCTGGGTGCAGAAGTACGCCCCGCCACCAGTGGTTCAAAAACCCTTAAAGATGCTACCAACGAGGCCTTGAGACATTGGATTAATAATCCTGTTGATACGCACTATATTATCGGAAGTGTGGTGGGTCCTCACCCCTATCCTGACATGGTAGCCCGGTTCCAGTCAGTTATTTCAGAAGAAATCCGTGCACAGCTTTTGGAACAAACCGGTAAGGAGAATCCTGACTACGTAATTGCCTGTGTGGGTGGTGGTTCAAATGCCGCCGGTGCTTTCTATCATTTTCTTGACGAACCTACGGTACAACTCATTGCCGCGGAAGCAGCCGGGCATGGTGTCAACTCTGGTATGTCGGCAGCGACTACTTTTTTGGGTAAACCGGGAGTTTTACATGGCAGCAAGAGTATCCTGATGCAAACCGAAGACGGACAGGTAGTTGAGCCGCACAGTATTTCTGCCGGGCTTGATTATCCCGGAATCGGCCCCTTGCACGCCCATTTATGGGAGTCGGGACGAGCCAAGTTCTATGCCATTACTGACGACGAATCGATCGAAGCAGGTTTTGAACTGACCAAACTGGAGGGTATCATCCCTGCCATAGAATCGGCGCATGCATTGGCCGTTCTGAAACACCTGAAGGCAGGGGCACAAGAAACAGTAGTTGTCAATCTATCGGGCCGTGGAGATAAAGATCTGGCTACTTATATGAAGTATCTTTGAAACGCGGAAACCTTAATCAGTCAATCAAAATCTATTAATACACAATGAGAACCCTTCTATTAGCAATCGCTTTACTTTCTTTTAGTTACATGGCAAATGCACAAAAAAATGAGCCTGCGAAACTACTTCGCCACGCTGTTTTATTCAAATTTAAAGATTCGAGTAGTCCTGAAGACATCAAAAAGGTAGAAGATGCGTTCAGAGCGCTACCTAAACAGATTAAAGAAATCGCCGATTTCGAATGGGGCACCAACAACAGCCCTGAGAATCTGAACCAGGGTTTGACACACATGTTTTTTCTGAGTTTCAAATCAGAGAAAGACCGTGAAGTTTACCTGCCTCACCCTGCTCATAAAGCTTTTGGAAAGGTACTGGGGCCGTATTTAGACAAAGTAGTTGTGCTTGACTACTGGGTTACTAAATAACTAGTGCTGCTATCAGGCGAACGGTTGATTCCTGCGCGTTGAAGCGTTCGCCTGCTTTTTTCATCTTCGCTTTATATTTTCCCGATATTTATATGAATCGCATAACAAAGCTTTTTCAAACCAAGCTTCATAGTGTTTTGAATCTCTATTTTACGGCCGGATATCCGACTCTAAATGATACCATACCTATACTGGAAGCATTGCAGGAGGCCGGAGCCGACATTGCCGAAATAGGTATGCCTTACTCAGACCCCGTTGCTGATGGCGAAACCATTCAGCAGTCGAACCAGATTGCCCTTGATAATGGCATGAGCCTGAAAGTACTTTTTGAGCAACTGCAAAACATGCGTGAAAAGGTGCAGATACCAGTCGTTCTGATGGGTTATCTGAACCCGGTACTACAGTTTGGCATAGAAAATTTCTGTCGCAAATGTCAGGAAGTTGGCGTTGACGGTTTGATTCTACCCGATTTGCCCGTCGACGAGTATTATGAAGAATACAAACCGGTTTTTGACCAGTATGGCCTGCTGAATATCTTCCTGATTACCCCACAGACTTCAGAGGCTCGTATACGCCGTATCGACGAGATTTCAGACGGGTTCATCTACATGGTGAGCAGCGCCAGTGTTACGGGTAAAACTTCGGGTATTTCTGACACCATGGAAGCCTACTTTAACCGGGTAAATGCCATGAACCTGAAAAACCCACGTTTAATAGGTTTCGGTATCAAAGACCACGAAACCTTTACAAAAGCATCTGAATATGCTGCCGGAGCCATCATTGGCAGCCAGTTTATACGGGTTCTTCAAGCCTCATCCGATATCAGGAATGATGTAGTGAGCTACGTAAAATCGGTAAAAGTCGGTTAGTTGTAAGGAAATTTAGAATTATACGTCCTTTTTTAGAGAAAATTCCGGAAAATGACCCGAAAAGCTAAAACTCTTTTGAAAAAACTTTTGTTTTCATCAAAATTATTCTAAATTTCCTTAGAATTTTAATACCTATGATTTACAGAAAAGGCTATAGCTATGGAAAAGTTGTACAAGCTCTGCTTAATAGCCATCTTATTGATTACTAGCCTATCGGCTTTTGCTCAAAAAGACCGGAAAAAAGATACCAGATATGGGTATCACTTTAAGGGGAAAAAGCAAAAATTTGCCAAGTTCCCATTTGATCTACATGCGAATCTCATTGTTTTAAAAGCTACACTTGATGATTCTGATACACTGCGTTTTATTCTGGATACAGGTGTAACCTCTACCATTGTAACTGACCCTAAGCGAGCCCAGACACTCGATCTCAAATATGTTCGGCGCGTAAAGATCTCAGGTGCCGGTGAAGGGGGTGAGCTAACAGCCAATGTGTCGGTGGGGCACACCATCAAAATGGGAGACATTGTGGCCTTACACCAAAATATTGTTGTGCTGGATGAAGACGTATTGAAATTATCTGAATTTCTGGGAGTGCCGATTCACGGTATTTTCGGACATGATATCTTCAATAACTTTGTGGTAACTATCGATTTTGAGCAAAAAATGCTCTACCTGACAGACCCGAACAAATTCAGATACAAAAATTCCAAGGGTACCATTTATCCGATTGTATTGACCCAGTCTAAGCCTTACACAGATGCCATTGCCATGGTAAGCAACAATAAGGAGATACCGATGCGCCTGGTAATTGACACCGGTGCCGGGCATGCTTTATTGCTGAGTGCCAGCGAGAAAGAACCAATTCAGCTGCCTCAAAAGGTAATGAGGGCAAATCTGGGCAGGGGCCTGAACGGCGAGATTAACGGCCATATAGGCAGGGTTGATAAAATACGCATGGGCACACTCGAAATGAAAGATATTCTGGCATCGTTTCCCGATAGTCTTTCATTCAGTATGAAATTCCCACCATCAACAGAGGGGCGCCAGGGCAGTATCGGTTGTGAATTGCTAAGAAGATTTACCGTTACCCTGAATTACAGAGATGGCTACATGATACTGAAGCCTATTAAGAATCGTTTAAAAGAAACGTTTGAACATGACATGAGCGGGATGGATGTGCGGGCAAAAGGTGATAATTTCAATCAATATTTTGTCAATAAAGTGCTTGATGCCTCTCCTGCCTATGAGGCCGGTTTGAGAGAAGGAGATGAGATTATTTTTGTCAATAATCAGAATGTGAAGAACATGTCCATCAGCGAGATTTACAAAATTCTGTCAAGAAAAGAAGGCAAAGACGTCGAGTTATTTATCAGACGCAAAGGTGAACTACAATTTACCAGTTTTAAGTTGAAAAGAATGATCTGATCTATTGAATCAATTGATTTACAGGGCGGGATATTTGCAGTTGCAAATATCCCGCCCTGTTTAATACACCCCCGGTTATATATTACATAAATACACTCGCGCTCGTTTTATTTTTATTAATTTCGTGCCAGACTTTACACTCAGCATATTATGACAATTCTGATATTAAACGCCCTGTTGGTTAACGAAGGAAAGATTGAACCGCGTGATGTATTCATCAAAGACGGCATTATTGAACAGATAGGCTCCGACTTATCGAGCCATAAGGCCAACCGTATCATTGATGCCACAGGCAAATATCTGCTACCCGGTGTTATTGACGACCAGGTACATTTCCGTGAACCTGGGCTTACCCATAAGGCTACCATTTATACCGAAGCCAAAGCGGCAGTAGCAGGCGGCACTACCAGTTTTATGGAAATGCCGAACACTGTTCCAAATGCGCTCACGCAGGAATTGCTGGCTGATAAATACCAGATAGCTTCTCAGACCTCACTTGCCAATTACTCATTTTACATGGGTACATCGAATGACAATTATGACGAAGTAATGCGGACGGATATTCAGGATGTGTGCGGGCTCAAGATATTTATGGGTAGCTCAACGGGTAATATGCTGGTAGATGATGAGCATGTATTATCGAAAGTTTTTGCCAATTTCCCGGCTTTGATAGCCACGCATTGTGAAGACGAAGCAACAGTAAAAGCCAATCTGGGAAAATACAGAAATTTGTACGGCGATACCCCCCCATATGATATACACGCCATTATCAGAAATGAAGAGGCATGCTATAAATCTTCTTCGCTGGCGGTAGAACTGGCCCGGAAACACAAAACCAGATTACATATACTGCACATTTCGAGCAGTGAGGAAATACCTCTGTTTGAGAAAGGCCCCATAGCCCATAAACATATTACTTCAGAAGTGTGTGTACATCATCTGTGGTTCGATGCTGACGATTACAGACAGCTCGGCAATCAGATTAAGTGTAATCCGGCAATTAAACACGGCCACAAAGAAAAACTGTTTCAGGCGCTGCTTGACGACCACTTTGATGTAATTGCCACTGACCACGCACCACATACCTGGGACGAAAAACAACAATCATACTGGCAAGCTCCTTCAGGATTACCTCTGGTACAACACTCGCTCAACGTAATGCTCGAATTTTATAAACAAGGCAAAATATCGCTGGAACGCATTGCAGAGAAAATGTCGCATGCGGTAGCTGATTGTTTTCAGATTGAGCGCCGGGGTTATATCAGAGAAGGGTATTGGGCCGATTTAACACTGGTTGATTTGAATGAGACTACACTTGTTGATAAAAACAGTCTTTACGGCAAATGCGGCTGGTCGCCATTTGAAGCAACGGAGTTTCGTTCAAAAGTAACTCATACCATTGTGTCCGGGAATATTGTATTTGCCAACGGCCAGTTTAACGAAAGCCAGAGAGGGCAAAGATTGCGTTTTGTTCGCTAGGTGTTAACTCGTTATTAACACTTTTATGAAGAGCTATATGTAACAATCGTGCCGGGTATTGCGTTATGATTCGCAAACACAACGTATATTTCTCAACATAAAAAACAAGGGCTATGAAATCATTATTTTTTGCTTTCCTGCTATCAGGCTTAGCATTTACCGCAAACGCACAAGACAGAACCGACAAAGATCCGGTTAAAAAAATTGAAGTTACGGGTTCGTCTGAAATAGAAATTACGCCCGACGAAATTTACTTCGCCATTTCATTGAAAGAGTATTTTAAAGATGAAAAAAACCAGAAAGACAAGGTAACCATTGATGTGCTCGAAAAACAACTGATTGCCTCTATTACCAAGGCGGGTTTCCCAAAGGAGAATCTGACTATCGGCACTATTTCGGGTTACAGAAACTGGACAGGCAAGAAAAAGCCGTTGTATTTCTTAGAAGGCAAAAGATATATTCTGAAAATGAATAACCTCTATAAATCGGATGTTATTTTGGATGAAATAGACGACCGGGGAATTGAATATGTATCTATAGACCATGTTGACCATTCAAAAATAAAGGAATACAGAAAAGAGATAAAAGTAAAAGCCTTGCAGGCAGCTAAAGAGAAGGCAACATATCTGTTAGAATCTATCAACGAAAAATTAGGTGATGTACTGACCATAGAAGAGCTGGATGACCAGTACTATACACCACAGCCCATGCTGGCCAATGTGCGAATGATGAAAGTCGATGAAACGATGGAAGACAGCAGCCTTGAGCATCAGAAAATAAAGCTCAGCTATAAAATGAAGGCCGCTTTCAGGATTAAGTGACATAGCAGGGTGAATCAAACTCTATTTTCCAAAAAACCTATGGCCGCATTTGCTTCATCAATATGAATCAATTATCTTTGATATCTATATACGTAATCTTTATCTATACCTTAAACTCCACTATTCGTTATGAAAAATGACAATAAAAAGAAAAAAACTTGGGTAACGCCCACAATAAATGAAGTTGATATTAATTATAATGGTTCTGTGCCTACAGATGGAGCGAATACTGGTTCGATTGAGACCTAATACATTGTTACAGGCTATTGACAATTGGGTGTAGTAATTAATATCTTTTGACAGTCAAACCGTTTTTTTTCTGTTTTCAGGCTTTATGAATTATGGTTTTATATGATTCAAAGTAGAAGATACTTAAAAGTCCAGTCTATAAAAGATTGGATTTTCTGTTTTTAGAAGCTCTTTGATTTGTGTTGTTTTTAATAACGAGTGTTGTGATTTTTGAGCACTTCATTTAATGGAAATCATCTATACTTGATTACTTATATACATAACATAATTTGTATCTATAAATCTTAAACTTTACTATTCGTTATGAAAAATAACAATAAAAAGAAAAGCAAAAAGAAAAAAAACTGGGTAACGCCCACCATAAAAGAAATTGATATCAAATATTCGGGTACTGCGCTTACTGACTATGATGAAACAGGTTCAGGAGACTGGCGTTAGATAATAGCTTACTAACTAATTACTGGCAATTGATACACTTGTCAAACCGTTTTTCTTATATTTATTGGCTTTATGAATCATAAGGAACACTTATATCAAGGTTCCCGATCTACTATCTCTTCGAAAGTCGAAATAAAGCTGTTTCTAACCAAGAGGCCATCCACAACAATCCCTATTTAAAAAAAATCACCCTAAATGCTTAATTTAATGAAAATTATGTATCTTTGACTGTCTATATACGTAATTTTGCATTTATAAACCTTACTATTTGTTATGAAAAATGATAAGAAAAAGAAAAAAACTTGGATAACGCCCACTATAAAAGAAGTTTGTATTAAGGATTCGAATCCTGGAAATATCGACTTTAGTAATACTGGTTCGATTAATACCTGATACATTGTTACATGCTATTAAAAATTAGATGTAGCAATTAATATCCTATTAACATTCTAAGTCGGTTTTCTTCTATCTTCATGGTTTCATATCTATGAACCATTGGGTTTTTATTATTCCATTTTTTGTAATAGTTGTGGCTTAATCTGGTTAGTCTATTACAACCGGTAGTATTATTATGCCCAATTTCTTTGAATTTAAAACTCTCACAGCGACCCACCAAAGTAAAAGTGCCACATATTGGCTTCCAAAAAAACAGATTTCACAAAGAATTTTGAAGCACAATTAACCGGACTTTCCAGACTCTATGTAAATTAGATTTTAGCCAATAGAAACACCAGGAGAATATCCACATTAAATGCTATTTCAAAAAATCCTGTAGCTCCTTTTGCTTCATTAATGTAAATCTTCTATATTTGATTGATTAAATCTTATCTATACCTTAAACTTTACTATTCGTTATGAAAAATAACAATAAAAAGAAAAAAAATTGGGTAACACCTATAATAAAAGAAATCGATATCAAGTCTGACGTACTTGAGTTCGGTGACGGTCCTGGTACTGGTTCACAGGCAGGCTAATGCATTGCTACCTATTGCTGACAATTGGGTACAGTAATTAACCTCTTTTGATTATTAAATTGTTTTTCTTCTGTTTTCAGACTTTATTGTAATCAGTATCTATAAATCTTAAACTCCATTGTTCGTTATGAAAAACAACAATAAAAAGAAAAAAAACTGGGTGACACCTACAATAAAAGAGGTTGATATCAAGGATACACTTCCTGGGAATACTGACTTCAATGACACTGGTTCAGTAGATTCATAATACACTTTACCTGTCATTTAAGATTGAGTGTAGGGATAGTGATCAGATTAACTGGGCTTCCCTTGGAAATAATTAAGTATACGTACTTAAAATCCATTCTCTTAAGGATTGGACTTTTTTGTTGTCAGACGGTCTCATCTTGGCTTTGTGCAATTTTCAGCAAAACATACTGTATTTTCAGCGGCATTCGTGTAGATGGCCTTCTCCCTCGTAGCCTTCTTTTATAATAGATTTGTGTAAACTTATACACTCTCTATCAGGCTAATTTACAGATACTCATACACCTTACTTCCGCTCATTATCCCAAATAAAGTAGCTATACATCAATCCTTTCACAAAAGTTTGAATTTTAAGCAGGTCTACCTCTTCGCTTCTATTAATATGAAGCCAATCTTCAGATAGTTTCACTACATCTACTACTTCTTTGACCGCAGGACTGGTACCAAAAGCCGACAACAGCTCATTGACATGTTTGCCGTCCTGTTGGGTTCTGTACAAAATGTCTGAAGCCTGAACCCCTTTTTTAGACGAATAAAGTACTTCATCAGGCAAATAACCTGTCATCATTCTTTTAAGGATAGCCTTTCTGTTGAGCTTATTGTCAAAAAAAGCATGATTAGGAATGGATAAGCAGTACTCTATTACATTCACATCTCCGGTGGGATCTCTGTACTCCAATCCAAAAGCATTAGATGTGTTGGCGCCAAACTGGCAACGTACATTGGCTCCTGCATCCAGTAAATGTAGTATTCCCTCTTTGGCATTTGCATAATATCTGCTGAAACCCTTTGTGTTCTTTTTAATATCTTCTAACACACCCCATTTTTCAAGCACATCTTCTTTCACATATCCTGCATTTATATACTTTACAAGGCCGCCCTTTCTATTTTCAAACCACGTTGGGTAATATTTAAGTATTTGTGTTTTAGCAATTTTTTTGGCCAGTTTTACCGGGTTGCTCAACATTCCCGGATGGTGCCATGGAAGCAGATAATCTATTCCGGTATAAGAAATGGTGGCATTGCCCATCTCTCCTGATAGTATGGTTCCAAAACCCTGCTGAGAGGCTTGTTCCGGTAAATCTACCAGCCAGAACGCATTAGATGCTGCATGAAAATGACTGTCAAAAACTTCCATTGCCCGGATAAATCCATCTGTTGGCAACATATGTGCAGAATTCAATAATATCGGGACTATGTTGCCTGCATGGGCTGACGTAGCCTTGATGTGTGGTGTTTCATCCAGTAATCGCCGGGGCCATGCTCCGCCATCCAGCTTCTCAGGAAACAAGGGTACATGGCTGAAAGTAGTCAGCTGTTTGCCTTCTTGTTTTAACAGGTAGGCAGCCATGGCTGATACTGAACTTGAGTCCAGCCCACCGCTAAGCATAGAAGCCACCGGTTTATGGCTGCGGAGCCTTACACGCACTGCCTCTTTAAAAATCTCGCGGAACTCTTCGACGTATTCATTAGAATTTTTATACTTCCTTTCCTGAACGTTTTCAGGAAACCAATAACGAGCCAATGTTATTTTACCTTCTTTGAAACTCAACGTATGCGCAGGCGGTACCGTATAAAGCTCTTCATAAGCCTGCCTGTTGGCCTCTTCCTGTTTCCATAAAAGCAACCTGCCAATGAAGTACTGCATATTGATTTTCTTATGAAAGCCATCTAAAGCGAAAATGGATTTGGCGGAAGAAGAAAAAGCAAACCTCCGGCCATCGGAATAGTAATAAATAGCTCTGTATCCGTGGTGATCACGTGCCAGGAAAAGCTCCCGCTCGCGGTAATCATACACAGCAAACGACCAGTCGCCAAGCAGATACTTCGGACTGTGTTTGCCCCATTTAAGGTACGAAGCCCGTATAAGCTCGCCATCAGATAGCTCTGCATGAAGACGAAGCCCCAATTGCCAGGATAGTTCTTCCCGATTATCCAGCCGGGCCTCAGAGGTAATCAATAATTGCTGCTCCGGCAGATAAACCGGCTGTTTTTCAAACAAAGCCTCCGGCGTATTATAGGTAAGTAAATGCCCGAATCCTGCTACGCCTTCTGTTTTATGACTATGGTTTTCGTGCGGCATGGCGCTGATACCCGTATACATTTGCTGTAAAGCGGTGGATACCTGCTCTGTGTGTTCATCAATAATACCAAAAATCAGACTCATGCGCGTGCAACTCTTTGTTTTGTTAACAATAATTTCTGCTCTTGACCGGGGTATTTCCCGACATATAACTTTCTGACCGAAAATAGGATCTTTCTGCTCAACAGAAAATTCTGTTTCTATCTTTTCAATAGATGATATATCCCCTTTCCGCCAATATTTTCAGTGCCTTCTGCACTTCACTTTTGCAAACTGTTTCAGGGATATCGTATTCCTCACACAGGTTTTTCACTATTGCTTCTTCGTCATGCCCTTCTTCAATAGCTTGCAGTATCGTGATGAATGTTTCATTCAAAGTAAAATGCGTATTGTTTTCAGCATCGTAAATTACCCCTTCATCGCCAAGTCGTGTAAAAAGGATTTTCTCATTATTGATTTTCATCGTTCTGGTTTTTTCAGTTCAGTTTTTTTATTACATGCTCTTCAATAGCTTTGCTGAATGTCTCGAAACTTCTGGTGGTTTCAGGTCTTGTTGCTTTCCAGGCAGGTAATGTGTTTGCCAGAGAGCTCAAATAACTGAAACGAAGTTTCCCCTTTTTCATTCCCTCTATCAATCGGATTCCATACATATTCTCATGCAACAATTGCCATATTTCTGCTCCTGACAATTTCATTAACTTTATTTCATCACCACTGGCTTCCATGAATACAATACCTTTAACCTCTACCTTTTCGCTAATGAAACTATCGGCAAAAGAGAAAGCAAACTTATCTATTTTATGCCTCACCCTTCTCCCTTCCGTCTCACCATAAACCTGCTGAATCTCTGCTACATCTTTCCAAATCCTTGTTTCAGGATAGGATGACCGGGCATAGCATCGACCATTTTCAATATAAAGCAATGCTGTGTCGTCCGTAAATGTAGGATATCCGCTTTGGTTAAGCATCGCCGCTGTAGTAGATTTTCCGGTGCCAGATGGTGCAGCCAGAAGAAGTACTTCTCGCTCAGCCACAAAACAACCGGAAACATGCATCAGGAAAAGATTACGCTGAATAAAGACCACTGCAAAGCACGTACTGTAAATAAACAGAGCCACTTCCTCAATATTGCCACTGATTGGTTCTACGACAATACTGTTTCCATCGGTTGTATAGTAGTTGGCTACTTCAGGAACAGAAGTCAGGCACTCGTTTTCATTAAATACGCTGTAGATCGTCTTGCCCCATTCCGGGCTTGTAAGTCCGGCAGGTACGTTACCCAACCTGACATAAATCGGGGGCGATGAGGTATCCTCTGACGGGTTAATTACTAATGCTGGAAGTTCAATTTCTGAAATGACCGATACGCCATAAATCTGATAGTAGTTGTGCATCAAAAAACAAATTGTATTTTCACAAAAGTAGATACAAATCTGTATCTATATAAAATTACTTTTAATCTGATGACCTATTTGTCAATAGGTTTGCTGTCTTATTCAAAATGAGATAGCTAAAGAAAATAGCCCAAAGGCTTGTTTCAAACACAGGTTGTTTTGAACAAGCCTCTGGGTTATTAACTTCTTTTATTACTCTTCACTCATGGCTCTTTTTTCAAGGTGGTCGTCCAGTGTCAGGCGGTCGATACCTTTTTCCAACCAATCAGGAGCCGGTTTGCCTTTCAGATGGTAGTCGAAGAATTCCATCATTCTGACAGCATAGTCTTTACGGTTCGGTAATTTAACCAGACCGTGATTCTCACCTTTGTACTGAATCAGAACGACAGGTTTTTTCAGACGGCGCAATGCGTTGTAGTACTCAATACCTTGCGTGAAGTCTACGGCACCATCGGCATCGTTATGTAACAGCAACAGCGGTGTATTTACTTTCTTGACATGATACAAGGGTGAGTTACGGTTGTAGGCTTCCCAGTTTTCCCAGGGTGGTAATAAACGGCCTTGTGAGGCTTCAAAAATGGCCCCGTTAGATGTCCCTGTGTTTTTATAAATCAGGTTATACATCGATATCATGTCAGTCAGGGGCGCTCCCGCTGCCGCAGCCTTGAACATATTGGTCTGGGTAATCAGGAAACTGGTCTGATACCCACCCCAACTGTGCCCATGAATACCCATTTTGGTTTCATCGATGATTCCGGTCTTAATAGCTGCCTTTACACCCGGCAACACACACCATACGGCAGACATACCCGGGTCATTGAGTTTATACACAATGTCCGGAATAAATACAGCATAACCGTTGGAAGTATAGACGCTTGGGTTCCAGCCTCCACCGGGATATGACGGATTAGTAAAGTTATTCAGGGTTTGAGACAGCTTTTCGTAGTAATAAATAATAGTCGGGTATTTTTTACCTGCTTCATAACCTGCCGGCAAGAATAATGCCCCCTGTAGTTTATCTCCTTTATCGCTCTTGTAATCAATCAGTTTTACTGATGGCGACCATGCATAATTATTCAGAGAAGGTGTATTCTGGCTAACCTTTTGTGGGTTTTCCAGGCTTACTGCCGTAGAAAGATAATATTCCGGCGACGCCTTGAATGTCTGGCGGGTATAAATATAAGCGTTCGCTTTTTTTGCTTTGGTCAGGCCTCCCAAAGAGGTATCTTCCCATAAAAGGCTTTTTATCTGGCCGTTCTCAAGAGCTATAAATCCGCTTTTCTTGGTCCATTCTCCATAAGTTTTAAAGTATTGTGTTTTGGCTAAATCAATACCTTTTTCTTCCAGATCAAGTGCGTAACGGTTCTGGTAGCGGATCTGCTCTGTTCTACCGTTTTTAGTCAGGTTTTGTGGCGTTGCAGAGCCATCGGCAGATAATTGCCAGATATCCCAGCCATCACCAACCAATATAAAACGGCTGTCGCTCGTCCATCCATACACATCATAAGGTGGTTTACGAACGTTGTGGTCATCTTCCACATCAACAAAAGATGTACCTGCTTTGCTGGAAATATTAAGGGTTGTCTGATTTGTTAAATCGTACACCATCCAGCTGCCGTCTTTCCAGTATAAAAATTTCTTGCCGTCCGGCGACGCTCCCGGATTTGCATAAAAATTAGGAACATAGTGCTTTCCCAGTACTTTTGTACGCTTGCCGGTACTTAAATCTACTGTGTAGATATCTACATAGCTCTGGCCATCGAGGTTGTTATCCAACTCATAATTAGTAATATCACCCCCTATTCCGTACAATTGCTTCGGTGCGATATTCAGGGTTTTAAGACTGCTATCGGTCAATCTTAAAAATTTCTTGCTGCTTATATCGTAATTGGCAATAAAGCTGAAATTCTTATCCTGGCTTTCAACTACCTGCTGGCGTGATTGTAATCGTTTATCCTGCCAGTGCCAGATAGTCATATCCGGTTTTTCTTTATTGGCATCAGGCATAGCTGCAATTTTTTTTGTAGTATCTGTCTTTACTTTGTTAATCGCTTTGGTCAGGTCATCAAGCGTTTTAATGCTGGTATCTGCCTTTATTTTTGCCAGTTTTTCTGTATCACTCTCTTTTTTGACCGTGTCTTTTTTTGTTTCGGCTTTTGGCGGTTCTTTCTTTGCCAATTCGGTTTTGGCTATACCAAAATACAGCTTGCCCAGGTCTTCTGACCAATAAGGTGTTCTGTTGCCGCTGACGGTCATTCCTTTCGGAAAAGTTGCCGTATCTTTTTTAGGCTCATAGCTTACCAGTTCCGGTATGGCGCTAAAGTTTTTCACACCCAGCACACTGTTTAAATCAGCTTTGTATTTTTCATCTTTAATGCCTTTCAGAAGTGCCAGGCCGTCGCCCTTTTCTGTCCAGTTCAACGACTTATAACTCGCTTTGTCGTTATCCAGAATCATCACTACATTGGTAGCCATGTTGCGCAACCACAAGCCATTTCCTGCTTTTTCTGCGGCATCTACCGTTAAAGCCAGCCAGTCTCCTTTTTTATTAAAGGCATATTCGGCTATATTTCCGATGTTCTGAGTTTTGCCGGATGCCAAATCGAACAAAAGCAGGTCTGAGCCTTTAGGACCATCCGGGTTTGGAGGGCCAGGTGCCGTAACAGGTGTAAGATGCAGAGCCAGTACTGATGATTGTTCACCGTTAAAAGCGAAAGATTTTACTCTGTCAAATTCTGTTTTCTTCTTATTGGCAAGGTTCACAACGAATACTTTTTCTGAAAGCGGCTTAGCTGCCGGAGTTTTGGCTGCTGCTTTTTTGTCTTTATCCTTTGGATAAACTTTAAATGCCAGCCATTTGGCGTCGTCAGAGAAACTGATAGAAAAAAAGGTATTTGCGCCGATCGGATACTTGATCTGGGTAGTATCGCTCGTTTTTCTGATGATTAACTCGGCGTCGCCCTCATTCGGGTTTAATACATAGGCAAACCAGGCGCCGTCTGATGACAACTGTGTTCCGCCGAAAGTAGGGATAGATTTCCATGAAGCTACGTCTTTCCAGGTAAGTGGAGGTTTAGGTTTGTCTTGCGCTACAGCAACAATGGCACAGAGCATCAAACCAAAGATGAAGTATTTTTTCATTGTGTTTATGGTATATATGAAGATTTTTATAAAAATAGACAAAAGATTCGAAAATCAGAACACCGCATAGCTTATCAGGTTTTTTATGGCGATATTGTCCCCTTTTAATAGTCTTTTGAGTCAATTTTCTGATATATATCAAGCACCCGGGCAATCTGTCAACCTGTTTTTGAGAGTCATTCAAATAAATATTAGTAAAATCTAAATCATTCTTGAAAAACATCAAAAACTTGTTTTAATTTGCCCAAAACTATTTATTATTAAACTCATTCGCATAGTCATGCTAAAAAATCTTAAACTAGATACAACAGCAGAGAAGAATATCAAAACCTGGCTTAAGGGCAGGTATGATGAAGAAACCAAAACTGCAATTCAGAAACTCGTTGACGAAAATAATACCACTCAATTAACCGATTCGTTTTACAAGAATCTGGAGTTCGGAACAGGCGGAATGCGCGGAGAGATTGGAGTTGGCTCTAATCGCATGAACAAATATACCGTTGGAGCGGCTACCCAAGGCTTGGCAAACTATCTGAACAAAACTTTTCAAGGGCAGGAAATAAAAGTAGCCATTGCACATGACAGCCGGAATTTTTCTCCTGAATTTGCACGTGTTGCCGCCGATATCCTTTCAGCTAACGGCATTACTGTTTATCTGTATAAAGAGCTTCGTCCTACTCCGCAATTGTCATTTACGGTTCGCCAGCTGGGTTGCCAGAGCGGTATTGTAATAACGGCGTCGCATAATCCGAGAGAATATAATGGTTATAAAGTATACTGGGTAGATGGCTCTCAGGTTGTTGCTCCGCACGACAAAAACATAGTGGCCGAAGTAAATGCCATTACGAATGTTAAAGACATTAAATTTAAGGGTGTAAAAAAACGCATCAAACTGATTGGCGAAGTGATAGACAAGGCCTATCTGAAGGCTGTGAAGAGCATCTGCGTGAACCCACGTATGATAAAACGCCAGTCTGATTTGAACATCGTTTTTTCGTCTATTCACGGCACAGGTATCACTATGGTACCTAAAGCACTGGCTCAGTTAGGCTTTACGAACGTAAATATTGTTGAAGAACAGGCTACTCCGGACGGGAACTTCCCGACGGTGGTGTACCCTAACCCGGAAGAACAAGAAGCAATGAGCCTTGCTTTGAAAAAGGCGAAGGCCATCAATGCTGACCTGGTTATTGCTACCGATCCTGACGCTGACCGTGTGGGCATGGCCGTGAAAGACCCGAAAGGCGAATGGCAACTGTTAAATGGTAATCAGGCAGCGAGCTTAATCATCTATTATTTACTGAAAGCCTGGAAAAAAGCCAAAAAACTTACCGGTAAGGAATTTGTAGCTAAAACAATTGTGACTACCGACTTGATTGATGAAATGGCAGCCAAAGCCGGGGTAAATTGTTATAATACACTTACGGGCTTTAAATACATTGCGCAGGTTATCAGAGAACTGGAAGGTCAGCAGACTTTCATAGGGGGTGGGGAAGAAAGCTACGGATACCTGATTGGTGACAAGGTTCGTGACAAAGATGCCATTGCCAGCTGCGCCATGATTGCCGAGCTGACAGCCTTTGCGAAAGATCAGGGTATCAGTCTGTTCGACTTCCTGGCCGAAATGTATCAGAAAAACGGCTTCTATTATGAAGGGCTCATCTCATTAACGAAAAAAGGTAAAACCGGAGCGGAGGAGATTCAGCAGATGATGGTTGATTTCAGAGCAAAACCACCGAAAAGCCTGGCGGGCTCGAAGGTAATCCGTATGGATGATTACAAAGCCCTGACTACAACTGACCTTAAAACCGGTGAAACAACAGATATACCTGCAGGCAAAATGGGGATAGAGTCATCTAATGTTCTCCAGTTTTTTACGGCCGACGGCACCAAATTTACCTGTCGCCCGTCAGGAACTGAACCAAAGATTAAATTTTATGTAGGTGTACGCGCCAAGCTAAAGAAAAAAGATGAGTTTGATGCTACACTGGTTTCTTTGAAAGAGAAGGTAACATCTATTCAGACAGAATTAAATCTGGTTTAACAGATCGGGAGAGTCAGGCCATTATCAAAGGTCTGGCTCTTCTGTTTTAATCGGCTACACCGTCTTTCTTTTCCATCAATCTCCTGCTATTCTTCAGCACTGCCATTGCACTACCTGCAACAAATCATGAATCTGATTTTTAGATTCTCATTATAACACGTATTTTTACATCAGAAGGTTACCTTGTTCCAAAATACCTATTTCTTCCGATGTTAAAGCTGCCCTCAAAAATAGTTTTGTTGTGTTTATTTATAAATTATGCTGTTTATAGTCAGAAAACAGGAACACCTCCAAAAACTAACAATTTCAAAGTTCAGATTACACATGTAGAGATTGCAGGCAGAGACATGCCTCTTCAGAATAATTATCTTGTTGACTACGACAACAATGTTCTGAAATTCAGTTTCAGAACAATTCCGGCAGAGAACAGTTCCACTTACAAATATCGCATTGTTGAATATAGTTTTGAAGGCGCTAAACCTTCTACCTGGCGTTATACAACCGATACCTCAGTTAAAGTAGATAGTCTTAAACCGGCCGTTTATCATTTCGAACTGGTTGCGATTGATACTGCCAAAAGAGAAAGCCGGCCTACAATTATAGAGTTCAAAATAGAATATCCCTGGTGGCGGTCATGGTGGTTCTGGGGAGCCTGCTTTGTTACTTTATTTGGTCTTTTCTACGGTCGTGAGCGGTTTCTGAAATTCTGGTCGGACGAAGAACAAAGACATCACAGACAAGTAACAGAGCTCGAGTTGCGAACATTGCAGTTACAGATGAACCCGCACTTCGTATTTAATGCCCTGAATGCCGTACAAAGCTTTATATTGAACCGTGATATCATCGCAGCCAATAATTATTTATCAAAATTTGCCAATCTGATTAGACTGTTTCTGGATTCTTCACGTAGTAAATATATTACACTTGTTGACGAAATAAAACTTTTAAGCCTTTATGTCGAAATCGAGATGATGCGTTTCGAAAACAAGTTTGAGTTTCATCTGAATGTGGCACCGGATATTGATCGCTTTATAGAGATTCCGACCATGATACTCCAGCCGTTTATAGAAAACGCAATTAATCACGGACTGCGATATAAGGAAGCAAAAGGTAATTTATATATGAGTTTTTTTAACCAGGGTAAGTATCTGGTATGCAGAATAGAAGATGACGGAGTAGGCCGGCAACGTGCAAAAGAAATACAATCGAAGTCACGAAAAGGTTATAAATCGCAAGGTTTGAAAATCACAGAAGAACGCCTGCAAACCTTTAATTTAATTGCAGATGCAGATATTCATTTTATGGTTGAAGACTGTCTGAAACCTCCCTATGAACCCGGAGCAGACATTGGCACGGCAATTGAAATTAAATTTCCGCGATTTAGTTAATTTGGAATGGGTTTATCTTTGACTATTTTTGTAATTCATTAACAGTTGGCCAGTGGCAATGTCAATCGTGTTGACAACAGCGTAAACTTGTAAACGAATCCTTTTATGTATAAGGCTATAATCGTTGATGACGAAAATCGAAGTGTTGAAACTTTAAATAGCATTATTTATCTGTTCTGCTCGTCAGAAGTTGAGGTAATCGGTACTGCTAATTCAATACAAGAGGCTTATCAACTTATTCAGGAGAAATCACCGGACATTGTTTTTTTAGACGTGGAGATGCCGCATGGCAGTGGTTTTGACCTGTTGGAAAAATTCAGCAACCCAAAATTTGAAGTTATATTTACTACCGGCTTTGATCATTATGCGGTTACAGCCATAAAATTCAGCGCCTTAGATTATTTACTAAAACCAATCAATATTGAAGAGCTGAAACAGGCTATTGCCAAAGCTAAAGAACGCATTGAGAAGAAAAACAGCCAGCAGAATTTCAATCATCTGATTCAGAATCTTCGGAATCCACGCGATAAAACCAATAAAATTCCTTTACCGATTCTTAATGGTTTCCAGTTTGTGCCTGTTAACAGCATTATATACTGTGAAGCCGACGAAGACTACACACATATTTATCTGAACGACAACCAGAAAATAACTGTCTCAAAAAGCATCAAAGACTTTGAAGACCTACTGGCCAATTACGATTTTTTCCGTATTCACCATTCTTTTCTTGTCAACCGCGATTACATCAAACGCTATACCAAAGGAGAAGGAGGAACCATTACTACCGAGCAGGGTACTGAGCTTCCTGTTTCGCGCCGTCGTAAGTCAGAGTTTCTGGAATGGTTAAGTAACATCTAATCTGTGGTTGTCAATTACATCATGTTCACTTCTTTATTATCTTCTGCAGGATTTCATTGAAGCCTACTTTCTATTTAATCCGGAGCTTAATTGTTGTTCTTTATTATTGGCAGTTATTGTCTTTTTTTGCCTTTATCAATTTCTTAAGTAACAAACAAAATATATCTACTTAGCGATTTTTCGCACAAACCGGCAAAAAAACGCTTGTGATCATAAATAGAAACCGCTAAACCGGTTTTTATTTTATAAAAAATTACCTCTTTGTCATTAACAGCCACTTATCTAGTCTTTTCTGCCACTTACCGAATCGTAGTTGTAGCAGTTATACCTCAATTTTAACTTGCTGTAAATTTTCTCCAATTTAAAGCTTTCCGGGTAGAATGAGTAAGCTGATTTACAAGACGCCGTTTAATACTGAAGGGTTTACGATCGTCCCACATGTGGAAAGCCAAAATACCGGGGCTAATTTGTCAATGAGAGTTGCCGGTAAACGGAACATGGTCAGCCTTGAAGATATTTTATACTTGAAAAGTGCAAAAAACTATACAATATTTAAATTGGCAGACGGAAGAGAGATAATCAGCTCTAAAACACTGAGAATATTTGAAGAAGAATTAGACGATATTACAAATTTTGTGCGATTACATCGCTCATATATCATAAACCTCGGACACGTAAAGGATCTTTATTTTAATTGCCGTGGTGGCGAAGTACTGATACAAGACGAGAAAATCATTATATCGAGAAGAAAAGCTGCGGAGTTCCGGCGTAAGTACAGAAAATTCTTACGCACAACCGGACAGAACGTTTCCTCGACAATAAAATTGAAGACAACCATCCGGATGTCTTAAAGGATATTGAAAGAATTATTTTTTACTTTTTGGGTTACGATAATAAAGTGCTGGCTAATCTGGCACTTTATTTTTTTATGATTCCCCCACTTTCATATTCTGAAAACTTTCTCGTAAAAGCTTCGTCTTACAGGAGAGTACATGAGGATATTTGCAAAAAAATAACGAATTTTGTCGCTAGTGAAAATGATTTAACGCAACAAAATTTGATTTAAAAGCATGGAAAATACTCTAACATTCAAACATGTTAGCTACCTGTGGGACTACAACAAAGCCGCCGAATTAGCCAATAACGAAGTAGACCTCTTTATCTACCGCTCTAATCTGCTCGGAGCCGACCTACGATTAACCAACTATGCCGGAGGTAACACTTCATGTAAAATCACCGAAACTGATCCACTGACAGGTGACCCGGTAGAAGTGATGTGGGTAAAAGGTTCAGGCGGAGACATTGGCACACTTACAAAAAAAGGTTGCGCTAATTTATATGTAGACCGCCTGCATGCTTTAAAGAAACGCTATAGAGGCCTGGAGTTTGAAGATGAAATGGTAGGTCTGTTTGACCACAGCCTGTTCGACCCTAAATGCGCGGCTCCTTCTATTGATACACCTTTACATGGTTTACTGCCATTCAAACATATAGATCACCTGCACCCCGATGCCCTGATAGCCATTGCCGCCAGTAAAGACGGCGAGCAGATTATGAAAGAGATATGGGGAGATACCATAGCCTGGTTGCCCTGGCAACGCCCCGGCTTTGACTTAGGGCTAAAGCTGGAACAAACAGTAAAAGAGAATCCGAATCTGAGAGGCGTTATTTTAGGAGGCCACGGGCTCTTTACCTGGGGCGATACCTCGTATGAGTCTTACATCAACACCTTAGAGGTTATTGAAATGGCTTCGGTGTATCTGGAGCAAAATTACGGCAAAAAAAGCCCGGTATTTGGCGGAGCCAGAATAGAGTCGAAAGTAGCAGAAGACAGAAAAACTGCCGCTGCCGAAATTATGCCAACGCTCAGAGGGCTGGCATCAAGCTACAGACGAATGGTAGGGCATTTTACTGACGACGCCCGCGTACTTGAATTTGTTAACTCTAATGACCTTGAAAGACTGGCTCAGAAAGGCACCAGCTGCCCTGACCACTTTTTGCGTACCAAAATTCGTCCGTTGGTATTGAAAGGAACTACTAAAGAAGAGATAGAAGCTCAGTTTGAAGCCTATAGAGCTGATTATACTGCATATTATGAACGTTGCAAACATCCGGATAGTCCGGCTATCAGAGATACCAATCCAGTAGTGATCCTGTATCCGGGTGTAGGTATGTTCTCTTTTGCCAAAGACAAACAGACCGCCCGTGTAGCAGCTGAATTTTATACCAATGCCATTAATGTAATGAAAGGTGCCGAGGCCATATCTGAATACGTGGGATTAGCCGAACAGGAAGCCTTTAATATTGAATACTGGCTATTGGAAGAAGCTAAGCTTCAACGCATGCCAAAACCTAAGTCGCTATCAGGCAAAATAGCTTTTGTAACCGGTGGCACCGGTGGCATAGGCAAGGCCATTTGTGAAGAACTACTGAAAGAAGGCGCCTGTATTGTAGCAGCCGACCGCGATCTGTTGGAAGAAACGCAAACCGAGCTACGCAAAAAATATGGGAAAGATGTAGTGCTGACAGTAAAAATTGATGTTACCCAGCCCGAACCGATCGCCGAAGCTTTTAAACAGGCTGTGCTGCAATTCGGAGGAGTAGATATTGTGGTGAACTGTGCCGGTCTATCCATTTCGAAACCTCTGGAAGACCATACGCTGGCCGACTGGAATATACTACAGGATGTACTGGTGAAAGGGCAGTTCCTGATATCGCAGGAAGCTGTAAAAATTATGCGCAAACAGGCCCTAGATGGTGATTTTGTAAACATTGCCAGCAAAAACGCATTATTTGCCGGGCCCAATAATGTGGGGTACGGAACAGCCAAAGCCGCTCAGGCACACATGAGCCGCCTACTGGCTGCTGAGCTGGGCAAAGATAAAATACGAGTAAACACCGTTAACCCTGACGCGGTGCTTCGCGGCAGTAAAATATGGGAAGGTGAGTGGGCCGAAGGGCGCGCCAAGGCTTATGGCATTAAAGTAGAAGAATTGCCTAAAATGTATGCCGCCCGTACGCTTCTGAACGAAGAAATATTGACCGAAGACATTGCCAAAGCCGTAAGAGTATTTGTTGATGGCAGTTTATCTAAATCGACCGGAAATATCCTGAATGTAGATGGTGGCGTAGCGGTTGCTTTTGTGAGATAATTTCGACCCCATCTCCAACCCTTCCCTACACGGGTTGCCCAATTGTGGGGAAGGGAATACAAGTTTCTCTCTCCACAATTGGGGTGCGGCTACCGCTGCGTAGAGAGTGGAGGCAATGTGCCATGCATGTACTCCGACTTTTAAACTATTCGAAAAAATGTATAAGCTACAACTCAACCCCAATGATAAAACCCCCAAGTACAAGCAGATTGTACGGTCGGTCATTGCGGATATAGAGCGAACAGTTTTAAAGAAAAATGAGCAACTGCCGTCTATCAGCGAACTAAGCGAAGAATACTATCTGGCAAGGGATACAGTTGAAAAAGCCTATCGGGAACTAAAGGAGCTGGGGTTCATTACTGCTGTACAGGGTAAAGGCTTTTATGTCAACGGTGAAGAACACAACAGGATGCGTATCCTGCTGATTTTCAACAAACTAAGTTCTTACAAAAAACTTATTTACTATGCCTTTCTGAGAGCATTGGGCAATAAAGCAACTGTCGACCTGCAGATACACCATTATAATGCCCGTATTTTTGAGGAAATAATCGAGAAAAACCTGGGCAAGTATAATTATTACGTGGTGATGCCTCATTTCTTCCCGGAAAACGATAAAGCCCTGGCTTTAAAAACACTGGAGAAAATTCCGGCCCAGGAACTGGTCTTTTTAGACAAAGACCTGCCCGAATACCAAAAACCGACCTTGAGTGTGTATCAGGATTTCGAAAACGATATTTTCGATGCCCTGGAGTCTGCCAACGATTTGCTGGCCAAATACGAACAACTGGTACTTATTTTCCCGAGCGATGGTAATTATCCGAAAGAAATCGTCAAAGGATTCCGTTTCTTCTGTATCAATACGCACAAGGAGTTCAGCATTAAAGAAAATGCCATTGATGAGATTCTTCAGCCTAAAACTGCCTATGTAATAGTAGAAGAAACTGATCTGGCCGATTTAATCAAGAAAACCCGGCAGACTAACTATATTCTGGGGCAGGATATCGGCATTGTTTCGTTCAACGATACCACTCTGAAAGAATTACTGGAAATAACCGTAATTACCACTGATTTTGAAACCATGGGCCGAACAGCCGCTGCCCTGCTGCTTGACAAGAAACAGATTAAAGTAAAAAATCCGTTCTATATTATCCGCCGTAAAAGCCTTTAAGTCCGATTCAACCAAAACCCTATAATTACATGCTTACTACTGACATTATTCAAGACCATAATAAAACCTTAGAAGCCGAGCATCAGTTTAAACTAGCTTATATTACCGAATTACTCCATCGCAAAGGCATTGATGCCCAGGCCATTATTGATAAAATAAAAGCTTTTCAGGTAGCTATTCCGAGTTGGGCGCTGGGTACTGGTGGTACTCGTTTCGGTCGTTTCCCGAATGGCGGAGAACCCAGAAATCTGGAAGAAAAAATTGAAGATGTAGGCTTGATCCACCAACTGAACGGGTCGTCTAACTCTATCTCTTTACATATTCCGTGGGATATCCCATCAGACTCCAATGCTATCAAACAATTGTTGAAAGCGCACCATCTGACTATCGACTCTGTCAATTCAAATACTTTTCAGGATCAGAAAGATCAGCCTTTTTCCTATAAATTCGGCTCTTTATCGCACACGCAAACCGATAGCCGCAGTCTGGCCATAGAACACAATATAGCATGTATTGAATATGGCAAACAATTGGACTCAAAAGTGCTGACAGTCTGGCTGGCCGATGGTTCCAATTTCCCGGGACAACAGCATTTCCGTAAGGCGTATCAACGCACGGCCGATGCACTGACCAATATTTATGAAGCCATGCCGTCTGACTGGACCATGCTGATTGAATATAAGCCTTATGAGCCGTTTTTCTACTCAATGGTAATACCCGACTGGGGTACCTCCTACTCGCTTTGCCAACAGATTGGTAAAAACGCTCAGGTATTGGTCGATTTAGGACACCATCTACCAAACACCAACATAGAGCAGATTGTAGGTCGATTGATGCACTTCGGCCGTTTGGGTGGTTTTCACTTCAATGGCTCTATGTATGGCGACGATGATTTAACTACGGGAAGTATCAAACCCTATCAGTTTTTCTTAATATTCAATGAATTGGTAGACGGGATGCAGGATGCGGCGGTGAAAAACCCACCATTGGCCTGGATGATTGACGCCAGCCACAACACCAAAGACCCAATCGAGGATTTGCTGCAATCGGTCAATGCTATTCTGGCTACTTATACCAAAGCCCTACTGGTAGACCGGGAGGCTTTAGCCGATGCGCAGGATAGCAATGATGTGCTACGCGCCGAAGAATTGCTGAGAGATACGTTCTTTACAGATGTGCGAGCCTTAGTGGCAGAAGCCAGCCATCAGGTAGGTGGCGCCATTGACCCCGTTGCTACTTTCCGGAATGAGAAAGTTCGCGATGGTTTAATCACGAAAAGAGGCAAACTGAGTGTAGCTACCGGCCTGTAAATTGCGTACCTGAACTTTTTAATGTAAAATACTCATCAAGTGATGTCTTTCTTTACAAAACTTGATGTTATTTTGCATGGTTTCAATCATTTATTATCAATCACACCCGACTATTAAACTCATGAAAAAAATCCTGACTTTGGCCTTATTCGCCATTCTTCCCTCTTCAGCTTTTTCGCAAGAAATTGACCCTAAAGAATGGAAGCAAATTTTTAACGGAAAAAACCTGGACGGCTGGCATGTGAAAATCCGCAATTATGCCTTAGACGACAACTTCGGTAAGACGTTCAGAGTAGAAGACGGACTCATGAAAGTTCGTTATGATGCGTATGATTCTTTTGCGGAGAAATTCGGACATATCTTTTATAAGGATAAATACTCCTATTACCGGATTGCGACCGAGTACCGTTTCGTAGGCGATCAGGCAAAAGACGGCCCGGGTTGGGCTACCCGCAACAGCGGTATTATGATCCATGGACAGGCTCCTGAAACTATGGGTAAAGATCAGGATTTCCCCATCTCTATAGAAGTGCAGTTATTAGGCGGTTTAGGTACAGGCAAACGCACTACCTGTAATCTATGTACACCCGGCACGAACGTATTTTATCAGGATAAACTGGATAAACGCCACTGCATTAACTCTACTTCAAAAACATACGATGGTGAGCAATGGGTTCGTGCAGAAGTACTGGTATTGGGCGACTCACTAATCCGTCACTACATCAATGGTGAGCAGGTATTGGAATATACCAAAACACAAACCGGAGGTGGAAACGTAAGCGGCCATGACCCAAGCCTGATGGTAGAAGGTAAACCACTGGCAGAAGGTACTATTTCTCTGCAAAGCGAAAGCCACCCTGTCGATTTCCGCAAGGTAGAAATCTTAAACCTTTGTGGTTGCACGGACCCGAAAGCAAGCAATTATAAATCTTATTACGTAAAGTCTGATAACAAAACTTGCACTTATAAGAAAAAAGGCAAGAAATAAGGTGTATCTGTGAGAAAGCGATGAAAGTAGCCCTGTTTATTCCATGTTATGTTGACCAGTTTTATCCGAATGTGGGCATCAACACCCTGCAATTGCTGCAAAAACTGGGCGTAGAGGTGCATTACCCCATGCAGCAAACCTGCTGTGGACAACCCATGGCCAATAGCGGCTGTGAACAGGACTCTAAAGAAGTATATCATCATTTCGTAAATACCTTTGCCAATTACGATTACGTGGTTACCCCATCAGGCAGTTGTACGTATCATGTACGCAAGCATTATGACATCATCGACCAGACTCCGGCTGTACAAAAGGTAAGAAAAACCGTATATGAACTGGTAGACTTTCTGGAGAACGTGCTGAAAGTAGAAGAAATACCGGTTGATTTTCCACACAAGGTGGGCTTGCATTTAAGTTGCCACGGACAGAGAGGTTTGCGGCAAGCCAATGCTTCTGAAGTAACTGGTGATAAAGGCGGCCAGATTCTTACTCTGCTAAAAAAACTGCGTGGCATTGAAATTACCCAACTGGAACGCAACGACGAATGCTGCGGATTCGGCGGTTCTTTCTGTATTTCGGAAGAAGCTGTTTCGGCACGCATGGGACACGACAGAATTGCTGACCACGTACGTAATGGTACCACAGTACTTACCGGAGGAGATATGTCCTGCCTGATGCATCTGGAAGGAATAGTGAAACGCCAACAGTTACCCATGAAAGTAATGCATATTGCAGAAATTCTGAACGGAAGCCAACCATGAACCACCCTGCCTTAGCTGAAAAATTCAATAAAGATTTCGACCGAACCACCTGGCATGATGAAACGCTGTGGTTTGTCCGTCAGAAAAGAGACAGGGCCATCTATCCTATTCCCGAATTTCAGGAGTTACGTCAGCTGGCATCGCAGATTAAAGACCATACTTTAGGCAACCTGGATAATTATCTGATTGAATTTGAAGAAAACGCCAGAAAAAATGGAGTAAAGGTGCATTGGGCAGCCGATGGACATGAGCACAATGAGATTGTACTCAACATCATTAAAAATGCGGCTTCGGTAAAAGATAAGACAGGCCCTATAAAAATGGTAAAAAGTAAGTCGATGCTTACTGAAGAATGCCACTTGAACCCTTATCTGCAAAAAAACGGTATCGAAGTAGTTGATACTGACCTTGGTGAACGCATTGTGCAGTTCAGAAACGAACCCCCAAGCCATATTGTAATGCCCGCCATCCATCTTAAAAAAGAAGATGTGGGCGAAACTTTTCATGAACATCTGGGTACGCCTAAAGGCGAAAAAGACCCGCAGGCCTTAACAGAAGCTGCCCGCCAGCACCTTCGAGAGAAATTTATTGAGGCTGATATCGCACTTACGGGTGTAAACTTTGCCATAGCCGAAACAGGCAGTGTGGTGGTTTGCACCAACGAAGGCAATGCTGATTTAGGTGTTAATCTGGCTAAAGTACATATTGCCTGCATGGGCATGGAAAAACTGATACCCAGAGTTGAGCATTTATCGGTCTTTATCCGTCTGTTGGCACGCAGTGCTACCGGACAACCCGTTACTACCTATACTTCGCATTTTACGAGCCCGCCAGAAGGTAAAGAAATGCACATTGTGATTGTAGACAACGGTCGTACGCAGCAATTAGGCCGCTCCGATTTCAGAAATTCTCTGAAATGTATTCGTTGTGGTGCCTGTATGAACACTTGTCCTGTTTACAGACGCAGTGGCGGGCATAGTTACGATTTCACCGTACCGGGGCCAATCGGAGCCATTCTATCACCGAATATAGATTTACATAAATACAGTTCCTTGCCCTTTGCCAGTACGTTATGCGGCTCTTGTTCTGATGTTTGCCCTGTGAAGATAGACATTCATGTGCAGTTGTATAAATGGCGACAGGTAGTGGCAAAAGAAAATGAACTGCCCGCAGCCAAAAAATGGGGCATGAAAGGTCTGGCTAAAATGCTGGCTATGCCTAAAGTGTATAACCTTGGCGGTAAGCTGGCGAGAGGTGCCTTACGGATACTTCCGCATGGCCTTACACATGCACAAGGCCTTAACCCCTGGGCAAAAGCCCGAGAACTGCCCGATGCTCCGAAGCAAAGCTTTAAGGAGTGGTATAGCAAAAATAAAATGTCCTGACAGCCCATGAGTAGTCGAGAGAAAATATTAGCCAATGTAAAAGCCAACAAGCCGGTGTTTGTGGATATGCCTGTTGTTCCGGTATTTGAAGCAGACGGCAGCATTGAACGATTCAAAACCGTTTTATTAAGCATTGGCGGCCATGCTGTAGAAGTAAACAGTAAGGCTGATTGTCAGGAGGTAATCGATACGCATTATTCAGATCTGAAAACCGTTGCGTCAGAATTGGTGAAAGCCACTGTAACCATTGATACAAACACACCTAAAGAAGTGCTTAAAGACGTTGATTTAGCCGTAATTGAGGGTGAAATAGGTGTCGCAGAAAACGGAGCCATCTGGGTGCCGGAAGTAAACATGATAAACAGAGCATTACCTTTCATTACCCAGCATCTGGTTCTGGTGCTTGATAGGCAAAACGTAGTAGCTAATATGCATGAAGCCTACCAAAAGCTAAGTTCTGTAGGTAATTATGGCGCTTTTATTGCTGGCCCCTCTAAAACGGCCGACATTGAGCAGGCATTGGTAATAGGTGCGCACGGCGCCAGAAGCATGATGGTGATTTTGTATTGATATTGATTCCTTGGGATATGAAAAGAGAGACGCGTCAGTGCGTCTCTCTTTTTTATTGGATTCGGTGAATGAATTCACCAGCTACTATAACAAAGGTATTATTGCATTGCAAAAGCCGACTTAAGTCGGCTATAATTCATAAAAATGTCCTTTGTTTCTTTAGACACCGGATTCATTGGGTGAAATTTTTCGTTTGAAATCAGTCCTTCGGCTTGGCTTTAGTTTTATCAATGACCGCTTCTGCCGAGCTAACTGCTGAAATCCCGAAGAAACCAACTGCTTTCTTGGTTGATTGTGTATTATAATTGAGAATGTTGGTAGGCAGATTAGACAAAGGCGTGGCAAAAAGCCCTCCGTTTGATGAAACCTGCTGAACAATCTGTAAATAGTAAAACTGCTCTTGGGTAACGGAATAAACATCTACTGTAAGCGTGTCTTTATCTGAATATAATTCTCCTCCCAGCGACTGACGAACAGGTAAGATAAATAACAGACCATCTGTTTTGGAACCGGGACTGAATCCACCGTCATACGATACGCTGATTTGCGTGGACTTAGAAAAATACTTGTGGTTTTTGGCCGATTTTATCCAGTAACAATCGCCCTCGCCTTCAAAATCGTGCGCATAAAACTGAGGCTGAAAACCATCCTGCGGGCCGTTATCCGGCTTGATAGGAAAACGCTCTACCTTGTAGTCTATCGAATCTATTTTCGGCACACGGTTCAGTTTAGATAACGACACGTATTCTTCCCCCTGATATTTAATATACAACGCATACTGCTTGCCAGTTTTGTTCAGCGGCTTTTTGGTGGCATCATACACGTAGTTACCGTTGTTCTTTATGTCTACAAACTCATGCGCTACACTGTCTTCATCAAATACTGTGACTGTTGCACCTAAAGCCGGTTTCACGGGTGAATTATCAAAATAAGCCTGCGATAACGAAAGCTTAATGGTTTGAACCTCTGCCTTGTTGGTAACCAGCGCATCAACCGCCAGTTGAGAAACGCCCTCCTGTACATCAAGGTCAACTACATCTTCGCACGAAAACAGTGAGAACGATAACAGGCTTATAGAAACAATTACAAATATCTTTTTCATTGGTTTTATCATTTTCATTGTCGGATTTGTCAGAATTTAAAATTGTAGGTTACTGCCGGAATCACCGTTCCGAAAACGGCATATCTCACGGCTTCGGTCTGTGTCTGGTTGTTTTCATTCTGGCGTACAAATACCGAGAACGGATTGCGACGGTTATACACGTTATAGATAGAGAATACCCACTCACTCGTGCCCTTTTTAAAGAAAGCATGCTTGTTTTGCCTGGTAGCCGATATATCTAAGCGGTGCGAGGCAGGAATCCGGTAAGAGTTGCGGCTGTCGTAATAATTATGCGGTAGCGCAATATCCTGCCATACAAACTTGTTGGTCGGGAAACTGGCCGGTGTGCCGGTGCTAAATATGAAATTCGTTGAGAACGACCATTTGCTGTTCAGGTCATAGATTCCGACAATGGCCAGATTATGCAATTTATCAATTCTACTCGGGAACCACTGTTCTTGATTAAGACCGGGTATTTTTCTTTCTGTTCGTGCCAGTGTATAACTCACCCAGCCATTGAATTTACCTTGTGTTTTCTTGACATAAAATTCTGCGCCATACGCTCTTCCATCGCCAAACAACAAATCTGCTTCTACGTTAGGGTTTAGAAGCAAGTCGGCATTCCGTACATAGTCTATCTGGTTATATAGCTTTTTATAGTACACTTCTACCGAGGTCTCATACATATTGTCGGCCAGATTATGGAAATATCCTAGGGCTACCTGATCAGCAATTTGAGGTTTGATATTGTTACTGCTCGGTGTCCAGACATCGAGTGGAGATGACGCCGTGGTATTTGACAATAAATGCAGATACTGCACCAGGCGGTTATAACTTAACTTGATTGAGTTATTCTCCCCTAAGCTAAAATTGGCAGCAAAACGCGGCTCAAAATTACCGTACTTCTTAATCGACTCACCTTGTCCATACGAGGTGGTACTCACTACCGGACGTCGCTCACCCGGAGATGGAGCTTCGCCTAACTCAACGGCTGTGCCTTTGCCCATATAGTCATACAAAGAATATCTGAGTCCGTACTGTAACGAAATCTTCGAATTGATTTTTTGCTCATTACCTACATACAAGGCTGACTCTGTAGCAAATTTATCATCAAGACCTATCGCTCTTTCAACACCGCCTGAAATAGCTACGGCCTGTCCGGGGTTGAATGAATAATAAGTTAGCTGCCCACCGAAAGTAATGGTATTATTGGCATTGGGATAGTAAGTAAAATCAGGCTTGATACTATAGGTAATAATGTTTGATTTCCAGCGGAAGGCATCCTGCGTGTTCTTTTCTTTTAAGTCTGACTGCAGTGCGTAATCGTAATTACTATAGAAGATGGTGTTGTTTAGGAATAGCTTGTTGTTGAACACGTGATTCCAGCGTAAACTGGTAGTGGAATTGCCCCAGTTGAAACCAAAATCGGCACCAAAAGTATCCCGACCAAAATAGCCCGAAAGAAATATGGTGTTCTTGTCATTAATTCGCAGATTACCTTTGGCAGTAAAATCATAAAAATAGAAACGTGACCCTTTCAAATCATCTTTCAGAAATGGCTTGGCCAGAATATCTATATAAGAACGACGAAGCGCTACTATAAAAGAGCCTTTATCTTTAAAGATTGGTCGCTCGTAAGTAAATCTTGAAAAAATGCTGCCGATACCCCCAGAAAACTGTGGCTTTTTAGCATTGCCCTCTTTCATCCTCACATCCAGAATAGATGATACCCTGCCACCATATTGCGCCGGTATCCCGCCTTTAATGAGCTTGACATCCTTAACGGCATCCGGATTAAAGACTGAGAAAAACCCGAACAGATGCGATGAGTTATATACGGGAGCCTCATCGAGCAATACCAGATTCTGGTCAATGCTTCCTCCTCTCACATTAAAACCCGAGGTGCCTTCGCCAACTGAAGTTACACCCGGTAAATACTGAATACTCTTGATGATATCTACCTCGCCTAGTAAAGCAGGCATTTTCTGGATGGTCTTGATATCCACCTTATTGACCGACATCTCCAGACTTTTCACGTTCTCGTCAGCCTTTTTAGTAGTAATTACCACCTCTTGCAGCACTTTCGAGTCATCTTTTAACTCAATGTCCAGTTTCTGATCCTGGGTTTCTAAATCAATGGCTCTGGTTATCTTTTCATAACCTACATATGTATACACCAGATTATATTTCCCTTTGGGTAAGGTAAGTGAGTAAAAACCATAGGCATTGGTTTGGGTACCCGATTTTATTTCCTGTACATATACCGAAACACCAATCAACCCTTCCCCGTTGGCAGCATCTTTAATATAACCACTAACCGTAAACTTTTCTTGTGCATGCAGATGTGTAAAGCAAAACAGGCATAAAACAAATAGGAGTATTCTTTTCATAAATTGTATTTTTTCAAGCAACTACTGTTGATAACAAATGTTTTATGCGGAAATAATAAAACAAAATGAAGTTGATTACAAAACTATTAACGATAGCCCAAGGCAGAAAGTTTTAAATGATAAAGCAGAAGTTTTTCATGATGAACGTTTGTTCCGGTGATGTAAAAACAATTGGGCATGACAATGAGCTGATGAAGAAAAGAATAAACTAAAAAATTAGTTAAAAATATTTGGAAGAAAAAAATTTATCTCTACATTTGTAGAACAAACTCTAACATTGTAGAACATGAAGTTGTCACCCACTGAGGAAACCTTGATGCAGTATTTATGGACTGCTGAAAAAGCCTTTATGAAAGATTTGCTTGAGGCCTATCCTGAGCCTAAGCCAGCAGTTACTACTATTGCCACTTTATTGAAAAGAATGACGGATAAAGGCTTTATAGGTTATAAAGAATATGGCAATTCGAGAGAGTATTATCCTGTAATCAATAAAATTGACTACTTTAGTAATCATGTCAATGGGTTAATCAAAACCTTTTTTAATAACTCGGCGTCACAGTTTGCTTCTTTTTTTACGACCGAAACCAACCTGTCGGGCAAGGAATTAGATGAATTGAAAGCAATTATTGAAAATGAGATTCAAAAAAAGAAAGACCAATGATACTCTATCTTTTAAAATCAACGGCGGCTTTAGTCATACTCTGGGGTATCTATAAGCTATTCTTAGAGGCTGAAAAAATGCATGTATTTAACAGGTTCTACCTGCTGGCAAGCCTTGTGTTCGCTTTTACTATTCCTTTGGTAAGTATAGAGTTAGATTCCTCCGCAGAAAATAATATGAGCCTGTTGGTCAAGACTTTAGAAGCGCAACCTGCCATACTATACGGTACAGATGCTGTAGAAGCCGCAATAGCGCCGCAAGCAAATACATGGTCAGAATACCTGATTGTATCCATTGGCCTCATTTCTGTTTTCTTCTTTGTGCGCTTTGTGTATAATCTCAACAGTATTCACAAAACGATAAAGAAAAACACCACCATTAAATGGCAGGGGGCCACATTGGTGCTGATGGAAGAAAAGATACTACCCTATACTTTTCTGAACTACATTTTTATTAACAGGGCACATTACAATAAATCTAATATTGAACCTGAGCTATTCAGTCATGAACTGGCACATGTGCGGCAGAAGCACTCTTTAGATGTACTCTTGCTTGAATTACTTCGCATTGTTTTCTGGTTTAATCCGCTGCTTTATCTGTTCAAGCGGGCTATTCAATTGAACCATGAATTTCTGGCTGATGAGGCGGTTAATACAACTTATCAGGATGTAAGGGCTTATCAGTATTTATTACTCAGCAAGGCTTCACAAGCCAGTGGACTCTCTTTAACAAGCAACTTAAACTTTCAAATAACTAAAAAGCGTTTACTCATGATGACCAAAATCACCTCCGCATCAACGGCTTTTGTAAAAAAAGCTATGTGTGCCTCATTATTTATTGCATTAGGTTTTTGCCTGGCCAATTTTCAATTAATAGCACAAGAGCCTGTAACCTTAAAACTTAGCTCTCCTGTGCTTACACTGGCACTGAAACCTCATAAACTAACTAAAGAGGATGTCAATTACCAAAATGCAACTGTATTGGTTAGAGGAAAAGGTATTCTTCCTGAGCACAAAAAATACAGCGAATTAACAGAAGCAGAGAAAAATATGCCCATGAGGGTACTATATCTGGAAAGAGAAGTACCCACTCAGGAACAAATGGAAAAATGGCAAGACTCTAAAATGTATGGAATATGGCTGAACGACAAAAGAATTGCCAATAGCGAATTAGCTAAATATAAGGCCAGCGACATAGGGAATTACTTTAATAGTAAACTAATGAAAAACGCTATTAATTATGGCAAGCACTATTTTCAGATTGATCTGATGACTACTGATTATTATGAGAACATCTATCTGAAAAGTGTTATCCGGTCTCCTACTTTAGTGATAGATAATCCTGCTAAGAAATAAAGCGCATCAGGTATCACCTCGCTTCAACCATTTTTTGTGAGGCGACGGCTTGAAGTGCTCCATTTGTTGCAATAGATCTTCAATATTGTCAGATACGAGCAGCAAATCGAGGCTTTCCTGTTTCAGAAAACCCTCTTGCATCATCACTTCCAACTGCTTCAGCAGGAAATTATAAAACCCATTGACATTCAGTATGCCGATGGGTTTTTCGTGCAAACCCAGTTGCGCCCAGGTTAATATCTCAAATAGTTCGTCTATGGTACCGAAGCCACCGGGTATGGCAATAATGCCATCGCTCATCTTTTCCATCAGCGCTTTGCGTTCATGCATCGACTCAACCGTATGCAGTTCTGATAGCCCTTTATGCCCTACTTCCATTTTAATCAGGAAATCGGGGATAATGCCAATCACATGTCCGCCTAAATCCAACATAGTATCAGCAACTACACCCATCAGCCCCACACTTCCTCCGCCAAATACCAGCTTCATGTTTTTCTCAACCAATTTGTTGCCCAATGCCTGAGCAGCTTCTTTATAGGCGGGGCTTTTGCCCTCGTTTGCGCCACAATACACTAAAATGCTTTTCATTTGTTTTCTGGATATTTTCAGGGTTTAATTTTTCAAAAAAATAAAACCCAACAAGGTGCCGGGTTTATTTGTTCGCTAAATTTGTCAGGAAAAAAATCTTTGTTTTCAATGGCTTCAGGTGGTTAAATCACTCATGGATATACGTACAATTTATGCCCGTTTTTCGAATGATTATTGTGCAATTTATAGACTAAACTGTAATAATGCAAGATATTTTTCAGAAGAGACTGCCCTGAAAACCCTGTTCTCTGAGCTTCGGCTCCTGTATACGTAAATTGCCCAATTCGTTTAGTTTTTTTATCCAGTAAAGCGCCAGCTCGGGAGCAAATTTATTATTGTTGCAGTGAATAAAAAGGTAGATATTTTTCAGGTCTTTCTGTATCCAGTCAATTATTCTTACACACCATTCATCGGTTCTTGCATAGTCAGTGGGATGTAAGTCATTACCTGTAAAACGAAGCATCAGGTGGTTGGTGGTCAGCGTCATGTGCAGGGCATCTCTCCTTCCGGCTACATCAGCTATCACCGTACCTACACCAAGCGATTGCAGCATGGCACAGGTTTCCTGCCAGATACCTGGCTTAAACCATTTTTCATGCCTTAATTCTACAGATACAGGCAATGTGGGCGCCAGAGACTGTAAATACTTCTCCAGATTTTTTAACTGATTGGGCTGATAAGTTTCTGACATTTGCAGGAACGCCCTTCCGAGCTTATCACCCAATGAAAATATTGCATTGCAAAACTCAGCGGTTTGCACTTCGGCACCTATTAATTTCCGCTCGTGACTGATACTCTGATGAAACTTGGGAAAAAACTTAAATCCTTCGGCACATTCTGCTTTCCATTTATTAAGTGTGTCAACATCCGGCATTCTATAAAGTGACTGATTCAACTCAATTGCATTAAATTGTCTGGAATAATGATATAGATATTCACCATCTTTTGCATCATGTGGATATAACTTTCCTTTCCAGCTCTTTTCTGCCCATGCAGGCAAACCAACGTAAATCCTGGGAGGTGTTGTATCGTTTGTTGACAATAGTATTTTCTCTGTAAGCGTGTTATCGGCAGGCAGCGTGAAATCTACTCCTGAAATATCTGAGAGCTTTCCAAATTCCATCATATACTTTTCTGTTACTGTATGAACATCAATTGCAAAATTACTTAATAGGAACAAAAAACAGGTAGGAAGGGTTTTTAGAAACAAGTTAAAATCCAGATGTGGTATATCAACAGCCAACCTATAAGGAGCTTTGGCCGACAATAATACCTTTCATCCTTGAGTTATTGAAGTACACACATTAAAATTACTTACTGAAAATATTTAGCGTAATTTTGCCGTGTATTATTGATAAATATTTCCCTTATGTTCCAACCTTTTCGGGCTTAAAGTAATCTTCTTGTATAAGAAACCTTTTCAGTCCAGACGGTTGGATAAAAAATTACCCTTTTCATGCACCGCGAATATGAATTAGTGCAGGCTTGTATTCGACAAGAACGTGTGGCGCAGCGACGACTCTATGAGATGTTTGCGTCGAAGTTGCTTGTTACGGCTATGCGGTACATGAAAAATAAGCCAGATGCCGAAGATGTTCTGCAAGACGCGTTTATGAAGATTTATCAGAAGCTACCTACCTTTCGATTCGATTGTCCACTGGAAGCATGGCTAAGAAAAATTTTAGTAAACACCGCCCTGAAACAACTTCAGAATCAACCCAACTGGATGCAGCATACAGATAGTGAGCTGGTGAGTGATAAACTTGAAGATGCCGATTTTACACTTTCGAATTTTCAGTTTGAACAACTGCTTGAAATGGTAAACAGCCTGCCTGATGGTTGCAGAACCGTTTTTAACCTGTATGCCATTGAGGGATATCAGCACAATGAAATAGCAGCACTACTGGGGATATCAGAAGGTACTTCTAAATCGCAATATTCAAGGGCTCGAACTTTATTACAAGTAAAACTGGGGGGCAGTACGAAGAAAATGGAAAGTAAAACCCCGGTAAACAAAATTTAATAGTAAACACTTACGACACGAATACGGTAATTTCGTGATACAAAAAAATGGAATTTGAAAAACAAAACAATTTTGAAGAAGAATGGAGAAAAGCGTTTGAAAGCGCTTCAATGACTCCTTCGGATGAATTGTGGGGGCGCATTGAGTCGGAATTAGAAAAGAAGAAGAAACGCCCTTTTATATTTTTCCTTAAACCATCACTAATGGCTACGGGGCTGGCAGCAGCTTTAGCTTTGGTGTTGGGAGGTATTTTATTCTTTAACCAGGAACCCAAAGCAGACATAGCTCAAAACACAAACGGCATTTCAGGAGAAAAGAATGGTTCGATTGCTGCCAGAGAAAAACCTCAGAATAAAATAGAAGCCAATAAGCAGGGTTCTGAAACCTTACTTGCTGAAACAGCTGCGATTGCACCAGATGTTAAAAAATCAAGTACAACAGGAGCAAATTCTCCTGATTCGAAGGAAGCAGGTTCGCTTGCCATTGTCGGAAAGACCCGTTACACCCGTATTGCTGAAACATCAACGGCAATTAATATAACACTTACTGAAACCGGCAAGGCTGATGTAAAAGGTTTAACCAATAGCATTAATGATAAAGCTACTCTGACAACGACGGACGCATTGGCTGCAAATACTAATGCTTTGAACCCAATAGATAAATTGGAGGGTAAAAAGTACCGTTATCTTGGTAGCCGATACACCATGCAAAGAAATAAGCTGGCTTTTGATCCGGAAATGCTTGAAAATGATGAGAATACAGCACTTGCCTCGAACGATTCGAAATTCTGGGTCGGGTTACAATCCGGCATTGCTCCGTTTGATCCTAATATGAAACTCGGAGGGATAAACAGTATGGCCTACAGTGCGGCTAACGATTTTGCCCAGCTTGCCAATGGTAGTTTGGCTAATCCTGGAGATAAAGGCTCATTAACGGTTTCAAAACCACAAAATGTTATGAGATCGGGTATTGCCATTAATAATGGTGTAGCTTTTGGTTATAAGGTTTCTAAAAAATGGCATATAGAAAGCGGTGTGAGATACTTAAGGGGTAATTCAACTTTAGAGACCAACACTTACGCCTTTCAGAACAATGGCTATGTGAATACTTTTCTGACTAATTACCTTCTTCAAAACTCTGCAAAAGAATATTCATCGGCTTATAAGAGCAATACCGTAGTGGCCGATGCCTCAGCGTTTGGCAACAGGTATGAGTACCTGATGGTTCCGATGCAGATGGCTTATGAAATAGGGCTTACCAAAAAACTGGGGCTGAACCTGCTGGCGGGGATTTCGACGGATATCTTCCTACAAAATAGTATCACGACGGATAACGGGCTCGTAAAAAGCAAAAATACTATTAGCGGAGAAAACAGAATCTATAAACCTGTTAATTTCAGTGGATTGGGTGGTGTAAGAGCAACTTATCTGATCAGCAAGCACTGGCAGGCCAATATAGGAACATCATATCAGAGAGCCTTATTTTCGGGCATGACCTCTTCTGTAGATCTGAACATGAGGCCACAAATGTTTGGTCTAAATTATGGCTTTAATTACCGGTTTTGATTAAGCAGGAAACGCCTTTCTGATTGAGAAAGGCGTTTCCTCTTTTCAGTCTATTTTATTGTTACTCATATATTCCAGATATCTTATAATTGCTTCTGCTTCTTTCGGTTTTATTCCCAGATTCGGCATTTTCACCTCATTCCGATAAGCCTCCGGATTCTGAATAAAGGCTTTCAAATCTTCTGTTTTCCAATACTCTGTTACACTTTTCGGGAAATTCAATTCCGGCCCCATTTTTCCACCTATTTTATTGATGCTGTGGCAGGTCTGGCATCGGGTTTTAAACAGTTCGTATCCGGCTGTTGCTGCTTCTGATTTGGGCAACAGGGCGGCATCATTTTCGTGCAAAGGCGCCAGATGTATCTTTACCAAATTGTAAGGCCATTTATAGGTAATATCTTCGGCTGATACGCCTTCATAAACCACATAGAACGGTTCCATTTTTATTTCATCTCCCTTATCAAAGAGGGGTTCCCATTCTTTGCCTTTCGGAGCATCTACATCACTCACTACCAGATAAGCCTTCGAGTTTAAGAGTTTTTCAAGCGACATTTCCGGTTTGTAACCGTCTTCACATTCAAATACTACTTTTGTATCGGCAGGTTTTTGTTTTTTAGCCGAAGAGTAGGTTTCAAGTATCTCCTTCAACGAAATAGCATTGTATCGTTTCTTTTTCAGATATACCGGGTCTTTGCTTATGGTGATAATCTTTGTTTCCTCCAGCAAGCCCTTTTCTTTCAGTTCTAACAAATCAATTGAAACGGAGTCGGTTGAACTTAATACAACGGGTTCAGGCTTAGCTAACTGCAAGGAGTCTGCATCAGAAGATTTGGAGTGATTACAAGAAAGATAAATAACAGGTATCAATAAAAACAACAAAACTTTTTTCATTAGCTAGAATAGAAGTTTATTATCTGATTTAAAATTAGCCTAAATTATCCGGTCTTGAAATCAAATTCATCTTTTTTTAAGAACGTGTTTATCTGACCAATTCGTCTTTCGGGTGTTTTTCTTTTGGGTTTTTCCTCTACCATTACTATTGAAAGTTTCAAGTATCTATATCCTCATCCGGATTTTCTCTTGCCCAGTTCTACGGTTTTCCCGTTTTCAAGTCTGATTACCTTGTCAACACAAGCAGGAATTTCGTCGGTGTAATGAGTTACATAAATAAGCGTCTTGTTAAGTTCAAGCACCAATTCATTTACCAACTCTCTGAAATATACCATGTGGTTATAGTCAAGCCCCTGGCATGGTTCATCTAACAGCAGTAAAGATGGATTTTTAACTAAGGCTCTGGCAAGAAATACCTGTCTTTGCTCACCGGACGAAAGCTGGGTAATCTGTCGCTTGGCAAGATGCCCGATATTGAGCAGCTTCATGTAGTCCTCTACTGTAGTTTGTTCTTCGGGTGTCAGCTTTTTAAACAAACCGGCTGAATCAAATAATCCGGAAGCCACCGCTTTCCATACCTCTGTATGTCGATTAAAATACAAGTGTAGCTCAGGAGAAACGTATCCTATCCGCTGCTTAATATCCCATATACTTTCACCCGAACCGCGCTTTCTGTCAAACAGCTCATAATCATTCTGGTATCCTTGTGGATTATCGGCTGTAATCAGGCTCAATAAAGTACTTTTCCCCGAGCCGTTTGGTCCCATCAATGCCCACCTCTCCCCTCTTTTTACTTTCCAGTTTACCCCGTCAACCACATTCTTGTTTTTATAGGTAACCGTGATTTTGCGCATATTCAAAGCATATTGGAAATCGCCCCGGGCAGGGTTCTGTTTAAGTTTTTCCAGAATAGCCGGATACAACAGTTTTTCGGCTTTCGTTTCTTCTTTTCCAAAATCGAAAGGTCTGGCTTGAATATTACGGATCTTGCCGTCTTCCAACTCAAGCAGGTGAGTGATACAATCGGGTATCTCTTTGGCAGAACTGACCAATATAATATGAATGCCTGATTGAGCAATATGATTTAGTACCTCATGAAGCGTTTTGCGGCTTTCAACATCAAGGCCAATAAAAGGATTATCTAAAACAATGTATTGAGGCTTTTTGAGCAACGACAAAGTAATAAGTGCCCGGCGGGTTTCTCCGTTTGATAGTGTAACGATGCTGCGATCAAGCAAATGAGTGATTTTCAATAAACCTGCCACACGGTTTATTTCTTCATCTGTATGCTCCGGAGGTGACAGTTTAACCGAAGCCTCATCAACAGTACCTACAGGTTTGATTCTGTTCCGCAGAATTTCAATTACTGTAGGTGCAATTTCGGCATCCATCGAATTGAAGCGTTGCTGATAATATTGAGTAGCCGACTGGACTATCCGGTTAAAACTGTAATCTTTGGCTACAAAAGCTATTTTAGAGTGATGCGGAGTAGTGGCAGTACCCTTATACGGAAATATTTTACCGGCAATGATTTCCAGAAGTGTGGTTTTACCGGCGCCATTGCCGCCTGTTATCACCCAGTTTTCATTTTCTTTCACTTGCCAACTAATGTTGTGCAAGACCGTCCGGTCTCCTTTCTGTACAAATACTTTGTCTAGTTCAATCATTTTGACAGGGCCAGCCTATATTCACGAGGGCTTTTACCCTTCAGCTGCTTAAAAGTTTTATTGAAATGAGAAATATTGTTAAAGCCTACCTCGAAACAGATATCAGCAATGGAATGGTTTTCGAGCAACATCCTGCAAGCCTGATTCACACGGTATTCATTCACAAAGTCGGTATAAGTAATATGGGTGATTTTTTTAAAATATCGGCAAAAAGAGGGTACGGTAAGATTTACGAGATCTGACACGACCTGAATATCAATCGGTTGCTGATAATTCTGCTCTACGTACTCATATACCTTATTGATGCGGTCTTCATCTTTATGGCTGAAGTCAAACGAGATTTCGGATGGATTCAAGGCTGAATATTCAGTAGTAGTGGCTAGCACCTGAAATATGTTCAATAATTCAACCAGGCGCTCAAAATGAGACAGATGAAGCATTTTTTGCAGTTTCGCTGCCACAAGTTTCTGCGCTTTGCCATGAAAGGATAGCCCTTGCCTTGCTTTATCAAATAAAGCTCTTATTTGTTGCATTTCGGGCGTATGCAAAAACCTTTCACCCAGAAAATCCTCTTTCAGCTGCACTACTATTTCTTCGTGTTCTCCGATTATGCCATATCCAAAACCTGTATGGGGTAAATTAGGCCCAATAAACACTAATTCTCCCTCCTTGTAGGTAGTCAGGTGATTTCCGATATGCAATTTCCCTGAACCTTTACGTACGAATACGATTTCATACTCCGGATGGTAGTGCCAGAAAAACCTGTCGTTTTGCGATTTCCAATGAATGAAACGGAAAGAACTGCCCGTGTCTGGAGAGATTTTTTCGTATTCAACTTTCATACTTTATTATCATTATCAGCATAACAAAATTATAGAATATGTTAATAAAGTACAAGTATTTGATAATGATGGAATAGTTTATTGTAGAAAAATACCACAATTTTGTAACTGTAACGGCGCAGAGTTGTAGCCTTTCTTTTGACAAATATACTTTACCTATGATAATTGATTTAGCGAAGCCAAGGCTTCGCTTTTTTATTTTCTCTCCTCATTACCCATCCAACGCATCGTTTTACTGTGTTTTCTTACGATGTTAATTTATTAATGCTCCGGAAACGTGTCTAAAAAGTCTATCAGTTTTGCCACCGCTATTCCTCTATGGCTGATCGGATTCTTTTCATCCGGACTCATTTCTGCAAAACTTTTTTCGTAGCCGTCAGGAATAAAGAGCGGATCATACCCGAAGCCTTTTATACCTTTTGTCTCATGTGTGATAGTGCCACGGATGATACCGTCAAACTGATGTACCTCATCACCCAGAATCAGCGTAATAATACATCTGAATTGTGCCCCACGGTCGCTTATATCTTTCAGATTCTTAAGAAGCAGGGCATTGTTCTTGGCATGGTTACCATGCTCACCGGCATAACGGGCCGAAAAAACACCCGGTTCTCCGTTTAAGGCATCTACTTCCAACCCTGAGTCGTCTGAGATGCAATTCACCCCAAACCTTTCTCGTACATAAATGGCTTTCTGACGTGAATTTCCCTGAAAAGTATTTTCTGTTTCCGGAATTTCATCGAAACAGCCTATTTCAGCCAATGTTTTCAGTTCATACCTGCTGCCCAACATAGCCTGCAGTTCTTCTACTTTATGCTGATTATTGGTTGCGAGACATAGTACCATAGTAAATCTGGAGAAAGGTTAAAGGAGAAAGGAATTTTCTATTTATAAACACGAACAATGGAGAACGGAACAGGGAAAATGCGAAAAACACTTCGCTTTTGCTTTAACCTTGTTCCGTTCTCCATTGTTCTTAAGCATAGCCTTCTTTCATTTTTTCAGTATTATCGGCAATACGTAATTGCTCAACAAAATCGTCTATCTCACCGTCCATTACACTCGGCAGGTTATACACAGTGTATCCGATGCGGTGATCTGTTACGCGGCTTTGCGGATAATTATACGTGCGAATCTTATCTGAACGGTCGCCGGTTCCTACTAATATCTTACGGGCGTCAGCAATGGCTGCATTGTGCTTGGCGAGTTCCATCTCATATAGTCGTGAACGCAACACTGACAAAGCCTTTTCGCGGTTTTTAATCTGCGAACGTTCGTCCTGACAAGACACTACAATTCCTGACGGAATGTGTGTCATACGCACGGCAGAATAAGTGGTGTTTACTGACTGCCCGCCTGCACCCGATGAGTTGAAGGTATCAACCCTGATATCATTCATATTCAATTGAACGTCTACTTCGTCGGCCTCAGGCATGGCAGCTACCGATGCTGCAGAAGTATGCACACGACCTTGTGATTCAGTAGCCGGAACACGTTGTACCCGATGTACTCCTGACTCATATTTCAGCTTACCGTATACATCTTCTCCCTCTACCTGTAAAATAATCTCTTTGTAGCCACCGGCCGTACCCTCGTTATGGTCAAGAAGAGACATGGTCCAGCCTTCCTGCCGTTCAATATAACGCTGATACATTCTGAATAAATCTCCGGCAAAAATTGAAGCCTCGTCCCCGCCGGTACCTGCCCGTATCTCCAGAATCACATTTTTGCTGTCATTCGGATCTTTGGGTATCAGCATTTCCTTCAGAATAGCCTCTGCTTCTTCTTTCTGTGGCACCAGAATGTCCAATTCTTCCTTTGCCATGTCGCGCATTTCTTCGTCTTTCTCATTGGCAATAATATCCTTGGCTCCCTCAATGTTCGACAGGATATTCTTAAAAGCATTGAACTGATTGACAATCTTGTCGAGGTCTTTATATTCTTTGCTTAAGCGCTTAAACTTTGTCATGTCCGATACTACTTCGGGCATCGTAATTTGCTGAGAAACCTCTTCAAATCTCTCCTTTATGGCTTCTAACTGTTCTAACATAGGTTTATCACACTATTAAAAAAAACTCCACAGAACCTGGTCCGCGGAGTTATCGTTCAGGCTTAAATTATTTTTTACATTGCTTAAAAACAGCCTCATTCAGCTTGATGTAAGCGTCATCACCTGCTTTTTTAGCTAGCTCCATCGACTTCTCGGCGTTTGGCAATGCTACCGCACAGTTTCCTTGTTTTGCTGCTACTCTTGCTACCAATTGGTATGCCCAGTATTCTTTATTTTTCTCTGTTACTTTATTGGCCCAAACCAACGCTTTATCCAGATGAACACCTTTCTGATAATAGTAATCAGCGGCTGAGAAATAAGTATCAATAGATGCGTCCGGCTTTGCTGTTTTCTCTTCAATTTCGGCCATAATTTTGGCGTCAACCTGTTGTTCTACCCTAAATCTGGCTTCGGTGTTTTCCCATTTAATCACGATATCAGCTGTCGTAGGATTTATTCCCTCAACATCAATCGCCATTTGCTCTACAAAATATTTCGTTTTGGCCGGCTTTACTTTAAAACGATACACGTCTTTCTTTTCGTCATAGCCATATGAGCCCCACTGTTTATCATCAGCATTCAGAATGATTGTCCACTCGGCAGCATTAGGAATGGTATATAAACCATAGCTACCTGCTTTAATCTGTGTTCCGTTTACTATTACTTCATCATCAAACTTTATAGAAGTGATTTTGTTTGCTCCGGTTCTCCATACTTTACCAAACGGCACTAAATCGCCGAATATCTTACGCCCCTTTACCGACGGACGGCTATAATCTATGGTAATTTTAGTAAGACCCAATCCTTGAGAAACTGTTGTTGAGGGACTGGCAGCAGGGGTATTGATTTGCGTAAAACCGGAAACTGAAATAATGGTACAGATAATAAATAACTTTACGTTGAATCGTTTCATTGTGATTATGGTAGTAATTGTGTTTTAAGAGTGCGAAGTTAAGATTTATCTTCTGTAGGAATGTGCTTTTTAAGTAGTTTTTTAGTATAACTATTGAAAATCAACTGAAGCCCTGACCTGATATGCAATAAATATATGAAGTCGGAAAAGAATTTTCAAAGCAACAATTCTTTTCATAGTACTATTTAATCTATAAATTGCACAAGCAATAAAACCTGTAACCCTATGTTTAACCTATCAACCATTCTTGAACACCACGCACGCTCATCACCAGCCAAAGAGGCACTTATTTTTGCCGATAAACGCATTACTTTCGGGCAATTAGACGCCGTTAGTAATCAGATCGCTAACGGGCTCGCTGCTTTGGGTATCGGATCAGGCGATAAGGTTGCTCTTACTTGTCCGAACCTGCCTTATTTTCCGATGGTTTACTTCGGTATCCTGAAGACGGGCGCGACGGTAGTTCCTTTAAGCGTGTTATTAAAACGCCATGAAATAGCGTATCATTTGCAGGATTCGGACGCGAAAGCCTACTTCTGTTTTACAGGAACACCCGAAATGCCTATGGGACAAGAGGGAAATGCAGGTTTTGAAATGACCGATACCTGTAAAGATTTCTTTATAATAACCCCTTCTTTTACTGATGCTTCTCCTATAGAAGGCACGAAGACATTGGGCATGTTGATGACAGGTCAATCGCCTGTGTTTCAAAGTTATTTTACCTCACCAGACGATACGGCCGTAATCATTTATACTTCAGGCACTACCGGTCGACCAAAAGGCGCCGAACTGACCCATTCAAATCTGTTTCTGAATGCAGTTCTGAGCAAAGATTTGCAGGACTTAGGGCCGGACGATACGTCGATGCTGGTGTTGCCTTTGTTTCACATTTTCGGCCAAACGGTGTGTATGCTGGCCAGTATTTATATAGGTGCTAAATCTGTACTTGTATCAAGGTTTGATGCTGAACAGGTGCTTACACTGATGCAGAACGAAAAAATCACTCATTTTGCCGGAGTACCCACCATGTACTGGGGATTATTAAGTTACCCCGATACGCATAAGTTTGATATGGCAGCCATTAAAAATAATCTCAAACTGTGTATGTCAGGCGGGGCAGCTTTGCCTGTACAGGTATTAAAAGATTTTGAACAAAAGTTTGACGTGCCGATTCTTGAAGGTTATGGCATGTCAGAGGGCTCACCGGTAGTTACTTTTAATCAGAAGGGCAAATCACGGAAACCCGGCTCGATAGGATGGCCTGTGTGGGGGGTAGAGGTCTGCATCATGGATGAACATGGGAATCAGCTAGGTGCAAACGAAAAAGGAGAAGTATGTTACCGTGGCCACAATGTAATGAAAGGCTATTACAAACGCCCGGACGCCACCGCAGAAACCATTATAAACGGATGGCTACACTCCGGTGATGTGGGCTATCGGGATGAAGCCGGTTATTATTTTATTGTTGACCGTACCAAAGACATGATTATCAGAGGTGGGTACAATGTCTATCCGCGAGAGATAGAAGAGTTGATGATACAACACCCGGCGGTTTCGATGGTAGCAGTAATCGGTATGCCCTGCCAAGAATACGGAGAAGAAATAAAGGCCTGTGTGGTTCTGAAACCAGGCATTGAGGTATCAGAGAAAGACTTGATAAGTTGGACAAAAGAGCGAATTGCTTCTTACAAATACCCGCGCATTGTGGAGTTTCTGTCAAGCCTGCCCATGGGAGCTTCAGGTAAGATATTGAAGCGGGAATTGCGGGCGAAATAAAGTAACAGGGCTTCCCTCCGGTTGGAAAGAAGCCCTGTTTTATTGTACTCGTCGAAATATCAATATTTAAACGGTTTGCCACCGGCTAATACCTCCTGTGTTTTTTCATCGAAAGTTACTTTCAGACCTGTACGATAAGCCGCATTCGACATGATAGTTGCAATTGAGTGCGAGTATCCTGCTTCAATTGGCGCATGAGGAGTTTTACGACTGCGTACGCATTCCATCCAGTTTTTGATGTGAGCAAATGTCAACGGGTCACCACCTGTGTTAGCACCTGATTCTACTTTTGCTCCTTCCAGTTTCACGGTAGGCAACAAGTTAGCTTTTAGGCCCATCGCACCTGCTTCACGCTCACGAAGACCACCCGTCGGAGAAATCTCGTTGGTGTCTAGGTTAATCATACCCCCGTTAGAGTAGTATAATTCTTTTGTTTCACCTGCTGAGTTAGAGAAGCGTGAAGTAAACTGTACCTGGAAGCCGGTTTTAGGGTCATTCAACGGGCCGTAATCAAATACTACTGTTAATGTATCGGCATTGGTTCTGCCGTCTTTCCATTGGTAGATACCACCGTTGGCAACCACCGAACGAGGGTGTGGTAAACCTGAAAACCAGTGTACAGTATCAATCTGGTGGCTCATCCATTGGCCTGGAATACCAGACGAATAAGGCCAGAATAAACGATATTCTAGATATTTACGTGGGTCGAACGGAACCATCGGACGGTTCATCAGATAGCGTTTCCAGTCAACATCAGACTCTTTCAAATCTTTAGTCAGTTCAGGTCTTCTCCAACGGCCGGGTTGGTTTACATTCCACATCAATTCAACCATTACAATCGGGCCGAATTTGCCTGATTTAATGAAGTCTTCTGCCGCAAAGTAGTTTTCACCACTTCTGCGTTGAGAACCAATCTGAACAATTTTGCCTGATGCTTTTACAGCTTTCAATACCGCACGGTTGTCTTCCATTGTTTCTGCCAATGGTTTCTCTGTATAAGTATCACAGCCTGCTTTTACGGCTTCAATAGTATGCAAAGCGTGTTGGAAGTCAGCAGTTGAAATAAATACCGCATCTACCATTTTAGAGGCATAAAGCTCTTCGTTGTTACGGAAAACTTTTACATCGCTACCTAATTGTTTATCTAAATACGCTTTTCCTTCTTCACGACGGCGATTCCACAGATCTGAAAGCGCAACCATTTCGAAATTCATGCCTTTTTGCATGGCTTTAAACGGAGCTACGTGAGAGGCACGGTGGCGGTCTGAAAAACCCACACAGCCTACACGCACGCGGTCGTTGGCTCCTATTATTTTTCCATAACTTTTTGCCGAAAAACCAGTAGCTGCAGTAGCCAGCACTGATTTGATAATAAAATCTCTGCGGGTTGTCATAGTTTTATTGGATTGAATATGAGTGACAGATGTTAGTGTTTATACAATTATTTTAATTCTCTTATTTTCAGGTTTTTGAAAGACACATTATTGCCGTGGTCTTGTAGCAATAGATTACCTTTATCGCCTGCTCCAAAGTTATTATACTTCGCATATTTACTTCGGGCTACTAAAGCATTGAAAATATTACTTTTTCTTTCGTATTCTAATACCTTGAAGCCATTAAGCCAGTGCTGAACGATGTTATTCGGATACACCACCAATCGTGCCTGATTCCAGTCACCGATTTTGCGTTGGAAACGCTTATCCAGCTTATAAGAAGGTATCAAATCATACAAACTTGCCAGTGTACGGTTGCCTACCACGCCCATTTTGGCATCAGGATGGCGTTCATCATCAAGTACCTGAAACTCCAGCCCAATCCCTGATTTACCCCCTGAGTCGAAAGCTTCATTCACAAAGTACTTTAAGCCTGAATTGGCACCCTCTGTCAGTCTGAATTCAAAAGTAAGTTCAAATGCACCAAACTGTTCGTCTGTTACGATGTCATTCCCAGTTTCTGAACCATCTGACGGACTCACGTTGATGGTACCGTCAATTACATGCCAGTGCTTCTCAGGCATTTTGGTTTGGTGAACCCCTCTCCAGCCGGTAAAGTCTTTGCCATTAAAAAGCAATTTGAAACCCTGTGCCTTTTCCTGTGGAGAAAGATTGTTCAGCAACAGATTCACTACCGGTGTATTATCAGCAGGGCTTGGTTTCAGGTTTTCTGTCTGGATTCTGATATTTCTCCAACGAATCTGTTTGCCCGGTTTATCGTCTTTACCAATGGCATGCACCTGCAAAGCAATAAAGCCTTTAGCGGTTACATCATCAACCAGATACGCTACAGGCACACCATTTACCCAAGTGCGGATAATGTTACCAATGGCTTCAATGCGGTATTTATTCCATGCATCTTTCTTAAAGGCCTTTTTACCTTCCGGATTTGCATTTGGAATATACAACCAGTCGCGGCGGGCTTCATCATAAATACCACCCGACCAGGCGCGGTCTGATGGATCTATTTCCATCTGATATCCATGTACGCGGCCATCTTTGTAGTCTGCCTTCGACAAACTACGGAATTGTATACCTGAATTCATCGAGTTATCGACCTTCAGTTCTAATTCCAGGATGAAATCGCCATAATCCTGCTCAGTAGCCAAAAAAGAGTTAGGTGTATCGGCTACAGTAGTACCTACAATCTCGCCGTTTTCAATCGTATACTTAGCTTTGCCATTCCGTTGTTTCCAACCTTTCAGGTCTTTGCCGTTAAACAGGCTTGTCCATTTTTGTGCAGTAGTTGTGCCCAGAACAAAATGCATGAGCAAACAAACAATAAATACTTTTTTCATTTACCTAAAATAGAGTTGAATAATTTCTATCAAAATTACGTGCTATGCATCAATCTGTCTAATATCAATTTAGCTAAAAATTCATAAAATTTGACAAACATTCAAAGCTATAGGTCAAAATTTCACATTTATTGTTTCCAGATACTTTTTGCTGGTCTGTCCGCTCTCTAATGCCGTACGCCCTTTTACTGGTACAGAGTCCAATTCAATTACATTCCAGCCATTGAACTTGATTTTATCTAATGCCTTAAAGATAGCCGGGAAATCTACACGTCCTTGTCCCAATTCTACAAACTGATAACCCGATTTACTCTCTACTGGCTTTGTATCCTTTATATGAGTAGCGTGTAGAATATCTTTATACTTAATTACTGCGTCAGCTGCGTTTCCTCCTCCTTGTGTATAATGTGCCACGTCCAATTCCAACTTAATGTATTTAGTGTCCATACTTGTAGCAACAATTTCTACCTCTTCAGGTGTTTCACCCAATTGATGCATGTGGTTATGCCATGCAGGTTGAACACCAGTTTCTTCCAACACTCGTTTGGCTACCTCCGACATATTCTTTGCGTATTTTTTCAATTCTTCGGTAGTAGGGTTTCTGTCTTTCGGACGAGAAACGTTGGTTATCTGCAGTGATTTTCCTCCTAAGGCTTTTACAAAGCGGGCATGGTTCACATGCGTTTCAATATCTTTAGTGATATCATCCTGTATGCCTACGTTTCCGCTAGAGAACATAGCCAGTGTAAGTCCATTCTGGTCTAATAAATCTTTTAAGTCCTGTGGTTTGTCTTTAAAAGGTGCATAGGTATTAGCTCTTAACTGAATACCTTTAAAGCCTAAAGCTGCAATATCTTTAATGGCAATAAGGTCGTTACCGTTCCAGGTAATAGCTGAATAAGCCATTTTGTGTTTGCCTTTTGCAGCAGCTAAGCTTTCAAGAGAAATAAGTGAAGAAGCTGTCAGTATTGATGCCTGAGCCAGGAAATCTCTGCGGTTCATGGGGTTGAAGTGGTTTAATATGAATGAATATTGAATTTACTAAAACTTAAAAAGAGAGGACTCCTTGAAATGAAGGAGCCTCTCCCATAACTATGATGAAACAAAACTAACTAAAATCCTGGATTTTGTGCAAACACTCCTTTAGCAGATCTGTCAATTTGCGTTTGAGGAATCGGACGCACATAAAATTTATCACTAACATTAACCGCGGCTTGTGGGTTATATTGTTTTACTCTTTCTACCAATAAACCCCAACGTTTCAAATCTAACCAGCGTACACACTCACCAGCCAGTTCTCTTGCTCTTTCCTGAATTATCATATCGAATGTCATCTGAGCATCGGTAATTAACATGGCATCTTTTTTACCTGGCCAGCCCGCTCTGTAACGTACCATATTCAACGCTTTGGTCGCTTCTGAAGTATTGCCAGATTTTAGTTCTGCTTCAGCCAACAACAGATAAGCATCTGCTAAACGGAATACAAAATAGTCACGGCTTCCCGGCTCATAAGTTAAGTCAGGGCGTTTGGTATCGAAGAATTTAGTCAAAGTCGGGAACAATGCTTCGCTATAAGCACTTGGTACCAATACCTGATATTTCTTTGCAGCACGTTCTGCTAAAGGCATCTCATAGCCCGGAATAAAGATGGCGGTATCGCCTGCGGCAAAAGTAAGCTTGCTTTTAGAGTTATCAAAAGAAGCATTCAGGTTTGCACCCGGGTTATTGCTCAACCAGGTATCTCTGAAAGTCTTCTTATAACGAGAATCATTGGTTCTGTCTGCAAAACAAGTATTCAATAAATACGGTGTAGGACGCAGACGTTTAAATGGTCTGCCATAAAATACATCGCGTTTCAAACCCGGTTGCACATCATATTGCATGCCAAAGAATAAGTGGAGGTTATTACCACCATTGGCAGCAGCAGTGTTATTAGTAAGGTTGGATAACGGGTCTGACGTAAACTGTACAGCAAAAATAATCTCACTATTTACCTGATTATTTTCGTCAAATACACTTGCAAAATCATCTAACAACTTAAAACCATAGTTAGTTGTAACTGATTTAAGAAGTGTTGCAGCTTTACTGAAATCATCAGCGGCTTTTGACGTTCCATAAGCTCTTGTCAGATAAACCCTTGCCAAAAGCATTTCAGCTGCAGGTTTTGTGGCACGCCCATAATCCGTTGACTGTGCTTTTGCCTCTAAGTCTGCGATAGCTTCAGTCAAATCCTTAATGATTGCATTATACATTTCTGCATCAGTAGCTCTTTTAGTGTCCTTGGTAGGAGCTAAGGTTTCTGTCAATCTTAAATCAACACCACCCCATTGCTGATGCAAAAGGTAATAATAATGTGCTCTCAAAAATTTAGCCTCAGCCACTCTTAGCTTTTTAGTGGCATCTGCAACTGTTGATTTAGGTGCTCTTTCTATGATGGCATTACAGGCATTAACACCTTTGTAAAGCTCATCCCATGTGTTTCCCAGATAATCAACGTTAGGATTTAACTGCGCATCATAAAAATGGAATCCTTTATAGCCGCCATCAGCTCCGGTAGCATAAATGTCAGTACCATACTCGCTCATAGTCAAGCCTTCTTCTCCACCATAATAATAACGAAGTGAAGAATAAGCCGCTTTTACGGCATCTTCAAAACCCTTCGGAGTATTTACGTAATCGTTAGGGATATCCTTTATTACTTTTTCGTCCAATAAATCTTTGCAGGATTGAGTTGTCAAAAGTATTGACATTACTCCTAAGACCTTGATTGGTTTTAATATATTTTTTAGTTTCATTTTCTTATATAATTAAAATATCTTGTAAATATGGCCGACTTAGAATCTCACATTTAAACCAAAGGTGGTAACCGAAGTGGCAGGAACAATATTTTCACTAATTGATGTTGTTCCGTTATTGGTAGAAGTAATCGTTGCTTCAGGGTCAATACCATTGTATTTGTCACGATATTTAGACCAGATTTTAGGCTGCTGAATACTTGTATACACACGCAGAGACTCCATTCCCAATTTTTTGGCAATTTTTGGTGAGAATGTGTAACCAAAATTGATATTTCTTATTTTAACAAAAGTACCATCATAGTAAATCAAAGTGGTGTTGTATACAGGGAACTCCTGATTACTCTTCGGACGAGGGAACTCGTTAGTAGGGTTATTTGGTGTCCAGTAATCTACTTCAATTTGTTGGTAACGACCTGCTAACTGGTTTCTGTTTTGGTGGAAACCACTCACAATCATGTTTCCGAAACGGCCAAATAAGAAAGCTGACAAATCAAACCCTTTATACTCAAATCTGGTTGTGAAGCCTGCACTGAAGTCCGGAATATCAGAGCCAATTATTACTCTGTCATCACCCGTAATTTTACCATCACCATTGGTATCCTGTACTTTGATCTGCCCTACCTCACTACCATAAGATTTTGCAAGGTCAGCTTCGTTGGTTTGCCAGATACCGGCTTTCTTGTAATCATAGTATGAATTAAGTGGTTTGCCTATGAACCAACGGTTTCCGAAATCGTCTACTTTTCCATTATATAATGATACGATTTCCTCTTTGTTTTTGGTAAACGTGAAGTCGGTAGTCCATTTGAAACCACCCGGAGTGTTTACGTTTACAGTAGAGAAACCTAGCTCAATACCTTTATTACGTGTCTGACCAACGTTTCTTGTTACGGCATTAAATCCGATTGAACCTGGTAACTGATCAGATAATAAAAGGTCAGTGGTATTAGTTTCATACAATTCTAATGAACCCTGGATTCTTCCTCTCAGGAAGCTGAAGTCTAAACCGATATTGGCTGTTGCAGAAGATTCCCATTTCAAATCAGGATTTCCGATTGTATTAGGTCTGTAACCATACGCAGCAGTAGCATTCCAGGCATAAGCTGTTCTGGCTAATAATCCTTGTGTCTGGTATGGAGCCACCCCTTGGTTACCCACTACACCCCAACCCACTCTTAGTTTCAATAAGTCTAACCATGTTACTTGTTTCATGAAAGGCTCATTGCTGATATTCCAACCCAAAGCTATACCAGGGAAATTACCATACTTGGTATTTTTACCGAATCGGCTTGAACCATCACGACGTAGCGTTGCAGTTAAAAGATATTTATCGTTGAAATCGTAGTTAACGCGCGCCATATAAGAGTTAATAGTCCACTGAGTAATGCTACTACTAACTGCTTGTACTGAACTGGCGTAACCTAGTCCGTAAAATTCCTGTGATTCAGCCGGAACACCTTGTACCTCAGTTCTGAAATTCTCATAATTATCTCTCTGGATTGAATGTAATCCTGTAACACCAAGATTATGTTTGCCACCAAATGTTTTGTTATAAGTTACGATATTTTCAAGTGTCCAGTTAAACCCTAGGTTACTTTGGGACAGCGCCTGAGCATCTCCTCCTTTACGGGCATTGGTAGCCGCACCGATAAATCTTCCCCATCTTGAAATCGTAAAGTCAGGGCCGAAGTTTACACGGTATTTCAAACCTTCAATAATTTTAACCTCTGCATAAAGGCTATTAAACAAGCGGTATTTTTTATTCTCTTCAATTTGAGCACCCGGCACGATCTCTGCCAATGGGTTAGTTAATAACGCATCGTTCGTTGGCGAGAAGATAATCTTACCTTTGTCATCATAAGGTACCGCCAAAGGATTTTGCTGGATGGTCATACCAAAAGGGTTCAGACCCTCTCCATTTCTGATGCTATACATAGTATAAGACGAAATACCAACTTTCAGATTATTATTAATACTATGGTCAAGATTAATTCTCAACGACATACGAGTATAATCCAATCCGTCGTTAATTCCTTTATCCTGAAAATAACCTCCGGAAATATAAAACTGAGTTTTATCGTTTCCGCCCTGAACACCCAAAGAGTGGTTTTGCATTACACCATTGTGCAAAATCAAATCCTGCCAGTCAGTATCTGTTCCATTGGCAATCCCTCTGGCAACGGCAGGGTCACCACCTAATACGGCCACTTTGGCATCAGCCGCAGGGTCACCTACGCCTGTTGGTACAGGGTTACCATTAGCATCTTTATAATTGTTGGTAGCTCTGTAGGCTTCTCTAACATACTCAAGAAATTCAGGGCCACTGAATAATTTAATTTTGTCTAGTGGCGTAGACACCCCACCGTAAGTGTCAAAACTTACAGTAGTTTTTCCTTTTACAGCCCCTCTTTTGGTAGTTACCAATACCACCCCATTGGCACCACGAGCACCATAAATAGCTGTTGCGGTTGCATCTTTCAATACTTCCATCGACTGAACATCACTAGGGTTCAGGTCTTCATACCCCGCAGATAACGGAATACCATCAACTACATACAGGGGGTCGTTACTCGCATTGAATGAACGACGACCACGAATCAGAATTTTTGGTACTGAACCGGGTCTTGAACCTGCCTGAGAAACGTCAACACCGGCCACACGGCCTTGCATGGCCTGACCTAAACTGGTGATAGGCATTTCCTGAATCTGTTTCGCACTTACCTGCGAAATAGCACCGGTGGTCTGGCTTTTCTTTTGTGAACCGTAACCTACAACAATTACCTCACTTAAAGTGGCGGCGTCTTCCTCCAAACTTACGTTTAAGGTAGTTTTGCCACCAACATTAACTTCAATAGCTTTGTAGCCAATGTAGCTAAACACTAAAACTGCATTACCAGCAGCCTGCACCGAGAACTTACCATCAGAATCGGTGATTGAACCTTGCGTAGTACCTTTTACCGTAACACTAACGCCCGGGAGAGAAGAGCCTCCTGTATCAGATACTTTACCCGAGACAGTCCGGTTTTGGGCTTGTGCGAACTGAACGCTTAAGCATACAGTAAACACAAACAACATTTTTTGTAGTAGTTGTTTCATACAAATTAATTAAGATTAATATAAAATTAGGATTCCGCTAAAAAAATGAAAATTTATTATTGGAATAATTACAAATTTAGGGATATGTATAGGGTTTTACCACTAAAATTTAGTCATTTTCTAATATTTTTTTGACTAATAATCCAAACATTAAGGAAATAAAACGCAGGGGTAATGAATTTTGATACTATATTTACATGTTTTTTAAGAACTGCTATCAATAGTCGAAGAGTATAGACTGGACAGGCGTTAATTGCGACAAGTTAAATGAAACCTCAACTACTGAAAATATCGAACCCGGCCGACTACTCATTTAACTTATATGTGCAGGAATGCCCTTTCTTTCCAACACCCTGGCACTATCATCCTGAATATGAAATTGTTCTGATTCTTGAAAGCACCGGAAAGAAATTTATCGGCAGCAGCATAACCGACTACGGCCCCGGCGACCTGTGTATGATTGGTTCTTATCTGCCCCATTATTACAGAAATGATGATGAGTTTTATGCCAAGGATTCGGGCCTGAAGGCGCGCTCGCTGGTAATCCATTTTCTGGAGGATTTTCTGGGAGAAAAGTTTCTGGAGATTCCTGAAAGCCAATCTATAAAAGCTTTACTTGAACGATCAAAAAGAGGCCTTATTTTCGGTGCTAAAACGGTTCAGAAGGTAGAGCCTAAATTTAAGAATCTGCCTAATCTTACAGGGATGAGCCGCCTGCTGGAAATGATTTCGATTCTGACAATCCTGAGTGAAAGCGAAGATAAACAAGACCTGACCACTAACCCGATATCTTTGCGGAACGAGGTGGATTCGGCACGTATGAATAAAGTATTTGAGTTTGTAATGCTGAAGTATCAGGAAGAGATTCAGCTAAGTGATGTAGCCGAGTTAGCCAATATGAGCGAATCGGCCTTTAGCAGATACTTTAAAAAACGTACAAGACGTACTTTCTCTCAATTTCTTGCTGAAATACGTATTGAGCACGCCTGTAAATTGCTTATGGCCGATAAGATGAGTGTAGCTGAAATTTCTTTTGAAAGCGGATTCAACAATCTTTCAAATTTCAACAGGCAGTTTAAAGCCATCAAGAAGATAACACCACTGAACTACCGTACTAAGTTTCTGGAGTAGCTTAGTGCTTGGGGCAATCGCACTGTTTTTTACTTCCAAACAGCCCCCACATGAAGCCCTTTTTTCTCTTATAACGGCCGTTTTTCTTTTTACGGCCTTTGCCTGTTTCTTTTTTTACACTCACCGCGGCTTTGCTATCAAACGATGTGGCGGCGTTTGAAAACTCAGGTGTGATGATAAAAAGACCTGAAATCAAAAAAATGATTACTCTCTTCATTAACTAGTATGTTTTCAATTTGAACGAAAGATTCTTACTTAAAATTACACGACGAGTACACTTTCAACCGAAAAAGCCATAGGGCTATCAGAGAACAGCACTTTCGTTCTTGCCCATACGTTTCTAAAAAGCTCCGATTGCCTGTAATTATTCAGGTCTTTTTCCGAAAGCCAATGGCTGTGGGTCATAAACACATTAGGCTGATTAAGGTCTTTCATCAGCTCAAGATACCGGCATCCCTGCGTTTCTCTGATCAGTTCTTTCGACTCATCAAATATTGTCAGGAACTCTTCCACTTTTTCCTCACGGAAAGTCATTCTTACGTATCGTATAAGCATTGCGTAGTTTTTTGCAAAAATATTAAAATTATAGCGATACCTATTAACCGACTCCATTTTGTTCTGCTCCTTCACTTTACCATACCGGCTCTCTATGCGTATACTCACAAGATTTTATAATTGCATTTATCGCTTTTTAAAAATTATTCGTTATCATTAATAGTTTGTGAATACTTAAAGAGAAGTATGTAGCCTTAAGGAATTGCTGGCCATTATCCGGCTTCCGGACCTCAATCATTACAACTATTATTTTCAACCTGATTTTCCTCCTGACCTATGAAAAAAGCTAAGCACATCTCCTGCATTTTCTTTTTCCTTTCATTCTTATATGGCAGTACTTACAGCCAGGGACCTAAAGTATTGATTGTGACCGCCCACCCTGACGATGAAACCATGTTTCCTGTCACCATTTTTAAAATAACCCGGGAAATGAAAGGAACCGCTGACCTGGCATTGATAACTGATGGTTCTGGTGGATACAACGGTCTCGTTGCATCAAGCTACTATGGAAAAAACATGACCGACTCAGCTACAGGCCGCACTTATCTGCCACTTATCAGAAAAAAGGAACTTATGTGCTCGGGCGAGGTAATGGGAATCAGAAATTTTTATTTTTTCGATCAGATCGATGATTACTATCAGTTGAATCCCGAACCGTTTTTATCAGGTGAACGCTGGGAAATAGCCTATTGTGAACGTAAGCTTGATAAAATACTTGAACAGGGCCAATATGATTTTATTTTTTGCCTGGTGCCTGATGCCGGTCAGCATGCTCACCATAAATCGGCTACGATTATGGCCTTGCGTGCTGCCCAAAGAGTGAAGGGCAGCAAGAAGCCTATCGTTTTAGGTGGCTGGGCAACCAACAGAGACTATACTTTTAAGTTTACCGGACTGGAGAATTATCCGGAAACGAAAATTCTTGAAAAAGCACCTGTGTTCTATTTCGATCGTTCTTATGGTTTTGGAGAAAACAACAAGCACAGCTACATGATAGTAGCCGACTGGGTAAAAGCCTGCCATAAATCGCAAAGCGGAGATATGAATGCAGCCATGCACAAGGGCGAACTGGAGACTTTCTGGTATTTTGCAATTAACGGCGACCCTGGCATTGAAAAAACCAGAACATTTTTTGAAGAACTGAAAAATAGCGGTTTTCCTACCAAATAATATACTTATTATATAGGCTAAACCATTTTACCAATTAAGTGTGTATTTTACATTTTTAAAAAAATTTAAAAATTAGTTTTTTTGACTAATAAAAAAATACATTGGTAATCAGAAAAGCCTTAAATTTGTCGAAACTTTCTACCTCTATTGCCTCTAAAACAAAACTACAAGTACAATGGAACAGCAGATTATTACAAATGAACCTATTGCTTACGAGAAGATTCCGACCAAAATTTTTAAAGATTCAAAAGATGCATCTAAAGCAGTGGCGCAGGAAATTGCTGATTTGATTCGCGAAAAACAAAAACAAGGAAAACAATGTGTATTAGGCCTTGCTACGGGCTCCTCTCCCAAATCGGTTTATGCCGAGTTGGTAAGAATGCACAATGAAGAAGGTCTGAGTTTCAAAAATGTAGTTTCTTTTAATCTTGACGAATACTATCCTATGGAGCCTGATTCTCTGCAAAGTTATGTCCGGTTCATGAAAGAGCAGCTTTTTGATAAGGTTGATATGCCGAAAGAAAACTACTTTATTCCTGACGGAACCATTCCCACTAATAGGATAAAGGAATTCTGCGATGAATATGAAAGAAAAATAGATGCAATAGGAGGTCTTGATTTTCAGTTACTGGGTATCGGTGCCAATGGTCACATCGGTTTCAATGAGCCGGGCTCATTGGTTAATTCAAGAACCCGTCTGATGATGCTCGACCACTCTACCCGTGTAGCAGCTGCTTCTGATTTTGGCGGTAGCCTGGTAAATGTTCCTAAAAAAGCCATTACCCTTGGGGTGTCTAAGATTCTGAATGCCAAAAGAGTAGTTTTGCTGGCATGGGGTGAAAGAAAAGCACCAGTTATTGCCGAAGCAGTAGAAGGAAGAGTAGTTGAGTCAGTACCGGCCTCCTATCTGCAAACACATGCCAACGCATTGTTTGTAATTGATGAAAGAGCCGCCTCTGAACTTACCCGTATGAAGACACCATGGCTGGTAGAGGACGTAGAATGGACGAGCAAAATGGTGAAAAAAGCTGTCACTACCTTGTCGCTTTCATTGGGTAAACCGGTATTGAAACTTACCAACAAAGACTATAACGACAATGGTTTGAGCGACCTACTGGCACGCCACGGTCAGGCTTATGAAATCAACATTGATGTTTTCAACCAATTACAACATACTATTTCAGGCTGGCCGGGTGGCAAACCTAATGCTGATGACACCAATCGCCCTGAAAGAGCTTTACCGGCTAAAAAACGTGTGATTATTTTCAGCCCTCACCCCGACGACGATATTATCTCAATGGGGGGTACTTTCCAACGACTCGTTGATCAGGGACATGATGTACACATTGGGTATCAGACTTCGGGCAATATTGCCGTGGCTGACGACGAAGCCATCCGCTTTATTGATTTCGTAGTAGATTTTAATCATAAGTTTGGTATAGAAAATGCAGAAACCCGTAACCTGTTTAAGGAAGCCAAGGAGTTTTTGAAAAACAAAAAAGGCAGTGACATTGACAGCTCTGCGGTAAGATATGTAAAAGGTTTGATTCGCCGGGGAGAGGCCAAAGCGACCTGCCGGTTTGTGGGGATTCCGGAAGAAAATGTTCATTTCTTAGACATGCCGTTTTATGAAACCGGTCGTATTGAGAAAAAACCTCTGGGAGCAGACGATGTGAAGGTTGTAGCTGAGCTGATTGAGGAAGTTAAACCGCATCAGGTATATGCCGCCGGTGACCTGGCTGACCCGCATGGCACACATAAGGTGTGTTTGGATGCCATCTTTGCAGCTATTGAAAGTATTAAACATAAAAACTTCATGAAAGACTGCTGGTTGTGGTTGTATCGTGGCGCCTGGGCAGAGTGGGATATCCATGAAATTGAAATGGCAGTGCCGATGTCTCCTGACCAGGTTCTCCAGAAACGTATGGGTATTTTCAAACATCAGTCGCAAAAAGACGGAGTGGTGTTTCAGGGTGCCGATGCCCGCGAATTCTGGCAACGTGCAGAAGAGCGTAACAGAGGCACAGCCGGCCTTTACAACAAACTGGGTCTGGCTGAATATGAAGCAATGGAAGCCTTTGTGAGATGGAAATTCTGATTTACTACCAGATACTTATAAAAAAAGCGGTTTGAAAACTCAAACCGCTTTTTTGTTGCCTCGTAAACGCCTTATATCGTTTTTACGGCAAACTTAAATTTATCTTTACCTGGTATACATTTACCGTCTTTATTGGTACAGGTCTGACTTTCTATTTTGCCCTCAATGACAGGGTTTGCCTTCGTAATTTTCACTTTCTGAATAAACCTGGCCTCATGTTCAAAGTAATGTACTTTGCCACCCCATATATCGTCATATTTTTCTTTGGGCTTTACAGGCACCAACTTGCCTACTAAAGTGTAAGTATCATTTTTGGTAAAATTGGCAGTAGTTGGTAATGGGCCGTCAACTTTCAGTTCAGACGAATACATATACCAGTTGTCGTCAATTTTAGCTGTGAAAACCAGGTCGATGGTTTCACCTACTTTCGCTGAAGTCTTCGAGGGAGTAAAAGTCCACTTGGCAGGTTTAAGAATCTGTGCCGAAGCCGCCAAAGAAGAGGCGAATAACAATATAAAAAGGATTTTTCTCATGCTTTTAAGAATTATTACTTCAAAAGTACTTCAATATTATTTTCATCTATTAACGCCCAGTTGTTCATTTTCATATATAACTGGGTTAAAAGTATTACGTCATCGGCACAGTACCGGGCAATTTTAGTCTGGTCTTGTTCTTTATAGTAAATGTCATTAATCTGGTCGCCACTTACTTCAGTATCACCTTCCGGCACATTAAAAATTATTGCCAGCAATTCTAATGACACATAATGTTTATAATCACCGAACTTCCACAGATCAAGGGTATCAAGATGTCTGATCTCCCACGGTTTTTTGCCAGACAGCTGCAATATTCTCGACAAAGAAATACCGTTAATGAGCATTCTCCGGCAAATATAAGGGAAGTCGAATTCTTTTCCGTTATGGGCACAAAGCAACAGGTTTGAACCCGCCTTATGTTTTTCGATTATCGCTTTAAACTGTGTCAGAATTTCGGCCTCTGTTTCTCCGCCTATCATTTTAACACGAAGCGTCGGTACAAGGTTCTCGTCAAAGACAATTCCTCCTACACCGATACAGATTATTTTACCGAATTCAGAATAGATAGAGGCTCGTTTGTAATAGAAGTCTTCATCCGGAATTTCTTCTTTCTCTTTACTTTGCAGATACCCGGCTTTTTTCAGCCACAGGCTTTTCAGAGGCTCGGTCAGTAAATTAAAGTCCGGCTCCTGCGAAACCGTTTCAATATCTATAAACAGAACGTTCTTAAGTTCTTTTAATTCATTTTCAGTCATCAGCTTTGTGTATGGTTACCCAACAAATCTACACAAATTTGGCAATAAAATAAATCAGTAAAGCTAACAGAAGCCAGTAAACAGGAATCAACACTATAAATATGCCCAAGGCTATTGAATCAAAAAACACGCTGCCTTTGGTTAGTTTTCTTGAGAGGGTAATACTTAGCCAATTAACCGGAAAATTGACAAGCAGACCTATGTAATACAATGGGTTTTTCAAGAATCCGACCTGAGGTAGCCCTTTGCTTAAAAGTATATTCAGTTTTTCGCTTAAGCTGCGGTTGAACTCTTTTAAAAACAACCCTTCGGATGTTTCCTGGGGTAAATCTTGTTGATATGTCGGTTCTCCTATCTGGATATTTACTATTTTCCCGAATTTATCGAAGTCGTTATATTTAATACCAACCGGCACAATAATGAGGTCTATGTCATCATTCCAGGCTTTTTGCGTCAGTCTCCCCGTACCTTTCTTTAAGGGCAATAATTCTTTCTGATGAACGCATAGCCCCTCCGAAAATATCAGCACCATTTCGCCCTGTCTGAAAAGTTCGATACACTTTCTGAAAGTTTCGTCGTTTTCGCCCAGATATTCTTTCCCCTCAGAAAGTCTGTACATAGGCATCATAAAAAGACTATTCAATGCTTTTTTTGCTAATGGCTTTTTAAATACATCGCCACGTGCCAGTGACCAGATACGTCGTTCGAACAAAGCACCGAGCAACACCGCATCGAAAAAGGAATTGGAATGATTAGAAGCCAGAAGAACAGCACCCGATTTCGGAATGTTTTCAATACCATTAATCTGAATGCGTTTGGCAAAGAATTTTAACAGGAATTTTACGAAAGGTCTTAAAATGTAATATAGCAAAACAGAATAAATTTAGGTAGTACAAAAATAACTCAGGACACCGTTTAATGATGCTGAAACCCTTGTTTACAAGAACCTTAAAGCAAGGCTTAACAGCCCAGAATAGGGGCGCTTAAACGGGTTTAAATCTCAAAATTCAGAAGAAATAAGGTCATCTGCAAGTATTCTGACAGATTAGTATTCCTTTAACATTTTGTAGTAGATTTTTGTCCAATATTTTACAAAATCTTAATTCTTTTTGGTTTTCATATGGAGGTACGTAATTTAGTCATCTAATTACAACGAAACGCCAACGGAACGGGTTTAAATAGTGTTTCTTATAATAGTACCCTATTTAAGGAAATTCTGTTTTAAAACCATCCATAGCCAAAGAAACAAAATGAGCAACCTGAAAGAGAAAATCACGGCCATCTTCCCAAGTGCCGACCAGATCCCCGAAAACTATCAGATTCAGCCCCTTCACCAACGGGAATACCTGGTGGGCGGAGAAATGCGCCAATGGGCTGGCCCCACGCAGGATGTCTACTCGCCTGTGTATGTAAAAGGAGAAGACGGAAAATTTGTCAGTAAACACATTGGCAGTTTCCCTATTACTGATGTCCCCGAAGCAATGGAAGCTCTGGACGCAGCCCTGAAAGCCTTTGATAATGGTCGTGGCGAATGGCCGACCATGAGCGTAAGCGAACGCATTGCCTGCATGGAAAACTTCATCAAGAAAATGCTTGAAAAGAAAACAGAGATTGTGAATCTGCTGATGTTTGAAATCGGAAAGTCTCTGGGAGATTCAATTAAAGAATTTGATCGTACTGTTGAGTACATATATGATACAATCGATTGCCTGAAAGACATTGATCGCGCTTCGTCGCGTTTCAAAATAGAACAGGGCATTATAGGGCAAATACGCCGTTCACCGTTTGGTGTAGTACTTTGTATGGGGCCTTTTAATTACCCCCTCAATGAAACCTATACCACTCTGATTCCGGCTATTCTGATGGGGAATACCATTCTTTTCAAACCGCCAAAGCACGGTACCTTATTGCATTATCCTATGCTACAGGCATTTAAAGAGTGTTTCCCGAAAGGCGTGGTCAATACTATTTATGGCCGTGGAGCCAATGTTGTGCCACCAGTTATGCAGAGTGGTAAAATCAATATTCTTACATTGATTGGGTCCAGCAAAGTAGCTAACGACCTGAAGAAAATGCACCCCAAGCTTAATCGCCTCAGAGCGGTACTGGGGCTTGATGCCAAAAATGCCGGTATAATATTAAAAAATGCTGATGTTGAGCTGGCAGTAAAAGAGTGTATTCTGGGTTCGTTGTCATTTAACGGGCAGCGTTGCACAGCCATTAAGATTATCTGGATACACCGTTCCATTGCCAAGAAATTCCTGAACCGTTTTACAGAAGAGCTTGAAAAACTGAAATATGGCATGCCTTGGGAAGCCGGAGTAAATCTTACTCCCCTACCCGAACCCAACAAGCCTGCGTATCTGACCGAATGTATTGAAGATGCCAAAGCCCACGGCGCCGAGGTTATCAATGAAGGTGGAGGCACTGTTGTGCATTCTTTCTTCTATCCGGCGGTGCTGTATCCGGTAAATGATAAAATGAAGGTATACTCAGAAGAACAGTTCGGGCCGTTGATTCCTATTGTGCCTTTCGACGACGTAGAAGAGCCTATTCAATATCTGCTTAATTCTTCTCATGGACAGCAGGTAAGTATTTTCGGTACAAACCCTGACCAGATTGCAAACCTGATAGACCCGCTGGTAAACCAGGTGAGCCGGGTAAATATCAATGCGCAATGCCAGAGAGGGCCTGATACTTTTCCGTTTACGGGCAGAAAAGATTCTGCCGAAGGAACTCTATCTGTAGAAGATGCCCTGAGAGCCTTCTCCATCAGAACGGTTGTTGCCACCAAGGAAACACCGGAAAACAAAAAGATTTTCAATGAAATTGTAGAAGATCATAGTTCTCATTTTCTGTCTACGAAGTATATTTTCTAAAAAACAGCCCGCCGAAAGCGGGCTGTTTTTTTTCGCCTGTTTCTCTTTTATAAAAGTTTATCAAAACATATTATACCTGTATGCGTTTCATTTGTAAAAGAAATTAGTTTAAGGGGGTTTTAGAATATTTTTATAATTTTGACAAAAATTTCATGTGAAGAAATCTCCGGTAATCACAAAAAGCCTATGCGCATTTTTCAGAAAATAGTAGTTTGTCTTCTCCTGACAGGAATTTTCTATTCCTGCAAAAGATCTTCTACCCCTTCAAAGGGTTCGCTGGTTGGTGAATACGACGAGGATTTATCTTCCGTTCGGCTCAAATATGCGAAAAAGCCTGATTTTGACAGTCAGGAAAACAAAACCATACGAGACAACTCCAATACGGCAACCAAAGAAGAGGTTCCGATGAATGTGAATGGTCAGATTGACAAAGCGCTTGACGCTATCTCAGAACAAAACAAGAACATACGTTATTCGGCAGGGTTTAGGATTCAGGTATATGTAGGCAACGAACGCCGGGAAGTAGACGAGGCCAAATCTTTTATTTATCAGAATTTTCCTGACTTAAATACTTATCTCTCATTCAGCCAGCCTACCTATCGATTGAAGGCAGGTGATTTTTTGAGCAGAGCAGAGGCTGAAAAATATTACAATACCATTCGCCAACGCTATTCTGCTGCCATGATTGTTCCTGAAAGAATTGATGTCCGCAAAAGCATGCAGCAAGTTCGGTAGGTCTGACTGATTATCTAACAACAAACCATTTACATTATTTATGACAGCTTATGTTTTCCCGGGACAGGGAGCTCAATTCAGCGGAATGGGCAAAGACCTGTACGAAAATTTTCCTCAAGCCAAAACTCTTTTTGATAAAGCCAACGAAATTCTCGGTTTCGATATCACCAAAATCATGTTTGAAGGCTCTGACGAAGACCTTAAACAAACCAACGTTACACAACCGGCTGTTTTTCTGCATTCGGTAATATTAGCACTGAACGCACCTGATTTTAATCCTGATATGGTAGCCGGGCATTCATTAGGTGAATTTTCGGCGCTTGTTGCGGCAGGAGCCTTGTCTTTTGAAGACGGCTTGAAACTGGTTGCACAAAGAGCGGCAGCCATGCAACGTGCCTGTGAACTGACACCCTCTACTATGGCGGCCATTCTGAACCTTGACGATAAAAAAGTAGAAGATATCTGTGCTGAAATTTCTGCAAGAGCGGCTGAAAACATAGTGGTGGCAGCCAACTATAACTGCCCCGGGCAGTTGGTTATTTCAGGTAGCATTGAAGGTATCAATATAGCTTGCGAAGAACTGAAAGCAGCCGGTGCTAAAAGAGCACTCATATTGCAGGTAGGTGGCGCGTTCCACTCTCCATTAATGGAACCTGCACGTGAAGAACTGGCAAAAGCAATTGAAAATACGAATTTCTCAACACCTGGTTGCCCGATTTATCAGAACGTAAACGCATCGCCTTCGACAGATATTGAAGTAATCAAAGCCAATCTGATTGCCCAGTTGACTGCCCCCGTACGTTGGACTCAGTCGGTTCAGAACATGGTAGCCGATGGCGCCACTAAATTTGTAGAATGCGGCCCGGGTAAGGTATTACAGGGTCTGGTAAAGAAAATAGCGCCTGAAGCAGAAACCACAAGTGTAGCACTGTAATAACTGCCGGTATATATAACAAAGAGAGACGTAAGCATAACTTACGTCTCTCTTTGTTTGAGGGTATGTACACACTATTTATTGGCATTCAATACTTTTGCTATGGCTTCTCTGGCCGCTTCTGCTATTTCTGTAGTAGTTTTTCCTTTAGGTTCTATGGCATTTAGGGCAGTCCACGATAATCTGGAGAACGAAGTCAGCGGAAACATGCCATTGGTAGGATTGAATTTCCGGGTGCCTTGAATAACAACCGGTACAACCAGTGCATTCGGCGCCCGCTTCAACAGCGCTGAAATCCCCCCCTCTGCAAAGGGTTTCATTTCTTCGGTGCTTGACCTTGTCCCTTCCGGGAATATCACGGCAGAAAAATTATTTTCATGGATATACTTACTCAGTCTCAGAATTTCAGAGACCGCCTGCTTGCCGTCTTTGCGGTCAATGAGTGCGGCACCGCTTTTTCTGAGATTATATGATATGCTGGGGATCCCTTTGGCCAGTTCTTTCTTTGATACAAAAATGGGCTGGTGTTTTCTCAGGAACCAGATAATAGCCGGGATATCGAAAGTACTCTGATGATTAGCAATAAAGACAATGGGGCGGTCTGTGGGATATTCCTCCCATTGTTCAAAGTGAACCGTAGTGCCGGTAACGTAAAAGCTGGTGGTAAGCATCAGGTTAAAGAAATCTACCGCCTTTTTATGCGCTTTTTTACCGAAAACATTAAAGGCAATAACCTGAACTGCATGAAAAATAACTAATAATAGTCCAAAATAGAGTAAATAAATAATACTGAGTATATAATCAAGCCCTTTTTTCATGAAGTTTTTTTTGCACAAAACTAGTCAGAAAATGGGCTTTTTCATAAATTGGCCCAATATTTTACTATTCTTAGATAAAATACCCGTACCTTGTAACGTTTTATAAAATAAAAGAGCTTTAAAAGACATTATCATGGAATTATCCAATTTAAGATTAGAGGTGATGAAGTTTGTAGGACAAAAAATTGATTTTTTTGTTGATGAATTTTTGAAACCCATCGAAACAAATTGGCAACCCTCCGACTTTCTACCAGACGCAACAAAAGAAGATTTTTTTCAGGAAGTAAAGTATCTGCAAGAAAACGCCAGAGAATTGCCTTATGATTATATAGCTGTATTAATTGGTGATACTATTACAGAAGAGGCGCTGCCGACGTATGAGTCGTGGCTGATTGATGTAGTGGGTGTTGATCAGGTAAACGAGCCCAACGGCTGGGCAAAATGGGTACGCGCGTGGACAGCCGAAGAAAACCGCCACGGCGACCTGCTCAATAAGTTTTTGTATCTGTCGGGTCGGGTGAATATGCGTGCCATGGAAACATCTACACAGTTTCTGATTGCTGATGGGTTTGATATTGGCACAGGACGTGACCCTTACCGTAACTTTGTTTATACTTCGTTTCAGGAATTGGCCACTAATATATCGCACCGCCGCACGGCTACATTAGCTAAGAAATACAACAATAACACGTTGTCGAAAATGTGTGGAGTGATTGCCTCTGACGAGATGCGCCATGCTAAAGCATACAAAACTTTTATCAGCCATATTTTTGAGGTAGATCCATCTGAAATGATGCTGGCTTTTGAAGATATGATGAAAAAGAAAATTGTAATGCCTGCTCACTTTTTGAGAGAAACAGGTGTGAAAATCGGTCAGACTTTCTCACATTTTTCTGATGCCGCGCAACGCCTGGGAGTATATACTACGATTGACTACATTGAGATTATGGAGTCTTTGCTGGACGAATGGAAAATAGGCAGCATACCGAACCTGAACGATGCAGGTGAACGCGCCCGCGACTACATAATGGCATTACCTGCCAGGCTACGTCGCGTTGCTGAGCGTACGAAGGTTCCTACTTTGGAATACGAATTCAGCTGGATTGCTTCTTAAGCGATACTTCTTTATAACATTGATAAATCCTATCTTTCGTTCAAGAGGGTAGGATTTATTTTTTAGCAGTATTACAGAACCTCTCCCACAACTCTGTTCCCTTTGCTTGTTGCAGATTTTTGAGTTGCAGCAGGTCTTCACACATCCGCTTTGTATCTTTCTTCAAGGCATAGGCGCTGGCTCTGCCATAATAAGCATCTACGTTTAAGGGGTTCTTTTCCAGACTCCAGGTATAATTTCTGATGGCCTCGTTATAGTTTTTCAGTGTAAGGTAATACTTCCCTTCCGACAGAAACTCGTTCGACTCCATTAATTTATCTTCATCGGCATCTTCAGTGGCATAAGGATTCTGTTGCTCAGACCAACCTAAATCAAAACCCATTTTTACTTCCACGTTCACAGGTTTACCTTCCCATTCTGCCGGTTGCCATTTACCTTCCGTTTTTTTAATGGCTGCAATCAACTTACTATTATGGCGCACACTGGTGCTTCTCAGAATCTCTATTCCTTTTACTTCTCCTGTGGTAGTTATAATAAAGCGGGCATAAAAATCAGCCGCTCTGTATTCGGGGAAATCAAAATTCCGGGAAATATAGTTGCTTGCCGATAACTCCGAATCCATAAAAAAGGGTTCAATGTAATTGGGTTTCAGCACATAAATCGTATCACCACCACGGGTCCGGTACTTATCGGGCATAAATCCGATGTTATATAAATGTGCAGGTGTAAAAGAAATTCGGAGGGTGTTTGCAGAAGAATCAGCCGATATTTGCTTTAATACCAGCTTAATATCGCTTAGTTGCTCAATCTTATAAAAGGTATCGCTTCCGATTGCTATTGTATCATTTTTCACCTTATATGGTCTGTCACCGGCTTTCCCGTCATAGACCACTCTCAGAATGCCGTCTTCCTGAAAAATATAGCGCAATTGCATATTCTTTATATTTCTATCCAGAATCGGGCTTCCGTCTTTTAAATTAATCTCTTCTTTTATCCAATCTCCTACCAGATTCTCTTTACTATTCTGTGCAAAAGCTACTGTTGAAATACAAATCAAAAACAAAGTTTTAAGCATATCATCATTCAATATTTGTATACGAAGTTAATAAAAACCAGGGCATCGCGCTATAAGCCATTGAGTTTTTTGCTTAAATGCTCAGCGTGACACTAATTTATCATAAATAGGTTTTAGCTGATCGTCTCCAAAACCATACACCCCTTCTTTTTCACTAAATAGTCCGAACACCTTGTAGAAAGCTGTTTCTCCATTTTCCATAATTTCTGTCAGCACACGCTCAGGTCTGGATAATTGTCCGTCAGCCGGAAACCGGTCTATATGTGCCTGACAGACTTCTTTCAAATATGGGAAACACACCGATTGACGCTGAGATAGTTGAGTCAAAGCCTCCAGGTCATGTTTCCGGTATGCCTGCCATAAATCTTTAGCCAGCTGGATATCTTCCGGTTCCAGCTTTATCCGGGTTAAAAGACTTGCCTCTAAATCGTCCACCCCGGCACGACCAAATTCCAGCCAGATGTCGGCCTCAGCCAGAAAAGTCGGGTAAACAACGTATGCTTTTCTGGCATTGGGTAATTCATCAATTAAAGAAATAACAAACCACATATTGACCTGACAAAACAAGTCGTACCCGAACCAGAGGTTGAAAACTGCGTCGGCCGGTGCATTGAATATTTGTTCAAACTCTGAAACCGAATATGCCTGATATTCATCAAGACTGATACCCAGGCTTTCAGCTCTGTTTCGCCAGAACTCTTCAAGAGTTTCACCTGCCAGGTTGCCGTCAATCAGTGCTTCGCGGGTAATAATGATATCCCCTTCTATTTCTGCCTCTCTGAAAGTATGAGCCAGAGCACCTCCATTTAAAATGTGATAATTCATGGTTTTGTCATTTTTTTACTTCTCCTATCAGCATTACACCGGCCACCTTCAGGCCGCCTTTTAACAAAGTAGCCTTCGAAGCCTTATTTTCTACATTGCACCGGGCGGCAGGTACTCTCCCGGCCCTGTTACATACTCGCTTCAGTTCCTGTATTAGAAAAGAGCCTAAGCCTTGTTGGCGATGGCTCTCTTTTATTTCCATATACAAATCTGCAAAAGGTTTGTTATAGTGCAATAAAAAATCTCCATTGCCTACTTCTTCCCCTGCTTTCTCAAGCACATAACCGCTGTCGCTTTCTGTTTGTTTGCCGTATAACTCTTCAAATTCTTTTCTGGCCTGAAAAGTAACACCCTCGGGGGCAGGCAAGTTGGGATACGGGCCATCTTCAAACAAAACAACCGGTGCATGTACGTTCACAGCAAATTCATAAAGCATCGTAGTGAGCAACAGCGCATTGCTCTGCGTTTCAATGTATTTAACGCCGGAAGCCGACAATAAGTATGGGAAAACCCTGCTGGCCAGATGCTGATACAAAGGCAGCAGATAAAACTCAAAGAGGGTATCTCTGTCAGGTATTTCCTGCCCTTGTACTGAGCCGTAGCCGATGATTATATCATCGGCATAAATCAGATAAGAATCTGACCAGCCACGCCCATGACAGGCATTATTTCTTACCTGCCGGTTTATTTCCTGCAGAAACAAATCACGATACGGCAGGATATCGTTCAGCGTTACCTTTTCAACTTTGAATTGCATGATATGGTGGAGTTGGATATCATACTTGTTAATTTTCGTATAGCAATTTATTGAAAAAATGTGGGATTTTAAGTACGTATTTTACAAAAGGCAGATGAATAATTTCAGCGGAAGAGTCGCCTTTTTTTTCTAAAAAAATCTCCTAAAAACAAAAACTCCCAAGAAACCAAGTTTCAAGGGAGTTTAAGGGAGGAATATGGGGCTCGAACCCACGACCTTCGGAACCACAATCCGACGCTCTAACCGGCTGAGCTAAGACCTCCATACCTGTTTAAGGATTGCAAATGTAGAGACTTTTTGCAAAAAATCAAAAAAAATTTGTTCATTTTTGCCCTTACTGCTAAATTCGATACCATGAGCGAGCGAAGAACATCTTTTTTTGATACAAAGATTGAAAACCTGAGAGTAATCGGCCCAACGAAAGTCGAGCTGCTTAATAAGGAACTCAATATCTTCACTTACGGCGATTTTATCGAATATTATCCTTTCCGGCACGAAGACCGCACGCAGTTTCATCGGATCAGCGAACTGAACGAGACCATGTATGCGGCGCAAATCAAAGGCCGGTTGCGTTCATGGGACAGAATTGGTGAAGGCGCCAAAGAACGGCTAGTAGCCCAGTTTACCGATGGCACCGGAATCATGGAACTGACCTGGTTTCAGGGACTAACTTTCCTAGAAAAAACCCTGCGCCTGCAAGGCGAATATATTGTGTATGGTAAGCCTACTATTTTTGGCAACAAATGGCAGATAAGCCATCCGGAAATGGATGTGCTTACCCCGGAAAACGAACAAGGCGGTTACTTTCAGTCCGTTTATTCATTGACTGAAAAACTCCGCAGACGATACATCGACAGTAAACAGATGAGCCGTTGGATGAAAGTACTGCTGGGTTCTGCCAGGCCCCACATCCGCGAGACACTGCCTGTTTCTTTGATTCATAAGTTCAGGCTTATTTCTAAGCAGGATGCGCTTTATCATATTCATCTGCCATTGAATGCCGAAACACTCAGGCAAGCCACCCGGCGTTTGAAATTTGAAGAACTGTTCTACAATCAGTTCCGGCTTATTAAGCAAAAGCTTATCCGTAAGCAGGATTTTGCCGGACAGGTATTCATCAAAACGCAGTTACTCACCGAGTTTTACCAGCATCATCTGCCATTTGATTTAACCAATGCACAAAAGAAGGTAATCAGGGAAATTTTTGAAGATTTGCGCTCAGGCAAGCAAATGAACCGGCTGTTGCAAGGCGATGTGGGCAGTGGCAAAACCATTGTTGCATTTATAACCATGCTACTGGCCATAGATAACGGCGCACAAGCCTGCCTGATGGCTCCGACGGAAATATTGTCAGATCAACACTATACCAATCTGAAAAAGTTCGCCGACCTGATAGGCATCAAAATTGCCGAGCTGACAGGCTCTGTCAACAAAAAAGGACGCAAGCTGATTGATGAGGGCATCCTTGACGGCAGTATCCAGATTCTGGTAGGCACACATGCTTTGCTGGAAGACCACGTGCAGTTCAAAAATCTGGGGCTGTGTATTATTGATGAACAACACCGCTTCGGGGTGGCACAAAGGGCCAAACTGTGGGACAAAAACCTGGATTTCAGGCCTCATATTCTGGTGATGACAGCCACGCCTATTCCACGCACGCTGGCTATGACACTTTATGGTGATCTGGATGTTTCGGTGATAGACGAGCTGCCGAAAGGGCGTAAGCCTATCCAGACCATCCATCGCTATGATTCTGACCGGCTGAGAGTATTTGAATTTATGCGTAGCGAAATCCGGAAAGGCAGGCAGGTATATATTGTGTATCCGCTGATTGAAGAATCTGAAACACTTTCATTTAAAAACCTGATGGATGGCTATGAAAGTATTGCCCGGGCTTTTCCGGAATATGCCCTGAGCATTGTGCATGGTAAGATGGGTTGGAAAGAAAAAGATTATGAAATGCAGCGTTTCAAAAATCAGGAAACGCAGATACTGGTGGCTACTACGGTAATTGAAGTAGGTGTTGACGTCCCCAATGCTTCTGTTATGCTCATTGAGAGCTCCAATCGTTTTGGTTTATCGCAGCTGCACCAATTAAGGGGCCGCGTGGGGCGCGGGGCAGAACAGTCTTATTGTATACTAATGACCGACTACAAACTGGCCAAAGAAACCCGCACCCGCATAGAAACCATGGTAAGAACCAACAATGGTTTTGAAATATCAGAAGTTGATTTGTCGCTTCGTGGACCGGGAGATATGGCGGGCACCCAGCAAAGCGGTATGCTAGACCTGAAAATGGCCGATTTAGCCAAAGACGGAGAGATTCTGAAATATGCCCGGGAGGCCGCCATTGAAATTCTGGATAATGATCCTGAAATAGAAAACCCCGAAAATGCACCTGTAAAACACCATCTGTTGAATCTGCGAAACAACGAAACCAACTGGAGCCGGATCAGCTGAAATTATCATTTCATATACTTTTGAAATATTTCATGCTACAATTTTGTTAGATATAGAAAGTGTGCTGTGTATCTTCTGCAAGAAAAAAGTGCCTTTGAAGATTTTATCTTCTATTTTTGATTAAAAAAGTGTTTTCCATGTCCATTACCCGATTATTTAAAACCGTTACAAGAGCTCTGCAGGAAAAACCGTCGCCGCCTCCGCCTGTTACCTACAGCCCGGATGTTGCCCGAAAAATGCATGAAATGCTGAACAAGCACGTGCCTGCATGGGCCGTAGACTATTGCCTGACACTCTGGAAAGAACAACCCTTTTCTTTTAAAATTACCCGCACGCGCAGTTCGTGCTTTGGCAATTACACGTTTAAAGACGGGCAGCATAAAATTACGATTAACAACGATCTGAATGCCTATGCGTTCACGATCACCTATATTCATGAAATTGCGCATCAGCGCGCCTGGCTTAACAAAACACGCAGGAAAATAGACCCTCATGGCGCCGAATGGAAGAAAAGTTTTCAGGTTTTGATGGCTCCGTTACTGAATCAACATGTTTTTCCGGAGCCGATTCTGATACCTCTGAAAAAATATATGAGTAATCCGGCTGCCTCGTCAGTAAGTTATGCGCCTCTGGCAAAAGCTTTACAAAGTCATGACCTGACACCCCAAAGCGGCATCTTGTTGTCGGATGTACCAGATAATCAATGGTTCACTTTCCGGAATACGGTTTTTCAACGGATTGAGAAACGTCGCACCCGTGTGCTATGCATGGAACGTAATTCTAAACGACGATACACTATATTGGCCACTGCGAGGGTTGATTTAACAGAAGGATAATAAGTGCATGGCTCTCTATCGGACAAATAATGCTTTTTGGAGATTTTCAGGCTCTTCTTTTCAATGGAAGAGTTGGTTATATTCTGCCTGTATTTTTCTGTTGAGCCTGTATAAGCTTCAGGCACAGCCTTCTGTTTTGAGCAAAGGTACATGGTATAAAATTGCAACTAACCAAACGGGCATACACAAAATAAACGCTGACTTTCTGAAAAAAGCCGGTGTTGACATCAGCAAAGTTAATCCGCAAAATATAAGACTCTATGGTAATGGCGGAGCTATGTTACCTCAGGCCAATTCTCAAAGCCGACCTACAGATTTAACAGAAAATGCCATTGAGGTAACCGGTGAAAACGACGGCAGATTTGATGACGCCGATTATATTCTTTTTTATGCCGAAAGCCCGAATATTACATTTTATAATGAAACCACGCAGCAATTCGGGCATCAGCAAAACTACTATTCAGATACTACGTTTTATTTTCTGACTATTTCTGATTCAAAAGGTCTGCGCATTGCGGATGCGAATACTGTTGAATCGACTAACGCTATCACTACTTTTGATGATTTCAGATTCCACGAGTCAGACCTTAAAAACCTGATAAGTTCAGGGACAAGAGAACTGGGAGGGTCTGGCAGAGAATGGTATGGCGAGGGTTTAGGACTAAGTACCGAACTCAGTTTTGACCATACCATTGAAGGTCTGGTGCCGAATTCAGTCATAAAAGTAAAAACATCAGGTATAGGGGTTGCTTATGCTGCTACCCTGTTAAATCTGAAACTTAACGGTAACTCACTGGGTAATCTCACCTTTACTCCGATCAGAGCCGGGCAATACGATGCAAAAGGTATTTATGACCTGAAAGGAACCGAAAGCAACGGCACTTTTACCACTACCATTGGTAACGGAAATACAGTAAAACTTACTTACACGTACAATAAAGGCGGACAATCTACTGCTAATGCCTACCTGAACCATTATGAAATTCAGTCGAAACGGAGTCTGCAATTTTATGAATCTCAAACCATTGTCCGGTCATTAGAAAGCCGTTCAAATGCAACGAGCTTGTTTAGAGTAACCCAAAGCACGCCGCAATCGAAAATCTGGGATATTACTAATCCGCTGTTTCCCCGAAATATCTCCTATACACGCAATGGTTCAGAAGTCAGTTTCGGAATAACAACCGAAGGTGTGTTAAAAACATTTGTGCTGTTCTCAGATAAAAACCTGCCGGAACCCCGAACCATTGAAAAAATTGGTAGTCAGAACCTGCATGAAGCTGAAGTGCCGGATCTATTGATTGTAACATTACCTGAATGGAAAAACCAGGCGCAAAGACTGGCCGATTTCAGAACCGCTAACGACGGCCTTTCGGTATTGGTAGTAACAGCGCAGAAAGTTTACAATGAATTTGCTTCTGGCAAACCTGATGTAAGTGCCATTCGCGATTTTGCCCGGTTTTTATGGCTTAAAAAGTCCGGGAAACTGAAATACCTACTCCTATTCGGCGATGCCACCTACGATTACAAAAACAACAATCAGTTTTCGTTTGTCAATCCGAATCTCTATATACCTACTTACGAAAGCCGGGAATCGTTGAATCCCGTTTTAAGTTTTTCTTCTGATGATTACCTTGGTTTTCTGGAAACACATGAGGGCGACTGGACAGAAGATAATCAGGGGAATCATACACTTGATATTGGTGTGGGGCGCTTGCCCGCCAAGTCGGCCGAAGAAGCCCGGAATATTGTTGATAAGTTGGTCTATTATGCGCAAACCAACAAAACAACCGGAAAATGGCGAGGGAAAATAAGTTTTATAGCTGACGACGGCGACGGCAACGTTCATCAGTCAGACGCTGACCAGATTGCAACTACGCTTGAAACACAGGATAAAAACCTATCTATCAACAAAATTTATGTTGATGATTTCAAACAGTTGGCAACCTCAACCGGTACAATAGCCCCCGATGCCAACAAGGCATTAAACAAAGCAGTAAACGAGGGTAGTCTGATTGTAAATTATAGCGGCCATGGTGGCCCTGAAGGATGGACCGAGGAAAAAATACTGACCACTGACCAGATTGCGACCTGGAAAAATCTGGGGAACATGCCTTTGTTTTTGACCGCCACGTGTTCTTTCGGTCGTTTTGATGACCCCTCAGTAGTTTCAGGAGCAGAACTGGCCTTGCTTAGCCCACGAGGCGGAGCCATTGGTTTACTGACTACCACCCGACCTGTTTATTCGTATACCAATTTTTTATTGAACAAGGCTTTTTATTCGGGCTTCGTTTTACACAAACAAAATACTGACTCGCGGTTGGGCGATATTTTCAGAATTACCAAAAACAACTCGCTCAGCCATGTCAATAATCGTAATTTTTCACTTCTCGGCGATCCGTCTATGAAGCTGGCTTATCCGGCTGATAAAGTTACTATTACAAAAATAAATAATCAGAATCCGGAGAATCAGGTTCTGAAAGCCCTGGCAAAAGTTTCTATTGAGGGCGAAACAAGAGATGCTGATACCGACAAACTAAAAAATGATTTTAACGGTTATGTTATCGTTTCTGTTTTTGACAAGCCTTCAACGGTAAGCACACTTGGCCAGAAAACGGAGAAATTCAGGTACCAGATTTATCAGAACAAGCTCTTCGAAGGAAAGGTAGCTGTTAAAAAAGGTATTTTTTCTGTTAATTTTATAGTTCCTAAAGATATCAACTACCAATTGGGGCAAGGGAAAATTACCTGCTATGCCGTTAATGCAGATAGTAGCCGCGATGCTATCGGCAGTTTTGACGATATTCTTGTAGGCGAAAGCGCGCCCATTACAAACGCAGATACCAAAGGCCCCGAAATTGAACTTTTTGTAGATAAAAACAATACTCTGGAAGCCAGCATTTCCGACGAAAGCGGTATTAATCTGTCTCAGGCAGGAATTGGTCATGAGATAATTATTACACTTAACGATACCTTACAAATAGTTGCTAATCAATATTTTACAAGCACAGACGATTATACGAAAGGCTTATTAAAATATGCATTGGGGAAACTCCCGGCGGGCACACACAACCTTAAATTAAAAATATGGGATACTTATAATAATTCCACGGAGGTATCGTTAGATTTCGTAGTAGACAACGAAAAGTTTAAACTACTTCAGGTATATAATTACCCTAATCCTTTTCAGAGAGCAACTAATTTTCGGATTGAACATAACGCTGATGGTGAAGACATTACCTTTCACGTTGAGGTGTTTGATAAATCAGGTAAGAAAGTTTTTGAGAAGTATGAACAATGTTATGTTTGTTTAAATACCTTAAACATAGACATGACACTCGACTCTCAGAACTTGATAGACGGCACTTATTTTTATCGGATTACTGCCAGTTTTTCAGAGAAAAAAATAAAAACTTATGCGTCCGGGAAATTAGTATTTTGGAAGTAAATAAGAAAAACTGTTATATTTGGTGCCTTCAATTACTAGAATCTGATATATACATATAATATAAAAAGTACCCCCAAAAGGGTGGAATGAAAAAAAAGCTCTCATGAAAAGCAAATTATTGGCCACTTTGGCATGTTTAGTTTTAATAAATTCATTGTCTGCTCAAGCACAAACGAACCCTACGTTTGAGAAAAGAGTGGTTTCAACTGCTGTGCCCTTTCTTACCTTTTCACCAGACTCAAGAGGAGCCGCTTTAGGCGATGCCGGTGCCGCCTCTTCTCCGGATGCAAATTCCTTGTATTGGAACACCGCTAAATTGTCATTTATTGACCGGGATCTGGGTTCAACTGTTACATATACACCCTGGCTGAGAGATATAATCGACGACATGGGTCTACTACATGCGGCTATTTATAAGAAATTTGAAAGAGACCAGGCGGTAGGTTTATCTATGACCTATTTTGATCAGGGGAGATTTGATTTCATGAATATGTATGGCGAAAATACCGGAACATTTGAATCAAAAGATTTCAATATTACAGCCGGTTATTCGAGTAAACTGAACAGAGACATGTCAATGGGTGTAAATCTTAAATACATACACTCTAACCTTGTTGGTACACAGGTAATTAATCAGGTGGCAAGTAAACCGGCGAATACAGTGGCCGGCGACATCTCATTTTTCTATATGAATAATTCGCCAAGTGTGAAAAACCGTGAAAAAGGCGCTTCTTTTTCGGGTGGTGCAGTAATTCAGAACATCGGTGGTAAAATAAGCTATGGCCGTGAGACGAAATACTTCATACCAACCAATCTTAAACTGGGTGGTGGATTAAACTATAAAATAGATAATTATAACCAGTTCAATTTTCTGGTTGACGTAAATAAATTACTGGTACCGACACCTCCGTTAAGAGATAATAACGGAAACGTTGTAAAAGGGAAAGACCCTAAAGATGTTAGTTCCATTCAGGCCATATTCTCGTCATTTACCGACGCCCCTGATGGCTTCAAGGAAGAATTGAGAGAATTTACAGGTTCTTTTGGTGTTGAATACCTGTATAATAATATGTTTGCCGTTCGGGGAGGATACTTCGTACAAAGCGCGTTCAAAGGCGGGGAGAAATATGTTACAAGTGGTCTGGGTTTAAAATTCAAAAACAACTATGGTATTGATCTTGCTTACCTGATTCCGGTTTCGCAAGGAAACGCACTGGCCAATACCTGGCGTATCACGCTGATTTTTGATATGCAGGCAAAGAAAACGAAAGATTCAACAGATGAATTAAGCCAATAGGCACATCTAATACTATTAAAAACAAAAACCTCACAGAATTTTAAATTCTGTGAGGTTTTTGTTTTTAGCTTCGTAAATTTACTGTCTCAACCTTATAATCTTTATTAATACTTTGAAACCTGTATTACAAAAACCTTTTTACATTACCCTTAGCCTTTTTGTTTTTCTTACCTTAAACACTTATGCTCAGAAGAAAAATGATAAAATAGAATATCGCATTCATCGGGCCACTTCTCCGATTAAGATCGACGGGATTCCGGATGAAAGAGCCTGGGCAGAATCACAACTGGCCTCTGATTTTTATCAGGTTTTACCTATGGACACCAGCAAAGCTTTTGTGAAAACAGAGGTAAAGATGACCTACGACGACAAAAATCTTTACGTTCTATTCATCAATTACGAAAAAGTCCCGGGTCCGTACATGGTTGAATCGCTGAAACGTGATTTTAACTTCGGTAAAAACGACAACGATTTACTTTTTATTGATACTTTCGACGACCAGACCAACGGTTTTACTTTTGGTGCCAATGCACATGGCGCGCAATGGGATGGCTTATTATACAATGGTAGTTCGGCCAACCTGAGCTGGGAAAACAAGTGGACGTCTGAAGTTAAATATGATGACGACAAGTGGGTTTGGGAAGCCGCCATTCCGTTTAAGACACTCCGTTATAAAAAGGGTATTACCCGCTGGGGTGTAAATTTCAGTCGTCTGGATTTAAAAACCACTGAAAAATCAGCCTGGGCGCCTGTTCCCCGTCAGTTTCCAACGGCTTCATTAGCTTATGCCGCCTCACTGGTTTGGGATGAACCACCACCACAGGCAGGCTCGAATATTTCTATTATTCCGTATACTTTGGGCGGTGTCAGGGCTAATCATGAAACCAGCTCCCCTACCAAGCTGCGGGGAGATATCGGCTTCGATGCCAAAATTGGTCTTACGTCTTCTCTGAATCTGGATTTAACCGTTAACCCGGATTTCTCTCAGGTAGATGTTGACCAGCAACAAACCAACCTGGACCGCTTTGAATTATTGTTTCCGGAAAGAAGACAGTTCTTTCTGGAAAACGGCGATTTATTCTCCAACTTCGGTTACCAGAATATCCGTCCTTTCTTTTCGCGGCGTATCGGTTTGAATGCGCCGATTAACTTCGGAGTCAGACTAAGCGGTAAGCTTAATAAAGACTGGCGAATTGGCTTTATGAACATGCAAACCGGAAAAAATGAAACGGGTATACCCGCGCAGAATTTCGGTGTAATAGCTTTGCAGCGCCGGGTGTTTGCCCGTTCTAATATAGCTATTATGATGGTTAATAAAGAGACACTTAATTATGGAGTTACCTCAGACTCTATCATTAAATTGAATAATCTCACACAATTCAATCGCAATATTGGTGTTGAGTATAACCTTGCTTCAAAAAACAATGTATGGACAGGGAAACTTCTGTATTTAACTTCGTTTACGCCAACTGCTAAAAATAATGATGATGTTTTTGCAGGTAATATTCTTTATACCTCCAAAAAATGGGTTACCGGTGTGCAGTTTGAGCGGGTTGGGTACAGTTATTCGGCCGAGGTCGGATATGTGCCACGTATCAATTATGGCAAAGTAAACCCACAAATTGCATATTTGCTGTTTCCGAAAGCCGGGGGTACAATTCTGAGTCATGGCCCGTCTTTAATACTGACTCATTACCTTACAAAGGATTTTTCGCAGGAAACTGAAAACGAAAAGCTGATTGGCTATAAAATCAATTTCAGAAAAACCAATACCCTGTTTATATGGGGCGCGCATAATTATGTAAAACTCCTTAATCGTTTTGACCCAACCAACTACGCCGGCGTATTTTTACCGGCCGGGAGCGAACACAAATGGAATTCCTTTGGTTTTGATTATACGTCTAAGCCACAGGCCTTGTTGACCTATCTGGTTTCAACGCGCTATGGTGGGTATTATGCCAACGGAACACGCCTGCGTTTAAATGGTGAGGTAGGGTATCGGTTCCAGCCTTATGTGGCCATTACCATGAGCGCCAACTATAACCGACTGGCTTTTGAACAAGACCCGATTCTGCCGAAAGAATTAATAAATAAACAATATAATCTTTGGCTGCTAGGCCCTAAAATTGATGTTACCTTTACAAATAAATTGTTCCTGACTAATTTTGTACAGTTTAACAACCAGAACAACAATTTCAATATCAATACCCGTTTACAATGGCGGTATAGCCCGGCGTCTGACTTGTTTCTGGTTTATACCGACAACTATTTTTCTGATACCTTTCAGGTCAGGAACAGAAGTCTGGTTGTGAAATTTACTTATTGGTGGAACGTTTGATTCCGATTAATCCGCATAACACACCTTTGTGCTGCGTTTATTATTTACTATTCAATCATAACATTAAATGAAAGCCTTATTATTCTTTTTGTTTCCGGTTTTAGCAATGGCACAAACTACAACTTTCGAAATTGAAGGCCACCGTGGAGCGCGTGGTTTAGTACCAGAAAATACCATTCAGTCGTTTAAAAAAGCCATTGATCTGGGCGCCCATGTCATTGAGCTAGACGTGGTTATTTCAAAGGACAAAAAAGTGGTGGTATCGCACGATACTTACTTTAATCCGGACATCACAACCGACCCTAAAGGCATATTTATAAGTAAAGAAACACAGGGGAATCTGTATGAACTGGATTATAAGGAAATCAAAAAATATGACGTGGGTTCGAGAGGCAATAAGGGGTTTCCGGAGCAGGAGAAAATGAAGGCTTATAAACCTTTATTGACAGAGACTTTCAGAGAGATTGAAAAATATACCAGAAAAAAAGGTCTGCCTCCTATAAAATACAATGTGGAAATAAAAAGCAGCGAAAAAGAAATAGGAAAAACTCAACCTGATGTTACCGCGTTTTCAGATCTGGTTTATGATATTATTGTGAAAGAAGTGCCTCTTGAAAGAGTAAACGTGCAGAGTTTCGATTACAATATCCTGAAACACTGGTATGCACAAACACAGGCAGGCAAATATAAAAAAATGGCCATCGCTGTGCTATTAGACCCCAGAGCTAATAATGATGTGCAGGTGAATCTTGATAAACTGGGTTTTAAACCTGATATCTGGAGCCCTTACTTCACGCAGGTAAATGCTGAAAGAGTAAAACAGCTGCATGATTTGGGCATCAGAATTATTCCATGGACAGTCAATAAACGTGACGAGATGGAAAAGGTAAAGGCTTTGGGTTGCGACGGCGTAATAACCGACTACCCTGACCGAGCAAAAGGTTTGTAAAACTATGTTTCATAAACAAATCTGAACACTTCGGGTTAAGTACATAAAACAAGATTTTTCAAATAGCATACAAAGAAATTTATATAATTTAGACCGTATTTTAGAACACTTTATTTGGTGTGAGCATTTTAAACGACATACTCGGTTTTTTTATCAAGAGGCGTATTGAGCGCATTGAAGAGTTTTTGCAATACCCCATTGAAACCCAGCAACGTATTTTTCATGAGCTTGTAGAAAATGCCCGCTATACAGAATGGGGGCTGAAATATGGCTATGGAAGCATAGAAACTATTAAGGATTTTCAGGAGCGGGTACCGATTTCTACTTACGAAGAGCTTTATCCGTATATAGAAAGGGTATTGAAAGGCGAACAGAACGTGCTATGGTCGTCAGATATCAAATGGTTTTCAAAATCATCAGGCACTACCAATTCGCGCAGCAAGTTTCTGCCGGTTTCTGAAGAATCACTGGAAGACTGCCATTACAGAGGGGGTAAAGACGTGATGACGTTGTATCTGAACAACCGTCCAGACACCCGGCTTTTTGAAGGCAAAGGTTTATCTATAGGAGGAACGCTTCATAAAAATCCATTTAATCCAAATACGCAGGCAGGCGATATATCAGCGGTAATCATGAAAAACCTGCCTACCTGGGCAGATTTTATCCGCACTCCGCCCATCGATGTAGCGCTGATGGAAAGCTGGGAAGACAAAATGCAGCAAATGATAGAAATTTGCTCGCAGGAGAACGTAACAAGTATTCTCGGCGTACCGACGTGGACAGTCGTGTTGCTTGAAAACATTATGGAACGCGCAGGGAAGAAAAACATGCTGGAAGTGTGGGAAAACTTCGAAGTATTTGTGCATGGCGCTGTTGCTTTTCAGCCTTATCGGGAGCTGTTTAAGAAGAAATTCTTTCCATCTGACCAGGTGGCTTATATGGAGACCTACAACGCCTCTGAAGGCTTTTTTGCCATACAGGATGAACTTGGAAGAGTAGGTGAAATGTTATTAATGCTCGACTACGGTGTTTTCTATGAGTTTATACCGATGGAAGAATGGGATAAAGACCATCCGAAAACGTTGTTGCTTGATGAAGTAGAACTGGACAAAAACTATGCACTGGTGATTTCGACCAATGCAGGTTTATGGCGATATAAAATAGGAGATACTGTGAAGTTTACCTCTAAGTATCCGTTTAGAATTAAAGTAAGCGGCCGCACCAAGCATTTTATTAATGCATTTGGTGAAGAGGTTGTTATAGAAAATGCAGATGTGGCCATTACAGAAGCCTGCGTTGCAACCGGAGTAACTATGGTTGATTATACTGCCGGTCCTGTCTACATGGGTGAGGGCAACAAGGGTTGCCACGAATGGATAGTTGAGTTTTCGAAACAACCGGATGATGAACGCCTTTTTGTGCAGATTCTGGATGAAACCCTGCGAAAGGTTAATTCAGATTATGATGCCAAACGTTATAAAGATATGGCCCTGCTGGCTCCTAAAGTACATTTTGTAGAAAATGGTACGTTCTATCAATGGATGTCGAAACGGGGGAAGCTGGGTGGACAAAACAAAGTACCACGCCTGAGTAATTCGCGCGAATATATTGATGATATTCTTGAGATGGTAAAAACTTGATATCAGTACTTACTGATGCCCGTTTTAAAGCCACTCATTTATGAAATAAGTGGCTTTTGTGTTTAATACCCTCAAAGCAAATCGGGGTAGGTTCAACAATCTAAACAAACCCATGAAAATTTTACACACTGCCGACTGGCATTTAGGGAAAAGGCTGGATAATTACCTGCGCCTGGAAGAGCAACGGGAAGTTTTGCAGGAAATATGTGAAGTTGCCGAGCGTGAGGCGGTTGATGCAGTTATTGTAGCTGGAGACCTATTCGATAATTTCAACCCGTCGTCGGAAGCGATGGAGTTATTATATGCTACCCTTCACAGGTTATCAGCCAATGGGAGCCGTGCGGTGGTGGCCATTGCCGGTAATCATGACTCCCCCGAACGCATTGAAGTGCCCGATGCCCTGGCACGGGCCTGTGGAATAATCTTTGTCGGGTTTCCGAATATGCGTGTCAAACCTTTTAAAACCCGCGCCGGGCTTGAACTTACAAAAGTTGACAACGGTTTCATTGAATTGCAGATACCCGGCAACGATTTCCCGCTGCGTATTTTGTTGACTCCCTATGCCAATGAACAACGCCTGAAAACCTTTCTGGGCATAACCGAAACCGATGAAGGTCTTCGTGCTCATCTGCAAAACCATTGGCAAACACTGGCAGATAAATATCTGGACGATCAGGGTTTTAACTTGTTGGCAACTCACCTTTTTTTTATGAAAAAAGGCGGAGAAATGCCGGAAGAACCGGAAGACGAAAGACCGATTTTACATATTGGCGGAGCCTCTGCCATTTACTCTGAAAATGTGCCCCCACAGGTGCATTATGTAGCCTTGGGGCACCTACATCGCTATCAGGAAATTGACACTGTTCCCGCACCTGTGATTTATTCGAGCAGCCCACTTGCTTACAGTTTTTCAGAGGCCAATCAAACCAAGTATGTGGTACTCATTGAAGCAGAAATGGGTAAATTAGGCACATATAAACCCATTGCGCTTACTAAAGGAAAAGTGCTGTTGAGAAAACGATGCGAAACTATAGATGAGGCACTGGTATGGCTTCAGGAAAACACTGATGCGCTGGTTCAACTCACTATTGTTTCTGATAAATACCTGGAGGCAACCGAGAAAAAGCGTTTATTGGATGCTCACAACGGCCTGATTCAGATAATCCCGGAAATCAAGAACCTGAATGACAATTCTCTTGATACTACAAGAATCGATCTTTCGATGAGTGTGGAAAAACTCTTTGAGGAGTATTTTAAAAGCAAAAAAGGGCAGGAAGTGTCAAACGAACTGATGTTGCTTTTAAAAGAGGTGCTGGCGGAAGGAGATGAATAACAAAAACTGATTAGATGTATGATTCCTCAATATCTTAAAATAAAAGGGCTCTATTCTTATAAAACCCAGCAGGAGATTGATTTTTTCAATCTTACTGAGGCTTCTTTGTTTGGTATCTTCGGTTCGGTGGGGAGCGGTAAGTCTTCTATTCTTGAGGCCATCGTTTTTGCACTGTATGGCGACACTGAACGCTTGAATAAATCAGGCGATGAGCGTTACTATAACATGACCAACCTGAGTTCTGATGAACTGCTCATAGATTTTACTTGTCTGGCCGGAAAAGAAGATAACAAATATCGCTTTGTTGTTCAGGGTCGACGTAACAGCCGGAATTTCAGAGACGTAAAGGTTGAGCGAAAGGTTTATCAATGGCTCAATGAAACATGGATGCCCATTTCGATCGACGAAGTAACTGAAAAGGTGATAGGTTTAAGCTATGAGAATTTCCGGCGCACGGTAATTATTCCGCAGGGTAATTTTCAGGAGTTTATTGAATTAAAAGGCCGGGAGCGTTCTGAAATGATGAAAGTCCTTTTTGGGTTGGAACGGTTCGATCTCGCCGAAAAAAACAAGCGTTTAACTGAACGGAACGGGCAGGAATTACAGCGAATAGAAGGGCAGCTATTAAGTTTAGGCGAAGACACCCCCGAAAGCATTGCCAAAAGGGAACAGGATTTACAGCAGAAAAAAGAACTGAGCAAAAACCTTGAAACCGAACTCACACTCCAGCGAAATGAAGAAAAAAAGCAGGATGAGCTCTTTAAACTGTTTGCCAACCTGAGTACTACTACCCAAAAACTGGATATACTGAAAGAGAAAGAAAACTGGTTTAAAATGCGGGAAGATAAATTGAAGCTCTATGAAAAATGCGTGCTGAATTTTAAATCTTTATTTGACCAGAAAATAATTAAAGAAAGAGAATATAATCGCGAAAAGTCAGAAATCAGTGCTAACCAAACCTTACTGGCAGATAAACAGATTCGTTTTCAGAATATTTTGGCAGAACTCCATAAAATCAGGCCCTTTTATGATAAACGGGATGAATATGTCGAGAAAGCTAAAGAACTTAATACTTTGAAAAGTCTGAAAACCATAGAAAAAGAAAGAACTAAACTTGAGGAAAGAATAGCAAACGGGAAGGACCTAATAAAAGCAAAAGAAGAGGGTATACAAAAGCTTCTGAACGATAAAAATACGGTAGAAATCAATCTTGAAAAAAGAAAGACAGAGCTAAAGGAACAAAAAACCGAACTGAAACTGGAAGAAGACCTGGTGCATCTACGGGTGCAGAGATCATTACAAAAGTTTGCTGATGCACTAAAGGATAACGAACCCTGCCCTCTCTGTGGTTCGGTGCATCATCCGGAAATCCTTAATTCAGATGAGGATTTTGATGCAAAAATCAGTGCGATTGTTCAGAAGAAAGAAAGTCTGAAAGCTGAATTAGAACAGGCAGAAGCTCAAATTAAACTTTTCGGTGTGCAGATTGAAAAGGAAAATGCTGAGAAAACCGAAAAATTTGAAAAAGGGTTGGCCAAACTTGCTGAACAACTGGCTGGTATTGAGGCACAAAAATCGATATTGTCAGGTCAATTGAAACAACTAATCCCGGGTGATTTTGAAGAGAAAAGCATTGAAGAAATAGAAGCTCAACAGATTAAAGCAGAAAGTGACCATAAAAAAATTGTTGAGAGTTTTAATCAGCTCGATGCTGAACACCGTGCTGTAGAAGGTTTAATAAAAACAACTGAAGGTGTTTTGAAAACTTTATTGTCTAACCTTGACAATCATGCAAAGGCTCTGGAGACGATACGGTATAATATCGGGATACAATTAAAACAAGATGGTTTCGAAACTGAAACAGAAGTAGCGGAGATTCTGAAACAAAACCTGACCATTGAAAAAGAGCGACAGGAGATTCAGAGCTTTCAGACAGAATTGCTGGCCACTTTACAAACACTTGAACAACTATCAAAAGATGCGCAAGGCAAACAATATGAGCCGGAGAAACATACTCTGATTAAGGAGGCCATTAAAGTAAGCGAAGCACGGTTTACTGAATTAAAGAAAGAGGAAGGAAGTCTGGAAAAAGAGATTCAGAGCGCTATCGAAAATCTCAAAAACAGACAGATACTCACTGCCGAAAAGAAAAGGCTGGAAATAAGAAAAGATAACCTGGATACCCTTCAAAAGCTGTTTAAGGCCAATGGGTTTGTAGATTTTGTATCAAGTATTTATCTGAAAAACCTGGCTAATGCGGCCAATGAACGTTTTCACCGCATGACACGCCATCAGTTGCATTTAGAAGTAAATGCCGATAATGATTTTGAAGTACGAGACTTGCTGAATAGCGGCAAAACCCGATTGCTCAAAACCCTCTCGGGCGGGCAAAAGTTTCAGGCGGCTTTGTCTTTAGCATTGGCATTGGCAGATAATATTCATACCCGTGTTCAGTCACGCCATAATTTCTTTTTTCTTGATGAAGGGTTCGGCTCTTTGGATAAAGAGTCTCTGCAGATAGTTTTTGAAACCTTGAAATCGCTTCGTAAAGAAAATCGAATAGTAGGTATCATTTCGCACGTGGAAGAATTGCAGCAGGAAATACAGACTTTCTTAAAAATAGAAAACACTGAAGAGGGCAGCCGAGTGTCTAAAAGCTGGTAAAATAAAACAATCAGGCGGAATTTGTCACGAATACAAATAAAGAAAGCCCATTCTACTACGTGGGCTTTTGAGCTAATTCCGTAATTTTTCTCTTATCTCTCTTAATATTTCTGTTCCTCCCTTAGCTAAAACATTTTCAGCCACTTGTATACCCAGGCCTTCGGGGTCATCAACAGTTGTTTCTTCTTCTACCTTAATAAGTTTTGTTCCATCCAGGCTGATGAGTCCGGCTGTCATTTTTAAATGAACGCCCCCTCGCTCATTCGATTCAAGAGATGCTTTGCCAAAAGAAGGAATCGAACAGCCTCCCTGCAGCCTTTTCAGGTAAGCTCTTTCGGCCAGCAGACACTTCTCGGTCTGGGCATCATTAATTAAAAGCTTTATCATCAACTTTTTTTCGTCGGCTAAATCTTTCGATGCTTCAATGGCCACACAACCCTGCCCTACCGGTGGCACAAATTCATTAAGCGGCAGATGCTCTGCTATCAGCTCGTCATAATGCATGCGGTGTACACCGGCATAAGCCAGCAAAAGGGCATCACAGTGTTTTTCTTCCAGTTTACGTAAACGTGTCTGCAGGTTACCGCGCATATCTACCACCCTAATATGCGGATAATAATATTTCAGCATGGCTACCCTGCGGGTGGAAGAGGTACCTATCACAAAAGATTCACCGCTTTGCAATGACAATTGTTGATTGAAACTCACAAGCACATCGTTCACTTGTTCGCGTTCGGTAAAGGCTATAATTTCGAGATCTGACTCCAGTTCTGATTGCAAATCTTTTGCCGAATGAACCGCTATGTCTATTTCACCACTGCGAAGCTGGTCTTCCAGTTCTTCTGTAAAAACTCCCTTACTGCCGATTTTAGACAAAGAGCGGTCTAATATTTTATCTCCCTTGGTTTCAATAATTACTATCTCTGTGTCTACTCCTTTAGCTTTCAGCTTATCTTCTACATAATAAGCCTGCCATAAAGCCAATTTACTGCCGCGGGTACCAATTTTTATTTTCATATACCTATGCTATTTATGCTTTTGCCATTAAACGGGCAATCATTAACGAAATATCTAAAAAAACTATTTTAGCCCTGGCGTTTCTTTCAATATGATAATGCGATTCGCTGAATATCCCGGTTATGTGTTCCAGATTATTGAGGTTAATTGCAGAAGAGAACCTTTGTACAAATACCAGTTCGTCGTTCTCCAGTCTGATAAGACTTCCCCCGCCATTGGTATATAAGAAAATTTCTCTGAACATGCTCAGACCATACTCCAGCATCGCTTTTTGTTGTTCCTTGGTTTTAGTATCAAACTCGTCGGCCATCGGCACCAGTTTCTGCAGATTTTTTGCATAGCACATCCGCATCCAATTTACAAACCAGGCATGATCGTCATCATCCGATTTATCTACTATTTCAAGTGCCCTGTGTATATTACCTTCTGCTAAAAAGGCAATCTGTCTGGCTCTTTCCGGTGGAACCTCCTTGCCTGCTGACAAATAACTGATTGTTTCCTGCTCTGTAAAGTTCCTGACAGCTACGCGTTGCGTACGGGAAATAATGGTGGTCAGTAAACGCTCCATGCTACTTACCACCAGCAGAAACAGGGTCTGCTCGGGTGGTTCTTCCAGAATCTTCAATAAGGCATTGGCGGTTGTATTGTGCAGATATTCCGCCTGCCAGATGATAACAATCTTATATCCTCCTTCATAAGATTTCAACGAAAGCTTCTGAATCAACTGACGGGCTTCTTCAGCAGGGATATTCCCCTGCTTTACTCCTATTTTCTCAAGCCAGTCAGAAAGGTTGCCGTATGGTGTTTCTTTAACAAAGTCCCGCCATTGAGACATAAAGTTCTCAGATAGTACACTTTTACCCCCTGCCGTCGGGAAAAGATAGCTGACATCCGGATGCGCCAGTTTACTCATTTTTGCGCAGCTTGCACAGCGCCCGCAGGCATCATCCGATTGTTTGTCTTCACAGTTAATATAGGTAGCGTAAGCCAACGCCAATGCCAGATTCGCTGTTCCTTCGTTTCCGTGAAACAACTGGGCATGCGCCACATGATTATTGGTTATGGTACCAATAAGTGACTGTTTGATATCGTCAAGACCTGTGATTTCGCGAAAAAGCATAGCGCAAAGTTAAGACATTCTCATCAAATAGACGATTCCGTCTCATGAATGTATTGCAGGATTTGTAGGTCGACCGCAGAAAGTTCCTTTTCCCTCCTTTTCATGGTTTCGTTTATCACCTGAATGGCTTTTTCGAAACGATAAGGTTCATAGCCTGAATCGGCACCACCCCATTTGAAAGAGGGTATATGTTTGTTCTGAAAACCCGCTCCGAAAATATTAGCACATACGCCTGCCACTGTGCCGGTATTAAACATGGTGCTGATACCCGCCTTGGTGTAGTCACCCATGAACAATCCGCAGAACAACTCACCGCTTTTTTCTAGCTGTCCGGTTACATAACTATACAGTTTTACGTCTGTATAATCGTTTTTCAGGTTAGAATTGTTGGTATTGGCTCCCAGGTTACACCATTCGCCGATCACCGAATTACCCAGAAAACCATCGTGTGCTTTATTACTATAGGCCGATAAGATAGAATTACCAACTTCTCCCCCGGCCCTGCAAAATGGCCCCAATGTTGTATTAGCTCTCATTTTACTACCCCAAGCCACAATGCTTCCCTTATCGGCTGAAAAGGGACCAATAATGATAGCTCCCTCCTGAACAGTTGCATTTTTACCAATATATACTGGCCCGTTTTCTGCATTGATAATGGCGGCCTTAATGTTGGCACCTTCTTCTACAAAGACATTTTCGGGCGCATAAATACGCGTAAACGGATCGGTAATAAATTTCGATTGTCTGCCTTTGGTAATTAATGAAAAGTCAGATTTGATTTGTCCGCCGTTATTCAGATAAATATCCGGTAGATTTTGTATAACAACAAGATTTTGTTCTGATAGTTCTTTAATTGAAAATTGGGTGTAATCTATCGGGAAGCTTAGTTTTTCTGCGGTTTTAATGGCGATAGCGGTATCGCCTGATATCAGCATCTCTCCATTATTCAGTTGATTGATTTCTGTGAGAAGCTGGTCATTGGGACATACGCCTCCGTTAAGGTATAGATTATTATCAGTACTGATGTGTTCGAACTTACCTTGCAGGTAGTTTTCGGTAAGAAAAAAAACCGTTGTATTCAATACCCTTTCCCACTTTTCGGCAATGGTAAGAATCCCACACCTGATTCCGGCCACGGGTTTGGTAAACGTAAATGGTTTAAGTTGATTTCTTATCTGATTGTCGTCAAAAACAATGTAGTTCATCTGATTTTCTTTAGTTTTTCCGGTGGTAAAGATAAATAAAAAATGCCTCCGTCTAAATTTTGTTTGACTCGGATTGCTAAATAAAATACCTTTGAAATAAAGAAAAATCAATTATTCGGGCATGAAAAAGATAGTTGTTTTTGGTTCAACCGGGCTCTTAGGAAAGCCCGTTACTAAAGCCTTAATACAAGCCGGTTTTGAGGTAACTGTTCTGGTTAGAAATAAGCCGCAAGCCACTAAATTGTTCCCGCAGGCAACTATTATCAAGGGTGATTTACGCAACGAAGCCGATGTTGAAAAGGCCACCCATGGGCAAGACGGTATCTTCCTGAGCCTTTCTATTCTTCAAACTGAAAAGGAATCTGACTGGCATGCAGAGCAGCAAGGTATTGATACCGTTATTGCTGTGGCTCAACGCGAGGGCATCAAAAGAATTGGCTATCTTTCATCTTTAGTGCATCTGTATCAGGGCATGAATGGTTTCGACTGGTGGGTGTTCCGAATCAAGCAGGAGGCGGTCAGAAAAATCAAGGCGTCGGGTATTCCATATACTATCTTTTATCCGTCTACTTTTATGGAAAGCATTTTTTATCAGTCCAGACAAGGCAACATGATTGCTCTGGGAGGCAAATCAGAATATCCGCTCTACTATATAGCTGCGGAAGATTATGCCAGACAAGTAGCTGCTTCATTTAAAATACTGAAAGACGAAAACAAAGAATATGTAATACAGGGCACAGAAGCCTATACACAGGATGCCGCCGCCAAACTATTTGTGAAACATTATACCAAAGAAAAACTGCACACCATGTGGGCGCCTATGTTTATGATGAAACTGATGGGTTCTTTAAGCCAGAAATTCAATTACGGCTATCACATTGTAACGGCTTTGAATAAATACCCGGAAAAGTTTGAAGCCATCCGGACATGGGAAGAATTGGGTAAGCCGACAATTGCATTAAAAGCTTTTGCAGAAAATATTTCATCTTGATTTTATTTTAACAAAACCTTGATGCTATGGCACAATGTGTTCCTTTTTTAAAAGTTACAGACATTGCCGCTACCATACAATGGTATGAGTATATCGGCTTTCAGTGCACGGCTACCAATCATATCTGGGAGCCGGGTTTCGAACTTAATTGGGCTGAAATAAATTGGGAAGGAGCGACTTTTATGCTTGGTCCGGATGAAAGAGCTATCATTCCTGAAAAGAAAGATACCAGCTTGTGGTTCAATGTTGAGACCGTTGATGAGATTATTGAAATGCTAAAAAGCAAAAGCGTGAAAATAGATATAGAACCTGAGACTTTTTATGGGAGAAAAGTTGTTTCTTTTAAAGATTTGAATGGTTTTGAAGTATCTTTTTCTTGTGCAGCGGTTAAATATGAATAAAAAAATATCCTCTGGTCGCCAGAGGATATTTTTAGTAATGATAACTTATTTCTTCGCGATTCTGTACAATCTTCCCTGATCTGTAACAGCATATAAAGCACCGTCTTTGCCTTGGGTTACATCACGGAAACGTTGGTATTCTTCAGAAAGCAAACGCTCTTCACCCACCACTTTATTGTTTTCTATCACCAAACGCGCAATGTGCATGCCGCTCAAACAACCCACGAAAAGGTTATTTTTCCATTCCGGTATCATGTTTCCACTATAGAAAGTCATACCGCTTGGAGATACCGATGGATCCCAATAGTAAACCGGTTGCTCCATGCCTTCTTTTTGTTGAATGGCCTCACCAACTGTTTTGCCACTATATTCGATTCCGTAAGTAATGGTTGGCCAACCATAGTTTTTACCTGCACGAACATGGTTTATCTCATCTCCACCTCTCGGACCAAATTCGTTTGAGAAAAGCTCACCCGTAACCGGATGGAACGCTAACCCCTGCACATTGCGGTGTCCGTATGAATACAATTCAGGTTTCGCGCCTTCTTTGCCTTCAAATGGGTTGCCCTTTACAGGTTTTCCATCGGTAGTAATATGTATTATTTTTCCCAGACTCGAATTAAGTGCTTGTGCTTGCGGACGAGTAACCAAATCAGAGCGTTCACCTGTACTTATGAAAAGGTTACCACTTTTGTCAAAAAGAATACGGCCACCGTAGTGTAATGTTCCTTTATGTGCCGGTGTCGCACGGTAGATTACCGTAGCCCCTTCAATTTTCGATTCGTCGGCCGATAGTTTACCTTTCGCTACTGAGGTATGCGTACCTCCTTCTACATTTTCAGAGAATGTCCAATAAACCATGCGGTTTTTCGCAAAGTCAGGGTCGATTGTAATGCCAAGCAGCCCACCCTGCGCATTAGAATTTACCTCCGGCAAACCTGTGATAGGTTTGCTTAACTCTCCTGTTGTTTTGGCGATACGCAGATTCCCGCCTTTTTCGGTAATCAATAATCTACCATCCGGAAGACTCGTAACACCCCAGGGAAAAGTCAATCCTTCGGTAAGTACTTTGAATCCGTAAGGGGTTTTTGTTTTTACAACGCCAATTCTTGTTTGTCCCGGAAACGCAGATTTATAAGTCGAATTCGGTGCTTTGGTTTCAACAGAGGCAGAAGAACCCTGACCAAATGAAACATAAGTAACAGTGAAAAAAGCTAATGAAAGTAGTGTCGTTTTTTTCATATTAAATTTTAGAATTAAAAATGCCAATTAAGGGTTGTAACGGCCAACATAAATAGTAACAGCGTTGTGTTTTTTTAAATTCAATGCAATATACGCATCTTCTTAATTTAAGTATACAGGCAACATTGATTGAATCTGACTGATACCACTATCGCTATACCTTTGGGCATGGTTCAGGGTATAAATATATCTTCTATTTTTTGTTTACCGTTTATATCTTATTTGAATTTAGACGAAGACCTTACTTTCATCCACCAACGCCGTTGATGGCATGGCGCATAGACTACATTTATTCTTTACGTTCTGTTCTTATACAAATTATCCGACACTGAATTTTATTTCATCGCAGGAAACTTTTTTCCTCAATTTCGCTGTTGTGTCTTTCCCCACTTACATTTTCACCGAATTTTCACTCATGAGTCAGTTTATTTACGGAATTGATTTTGGCACTACTAATTCTGCCCTTGTTATTCTGGATACCACAACAAACAACATTGTCAAACTATTTACTACTCCTTCCCTGTTGTTTTTCCCTGATACAGGTAAACCGGAAGACGCCCTTGCCTTCTCAATAGGCAACGAAGCAGTAGAGCGATATGTAGAAAGCCGCAGAAAAGGGCGTTTCATGAAATCAATCAAAAAAGTGTTGCCCAATAAAAGTTTTGTTGACACCCGTATTGGCGCTAAACGCTATACCATTGAAGATTTGGTTTCATTGATTCTGATTCATCTGAAAAAGCAGGCTGATGATTTTCTCGGAGAGAACATCACTACTGCGGTGATTGGTCGGCCGGTAGTATTTGATGAAAACCCGGAGAAAGATGCGTTGGCACAGGAACGCTTGTCAAAAGCAGCCAGAATTGCTGGTTTCACCGAGTTCTATTTTCAGATGGAGCCTATCGGGGCGGCATTCACTTATGAACGCCAGCTTACCAAACAGGAACTGGTATTGGTAGCCGACTTTGGGGGTGGTACTTCAGACTTCTCATTGATGCGACTAAACCCTGAAGCCATTCATCAGGCTGATCGTAAGGCCGATATGATTGCCAAAGGAGGTGTATATATAGGTGGCGATAGTTTCGATTCTGATATTATGTGGCACAAAGGCACCACGCACTTTGGCCGGGGAGTGAAAGAAGAGCTGACACCGGGCAAGTTTCTGGATTTACCTCTGTCTTATTTTCAGAATATCTGTTCATGGGAAAAAATGAACTTTCTGGATACTTTACGGATGCGAACCAACATAGGTAAATCTTATGTGTTTTCGGGTAAAAATGCTCAGGTAAAAAACCTGTTGACCCTGATAGAAGACAACCTGGGTTATGTACTCTTTAAACAGATTGAAAAGACCAAAATAGACCTCACGCATCAGAATGAGGCTACTTTCGAGTTTTACCAGCACGAAATTGGCTTCAAAGAGAATATCACGATTGAAGATTTTGAGCATCATGTCATTGATAAAAACCTCGAAAAAATTGAAGACTACCTGATAGGTTTCCTTGAGAAATACCAAATCGGTGCACAGGATATTGACGCTATTTTTATGACAGGGGGTACCTCAATGGTGCGCCCGCTGAAGAATATCTTTATTGAGCGTTTCGGAGAAGAAAAGGTGAAATCGGGAGATAATTTTAATAGTGTGGCTATGGGTCTGGCTTACAGTTTCAAAGTGCTGCAACAGGAGCTGAACTAAAACAAAACCCCGCCGGTGACAGCGGGGTTTTTACTTTATATTGATTACTTAGTGAGTTTGATAAAACTGATGGCCATACCGCCGGCTGTTAAATCAAATACCTTTTTACTGGTTCCGGTTGCCGGATCATGCTCATAGAAACCATTCATTTTCAGCTCTCCGTTATACGTCTGAAGGTATACCTTACCATTAACAATGCTGTTATTAGGATACGCAAACCCTGCTGTTAGCGGAATATCCTGTATAATAGTTACCGTTTGGGCGTTCAGATCAAGCTTTGCCCAACGCTGATTAGCGCCATAAAATGCCAGACTTCTTAATTGGTTGTATTCAATCTCTGTAATAGTACCATTGGCCAGCTTGGCAATAAGAGCCAATAGAGCCGGAGGATCCTGTTGCCCTGAGATACACGCGTAGGCAATTCCGTTAGCGTAATAAACACCTCCTAGAACCAATTGAAACATCAGGTTAGTTTGTCCGATTTTATCTACCGGATTAAACGCATAGTTTAGGTCAAATTCGGTTGTTCCTGCCGGAATTTTCAAAATTTTAGGTCTTGAACCTTTTCTTGAATTTGGGCCAAGTTGCCCGTCCAAGCCATACTGGCCCTGTGTAATCACAAATATATTTCCCTGTTCGTCTACTAAAGGGTTCTCCATACCTCTTGCAATAGCATAAGTAGCGTTAGGGAAAGTAAGCGTTTTTTCCCATTGGTTATTGTTCAGATTGACAACCTCGGCATGCACATCAAGAATATCATAGAATTGTCCGGTTTTATTATCGTCAGCTAACAGAAAAAGGAATAGTTTATTGTCTTGTTTTCTGTAAACCAGATGTGAGTAGTTTTCACGGCTAACTCCGGTTGATTTGGATTTAGACATATCAATGTCTGTTATTTTCTGCATGGTAGTCGGGTTAAAAAGTGTAACCCCTTTGTTGTCCCATGTAGTATACACGGCCACTGTTTCTGATATAATTAAAACCTGGTTTAGTGAAGTGAGTAATGGCATATTGGCTACTTCTACCAGATTGCCGGTCTGTTTTGAAACCGCTATTTTAGATAATACGTTTTCGCCTTTCAGGTTATTGCCAAATATAAAATTCTTCCAGACAGCTCTTGGGTACAGGTAGTTGTAGCTTGCTTTGGTTGTAATATCAATATTACCCGATGGTGCAGTAGGATAGTAACCGGCATAGTAACTGAAATTTCCGGTGGTTTCTGATACGGACGAAATCACGTAGCCGTCTTCATAGTACTTCGTTTCTTCTGTAACTTCTGGTTCGCTTGACTCGCAAGCAAATAGGGCACTGACAAGCAGCGCTAAAAAAAGTAGTCTGGTTTTCATTAGATATTAAAATTTAGTGATTTCATAAATTAGTTTCGCATTGAAATTGATGCCGGCACGTGGAACCAGGAAGTTATCGAACAGTTCAGCATTCAGAATATTCAATGCGTTTATAGAGGCGGTCAGGTTTTGTTTGGGGAATTTGTACGAACACCCTACATCTACCCTGTGTTGCACGGGTACAAAGGCATCAGGAGTACTTTTGATGCTATTGTTTTTGCCGATCATGATATGGTTAAACGGAGCTACATAATTGTAAAAAGCATAAGCTCTGAAGAAGGAGTTTTTGATGCCCAGGCCATTTTTTTGCCAGGCCAGCTCCAGATTACCAAAAAAGTTGGGCGTGTTAGGAAATGCGGCTCCCAATATATATTGATTTTTAGCCTCTTTTACTTTGGTGAAGTTTTTACGCAAAAAAGTAATATTGGTGCTTAAGCTCCAGGCATTATTGTATTTTAGGGTAGCTTCACCTTCAGTACCGAGGGTTCGTACCTGATCGGCGTTTTCGTAGATTCTGGTAATGTTTGAACCTAAGAAGATAATATCATTCTGACGGCGGTAGAAACCGTTTACTGCACCCGAAAAAGTGACTAGTCGTTTTGATTTATCCAGATAAGAAACTCCGGCATTCAGATTATTGCTGCTCTCGGGCAGTAGATTGGTATTACGAAGAATATCAGCACCATTGCCCACAAACTGAAAAAACTGCGGAATCAAATATCCTTTTTCATACGAAACGCGCGCAAACAGGCTCTGGTTGATGTCATACTTCAAGCCTGCATTCCAACCCCAGAATCCGTCTTTCTTCTTTACCATCACGAACGTGTTATTTTCAGCTCCATTCAGGGTAAAATCAAAGCGTTTGATGGCTCCTGATAAGGTAAGATGAGAGAAGAAGATACCCTCGTATTGAATCCCCGATATATTTTTCATCAGGGTTTGGGGTATACGCAGGTAATCTTTAGCAATGTCTCTTTCAAGATGGTCAACACCTTTCAGTCTTTGTTTGGCATATAGATTAGACGCAAGTAATCTGTGCTTGGATGCCAGTTGAATCGCAAGGCTGCTGCGGTTTATCCAGCTTCGGCTGTAATTATCTGTTAGCTGGTCCGCCGTGTATTCTCCCGGCGTATTACGCCCTACTATTTTACCACTCCAGCTATATACGTTTGATGTGGTGTCTTTATAGTTTAGTATCTGGTCGCTCCAGTTTCCTATGGTTTTAAGTATTATTTTTTCATTTAGAAAAGACTTGTCGTACTTAACGGTAGCTGCTACGTTTTCAGCATGATAATCTGCTTCCCCATAAGGTATATGCGATATTCTGGCACCATTCTGTAGTTCTTTGTATCCTTTCGAATAGTTTAAGGTCAGTCTCAGTTCGTCTGCCCAGGGTTTGCTATGAACGCCGGCAGTAATACCTCCGTAAAAAAACTGGAATTTGTCATGGAAGCGTCTTACTTTTTCTATTTTGTTGGTTTCATAGACCAGGGCTTTCATGGTGTAATCATTATCTGAATGATTATACGCACCTGAAAGATTAAGAAAGTAATTCTGCTTGTTGGTAAGACTCAGGTTTACATCAGCCAGATGCGTGTTAAAAGACCCTATATTGTACGATGCTCTTAATGAATTATGAGATTTTTGCTCGGTGATGATGTTTATCCCTCCGCCAAGTGCATCGGTACCTACATCTACCGGTAATACCCCTTTGTAAATGTCTAGTCGCTTCACATTGCCAATGGGCAGGGTCGAAATATCAAAATTCGGGTAAAGCAGCTCCATCGGTATACCATCAATATATACCCTGATGGCATCTCCTCTGATACCATTAATCGAAATATCAGAGCGGTCGCCCAAAGAACTTGACCGCCGGATTCTAACCCCGGACACCCGGTCTATTACGTCTGTCAACAGTACATTCTGAGTGATAACATTCTTTATTTCAATGCTTTTGATGGCTATGGGTCTGGTTTCCTGCACCCTGCTTTGCCTTTCCTGCGTAACCACTACTTCCTGCAACTGGGTATCTGTACTTTTCAATGTAATCGCCTCAGAAACAGAAGTATTGGCATTAATCCTGATTTTTTTCTCAATGGTTTCATAACCAATGGAACTGGCTACCAGAACATATTCTCCGGAAGATATTCCTTTGATTTCAAATCTTCCGCTACTATCACTCAGTGAAGCTTTATTTGTATTTTTTAAAGATACGCTTGCGAAAGAAATGGGATCTCCCGTAGTACTCTTAATCTGTCCCTTAACAGACCCATTTTGTGCCAATAATAGCTGAGCAGAAAATAGCAATAATAGAAATAGTGGTGTTTTCATCCGAATTTAGTTTGAAAACACAAAGTTATGATATTATTTGGAATTAGTCTAAATAAATATAATATTTGCAGAAATAAAATTGAAGCCAAAATATGATTGCTATCGCCTTGATAACAACAGGAATCTTATTGTATTATTCCAAGTCAAAGTACTTTCCAAAAAGTATAAAAAATATAAGAACCAACCGGTGGGTAAACCTTATTTTTATTCTTGCAGGTGCCGCCCTGCTTGTTGCAGATTGGGGCTGGACCAGCGGGCTGTTGCTTGCATTGAGTATATACATGCTTGCCATTGCAGTTCTGCAGATAGCCCTTGTGTCAAGAGATCATCTTTCCAGAAAACCCTGAACCTTATAAGTAGCATAGAAACATGCCAGCAAAAAAAGAATATTTAACAAGCCCGGGCCAGCGAGCCATTAAAATAGCCACATCAATTCTAGGCGGGTATTTTCTCTCTATCACATTTCATATGTTTCTTGGGGCGTTGTTGCCGACAGCAGGGAGAGACATTGTGATGCTTACCTCTACATTTACCCTCTTTTTTCTTTGGGGAGTCTTGATGATTCTGCCGTTTCTGGCTAAAAGCGCCTGGAAAATACTCGGCCTTTATATCATTCTTATTTTAGTTTTTTCTGTCATTATATTTTATATCCGATAATTCTCATGAAACTAGGTGGACTACCCAACAGAGCCTACAATATTGTATTTCATACCCACACGGTTTCGGGCATTGTAATCAGCTTTGCCTTGTATGTTATTTTCTTTGCAGGGGCATACACACTATTCAGAGATGAGTTTTATCAATGGGAAAACCCCAAAGCCCGCCAGCCTATTACGAAACCTGTAGATTATGATGCGCTTCTGACAAGCATTAAAGCAAAACATCCCTCTTTTGATCAGACGGATGACATATACCTTTATCCGCCTACCGAACATAAACCGGTTATTGGTTTTTTCGGCCACCAGATACCCAAAACCAAAAGTGAAGAAGACCATTTTCATGGCCAGTATTATCCACAGAACAACGAATTAATACTCGACGAAGAGGCAACCACCGTTGGTGAGACCCTCTATCGCCTGCACTTCTTCGATCAGGTTCCTTTCTATATCGGGCGTTATGTTTCCGGGTTTGTAGCTTTGTTCTTTTTGTTTGCCGTGCTTACGGGTGTTTTGATTCACTGGAGGAACATCGTCACTAAATTCTATGGGTTTTCGCTGAAAGGCTCATTAAAACAAATCTGGACCAGCTCACATACGGTTCTGGGTTTACTGGGTTTACCTTTCCAATTGATGTATGCCATTACAGGCGCCTATTATATGTTGTCTATTCTGATACTTTTGCCAGTAGTGATGGTTTTTTTCAAGGGAGATCAGAAAAAAGTATTGGAGTTACTACGCCCGAATGAGTCTATCGTTCTGAACGAAAAATCTCCCAAGACCCAAAACAACACCAGAATCAGCAAATCACTGGATGAAATACGATTACAATACCCGGAATTTACGCTGAAAACCATAAGCCTGAAACACTATGACCGCGAAGATGCATTGATGACTGTATATGGCAAGGACCCAAATTTCTTTTCAGGCGATGGGATGATCTCCATACAATTAAAAGATGGCAAAAAGCTGGTGGATATGATGCCGGGAAACAAGACTTATGTGCAGTCGGTATTGTTTGGTATTGCAGGTGTGCATTTTGCTACTTTCGGCGGAATACTGCTCAAATTTGTGTACTTCTTTCTTGCAATAGTAACGTGTTTTGTAATTATCAGCGGGGTTTTGCTCTGGAAAGAAGCCCGCAATAAAAAAAGCTATACCGACAGGCAAAAGCGCTTTCATCATCGGGTAACTATGAGCTATCTGGCTATTTGTTTCGGGCTGTTTCCGGCAGTGGCTATTCTGTTCATTGCAGAGCTGGTTATACCTGCCCATCTAACTAATCATATCGATTTAGTCAATAATACATTTTTCCTTTCCTGGCTGGCTTTGACCATTATAGGTCTGTTCTGGAAAACGGAAGCGAAGCTGACCCGTAATTATCTGTACCTTGGCGGAGTACTTTCTATACTGGTTCCATTAGCCAATGGATTGATTACTAACGATTGGCTCTGGAAAACACTGGCCGACAAACAATATTATGTAGCAGGCACAGACTTTTTCTGGTTAGGAACAGGTATCATCTGTCTTATATCAGCTATCAGATTCTGGAAAAAGCCATCAGTTAAAGCAGACTCAAATAGTATACATAGTAAAGAAGCTGTATTAAAAAGCTGACACGCTCTACCTGAACAATTGAATGCTCAATCTCAGACAAAAATTGCACTTTATGAAGTATTACCTGTGATTATCAGGTAATTTGAACTAATTAGTATAATTTTTCCATTATTTTAGCAGATATGATTTGTTTTCAGAAAAGTAATTTATTGAATCATAGACGTTTATTGTTAAAATATTATGGAAACCTTAGGATATATAGCCGGCATACTAACTACTCTTGCTTTTGTGCCGCAAGTAATACAGATATATAAAACCAAATCGGCCAAAGACGTGTCTCTGGCCATGTTCCTGATTTTTACCAGTGGTGTTACCATGTGGTTGATCTATGGTATCAAAGTTAATGCCTTGCCTGTCATTGCTGCCAATAGTGTTACGCTGATACTTGCCCTGGTTATTCTGTTCTTCAAGTTTAAATATAACAACCACTCTCTGAAGTAATCAGGTATTGTTTCGGTGCTGCTCTTTTAATTTTCAGAATTTTCTTACAATTTTGAACAGGCATTTTCATGTCTGATTTTTTTGTTTATACCTGTATCAAACTCTTTTGGTTTTTCTTGAACAAAAACCAAAAAATAATTGTACATTTGACACTTAATAATTTATTTCGCATCATCATTAACATTATTCATAGCTCAACCGACCAGCAATCATGGCAAATCTAAAAGTTACCTTAGGTGAAAAAGAATATTTCCCGTTCATCAAAGGGCCTATTACTTATGAGGGTAAAGAATCTAACAATTATTTAGCATTCAAATATTATGATGCTAACCGTGTAGTAGCAGGCAAAACCATGGCAGAGCACCTGCGTTTTGCAACCGCCTACTGGCATACATTCTGTGGCACCGGTGGTGATCCGTTCGGTCCGGGCACTAAAGATTTCCCTTGGGATCAGGCAAGCGATCCGCTTCAGGCAGCTAAAGACAAGCTGGATGCAGCGTTTGAGTTCATGACCAAACTAGGCACACCTTACTATTGTTTCCACGACATAGATATCGCTCCGGAAGGCAACTCTCAAAGCGAATTCGAGAAAAACCTACAAACCATAGTAGCTCTTGCTAAGAAAAAACAAGACGAAAGCGGTGTGAAATTACTGTGGGGTACTGCCAATCTGTTTTCGCACAAACGCTACATGAATGGTGCGTCTACCAATCCTGACTTTGCAGTTGTAGCACATGGTGGCTTACAAGTGAAAAATGCCATTGATGCAACTATCGCATTGGGTGGTGAAGGTTACGTATTCTGGGGAGGTCGCGAAGGTTATATGTCACTTCTGAATACAAATACTAAACGTGAAATTGATCACCTGGCGCAATTCCTGACTATCGCTCGTGATTACGCTCGCAGCCAGGGATTCACAGGCAAATTCTATATTGAGCCCAAACCATGCGAGCCATCTAAGCATCAGTATGATTACGATGCGCAAACGGTAATCGGTTTCCTACGTAATTACGGCTTGGATAAAGATTTCCAAATCAATGCTGAAGTGAACCACGCTACATTGGCTGGCCATACATTTGCGCACGAATTGCAAATGGCAGCTGATGCGGGTATGTTGGGAAGTATTGATGCCAACCGTGGTGATTACCAGAACGGATGGGATACTGATCAGTTCCCCATTGATTTATTTGAACTGACTGAAGCTATGCTGGTTATTCTTGAAGCTGGTGGATTTACTACAGGCGGTATCAACTTTGATGCTAAAACCCGTAGAAACTCAACTGATCTGGAAGACATCTTCATTGCGCACATTGCTGGTATGGACGCATTTGCCAGAGCCTTGTTGATTGCCAATGATATTCTGGAGAAATCGGAATACAAAAAACTACGTACCAACCGCTATGCGTCTTTTGACGGTGGTGATGGCGCTGCATTTGAAGCAGGTAAACTAACACTAACCGACTTAAGAGATATTGCCTTGAGAGACGGTGAGCCGAAAGTTATCAGCGGCAAGCAGGAATTATTTGAGATGATTATCAATCAATATATCTAATCTCTGATTTGTTATATGAAAGCCCTGTAAAATAGAAATTACAGGGCTTTTTATATTAATTTTCAATTAATTTGACATCTCCAATTGTCTATTAAAATATTTTCCGTAATTTTGCTTGGCAAATAAGAAAACGAAAATTATTTGCTATGTTAGATTCTTCAAAGTTGCTTTACGAAGCACTCACTTACGACGATGTTCTCCTCGTTCCGGCTTATTCAGAAGTTCTTCCCCGCGATACGCAAACGAAAACTTACCTGACACAAAATATACAACTGAATATTCCTCTCATATCAGCGGCTATGGACACCGTGACTGAATATGAAATGGCTATTGCTATGGCGCAGGAAGGGGGTCTTGGTATTATCCACAAAAACATGACGATTGAACAACAAGCCGAGCAGGTACGCAAGGTAAAACGTTCGGAAAGCGGCATGATCATTGACCCTATTACTTTGAGTGAAGGAGCCGTTATCGGCGATGCCTTACGCTTAATGTCTGAGTTCAGAGTGGGGGGTATTCCGGTTATTGACGAAAACAATAAATTGAAGGGTATCGTTACCAATAGAGATTTACGTTTTCAGACGGAAATGACCAAACCGATTGCAGAAGTAATGACCAAAGACAATCTGATCGTGGGTCATGCAGGAGCCGGTCTGGCAGAAGCAGAAGAAATTCTGAAAAATTATAAAATCGAAAAGCTTCCGATTGTTGACAGAGAATACCGCCTAATCGGCTTAATCACCTACCGCGATATTCTGAAAAAGAAAGACCGCCCCAATGCAGCTAAAGACCGTCTCGGTCGTTTGATTGCCGGAGCAGCAGTTGGTGTAACACCTGATATTGAAAAACGCGTAGAGAGCCTTATAAAAGCCGGTGTAGACGTAGTGAGCATTGATACTGCCCATGGACACTCGAAAGGAGTAATTGATACACTGAAACGCATTAAATTAGCTTTCCCGAAACTGGATGTAATTGTTGGGAACATTGCCACTGCCGAGGCCGCCGAAGCGCTGGCTAAGGCAGGTGCCAACGCTATCAAGGTGGGTGTAGGGCCGGGCAGTATCTGTACCACCCGTATCATTGCGGGTATCGGTATGCCACAATTATCAGCCGTAGCCGATTCGGCAGTAGCCGCGGCTAAATATGGTGTCCCTGTTATTGCTGATGGTGGTATCCGTTTCTCGGGTGATATTACCAAAGCCATTGCAGCGGGTGCCAATACGGTTATGATGGGTTCACTATTAGCCGGAACAGAAGAAGCACCCGGCGAAATGGTTATCTACGAAGGACGTAAATTTAAAACCTATCGTGGTATGGGTTCGGTTGAAGCGATGGAAGATGGCTCGAAAGACCGTTATTTCCAGGATGCCGAAGACGACATCAAGAAACTGGTTCCGGAAGGTATCGTAGGCCGTGTACCTTACAAAGGCCGCGCTGCCGAGATTTTGTATCAGATGGTAGGTGGCTTAAAAGCCGGTATGGGGTACTGTGGGGCCGGTAACATAGAAGCCTTGCAACAGGCTAAGTTTGTAAAAATCACTGCCGCAGGTATCAAGGAAAGCCATCCGCACGATATTCAGATTATGCGTGAGGCTCCGAACTATTCGAGATAATATCCGGATAAACTATATTAAAAGAGGCTCGTCATGAGCCTCTTTTGTTTTTTCTCCCCCTGCTTCATTGTCATGGTTTTCTACTGACTTATTTTATATTTGTAACTTAAACTATAACCTATGAAACTCTTTCAACTATTAATCAGCCTATTGTTTTTTACTACGCTTAGCTTTGCACAAAGCCCTCAACTCAACATTGCCAAACCCAAGCCACTTAAGCAGAAAACCTTCTGTAATCCGATGGATATTAATTACCAGTATAACTGGGAACAGACCAACGAAAAAATATCCTATCGCTCTGGTGCCGACCCTGTGATTATCACTCATAAAAACGAGTACTATCTTTTTCATACCATTCAGGGTGGCTATTGGAAATCGAAAGACCTGCTGAACTGGCATTACATTATACCTAGCCGATGGCCAATGGAAGATATGTGTGCGCCTGCGGCAATTTCGGTGAGAGACACGCTTTATCTCTTTCAATCGACATTTCAACAAAGACCCATTTTCTATACTACCACGCCCGAAAACGGCAAACTGCATTTTTATAACCGCTGGTTGCCACAGTTGCCGAAAGATATTGGACCCTGGGATCCGGCATTGTTTCATGACGAAGATACCGACCGCTGGTTTATGTACTGGGGGTCATCGAACGTATATCCTCTTTTCGGAGCGGAACTTGACAAAAGCAAAAACCTGACCTACAAAGAGAAAAATAACTATAAAGGGCTGATATACCTGCATCCTGAAAAACATGGCTGGGAGCGTTTCGGTCGCGACCATCGCGATACCATCAAACCTTTCACCGAGGGCGCATGGATGACTAAACACAATGGCAAATATTACCTGCAATATGGTGCCCCCGGTACAGAGTTTAATGTCTATGCCAATGGCACTTATGTGGGCGACGACCCGCTGGGGCCATTTACCTATGCGCCTTACAATCCGGTTTCTTACAAACCGGGGGGATTCATGACCGGCATGGGGCATGGCAACACTTTTAAAGATTTGTATGGTAATTACTGGAACACCGGTACGCCCTGGATAGCGGTTAACTGGAATTTTGAACGCCGCATCGAAATGGTTCCGACTGGTTTTGATAAAGACGGACAGATGTATGCCAACACCCGCTTTGCCGATTTCCCACAATTGTTGCCTACCAAGAAATGGACAGACAAAAACGAACTTTTTGCCGGTTGGATGCTGCTTTCTTATAAAAAGCCTGTTACGTCTTCATCAATGCAGGATGATAAGTTTTCGGCTAATCTGGTAACGGATGAAAACCCGCGGACATTCTGGGTAGCGAAAACCAACAAAAGCGGAGAAACCCTGACTATTGATTTAGAAAAGGTACAGGAGGTGCATTCACTGCAAATCAATTATACCGATTATAAGTCGGACATCTACGATAGCGCTTTACCAAAAGTATATATCCAATACAGAATTTATGCCTCTACAGACGGTAAAAGCTGGGCGAAGATTGTAGATAATACGAATGAGAAGCGAGACCGCCCCAATGCCTATGAAGAATTGGCCAAGCCTATAAGCGCGCGTTATATCAAATTTGAAAATGTACACGTGCCTATGCCTAATCTGGCGATAAGCGATATACGTATCTTTGGAAAAGGTACCGGCAAGGCTCCGATTACACCACAAAGACTTACAATAAGCCGACAAGCTGACGACCGCAATGCTGACATCAGCTGGCAGAAAGTACCTGATGCTGTAGGCTATAATATTTTATGGGGCATCGCCCCTGACAAGCTGTATCAGACTTATCAGATTTGGGGCGATGCCCCATCCAATCTTGAATTAAGGGCTTTAACCGTAGGACAAAAGTATTATTTCGCAATTGAGGCTTTCAACGAAAACGGTGTTTCTACCATAAGCGACGTAATCGGCCCACGTTAGTTATTTCAGTTCAATGGTTTTTTTGGCTTTGGCCGATTTCACGGCTGCATCAAGAATTTCCATCGCTACCATATTGATTTTCAAAGACCCTAAATCATCTTCAGATTTTACTTTGCCTCGTACCACCGCGGCAAAGTAACTGAAAGGATCATTCATTGGCGATGCCAATGGCTGTATCTCCACCTTTTCTTCCGGTGGTGCATTTCTGCCTCCTTTTCTTACACGCATTTGCAAGGTTCTGTCGGCAATAATGTATCCGTTTTTACCGTAAAACTCGGCATCCTTTCTATCAAAAGGCCAATTCCATGAGGCCTGAAAAATACCTTGTGCTTTAGGGTAAGTAACAATGATAGTGGCCTCGTCATCTACTTTCGGATAGGTCTCCGGTTTAATGGTCTGCGTCACTGCCGTTACCGACAATGGTCTTTCGCCTTTCATGATCCAGGCCATAATATCTGTACCATAGCAACCAAAATCAATAATGGCTCCTCCACCGTTTTTCACCGGGTCAGCCAGCCAGTCGAGGAAAGTTTTGGTCACACCGATTTCTTTAGGACCTGAATGTCCGTCATGTATCACCACTTTTCTGATTTCACCTATTTCATTGCGCTCGTTAATCATTTTGTAGGCTTCATGATTACTGGCATACCAGGTAGTTTCATAATTGGTCAGCAACTGAATCTTGTGCTTTTTAGCCAGCGCTTCCATTTGTTTGGCCGTTTCAAAATTAACTGCCAGTGGTTTTTCAACCATTACATGCACACCCTTAGGTGCACATTTTTGCACGGTTTCGAGGTGCTCAATAATGCTTCTGAAATCGCAAACGGCTTCCGGCTTCGCTTTTTCAATCATTTCGTCGAGACTGGCATACCACAGGCTTTCAGGCAATTTATACTGTGCCAGATACTTCATGGCCAGGGCTTTATCAGGCTCGGCAAAGCCTACAATTTCAACACCTTCATGTTTAATGGTGTGCAGGATTTGTCTTACGTGGTCGTGGGTCATGCCCACAATACCCATACGAACCACTTTGTCTTGTGCAAAGGCTACCTGAATGGTAACAAATAATAGAAGAATAATTTTTTTCATAGGTATAAATCAGGTTGAATAAAAACAAATTTAATTAAAAAGCGGAGCAAAGATATTTTTTAGAGAATCTTTTCACTATAAAACTTATTTTTGCGTTTAGAACTAGTAAAACCATTAGGTATACTGACTAAAACAGCCGTTTATCTGACCCTGAATTATCAGTATTTTATCATAGAACCGCCAGACCATGTCTATCAAAGTTCAGCATCTCAGTAAAGTTTACGGCATACAAAAAGCCGTTGATAATATATCTTTTGAAGTAAATAAGGGAGAAATCATTGGCTTTCTTGGGCCGAATGGTGCCGGGAAATCAACGACTATGAAAATCCTGACCGGATATATTCCGGCTACAGAAGGGACGGCGGAGGTAAACGGCTTTGATGTAAAAACCGCCCCGATACAGGTAAAAAAGAACGTAGGGTATCTGCCTGAACATAATCCGTTGTATCTGGATATGTACGTGCGAGAATTTCTTGCTTTTGCAGGTTCACTATATGGTTTGAAAGGCAGAGATTTACAGAACAAAATAGAGAACACAATTGAACGTGTAGGACTTGGCCTCGAAAAACATAAAAAAATAGGACAATTATCGAAAGGGTATCGCCAACGGGTAGGTCTTGCTCAGGCACTGATACATAATCCTGACGTACTGATTCTGGACGAACCTACTACCGGCCTTGACCCTAACCAACTGGTTGAAATACGAGACCTGATTAAGAACATTGGTAAAGATAAAACCGTGATTTTCAGCACGCACATCATGCAGGAAGTAGAGGCCATCTGCGACCGCGTGGTAATCATTAACCGTGGGAAAATAGTAGCCGACAGCATCTTATCCAATCTCAAAAAAGATGGTAAAGCTATGGAAGAGGTTTTTAGGGAGTTGACAGTGTGAAATGCGTTTTCCTGTATAATCTCACACTCTTATATTTCAATTTATGCTTGAAATCTGTTGCTTTTCTTTAGAATCATGCCTGACAGCCCAGACGGCGGGAGCGTATCGTGTTGAGTTATGTGGGGGTATGTTTGAGGGGGGAACCAGTCCTTCCGCCGGATTGATTAAACTGGCGCGGCAGCATCTTTCTATCAAACTATATGTCATGATTCGTCCGCGTGGGGGTGATTTCTGCTATTCAGATACCGAGTTTGAAGTGATGAAAGAAGATATCCAGACTGCCAAAGAATTAGGTGCTGATGGCGTTGTATTCGGTATTTTAAATCCGGATGGATCGGTAGATACTATCCGTACCAAGGAGTTGGTTGAACTGGCCCACCCCATGAAAGTAACTTTTCACCGGGCTTTTGATGTAACTGCAGAGCCTTTTAAGGCATTAGAAACAATTATAGAGACCGGATGTGAAAGAATACTTACTTCCGGACAAAAAAATACTGCTATTGAAGGAATAGATTTATTAAAACAATTGGCGGAAAAGGCTGGCAACCGAATTGAAATTATGGCAGGGAGTGGTGTGAGTGTCCAGAATGCAGCGCAATTATTAGAAGCGGGTGTTCATGCTCTGCACATGACCGGAAAAGGAATTGTAAATAGCCAGATGGAATACCGTAAAGCCGATGTGAGCATGGCGAGTGCCGCCCTTACCAACGAATTTGAAATATACGAAGCCGATTTTGATAAGTGCAAAGCCGTAGCTACCATTGTAGCTGCTGAAAAATATCACCTCTAATCACTATAAAAGATGAAAAAATATCTCTGGATATCTTTTCTGCTGTTAATAGGGCTAAGTTTTTCTGCTTGGCAGATCACTCCTAAGCCCTCACCCCCGAATATTATCTTCATTATCGGTGATGACATCAGCCATGATGATATCGGTTGCTATGGCAACCCTCTTGTAAAAACGCCTAACATTGACCAGTTGGCTAAAGGTGGCTTGCTGTTCAACCATATGTTTGTTACTTCCAGCTCCTGCAGCCCCAGCAGAAGCAGTATTCTCACAGGCCGATACCCGCATAATACAGGTGCGGCTGAATTACACACTGAGCTACCTACGCATCTGACTTATTTCCCGGAACAGCTTCGGAAAGCAGGCTATTTTACAGCGCTTTTGGGTAAATGGCATGAGGGCAAAAATACCAAACGAGCCTACGACACTCTACTGGCGGGTGAAAAACTAAACGGCTTAGGCGGTGAAGACCAATGGATTAATATCTTACAGTCAAGACCTAAAGACAAACCTTTCTTTTTCTGGCTGGCTCCTTTTGATGCACACCGGAATTGGTCTGCAGATGATTTTAAAATCAGACACAATCCTGAAACAGATGTACGAGTGCCAACAACCCTCGTTGATACCAAAGGAACCAGACAAGACCTCGCCTCTTATTATAATGAAATTGGCCGGCTGGATTATTACATTGGTGAGTTAATGAAAGAACTCGAGCGTCAGGGCATTGCAGATAATACCATTATCGTTTTCACGGCTGATAACGCCCGGCCTTTCCCCGGCAATAAAACGCTGCTATATGACAGAGGCATTCAAACGCCGTTTATCATGAAATGGAAAGGGGGTATCAAAAGCTCACAGAAAACCGATGCTCTGGTAAGCACCATCGACATTGCCCCTACACTATTAGCATTGGCAGGGATAAAACCAGCCAGCACTGTTCAGGGAAAAAACTTTGCCTCACTTTTAAAAACGCCTAAAGCATCATTCAGAAATTATGTTTTTGCTGAGCACAACTGGCATGATTATGAAGCGTATGAAAGGGCTGTGCGCACGAAAGACTTTCTATACCTGATCAACCAAAGACCCGAACTCGATAACGGCGGCCCTATTGATGCCAATCAGAGTCCAGCTGCATTGGCTTTGAAAGAATATAAAGATAAACTCACACCGTTACAAAAAGAGGTTTTCATACAACCCCGGCCGTCTGTCGAGTTTTATGATATGAGAAATGACCCTGAGCAATTGAAAAATCTGATTAACGTTCCCAAATATCAGGCTACTATTAGTCAACTTAAGAATACCTTGCAGCTATGGCAGTCGCAAACAGGTGATACAAGTCCTGCAAAACTGACTCCTGACTGGTATCACAGAGAAACAGGAAAAGCATTGCCGGAAAAAGATATCAGAGGAGAAATGCCCGGAGCAGCAAAACATGCGGACAAAATAAATGCCAAAGGGCCATTCTGATTAATCAAAAAAGCCTGTCAACACAAGAATGTTAACAGGCTTTCCGAAATATTATTAATAAGCATTACTTCTTAGCTGCCAGTTCTGCTATTTTCTCATGAATCATTACCTGATTTGACATAATTTTCGAGAATCCTCTCACATCGTCACCCGACCAGGCATTGTTCATTTCACCATAGCTGCCAAATACCGGAGACATCATATCATAATCTGATTTTATACCCAATAACTGGAAATGATACGGTGCCAGTTGTACACGTACTTCGCCCGTTACATTTGCCTGCGTACTTTCCAGGAAAGTCTCAATGTTACGCATCAAAGGCTCCAGGAATTGACCTTCGTGTAGTAACATGCCATACCATTCAGCCAGGTTCTGTTTCCAGTATTGTTGCCATTTGGTTAGCACGTGTTTTTCTAATAAATGGTGCGCCTTGATGATGATCAACGGTGCAGCAGCCTCAAAACCCACACGGCCTTTGATACCGATAATGGTATCGCCCACGTGGATATCACGACCTATACCATAAGGCGATGCCAACTCAGATAAACGACGGATGGCATCTACCGGATTTTTGAATCTACGGCCATTTACACCTTTCAGTTCACCTTTTACAAACTGCAGGGTTACTTCACTGCCTTTTTTCTTGGTTACCTGTGTCGGGAATGCGCTTTCAGGTAAGAAACCGTCTGAAGTCAGAGTTTCTCTCCCCCCTACCGATGTTCCCCACAAACCCTTATTAATAGAATAGGCCGCTTTGTGCCATTCGCGCACCACTCCTTTCGATTTCAAAAACTCTATTTCAGCTTCACGCGATAAACGTAAGTCGCGTATTGGCGTAATAATCTGTGCATTGGGCAATACAATTCTGAAAACCATATCGAAACGAACCTGATCGTTTCCGGCGCCCGTGCTTCCGTGAGCTACGGCTTCGGCCCCAATTTCTTTGGCATAATCAGCAACAGCCACTGCCTGAAACATGCGCTCGGCACTTACTGAAAGCGGATAGGTGTTGTTTTTCAGGATATTACCATACACCAGATAACGGATACATTTCTGATAATATTCACCCACCATGCGGGCAGTATGATGGTTTTTTACACCCAATTCATACGCCTTTGTTTCAATATCCTTGATTTCTTCTTCAGTAAAACCACCCGTATCTACCAATACGGAATGTATTTCATGACCTAATTCTTCGGTCAGGTATTTTACACAAAACGAGGTGTCTAATCCTCCACTATAGGCTAAAACAACTTTCATAATTATATCAGCCGCCGAAACGGGAATGTAAGTTTTAATAAAATTTTGCAAAAATAGGACTTCTGCCGTTAAGTTCCCGTATTAAATTACAAATATTGTAGACATGCGCGAACAAAGGACTGACGATTACCTCGGCACAGTAAAATACATCACAGTACCTATGGCTCCGAAAACAATATTCGGCAGCCAGACGGCCAGTATAGGTGGCATATTGCCCGACTCGGCAATACCTTTAGACATGATATAAAACAGAATGTAGACAAAGGCCAGTACAAAACCCACGGCAATCTGAAAACCAACACCACCTCTTGCTTTACGAGCTGAAACAATAAGACCCATCAATGAGAGAATAATAACAGCAAAGGGAGTAGCAAAGCGCTGGTATAACTCAATTTCATAAGATTCTATGCCTTCGGCACCACGGGTTTTTATCAGGTCTATTTTTTCGCGCAATTCCGGAATCGTAAACGACTCGTGTATCTGATGCTCATTCTCAAAATCACTGGGAGACAAATTGATAGCAGTATCTTTAGGAGTCGTTCCGTATACCATTTTATCTTTCATAATACCCAGGTTCCGGATTTTGTAATCGTGAATACGCCACTTTTTAGTACTATCATTCCAGTCAATCCTTTTGGCCGACAGTTTCTCTACCAGTTTATTGTTGACAATTTTTTCAAGCGTAAAATCGTATCCGGTTTTAGCATCATTATTATAGCTCGACATATACGCATAGGTATTCGGCGCCACGGCTATGTGGAAATCACGGGTAGAGAAGTAAAACTTATCGTTCACATACACATTCTCAAAGGCCAGCCGCTCGGTATTTGCCCGGGGGAGTATCCATCCTACCATTACAAAAGAAAAAACGGCAATAATAGAAGACCCGATAAAATAAGGGAACATTAATCTCGGGAAACTTACCCCACTGCTCAGAATGGCAACAATCTCTGTATGAGAAGCCATCTGGGCAGTAAAGAAAACTGTAGAGATGAAAATCATCAAAGGGCTTATATAATTGGCCCAATAAGGCGCCAGATTAGCATAATACTGCAGAAGGATTGCCCGCATGGGTGCCTGTTTTTCGATGAAATCATCGTTTTTCTCCACGAAGTCAATCACCATAATAATCAAAACGATAACCAGAACCGCAAAAATGTAAGTGGTGAGAAATCGTTTGATTAAATATTTATCAAGTATATTCATGCAAGACTTATTAATAAACTCTATAACCAAAAAAAGAAGAGAATATGCTCTATTCTCTTACAAGGCTATCTGTTTCAACGTACAAAATTATGAAAAGAAGCGCACCTTCTGCTGAATTTATAAAACTTTAACACGTTTTATTGTACCAGCACATTTTTGGCTACCTCATTACTAACAAATACCACGTGTGTATTGTCTATTGATACAATATACGATTTATCAAAATCGCTTACTTCCTGTATCCGGATCTGGCATCCTAAAGTGATATGGTTTTTATCAAGATGTTGTAAAAAGGCCGGTGAATGTACCGATACCCCAACCATTGCAACCGTCTGCCCGATAGGTATTTCTGAGAGTTTGCGCGATCTCAGCATCGGCATTTTACCTTTTGCATCCGGAATCGGGTCTCCATGTGGGTCAAATTGCGGATTACCCAGAAAACTGTCCAGTTTTTCGGTCAACTCTTTCGAATCGATATGTTCCAGTTGTTCTGCAATTTCATGAATTTCGTCCCAGCCAAAGCCCAGTTTTTCTACCAGAAATACCTCCCACAAGCGGTGTTTACGGATAATGCTCAATGCTATGTGCTGCCCTTCTTTGGTAAGTGTAACACCCTGATATTTACGGTAGTTGATAAAATTCTTCTCTGCCAGCTTTCGTAACATATCAGAAACCGAAGCTGCCTTGGTTTGGGTATGCTCAGCCAGTTCGTTAGTACTTACTTCATTTCCGCCATTCTGCTCGCTGAGCATGTAAATTATTTTCAGATAGTTTTCCTCTGTAAATGAAGTCATATACCCTAAAAATGATGATGATATTATGACAAAAGTAAAAATATTGACTGATTAATCAAATTTTTAGACAAATCTAAAAATTTATTTTGATAAACATATTTTAGTGTTTAATATTGCATAAAATTAAGTTTAGTGAAGTTGGACTACTATGAACAAGACATTATCTGCTGAAAAAAATAAAGGTTGGAGGACAACAACTGAAAATCTATCATTACCGGAAGTACACGGAAGTATTAACGTTCCGCAATCGGGAGGGTTCTGGAAAAAACTCTCTGCGTTTATCGGCCCGGGGCTAATGGTAGCTGTCGGATACATGGATCCGGGCAATTGGGCTACCGACATTGCCGGTGGTGCCAGATTTGGCTATACCCTGCTTTCGGTCATTCTGATATCCAATCTTTTTGCCATGCTATTGCAGCATTTATCATTAAAGTTGGGGATTGCAACTGGACGAGATTTAGCTCAGGCTTGCCGGGACGCTTACTCAAGACCGGTTTCGTTTCTCTTGTGGATACTGGCAGAGGTTGCCATTGCCGCTTGCGATCTGGCCGAAGTAATAGGCGCTGCCGTGGCCTTGAATCTGCTCTTTAACATTCCGCTTACATACGGTATCGTGATTACAGCCGTTGATGTAATCTTCATTCTGTTTTTACAAAATAAGGGTTTCCGTTTGATAGAAGTTATTGTAGGTGGTTTGATATTAATCATTCTGCTTTGCTTTGGGTACGAAATCATTGTGTCAAACCCCGATTGGTTTGGTGTTGCCAAAGGTCTGATACCGAATGCACAGATTGTCGTAAATCCTGAAATGCTCTACATTGCTATTGGTATTCTGGGAGCAACAGTGATGCCTCATAACCTGTATCTGCACTCGAGCATTGTACAAACCCGCAAAATCGAAAACACGGTTCCGGCCAAGAAAAGTGCTATTAAGTTTGCTACGATCGACTCCACCGCATCTCTGTTCATCGCCTTTTTTATCAACGCCGCCATTCTGATTATGGCAGCGGCCACATTCCATTTTTCGAACAACCAACACATAGCCGACATCACGGATGCCTATCATTTACTTGACCCGATTCTGGGCGTAAAACTGGCCGGTTTATTCTTTGCAGTAGCATTGCTGGCAGCCGGCCAAAACTCTACACTGACCGGTACACTGGCCGGACAGATTGTAATGGAAGGTTTTTTGAATATTAAACTAAAACCCTGGCTGCGCAGATTAATCACCCGTTTAATAGCCATTGTACCCGCATTGATTGTTGCCATTATTTATGGAGAAAAGGGTACCTCTGATTTACTGGTGCTTAGCCAGGTAATTTTGTCTCTGCAACTGAGCTTTGCCGTAGTGCCTTTGGTCGCCTTTACGTCAGACAAATTAAAAATGGGTGAATTTGTAAACTCTGTATGGATAAAATACACTGCCTGGGTGGTGGCTGTTATTATTATCAGCCTGAACTCCTACCTACTTATAGATACTATTTTCTAGATTTATAAATGACCCGGGTAATACTCTTCTACCCGGGTTTTTAATCAAATTTCCCTTCATCAATATCCTTCCGTTTTTGAATCAAGTCGGACAAATAATTGTTTATTATTTAAGTGTTTTCGCCTATATTGATACCCTATACTTAAATGTCAATATAAAACGTTTATAATAATCTGCTTAATTTTGCTTTGATTTACGCTGTTTTCATTCTTAAAATTCCTTTTCCCCGAAAATGACCGAAGAGCTTTTTTCTGTTGAAACCACCTACTTTGCCGACGTAATTCTGCCTGTACCGATTCCGCGTATGTTTACTTACCGGGTACCCCGGCACTTTGTGAACGACATAAAAACAGGGGCCAGAGTGATTGTGGAATTCGGAAAAAACCGGGTTGTAACGGCGGTTGTGGGGAAGATTCATACCAAACCACCCGAAAAATATCAGGCCAAATACATTCTTGAACTATTAGATACCGACCCACTGGTTATAGCTTCTCAACTATGGCTTTTTGAATGGATTGCCGAGTACTATATGTGCAATATCGGAGAAGTAATGAATGTGGCAGTGCCTTCAGGACTGAAAGTGAGCAGCCAGTCAAGAATACAATTGAATCCTGATTTCGATTATCCCGAACTACTTGACGAGAAGGAAAAAGAATTTCTGGAAATATTAAAAACACATACTTCTCTTACTTATGACGACGCCCTGAAGTTTGTTGGCGAAAAAAATATCAACCCGATGATTAAGTCGCTCATAGGCAAACATGCCATTATTATGTATGAGGAGGTGAAGGAGAAATACAAGCCCAAGATTGCTAAAAAAGTACGTTTAAAGCGGGGATATGAAGGAAGCGAAGAAGTGCTGAATCTGGTCGACTCACTCACAAAATCACCTAAACAGCAAACGGTAATTCTGGAGTACCTCAAACACGTGCCTATCCATGAATTATCAACCAGAAACACCGATGGTGTAGATAAAACACTTTTCACACAGGGTGAAACTTCTGATTCTGCACTGGCCACCCTGTTGAACAAAGGCATTCTGGAACAATTTGAAGTGACCGTTTCCCGATTCGGCGATGAGATTCCAAAGGAACCTCTGAAAATAGAGCTGACTGATGCCCAGCAAACTGCCAGCGATGCTATTCTGAAAAACTTTCAGGAAAAAGACATCGTGTTGCTGCATGGCATTACGGGTAGTGGTAAAACCGAAATCTATATTGATTTAATTCAGAAGGTACTGGAAGGCGGCTCGCAGGTGCTTTATCTCTTGCCGGAGATTGCGCTCACCACCCAGATAGTAGTGAGATTGAAGCGCGTATTTGGCGATAAAATGGGCGTTTATCATTCCAAATTCTCTGACAACGAACGAGTAGAAGTGTGGCGGGGCATTATTGACGGCCGATACCAGTTTGTGGTGGGTGTGCGCTCTGCTATATTTCTGCCTATGGATAATCTGGGTCTGGTGATTATTGATGAAGAACACGAAACATCCTATAAACAGTTTGACCCTGCCCCGCGTTACCATGCACGAGACGTAGGCATTATGCTTGGTCTGAAACAAGGTGCGAAAATTCTGTTGGGTTCGGCGACACCCTCTGTCGAAAGTTATTATCAGGCACAAACGAGCAAATATGGCTTTGTGGAACTTCATCAACGCTTTGGTGAAGCACAATTACCGGATATTATGCTGGTTGATCTGAAGGCCGAACGAAAAGCGAAAAACATGAAAAACGACTTTTCGAGCGTGCTTTATAATGGTATTCAGAAGAATCTTTCAATTAAAGAACAGACCATTATCTTCCAGAACCGGCGCGGTTACTCGCCTTATCTGAGCTGTCAGGAATGTGGTTGGGTGTCTGAATGTGAACAGTGTGCAGTCAGCCTTACTTTCCACATGCAGTCGAAAGAACTGCGTTGCCATTACTGCGGGCACAAGGAAGAGGTACCAAAGGCTTGTCCGGTTTGTGGCTCGGGTAAGATAAGAACTGTTGGTTTTGGAACAGAAAAACTGGAAGACGATCTGAAAATCATGTTTCCCGAAGCCCGTGTACAACGCATGGATTTAGACACTACCCGTACTAAAAACGCTTATCAGAATATCATTACAGAGTTTGAACAAGGCGGTACCGATATTCTGGTGGGTACGCAGATGATTAGTAAAGGCCTCGATTTTGATCAGGTGAGTCTGGTGGGTATTTTCGATGCCGACCGTATGATTCATTTTCCTGATTTCAGGGCTTCGGAAAGAGCCTTTCAGATGCTTACACAGGTAAGCGGACGGGCAGGCAGACGTGCAAAAAAAGGTACGGTACTGATTCAAACCAATAATACGCAACAATCTATCCTGCAAAAAGTTGTAATAAATGATTACGCAGGATTCTATCAGGAAGAGATATCAGAAAGAGAAGGATACCTGTATCCACCGTTTACAAGGCTTATCTCGATTACACTGAAGCACGAAGAAGAAGAAAAAGCTGAAAAAGCTGCACATTGGCTGGCCGACAAATTGTTGGAAAAATTAGGTAAATCGCGGATACTTGGGCCTGAAAAAGCGCTGATTGAACGCATCAGAAATAAGTTTTTATTTGATATTCTGATAAAACTGGAAAAAGACAAACTGAATATTAAGGCGGCCAAGGTTTTTTTAAGAGACACCATTGATGAACTGCGCCAAAACAAAGCGTATAGAGAGGTAGATGCCGTAGTAGATGTTGACCCCGTTTAACATTTGTTTCTTCCTGAATATTTTCTTTAAATTTGTTTCTGACCAACCTCCTGTTAACATGTCTCAATCTATCAACCGTGTATTTGATTTACTGACCGAATCTATTCCTACCCATAACAAACCCGATGTTTTTGCTTCAAAAATAAAGGGAGAGTGGGTCAGGATTTCTGCTATTGAATTTATCAGCAGTATTAATCAGTTCAGTTATGGTTTATTGAAATTAGGTGTTAAAAAAGGAGATAAAATTGCCGTTATTTCTGAAAGCCGCCCGGAATGGAACATTGTAGATTTTGGTCTGCAGCAGGTAGGAGCTATTAATGTGCCGCTATATCCGAACATTACGGTTGAAGATTACAAGTATATTTTTCAGGATGCAGACATCTCTTATGTATTTGTAGGCGACGAAATCCTGCTTGAAAGAGCCCGGGAGGCTGCCGAGCAAGCACCCACAGTTAAAGATATTTTCTCGTTTGATAAAATAAAAGACGCCCGGCATTGGAAGGAGGTATCTGACGTTGAAACCGCTGACAATAAAAAGGCCATTGATGAAATTAAAGAGTCGATAAAAACTGATGATTTACTGACCCTCATTTATACCTCAGGCACTACCGGCAAACCCAAAGGGGTTATGCTCTCTCACGGCAACCTGATCAGCAATTTCGAAGCTTGCAAAGACTATTTCCCGATTGATCCTTCATGCAGGGCGTTGAGTTTCCTACCGCTCAACCATGTGTACGAGCGCATGGTACTTTACCTCTATATGCGCACGGGTACTTCTATTTATTATGCCCAGAACATGGCCACCATTGCAGAAGACCTGAAAGACGTTCAACCGCAGATTTTCACGACCGTTCCGCGATTGCTTGAAAAGGTGTATGATAAAATTATATCCAAAGGTTATGAATTGGACGGCCTGAAACGCCGTATTTTCTTTTGGGCACTGGACTTGGGATTGAAATATGACCCTAATGTGAATGCAGGCTGGTGGTATAATCAACAACTGAAGCTGGCACAGAAACTAGTATTCAGCAAATGGCAGGAGGCGCTGGGTGGCAATATCCGGCTAATATGCTCTGGAGCAGCAGCACTACAACCACGTTTAGCCCGGGTTTTCTGGGCAGCAGGTATTCCGGTCTCTGAAGGCTATGGCATGACGGAGGCATCGCCCGTTATAGCTACCAACCGAACACAACCTCTGGACTTGCGAATCGGAACGGTAGGGCCTATCATAGACGGAGGAACCGTGAAAATAGCTGATGACGGAGAGATTTTATATAAAGGCCCCAACGTGATGATGGGGTATTATAACCTGCCCGAACTAACCAAAGAAGCCATAGATGCCGACGGCTGGCTGCATACCGGTGATATAGGCAAACTGGAAGAAGGCCGTTATCTGAAAATAACCGATCGCAAAAAAGAGATATTCAAAACATCGGGTGGTAAATACGTAGCCCCGCAGGTACTGGAAAACAAGATTAAAGAATCTATCTATGTAGAACAGATGGTTGTGGTGGGCGAAGGACAGAAATTCCCGGCGGCATTGATTGTGCCCGAATTTGCTGCCATAAAAGAATGGAGCAAAACAAACAATATTCCATACACTACCGATGCTGAAATGGTTAAGAATCATGATGTTCAAAAACTGATTCATGACGAAGTCAATCGTTTCAATAAAGAATTTGCCCCTTACGAGCAAATCAAGAAAATAGAGCTTTTACCTAAACCCTGGACCATAGAAGATGGTGAAATTACCCCTACACTTAAGCCTAAACGGAAGGTAATTACCCTGAAATACAAGGATTTGATAGACGCCCTGTATCATTAATGCGCTTGCCGGCATTGCGCTGAGGGGTGTCAATAAAAAAGAAAGACTTAATCGCAGAATCAGGTTTTATTTTCGTTAGTGGTTTATACGTAAACTTTCAGGCAATCAAGTTTAATGTTTAAATAATGATGTCTGTCCGAGTAATTTGAAACCTGTCTATTCATTTTCTTGTTATCTGAAAAATAAAGAAATCGAGCCTTATATATGCCCTTGCAGACCATTGATTTAAAAGCCGTTGGGGCTTTTCCAAAATTGTTTTTAGATTATATCACGAAAAACGAGACACTTGCTTCTTTTTACAACCAATATCCTGATATCGAAGGATTCCGAAAAGCTATTGAATCGAGAGTTTTTACTAAAGAAAAACGCCATACACTGGTGTCGGTCTTAGAAAAACAATATGCCAACATTGATACCAAACCCGATTTCTCTTTACTACTAGATGATAAAACCTTTACTGTAACCACAGGCCATCAGTTGAATATCTTCACAGGCCCTCTGTATGTGATTTACAAGATTGTAACCATTATTAACCTGGCTAAAAAACTAAAGGCGGAGTTCCCCGATTATAATTTTGTGCCGGTTTACTGGATGGCCAGTGAAGACCATGACTTCGACGAAATATCTGTTTTTAACCTGTTCGGCAAAAACTACAAATGGGAAACCACCCAGAAAGGAGCCGTAGGGCGCATGAACCCTAAGGAGTTGAGAGCCATTTGTGACCAGATACCTGAAAGAGTAGAGTTTTTTCAGAATGCCTATCTGAACCATGACACCCTGGCCAATGCCGTGCGATGTTACATGAACCATCTGTTTCATGATCAGGGCCTGATATGCCTCGATGCTGATAGTCCTGACTTAAAAGCCCTCTTCTCCTCTGTCATTAAAGACGATTTACTCCAGCACTCTGCCAGCAAAATTGTAAAAACAACCTCGGACGAACTCCACACGCTTGGCTATCATACACAAATCACTCCACGGGAAATCAACTTCTTTTATCTGGAAGACGGTACGCGCGAAAGAATTGTAAAAGAAGACGACCAATATAAAGTACTCCATACTGATACTACTTTTTCAGAAACTGAGATTGTGCAATTAATTGATACCAATCCGGAGAAATTCAGCCCGAATGTAGTGCTTCGGCCTTTATATCAGGAGGTCATCCTGCCTAATCTTGCCTATATCGGTGGGCCGTCTGAAGTGCCTTACTGGTTGCAGTTAAAAGGTGTGCTTGATCATTACAATGAACAGTTTCCTTTGTTGATGCCTCGTAACTTTGCGTTGGTGGTTAATGAAGCAAGCCGTAAAAAAATAGATAAGCTGGGCATAACCGCAGAAGAACTATTTGCTGATGAGGTAACGCTGAGAAAAGGTTTTGTTGAGAAGAATTCCAGAAAATCGCTGAGCCTGGCTTTTGAGATTGATGAAATAAACGACATTTTCGAGCGGATTCTGAAAAAAGCTACCATCATTGAAGCAACTATGAAAGGCCCCGTTGAAGGTGTGAAAGCCAAAAGCATCAATGCGTTGGAACACCTCGAAAAACGCATTAAAAGAGCCGAAGAACGTAATCAGGATAGCTCAGTGAGCCAGTTGCTGGCTTTGAAAGAAAGACTCTTCCCAGGTGGTGGTTTGCAGGAAAGAAAAGAAAACTTCCTGAACTTTTATCTGAGCGACAACCAGTTTATTCAGAAACTGCTTGATTCATTAGACCCGATTGATTATAATTTTAATATTATTGAGATTTGATTACACCGAATAAAGAAAAGGCTGCCCCTGATTGGAGGCAGCCTTTTCTTTTAATACCACATATCCGGCAATTCCTGCCACTTATATAAATTATTACTATAAGTTTGTTTTACTGAACACCGTTCATTTTATTTGTATCGTTAACAAACTATTTTAACATAAATGGGCATAGCTGAAAGAAAAGAAAGAGAGAAACATGAGATGAAGCGCCTGATTATGAATGCCGCACGCAAACTCTTCATTGAGCAGGGATTTGAGAAAACAAGCATTCGTAATATAGCCGACGCCATAGAGTATAGCCCCGGAACCATTTATTTGTATTATAAAGATAAAAGTGAGTTACTTTTTGATTTGCATCAGGAGTCATTTCAGAAGCTCATAGAACAATTTCAGCGGGTGTTAAATATTAAAGACCCGTTTGAAAGACTGACAACGATGGGTCGGTATTACATGCAATATGGCTTTGAGAACCCTGAGTTATATGAATTGATGTTCCTGATGTCGTCACCGATTGAAACCATTGAGTGCCGCGAAGAAATATGGGAAGACGGACACATAGCCTTTGATATGCTACGCCATATTGTACGTGAATGTATAGACGCCGGATATTTTAAAATAGATGATGTGGAAGGCACCTCCATGATGATTTGGTCAACCGTGCACGGTCTGGTAACTATTCATTTAAGAAAAAGAACAACGATGTTTCAGGAGGGTGAGCGAATCCCACGTCTGGAACATGCTTACGAGCGATTCGTTGAGTTATTAAAAGGTACGATTTAATTCCGGAGCCTATTATTGATAGTAATTTGAGAACAATCTGACAAATATTACTAATGAATCAAGTTTTAGAATTTTTTCAATCACATGTTGGCAAATACGCCGCCGAAATAAGTCCATCGGCCCTGGGCAGATGGCTCAACGGAAAACTGGTATCAGTAGAAGAAGGCTCGGCAGAGGTGGAATTTGTGGTAAGAGAAGAAATGACCAATCCTGCCAAAATTCTTCATGGCGGCACGGCAGCTTCAATGATGGACGACGTAATGGGAATGACCGTATTCATGCTGGGTCGTGAGAGTTTTTACACAACCGTTAATCTGAGCATAGATTATTTAGCTCCTGCCAAAATCGGTGATACATTGCTCGTAAAATCAAAGATTATCCGAGCCGGCAAGACTGTCATTAATGTTGAATGCCAGATTCTGAACGCCGACCAGAAAATTGTAGCCAAATGTACCTCTAACATGGTGGTAACAAGCGTAAAAATTTAATACTGTAAGCCCGTCGTCACCCGACGGGTTTATTTGAGCCTATAACTTAACACTGTTCATAAATTGAAAAAGCTTCAGTGAGATATGAAAAAAATCATCTTGATAGCAGCGCTTTGCCCATTCATGGCATTTGCACAGATTTCTTCACCTGTGCTCGAATCATACATTCAGGAAGGCTTGAAAAATAACCTGGCTTTACGGCAGGAAAGCCTCGAAATCGAAAAGGTTCAGGAGAATGTCAAACAGGCAAAGGCCAACTTTTCACCCAAAATCACTTTTGCGCCTAATTACACGCTGGCCGCCGGAGGGCGACGTTTAGCGTTTCCCGTTGGTGACTTGCTGAATCCGGTTTATTCAACATTGAACAAACTGACTAATTCGAATAATTTCCCGCAGATTGAAAATGTGAACGAGCAATTGGCCCCTAACAATTTTCATGATACTAAATTCACATTCCAGTATCCGATTTACAATACTGATATCCGCTATAATCTGCTTATCCAGCGTGACTTACTGACCGCACAGGAGGCCAGAAAGCGGATAATAGAAAACGAAGTACGATACAATATCACGATTGCCTATCTGCAGTATCTGCAAACCCTGGAGGCACAAAAAATATTTGAGGCTTCACGCAAGATTTTGAGCGATTTTGTGAAACTGAACGAAAAACTGGTCAGCAATAACGTAGCCACCAAAGATGTGATTTATTCGGCTGAATATGAAGTAAGCAAGCTCGACCAGCAGGTAGCAGCTATGGATAAAAACCGCAACACAGCGAGAGCCTATCTGAATTTTCTGATGAACCGTGAGTTTGGCACTGAAATTATTGCAGATACTCTACTTCTGGACATGAACACGCAGACCAACATTCATGCTGTTCGTGAGCAGTCTATTATTAACCGTCAGGAGGTCAATCAACTGAAAGCCAATATTCAGGCCAGCGAGTCTGCTATTAAATTACAGGAAATGAACTCACTTCGGCCACAGGTTTTTGTGGGTGGCAGCACGGGTTTTCAGGGTACAGGCTATACTTTCAAAGATCAGGCGTATGCCATTGGGCAAATCGGGCTGAGCTGGGACGTTTTCCATGGTTATGAAAAAAAATCAAAGATTCAGCAGGCGAAAATCCAGAAGAATATACTGGAAACCAAACTTGATGAAGTACAGAAACAGATTCAATTACAGGTTTCACAAGCCTACTTTGAGCTGGAAGCTGCCCAGAAAACCCTCCCCACCGCAAAAGATGGCACCGTCAAAGCCGAAAAGTACTTTAAAGTGGTTGATAGCCGCTATCGCAATGGTCAGGCCATATTGATAGAGTATCTGCGGGCGCAGAATGAAGTAATCACGGCCCGTTTACAGGAATCTCTGGCCCAATATGACATATTACTAAAAAAAGCCATGCTTGATAAAGTCGCGGCTGTCAGATAATCTGATTACCCGATAAAACTCGCTACCATTATGAAAAAAGTACTACTGATACAAGGGCATCCTGACAACGAAAGTTTCAACTTCGCTTTGTTTGATGCTTACAAAAGAGGTTTGGCCGCTTCAGGGGCAGAGATAAAAGAAATCATTATCGGTGAATTGACATTCGACCCAATTCTACGCTATGGGTATAGAAAACGGATGGAACTGGAGCCGGACCTGGTCGAATCAATTGAGAAAATTAAATGGGCTGACCACCTGGTGTTCTTCTATCCTGTATGGTGGGGTTCTGTTCCTGCTCTTTTGAAAGGTTTTCTCGACCGGGTCTTTCTGCCGGGCATTGTGTTCGCCAAACGCGAAAACTCTCTCTGGTGGGATAAACTATTAGTTGGCAAAACAGCCCATATCATCAGCACACTCGACCAACCTGTATGGTATTACTGGTTGATGAATGGACGACCCACCTACTATGCCATGAAACGTATGACACTCGAATTTTGTGGTATAAAACCCGTAAGTACAACTACCATAGGACCGCTCAGGCTTTCAACAGATGCCTATCGGGAAAAATGGCTCAAAAAAATAGAAAAATCAGGTTTTAATCAGAAATAAACAGACCATATATGAAAACGAAATTTTTTCCGCTCATTTACTCATCCTTATTTCTTTTACTGGTGAGTTGCAGCAAAAAAAAGGAAACCAAAGCCCAGGAGACCGAAGAGGTATTACCTGTTGAGGTACAGACCGTCACTAAAAAATCTTTAAGCGAACCCATCATTGCCAGTGGCGTATTGGCTTCCAAATCAGAAATGAAACTAGCCTTTAAAACAGGTGGCATGATAAAGAAAGTGTATGTAAATGAAGGGCAATTTGTTAAAGAAGGGCAATTACTGGCTGAGCTAGACCTGTCAGAAATAGATGCACAGGTAAAACAGGCGCGGCTGGGGCTGGAAAAATCAGAACGCGACCTGGAACGTGTAAAAAAACTCTATGCCGACGAAGCCACCACACTGGCTAATGTACAGGATGCTACCACGGGTTATGACGTAGCCGGTCAAAGTGTACAAGTGGCTGAGTTTAATCAGAAATTATCAAAAATCTATGCTCCGGCGAGCGGTCGAATCCTTCGGAAAGTATCTGAACAGGGTGAGCTGATTACCCCTTTTGCTCCGGTATTCATATTAGGCACGGGCGAATCGGCTTATATTGTAAATGTGGGTCTGGCTGACAGAGATGTGGTAAAAGTAAAAACCGGCGATGCTGCCACAGTCTATCTGGATGCCTATGCCGGAGAACCTTTCAGCGCCAGGATTACGCAGATCGCTCAAACTGTAAACCCTGCCACAGGCACTTTTGAAGCCGAACTGCAGATTCATCCTAACGGTAAAAAGCTGATTTCAGGATTTGTGGCGAAAGCTGAAATCTCATCAGGACAAGGGCCGGAATCGTTAGCCGTACCGGTAGAATCACTGGTTGAGGCCGATAAAACCAATGCCTTCATATATATTCTGAATTCTGATAATAAAACAGTAAGCAAGAGCCCGGTAAGTATTGGCGGTATTTTCGGAAAAGAAGTAGTGATTACGTCAGGGCTGGCAGAAGGTGCATCCATCGTTACCAAAGGAGCCAATTTTCTGAGCGATAAAAGCAAAGTAAAGGTGGTACAGAAATAATTTGTTTTCACAAATCCTCTCAGGATTTGGTCAACTATAGAAAACGTGTCAATTGTATAAATAAGCCATCAAAGCTGTTTGGCTGATTGTTACACTTAATTCATTATTCAAATGCGTCTAGCAGAATTTTCCGTAAAAAACTACCAGTTCACTATCATTATCTTTATAATGATACTGGCCATTGGTGTCAACTCTCTGTTGAATATGCCCAAAGCCGAAGACCCGAACTTAAAGGCGGTGTTCAATAGTATCATTGTGGTGTATCCGGGTACTTCTCCGGCCGATATGGAAAAATTAGTGGTTGACCCCATCGAAGACAGGCTCTCCGGCGTCAGCGACATAAAAAAAGTAACATCCACTTCAGACGAAGGCGTAGCCAGCATTGTCATTGAGTTTCAATACAATGTAGATGTAGACGAAAAATACAACGAAGTAGTAAGAGAAATAAACGCTATCCAGAGTTCTTTACCTTCTGATATTTACAGTGTTGATATACTTCGTTATACACCGGAAGGAGTAAATATTATTCAATGCGCCTTGTTGTCAGAAACCACCCCTTACAAAGATTTAGAAAAAGAAGCCAAACTATTAAAAGAAAACCTGCTGAAAGTAAAATCTATTAAGGCTGCTGAAATCTGGGCTTTCCCGAAACAGCAGGTTCGGGTTGCTATTAATCTTGATAAAATGGCTCAGTTGCGCATACCTTTAAACCGGATTCTGGGAGCAATTCAGTCTGAAAACGCCAATATACCTGCCGGGAATATAGAGATTGGCAGTAGGAAATTCAGTGTAAAAACCTCCGGAAGTTACGAGAGTATTGATGAAATCAAAAATACGGTCGTAAGCACTTCCGGCACAAGTATCACTTATTTGAAAGACGTAGCCGATATAAGCATGGATTATGAGGAAGACTCTTACATCGGCCGGTTAAACGGAAAACGAGCCGTGTTCGTAACAGCCAATATGAAAGCCGGTAGTAATATCTTTGACACCGGAGAGAAAATCCGCCCGATTATTGACAATTTCAAAAACAGTCTTCCGCCGAATATTAAATTCGAGCAGAGCTTTGACCAGGTCAAGAGTGTTTCCACCCGTTTGCTGGGTTTATCGCGTGACTTCGGTATAGCTATCTTACTGGTATTAATTACACTTATTCCGCTGGGTTTCAGGGCATCAATCATCGTGATGATTTCCATTCCGTTATCATTAGCAATGGGATTAACCATGCTTGATCTGGCAGGTTTTGGTATCAATCAGTTAAGCGTGGTAGGTCTTGTAATTGCGTTGGGGCTTCTGGTCGATGACTCCATTGTGGTGGTCGAAAACATATCCCGTTTCCTGCGCTCGGGTATGCCTCGTCGGCAAGCAGCCATTGAAGCCACCAAACAAATCGGTCTGGCGGTTATGGGTTGTACCGCTACACTTATCTTTGCTTTTTTACCGCTTTGTTTCCTGCCCGAGGCGGCCGGTGATTTTATCCGCAGTTTACCAATGGCGGTTATTGCTACAATTATTGCCTCTTTATTTGTTTCGCTTACTATTGTGCCTTTTCTGGCAAGCCAGTTAATGCCAAGAGAAGAGCATAAGGAAAACATAGTGCTACGATTAATGAAACGAGGTATTGAGGGTTCGTATCGCAAAATATTGCATTCAGCACTTAAACATCCCATTATCAGCCTTGTGATTGCCTTTGCTATTTTTGTGGGAAGCCTCACATTAATTCCGGTAGTGGGTACAAGTGTGTTTCCGCGCTCCGAAAAACCCCAGTTCCTGATTAATATCGATACTCCTCTTGGCACAACTCTTTCAGAAACCAATAACGCTACCCGCTTTGTAGAAAGTGAACTGGCCAAGCATGAAATCGTGAAAAACTATGCCTCAAACGTGGGTAAGTCTAATCCGCGTGTGTATTATAACGTAATGCCGGTAGGTGGAACCCTGTCTAACTTTGCACAGATTTTCGTGCAATTGCAGGATGAGGTTGAAGTACCCGAAAGAGAACAGTTTATTGACGAGCTACGCAAAAAATTCGAGCTATATGCTGGCGCTAAAATAAAGGTTATCCAATTTGAACAGGGGCCTCCGGTAGAAGCACCATTAGCAGTGCGCATATTCGGTGAAAACCTTGACTCGCTGCGTGCTATTTCGTTTCGGGTAGAAAAATTATTCAAGGAAACCCCGGGCACTATTTACATTAATAATCCTCTGTCAGCACAAAATGTTGATTTAAGAGTAAACATTAACAAAGACAAAGCCGGTATGCTGGGTATCCCGACGGTAGATATCGACAGAACTGTGCGGATGGGTATTGCAGGGGTAAACATGGGTACGTTTAAACAAAACGATGAAGACGAAATAGACATTAATGTAAGTCTGCCACGAGGCCAACGTGCAGGTATGGATGCATTCCCTAAAATGTTTATCGGAAACCAGATGGGGAATCTGATACCGCTTAAGCAAGTGGCAACTATCGATTTTGAAACGTCACCCAACAGAATTAACCATTATGACCGGGACCGGTATACCATTGTATCTGCTTTCATTAAAAGTGGTTTTCTGACACCAACCGTAACCAAAGAAGCCAGTGCGCGCTTAGCAGCACTTAAACTACCTAAAGGATACGAATTGAAAATGGCAGGTGAAGTGGAGCGGTCGCAGGAAACTTTCGGTGGTTTAGGTACCATCATTATGATTACTATTTTCGGTATCATGGCCATTCTGATTCTTGAATTCAAGACATTCAAGAGTACTATCATTGTGTTATCAGTTATTCCCTTGGGTATGATTGGGGCTATTCTGATATTGCTATTCACCGGCAATTCGCTGTCGTTTACTGCCATAGTTGGTATTATTGCCTTGGCAGGTATTGAAGTAAAGAACTCCATTCTACTGGTTGATTACACCAATTATTTAAGAAAAGAGCGCGGACTAAGTATCAACGATGCTATAGAAGAAGCCGGAGAAACCCGGTTTATACCTATCGTATTAACCACCCTAACGGCCATTGGAGGATTGATTCCTCTGGTGCTGGAGCATTCTCCGTTATACTCACCATTAGCATTGGTAATGATAGGTGGCCTGATATCATCATTGATTCTGACGCGTATCGTGACCCCGGTAATGTATAAGCTGTTGCCTCCGCAGATATAAATCTTCTTTCGGAGCGATGCAGTCTTAATGCATCGCTCCGAAATTTTCCCAAGTCTTTTTGTCAGGTGCCTTGTTTTATCTACCTTGCAGCCATCTAAGAGCTTTTATCTGTCTGGCTCTGCTACCTGAACAATCCATAGAATCTGAACAATATGGCTGATTTTCTGAACCTTAGTGACTTTCGGGAGAATGTAATCAAACTCATCGAGGCAAAATTTGAGCTGACCAAACTTGGCTTTCAGGAAAAAATAGAAGGCATTGCCGTAAAAGCCATTTATTTGCTGGTTTTGTTTATTTTATCTATCACCGTTATTATTTTCCTGAGTATTTTACTGGCAGTGGGGCTCAACATCTGGCTTAAAAGTGTCTGGTTGGGCTATCTGATTATCTTCGTGGTCTATCTAAGTATTCTGGGCTTATTTGTTTTTGCCAAAGACAAGGTTCAGAACAAGATAAAAGAACAGATTCAGGAAATTGTGGATGAAAATCTGAATCAACCTCTGGATTAATCAACTCCGTAATTTGGCTTTTCCCCAACATTCTACAACAAAAAAAGATTATCCATGAATAGATAACCTTTTATCAGATAAAAGCTGTCTTTACAGGCTCATCATCTCCTGATCAGGACAAGACTGTCCTTTGGTATCAATGCCAGGAACTAAAATGCATACATGCTTAGCTTTTCTTTTAGTTCTTTTCTGGCAATATGAATTCTGTTTTTTACTGTTCCAATGGGCACTTTTAGTTTCTGTGCTATTTCATGATATTTAAAACCACTGAAATGCATCATAAACGGTTGCCTGTAGTTCTCGTCCAATGTTTCCACGGCACTGTTGATGTCTCTCATAGTAAATGAAGAATACGCTTCATTCTCAATACTGCTTTCGGCGCTGTTTATAAAATGTAGATTTTCTGTGGTATCAATAAAAGTGTTTCTCCGCAGTAATCTCTGGTAGTTTGTAATGAAAGTATTCTTCATAATCGTATAAAGCCACGCCTTCAGGTTAGTACCATCGGTGTACTTTTCACGATTCATGAATGCTTTTACAAGGGTGTCTTGTAATAAGTCGTTGGCATCCTCAGAGTCTTTAGTTAATCTAAAGGCAAAGGGCTTTAAAGCCTTTGATGTCTTTGAAATGGCGTAGTTAAATTCAAGAGTTGTCATGGTTTGTTTGTTTATTTATATCGCTGTTGTGTTAAACAAAACTATATAATAAAGTTTCAGAATACCAAAAGCCCCCCTTTTTTTTCACTGGAATTTTATTAAAAGAAAATTTTGCCCATAATCTGCCTGTTTTTACGATTGGCTCTGTCTCAAAAACAGCCCCCGCAAAAGAATTCATAAGACAAATTTGAGCGAATAAACGGTTGTAATTATTTATGGATTAAACAAAAAAGATTTACTTTACAGCTTGAAAAACAACCCTCATGCAATTATGTTAAAACTTGGATTTGTAAGTGCTATCTTAGCCGATTTTGGTTTTGAACACGTAGTAGATTTCGCTTCAAAAAACGGATTCTCGTGCCTTGAGATGATGTGCTGGCCTAAAGACAATTCCGAAGCCCGTCGGTATGCCGGAGTAACTCACATTGATGTTGATAATCTGGACGAAAAGCACATCAGTTATATTAAACAATACATGCACGAAAGAGGTATCACCATTTCAGGATTAGGCTATTATCCCAATCCACTTGATCCTGATACACAAAAGGCAGAATATTATATAGAGCATATCAAGAAAGTGATCAGAGCCTGTAATAAACTGGGGGTTCCTGTTATGAATACCTTCATTGGCCGAGACCCTAAGAAAAACATTCAGGATAATCTGATAACATTTAAGAAAGTATGGAAGCCGATTATTGAAACAGCTGAGCAGGAGGGCATCAAGATAGGCATTGAAAACTGCCCGATGTTCTTTACAAACGATGAGTGGCCCGGTGGAAAAAACCTTGCGATTTCTCCTGCCGTATGGGATGCCATGTTTGAAGCTTTCCCGACTCCGCTTTTTGGCTTGAACTATGATCCGTCGCATATGATTTTCCAGATGATGGATGAAATAAAACCCATCTATCAGTATAAAAACCGTCTGCATCATATTCATATTAAAGATGTGAAGGTATATCGGGATAAACTGGACAGAGTAGGTATATTGGCCAATCCGTTAGAATATCACTCGCCGAAACTTCCGGGTCTGGGAGATGTAAACTGGCGTGGATTCTTTACTGCTCTTACAGACATACGTTATAAAGGCCCGGTAGTGATAGAAGTAGAAGACAAAGCCTACGAAGGAAGTATCGACGATATCACTTCGGCCATTCTTACTTCCCGTAATTATGTCAAACAATTTTTACCCTGATTTTCAATAACATCAATAAAACAGCGAGGCTTGGCACCTCGCTGTTTTATTATCCGGCGCTAAAATCTACCGACGATTATCTCCTGTTTATATTAATTTAAAAATTGTCTTATTATTTCTTAAAAAATTCTCATTTTTGAACAAAATCTGTTCAATCAAAAAACACTGAAATTTTAACCCTAAAACTACTATGGCCTCTATTTCCGGGAACAAACCAAACGTCCAGACAACTGCTACTCAAAACAACTACCTTGTTCCGTTTATTCTTGTCACAAGTCTTTTCTTTTTGTGGGGCTTTGCCATCAGTATGCTCGATGTACTCAATAAACACTTTCAGGAAACGCTTAACCTTACCATTTCGCAATCTACCTGGGTACAGATTGTTACCTATGGCGCCTATTTCCTAATGGCGCTTCCGGCAGGAATTTTCATGAAGAAATGGGGCTACAAAAAAGGAATTCTGGCAGGTTTACTGCTATATTCGGGTGGGGCTTTTCTGGTGTATCCTGCCAGCGAAGCGCAATCGTGGTCATTCTTTTTGGTATCATTATTCATATTGGCTTGTGGGCTGGCATTTCTTGAAACAGCAGCAAACCCTTACGCAACCGTGTTGGGGCCGCAGGAATCATCAGAAAGACGTTTAAATCTGGCGCAGTCTTTTAACGGTCTCGGAGTAATCTTAGGGCCATTGGCAGGTAGTATGCTGGTTTTCAGTGAACACAAACAATCGGTTGAAGAAGGTTTCAGATCTGTTCAGTTACCTTATATGCTTGTAGGGGGTGCTGTTTTGTTAATTGCTTTATTGTTTTTAAGAACCCCAATGCCTGAAATACAGGAGTCAAGTTCTTCATCAGAAGATATGGGAGCTGACGATGCTTCATTTGGTGCTTCTATTAGTGGCCTTTTTAAACACAAACATTTTGTATTGGGTGCGTTTGCACAATTCCTTAACGTGGGGGTTCAGGGTTGCGTATGGGGATTGTTTATCAATTTTGTGATAGAGGCCATCGACGTTTCAACGCTGGAAGCCGCCAAGTTACTTTCGGTTGGCATGATTGTTTTCATGATTGGCCGTTTTGCAGGTACCTTCCTGATGAGATTCATCAAACCTAACGTGCTTTTGGGTATCTACTCACTAGGCATTGTAGTGGCTTTACTGGTGGCATCACAGGTAAAAGGCCAACCAGCTGTTTATGCTTTAATGGTGTTTTTCTTTTTCCAGAGTATCACCTTCCCTACCATTTTCTCTTTGGGCGTAAAAGACTTAGGAAAATACACCAAACTAGGTTCTTCCTTTATCATCATGGGTATTGTAGGCGGCGCGGCCTTCCCTCCTATTATGGGTGCCATTGCCGATAATACTTCTCTTGCCACTTCAATGCTTTTACCGGTAGCCATGTTTGCTTACATTGCCTGGTATGGCTTCTCGGGTTCAAAAGTCAGCAGATAAGATATATTGACAATAAAGGCAGGGGCATTCTCTGCCTTTATTGAATCAACCATACTATTCAACCTCTATGAAATACATTGCATCTATCGACCAGGGGACTACCAGTACCCGTTGTATTATTTTCGACCGCACAGGAAACATTGTTTCTGCCGGACAGAAAGAACATGAACAGATATATCCGAAACCGGGCTGGGTTGAGCACAATCCGGAAGAAATCTGGAAAAATACGCTCGAAGTAATTGCTGTAGCCCGAATAGAAAAAAGCATTAAAACCGAGGATATTGCCGCCTGCGGTATCACCAATCAGCGTGAAACCACCGTTGTCTGGAACAAGCGTACAGGCAAAGCCTATTACAACGCGATCGTGTGGCAGGATACCCGGGTTGATGATACGGTAAAGACACTAACCAAAAGCCATGGCTCACAGTTTTTTCAGGATCGTACAGGTTTGCCGCTAGCCACTTATTTCAGTGGCCTGAAAATCAAATGGATTCTGGATAACGTACCAGGTGTGCGAGAAGAAGCTGAAAAAGGGAATGCGATTTTTGGCAATATGGATACCTACCTTATCTGGAATCTGACCGGCGGTATCAACGGGGGCCTGCACATTACTGATGTAACCAATGCCAGCCGTACGCAATTAATGAATCTCAAAACCATGTCGTGGGATTCAGAACTGGCCGGAATCATGAATATTCCGGTACAGATGCTGCCTAAAATAGAACCAAGTAGTAAGGTATATGGCGAAATAAGCTCTGAGGTTCTCAGAGGTATTCCGCTGGCAGGTGATTTGGGCGACCAGCAAGCGGCATTGGTAGGACAAACCTGTTACAAACCCGGCGAAGCCAAGAATACCTATGGCACCGGTTGTTTTATGTTAATGAATACCGGCACTGAATTGGTACCATCAAAGCATGGTTTACTGACCACCGTTGCCTATCAGTTCGAAAACCAACCTGTACATTATGCGCTCGAGGGCTCAGTAGCCATTGCAGGGGCATTGGTACAATGGTTGCGTGATAACCTCGGCATTATTCAGAAAAGTACAGATATTGAATCACTGGCCAAAAGCGTGGAAGACAATGGCGGCGCCTATTTCGTACCCGCTTTCTCGGGCCTGTATGCCCCCTATTGGAAATCCTCCGCCAGAGGTGTAATTGCCGGGCTGACCCGTTATGTTAATAAAGGCCATATTGCCCGTGCTGTATTAGAAGCCACTGCCTACCAGACCAAAGACGTGCTCGATGCCATGGAAAGCGACTCAGGCATTGAAATCAGTTCTTTAAGAGTTGATGGCGGAATGGTCGTAAACGAATTGCTCATGCAGTTTCAGTCTGATATGCTGAAAGTTCCGGTCATCAGGCCTACCATGATTGAAACTACTGCTCTGGGTGCTGCCTATGCCGCAGGTTTAGCCGTGGGCTATTGGACAAACTTTGATGATCTGATACAAAACTGGGGTGTAGATAAACGATGGAAACCCAAAATGAAAGCCGGAGAGAGAAGTAAGCTCTATAAAGGTTGGAAAAAAGCCGTAAAACGGTCTTTCGACTGGGAAAAATAAGCTGATACAAAAAGAGGCGCCAACTGATAGTTGCGCCTCTTTTTGTATCAGGCAGTAAACGATATTTCATTCTCTAAAGCCTTATCGTATTTCTCTTTATCAAACCTATATAAAAACGGAGATTTAAAAGCCCCTCCCGTACGCTTTTCGGGGAGTTTCTCCAGAACATCATAGCTTAATACCAGTTTCTGGAAATTCCTGCGGTCTAGCTGCTTACCCAGAATGGTTTCGTACAATCGCTGTAACTCAGGCATGGTGAATTTCTCAGGTAACAGGTTATAGCCTATCGGCTGATAACTTACCTGTCGCCTCAAGGCTTTCAAGGCCATTTCAACCATGTGATTATGATCAAAGAGTAAATCGGGTATGGCTGAAATTTCCCACCATTTACATTCGTCAGTATACCAGTCGGGTGTAGCAATTACCTGCTCAAATTCTACCAGCGCCATATACCCGATTGATACATTGCGTTTCATGTATTTTTCATCATAAAAGTCTTTACCAAATGTTTGCTCCATTTTCCTCATCAACACTTCCGGATCGAAATTCTTGTACCGGTCTGTTTCGCCAAAGGTGTAAAATTGCTGCAGAAAAATCTCTTTCAGCCCGGTTCTTTCCTGCAAAATACGGATAACGGCATCGTTAACGGCTTCATCCAGATAGATACGGCCACCCGGCAGGCTCCATGAGTCGGTGCTTTTCCATTTAAGCAATAGTACCTTTAATTCGCCTGCATGAAATCCAAAAACCACACAATCAATGGATACCTCTTTTAATGTACTCTCTAAATATGCTTTAAGTCGTGGATCCATATAAACATTGGTTTGAAAATCAAAAATAAAAAAAATCTTTGTGTTTATTGTACGCAATGAAAATTTCTCTAATATTGTGTAGCTTTTACACATTAGTAAATTTACTTTTAACATGAAAAAAATCCTATTATTATTTTTTCTGGCCTCTACGACAGTTACAATGGCCAAGCCCGATCCGTCTTCCAGTTCGTCAGTTAAGCAACCGGTTTTTGATTTAAGTGAGTATGCCGGCAAGTACAAATTTGAAGATTTGCCTTTTGAGTTTCTGGAAATCAAACTTACTGACGGCAAATTGATGGTTGATGCAGGCGGACAAGGGGGTGAAATAAAAAAAGAAGACGGTGTGGAAGATGTCTTCAAAACCGAAGATGGCGGTGCCAAATTTACTTTCAAACGTAACGAAGAAAAGAAAATCACAAAAATAACCCTCGACTACCAGGGAATGATTTTTGAAGGAACAAAACTTCCATAAACCCCCTTTTAAAAACCTGATTGAATTATGAAAACACTTATCAAAGGTTTTCTATGGGGCCTGTTGCCTTTTACATTATTGGCACAGGTACCCGAAGAAAACCGCTTTCAGAAAATAACACTTACCGAAAACCTGAACGAGCCCCTTGAACTGGCTGTTCTACCTGACGAACGGGTCATTTTTATTGAGCGCCACGGGCTTGTTAAAATGTATAGCCCTCTTACAAAGAAAACAACCACTATTGCTTCTATCCCTGTTAGCACAAAGTATAATTTTGCTGATGGCGGACAGCCCGAAGCAGAAGACGGCTTACTGGGGCTGAATATTGACCCTGATTTTGCAAAAAATCACTGGGTTTATCTGTATTATTCTCCTGCCGGTAGTGAACCCAAAAACATTCTGGCACGCTTTGAACTGAAAGGCAATGCACTAGACCTGAACAGTAAGAAAGTAATTCTTGAGATACCTACCCAAAGAGACCAGTGCTGCCATACAGGTGGCTCTATTGATTGGGATGCCGCAGGGAATCTGTATCTGTCAACCGGTGACAACACCAGCCCGAGAGCATCAGATGGTTATGCACCTATTGATGAGCGCCCTGGTAAAAGTGCTTATGATGCGCAGAAATCATCGTCAAATACCAATGACCTGAGAGGTAAGATTATCCGTATTCATCCTGAGCCAAATGGCACCTATACCATTCCGGAAGGCAACCTGTTTCCGAAAGGCACACCTAAAACACGCCCGGAAATATACACCATGGGTCACAGAAACCCTTATCGCATATCTGTTGATAAAAAGACCGGCTTCCTGTATTGGGGAGACGTAGGCCCCGATGCTGGAAAAGACTCAACCGGCCTTGGCCCCGCGGCTGATGATGAGTTCGGACAAGCGCGCAAAGCAGGCAATTTCGGGTGGCCATACTTTGTAGGCGATAACAAAGCTTACTGGGATTTTGATTTTGCCACTCAGAAATCAGGCGAGAAGTTTAATCCGGAGAAACCGATTAATAATTCTCCGAATAATACCGGCTTGCAGGAATTACCTCCTGCGCAAAAGGCATTTCTCTGGTATCCGGCAGCTGAATCGAAAAAGTTTCCGCTGTTTGGTGCGGGTGGCCGTAGTGCTATGGCAGGGCCTGTTTACCGGAAAGAGTTCTTTGCCAATGCCAAACGTGCATTCCCCGACTACTACAATAATAAACTATTCATTTACGAATGGATGCGTGACTGGATTATTGCCGTAACCATGAATGAGCAGGGGGATTTCGTAAAAATGGAGCGTTTTCTACCTAATCTGAAACTGGAACACCCGATTGAAATGGCTTTCGGGCCAAATGGCGACTTGTATATGTTGGAATACGGCCAAGGATGGTTTGTAGCCAATCCGGAATCTAAACTGGTGCGTATTGAATACAATGGCGGTAACCGCAAACCATTGGTAATTGCCACTGCCGACAAACAAGCGGGGGCACTGCCTTTAACCGTGCAGTTTTCGTCAGAAGGAACGAAAGATTATGATAAAGACGTACTGAAGTATGAATGGAAAATAAGCCCACAGGCAGGCGGTACACCAATAATATTAACCGACCCTAACCCTAAGCACACTTTCAGCAAATTGGGTACATACAAGGCTATTCTGACAGTAACTGATGCGCAAGGCTTAAAAGACACCAAAGAACTGATTATAAAGGCCGGAAACGAACCACCGCAGGTTTCGCTTGAGTTACTAGGAGGTAATAAAACTTTCTTTTTCCCCGATAAAGAAATACCCTATGAAGTAACGGTATCAGACAAGGAAGACGGAAGCCTTGCAAACAAACGTATTCCTGCTACAAAAGTGAAAATTACCGCCACTTATCAGGACGCCGAAGACGCACCTCAAGCCACGCAGGGTCATCAGGCAGCTCCGGTTACTTTTACAGCCGGAAAAAACCTGATTGATAAAAGTGATTGTAAGGCCTGCCATTTTGCGGATAAGAAATCCATTGGCCCGGCTTTTACAGAGGTGGCTAAAAAATATAAGTCGAACAGTAATGCGGTAGCCATTTTATCTGACAAAATCATTAAAGGTGGCGCCGGTGTATGGGGAGACGTGGCTATGTCAGCCCACCCGAATATCGGCTTACCGGAAGCCGGACAAATGGTAAAATACATCCTGAGCCTAGCTGATAAAAAAACGCCTCCGGCACCGCTGCCTCCTAAAGGCACCTTTGCCACCAGAATACCTGATGGCGGAGATGCCGGCAAGGGAATATACAAAGTTCTGGCGTCTTATACCGACAAAGGAGCTAATGGTTTGCCTGCACAAACCACTGAAAAAACAGTGGTACTGCAAAGCCCGACCATATTATTGGGACAGGCTCCTGAAACTTCGAAAAACATTATGAAGTTTAAGATGGGCGAAACTAACCTGCTGATTGTCATGGGAGCCAACACTTATGCCGCTTTCAAGAATATCGACCTGACCGATGTAAAAACACTTAGCTTTATAATTGCGGCACCTAAACAACAACTCAACTCTCAGGGTGGAATTGTAGAAGTGCATACCGGGTCACCTGATGGTCCGTTACTTGGAAAAACCGATTTTGTTGAACCCAATGACGACCCTAACGCTTTTTCGGGTAATACACCACCTAAACCGCATAAAGTCAGCATTCCGGCTACAAACGGCTTCAACGATTTATTCTTTGTTTTCAAAAACGATAAAGCAAAGGGTGCACTGTTTGTTCCGTTTTCAGTAACGTTTGAACCATAATCTCAAAAATATTCACCTTTAATATCAACCTCATGAATAACCGTCGTCATTTTTTAAACCAGTTAGGTCTTGCCACTGCAGGGCTTGGTTTATCAACCTTAATACCTGACTCTCTTTTAGCGGCCGGTCCTGCTAAAAAATTCACCTTCGAAATTTCACTGGCCGAATTCTCGTTTGCTTCTGAATTATTCACAGGCAAAATGAAAAATATGGATTTCCCGGCCAAAGCAAAAAACGATTTCGGTATATCTGTGCTGGAATATGTTTCAGGCTTTTTCAACAATAAGCATACCGATCAGGCTTATATGAAAGAGCTAAAGCAACGCTGCGATGATCTGGGTATGAAAAACCACTTAATAATGGTAGATGGCGAAAACATCGCATCATTAGATGCCGCTAAACGCCAGAAAGCGGTAGAAGCGCATTATCCGTGGGTAGACGCGGCCAAATTTTTAGGTTGCTCTTCAATCCGTGTTAACTGGGGTGACGCCATGTCGGCGCTATCGGGCAAAGGAGAAGAAGGAAGCATGGAAGAAGTGGGTAAGGCGGCTGCCGATGGTTATCAGAAGTTGTGCGAATTTGCAGGCAAAGCCGGGTTAAACGTAATTGTAGAGAATCACTTTGGATACTCTACCGACCCTAACTGGCTGGTGGGCGTTATGAAACAAGTAAAAGCAAAGAATAAAGGTTTTCTGCCAGACTTTGGTAATTTCTGTGCCGAAAGAAGCAAGCCTGCCACAATGGACTTGAAGGGCATAATGGCCACCAAATGTGTAAAAGAACATGATAAATATGATGGCGTAACCAAAATGATGCCTTTTGCGAAAGGTATCAGTGCCAAGACACATAAATTCGGCCCGGATGGTGAAGATATTGATACTGACTTTATCAGGATATTTAAAATCATTAAGGCTTCCGGCTGGTCAGGTGGCTACGTAGGCATTGAATATGAAGGAGGACTTATGCGAGACATGGGCGGCGACACCAGTTATCTGTCAAACGATGAGGGTATAAAAGCTACCAAAAAACTACTTGAAAAAGTGCAGAAAGAACTAGCGTAATTACTGAATTATATTTTTTAAAGCCATCATCATTAACCGGGTGATGGCTTTATTTTTTAGTAAAATTATCGAAATCATTCTATTATCTTTACTGTTCTATCTTTAACCATACCTGATTGCAGAATAGGCAAAAACCTTTAAAAAAATTACACTATTTCCTGCTTTTATAAGCACTGTTTCAATGAAAAAAACACTACTACTGTCGACTATTCTCATTTTTATTCAAACGTTGGTATTTGCGCAGGGCATTATCTGGGAACCAACCATTGAAGGCGCTTTTGCCAAAGCCAAGGCTCAGAACAAACCTGTTTTTGTTGAATGTTATCACCCCAGTTGCCCTATCTGTTTGAAACTGGAACCAACCCTGAAAGATCAGGAGGTGGGTAAGTTTTACAACCAGAATTTTATCAACTACAAGCTGAATCTGAGTGACGCCGGACAAGTAAAGTTTCTGAATGATAAGAAAATCTATCTGCTCAGTTACCCTTTGTTTTTGTATTTCGATAAAGACAGAAACATCATTCATCTCAACGACCCTGTTAACACGCCAAGTAGTTTAGTACAACACGGCAAAACTGCACTTGACCCTAACTTGCAGTCGGGCAATGGCTGGAAGAGATATCAGGCCGGTAGCCGCGATATCAGCACCATGGTAGACCTTACCTATCTGTTCCGGATTACAAAAGATACGGTTCGGAATGTCAGAGTAGCGAACGATTTATATGCAGCGTATCCGAAAGATAAACTCGGCTCAAAAGAAAGCTGGGCTATTGTTAAAAAGTGTATAATGGATGTTGATAATGGTTTTGCGGAATTCTGGATGAGAAATCTGGCGACAGCACGCAAATATGAGGGCGAGGATGGACACGTAGGCAACGAAAACAATGCAATGGCTCTACTTATACAAATGGCCATTTATAGCCCTAAAGCAAGTAAGTATTCTATGGCGAAAGTAATTAAACTGAAGCAGTATATGGGGTTGGTAGGTGCCGGGCAATATATAACCAGCAACACCTGGCATATAGAAGCGCAGGCAATGATTCGTGAAAAGGGGCAAGACAAAGCCTTTGCTTTCATTCAGAATCAGGTAAGCCAGACTTCTCAGCCACAAATGCTGGTATATTATGTTACATTTTATAATGTCAATTTCCCTGACGGCCGATTTGCACCACAAGTGCGCAAGTGGCTGAACACGGCACAACCGCAGTTAACATCAGCGCAAGACATCACCAATTTTAGGTATGAGTCGGCTCGTTTGTATAAAAAAGCCGGAGATAAAGCGAAGGCAAGTCAGGAATTGGCTCTGGCTAAAAGCAGTCTTGGCAATGCCCGGGCAAATGCAAGAGATACCAACAGTAGAAACGTAATAGAATCAATAGCTAAAAGTATAGATAAACTGGCTGTAGAATTAAATTAAGCAGGTTTTAATCCATAAAAAAAGTCTCAGTAACAATTACTGAGACTTTTTTTATGTACCTGATACTTATTAGTTTTTCTTAGGTGTAGCCGCCGGAGTTGTAGCCGGAGGAGTAGTTGTATTACCCGCAGCTGTAGTAGCAGGAGGTGTTACACCCAATTTTTTAAATACCAGATTAGAAATATTGTCTGCATCAGGAGCAACTAGCAGAATAGGAGTGGTTCCCGGGCCGGCATCTGTATTGAATACATATACATAACCATTTTCTTTAGCTACTTCTTTGATAGTTTTGTCAATTTTATCTAAAACCGGAGCCAACAATTGTTGTTGTTTTTGTTGCAAAGCGCCTTCTGAGTTTTGTTGGAACTCACGAATAGCAGTATCCTGGTTTGTTAATTCTTTCTCACGGTCAGCTCTGATTACCGGCGACATAGTTGCCTGATTTTTTTGATAATCTTCATACTTCTTTTGAAAATCCGAGATTTTATCTTGCAACAATTTGTCGTATTGTGCTTTTTCGGTTTTCAATTTAGTTTCTATATCTTTAGCATCAGGCAAACTATTAAGAATAAAATCTACATTAGTATATCCGATTTTTTGTTGAGCATTCGCAGTAATACCGACAAACATTAAAGCCGCAATCAACGAGGCAAAAAGCTTTGTTTTCATTTTGATACTATTTTTTTGGTTTGGTTACTTGGTTATTTTGACTTTTATCTTCCTTTAACGAAATTCCTAAAGACTCCATCACATAATCGGTATAATCATGCCGGGGGTCGGTATAAATCATGCTCATATCTGAGGCCTTATCAAATATAAACATTAACTGTTTCTGGCGGGCAACTTTCTCACAGGCCTTATAGATGTCGTCCATAATCGGCTTCATTATTTCTTTCTTCTTAGCAAATAATAAGCCATTCATGCCAAAAACTTTATTATTCAATTCCTTCACTTCTTTTTCCTTATCTTCCAGAATCTTCAATCGTTCACGTTTCATGTCGGCCGTAAGCAAAATCTCTTCCTGTTGATATTGCTGGCGCATTTTATCTAATTCTGCATACCTGTTCTGAACATCCAGCACCCACTTTTCCGAGTATTTCTCCATTTCCTCCTGGGCTTTTTTGTATTCGGGCATTTTACTGGTTATGAACTCCGAATCGATGTACCCAAACTTCTGCGCAAAAGACTGAATAGAAAAGAGTGCCAAAAATAGCAAAATTATTGTCTTTTTCATTCAAAAATAATTACGAATGGATAATATTTTCTTCTTCAGTTTATTACTAACGTCTTTTTGCGCACTTAATTGCCTTATTAACGCAGCTTAACCAAAGCTCGTATTCCGTTAACAGAATTTAACAAATCAAGTTTCTGTTATCTGATTTGCTGACCAATGCTGAATGTGAAAGATTTCAGACCACGATTCGGGATACCGGGAATCGGATCAAATCCTTGTCCGAAGTCAAGACCAAGCAAACCAAACGCAGGCATGAAAATTCTGGCTCCTATACCGGCCGTGCGACGCAACTTGAAAGGATTAATATCTTTATAACTTCCCCAGCTGTTACCTGCTTCGGCAAATACCTGCAAGAAAATAGTTGCCTGAGGATTAAGCGATATCGGGTAACGGACTTCGGCAGTATACTTGCTATAAGCCAGACCACCCAGACGACTCAACGTAATTTCTCCTTTTCTGAACCTTTCGGCTTCATCCATTGAAAGCTCATGCACAACACCTTCTTCATAACCACGTAAACCTATCAGCTCAGCACCTACGTTCATAGCATTTTGCATACCTAAACCGGCACCCCCCAGAATGAAACGTCCGAACGGACTGTATTCAGAACTGCTGCTGTATTTACCTAAGAAACCAAGGTTAGCTTTGGCGTGTAGTATGAATTTACCCACAATTGGTGTATACCAGTCTCCATCGAACATCCATTTATGACCCTCAATCCATTTAAATTTATCGACAGTCGGTGTTCCTCTGAAAACTGAATACGGCGGGTTAAAAGTAGCCGATAGTGTAAACTGAGACCCCGAACGTGTAAACTGCGGATTATCAAGCGCATATCTTGAAATGGCAGTAATCAAAGACAAATCATTTGCTACTCCTTTCGCAAAGCCCGGTATAAAGTAACTGTTATCTACATTATATCTCTGATATGACAACGACGCATTGAAACTGAAGTTTCTGTCAGGCCAGTTAAGGCGTTTACCATAAGTAACCGATGCCCCTGTATTTTTGAAATATCCGCTGTACATGCTGCTTGTTCCACCTAACATAGAAAGATATGGTGAATTAGCTCCGTATTGTCTTTCAAGCGCTCTTTGATACGCACGGTTATCTGACGATGTATGGAATACACTTACAGTAAATGAATTAGGCTTTTTACCTCCCAGCCAGGGTTCGGTAAACGAAACAGAATAGGTTTGGTAGAACCGGCCACTGGCCTGAACACGCAAGGCTAGTTTCTGGCCGTCTCCAGCAGGCAAAGGACGCCATTTTTGCAAATTGGTAATGTTCTTGGCTGAGAAATTATTAAATACAACCCCGAAAGTACCAACGAAACCTTGCAAACCACCCCAACCACCAGACAACTCGATGTTATCACTAGGCTTTTCTTCTACATTATATTCAATATCAACAGTACCATCTGCTTGTGGAACGGGCTTCGGTTCTATTTTCTGAGGATCGAAGTAGTTCATCCGTGCCAATATCTGCTGCGACTCTATCAGGTCAGTCTTACTGAATTTCTGACCCGGGCGTGTTAAGAGTTCTCTCATCACAACGTGGTCGCTGGTTTTAGTATTACCGTTCAGTATGATACGATTAATCGTGGCCTGTTTACCTTCTATAATACGCATTTCAATGTCAATTGAATCACCGTCTACGGCTACTTCAATCGGCGTACAGCTAAAGAACAGATAGCCGTCGTCCATATACATCGAACTCACGTCACCCTGCGGAATACCGTTTATTCTTTTATTCAGTTCTTCCGGATTATAGATGTCACCTTTTTCAACTGCTAAAATTCTTTGCAAATCTTCTGTTTTACGAAGATAGTTGCCCGTCCAGGTAATATTTCTGTAATAGAAACGGTGACCCTCATTGACGTTCAACACTATTTTCAGGTTTCTGCCATCTGGTGAGAAAACAGAATCTGAGGTAATCTGGGCATCACGATATCCCTTTTTGTTATAATATTCAATCAGTTTCTCTTTATCTTCTTCATATTTCTTCGGTACATATTTAGAAGGAGTGAAGATTCTTAAAGGAGCCTTGATTTTTGTACTTTTCAGTTTCGCCAACACTCTCCAGTCAGGCATTTCTTCTACGCCGGTCAACTGAATATCGGTGATTTTTACTTTCTTTTTCTTATCAACATTTACAATCAGCGTAGCGTTATTTGCCCGGATGGTATCAGATACCTGCTTGATTTGCACATTGGTATTCAGGAAACCCTTGTCCACGTAGATTTTCTTGATAGTCAACTGAATATTCTTGATCAAAGCATCGGTTATAACCTTACCCTTGTTCGCTTTTACCTTATCAGAAACTGTTTCAATCTCACCCTTGCGTAGGCCTTTGAAAGTGAATTTATTCAGACGTGGTCTTTCGCGCAGGTTAATGTCAAGCTCTACTTTATCGCCATCGATTTTGACAATGTTAATGGCAACATCTTCTATGATCCCCTGTTCCATCAAACGGCGGATAGCCGTACTGATTCTTTCACCGGGAATCGAAATTTTGTCGTTCACATTCAAACCGGAAACGGAAATGAGCGTATTGGGATCCAGAAATTTCACCCCACTGACAGTAATTTTTGAGATAGTGTATTCCTGAGGCCTTTCATAACTCACACCATTGTTAGCCTGAGCCGCCTGACGCCCCACACCAATTCTTAATTGAGCAAATAGTCCTGTAGAAAAAAACAAAAGTGCAATAAAAAGGATGCCTTTCTTAATTCTGATAGTGTTGGTCCCGAAAGAGGGTTGGTTAAACTGATACTTTTTACTTATAAAAATCATCATCATATATTTTATACCTCTTTTAGTGCAGAAGGTAATTGCTCACTCGTTTTTCCGAAGCGTCTTTCGCGCTGTTGATATTCGTAAATGGCCTCAAATAAATGTTGTTTGCGAAATTCGGGCCAATACAAATCATCCATAAAATACAATTCGGCATAAGCTAACTGCCAGAGCAGATAATTACTTATCCGGTGATCGCCACCTGTGCGGATCATTAGGTCTACATCCGGGGCATCGCCAGTTGCCAGTAATTTAGAAAATACGTCTTCAGTTATATTTTCTACGGCTAGTGTACCCGCCTTTACTTGTTGAGCAATTTTTTTTGTTACCTCTACAATCTCCCATTTGCCACTATAGCTCAGTGCCAGTGTTAAAGTCAGGCCTGTGTTATTCTTGGTCAGTTCAATCGATTCATTTAATTTTTTCTGTGCAGATTTGGGTAGTGATTCTAAGTCACCAATAGCTTTCAGACGAACATTATTCTTATTCAAATCGGGTACTTCTTCACCAATGGTCTTTACCAACAATTGCATGATACCGTCAACTTCGAGCTTCGGTCGGTTCCAGTTTTCGGTTGAAAACGTGTATAAGGTAAGGTATTTTACACCTAACTCCACACATGTTTCTACTGACTCCCTTACTGCTTTGATACCATGATGATGCCCGAATATCCGCATGGCACCTTGCTTTTTAGCCCATCTACCGTTGCCATCCATTATAACGGCTATGTGTTTGGGTAAATTGCTCCGGTTAATATTTTCTTTCACGTAAAAAACCTATTATCAATGGTGAATAATCAACCAACCATGATGTTAATTGATGAAAAGGATTGCAAAGTTAGGAAAAAAGAACTGTGTTTGATAAGTTTTTACTGATTTGTAGACTTTTGTTATAATTTTTTAACAAAAAACAGCATATTCTTTCGCCAGTATTCATAAAAGGAGTGGATTATCTTCTGATTGGGGGGCAATGAATTTTGTAGAATAAATAACTGATTGTAAAATTAGTATAATAATACATATCTTTTGCTCTGGTTCCGGGCACGAGTCTTTTAAGATTCATTAAAACATAACCGTCAACACTGGTAGGTGGCTCTCCGCTATCGTATTTCCCGTCTTTGTTATATCCTAAGCCATCCAGAAAATCATCGTTAATCCATCGCGTGCCAAATTCCATACCCCAATTCCACCGCGCGCCTAATTCTTTTTTGAAGCCAATACCTAAAATCCATGAATTGACACGGGTGTCACTTGATCCTGCGGTATAACCCACAGTAACACCTGTTGGGCCGCTATTAATAATTTCCTTTATTTTATAATTTGTACTTCTGATGGTATAGGCCCCGCCTCCGAATACGTAGGGTGTCCAATTATTCACAATTCTGGAGGCACTCGTTCTGAAGTTCATAAAGTTGTATTCAATCTGCCCGCCTGCTTCCATAATATTGGCAGTAAAGCTAAACCCTCTGACTTCATGAAACGGATCATTTATTTTTTCGTCGTTCCCATGTATTTTACCTATCACAGCATTTGCCTTTAATGACACCGACTTGCTGTAATTGAATCTGCCAAAAAAATTGGCTCCCGACCCAACTACAAAAGGCTTATACTTAGGTAGCACATCTCCTTTATAGTTAAGCCCTCCCACGCCAGCGCCTACTTCCCACACCTGGGCTTGCAATTGGGGGAATGTTAAAACACAAACGATCAGGAAAAGACTTTTTTTCACCAGATATATTGACTAAAATATTTTACTTAATTGGGGGACATTTAATACCATCGCCTAGTATGTAGTTCAATGTGACCTGAACCAACAGATAGCTATCCCATTTCGGAACACCTCTTGGAGTATGTGCAGAATAACCTACGTATCCATGACCATTATCTTTAGGTGTCTGACCTGCGGGTGCACCATAGTATTTTGTAACAATATCCGCAAAATCCTGTACACGGCTTTTGCCGGTTCCGGCAGCAATGTTTTCTGCGGCTCGATTAGAAAAACGCACACCTGCAGGCGTAACCGTTGCCAAAGCGTTAGGATCAGGATACCCGGTTGCCCCTACGTCGTCCAGATAATCAAACGGTGTTATTCTGAATCCGCCTTCAAGATTAATGTCCATTCTTTCGGTAACCTTAAATTTAATACCTAAACCAACAGGGAATACTACCTGTAATAACGAATAGGCCTTAGGATAATTGTCGTCTAATCCCTGCCCAGAGGTCTGCAAATCTTTTAATGCCACCCACTTGCCAAGCACAACTTTTCCGTCGGCATTAACGGTAGCAGTATCTCTTGCTTTAGGATTGTGGGCATAAAACCCAACTCCCAGTACCGCATAAGGCATCACTTTATTTCTGCCTTTTTGCCCTTTGCCCGCTGCCGGCAAAAGATTGAATATACCCGAAATTGAAAACTCTTTAATATCGTTTCTGAAATGTAGATTTCTCAAATAAAGCATGTTATACCTTTCCATATTCGCCTTTGCATAAGTATAATCATCGCCTGCAATTCTTGCATAATTAAAAGCAAAACGTGCGGCTATCTTAGGTGTAAGCTGTCTTGTATAGTTAAGGGTGGCATTCCAGCGAACATTGGTGAATACCCCATAATAAAATGTTCTGTAAGGCGATAAATCGCCAAAGTAGTGTGATGTTCCACCTCCAATACCAACTGTTGAGTATTGCAGTGCTTTATTTCTTTTACTAAAAATACCTCCTTGTGCAAAGCTTTCGCCGATACTTAATAGCAGCAAAGAAGTACAAAGTACTCCACTTAATAATGCTTTTTTCATTGTGTACATTCTCATTGGGAATAGCAAAGTTAGTCTGAATTATTTAACGTATGATTAAAAGGAATATTATTAGTTGCGGGCGTCGACCCCCCATTTTAGTTTATTTCTCAATGTATTCAGGAAATTATTTCCGTCCATCCGTATCATTCTTGCTTTAAAACTCTCTTTCTTTACCGTAATAATGGCTTCGTCTTCTGATACTATAATTTTCGCTCTGGAGTCCATCGATACCAGATAATTGTTACTCCGGCTCTCTACTTTCAGTGAAATAATACTGGTGTCTGATACAATCATTGGCCTCACAAAAAGATTGTGCGGGCAAATGGGTGTAATAATAAAATTAGCAGAATGTGGCATCACCAGCGGCCCTCCGCAGCTTAATGAGTAGCCTGTTGAACCGGTTGCGGTAGCAACCATTAATCCGTCAGCCCAATAAGTATTCAGAAACTCACCGTTAATATAAGCATGAACCACAATCATAGATGAAGTATCGGTTTTCGATATAGCTACTTCATTCAGGGCGAAATTCATTTCTTCTTCAAACAATTCGGTCTCTGAAGAAGCCGAAAGCATGGTTCGTTCGTCAATATCATATTCTCCGTTTACCAGCTGTGTTATTGTTGCTTCGATTTGTTCTGACGAAACCGCTGCCAGAAAACCCAGCCTGCCGAAATTAAAACCGAGAATCGGAATCTCCCGCTTGCCTACATGCGAAAGCGTTTCAAGAAATGTACCGTCTCCTCCCAGGCTAAAGGCAAGGTCGGCATTAAAGATTTCCTGAGAAGTAGTATAGACATTTTTACATTTTAGCTGAATGCCCGATTGCAGCAAAATACGTTTAAAGGATTCTGACAGCTGAATTTCAACCTTATGTTTGTCTAGCTCATCAAAAACCTGCTGTACATAATGTACAGACTCCACATTGAATTTTCGGCCGTGAATGGCGATTTTCATTAGGAATTATATTAAAAGAGCTATTTGTATAGCAAATGAAGTGCAAAGATGTTAAATATCTCAAACATCTGAAATTTTACACAAATCTAAGATTTATTTCTTTAATCCTCCAAGACTCACAGCTATACCTAAGGCTTCTTAGAAATAAAAGCAGAAAGATAGGACTTTTGTTTTATAAATCAGCCGCTTCTCCCTGTGCGGGTATCAATATATTGTTAAAACCGGCCAATAATAAACGGTTTTTAAATGCTAGTTGATTGGGTAACTCGCCGTGCACCAGAAAAAGTTTTTTAACTTTTGAGGCATCCTGACAACTCAGATACGTGATCAGTTCGGAGTAATCTGCATGGGCTGAAAACGAATCCATTGTTTCTATCCTGGCATTGACCCGGTGTACTTCTCCGAATATTTTCACATGCTCGGGTTGTGCCTTTAACGCCGCACCCAGGCTTTCAGGCGAGCAATATCCTACCAGTAATATGGTATTGTGGGGATTTTCAATATTATTGGCAATATGGTGTTTGATGCGCCCTGCTTCTGCCATACCAGAGGCAGAAATAATTATGCACGGCTCTTTGTAAGTATTCAGCGCTTTTGACTGATTCACTTCACTGATATAGTGCAGGTTATCGAAGTCAAAGGCATCACCATCATGTTTGATATAGGCCAGTATGTCAGGATTAAAACATGATTCATTCCTTTTCATGACCATCGTTGCTTTTACTGAAAGCGGGCTATCGACGTATACTGGTATTTTAGGCAGCCTACCCTCGCTTGATAGCTGATCCAGCGCATATACCAATTCCTGGGTACGGTCTACTGCAAAAGCCGGAATGATTAGTTTACCCCGGCGAACAACACAGGTGTCGTGCACGATCCGCAACAGATGTGCTTTCATGTCTATTTCAGGCTCATGTAGTCGGTCGCCATAGGTTGATTCACAAATAATGTAATCGGCCTGAGGGAACGGCTCAGGGCTACGCAGAATTTTATCGTCAGGTCGGCCTACATCTCCTGTAAAAAACAAGGTCTGAGTTTGGTCTTCTTCCTCAAAGGTCAGATAAATACCTGCACTACCTAATATGTGCCCGCTATCGTAATATTCTGCTTTTACTCCTTCTTCCAGATAAAACGGTGTACGATAACCCACCGTTTTAAACAAAGCCAAAGCATGGGTCACATCATCTTCTGAGTACAGCAGTTCTAACAGCGGTTCTCCTCTTTTGTGCCTTCTTTCGTTGACACGCTCCAAGTCTCTTTCCTGTATATACGCTGAATCATACAGCATTATTTCACACAGGTCTTTTGTAGCATAGGTGGCGTATATATCACCCCTGAAACCTTTTTTTACCAGCCTTGGTACAAGCCCTGTGTGGTCTATATGTGCATGGCTCAGCACTAGAATATCTATCTCTTTGGGGTCAAACCCAAATTGCAGGTTTAGTTCCGACGTGTTAATTCCCTGAAATAATCCGCAATCCAATAAAATTCGTGTTCCCTTCCGGGTTGTAATAAGATGTTTACTACCTGTTACTCTTTGCGCCGCTCCGTAGAATTGAATTTTCATTTTGTTTTTCAAATAATATCCACAACAAATAAAAACATTTACGAGAAAAGCGAAGTGAAAATACTTTTCTCATTTTGACAAATGTATTTATAAATATTTTTACTTACAGATTTGACTGCTAATTTTGACGAAAATTTTGCAGACAAATACGAATTTAATCCATAAAATTTCTATAAAATGTTTCGTCTTGATAACAAAGTAGCTATTATCACCGGAGGAGCGAGCGGCATAGGTCTTTCTATTTCCAGACTATTTGCGCAGCAGGGAGCAACGGTGCACATATTTGAGTTAAACATTGATCAGGCCGAACGCGAAGCTGACCTTATTAATGCCAATGGCGGCGAAGCCTATTTTCATAAAGTAGATGTTTCGAAGCAAAAAGAAGTAAAGAAAGCAATTGAAAAAATAGCCAGAGAAAACGCCATAGATATTCTGGTAAACAATGCCGGTATTGCTCATGTGGGAACAGTAGAAACCACAAGCGAGGAAGACTTTGACAAGGTTTTTAACGTAAATGTAAAGGGTACTTACAATTGCCTGCAGGCGGTTATACCTTACATGAAACACAACGGGGGCGTTATTCTGAATGTGGCTTCTATTGCGGCTACGGTTGGGATTCCGGACAGATTTGCTTACTCTATGAGCAAAGGGGCTGTTTACACCATGACCTTACAGGTAGCTAAAGATTATCTGAAATATAACATACGTTGCAATAGTATCTCTCCGGCCCGTGTACACACTCCTTTTGTAGATGGTTTTCTGAAAAAAACTTATCCGGGCAAAGAGAAAGAAATGTTCGATAAACTTTCAAAAACACAGCCTATCGGCCGTATGGCAAAACCGGAAGAGATTGGCTCGCTGGCAGTATATCTCTGCTCGGACGAGGCCGGGTTTATTACGGGTTGTGATTATCTGATTGACGGCGGATTTGTAAAGCTGAATAATTAAGCGATTAGATTTTCGGCTTATCGCAACAGATTGCTGCTCAATAATGTTCTATTGAAAATTATTCGAATTTTATCTCATGCAAAAAGTAGATTTTTTAGTAATAGGTTCCGGCATTGCTGGTTTGAGCTTTGCGCTTAAAGCAGCGGTGAAAGGAAAGGTTTTGATTTTAACTAAAGTAAATGCCGACGAAACCAATACTAAATATGCTCAGGGAGGTATCGCTGCCGTTTTTGACGCTGAAACTGACTCCTTCGAAAAACATATCAATGATACGCTCATTGCCGGCGATGGGCTTTGCGACAGGAAAACAGTGGAAATTGTAGTGACTGAAGGCCCCGACCGCATTCAGGAATTGATTGACTACGGCACTAATTTCGATAAGCATGGCTCTGAATATGATTTAACACGTGAAGGAGGGCATTCTGAGAAAAGAATCTTACACTATAAAGACATTACGGGTAAAGAAATAGAAAGAGCACTGCTTGAGCAGGTGAGTAAAAATCCGAATATTGAAATTCTGACTCATTATTATGCAGTAGAAATCATAACCCAACACCATTTGGGTATAGAAGTTACCCGCGAAACCAACGATATTACCTGTTTTGGCGTATATGCCCTGAATGTACATACCGGGCAGGTAGAAACCATTTTATCGAAAGTCACCCTGATGGCCAGCGGGGGAGCAGGAAATATTTACTCAGCCACGACGAATCCTGTGATTGCTACCGGCGACGGTATAGCCATGATTTACAGAGCCAAAGGCCGGGTGCGCGACATGGAAATGATACAGTTTCATCCGACTTCTCTTTATAACCCGGGTGAATACCCGAGTTTCCTGATAACCGAGGCTGTAAGAGGAGAAGGCGGCGTGCTTAAAAATAAAAAAGGCGAGGAGTTTATGCAAAACTACGACCCTCGCGGTTCTCTGGCTCCCCGCGATATTGTTGCCCGTTCCATCGATGCCGAAATGAAAAAAACGGGTGAAGACCACGTTTATCTTGATATTTCGTTCAAGTCTAAAGAGTTAATTCTACAGCATTTTCCAAATATTTATGAAAAATGCCTGAGCATCGGGCTTGATATCACCAAAGATATGATTCCGGTTGTGCCTGCTGCTCATTACCTGTGCGGGGGCATATTGGTTGATGAATACGGGCGGTCAACCATTCATCGGTTATTTGCCTGCGGTGAGTGTTCTTCTACCGGTTTGCATGGCGCTAATCGTCTGGCATCTAATTCATTACTTGAGGCTGCCGTTTTCGGTAACATAATTGCACACAAGGCTATAGATGAGGTTGATAAAATAAGATTTCAGGAGAACGTGCCCGACTGGAATGAATTTGGTACGGAGCAATCGAACGAGGAAATTCTGGTTACTCATAATCTGAGAGAATTACAAAGAATGATGTCTGACTACGTAGGTATTGTACGCTCTGATTTCCGTCTGGAAAGAGCCTTGCGCAGATTGAAGCTGATTAAAGATGAAACCGAGGAGTTTTATAAAAAAACCAAGCTTTCGGTAAAACTCTGCGAACTCCGTAATTTAGTACAATGTGCCGAACTGGTTATCCGCTGTGCCATGAAGCGCAAAGAAAGCCGGGGATTGCATTACACTACAGACTACCCTTATAAATTAGGGGGTAAGCCAGAGAATTCGGTATTATAACACGTATTGTGTTACCTGAAAATTGAGTATATTTGATTTCTATTCAATCTATAAACTCATATACTCAATTCTATGAAACTTCTACTCCTGCTATTGCCTGTTGCCGTCTTTGCCCAGGCACCTAAAAATGTTGAAAGTACGCTAGAAACCATTGACATAAAAACGGGCAAAAGAACTGCCTTACTTAAAGAAAAACGCCACTTTGAAGCCCCGAACTGGTCGAGAGACGGAAAATACTTTATCATCAATTCAGGCGGACTTCTTGAAAAAATAGCAGTAAACGGTGAGAAACAAGGTACTATCAATACCGACTTTGCTAACCGCTGCAATAATGACCACGGTATCAGTTTTGACGGCAAGATGCTCATCATCAGCCATAACGATAGCCGCATGCAAGGCACTCCAGGAGGCTCTTCGCGCATTTTTACACTCCCTATTGAAGGCGGAACGCCTCAACTGATTACAGAAAAAGCTCCTTCGTACTGGCATGGTATATCACCCGACGGACAAACACTGGTTTATTGTGCTTCAAGAAACGGAGAGTTTGATGTGTACAGCATACCTGTAAACGGTGGTGAAGAAAAAAGACTGACTAATGCCCCAAGTCTGGACGACGGCCCGGAATACTCTTATGATGGCAAATACATCTATTTTAATTCGCATCGCACCGGAAAAATGCACATTTACCGCATGAAACCCGATGGCAGTGAACAAGAACAATTGACTAACGACGAGTACAGCAATTGGTTTGCACATCCTTCACCTAATGGCAAATGGATTGTATTTATTACTTACCTGGAAGACCAGAAAGCGGCACATCCTTTCGGTAAAGATGTAAAACTGCGCATAATGGATCTGAAGACAAGAAAAATAAAAGATTTGACAGACGTATTCTTCGGTGGGCAGGGAACAATCAATGTACCGAGCTGGTCGCCGGACAGCAAAAAACTGGCTTTTGTAACTTATCATGTAGATAAATAAACCCTTAATTCCTTACTCCGATGGCTGAAAATCTATCTCGTCGTTCGTTTATTCAAAATCTGGGCGTGGGACTCGGCACCACTGCTGCTGCTTTCACCATACCCTCTCTGGTGAGTATTCCGGAACCTAAACCTAAATATGAAGGCAAGAAACTGGGCATTGCTTTGGTAGGCCTTGGTAGTTATGCTAAATATCAATTAGCGGTAGGGTTAGAACAAACGCCGAATTGCTACCTGGCAGGAATCGTGACAGGGACTCCTTCAAAAGCCGAAGAATGGATGAAAAAGTATAACATTCCGAAAAAGAATGTATACAACTATCAGAATTTCGACCAGATCGCCGACAACAAAGATATTGATATTGTGTATGTGGTATTACCGAATTCGATGCATCCTGAATTCGTAATCAGGGCAGCCAAAGCTGGCAAACACGTGATGTGCGAAAAGCCTATGGCCAATACGGTAAAAGAATGTGAAGAAATGATAAAAGCCTGTAAAGATGCAGGTGTACAACTGGGAGTGGGATACCGCATGCACTTTGAGCCTTTTACAAAGGAAGTTATCCGGATGAGCCGCGAGAAAGTTTTTGGCGACCTGCGTTTCATTCAATCGAACTTTGGTTTCAGAATCGGTGACCCAACGCAATGGCGATTGAAAAAGTCTATGGCCGGAGGTGGCCCGCTGATGGATGTAGGCGTCTATTGCGTCCAGGCTGCCCGTTATGTAACTGGCCGCGAACCGCTGGCGGTTTCGGCACAATTTGGCCCTATTACAGACCCTGAAAGATTCAAAGACGTGGAAGAATCTCTCTCATGGCAGTTTGATTTTCCGGAGGCTGTAACTGTCAATGGCTTTACTTCCTATAAAACCAATATTGAGCAACTGTTTATCACTGCCGACAAAGGCTTTATACACCTCAGCCCTGCTTACAGCTATGGGCCAATCAAGGGACGAACCAGTCAGGGTGAGTTAAATCTGCCTATCGTGCATCATCAGGCCAATATGCTCGAGGCAATAAGCAGAGAGTTTCAGGAAACCAAAATGTTCCCTGCACACATTTCAGGAGAAGAGGGTCTGAAAGACGCGAGGATATTATTGGCTATTTATGAAGCTGCCCAAACCGGGAAGAAGATTAGTTTGGTGTAAATATATGCAACAAACAAAATAGCTGTGCCTCTCGAGACACAGCTATTTTTATTTAAAGCCTACTATTTATCAAAGTTTCGGCGCTGCCGGTTTATGCGGTATATCAAATGTATTGGCACCTTTTACTTTCACTTTTCTGCGATACACCTTATCTACACAAGTAATATACATTGTATCAAAATCAGGGCCGCCAAAGCACAGGTTAGATACCTGACCTTTGGTTTTAGGTACCGGAATAATGGCATTGACACGGCCGGTCTGGTCAAGTACCTGTATTCCGCTAAGCGTGGTTACGTAAATTCTTCCGTCGCGGTCACATTTCAGGCCATCAGACCAGGCGTTTTCATCCACATCTCTTACATGCAGCCAGCCGAATTTCTGCTTATGTGCAAGTCGCCCATCCGGCTGAATCTGATACACCCACACCCAATGAGAGGCCGATTCAGTTACATACAGTTGTGTCTGATCCGGCGAAAGAGTCAGTCCGTTGGCAAACTTTAGTCCTTCATCTACCTCTACCTTTTCGCCATTCGGCCTTATTAAATACAGCTTACTCGGGTTGCTGACACCATTGGGAGCTGTTATGTAGATGTTCCCGTTTTTAGCTACTACAATGTCGTTTCCTGTCTGGTTATCGGCTACTATGGTTTCTTTACCTGACAGATCGTAGCTTAAAATCTGTTTTGTTCCTCCTGCCACTACATACCGTTTGCCATCAGCACCAAAAGCTGTACCGCTGGATTTCTTCGCATCAATATCCAAAGTAGTCAGTTTGCCGTCCAGGCCTACCTTATATGTTTTTGAGTTGGGGATATCCTGATAAAATACTTCTCCTTTGGCATTGGCTGCTGTGCCCTCTGTAAAAGTGTAGCCCTCTCCTACCAACTCCCAACCTTGGTTCTCAAGCAGAATATCACTCAAAAACTGATTTTTAGAATTGCCAATCGCTACCGGTTTAGGATAATCTTTCCAGAGCCACCGCATGGCTTCCGGGAAAAGAGCAGTGCCATGTTTGCCATTATGTGCGCCTTCACCCCACACATGCTTCACTTCATAGCCGGCAAAAGTTAACGCTCTTTCCATCGTTTCGTTGGCTTTCCACCAATCGCCCGCATAAATGTTCAAATCGTTGGTTCCATCCTGTAAAAATATCCTGATTGGCTTCGGCTCATATTTACGAATCAGGGTTGAATATTCGTTTGCTCCTCTCAGACCCACATAGGTACCAATGGTACTGAAAACCCTTGAGAAAGCATCCGGTCGTTCCCAGGCAGCTGTAAAGGCACAAACGGCTCCGCTGCTGGCACCCCCAATGGCCCTGTCGTTGGCATTTTTCGATAGGCGGATTGGTCGTCCGTCGCTGGTTTTTTTCTTCTCTATTTCAGGTAGCAACTCTTCCAGAATAAATCTTGCATAGGCATCACCCAGACCATCGTATTCAAAACTACGGTTGAATCTGTCGAGCGCTGTTTCAGTATTGGCTGCCCGCACTCTGCCATGCATCACAAAGACACCGATTGTAACTGGCATTTCTTTCTTATGAATCAGGTTATCGAACACGGTCGGGGCCTTCCATTGTACGCCATCCTGGTTAACATACACACAGGCAGGTTTGTCGGGCGTATATTGTGCCGGAATGTATACCCAGTATTCTCGCCAGGTACCCGGGAATATCTTTGAATCCTGAAACTCAAATTTAAGGACTTCACCTTTCGGTACACCTGCCTGCTCTACAGAAGCGGGGTCTTCGGGATAATTTTCGGTGGGAGTCTGAGCATAGGCACCCATTTGCCAGCAGGCAAACAGGATTATCAATATTTTTTTCATGGAATACTGAGAAGAAATAGGTGAATAGATTAACCAAATGTAATAAAAACTTTCGAATCTAAATTATTGCTGCTCAATAATATACATCTCTATTTAACTGTTAAATAATGATTTAACTGCTAAAAATATAACCCTGAAGAACATTAGGTAATAACTGACTGGGAGACGTAATGGCTTAAGTTCTAATACATAATCTGCAAAAACCATGGTCCGGAGTATGTGCAATAAATAAAATATCCAAGTATTATTTATTTTGAAAATAAATTATCCTAATTTTGCATCAATTTTAGAAAAAGCAACCATATTAACATTTTATTAAGGATAAATTAACTTAAAGATATGTCAGCAGCAAAAAATTACGTTCCTTACAAAGTAAAAGATATTTCATTGGCCGATTGGGGTCGCAAAGAAATCAAATTAGCCGAAGCAGAAATGCCGGGTTTGATGTCGATCCGTAAAGAATATGGCCCTTCAAAACCATTGGCCGGTGCTCGTGTAGCAGGTTGTTTGCACATGACCATCCAGACAGCCGTTTTGATTGAAACATTGGTTGAATTGGGCGCAGAAGTGACCTGGTCGTCATGCAATATCTTCTCAACGCAAGACCACGCCGCTGCTGCCATTGCCGCTGCCGGTATTCAGGTATATGCCTGGAAAGGTCAGACAGCCGAAGAATTCGACTGGTGCATTGAGCAAACCTTGTTTTTTGGTGAAGAACAAAAACCATTGAACATGATTCTTGATGATGGTGGTGACTTAACCAATATGGTTTTTGATAAATATCCGGAACTGATTGGCGACATCAAAGGTCTTTCGGAAGAAACAACTACCGGTGTACACCGTTTATATGAGCGCCAGAGAAACGGCACTTTGCACCTTCCTGCCATTAACGTAAATGACTCTGTAACGAAGTCTAAATTCGACAACAAATACGGTTGTCGCGAATCGTTAGTAGACGCCATCCGTCGTGCTACCGATTTAATGCTGGCAGGTAAAGTTGCTGCAGTAGCCGGTTATGGCGATGTGGGTAAAGGCTCAGCCGATTCATTACGTGGAGCAGGCTGTAGAGTATTGGTTACTGAAATTGACCCGATTTGTGCATTACAAGCCGCTATGGATGGTTATGAAGTAGTTACTATGGACGAAGCCGCTACCCGTGCCAACATCTTTGTAACAGCTACCGGAAACATCGATATTATCCGTGACCGTCACTTCAAAGCTATGCGTGACAAAGCCGTGGTTTGTAACATTGGTCACTTCGATAACGAAATCGACATGGCCTGGTTGAACCAAAACTATGGTCATACCAAATCGACTATCAAACCACAGGTTGATATGTATGAAATTGACGGTAAAGAAATAATTATTCTGGCTGAAGGCCGTCTGGTAAATTTGGGTTGTGCAATGGGCCATCCATCATTCGTGATGTCGTGTTCGTTCTCAAACCAGACACTGGCGCAATTAGAATTGTGGAATAACAGTGAAAAATACGAGAAGAAAGTGTACGTATTACCTAAGCAACTGGATGAGAAAGTAGCTGCTTTCCATTTAGCTCACGTAGGTGCTAAATTAGATACGCTGAATATCGACCAGGCTGCTTACATTGGTGTGGCAGTTGAAGGACCATTCAAATCAGAAATGTATCGTTATTGATTAACGGTATTGATAAAACATCGGGCGGAGGTTTCTTTAGAAGCCTCCGCTTTTTTATTCTGATGATGGCAGACAACCTCAGAAATTTTTAGAGAAATAAACCCCTGTGAGAATTTATTTTCAAAAATCAACCCGGAATTAATCGAATTTAAACGAATATTGTGCTTCAAACCAAGTCATTTTTCATGAACCTAAAATTAAAATCGAAGCTTCGTAAAATCACTACCTTTATTTTAGACATAGACGGCGTATTGACCGATTCGACCGTTATAGCATTAAGAGGAGGCGAACTGGCCCGTACTTTTAATGTGAAAGACGGCTATGCAATGGGTAAGGCCGTGAGGTCAGGCTATAATATTGCCATTATATCAGGCGGGAAAGAAGAGAGCGTGCGCGAAAGACTGTCGCCGTTAGGTATAAAAGATATTTTTCTGGGCGTACGCACCGATCAAAAGCTTTCTGTTTTCGATCAGTATCTGATAGATAATGACCTTAAGGCCGAACAAGCCATTTATATGGGTGACGATTTACCTGATTGGGAGATTATGAAACACAGAAATGTGCTTTCAGCCTGCCCGGCAGATGCCGTAGCCGAAATTGTAGAAGTTGCCAATTATCGTTCAACTAAAGATGGTGGTAAGGGCGCTGTAAGAGAGGTAATAGAAATGGTAATGAAAGAACAGGGAAAATGGATGAAGATATTTTAATCTCTTACATTTTATATACGGCGAATAAATTCACCGGCTACAGAAACAAAGGTTAGTTTTAATGTTTATACCGACTTAAGTCGGTCTGTATATACAAAAAAAACCTTTGTTCAGGTAGCCGCCCAATTAATTGGGTGAAAGTACAACAGTTTTATCAAAACCCGACAGGTTTCAGTTTCAGTCCTGCTGTTTCTTCTAATCCGAAAATCAGATTCATATTCTGCACAGCCTGGCCCGATGCCCCTTTAGTCAGGTTATCAATAATACTGCTTATTAACAGGTTATTGCCATGTTTTTCCAGATGCAGAATACATTTATTGGTATTTACCACTTGCTTTAAATCTATTTCAGACTCATCACTTATGTGTGTGAAAGGGTGCCCTTCATAGAAGTTTTTATATAGCTCCTGCGCTTCTTCTATTGTTCCTTCAAACTTCGTGTACACATTGGCCATAATACCTCTGGTAAAGTTACCGCGGTAAGGTATAAAGTTAACCGCCTTGCTGAAATCTGACTGCAATGATTGAATACTCTGGTTGATTTCTTTCAGATGCTGATGAGTAAACGCCTTGTAGATTGAAATGTTATTGTTTCTCCAACTGAAATGTGTGGTTGCAGAAAGCGATTGCCCCGCCCCTGTGCTGCCCGTAATGGCACTCACATGCACATCTTCTTTCAATACCCCTGCTTTGGCAAGTGGTAACAAAGCCAGTTCTATACTGGTAGCAAAGCAACCCGGGTTAGCAATCTTGCTGGCGGTCTTTATTTTGTCTTTTTGGAGTTCAGGCAGGCCATAGGTAAAGCCATTGCTTTCATCACGGAAATCGGTGCTCAGGTCAACTATTTTTATTTTTTCAGGAATAGCGTTTTCAGCCAGAAACTTTCTCGACTCGTTATGTCCTGAACAAAGAAACAATACATCGGCTTTGCTGAAATCCTGTTCGTCGGCAAATGCTAAATCTGTTTCTCCCAGTAAATCACCATGCGTAACGTATACAGGTTTACCGGCCTGGCTCTTAGAGTTTACAAATACTATGTTGGCGTTGGGGTGGTTCAGTAATATTCTGAGCAATTCTCCTCCGGTGTATCCCGCTCCTCCAATGATTCCGATATTGATTTTCATAAAACAAGTAAAATAGTTAATGCAATGCTGTACGTTTGCACAAGCTGATTGCGAAAAAGTAATGTCTCAGTTAACGGATTATTAGTACTAAAAACACCCTGTTTACCGGGTATAAAGTATAACAACAGATAGTTTGCAGAAGTTTCTGCTGCAAATTTAAGATTTTTTAAATGTTTGTTAGCCCGGTCTTTAAAATTTTGCACTTATGTATCAGATAAAACTTATATTTTTGGAAAAAAATCAAACCCCTGTCAAATGGTATTTTTAGAAATCCCCTGGAATGTCAATCCTATTATTGCTAAACTTGGTAGTTTTGAATTGCGCTGGTATGGATTATTATTTGCTTCCGGCTTTCTGATTGGCTATCAGATTATGACCCATGTCTTCAAAAAAGAAGGGAAACCGGAAAAAGATCTTGATGCGCTTTTGTTTGTGATGATTATAGCCACCGTGATTGGTGCTCGTTTCGGACATTATTTCTTTTATGAGTTTGATAGTTTTCTTCAAGACCCCGCGAAATTTCTGGTTGATATGATTGTGCCGCCCTATAACGGGTTGGCAAGCCACGGGGCTACCATAGGTATACTAATAGCTTTGTTTCTTTATAGCCGAAGACATAAAGATCAGCCATTTCTGTGGGTAACCGACCGTATTGCGATAACTGCTGCTTTAGGCGGTTGCTTTATCCGTTTAGGAAACCTGATGAATCATGAAATTGTAGGTAAACAGAGCGATGTACCCTGGGCGTTTCGTTTCAATACTTTCAGCCTGAATCCTGACGGGTCGTTAAAAATGACTCCCGAGGCTTTTACCCGCCACCCTGCACAGCTATATGAAGCCCTGTCATGTCTGGTTCTTGCGGGTTTGTTGTTCTTTCTCTGGAACCGATTTAAAGAAAAAACACCTCACGGATTATTAGTAGGTACATTTCTGGTATGGATATTTACCTTGCGTTTCTTCTACGAATTCCTGAAAGAAAATCAGGAGACATTTGAAGACAATATGTTCTGGAATATGGGTCAGCTTCTGAGTATCCCTGTTGTTTTATTTGGTATCGGTATTCTCATATATTCGCTTACCAAAGGGAGAAAAGATGCCGAGTATTACTCAACCCATACATTTGAAAAGACCAGCTCTAAAAAATAAAGCAATAAGCCCCGTAAGTTTCCTTACGGGGCTTATTGCTTATTGTAACCATCGGTAACACTTAGTTTGCCATTAAAAAGCCTTTGATGAACTCATCAATCTCTCCATTTAAAACAGCTTCCGTGTTCGACGTCTGAATGTTCGTCCGGTGGTCTTTCACACGGCGGTCGTCCAATACATAACTCCTGATCTGAGACCCCCACTCTATTTTCATTTTGCCGGCTTCAGTTTCTGCTTTGGCAGCATTGCGTTTTTCAACCTCCAGCTGATACAGCTTCGATTTCAACATTTGCATCGCGTGTTCACGGTTGGCATGTTGACTACGTTCTATCTGGCACGTAATCATAATACCCGTAGGCTTGTGGGTTAACTGCACCTTGGTTTCCACCTTGTTTACGTTCTGCCCACCGGCACCACCTGAACGCGATGTCTGGATTTCGATATCGGCGTCTCTTATTTCTATTTGTATCGTATCATCGACCAAAGGATAAGCGTATACCGAGGCAAATGAGGTATGACGACGTGCATTGGAATCGAACGGTGAAACCCTCACCAAACGATGCACCCCGTTTTCTGATTTCAGAAAACCATAGGCCATCGGGCCTTCAATCTGCAATGAAACAGACTTTACACCCGCCGTATCACCATCCTGATAATCCAGTTCCGATACTTTGTAGCCCTTTTTATTGGCCCACATCATATACATACGCATTAATATGCTTGTCCAGTCCTGGCTTTCGGTTCCACCGGCACCTGCATTTATTTCGAGCACTGCACTAAACTGGTCTTCCTCGTTCGAAAGCATCTTTTTCAATTCCAGTTCTTCCAGTATCTCATTGAATTTCCTGCCTTCTTCGTCTACTTCCTCTTCTGTGGCTTCACCCATAGTGAAGAATTCGAATAAGGTCTCGAGGTCACCCACGGCACTCTCGGCTTTTTCGTAACCGGTTGTCCAGCCTTTCAGTGCACGCACTTGTTTCATTACGTTTTCGGCCTTTTCGGCATCTGTCCAGAATTCCGGTTGGGCCGTCTGGTTTTCGAGGTCATCTAATTGTTCTTTCTTGCTATCGTAGTCAAAGATACCCCCTTAAAGCCGCTACTCTGGCTTTTAACTCCTTCAATTGTTCGGTAGTCATATTTGTGTTTATAATTATTTTATTACTAAAAAGTGCTGCTTCCTTTTCAGAATCAGCCTGCAAAATTACTTAATTTTATTCATTATCTTTCGCTCGGCGTTACAGATATTAATCTGGCAGCTGTTTTTTCAAACAAATCAATTTTTTTTGTGTTATATCTGTACCATAAAAATGAAATTGTTTTCTTTAATGCCGGATTCCTTTCTGACAATTGTGAATAAAATTTTCAAGCGAAATGTCGGCGGCATACTATATAAACACCACCCTTGAATAGAAAACCTGAAAAATAATGAGTAACTACTCCATACGAGATTTAGAGCATCTATCAGGTATTAAAGCTCATACGCTCAGAATATGGGAACAACGTTATAATATTATAACCCCTAAAAGAACAGATACAAACATAAGGATTTATGACGACCATGACCTGAAGTTAGTACTGAATATTGCGCTACTGAAAGAACACGAATACAAGATTTCTGAAATTGCTAAATTCTCTACCGAACAATTATCTGAAGAAGTAATCAGCGTATCTGAAAAAAAACTTGGTTATCCGGATCAAATTCATGCACTGACCATTGCCATGATTGACCTCGATGAGGCACAATTCGAGAAGATAATGGTAGCGAGCATCCTCTCGTTTGGTTTTGAAGACATGATGACTAATATCATTTATCCATTTCTGAGCCGAATCGGTATTTTGTGGGTGACTGGCTCTGTTGGCCCGGCTCAGGAGCACTTTATCTCTAACCTGATCCGGCAGAAACTGATTGTAGCTATAGACGGACAAGTACCCAGGCTTAATGCCGAATCTAAAAAATTTGTCCTGTTTCTGCCTGACGGAGAACTGCATGAATTATCATTATTATTTGCCCATTATGTGCTCAGAGCCAGAAACAATAAAGTTGTCTATCTAGGGCAGACTCTGCCTTTCGACGAGCTTGTGTATGTCTGCGAAACACAAAAGCCTGACTATATTTTTACGGCCATTACTTCTACTCCTGCCCAGAACGAAACCCAGATATATGTGAGCCGCCTGGAGAAAGAATTTCCGGATATTCAGATATTACTCACTGGTTATCAGGTGATAGGTCAGGGGATAAAAACCCACCCCGGCACCAAAATTATTACGCATCTTGACCAGCTAATCGAAATTGCCGAGCACAGAAATTGAAGACTTGCCTAAAGTAAAACGCCCTTGCTTAAAAAAAGCAAGGGCGTTTACTATTATATACCTAAGCTATTATGCTTTTTTAGACTTTTTGGTCTCTATTGCTACCGGAGCTGCGGCTAGCTTTTCAGCCTCTTTTTTCATATCGCGTTGCATACCATCAACAACGATAGGCGTAGCTACGAATAACGAAGAGTATGTACCTACAATTACCCCAACAAACATGGCGAATACGAAACCACGGATGGTTTCACCACCGAAAATCAATAACACCAATAGTACAAGCAAGGTAGAGAATCCGGTTACGGCTGTTCTACTTAATGTACTGTTCAAGGCATTGTTAATAACGGTCGGGATATCTTCTTTCACATCGCGCTTTTCAGCCAGATACTCACGAACACGATCAAATACCACGACGGTGTCATTCATTGAATACCCCATGATAGTCAACACCGCACCTACAAAAGCCTGATCAACGTCAAGCGAGAATGGTAAGAAACCACGCAGGATAGAGAAGACCCCGAGGATAATGAGTACGTCGTGCGACAAGGCCACCAACGACCCGTAAGCAAAGGCAAGTTTACGGAACCGGATATAGATATAGGCAAATACCAATATCATCGATATTAACACCGCCTTCACTGCTCCCCAGATAGCATCGTTGGCAATAGTTGGCCCAACTTTAGACGAGCTCATCACTTTACCCGAGTTACCATTTACATTAGCTAAAGCTTTGTTTATATTAGATTGTAATTGATCTTCAACCTCTGTATTAGTATTCTCGATTTTGTAAGGAGTAGTGATTTTCACCTGATCGAAGCCACCGAAAGTTTTTACCTCAATCGCTTGTCCTTCAAATGTAGGCTTCAACGCTTGTTCGATATCTTCCGTGTTTACTGTTTGTGAAAACTTGGCGATGTATGTACGACCACCCAGAAAATCTACACCCAAACCGAAACCTTTAATGGCAATTGAAATAATACCTGCAATGATAATAGCACTTGAAATAGTGTAGTATAATTTGCGCTTCGATACGAAATCGAATTTCGAATCCTTGAACAGTTTTTCTGACCATTTGGTAGTAAATGAAACAGTTTTTCCTTTACCGATATAGTATTCAAACAATAGTCTTGAAATAAAAATTGCCGAGAACAATGAAGTGAAAATACCTATCAAAAGCGTAGTAGCGAACCCTAAGATAAGACCTGTACCGAAAGCGAATAACACAACCCCTGTGATAAGTGTAGTTACGTTAGAGTCAATGATTGACGACATCGCGTTTTTGAAACCGTCTCTTACCGCATCTTTAAAGGTTTTACCCAATGCCAGCTCTTCTTTGATACGCTCATAGATAAGTACGTTGGCATCCACCGATACGCCGACTGACAATACCATACCTGCAATACCAGGCAAAGTAAGTGTTGCACCAAATGAAGCCATTACTCCTAAAAGCAAGAACAGGTTGACAATAAGTGCGATATCCGCAATTACACCTGCCTTATTATAGTAAATCAATACAAAGCCCAATACTACCAGCAAACCAATTAATGAAGAGATAATACCTGCCTGAGCTGCCTCAGAACCTACCGTAGCCCCTACGATGTCTTCAGAGATAATATTGGTTGGCGCAGGTAATTTACCTGCTTTCAATACGTTGGCTAAGTCTTGCGCTTCTTCTACTGAAAAGTTACCGGCAATGCTCGAACGTCCACCAGCTATTTCTCCGTTTACATTAGGTGCAGAATACACGTAGTTATCAAGAATGATGGCAATCGGACGGCCAATGTTGGCACCTGTCAGCGCTTTCCATTTTCTGGCACCTTCCGCATTCATTTGCATTTCAACCGCAGGTTTTCCACGCTCATCATAATCCTGGTTAGCGTTGGTAATTACGTCTCCTTCTAATGGCGCTTTACCCAGGTCTTTCACGAAATACATGTCTACAATCTCTTCACTCACATTGGTGCCATTCGGACGAGGTTTGATGTCGAACACATAGCTGGCATTAGCCGGGAACAAAGCACGAACATCTGAACGGTCCATTACTTCTTTCACACGAGCAATGTCTTTGGTACGAATAGCCACGCCATAACCTGTAGGGATGAAAAGGTTACTGAAAGCGTTATTCTGGCGTTGTGCCAAAGCGGTAGTATCTCCTTTTTTCGCATCACCCTTAAGCTGAGCGCTCAGGCTGTTTTTGGTTGTGTCATTTGCTGCTTTAGCAACTGTATCTTTGGCTGCTGCCTGTGGTTCATTCTTTTTGGCGTCGATGTCCATTTGCAACAGGATACCGGCAAGGCCATCAAACGATGAAGCAATCTCCTGCATGGTATATACTTCGCAGAATTCCAGTTTAGCAGCGCCTGACAATAATTTACGTACACGGTCAGGATTATCAACACCCGGTAGCTCAACCTGAATACGGTTAGTACCTGATAATCTTTGCAGGTTAGGGTTAGATACCCCGAATTTATCAACACGAGTCTGAATGATTCTGAAGGCACGATCAAAAGCACCATCTACCTCTTTCTTAATGTAATTGACTACCTGGTTGTCTGAAGATTCAAGACTTAGCGTACCACGATTAGAACTATTAGAAAATACATTAGCCAATTTGGTATCAGGAGCTAGTTTTTTGTATTCCTGAGAAAACAAATCAACAAAATTTGTACTGTTGGTAACTGCTCTTTTTTGCGCATTTTCAATGGCTGTTGCTACTTTAGGATCTCTTGCGCTGGCAGCCAAAGAACGAACGATTTCGGCAGGAGAAACTTCAAGAATCACACTCATACCACCTTGAAGGTCAAGTCCTAAGCCTAATTCCTGTTTGGTAAGATCTTCTGTTGTTGTGCCTAAAAACACTGGTTGTTTCCACAAAGAGTCCAGATATCTTTGTTTTTTGGCATAGTCAATCTTTCCTGATTTGTCTGTAGCAAAAGCTTCAGCATCATTTCTGATGTCGTTGGCTTTCCAGGTACGTAATAAAAAGTAAGCACTGATTGTCAGGAAGGCAACCAAAAGCGCTATAATTCCACCTTTGTTGTTCATTAGAGGGTATATTTAAATATAAAACTGATTTCGTGTAAAAGCATCATGAAGAACTCATGACAATAATCAAGAAGAAGAACGCGCCAGACAGCGCATACAATACTATGGGGCGTTGGGTGCTATATAATGCTCATATAGCTTTTCGAAATAAGATAATCTGTAAAGAGGCTTGGTAATAGTTTTAACTGACGTTTCAACTACTACATAGATAATTTGCGGAAGCGGAATAAGGATGGCGTAACTACCGAAATCAAAAGCATGGCTCGGTACAACCACCTCAAGTGTTACTGCTCTTACAACAGTCTGTTCCTTTGAGTTGTCTTTTTTATCAGATTTCTCAGAGGCAGACTTTTGAACGGCAACGGGGGTTTCGTTCGAATGTTTGAGACAAATCTGCTTGCTCAAAACACTCGTCATAACCACCATGACGAACATTAAAAGTCCGAAAGAACGCGATATGTAAGAGTTTTTCCTCATTTAGGGTGACAAAGCTACAAGATTTTCACGAAATAAGTCAAACCTGACACTAAATTTTTAAAAAGATACAAATAGAAAACGTGCGGTATATCTGAAAATACGGTAGATATAGCGCACGTTTTGTATGAATGAACCGCATTTATTATTTGAAGACCACTACTCCTGACAATTTCATTTTATCTGCTTCTGTACCCGGCAAGGTCCAGTCATTGTTAAATCTGCCTCCGGCCACTACGTTATAAATAGTACCTTTAAAGAGAACAAAGTCCTGAAATCTGCCCAGTACATTCATAGGCGCAGGCGAGTTCTGGCGAGACATGGCACTGGGATTTTCGCTCACTGTCCACCACGATAGACCTGAATTAACCAGCACGTAGCGCGCCCCTATCGGAAACACATACGCCAGCCCGTAATCTGTGGCAGACGCTTTCAGTTCTACGGGCAACTTATCACTGAATTTCTCAATCAGGCTATTGGTTTCTTTGGTACCAAACAGAATCAGATTAGAGCTTTCAATATCACTTGGGCGAACTTCTTTGTCACTCAGTAAACGTGGAAAAACCATTACTCTACCAATAAAGTCGCCTCTGTAAACCGACCACTCCATTGCTTTTTGCGCTTCAGTGCGTCTTTTGTTCAGTTCGTCGGCAGAAGGGTTCCCACCGGTACCATAGACATAAATATGGCGGTCGGCTATGGCCTCTGTCATGGGGCCTTCTGCACCCGGTTTCTTGGCCGATGTTAAAGTACCGGACGTATTAATCGCCCATGAGTTATTATTTTGGGTAAGTGTTACATTCGCTCCTGTTTCGGCTCTGATTGTCTGCCCGTTTATTATCAACTCTATTGGAGATTTTGATTTAAAGCTCGGGTGACCTGTCAGGTTTAATGTAAAGGTTTTTAGTCCTTTTGTGCTTATTTCAATGTGATTTCTGGCCGTAAATTTCGCATCAATCAAAGCAGTAGTACCCGGTGTAAATTCATCAAGCACTACCCAGTAAGCCTTATTATGTTTATACTGGCTAGTGGCAAAACGCACGCGTTCAGGATACGGGTTTCTTTTGAATTTAGAGAACCAGTCGAATATAAATTCATCTTTATAGGCATTTTCCCAACTGTTGTGTTTCACGCCGGGGTACTCTGTGTACTCTACCTGAGCACCTGCATCTTTGAAGCGTTGCACCCATTTACGGGTTGAGTCAACTTTTACAGCCGGATCCTGATCTCCCTGAAAGAAATAAACCGGATAATTCAATGCATTAGGTACCATTTCGAGTGTTCCGCCGGGAGGGGCAGGACAAACAGGAGCAATAGCAGCCCAGATGTCCGGATAACTCAACCCTATCCACATGGTTCCGCCGCCGCCCATTGATAAACCGGTAAGGTAAGTACGGTTTTCATCAATTGAAAAACGTTTTTTTGCATCAGCCAGCATGTCCATCACATCTTTTTCAGCAACACCCTGATACCCCATTGTTCCTCTGGCATAGGCACTTATAACAATGTAATTAACATCTTTCCACTCCGGAAAATAACGACTGGCTTCTACATCAGACTCCCCTTCGGCGTTACTTTTACCAAATACCCGGCGTAAAGCCAACCGGTGATTAGAGCCCGCTCCATGTAACATTACCACCAATGGGTATTTTTTCTTTGGGTTGTAGTTTTTGGGCAGATACAAACCATAAGGCTGCTCGGTATCGTCAACATCTGACCGGAAAGTGAGAACCTGCGGACCGGGAGCCAGTTTTTGCCCGAAAGCAATGAAGTGCAATCCTGACAGCACTAATGCCATCAGGATTGTTTTAAAATTTAAGGTTTTCATAGTTTTATAGAATTTAAATCGTGTTACAGATTTGCGCCACTTTTAAAATCAATACCCATTACCTGCATTACAATTTGAGTGGATAGCGCCTTTTCGTTTTTGAATACGAAATAAATGTCATGCGTACCGCCTGATGATATTTTCACAGGTGCCAACACAGTTCCTCTTCTTACGGCCATCTGCATATCTTGTCTTACACCGGGAATAGGTGGTGGGGCTTGTTGTGCTCCATTATTAGCCTGCGGACGGAAAGGTGCAGGTTCTTTTACCTCAATCATTCCCGTTTTGCCGACTAAAGGCCCAGTTGGTGAATCTAGACGGATTTCTATTACCCCCCCGGCTGCGCCTACACGGGTAGTTGCCTGTATGTAGAAGTCAATCTGGTCTATGCTGGTTAAGTCTATTTTGTTGTAAGCAATGTAAGAATCGTTACCTACTATAAAGAAAGACTTTGACGGTGTCATTACTTTCTGCGTTCCTTTCGCTTTATCTGCCAGTTCCGGGTCTAACAGTGAATTTCTCAACACAATGGTCTCTTCAGATTGCAAGGCAGGCATCAGTTTGGTACCTCTGTCTTTATAAGAAGCTCTTAGCACAAAAGAACCGTTTTCTTTTTGTCCGGCAGGTATGGCTGTAGTATAGCTACCTTTAGTTGGGTGAGACTGTACCACCTTTTTCTCGCCGATGCTCAGAATATATTCAACCATTGAGGTAGCATCACTTAGCGGAAGCTGCGGGTGTGCACTCATGGCATGCTCGCCCCAAACACCCATACCACCACTGATTACTTTCTTGGCCAGTTGATCTATTATTGCGGTGTTTCCTTTGTATTTATTGGCAATATCAGTATAGCTTGGGCCAACTGACTTCTTGTCAATCACGTGGCAGGCTTTGCAATCACTTGCATTGATTAACCTCTGCCCTGTAGAAGCAAAAGCGGCTGCGTCGGCACCTCTATGGTTTTGAGAAACCTCAATTTTATCATAGCCAATAGGCATGTAGTCAATATTAACTGCCACCTGCTCAGGCTTTATTTTGCCATTGCTCAGGCTGCCGTCTTCTTTATCTGTTACTTTCACATCATACTCAATCGGCTGATTGGGGAAATAGAAAGTTCTGTTTCCTTTCAGGATATCAAACGCAACAGTTGGTGGTTCGTTTCCTACTTTTATATCCAGCGATTTGCTGTTTTTGGCTCCTTTGGCGTCTGTTACAGTCAGAGTAGCTTTGTAGATACCCGGTTTGTCAAAACTTACGGCTGGGTTTGCCGTTTTAAAAGTTCTTGTTCCGGTGGTTTTGTTGCTTACTGTCCATTGATAGCTAAGCACATCTCCATCCGCATCAGTTGTGCCGGCAGAAGAGAAATTAACTTTTAACGGAATCGCTCCACCTGTTTTATCGACAGCAAGCTGTACTTCCGGTTTGCGGTTACCGGCGTTGTATTCAACTTTTACCAGGCGGGCGTTGTCGTTGCCTCTGAACCAAGCCGTTCCATATTCAAGTACATATAGGTCACCGTCAGGTGCGAAGTCAATATCAATAGCACTACCAAAATCAGTATTTGGCATAAAGCGTTCCATTGATTTATAGTTGCCGTTTTCGTCCATCGTTATGCTCATAATCCAGCCACGCATAAACTCTACAATCAGCCATTTGTTTTCATAATAATCAGGAAAAGGGCGTTTCGCGAACGGGAAGTCTGAACGATGATACACCGGGCCACCGGTTGCACTTCTGCCCGAGCTACCCACCAGCGGGAATTCTTCTGAAATAGCGTAAGGATACCAGATAAATGCTTTTTGAGCCGGAGGCAACTCTCTCAGACCTGTGTTGTTAGGTGAATCGTTGATAGGCTTAGAAGGATCAAACTTCGACTCGGCTTTGATTTTGTTGGTAACAAAGTCCCAGTCTGAATATACTTTATTGTCGCCTATGAAATACGGCCAGCCAAAATAGCCCGGGCCTTTGGCCTGATTGAACTCATCATAACCACGAGGGCCGCGTTCTGAATCTTTAGAGGCATCAGGGCCTACTTCTCCCCAGTATAGGTATCCTGTTTTGCTGTCGATACTTGGTCTCCAGGGATTACGGTGACCCATGGTATAGATTTCCGGACGGGTTTTAGGGGTTCCTACAGGAAATAGATTGCCTTTCGGAATGGAATATGTTCCGTTGGCTTCCGGTTTAATTCTCAGGATTTTTCCGCGGAGGTCGTTAGTGTTGGAAGCTCCGCGTTGGTCGTCCCAGTTTTCCTGATTGGGGCGTTCGTCAATGGGTGCGTATCCGTCAGAATTACTATTACTTGTGTTATTTCCTACCGTCAGGTATAGATTACCGGCTTTGTCAAATACCATGCCGCCTCCTGTGTGGCAGCACTCTTCTCTTTGGGTCGGTACATTCAGCAGTATTTTCTTTGATGATTCCACCAGTTCTTCTCCTTTCAGCTCCCAGCGAGCCAATACGTGTTTAGCTACATCAGTATCAGCATAATACATGTAAATCCAATGATTTTTCTCAAAGTTCGGGTCCAGCACCAAACCCATTAAGCCTTCTTCGGCTTCACGTTTCACTCCCTCACGATTGGTATACTTGGTATTGACCGGAATTGTCGCCAGTGTTTTTATTTCCTTTGTTGCGGGGTTATATTGTTTCAAAGCCCCTTTTCGTTCTACCAACAAAACGCGCCCGTCTTTCAGTAATGCCATTTCCATGGGTTCGTCCAGCTTCTCAGCCAGCACCACTTTGGTGAATCTGTTTTCTTCAGGAGCCTGCGCGAGACTTTTCAGGGCAACAAAAAGCCCCGTTACAAAGAGACTTGTAAACTTTTTGTACTGTATCATAGTATTAAAAACGGTAAACGGGTTTTATTTGGAATAATTCAATAGTTTTAGTAATTCGTCTATGCTCGACTCACTCACCGGTATATCGTAAGTTCCTATCTTGATTCTCTGCCCTCTAATTGATTCGATTTTGTCAGTATTCACAATGAATGATTTATGAATACGCATGAATTGTTTGGGTGGCAATTTTTCTTCTATTGCCTTCATTGTAGATTTAGTAAGAATAGGTTTGGTCTGGGTGGTTAAAAAGATTTTGATGTAATCTTTCAGACCTTCTATGTGTGTAATGTCTTTAATGGTAATTTTTACTAAAGAGTACTCTACATTAATAAAAAAGAATTCGGGGAATTCATCCGCTTTAGCTACGGGTTCGGTTATTGTGGTGGTAGTGGCAGGAGTGGTGGCTGTTGTAGTCGTATTCTTACGGTGCAGTTCCAATGCTTTATAGGCCGCTTTGGTGAATCTTTCCAGACTTACGGGTTTCATCAGGTAGTCTATCACGTCTAAATCATAACTCTCAACCGCATAATTGGCATAGGCTGTTACAAATATAACCATTGGTTTTTCGCGCAAACTCTGCAGAAACTTGGTTCCTAGCATACCCGGCATCTGAATATCCAGAAACATCAGGTCTATTTTTTCTTCCTGCAAAGCCTGCATGGCTTCAAAAGGGTTTTTACAGGTACGTACCAGTTCCAGAAAAGGTATCTGCTTGATGTTCTCTTCCAGAAGTTTCCGTCCCATACTTTCGTCATCAACGGCAATGCATTTGAGTATCATGAGCCAATTGTTTTTAGTTGTAAAAACAGAGAAACCACAAACCAATTGTTCTCTTTTCTTATTTCCAGTTTATGCTTATCGGAATATAAGAGTTCCAGCCGGCGTTTTACATTTTTTAGTCCGATGCCCGAGCTGCTGTCTTTATCTTCGGGTAATTCAGGAGTTATTTTGTTTTTTACTTCATAAAACAATTCGCTGTCATTACACCTTACCAGCACATCAATCACCGGCAAATCTATCATCCCCACACCATGTTTAAAGGCGTTTTCTACAAATGGTATCAACAACATAGGTTCTATTATCTGAGCGCCTATGTTACCTTCTGCCTTCATGTTTATTTCAACATCTTCTTCAAATCTTACCCTCTGCAGTTCAATATAATTGTTCAGATAGTTGATCTCTTTGTCCAGCGACACCTGCTCATCATCGGCTTCATACAACATATAGCGCATCAGTTCTGAAAGTTGGATGGTTACCGCCTCGGCTGCACTTGATTTCGTACGTATGAGATATACAATGCTGTTGAGTACATTAAAAATAAAATGAGGGCTTATCTGTGAACGCAGAAAAGACAACTCGGCCTGCAGTTTCTCCTGTTTTTCTTCCTGCTTGATTTTCTCCTGATCACCCATGTAAATAATCAGCCCGTAAACCGTACTTACAGCACTTACAAAAAGAACCGGAAACATGGTCTTGAATTCAAAAATAGAAATTTTATGACCATTCATATCAAGAGCGGTTTCCCACAACCAGAGTTTCAGCAAATACTGAATGAGTACAAATACAAAACTCAGCACAATTACCGAAAACACATAAGACCCTACGCCTCGTTTCCGAAGAAAATAGGGCATCAGTATTAAGGTGTTGATAAAAAACTGAGGAATATGCGTAGTAGATAAGGGAACGATGTGTTCTATATACCACCGGTCTCTTTCGGTATCGTTCATATAAGCATTAATAATGGGCCAAACTAACCACACGCCCCAAAATAATAGATGAAACAATACGCGGAAGAGATGTTGATAAGATATCTTTCTGTTTAGTATAGTCATTGATTGTTAAATTGTTTTGATAAATTTTTGTACTTTTTTAAGTTACGTATACCCTAAACACCTATCATGGGAAAAGTACAAAGTGTAAACAAATCTATACTATTAAAATAATTCAATTAGCATTAAACAGACCAAAGTTAGAAGTCTGACGACAAAACTCCGTAACGCGCAATCAAAATCAGATTTTGAGTAGTTTTTTGCCCTTTTAAAGCATTCATAAGCATCATTTTATCTTTCATCTTCAATCTTCAACCTTTCATCTATTCCCTAAAAATGTACAAAAACCACCCCTTTATTTTGTAGCCGTTATCAATAACAAGCGACAAAAAACAAATTATAAAAAATACGACAATGAAAAAGTTTATCACTATTTTAAGTTTGGTTGTTCTCACCGGTCTTTCGGCTTCAGCACAATTTCCCGGTGGCGGCGGAGGTAGACCCGGCGGTGGCGGTATGGGCGGCCAAAGAGGAGACGGCAACGGAAGACCAAATAATGCACAACAAACACCTACCTTGAACCTTGATGGTAATGCCCCTAAGGGTAATTCGAAAATATCAGGCTTTGTGGTTGACGAAGCGGTTACCACGGCTGTAGAATTCGCTAATATTGCTCTTCACAGCAAAGCAACTAACAAGGTAGTAGACGGAACCATGGCCGACGAGAAAGGAAAATTCTCATTAACAAGAGTGGCCGTTGGCGAATACAAACTGGTTATCAGTTTTATCGGATATGCTGATAAAACCATTGACAACATAAAAGTAGAAAAAGGAAAAGACATTGATCTGGGCGTGATTAAATTATCGACCAGCGCCAAACAACTGGATGAGGTAACGGTGACAGCCGAAAAATCAATGATTGAAGAAAAAGTAGACCGTCTGGTTTATAATGCAGAAAAAGACATTACTTCGAAAGGTGGCGATGCTGCCGATGTGTTGCGTAAAGTACCTTTATTGACCGTTGACCTTGACGGTAACGTTTCATTACGCGGAACTTCGAACATCCGGGTTCTGATTAACAACAAGCCATCTACTATTATTGCCAGCAGCATTGCTGATGCCCTTAAGATGATTCCTTCTGAACTGATTAAATCAGTTGAGGTAATCACTTCTCCATCGGCCAAATATGACGCCGAAGGTTCGGGTGGTATTATTAACATCATCACCAAGAAAAGTACTATTGAGGGCTTAACGCTGAATCTTGACGCAGGTGCGGGGATCCGTGGCTCTAACTTAGGCTTGAACGGTAATATCCGTAAAGGCAAATTGGGTGTATCAATGGGTGGCGGTGGCCGTGCTTTTTACAACAAGGCGGGTATTTCGCTAGACCAAAGTACAGTATTGAATGGTAGTACCGTATTAACCAAACAAACAGCTGATGCCTTTGATAACGGTTTATTTGGCCGCTATAACTTAGGGTTTGATTATGACATTTCTAAAAACCAGTCATTGACGGCAGGTATTAACTTTGGTACGCGTAATTTTATCAGAACACAGGACTTCACAACCAATCTATATACCAACAACGTATTTAACTCAACGTCTTACAGAAATGTTGACAGCAAAGATTTGTCAAACTCGGTTGATGTGAACCTGGATTATATCCGTACATTCAAGCCATCACAAGAATGGTCGATTTCAACACAGTATAGTAAAAGTAATCTTAAAAATAATTTCCTTGCTGATTTACTGAACGAATCGAGCAATCTGGTAAGCCGTCAGAAAAACCTGAACGGTAACACTAATCAGGAAGTTACGTTGCAAACCGATTTCCAGACGCCTATCAAACAAAACCAGATGTTTGAAGTGGGCTTGAAAGGAATCTTCCGTCAGGTAAACAGTGATTTCAGTTATCTGATTGCAGGCCCAACAGGTGACTTTGCCACTGATGCAAGGAATCCTTCAGGTTTATTAGATTACTCGCAAAATATTGCGTCAGGTTATTTGTCATATACTTATTCAACCAAGAATAAATATACTTTCAAAATAGGTACACGCTATGAGTATACTACTATTGAAGCACAGGATCAGACAAAAGCTATTGATATTCCGGCTTACGGCAACCTGGTACCAAGTGTGAACGTTTCGAAAACTATTGGTTCTACCACTCTGAAAGCTGCTTACAACAAACGTATTCAACGCCCGGGCTTGCAACAGCTGAACCCGAACTTTAATGCTGCTAACCCTCAGAACATTACCATTGGTAACCCAAGCCTTCGTCCGGAAATAACTGACAACTTCGAATTGAGCGCCAGTTCAAACATTAAAAAAGTTTATCTGAATACTTCGGTATTCGGCCGTCTGACTAACAATTCTATCCTTCGTTTGAGCGCGCCTTCTGATACATTGATAGGTGCCATTGTTACTACTTTCCAGAACGTCGGAAAACAGCAAATGTTCGGTACTAATATATTCGGTAACATCAACATCACGCCAAAATGGTCGGTAAATGCCGGTATCGATTTGTACTATAACTATCTTGAAGGACAGGTACAAGGTGCCGACGGATATTCATCGCTTATCAGCAACGATGGTATTGTAATTGGCGGACGCCTGCAAACACAGGTACAGTTGAAAAACGGATGGGGTATACAAGGTTTTAGTTTCTTCCGCGGTAACCAGATACAATTGCAGGGTACACAAGGTAGCTTCTATATGTACTCACTTGGTTTCAGAAAAGATTTCAAAAACAAAAAAGGAAGCCTTGGTCTGGCAACAGAGAACTTTCTGGGTGGGATGAAAGTGAAATCGACCTCGAACTCAGCACAGTTTAATCAGGTGAGCATCAACAATATCTATAACCAGAACGTGAAACTGACATTCAGTTATAAAATTGGTAACATGAGAATGGTTGAAAAGAAAAGTAAAGTGAAGAATGATGATGTGAAAGCTGGAGAAGGCAATAACATGAACAACTAAGGATTTTCAAAATTAGGTTTTTTATAGTTTTGTTTTAGTTAAAGGAGCTATCTACTATTGATAGCTCTCTTTCTATTTTTTAGGCTTTATGTTTTTTACTACCTCCTGTTTTTTCAACACAATACTCCAGACAGCAAAACCGGATTCATCATTAAAACAAAGTTTGCCTGCACCTTTAGCGGCACTAATAGGCGCAGTATAAATAAAAAGAGAATCCCCGATGCTTTGAATGTTATTGCTTAATACTTGATTCTGAGCCGATGCATCTGCGTAGGCTTCCAGCACCTCTTTTTCTTTGGTATACAGAGCTTTGTTGTTTTCAATATCCGGTTTGCCTAATAAACGAATTTTCAGGTTATATTTTCCGGACAATGAGTCTATCATTGGCATGTTTTTCAGCCGGCATATTTCTTCCGCTCTTTCTTTCGACGCCCCTTTCATCTGTTCTTCCAAATCGGTTGTCAAATCAGTGGCTATCCGGCTACCCAGTGTCTCGACCTGCTCCATGATTTGCGCCGGAGTCACTCTTTTTATTTTGTGACCTTCCATCTCATCTTTCACCTCTGTGGTATCCAGGCGTTGCGGGTTTGAACACCCCGACTGAGCCAGAAACAAGCCTAGTATTAAAACCGTGTTTTTTTTCATGCTTCTCTTAAACAAATTCTTTTCCTTTGTTTCCTGCCGTAGCCACAAATTCTTTTACCTTTTGCTCGTCTTCCTTGCGACAAATCATAAGTACATTGTTATACTCAGCTACAATGTATCCGTCCAGACCGTTAATAACTACCAATCGGTCATCAGGCGTTTTTACAATACAGTTATGTGTGTTATACAAGAGGGTATTGCCATCTACTACATTCTGGTGTTCATCCTTTTCTGATATCTCATAGAGCGATTTCCAAGTACCCAGGTCAGACCAACCGATATCAGAAAGCACTACGAATACATTTTCAGCTTTTTCCATCACACCGTTGTCGATCGATATGCTTTTACATTGCGGATACGCTCTTTTAAGCGCTTCTGCTTCCCGCTCCGAATAGAAATCTTTCTTGATTTCTTCAAAAGCCTCTGCCATTTCGGGCAAAAACATTTCAAAGGTTTTTTTGATAGTTCTCACATTCCAGATAAAAATTCCGGCATTCCACACAAACTCTCCGCTTTCCACAAACTTAACGGCCCATTCAAGATCCGGCTTTTCAGTAAAGGTCTTTACTCTTTTTATATCGCCTTCGGTCTCTGCAAACTGAATATAGCCATAGCCTGTGTCAGGACGGGTCGGCTTAATGCCCAGCGTAATCAGCACATTATTCTTTTCTGAAAAATGCAAGGCTATATTGATTCTTCTACGAAACTCTTCTTCTTTCAGAATAATGTGGTCGGCCGGCGCCACTACAATATTGGCATCCGGATTTTTAGAAGCAATTTTATAGCAGGCGTATCCGATACAAGGCGCTGTGTTTCTGCGACTCGGCTCCAGCAATATCTGATCATCTGACAGATAAGGCAACTGCTCTTTGGTTATATGATAATATTCCTCGCTCGTAACAATGTAGATGTTTTCTGTGGGACAAACTCCTTCAAAGCGCTCAACAGTCTGTTGAATCATTGTTTTGCCGATTCCGAGAACATCATGGAATTGCTTTGGGTTGGTTGTACGGCTAAAAGGCCAGAATCTCGTTCCGACACCCCCAGCCATTATAATTACGTAGTTATTTTTCATCAAAATCTACTAGTGTTAAAATAGTGCCCCAGTAATTTGCCCGGTTCAGGTAAGTCGATCTCATTGTGAAGGCAGAAAGGGTAAATGCCTTGTTTGATGCAGCCTTACCAAAATATTACTTAAGGTTAAATAATTATCTGGTTTTATGAAGTGTATTAATTGTGTGCTAATATTGATTCAAATACTTTTCTACACGTAAAGCTACGTTTTCTCTGATATTCATCCAAAATAAGTTTATGTCAGCCCGGTGCCATATTTTGGTCCGTAAAAATACTCTGCTTCTTACATAAGGTTTATTAATCCACAAAATGCCTTGGTGCGCCTGCGCATCTGCTGCCTGTTCTACGAATGTGAAATGCAGACCAACGCCACCTTTATTTTCTTTTTTTGATACAAAATCTTCATCGAGCTTCCACGATAAAGGGTTGGTACATACAGCAGACTTTAACCCGTCTTCATAATAAGGCGGGTAATAATCTCTTGCAAAGGTATTCCAGGAAACAAAACCCCCGATGTCATCTGCCGACTGGCTCGGTTTAATGTTTTCGAATGTGTCGGCTGTAGTAGCAATACCTATCAGGTATGCTTCTACCAATTGTTTCTGTAAGGGTCTCCCATCAAAAAACTCCTTCAGCAGGCGCTTGGCCAAAACTGTTCCCTGGCTATGAGAAGCGATGATAATAGGGCGGTTCTGGTTCCAATGTTGAAGATAGTATTCAAACGCCGATTTCACATCAGTATAGGCCAAATCGAGCGCTTGTTTTTTATCTTCCTCATTACTGGTCAGAAAACTGTAATAATGAGCCTGCCTGTATCGGGGTGCGTATATTTTTCCTGAGCCGTTAAAAGCTGTGGCCTGATTCAGAATAGTAGACTCGTCAACCATTGCGTTCAGTTCTTGATCATTTACATCAGCATTCCAGAGATACCTGTTTCTGGGAGCGTAAGTGTAAATGGTAGGATGAAGAAAGAAAACATCCGCTTTTGCGTCCTGCTGATTATCTTTTACAGTAGATTTTAAGGGTATTTTATCTGCAGCATCTTCTTTGTCCGGCAAAGCCGCCCAGGTTTCTTTCAGGTTATAATCTGGCGTTGGCGGAATGCGGGTAGAATCGAAACCAGAGTGGAGAATTACGTGTTTTTGGGCATAAACAAACCCGTTTATCAAGGTAAAAAACAAAAATAAATATGGAAAAAACCCTTTTCTCATCTTATATGATTATTTTTTGGTAAAATTGTAAAATTTTTATAAAATCTGCCGATAGTATGCTTGCATATTATTATTTTCTTTTCTATGTTTGACACAAAATTACGTTTTGTTAACTCACTAACCAATACCCCCATGTACAAACTTTCCGTAAAAAAATTGTTGTTCGGAATCTGTTGCTTATTTATCACCCAACTGGTCTTTGCTCAAACTAAAGTTTCAGGTACTATTACTGATGCTGTTACTAAAGAGCCACTTATTGGTGTAAGCGTGCAGGTAAAAGGTAAGGTAATTGGTACTATTACCGATACCAAAGGAAGTTTCTCGTTTAGTACCTCTACCCCTCCTCCCTTTATCATAGTAATCACTTCGGTGGGTTACGAAAGTCAGGAAGTAAATGTTTCCGGAAATAACGCTGCCATTAATATTGCCCTGAAAGAGCAGGCTATCCTGGGGCAGGAAGTAGTAGTAGCTGCCTCTCGTGTTGAAGAAACCGTTATGAAGTCGGCCGTTGCGGTAGAAAAAATGGATATCAGAGCCATTCGCGAAGCAGCCGCTCCATCGTTCTACGACGCACTTGCTAACATGAAGGGTGTTGATATGACAACCCAGGGTCTACTATTCAAATCGATTAACATGCGTGGATTCGGTGCAACCGGAAACCCGCGTACTGTACAAATGATTGATGGAATGGATAACCAGGCTCCGGGTCTTAATTTCCCTGTTGATAATATAGTAGGTATGCCGGAATTAGACGTTGAGAGCGTTGAATTACTTCCGGGAGCTGCTTCGGCTTTATATGGCCCTAATGCCATTAATGGTTTAATACTGATGAACAGCAAAAGCCCTTTCTTATATCAGGGATTAAGCGCTACCGCTAAAAGTGGTGTGATGACGGCTTCAAACCGTACTACAGTTACCACTCCTTTCCAAGATTTATCGCTTCGTTATGCCAAAGCATTCAATGATAAGTTTGCTTTCAAAGTTAACTTGTCTTACATAACTGCCAAAGACTGGCAGGCAAACAACTACACCAACCTGAACTTAGGTGGTGTAGAGAATGGTTCACGAGGAACAGGTGTAAAAACTGATTATGACGGTATGAATATATATGGCGATGAAGTACAAGCCAATATGACAACCGTTGCCAATAGCATGATCAGTGCCGGCTTGCTTCCCTCAGCAGCAGCAGGACTTATCCCTGCCAATACGAACGTCAGCCGTACCGGTTTTAAAGAGGTAGACATGATTGACTACAATACCAAAAGCTTTAAAACCAATGTTGCTTTGCACTACCGGATCAACGAAAAAGTAGAGGCCATTGCACAGGTTAACTATGGTTATGGTACTACTGCTTATACAGGAACAGGCCGTTATTCTTTGAGAAATTTTAATCTTACTCAAGCCAAACTTGAATTAAAAGGCGACAATTTCACACTAAGAGCCTATACCACTCAGGAGCGCTCTGGCCAGTCGTACTTCACCGGATTAACCGCTGTTTCAATGCTTAATGAGATTAAACCTCATGAAACGTGGTTCGGACAATACGTAGGCGCTTTTGTACAGGCAAGAACAGGTGGTATGGCTATTGACCAAGCTCACCTTACAGCACGCAGTGTGGCAGATCAGGGAATGCCACAACCGGGAACAGCTGCCTACGATGCTCTTCTGGATAAATACAGAGAAAAGCCGATTGTTGAAGGTGGTGGCGCTTTTCTGGACAAAACCAACCTGTATCATGCAGAAGGTGTTTATAACTTTAAAAATCAGGTTAAATTCATTGACCTTTTGGCCGGAGCCAACTTCAGAAAATATGAGTTACGTTCCAACGGAACATTGTTTGCTGACAAAAAAGACGGCAGAGACGGTACCATCGGTATCAATGAATATGGTGCTTTTTTACAAGCTGCTAAGAGTTTATTCAAAGACCATTTCAAGCTGACTGCGTCAATAAGATATGATAAAAACGAAAACTTCGAAGGTCAGTTTACTCCTCGTGTGTCTGGGGTAGCAACCTTTGGTGATCACAACATTCGCTTGTCATACCAAACCGGTTTCAGAATTCCTACTACTCAGAACCAGTATATTGATTTAAAAACGCCAGCCGGTACACTGATTGGTGGTTTACCGGAATTCGTTACCAGATATAATCTGAACAACGGTATCGCATTGCCGGTATTGAATGATTTCTCGGCGAATCCATTGAAATATATAACCGATGCAGTAAAAGCACAGGCACAAGCCTATGCAGTACAGGCTGTAACAGCACAAGCCACTCCGGCCATTACAGCGGGTGTAACTGCTGCCATTACACAACAAGTTACTGCCGGTGTAACTGCCGCTATCACACAACAGGTTACTGCCGGTGTAACTGCGCAGGTTAACGCTGCTGTTCAAGCAGGACAAATTCCACCGGAGTCTGCTCCTGCTGCTATTCAGGCAGGTGTTGCTGCTAATCTTCCTGGTGCGCTGGCTCAAAATCTTCAGGCAGGTGTTAATGCAGCGCTTCCGGGTGCAATGGCGGCTAACTTCCAGCCTGCTTTCAATGCTGAATTACAAAAGGCTTTAGCGGCCAATGTACCGGGTGTTGCAGCGCAGGTTGCTCCTGCCTATGCTTTAGCTACTCTGAATAAATATAAAGCCAAGCCTCTTCAACCTGAACGTATTCAATCTATTGAAATCGGTTACAAAGGTTTGATTGCCAAAAGATTGTTTGTAGATGCTTATTATTATACCAGTACTTACAGAAACTTCATCGGTGGTGTATCAATAGTAGTGCCTACCCAGGCGGCTGGCCCGGGCTTACCGATTGAGTCTGGTGTATCTAGTGCATCAACCAGACAAGGTTATTCAAGACCGGTTAATACTACTGAAGAAATCAAGGTTGATGGTTGGGCGCTTGGTCTGAACTATTCGCTGAGTAAAGGTTTCTTTGTAAACGGTAATATTGCTAACAACCAATTGAAAAACTTTACGCCATCAGCCGAACAACAGTATGCGGGCTTTAACACCCCTGAATATCGTTATAACCTTGGCTTTGGTAAAAGACTGGGTAGCGGCAATAGAGTCGGCTTTAATATCAATTTCAAACATCAGAATGCTTTCTTGTGGCAGGCTAGTTTCAACCAGCCTACTACAACCGGACTGGAGTCCTTTACCAACACCCCTGTACCTGCTATCAACAACATAGATGCACAGGTGAGCTTGAAGCTCCCTAGTATTAAATCTATCCTTAAAATTGGTGGTACAAACATTGGTGGCAAGCCGTACATTCAGGCTTATGGTAGTGCTTCTGTGGGTTCGATGTACTACGTAGCTTTATCGTTTGATGAGCTTCTGAACAAATAAGATTTTATTAATTTTCATAATTTTCTTTGGTTTAAGTTAAAAAGAGCTTCCGATTGGAGGCTCTTTTTTTACTGATACGAAACAGAAAATTCGATATTATTAAGATTTTTTCGCTTTCTGTTTATAACTTTACAACCGTATTTATTAATTAAACTCATTATCATGAATAAGATTAAAGTAGCTAATCCCGTTGTTGAACTTGACGGAGACGAAATGACGCGAATCATCTGGCGTTTTATTAAAGAGAAATTGATTCTGCCTTATATAGACGTAGATATTAAATATTATGACCTGGGTGTTGAGTATCGTGATGAAACGAACGACCAGGTAACCGTTGACTCTGCCAATGCCATTAAAAAATATGGCGTGGGTATCAAATGTGCTACTATTACTCCTGACGAAGCCCGTGTAACTGAGTTTAATCTGAAACAAATGTGGAAATCACCCAATGGTACAATCCGGAATATTCTGGATGGTACTGTTTTCCGCGAGCCGATTGTTTGTAAAAATGTGCCTCGTTTAGTTTCTAACTGGACCTCCCCTATCATCGTAGGTCGTCATGCTTTTGGCGATCAATACCGCGCAACCGATTTCGTGGTAGACGGTCCTGGTAAATTAACTATGAAATTTGAAGGTGCTGATGGTACCGTGAAAGAATTTGATGTGTATAACTTCAAAGGGGGCGGAGTAGCCATGGGAATGTACAACACAGACGAATCAATCCGTGGTTTTGCGCACTCATGCTTCAATGTAGCGCTTAACAAAAAATGGCCTTTGTATCTATCTACAAAAAACACCATTCTGAAAAAATACGACGGTCGTTTCAAAGATATTTTCGAAGAAATCTATCAGGCAGATTACAAAGCCAAATTTGAGGCTGCCGGTATAGTTTACGAACACCGTCTGATTGACGACATGGTGGCTTCGGCCTTGAAATGGAATGGTTCATTCGTTTGGGCTTGTAAAAACTATGATGGTGACGTGCAGTCTGACTCAGTAGCACAAGGTTTCGGTTCATTAGGTTTAATGACTTCTGTATTGGTTACTCCGGACGGAGAAACTATGGAAGCAGAAGCAGCACACGGAACCGTAACCCGCCACTATCGTGACCACCAGGCCGGAAAACCGACTTCAACTAACCCGATTGCTTCTATTTTTGCTTGGACCCGTGGATTGGAGTTCCGTGGTAAAAAAGATGGCAACCAGGAGTTAATCGACTTCTGTCATGCTTTAGAAGAAGTTTGCGTTGAAACGGTTGAGTCTGGCAAAATGACTAAAGACTTAGCGGTGTGTATCCATGGCAACAGAGTAAATCATGGCGAACACTATTTATATACTGAAGAGTTCTTAGAGGCATTAGACCAAAACCTGAAAGTAAAACTAGGTAAATAAGACTCTGAGTATTATATATTGATAAACACCCCGGTTATGATAGCCGGGGTGTTTTGTTTTATATCAGGCAGTACAACTGTCTTAATTTCCTAATGCCTTATCTGCCAATCTTGAATGTTTTCTTCTCTCTGGTAATACCGGAAACAGATTCATCCAAAACTTATTGTTCCGTAAACTGTTTTTTACCTACATTTAAACTCTTATTCCGAAAAAAATATTTATAAACTTCGAAGCCCGATAGGTTCCGGCTTCTGATTATATCTTTTAAGAAAATGGCGAAAACAATACGGTGGGGAATTATCGGAATCGGTAAGATTGCTGAAAAATTTGCAACAGATTTAATAAAAGTACCCGACACACAATTACATGCTGTTGCCTCAACTTCTCTGGAAAGGGCTGAAAACTTTGCACAAAAATTCAATGTGCCGCATTATTATGACACTTATAGTGGCATTTTCAATACCCCGGATTTAGACATTGTTTATGTTGCCACACCTCATGCTTCTCATGCGGCAAACACCCTATTGTGCCTGAACAACAAAATGCCTGTGCTTTGTGAAAAACCTATGGCCATGAACCTGAAAGAGGTACAGCTAATGGCAGAAGCAGCAAGGATGAATGATACTTTTCTGATGGAGGCTATGTGGACCCGGTTTATTCCGGCCATAGAAAAAACACTGGAGCTAATTGCTGAAGACAGAATCGGAAAAGTAAAAACGATTCAGGCAGACTTCGGGTTTGTGGCACCGCACATTCCTGAAAGACGTGTCTTAAACCCTGCTTTAGGAGGTGGCGCCTTACTTGATGTTGGCGTTTATCCTGCTTATCTTGCTCTTTTGTTACTGGGGTATCCGGCAGATGTTCGGGCTTTTGCTACGCTGGGTAAAACAGGAGTGGATGAAACAACAAGTTTTGTTTTTAAGTATCCTCAGGCATCTGCTTTGTTGAACGCCACTTTTGCCTCAAGAACCCGTACAGAGGCGCTCATTTATGGTGAAAAGGGATACATTCATCTACCCGAGCGTTTTCACGAAACCAAAACCCTTACACTCTATGAAACAGACAAAGAACCGATTACGTTTTCGTTTGAAAGAGAAACCCGTGGCTATAATTATGAAATTGAAGAAGTGAACAATTGTTTAAGAAACAATAAGAAAGAGAGTGTAAAAATGCCGCTTTCGATGAGCGTGAAATTAATAAGCTTATTAGATGAAATACGCCAGAAAGCGGGTATTTTTTACGAGGGTATAGACGGATAATTTTATTGCCGATAGGCTAACAGGTATTTATCGGCTTCAAATTTGCCCGGTGAGGTAAGCGCTATTTTCCTGAACGTTTTTATAAAATGTGCCTGATCATAAAAACCATAGGCCAGCGCTAATTGTGCCATCGATTCAGAAAATTTACCCGCTGACAAACAATCAATCATTTCTCTGATTCTGAAAATGGTTGCATATTCTTTCGGGCTCATACCGACACCCTGACTAAATTTTTTTTCGATTAAGCGGGTGGAACAGCGAAGCGACTGGCTAAGCTGCTGCATATTAAGAACTCCACTATTAGCCTTTATCAGTTCAAAAGACTCCTGTACAATGTAAGCTCCGGTGTTTTTTTGAAGAAAAGAGGAAAACTGTGTCCGGAAAAAATCAATTATATAGGCTTCATCAAACAAATCAACGCCTCTAAGCCTTTCTGACAACAGCCTGTTGATTTCGCCTAGTGGTACATAGCTATCAGTACTTTGTTCCTGTGGGAAATTACTAAACATGGGGACTGTCCACGGATAAAGCTGCACCAGAATAATTTTTGAGAAGGGTTCAATACAAATGTCTATGCTGGACTTTAGCTGCCCGCACAAATAAATCCCTTCTTTCAATACATTTCGACGTAACCCATTGTCGATACAGATGCCTTCTCCTGAAATAAAAGCAATATTAAAACAACCATTCGGAACCACACTTTTATTGACAAGCGGAGCAGAATTACGTGAATTATCTAACATCCAGTATTTTTTAATATACCTACTCAGCTCAGCATTTGCATAACTTTCTTTGTATATGAAAGGTGTTTCCATCAGTTAAAATTAACTCTTGTTTTATTTCGTTCGCTTTTTTACAATCCTGCCCGTTTTCTGCTATCTAATTTTGCTACATAAGCATCCGTCAAAAGTATTAAAATTTAATTCAACCACTATGACTACCCGTCGAGAATTTCTTAAACAAGCAGGATTAATTACTGCCGGAAGTATTATTTCTTCTCAGGCCTTTGCCAAAAGCAAGTTCAAATTAGGCTTACAATTGTATACGGTTCACAAAGAAATGGCTGCCGATGTCCGGAGTACCCTTCAGAAAGTGGCATCTTTCGGTTATCAGGAAGTAGAAACCTATGGCTTTAATTACGGCCTCAACAAGTATTACTGGAATATGAAACCCAGCGAGCTGAAGACAATACTGGACGATAATAATCTGACCACTTCAAGCGGACATTACGACCTTGACAAGTTCATGCTGCCCGGTAAAACGGATGATGATTTAACAAGATATGTTGATCAATGTATTGAAGGTGCTTCTGCCCTGAAGCAAGACTACATTGTATGGCCATGGCTTGACCCGCAATCGCGTAGTATTGAGAAATTTAAAGTAATTGCCGGAAAGCTGAACAAAATAGGCGAACAAATTAAAAAGGCAAAGCTACAGTTGGCGTACCATAATCATGATTTCGAGTTTATTGACCACAACGGCAAAATAGGCTATGACATTATATTGAATGAAACAGACCCTCAACTGGTAAAGCTTGAACTGGATTTATACTGGATTTCGCATACGTCTAAACACAAAGCACACTACTATTTTGCTCAGCAGCCCGGCAGGTTTGTATGCTGGCATATCAAAGACATGGACAAAACCAACCGTGATTTACACACCATTGTTGGGGAGGGAACCATAAATTTCGAAGAGTTTTTTGCTGATGCCCAACTGGCCGGAGTGAAGCACGTTTTTGTAGAACAGGGCAACAATTATGTGCCTAACGCCCTTTATTGCATTGAAAAAAGCGCCAAGTATGTGCGGAATAACATTCTTTTATAGTAAAAACCGTTTCCTTTTTCCACAAAATTTTGAAATCGCCATTAATTCGGTACTATTAAAAAACAGAGACGGGTCTTGCCGGAATATGGTAAGACCCGTCTCTTCTTAAAATTATTAATATTGTTCGGTCACTCCAAAGAAAAATGCACCTTCTATAGCTGCGTTTTCGTCTGAATCTGAACCATGAATAGCGTTTTCTCCTAATGACTTTGCATATATCTTACGTATTGTTCCTTCTTCTGCATTAGCCGGATTAGTTGCTCCGATAAGCGTACGGAAGTCTGCCACTGCGTTTTCTTTTTCCAGGATCATCGGTACAATCGGGCCCGACGACATCATCTCACACAACTCTCCATAAAAACCTCTCTCTTTATGTACTTCGTAAAATTTACCTGCCAGAGCCGGGGTCAATTGCGTTTTTTTCATTGCTACAATTCTAAAGCCTGCGGCTTCAATCATTGCTGTAATTCCACCAATATGATTATCGGCCACAGCATGTGGTTTAATCATCGTAAAGGTTCTGTTTCCTGCCATATCTGTTTGATTTTTTAATAATTTCTGCAAAAATACTCAATTCTGCGCATTCCTTAAACTGTTTCGGGAGAATTAAGTATGAATTGGGGGGATATACATACCGTAAACCCATTTGCAGATATAACAGCAAATGGGTTTATAGCAATCTGTTTTTATTGTAATCAGTATCGTTTTATCAACCGTACCCCCCACGGAATTTGTAGGTACTCGCTACTTTATCTATCGCCACAATGTATGCTGCAAGGCGCATTGATACCTGATGTTTCTGCGAAGTTTCAAACACCTTATCGAAAGCATCTTTCATCATACGGTCACAACGACGGTTGATTCTATCTAATGCCCATTTGTATCCGATACGGTTCTGTACCCATTCAAAATACGAAACTGTAACACCCCCCGCATTGGCCAGAATATCAGGCACTACCATGATGCCTTTCTCATTGATAATCTCGTCTGCACTGGCAGATGTTGGGCCGTTGGCACCTTCCACAATCAGTTTTGCCTGAATACCTGCGGCATTCTCATGCGTAATTACATCTTCTTTTGCAGCCGGTACCAGCACATCCACATTAAGCGAAAGCAGTTCTTCATTGCTTATCAACTCTGCCTCTTTAAAACCTTCAAGGCTTCCTTTGTTGGCATTTCTATAGGCAATTGCTTTTTCGATATCTATGCCGCGGGCATTATAATACGCCCCCGAAATATCGCTGATGCCACAAATGGTTACTCCTTTTTCCTGTAGTAATTGTGCCGCATGTGAGCCCACATTACCAAAGCCTTGCACCGCAGCAGTAGCCCGGTAGGGATTCAGCCGGAGCTTTTCCATACCCGAAAGCGCCGATACCATCACGCCACGCCCGGTTGCTTCAGTACGACCCAGAGAGCCTCCCAACACCAATGGTTTTCCGGTTACTACAGCGTTTACAGTCATGCCTTTGGCTTTTGAATATTCATCCATCAGCCAGGCCATTTCGCGAGGGCCGGTACCCATGTCAGGCGCCGGAATATCCTTATCAGGCCCGAAAATATCCAGCATTGCTATTGTATAGGCCCGCATTAAACGTTCCATTTCACCGGCAGACATTTCACGTGGGTTACAGGCAATTCCGCCTTTTGCACCACCGTAAGGAATATCAACCACTGCGCATTTCCAGGTCATCCAGGCAGCTAAGGCGCGTACTTCATCGATATTCACGGCAGGGTCGAAGCGAATGCCACCCTTACTAGGCCCTAATATGGTTGAGTGGATTACTCTATAACCTTCAAAAACCTTGATCTGCCCGTTGTCCATGGTAACAGGCAACCCAACAGTTACTTGACGCGCAGGTACTTTCAGGATGTAATACATCTCTTCACTGATACCTAAAATCTTTACCGCCGCATCAAATCTTGACATCATTGACTCCAGAGGATTTTCTTTGTCCTTTATGGGAGCCGGTTCTATGTAATTCATAACAGAATATGCTATATGTTGATGATTTTTGGGTGCAAACTTAGAAAAAAGAAAGTATTTCTTAAAATCGTTAAATTTTACAAAAAAACAGCTTTGTGCTCATTTTTAAGAATAAACGCAATCCTTAACTGACAATTCTTCTCATCGCCAAATATTTTATCGCTTTTAACAGATTACCTTAATATAAATTTTTTTATCAAATGCCCAATATTTTCCACAAGGCATTGTTTAAGGGCTTTAAAAACGCTATCTTTGTGGCGTTTTTTAAACATATACCCATTTTTTAACAATTTACTGCATTACGATTATGGCTGTAGTTGAAGAAAAAACCCGCTATTCAGAAGAGGAGCTACGGGAATTTGAAGTAATCATTACCAACAAATTAGAAGCGACAAGAAATGAGCTGAATTTTATTAAAGAAACGCTGAGTCGTAAGAATGACAACGGTACCGATTACACATCGAGTAGCACAAAATTATTGGAAGATGGTGCTGATGTGAGTGAAAAAGAACAGTTAAGCCAGTCGGCAGGTCGTCTGCAGAAGTTTGCTCAACAATTGGAAGCCGCCCTGATTCGTATTAAAAACGGCACTTACGGTATTTGTAAAGATACCGGTAAACTGATACCAAAAGAGCGCTTAAGAGCCGTACCTCATACCCAACAAACTATTGAGGCAAAACTAAAAGCATCTAATTGATTGCTGAACATACATTAACATAGATTCCTTAAATGCAATAAAGGGCTTAAATGGCCCCTTTTTGAAAAACTTTAAGGTTTACAGACTCTTTGTCTATACAAAAAGCCTCTCTGTCAGAGGCTTTTTGTATTTTTAGGCAGAAAAGTATTTAATTGCTTAATAAACTACTCATTCTGTTTTCATGAAAAAAATACTACTCTTATTCTTCATCACATTACAGTTTTACTCTTTCGGGCAAGTAGCAGACAGTTACTATCTACCGCAGCATGTAAGCTATAACCCCAAAATACCTACACCGAAACAATTTCTCGGTTATCAGGTTGGTGAGCAACACGTGACACCTTATGAGCAATACGCTTACATGAGAGAGCTGGCGAGGCTTTCAGACAGATTTAAGGTGGAAGTTTACGGTAAAACGTTCGAAAACCGGGAGCTTTTGTTACTAACAGTAACCTCTCCTAAAAATCATTCTCAACTAGAGCAGATAAAAGCCGAGCACCAGAAACTGGTTAATCCCTCACAATCAGGCAGTTTGGATTTGAAAAAAATGCCGATTGTTGTCTGGATGGGATACTCGGTACATGGCAATGAGGCCAGTGGAACTAACTCAAACCTGATGTCGGCCTATTATCTGGCTGCTGCTCAGGGAGCAGGAATTGACTCTTTATTGAATGATGCTATTATATTGATTGATCCTTGCATCAACGCCGATGGTGGAAACCGCTTTGCTACCTGGGTAAATATTAACCGTAGCACCACTCTGGTAAGTGACATAAACAGCCGTGAATTCAGTGAAACATGGCCGAATGGACGTACCAATCATTACTGGTTTGATTTGAATCGCGACTGGCTCTACCAACAAATGCCCGAAAGCAAAGGCCGCCTCGTAAAATTCTATGAGTGGAGACCTAACATTCTGACCGACCACCACGAAATGGGAAGCGGGTCTACTTTCTTCTTTCAACCCGGTATACCTGCCCGTACGCACCCGCTTACACCCAAAAGCAACATTGATTTAACCGCCAAAATCGGGAAATATCATGCAGCAGGCTTAGACAAAATCAATTCGGCTTATTATACACAGGAAAACTACGATGACTTTTACTATGGTAAGGGTTCTACCCTACCTGATGTAAACGGTTCTATTGGTATTCTGTTTGAGCAGGCTTCTTCCCGCGGGCATTTGCAAGAAACCGCCAATGGCCTATTGAGCTTTCCTTTCACTATCAGAAATCAGGTTTCTGCCACACTCTCTACATTAAAAGCAGCCCGTGAAATGCGCGTAGAGTTATTGGAACACATGCGCAGTTTCTACAAAGAAAGCTCTGCTGATGCCGTGAAAGCCTACGTTTTTGGAGGAAGTAAAGATGCCATCAGAACCTGGGAAATGGTGAATATGCTGAAGCGAAATCAGATAGATGTATATAAACTGGCTAAAGACGAAACCGTTGACGGTTCAACATTTGATAAAACCGCTTCATTTGTAGTACCGACGAATCAGCCACAACACCGTCTTATTAAGTCGATGTTTGAAAAACGCACTAAGTTTGAGGATAGCCTTTTCTATGATATTTCGGCCTGGTCGCTGCAATATTGTATGAATGTGCCTACGGCAGAGGCTAAAACAGCTGTTTCATTAGGCGAGAAAGTGAACATAAATGAGTTTCCGAAAGGAAAAGTGTATGGTAGCAGTACTTACGCCTATTTCTTTGAATGGAATAGCTATTTTGCTCCAAGAACCGCTTATGAGCTACTCGATAAAGGTTTTACATTGAAAGTGGCCGTAGAACCGCTAACAGCTATTGTGGGGGGAAAAGAGCAAAAATTTGATTACGGAACCATACAGATTGTAGGCAATGGTAACGACCCGGGGGCTTTACTACAAACGCTTGCTGAACGGGATGGTGTCAATTTCTATGCCACTACCACCGGTCTGACACCCGCTGGAATCGACCTGGGCAGTGAGAAATTCCGCAAATTGAAACTGCCTAAAGTATTAATGGTAGCAGGCCCGGGTGTAAATGCGAACGATGCCGGCGAAATATGGCACTTGCTTGACCAACGGATTAACATTCCGTTGACTTTCTCAGATATTGAAACTGTAAACAGGGTTAATCTGGATAAATACACCCATATTGTGCTTTCGGGCGGTAATTACAACAACCTGTCGGATGAGAAAATCAAACGCTTTATTCAGGGCGGTGGAGTATTGGTAGCCATGACTGACGCGGCAGAATGGGCAGCAAACAAGAAGATTGGTTCGATAACGGTGAAGCCAAGACCCGATAACAATGCCGGCGGAAAAAGGTCTTATGTTTCGCAGGAAAAGTATAATGGAGCAATGGAAACAGCAGGTACCATCTTCGAAACAAAAATTGACCCTACTCACCCGATCTGCTTCGGGTATTCGCAGGAAAAATTAGCTTTGTTTAAAGATAACAACATCTTCTTTGAAGACACCAAGAACCCCTACAACACACCGATTATTTTTACCGGAAACCCGCTGATTGCCGGTTATGTGCACCCCAAGAACGAGGCATTGATTAAAAACTCTCCAGCCGTTATTACGCAAACGCTTGGCGCAGGAAAAATCATTCTGATGTCGGAGAATCCGAACTTCCGGGCATTCTGGTACGGAACCAATAAGTTATTCCTGAATGCGCTTTTCTTTGGCCATACCATTGGTGGTGGTCGCTTTAGCGGAGAGGAAGAATAGTTAATCGCATCTATTAAAAATACAGGAAGCCCTTTCAGGAATGTCTGAAAGGGCTTCTTATTTGTCTTACTTATTAACTGCGCTTTCTTGTAATGTAATGCTTCCTTTGGCTGCATCAATGGTGGCTTCTATACCTACCGGTATTGTAAATTTATCTTTGATATGCCCTATCATAGCTCCTGAAAAGGCCGGTATATCAAGCGGCTTAATATGATCTTCAAAAATATCTTCCATGGTCAGAGAACCATATCCTCCTTTTGAGGGAGGGCAATCCGTACATTTACCGAAAACAAAACCTGAAAGCTGGCCAAGTAGCCCTGAAATTTTCAGTTGGGTAATCATCCGGTCAATCCTGTAAATATCTTCTCCTACGTCTTCCAGAAACAATATATTACCTTTGAAGTCGGGTACATAAGGCGACCCCAGTATATGGCTTAGCACCGTGAGGTTTCCCCCTATCAGCCGGCCTGTAGCTATGCCCGGATTAATGGTATATATCCGGTCTTCGGTTTGTACCAGGTTATCTCCCTTTTTTACCGGATTGGTCAGTTGCACGGCATTGGCTTCTATCAACAGATTTTTGAAGTTTTCAACCGAAAAGCCGTTCCATGAAGAAGACCCCACCGGCCCATGAAAAGTAACCAGACCCGTTTGGCTATAAATACCCAGCAACAACGCAGTGATATCGCTGTAACCAATAAAAACTTTCGGGTTTTTCTGTATGAGTTTATAGTCCAGCAAGGGCAGAATTCTGGCACAGCCCCACCCCCCGTGCATGGCCATGATACCACTGATGCTTTTATCGGCAAACATGTTATTGATATCCGCAGCCCTGTCTGTGTCTGTTCCGGCCAGATACCCGTAGCGATCGAATAGATGAGCACCTGTTTTCACCTTAAAGCCCAGCGCCTCCAGGCTTTCTATAGTTATCTGTACATCTTCTTTGATAAACGCTGAATAGGCCGGACAAACCAGCCCAATAGTATCACCCTTTTTCAGGGCAGCAGGTTTTAGTGTTTTCCCCCGGGTTTCAGTAAGTGAAAAACTCAGGTTAGCCAACCCCAGGCTTGCCAGCAGGGTTGAGCTGAGAAAGTGACGTCGATCAGGCATTTGTTCAGGTAAAGTCTGTTGGGCTTGAAAAATCTCTATGCAAAGTAAATAAAAAAAGGGAGTTTATGAATGATTCATAAACTCCCTTATCCTGGTCGATACGATTATTTATCAGGAAACGGTCTCTTTCATTAAAATTACCAGATCCTTGTCATTTACCTCTTTGATTCTGTCGGCCAGGTCAAGGAAACGGCTATAGGTATAATCAATTTCGGGTTTGTCAAGCTTAAAGCCCAGCATTTCAAGGCGGTGTTTCAAGGCATGGCGGCCACTTCTGGCAGTTAGCACAATTGATGATTTATCAACCCCTACTTCTTGCGGGCTTATGATTTCGTAATTTTCGGTATGCTTAAGGAAGCCATCCTGATGAATACCCGACGAATGCGCAAAAGCATTCCGGCCCACAATAGCCTTATTGGCTTGTACCGGCATACGCATGGTTTCAGAAACCAATCGGCTCATGGGTGAAAGCATCGTACTTTCAATGTTTGTATGATACCCCAGCGACTTATGTACTTTCAGAATCATGGCTATCTCTTCCAACGAAGTGTTACCGGCACGCTCACCAATACCATTAATGGTTACCTCTACCTGCCTTGCTCCGGCCTGAATACCCGCTATCGTGTTAGCCGTAGCCAATCCTAAATCGTTATGATTGTGCATCGAAATAATGGCTTTATCAACATTAGGCACATTATTCATGATGTACGAAATACGCTGATGCATTTCATGTGGCAGCACGTAACCGGTTGTATCAGGCAGGTTTACTACTGTTGCTCCTGCTTTTATTACCTCATCTGTCAGCCTTGCTAAAAACTCAAGGTCTGCACGACCGGAATCCTCTGCATAAAACTCCACATCCTCCACATATTTTTTAGCATGCTTTACAGCTGCAACAGCCTGCTCAATAATCTGCTCACGAGTACTATTGAATTTATGTTTGATGTGGATATCTGACGCTCCGATACCCGTATGAATACGCGGGCGTTTGGCAAATTTCAGAGCTTCTGCGGCAGCATCAATATCACCTTTAATTGCTCTTGACAGGGCACAAACGGTCGGTTCTGTTACAGCTTTTGATACCTCTACAACCGAATTAAAATCACCGGGGCTTGAAATCGGAAAACCAGCCTCAATAATATCGACACCCAGTTTTTCGAGTTGCTTGGCAATCATTACCTTTTCTACGGTCGTTAACTGACAACCGGGAACTTGTTCTCCATCTCGTAAGGTGGTGTCGAAAACATAAATCTTTTGGCTCATTGCTTAATGAGGTGTTTAGTTATTTTTACTACTTCTTTTTCTCACAAAAAAGCCCTTTCTCACCGTGTGCAAGAAAGGGCTTTTGATTTATACAAAGTCTCCGTTTCTCACACTGAAAAGCTGAGTAGAAGGAGAAGTGAAATTGCGATTGCGTTTTGTTTCAATTGTTTGTTCGATTACTAAGGACACAAATTTAACAGAATATTTTTTTTCGGCAAAAACTTCTTTTCATTTTTTTCAATCCTGACAAACCCCGTTTCCTGCAAGTATGTGTTTTTTCAATTCTGTGTTCCTATTACGCTTCTTTTGCGTATTGCTACTTCCTGCGGGCTTCTTTTTTACGTATACAAAGTGCAGAAATTTGTTTTTTTATTATTATTTAACAAGCCATTAAATTACTGACTATTAAGCGTTTACACCTCCTGCTTTTTTCCTGAAAATCCTACTTGCTGTAGAAATCAAAATGGTTTATTCTGTAATTCTCATAAATAGTTAGTATTTTTGCGACATTCTTAAGGCGAAGAAATATTTTATTTTAAAAATGCATAGAAAAACCAAAATCGTAGCTACAGTCGGGCCTACTTCAGAAAGTGAAGAAATGTTATTGGCATTAGCAAAAGCCGGTGTGAATGTTTTCCGTTTAAATTTCTCTCACGGAACCCACGAAGACCACCAACTGCGTATCAACCGCATCAGGAAAATAAACGCAGAGCATGGTTTCAAATGTGCTATTTTACAGGATTTACAAGGGCCAAAAATCCGGATCGGCCTCATGGAAAAAGGAAACGAGGGGGTTGAGATTTTTACAGGCGACAAACTGGTATTTACCAATGAAGATATAGTAGGAAACGCTAATCGCGTAAGTACACCTTACAAAGGCATGTACCATGACGTGAAACTGGGCGAAAGAATTTTGATGGACGATGGTAAACTGGAAGTGAAAGTAACAGGCGTTGAGGGAATGGATGTAGTTACCGAAGTGGTGTATGGGGGTCTTTTAAAACAAAAGAAAGGTGTAAACCTACCCAATACGAATATTTCTCAACCATCAGTTACCGAAAAAGACTGGGAAGATTTAAAATTCGGTTTATTAAATGATGTTGACTGGATTGCACTATCGTTTGTGAGAACAGCCGAAGAAATAAAGGATATCCAGAACTATATTAAAGAGCAGGGAAGAGAAGCAAAGGTAATTGCGAAAATTGAAAAACCGGAAGCTGTTGATAATATGGATTCTATCATTGCCGCAACAGACGGTATCATGGTAGCCCGTGGAGACCTGGGTGTGGAACTTCCGTCAGAAGATGTACCGTGGATCCAGAAAGCGTTGGTTGAAAAATCTAATCTTGCTGCAAAACCGGTAATTGTGGCTACACAAATGCTGGAAAGTATGATTGATAGCCCTCGTCCTACACGTGCAGAAGTGGGTGATGTGGCTAATGCCGTTTTAGACGGTGCCGATGCCGTAATGCTAAGTGCAGAAAGTGCTTCGGGTAAGTATCCTATTCTGGCTGTTGAAACAATGGTTAAAACCATTGAGAAAATAGAAGAACAGGCTGACGAGAAAAAACTATTTTACCGCCACCACGCCCGTGTTACACAGGATGATTATGTGTCGGAAGAAAAAGAAAACGATAACGTAGTAATGAATGCCTGCCGTTTAGCGCGCGATTTACGTGTAAAAGCCATTATCGGCATTACAACTTCCGGCTATACTGCGGTTCGTTTATCGCATCATCGCCCAAAGGCCAGTACGTTTATCTTTACCGGTAATGAAAAGCTCTTAACACAATTAAGTTTATATTCGGGTATCACTGCACTTAAATACAATCATCTGAAAGATAAAACTGTAGAAGAAGTAGTAAGTAATATCCGTGATGTATTGGTAGAAAAAGGAGAGTTGCAAGCCGGCGACTCATTTATTAATACTTTGAGTATGCCTTTGCAGGAAAACAACCGCACCAATACTATAAAATTAAGCAAAGTAGAATAATACTAATCGAATCTATACAGGAAGAGCCCGTCGTTACGATGGGCTCTTTTCGTTAGAACCCTATGGTTAACTGGCGACCCACCATTTCGTCTTCAAATTCAAGATTAGAAAGATAAATACCCAACAATCTTACCCCCTTTGGCACAGGCAGAAGTGCATGAAGCATTTCGTAAGATATTTTGGCCAGAAGGGCTTCTTCCAATATGGTTAGTTGAGAAGTGCGGCTACGGGTGATGTTCTCAAAATCGGCAAACTTTATTTTAAGTGTTATCGTTTTGCCATAGGCTTTTATGCGATTCATTCGCCGCCATAATTGCTCCAGAATATCGTCCATCTCTCTGTAAAGGTCGTCCGGTTCTGTAAAATCTCTATCAAAAGTATTCTCCACCCCGATAGATTTTCTGATACTGTCCGGATTAACCAATCGGTTATCGATCCCGTGGGCGATGTCGAAGTAATAGCTGCCCGTTTTGCCGAAATGACTGGTGAGAAAATCCACGCTTTTGGTTTTCAGATCTTTTCCGGTGAAAATCCCCATTTTGTTCATTCGCTCAGCCGTAACCCTCCCGACACCATGAAACTTGCCAATCTCTAAATTCTCTACGAATTTTTCAGCCTGCGTTGGTTTTATAACAAACAGTCCGTCAGGCTTTCTGTAATCTGAGGCGATCTTGGCTAAAAACTTATTTACCGAAACCCCGGCCGATGCTGTAAGCCCGGTTTTCTCTTTGATCCGGTCTTTTATTTCCTGCGCTATCTGTGTTGCTGTTTCGATGCCCTTCAAGTTCTCGGTTACATCCAGATACGCCTCATCCAATGATAATGGCTCCACCAAAGGCGTATACTCAAGAAAAATTTCTCTGATTTCCTGCGATACCTGTTTGTATACTTCAAAGCGGGGCCTTACAAAAATCAGTTGCGGACATTTCTGTTTCGCAATTCTGGACGACATGGCTGAACGAACGCCGAATTTCCGGGCTTCATAACTGGCCGCCGCTACAACTCCCCGTTCGCTGCTTCCTCCTACGGCTACAGGTTTCCCCCGCAAATCGGCAAAATCCCTTTGCTCTACCGATGCAAAAAAAGCATCCATGTCAATATGAATAATTTTACGAAACACCTCTGGTAGAATCAGGCAATACTTTTTTATTCCTTCAGTAAAGTTACCATTGTTTACAATATTTAAACTTATATCGTAAATATAAAAAACGATTCTTCTTGTCAATTCACATGTAAAACTTTGACTATACCCCCGGCTTAATCCATTTCATTTCTCATGCTGTTTTGATTTTATGCTTAGTTTTCAGACATTTGTGGTTCTAACGCCTGAAACAACTAACTGAGCCATCCAGGTCTGTTATCTCATAAAGACTTACTATATTTTATACTAGAAAATAATGAAACTAAGCGTTGTTATTCCTGCCTATAACGAACAAGAAAGTATTCCTGAAACGCTTCGAGCCTTATATGAAAGCCTGGAAAAACACGACATTCCACACGAAATATGGGTAACCAACGATAACTCTAAAGACAACACCCTGGATGTTCTCCAGGAGCTTTCAAAGGAAATCCCGACGCTGACTTTCGATACCAACAAAGGGCCTAACGGTTTTGGTTATGCTGTTCGCTATGGTTTAGAACGATTCTCCGGTGATTGTGTCGCTGTATTTATGGCAGATATGTCTGACGACCCCGAAGATCTTGTGAAATACTACCAGACAATGCTTCGCGAGAATGTTGATGCCGTATATGGCAGCCGTTGGATGAAAGGCGGTAAAGTCATTGATTATCCGCCATTGAAGAAATTCATCAATCGCATTGCCAATTTTATTATCAAAAGCATGATGGGTATCAGATATAACGATACTACGAATGCTTTCAAGTTATATAAAAGAGAAACAATTGAAGGTATTAAGCCTTTCTTATCTCACCACTTTAATTTAACCGTTGAACTACCTTTAAAAGCTATTGTGCGCGGATATACCTATGCAGTGGTGCCCAATAGCTGGACCAACCGGAAGTATGGCGAATCAAAATTAAAGATTAAGGAAATGGGCAGCCGCTATTTCTTTATTCTGATGTACTGCTGGATCGAGAAGCATTTTTCCCGGGGAGATTATAAAAAGAAATAAACAGAAATGGCGTTAAGCAGGTGCTTAACGCCATTTCTGTTCTCTGTCAGTTTTTGGTTGAACCCTGCACTTTTGTAGGCGTTTTTTGCGGAACTCCGGGTTGCGTAATTTCAAACCCTTCTTTCGCTTTGGCATCGGCTACAATTTTGCGGACGTCGGCCAACAGTTTTTTGGAATCATACACAATACCGTCTTTCACGGTATATTTCACTCCTCCTACTCTTATCACCTCGTTTTTATCATTTACCCTTATAGCGCCTGTGCCATACAGCGTTTTCAGATTAGCCAGAGGATTCTCTTCTGTTATTACAAAATCGGCAAATTTGCCTACTTCCACCGAACCAATCTGATCTGCCATACCTAAAGCTTCTGCGCCTTTCAGCGTAGCCGCCCTGATAACCTCTAAAGGATGAAAGCCTGCTTCGCGTAGCAACTCCAGTTCTCTTATATACGCAAAACCATATAGCTGGTAAATGTAGCCGGAGTCAGACCCCGTGGTTACGCGCCCTCCTCTGTTTTTATATTCGTTCACAAACCGCATCCAGATACGATAATTTTCTTTCCACGCTACCTCCTGTTCGGTTCCCCAGTTCAACCAGTAAGACCCATGCGAAATACGACTGGGCCCATAAAACCGCCATACCGACGGCAACGTATATTCGTCATGCCACTCGGCTCTGCGCGCCAGCATTAGTTCGCGGTTGGCCTCATAAATATTAAAGGTTGGGTCTAGTGTAAAATCCAGCTTCAACAACTCGTCCATTACCTGATACCACTTGGGAGAACCCGGCTCCGCAGCCTGTTTCCAGAGTTTTCCGGCTTCCTCAAAGCGGTTCTGCTCATTGTTATAATTATAATCAGGCGGGTAGTTTTGTAAGGTTCTTTCATCAAACAGGGCTTCCGGTAGCCCATACCAGTGCTCCATAGTGGTTAGCCCGGCCTTAGCTGTAGCCAATACGTTCATCCGGCCTACTTCCAGTTGTGCATGATGACAGGCCGACCGCAGACCTATCTTCTTGTTTTCTTCTAATGCCGCACGAAAAATATCAGGGGCTGCTCCGAAGAACTTAATGCCATCAGCGCCCTTAGCCGCATTATTCCTCACCCATTGGCGTGCCTCTTCAGGTGTTGTAATAGGCTTATCGCTACCCATGCCGAAGGCCGTATAGGCTTTAATACGTGGGGCTGTTATCTCATTGTTGTCACTTTTCTTTTTATGATCCAATGTCCAGTCGAGTCCATTACCTGCCGAAGGGTCTCTAATGGTAGTGATGCCATGCGCCAGCCAGAGTTTAAAAACATATTCGGCAGGAGTACCCTGGGCTTTGCCGCCTATGTGTCCGTGCATATCTACAAAACCCGGCATCAGGTACATTCCGGTACAATCCAGCTCCTTGTCGCCTGCATTCAGTTTAGGACGGCTTTTGTCCTCAATGGGCACGCCCGGATATCCTACCTGACGGATCTGCGCTATTTTATTTTTTTCAACAACAATGTCTACAGGGCCAACAGGTGGAGCACCTGTACTGTTGATGAGTGTTACGCCTCTGATAATTAAACGATTGGTGTATTCGCCCTCAGCTCTGGGTGGAGCCTTTTCAATCTGGGCAAACACTGTTGTAGAAACAAAACTCAGAAGAAGTGTAATTTTCTTGTACATGCGCTGTTGGTAGGTTTTTAACAAAAATAATCAGGATTCAGGACAATTTTATAGCCTCCGGTTTTTTTTATACAGTATTTTGAAAAATAGTATCTCTAGCGAGATGGTATATTTGAAAAATACAATGATTACCAATGTTTTTTGACTGCATTTCTTTAAATTGCACCATTTTCAGAAAGCTACGGCTTATTGAAAAGAAAATTTTTGTCATTTAAAATCTATGGAAATAATAGGCTTTTGTCTGGCTTTTTTAATCGGCATCACACTTGGATTAATCGGCGCCGGAGGCTCTATTCTTACGGTAACCGTGCTTGTTTATATGATGGGTATTAGCCCTACCACGGCTACTACCTATTCGCTTTTTATTGTTGGTATTACCTCGTTAGCAGGATCGATAGATTATTTCCGGAAAGGGCTTATTGATATTCGCAAAGGTTTGTTTTTTTCGTTTCCGGCGTTTATCATGGTTTTCATTATGCGTAAGTATGTGATACACCGCATGCCTGAAGTAATTTACCAATCTGAACAATTTACGATCAGCAAAAATCTAATGGTGATGCTGCTCTTTGGTACACTGATGATAGGCGCTTCGTACTCTACCATTAAAAGCCGGAAAGAGGCAAAAGAAATGATTAACCCTGAGGTAAGTTATTGGCTTATTTTTCTGGAAGGGATTCTGGTAGGGGTTCTAACCGGATTTGTGGGCGCCGGAGGCGGTTTTATGATTATTCCGGCCTTGGTTATTTTTGCCCAGTTACCCATGAAAAAAGCCGTAGGTACATCGCTGTTGATTATCACAATCAATTCTCTCTTTGGCGCAATTGGCGACTTCTCGGCAGGGGTCATTTTAGATTGGACATTCCTTTTAAAATTTGTCGGGTGTACGGTAAGCGGTGTATTGATAGGGGGTTATTTATCAAAAAGAATAGACGGCGAGAAACTAAAACCGGCTTTTGGTTGGTTTATTCTTATAATGGGGTGCTGGATTATCATTAAAGAAACACTATTAAACTAAAGATTAAATGAACAAGGTAGAAGCTGCCATAAAAATGAAATGCCCGCGTTGCCACGAGGGAGAAGTTTTTGTTAATCAGAATCCGTATGCGCTTAAACAGATGACTGCCATGCATAAGCATTGCCCCAAATGCGGACTGAAATACGAAAGAGAAATAGGTTTTTTTTATGGCGCAATGTATGTGAGTTATATATTTAATATTGCCTTGTTTGTAATTGCTACTGTGGCCTATTATGTGTTTTTTGAAGACCGGGTTGACTGGCTGTGGTATATTCTGGGGTATCTGGCACTTACTTTTCTTTTATTCCCGCTTCTTTATCGTTTGTCTCGCTCTATATGGTTGCAGGCATTTAATAAATACGACCCAGAGAAAAAAACTTTGTAGAGGCTATTAAAGCCACACATTTATCAGGGCTGATTTACCTACATACGGTGTTGCGTGTGCCGAATCGCTCAAAACGATTGTAGAGCCGTCAGCACCCAGATCCCACAGGTTTCCCTGCAGAAAAACGTTGATTCCTTTTTTAACACCTGCTTCTTCTTTGGCGCGGGTGCCCATGGCGTATTTGACCCAGGCTTCGCCTAAAGAGATTTTTCCTACGTCTGCCTTTGCGTCTTCTGGTGTCTGGGCTCCCGAATATCCGCTCCAGGGTTGTTGCCAATACCCGAATCCATTAGAGTAAGACGGCGTTATTACAAAATCGGCCTTTTTGTTTTTTAATGTATGATAGGCCTCCGAAAACCACGCATCGGCGCAAATCAACACGCCCATGCGGCCCGCAGCAGTATTAAATACAGGAATATCTTCGGGCTTTACCGGACAAATAAATCCTAATTCATCGGCTGTCGGGAATGCCTTTTTAATCAGCTGCGGATTTGTTTTACCGTCAGGCTCAAAAATAACAGAGGTGTTATACAGCAGGCCGGCTCTTGTTTTCAGTATACCGTTTTCAACAACAGGGTCGGGCAAAAGAACAGACCCGCCGACAATTGTTACTTTATACTCTTTTGCCAGAGCGGCAAACGTATCCTGATACACCTTGGCTATAACCGGGGCCTTCATGGCAAATACACTATATTTTACCTTATCCTGTACCTGGTCGGGGCTCTTTAAAAAAGTAGTCAGAAATTTACCGGCATTCCTCAATACCATGGTCTGCATACCCTCTTCTATCTTTGCTGTGTGATAATAAATACTTTCTTTTTCCTGCATGGTTACCAGCCAGGTTCCGAAATACTCCGGAAACACCACAATTGATTTACCCGGAATCAACCAGTTTTTCTTTTGGGCTTCATCAAGGTAGAAATGCACTTTTTTGCGGAAGTTTTCTTCAGATGCATAATCAACCGGCTCCACAAAAGCCTGTACACCTATCAGATTCCCTCTGGCGCTCGAATCTCCGTAAGACGCCGCGGCTTCTATCTTAAAGGTTTGTTTTAGTTCAGACCCCAACCTTGTATTGGCCCAGACCAAGTAAAAGGCTAATACCAGCAATACTGCCACGCCGGCAAAGAGAAGTGTTTTTTTTGCGGTTTTCATTGAGATACTAATACTGATAGTGACTGCGTTTGAATATTTGAAAGCAATTTCTGAAAATTCTTACGCTGAATGCTATAGATTTTTCATAATTTTGTGTAAAATTTCTTTATTACTAAAAACAAAACGATCCCCCAGCACGTTTTCGGGATTTTAAGTTATGAAATTCGGCGTAGTAGTATTTCCCGGCTCCAATTGTGAAGACGATACCGTTTTTACACTCCGACACAATCTCGGACAAGAAATTGTTAAAATCTGGCATAAAGACCATGACCTGCAAGGTTGTGATTTTATTATATTACCCGGTGGTTTCTCGTATGGAGATTATCTCCGCTCTGGCGCCATCGCCCGCTTTTCTCCTGTAATGAACGAGGTAATTGCCCATGCCAATAAAGGTGGCTATGTAATGGGTATCTGCAACGGATTCCAGGTTTTAGCTGAAGCAGGGCTTGTACCGGGTGTTTTATTGAAAAATATTGCGCAGAAATACATCTGCCGGAATGTTTATCTGAAACCACAAAGTGGGTCAGCGCTTCTGACAGCCGGCTTAGACCAAAGAGCCTATAAAATTCCGATTGCACATGGCGATGGCCGATACTTTGCCGATGAAGACACACTGAAGCGAATCAACGATAACGATCAGGTGTTGTTCCGCTATTGTGATGAGGCCGGTAACATTGTTACGGAAGCTAACCCGAATGGCAGTATTGAAAACATTGCCGGAATAAGCAATGCCGGAAAAAATGTATTCGGCATGATGCCCCACCCTGAGCGTGCCTCAGACGAAGCGTTAGGTAACATTGACGGTCGTTTTATCTTGGAACAAGTTACACAAGTTTTGGCTTAAGAATGAATCCTTATATCGTAGGTATTACAGGCGGAAGTGCATCAGGAAAAACATACTTTCTGCATCAGTTGTTAAGTGCTTTTTCTGCTCAGGATATCTGTCTTATTTCTCAGGATAACTATTATCGTCCACAGGCTCTTGTGCCCAAAGACCAGAACAACATTGAGAACTACGACCTACCCGAAGCGATAGATTTCGGATTGTATGCGCAACATATTGAGGATTTGAAAAACGGAAACGTAGTTAGGCAGAAAGAATATACTTTCAATAATCCAAGCATTGTTCCGAAGACTCTTGTTTTTAACCCTGCACCTATTATTGTGGTAGAGGGTATTTTTGTTTTCCACTCGGTTGAGGTATCCCGCCTGCTCGATTTAAAAGTATTTATTGATGCCCGCGAGCACGTGAAGATTAAACGCAGGATTATCCGTGACGGAAATGAGCGAGGCTATGATCTGACTGATGTTTTGTACCGTTGGGAAAACCACGTAGCACCAACCTACGAAAAGTTCATTGAACCCACTAAATATGACGCCGACGTTATTATCAATAATAATACGCATTTCGAAAAAGGATTGGAAATCTTAACAGCCTTTTTAAAAACGAAATTATAAATCATTCAGCCCTCTCGCAGAGGGCTTTTTTTCTACACCGTGATCGCTGTATTTATAAAACACCATAGATACCAGGCCTGTTGCAGACAATAAAACACACTATCATATACTTCAATTACACTCATGCAAAATATAATTTTCTGGTTCAGAAATGATTTAAGGCTCCATGATAACGAAGCCTTCTTACAGGCATCAAAAGCAGGAAATGTGATTCCGGTTTATATTTTTGATACGCGCTATTTCGAAAACAATTTCCTGGGTTTTAAAAGAACAGGGCCTTTCAGAACAAAATTTCTGTTGGAGGCCATTGAGGATCTGAGAAAAAACCTGCAGAAAAAAGGCTCTGAATTAATTGTGAGAACGGGAAATGCCGAAGATATCATTGCGCAGATTGCTAAAGTTTCTGAGGCATCAGCAGTATACTCCGGCAAAGAAGTAACACAGGATGAAACCACCATTGAAGCCTCTCTGTCAAAATTACTAAAGCCGCTTAATATTGAACTTGAACTAGTCTGGTCGGCTACTCTTTTTCATGCACGCGATCTCCCTTTTCAAATTAATTTCCTTCCGGCTTCCTTCGGCGACTTCAGAAAAAAGATAGAGCGGGCAACTAAAGTACGAAAAACCTTTGAGTCGCCCGGGCAGCTTCCCGCGATAACAGACATAGAACCCGGAAACATTCCGACTTTTCAGGAATTGGGTTTTGATGAAGAACCGGTTATTGATCCTCGTGTAGCTTTTGATTTTACCGGAGGCGAAACCTTCGCCTTAGCACGACTAAATGAATATTTCTGGCAGAAAAACCTGTTGAAAACACATAAAAAAAACCGGAAAACTTTAACTGGTGCCGATTATTCATCAAAGCTTTCTCCATGGTTGAGCCTGGGTTGTATTTCGCCCAGAAAGGTGTACGAAGAAGTAAAACATTATGAAGCGCAAGTAGTGAACAATGATTCGACCAATTGGATGATCTATGAGCTGCTTTGGCGTGACTTCTTTCATTTTTCGGCATTGAAATATGGCACACGTCTATTTAAAGCCAGTGGTACTAAAAACGACCTCATGAAACAATGGAGCCGGCACCGCCCCACTTTTGATACCTGGGTAAATGGTGAAACCGGCGTAGCTTTTGTAGATGCCAGTATGCGCGAAGCCCGGTTAACCGGTTATATGCCCGATTACGGACGACAAGCAGTAGCCGCTTATCTGACAAAAGACCTGGGCATTGATTGGACATGGGGAGCTACTTACTTTGAAAACATATTGGTTGACTACGATGTGTGCAGTAATTGGGGTAACTGGAATCAGATAGCCTATACTGATAAAGCATTTGAGGAAGACGGAGCACCTGAACAACCAAAAGCTACTGATTTGGAAGAATACATAAAATTATGGCCTGCCTGAAACGTCCGTTTATAGCGGTTTTAGTCCACTTATAATAATGTATTTCTTGAATATCATCATCAAATTATTACATTTGAATTAAAATTTAAGATAAAAAACAAAATTACTCGAAAATGAAAAAAAGCACCTTAATTATACTCGGTATCATTTTGCTTGTGAGTGTATATGGCTGTTCGTCTTATAATGGGCTGGTAGGAAAAGATCAGGAGGTAAAAGGCAAATGGGCAAACGTGCAAACACAGTATCAACGCCGTGCAGATTTGGTTCCGAATTTGGTAAATACTGTAAAAGGAGCCGCTGACTTTGAAAAAACTACGCTTACACAAGTAATAGAGGCCCGGGCAAAAGCCACCTCTATGCAAATAAGCCCGGATAATCTTACGCCGGAAAACATACAGAAGTTTCAGGCCGCACAAGACCAGCTAAGCGGGGCTTTGAGCCGTCTGTTGGTTACAGTAGAACAATACCCGCAACTGAAAGCCAATCAGAACTTCCTGGAGCTGCAGTCTCAATTGGAAGGCACAGAAAACCGGATAGGGGTTGCACGTAACGATTTTAACTCGGCGGTTCAAACCTACAATGCCTCTGCTTTAAGTTTTCCGACTGTTATCTTCGCAAAAATCTTTGGATTTAGTGAGAAGGGCTTCTTCCAAGCATCTGATGCTGCACAAGCTGCCCCAACGGTTAAGTTCTAATATTTAAAAAGCATATTTCATGCACTTACAGGCTGTCAAAGGCCTGTAAGTGTTATTTGTTTCTCAGCACATCTTATTTCTCATAGATATGTTTCTGACCGAATCCGCCAAAGAAAGGATTGTGAAAGCAATCAAAGATGCCGAACTGAATACCTCGGGTGAGATAAAAGTTCATGTGGAAGACACCTGCCCTACGGCAGATCCTGTTGAGCGTGCCAAACAGATTTTTCAGTTTCTTTGCCTGGAAAGAACAGCCCAAAGAAATGGTGTTCTGTTTTATCTGGCTTATGGAAGCCACAAGTTTGCTATATGGGGAGATATTGGCATCGACAAGGTTGTTCCACTAAATTTCTGGGAAGGTATCAGAGATAGTATGCGACAATATTTTTTACTGGAGGATTTCACCGGAGGCCTGCAAATGGGGATTCGTGAGGCAGGAAATCAACTAAAGAAGTTTTTTCCATATCATTCCGAAGATATCAACGAGATATCGGATGATATTTCAACCGACCCTATTCCTTAGCCAATAAATGTTTACTTTTTGTAAACAACCACTAAAAATGTTTAAAAGACTGCTTATATTATTCCTTTTGTTGCAAAACATTGCTTTTGCGCAGGATATACCGGAAAAACCCAGCCCTGCCCGATTTGTCAATGATTTTGTAGGTGGATTACTGAGCCCGGGTGAGATTGACCAGCTGGAACATAAACTGAAGGCTTATTATGATACTACGTCTACTCAAATAGCCATTGTTATTGTAAAGACTGTTCAGCCTTATGATATCAGCGAATATACGTTCAAGCTAGGCAAGGCCTGGGGCGTAGGCGAGAAAGGCAAAAACAACGGGATTGTCATTCTCTGGGCACCTGAAGACAGAAAGGTCTTTATTGCCACAGGATATGGCATGGAAGGTTCTATTACCGATGCCTACAGCAAACGCATCATAGAGCAGGAAATAAAGCCCCGCTTCAAGGAATCTAAATACTATGAAGGCCTTGATGCGGCTACAGACAGAATTATTAATTATGCCAAAGGCGAATTCAAGTCTGACGAAGAAGACGAAGACGGTGGCAGCTGGCTTGGATTCGTAGTAGTTATTATTGTAATCTTTGTAATTATTGCCATACTGAGCAAAGGTAAGGGCGGAAACCACGGCAACCGCGGTGGCGGTGGTGGCTGGATTCCTTATACTACCTATACCGGTTGGGGAAGTTCTTCAGGGGGCTGGTCTGGCGGTGGCAGCAGCGGTGGGGGCTTTGGGGGCTTCGGCGGTGGAGATTTTGGAGGCGGTGGCGCCGGAGGAGACTACTAATAGTCTCCTTTTATTTTGCCTTCAATGGAGAAGTTCTTCTTACTGCCTACAAATAACTGCTGATAGCCTGTAATCTGGTAGTTTCTTAATTGATTCTTCTCGAAATCAGCGGTTAACTTCTTGTCTGATTCGTACAGATAGTTTTTAGCGTGTATCTCGGCTTCTATGTGTTGCGGAGAGCCCTTATCATCAAATACTATCAGTAAATGTTTTACAGGCATCTTTTCGCCTGTTTTTCGCTGATAACTTATCTTATTCCCTGCGACTTCTATGTTATATGCCGACTGATACGATTGTTTGTTAAGATCGGTTTGCAGAAACAGCTCCAACTCTTTGTTCCAATCGATATCACGGGTTACAATCTTCTCTTGTTTATCCTTAATTGCTACTGATTTTTCGACCTGTGGCTTTTTAGCAGATAGCCGGCCGATTTGTTCTGTCAGCATACCTGCCAGATCATAATAGGTTTTCGATTGTACTTTGTTTTCGGTTTCAGCACAAGCAGTGGTTAAAAAAAGAAGCAGAAGTATTACAATACGCATAAGGTTGAGGTTTTGAGTATAACGCAAATGTTGGGGATAGATGTTCCGGAGCCTGTTATAAACCCCTATAAAAAACTTAACCCCACCGCCAGAAGCAGTGGGGTAAGCGTCCATCTATTCAACCCTAACCTATTAAACTATGAAAAACTTAATATTCTGATTCTTTGTAATTTAAGCCTTAGCGACCTAACATTTCAACCACAATCGGGCTTACTGCGTTTTCAGGTTCTGCCGGCTTAACATTTGATTGGTAGTTCCAAAGCACATTGATAATCTTTGTAGTAGCGATTACTTTATTTCTCCAAGCCTTTGCTTCTTCGCCACGCAGATTCGAAACTCTCGTTTCAATGTTATTGGCTGCTTCATTAAATGCTGCTTTTTGTGCTGTACTCAAGGCCATAAATCTGGCCGGAGAGCTATTATACAATTTAACAACATTTACAAATATAGCCCAATCTTCGGTCTTTACAAATTTTTTCGCTTTTTTCGACATGAAGTTCGCGAAATCTACTTCAGCACCTTTTACCAACATCACTTCCTTCTTGGCTGAGTCACGGTCATTTGCATTTACAATATTTGCAGAAATCAAGAATGACCCAAGTGTAACTGCAAATATAACGGATTTGAATGAATTTTTCATTGTTTTGTTCTATTTTTATCTTGTAGATAACAATGCAAAACTACAGCGAAAATTAATATAATCCAAATGGCCTTACCGACCAATCACCGAATATTGTTCTAAATTTATTCTTCACTCAAAGCGAAAGGCAAAATTTTATGTATTTTTTCTTTAATATTTCAGAATATCATTCGTCTTAGAAAAATACAACTTATATATTATTTCAAATTTAACAAATGTGAAAATTCTTTAAAAAATACAATCATTCGTTGAAAAAATTCATTGTTCGTTCGGGTCCAATCGTACAAAAACTGGTAATTATGTCGTCTGCGCGGTCTAATCTTGCGACCAACTGGCTCATTTCATCTTCGCTAAAAGGCTCCAAAACGTAATTTACCTGCCTTCCGGTAGGGAAATCATTGCCGATTCCGAAGCGAAGCCGATGATAATTCTGCGTGCCGAGTTTTTCTTCTATATTCCTTAATCCATTCTGCCCTCCGTGCGAGCCTTTGGTTTTCATACGCAGTTTGCCAAAGGGCAGGGCGAGGTCGTCGCATATCACCAGCAGATTTTCAACAGGTATTTTCAGAGCCTGCAACCAATAGTTAACCGCATTGCCGCTAAGGTTCATATAGGTAGTAGGCTTGATACAGTAAATCTGCCGGCCTTTGTGCTTAAATTCGGCAGTGTAGGCCTGTCTTTCCATTTTAAAACTAAAATTATTCTGTGCCGCCAGGCGGTCGAGCACCATAAAACCAACATTATGACGAGTGAAAGCATATTCTGGACCAATGTTTCCGAGCCCGGCAATCAGATATTTCATTTTTTTTAATGAGCGAATTAGTGAATGAGAAAATGAGTCGATAAATTTGTCAGCAAAGTTCCTAAAATTTGACGAGAATCTTTATCATAAGACACCAATCACACAATTACAATTCCATTATTTATTATTTTTTGTATGAAACGACTCATTCTTGCCAATCCGCTTCTCGACATCACGCTTAACCGCTTATGTCAGCAACTGATTGAAAACCATAAGGATTTTTCTAATTCTGTTATATTGGGTCTGCAGCCACGCGGTGTATTTCTGGCTGAACGCATTGCTCAAAAACTGAAAGAAGAAACAGGCGTTTCTATGAAGTTGGGGTATCTGGATGCCACCTTCTACCGTGACGACTTTCGCAGAAGAGACACCCCGCTGAAACCCAATGAAACCAAAGTGCCGTTTGTGATTGAAAATAAGAAGGTAATACTGATAGATGACGTACTGGCTACCGGAAGAATGGTTCGCGCAGCTATTGATGCCATGCAGGCTTTTGGGCGACCCGAAAAAATAGAACTACTGTGCCTGATCAACCGTCGCTACGTGCGTGACCTGCCTATTCAACCTGATTATACCGGTATGAAAGTAAATACACTTGATAGCCAACGCGTATTGGTAGAGTGGAAAGAACAAGGACACGAAGAAGACAAAATCTGGTTAATTGGTTAACCAATACTTTCAGCAAACAACCGGCATTTTTCTGCGAGTAGGTCAATCTGCTCTTTTGTATGCCAGGCGCTTATGACTATTCTGGTATTAGGCTTGCCCGTTTTAATAGGATAAGCAAAACTATAGATGAATATACCATTCTCATACAGATAATGATACAGATTGTTATGCGTTGTATAAAAAACAGGATACTCCGGCTGAAAACTAAACAATGATAACGCCGATTGCAACTGAGCCGAAAACCTCTCGATGTTTTCCTGTAATCGCTCAAAATTATGCTTATATATCTCATCTGCTTTCAGGTAAGCATATAAATACGCCGGTGCAACAGGCGAACAGGAAGCAAAATAAGCCGTATGCCTTAGCGTCTCAATGGTTTGTTCATCACTAAAAACCACTCCGCCTGGAATCCCCATCGCTTTGTGCAAGGATGAAACTACGATAAACCGGACATTTGGCTTTACAGCAATACACTGAAAAATACCGGCTCCATTCGGGCCTGTAATCCCTAAACCATGCGAATCATCGATAATGAGCGTAATTGCTTTATCCTCGGGCAAATCATTTATCCAATCAAAATAACAGGCAGTTGCTCGTAAACCATCTGTTGAGTTACACACCACAACCGAGTGATTGGCATTAGCCTCTACTATTTGTTGTGCTATCTGTTCTGTCCAATTCTGAAAGCTCATCTCAGATAGTTGTATGACCGGTTCATGAAAATTAGCCGGGTGGCTCTGAGGCGCATAAAAAAAAGCAGCTTGCTGTGTTTTCAGATATTGCGCCACCACTTGCCCGACCAGCATGCCCGAAGACAGCGTAAGCGCTTTCTCTGCCCCTACCCATGCAGCCATTTTGCTTTCAGCTTCCTGATATACTGCCAGTTGCAAATTGCCATTACGAGAGCTGCCAAATGACATGCCATATTGATGCAGCCCTGCTATCAGCAATTCTCTGAACTGTTCGTCCTGATTCATGCCCAGATAAGACGTACCACTAAAGAAATGATACTCCCTGCCTTCGACAACAATCTTGTTCGATGGTAGCTGATGTATGGTAAAATCGTTGTACATAACTCTATTTTGTAGCAGAACGCTTCATTTCTTTCAGGAGACTATCTTTATAGCGGAAGAAGTCTATTTCAAGTGTATGCCTTGGCGACTGCTTATATTTCCTGGCTTGTTTTTCGGTATCTTTTTCTATGGCGCGTTCCATTTCTTCTTTCGACGGAAGCCCTGACTCTCCGGCTATCACTTTAGCAATCCATTTTGCCTGCACTTCTGCCAGAGGCATAATTGCTCCAAGCGGTTGAATAAGCGCCAGAAAAAACATGTGCTGAAATGCCGGATGAATTACTTTCTTATAAAGATGGATAGCGTTTGATTCTTCTACATCAAATGCCGGATAGTGTTTTAAAAACGGGAATGAGATTTTGTATCCGGTAGCATAAATCAGCATATCAAAATCCTGACTGCTGCCATCTTCAAAAATGACGGTTTTACCTTGAAACTCTCTGATATTCGGTTTAAATTTAATCAGACCTCTTCCCGACAGGCTCAGTAAGTCCTGCGATAATGTGGGGTGTTCGCTGAATAATGGGTTTTTGGGTTTAGGTACGCCAAAGTCTTCCTGCCTGCCTCTGGCCAGACGTAGAACAACCGACAGAATAAACCGCTGAACAGCTATGGGTAGTTTTGCAGTAAAGGGGTTCGACAAACTATCAAATGGAATACTCCAAATCCAGTTTGGTGTAATGTGTGCACTGCTGCGGGTTGATATCACAACGTTACCGGTATGTAATCTGGCTGCTTCACAGGCAATGTCCACGGCCGAGTTTCCGATACCCACAATTAATACATTTTTGTCTTTTACCTGTTCTACTTCTTTGTATTCATGCGAATGTATTATTTCACCTGTGAAGTTCCCTTGAAATGGCGGGTTTGGGAAGCGCGGATGCCAGTGGTGTCCGTTGGCGACAATTATGTATTGATAATAACGGACTTCGCCTTTATCCAACGTAACGGCATACGTATTATCAGATTGCAGCATTACATTCGTAACGCTTGTATTAAACGTTATGTGCTCCCGCAATCCAAAGTGCGTAATGTAGTCTTCAAAATATCTTATGATGTTGGAATGATGCGGAAACATCGGTGCATCTCCCGGCATTGGGAAATCAGCATAAGACATGGCCATCCGGTTGGTATTGACATGCAAAGAGCGATAGGCCGATGAAACCCCGTTATCATTATTAAACCGCCAGTTACCGCCAATGTCTGAGCCTTTCTCGAAGCAGTCAAAACTGATCCCTTTATCTTTCAAGGCTTTTGCTGCCACCATCCCCGAAGATCCCGCTCCGATGATACATACCTGTTTCATATATTATATAAAAATCTAGTGTTGGGTTGTTAGAATAAATGTTTTCACCAGTTCCTGAAGCATCCGGCCGGCCACTGAATTCAGATGAAGATTATCGGGTGTTAGCTGATTCTCATGTTTTGTGCTGGTATAATCCCAATCTTTACCCAGAATAAAATGATTGATGAGCGAAAAAGTAAAAAGCTTGGTGGTTTCTTCAAACCTGCGGGTAACCGGTTTTGGATTAGCCCTCAGATATGCTTTTTCTTTTTCCCGGAAAGGCAAATATACCAGACCTTCTTCTCTGGCCAGTTGCTCAGTATACGCGCTATAATCATCCGCTTTCCTATTTATCTCATGCGTCAGGTCTTCTCCCATTACTGGCAGTGAAATTAACGCAATCTGTGCATCGGTTTTTTGCTTCAGGTAGTTTACTATTTCGCGGTAATTCTTTTTAAATGAATCAAAATCCGGTGTGGTTTCTTTTGAAATCCTTCCCATTAGTTGATAACTGTTCAATGCTTCTTTGGTTTGAGTTGCATTTACATCATTGGTTCCGATCAGAACAGTGATAAAATCGGGTCGGCACGCCACTACATCATCTATGCGGTTAAGAAGAGAAAAGGTCAGATCAGAATTGATACCCGCATTTAAAACCTGTAGATCCGGAAAAATTTCAGCCAGATCTTTCACCCAGTCATAACTTACATTGCCGTGAGTAATGCTGTCACCAAAGCATACCAGCGTTTTCTTTGTCGGGTCTAATTTCTGCCGGTTTTGTAAGGTAGGATAACTCTCCGGTTTATTACTTGTTATCTTTTTCAATAATGAAACATAAGCAGCAGCCAGAAAGACAAGCGCAGCAAAAAGAAAGAGCCAAAGCATTCAACAAACAGATAAGTGTTAAAAATGTAAACCTAATGATAATATCTGATGTTAAAAAGTGTTAAATAAGACAAATTTTTGCTCAATTGGCGTTAATTTCGTATTACTTTGTTTTTAATTAAAGCCCGGGTCTGAGCACAAAGAGTAAGACAATGAACTTCAGAAATATTATCATATTTATGCTTATTGCCATGATTGGTCTGATAACCTTTCAATGGTACTGGATTGAAAATGCCATTTCGGTAAGACAGGAGCAATTTGACCGTAACGTGAACGATGCCCTGCAGGAGACTGTAAAGAAAATAGAGAAGCAAGAGATTATTTTTCTGGCCAATCAGAAAATGAAGATTGAAGAGCAGAAAAAACTGCTGGCTATTACCCAGAAAAAACAAGAGAAAAGACATACACCGAAACCTTCGAAAGTTGAACAACCCGAAGATTTCAGCCTAATGTTCAGACCGGAATCTCCGGTGTCTCCGATTCATGGCAGTGGCGCCAATATAGCCAATATATATAATCCTTCAGCCGCTACGGCGTCTACCTCCAAACGACGGAATGGCAGCAACACGGTTGCCGCTACAGATGTTTTCGGAGCAGTGCCTTCGTTTGAAATTCCTGTTCGCCAGATGGATCTGATCAAAGAAATGCTGGAAGAGCAAAACATGGTTCTCGAAGATTTGACCCAGCCCATTAAAAACAATCTTTTGCGTCAGAAAACCGCAGAAGACCTAATTAAGGAGTTCAATCGCCAGGTGCTTATCCTCGACAAGCACAGCCGTGAAAACCATCAGGTTTTAAGTATCGGTTCAGATGACAAAACAGGAAGTATTCTGAGTTTTGAATATTCTTATACTATCCCTTCTCTGGACAGCCTGAATCTGGCTCAGATGAAGCCCCAAAGACGAAGATCTCTTGAAAAACCCAGAGAAGATATTTCGACCTCAATCATTACCGAGCAGGAAAACATTGAACGAACCAAAAATAAAGCGGAGCTGGTAAAAGACGTTTTGACCGATGTGATTCATGGTTCGCGGAATATTCACGAACGCCTCGATCGTATTTCGTTAGATACTCTTCTAAAAAAGACATTGAAAAGCAAGGGTATCGCCATTCCCTATCAATATATTGTTAAGAACAATTCAAATATGATTTTTGCGTCTTTTGCCGAAAACGCTAATCCTAATTTCGTCAGAGACTCTTACAAGGCCCAGCTTTTCCCCAGCGACATGGGTCCTCAGAATCATTTCTTATATGTGTATTTCCCCGACACACAAGGATTCATTTTGCGAAACATGTGGACAGTTTTTGCCAGTTCTGTTCTGTTGATTCTGATGATTGGTGGTATTTTCTATACATCGGTGAATACGATGCTGAAGCAGAAAAAACTGGCCACGATCAAGAACGATTTCATTAACAACATGACCCATGAATTTAAAACGCCGATTTCGACGATATCTCTGGCAGTTGAAGTGATGAAAGACAATGAAGTGAAGAAAGATAACGGCAAGATGAACCGTTATCTGACTATTATTCAGGATGAAAACCGCCGGTTGGGCACCCAAGTAGAAAAAGTCTTGCAAATGGCGCTGCTGGATAAGGGCGATGTAAAGCTGAAACTGGAACATGTAAATATACACGAAACCATAGAACAGGTACTCCACAACCTGAGTGTGCAGATTGAACAGAAAAACGGAACTGTAGAGTTGGAACTGAATGCTGAAAATCCGGAAATTGAAGCAGACGATGTACATCTGACCAATATTATCTATAACTTGCTCGACAATGCCAATAAGTATTCGCCGGAAAATCCGGAGATTACAATTAAAACCGAGAATGTTGATGATTACCTGAAAATCTCTATTGCTGATAAAGGTATGGGTATGACCAAAGACCAGCTGAACAAGATTTTTGAACGTTTTTACAGAGTACCAACCGGAAACCTGCACGATGTAAAAGGCTTTGGGCTGGGGTTAAGCTACGTAAAGAAAATGGTTGAATCGCATCAGGGTATGATTCAGGTGGAAAGTAAACCCGGCGAAGGCAGCAGGTTTGAAGTATATCTGCCACTGAATGCCAAAAGAGTATAATATTGTCTTTACCAACTGTCTGATAAATGATTCAGCCGGTTTTTAACCGCCTTGTGCGTATAAACTATGAAAGTTTTATTGACGGAAGATGACCCCAATCTGGGCATGCTTTTACAGGAATATCTGAACGCCAAAGGTTTTGATACCGACCTGGCCAGAAATGGCGAAGAAGGAATCAAGATGTTTATTGAAAAAGGCAATTATGATATGTGCATCTGCGATGTAATGATGCCTAAAAAAGACGGGTTTTCTTTGGCGAAAGAAATACGTATGAAAGATAAAGAAGTGCCGATTATCTTCCTGACGGCAAAATCAATGAAAGAAGATACAATACAGGGCTTTAAGGTGGGGGGCGATGATTACATCACGAAGCCTTTCAGTATGGAAGAGTTGCTGATGCGTATGAAAGCCATCTTTCGCCGCATCAATAAGCAGGAGCCAGAGTCGCCGGCTTCAGCTTTCCAGATTGGCACTTATTCTTTCGATGCCCAGACCAACACTTTGTCGAACAATGGTAATCAGGCTAAGTTAACAACGAAGGAATCAGAACTACTGAAGCTTCTTTGCCAGAACAAAAATCAGTCTGTCAGCAGAAGTTTCGCTTTAAAGCTCATTTGGGGAGATGACAGCTATTTCAATGCCCGGAGTATGGATGTTTATATCACAAAACTACGGAAACATCTGAAAGAGGACACTTCCGTTCAAATCATGAATATGCATGGCGAGGGTTTTAAGTTGATTGTGGGATAGAAGAATTACCTGCATTAAAAAAGGGCTGTAAACAAAATTTACAGCCCTTTTTTAATAGCCCAATATTATAACTGTTTACGCAAGCGGGCAACAGGAATATTCAATTGCTCGCGATATTTGGCTACTGTGCGGCGGGCAATATTGTAGCCTCGTTTATTCAGTATCTTTTCGAGTTTATCGTCCGAAAGCGGTGAGTTTTTAGGTTCATTCTCTATCAACTCTTTTAGAATATTCTTCACTTCCCGGCTCGACGCATCTTCACCCGAATCAGTAGCTATGCCTTCAGAAAAGAAATATTTAAGCGGATAAATCCCAAAATCTGCCTGAACCGATTTACTATTTGCTACCCTTGAAACCGTAGAAATATCCATATCAATCCGATTCGCAATATCTTTTAATATCATGGGGCGAAGCTTGGACTCGTCACCATCCAGGAAAAACTCCCTTTGGTATTCCACAATAGCTTTCATAGTTTTTAGCAGTGTTTGCTGGCGTTGTTTAATGGCATCAATAAACCATTTGGCCGCATCCAGTTTTTGCTTTACAAAAGTTACTGTTTCCTTTATACTTTTGTGTTGTGCCGAACCATTTTTATCGGTTTTATCGTAGGTGTCCAGCATTTCTGCAAAAGAACGGCTTACGCGCAGTTCGGGAGCATTTTTAGAGTTAAGAATAACATCCAGCTTCCCATTGTTGTTGGTCACGATAAAATCCGCCATCAGATACGCCGCGGTACTATCTCCACTACCGTTATTACCCGGTTTCGGATTCAACCGTGTGATAATTCTAATGGCCTCTTTCATGGCTGTATCATCAATATCGAGACGTCTTTGAATCTTTTCGTAATGCTTCTTGGTAAATTCGTCGAAATAATCTGTAATTATCCTGATGGCAACCTGCACATCTTCGTCATCATGGTTCTTTCTCTCCAACTGCAATAACAGACATTCTCTTAGGTCTCTGGCACCTATACCGGCGGGTTCAAAAGTCTGGACTTTTTTTAAAATGCTTGCCAGTTCTTCTTCATTCGTATAAATGTTTTGCGTAAAAGCCATATCATTTGAGATTGACCGCAGGGGACGACGTATGTAGCCGTCTTCTTCAATACTGCCAATCAACTGCAAACCTATTGCTTCTTGTCTCTCGTCTAGTCCCAGATAGCCCAACTGTTGCACCAATGACTCCGCCAGTGTACTGGATGCCACTACGGGCATCACGTCTTTATCTTCATCTCCCCAGCCGTCTCCATACATTTTATAACCTGCGTAGTCGTCCTGGTCAAGGTATTGTTTTACGTCAAGTCCTTCATAGGTATCATATTCTCCGTAGTCATCATAATCATCGCTATAGTCATCATCATATTCATCTTTCACGCGGTCGTCCATATCTACTCCTTCTTCTAACGCCGGATTGATCTCGAGCTCCTCTTCTATTCTTTGGTCCAGCTCGGCCGTTGGTATCTGCAATAGCTTTATAAACTGAATCTGTTGCGGAGACAGCCTTTGTTGAAGTGATTGATTAAGACTTAATTTCTGCATTTACTACAAGCTTTTTTCTTTTATCTCCGTGTCATCGAGACACCTTCTCCACATTTTTCGTGCCAAAAAATGCGTGTTAATAATTAAAGGAATATGTTTTTTATCTAATGCGCAAACTTTCACTCAAAAAAAAATGTAATTCTCAGAAAACATATCACTAACTTGTTGATTATAAAGAGATTACCCGCTGCCAGGAAAATTCGTAAAAATATCACTCATTTTAAAAAAGATACCCCACAAGAACCTGTTGCCTTGCGGGGTATCATACCTGTTTTTACAGTGGTTTGCTTTTAAGCTATCGCTTCACTGGTTTCTGTCGACTTTTTCTTGTTTTTCCGGAAATACTTATCTCTTACCCTTTCATTGATATAGTACATACAAGGCACGATCACCAATGTAAGAATGGTTGAGAATGTAAGACCGAAAATGATTGTCCAGGCCAGAATACCCCAGAACACCGCACTGTCACCTCCGATAAAGATATGAGGATCCAGTTCAGTAAACAGCGTTACGAAGTCCATGCTTAAGCCTAAGGCTAATGGCACGAGACCCAATACCGCGGCAGAGGCTGTCAGCAATACCGGTGTCAGACGCACCCCTCCGGCTTCTATAATCGCCTGTTTCAACGGATACCCTCTTTCGCGTAACTCATCGGTAAACTCTATCAGCAGGATACCGTTTTTCACCACAATACCTGCCAGTGCAATGATACCTACCCCAGACATAATAATCGAGAATGTCATACCAAACGCCATGAAACCAAGGAATACGCCAATGAACGACAACAGGATAGTAACGAAAATAATGATTGGTTTTACTACCGAGTTGAACTGTGTTGCCAGAATCAGATAGATCAGCAATACCGCTGCGCCTAAAGCGCCCATCAAAAATATCATCGACTCCATTTGCTCTTCCTGTTCACCACCCATTTTCACAGAGTAGCCACTCGGAACGGTCATCCGGTCAATTACTTTACTTTGTATTTCGGCAACTATTTCGTTCGCATTGTAACCATTCAGTACTTCTGAACCCAGCGTGATGATTCTGGACTGGTCTTTACGGTTAATCTGGCTAAATGTTGTTGAATAACTGATATTGGCAATTGAGTTTAAAGGTACCTGACGCAACGTACCACCCATGTTCATATCACGGTAAGTGATATTCATGCTGAGTAGTTTTTCAATCTGGTTACGGTCATTTTCTTTCAAACGCAATTGTATCGGATACTCATCCTTATCGTCTCTGAACTTCGATATCTCTGCTCCAAATAAGGCAGTACGAACAGCCAATGCCACCTGCGATGTACTGATACCCTCGCGTTGTGCTTTTACCTTATCAACATCTATGATAATTTCGGGCTTATTAGTAATCAGGTCAGACTTTAATTCTTCAATACCTTTGATACCCTCTTTTTCAATATTCTTACGGACTTCTTTCTCCAGCTGAATCAACTGATTGAAATCATCTCCCATAATTTCAACTGAAATAGGTTTACCGGTCGGAGGCCCGTTGTTTTCACGTTGAACCGAGATTTCCGTTCCCGGAATACCCTTAATCTCGTTTCTCATTTCTTCCAGAAGTTTCGCTGATGAAATTTCACCGCGCTCTTCTTTCTTCACAAAGGCAACCGTTACCTTCGATTTTTGCGGCGTTGCAGAACGATCAGGGTTAAACGGATCCCCGGCATTTTTACCCACGTTAGAAATAACCGAGTTGATGGCCGCCTCTGCTTTGTTTTTCTTAATCACGCCAAATACCTTGTTCTCGATTACTTTCGTCACCGAGTCGGTTACCCGGGCATCGGTACCTACCGGCATAACGTTGTATACATAGATATAGTCAGGCTCGCCACTAGGGAAGAAAATCACTTTTGGCTGAACGATTCCGAGCATCACAAATGTAAAAATCAACAAGCCAAACATACTGATTACGGCAAATATCGGACGATACCCTGTTATAATCCATGCAATAAGTTTTCTATATGCATTTTTAAAACGTGGCAAGGCACCATCCTGAAACGGTATAATCACTTTCGGTGTCAATACAAAGTGGTTGAATGCATACAGTATGGCCATCAACACTATGAAGTTACCTATACCAACATTTATCAGGTAGCCCGGCACCGCAACTATCGCCATAATAATAAGCGGACGACGGATAGACTTGAAGGTAGTATCTTCATGCTGCTCATCTTCATGACGGCGCATGAACGACATCGCAAAAACCGGGTTAATTACGTATGCTACGATTAACGACGCAAAAAGCGTATAAATAAGTGTGATCGGAAGAAACTTCATGAACTCGCCCACAATACCCGGCCAGAACAATAGCGGGAAGAACGGTGCAATGGTTGTTAGCGTACCTGACAATACAGGAAGGAACACCTCTGATGCCGCCAGACTCACCGCTTCTTTAATGCTCAGATTCTTGAACCGGTTAAATAACCGGTGAGAGTTTTCAATAACTACAATGGCGTCGTCAACCACGATACCCAAACCGAGCAAAAAGGCGAAAAGCACGATGGTGTTCAGGGTAAAACCCGAGAACCACAACGGGATAAACGCAATTAGCGCTGAAAGCGGTACAGATAGCCCTACGAAAACCGCATCTCTCACACCCATAAAGAACATGAGCACGATTACCACGAAAATAAACCCTAAAACTACCGTATTAATCAAGTCGGCAATTTCACTTTTCACACGCTCTGAGGTATCGGCAGTAATTCTTGCTTCTAATCCTCTCGGGAAACGTTCTTCACGATATTTCTCCAATAACTGCTCAATACGCTCCGACACATCTATTACACTTGCACCGGCTCTTTTAATTACATTGAGTGTTACAACACGTTTACCATCCAGACGGGCAAAATCCTGTTGTTCTTCGTGGCTGTCAACTACATCGGCTACGTCACCCAGTCTTACTGTTGCACCGGTAGAACTGCGAATCTGCACGTCCTGAATCTGATATACATCTTTGAACTCTCCTTTTACACGAATCGTCCGGCGAACGTTGTCTACATTCAGGTCACCACCCGAAATGTTGATGTTTTCTCCCTGAATAGCCGATTGTATGTCATAGAATGTCAAACCGGTCGACTGCATTTTGTATAAATCCAGATTTATCTGAATTTCTCTGTTCAGGGTACCTACAATATCTACTTTCGTGATTTCAGGATATGACTCGATGTCATCCTGTAATTCTTCAGCGTAATCTTTTAATTTTTCAAGAGGGAAATTACCCGCCAAGTTGATGTTCATGATCGGAAACTCCGAGAAGTTTACGTCCTGAGCCGTTGGGCCGCTATCCAGCGCCTGTGGCAAGTCTCTTCTGGCTTTGTCGATGGCATCACGCACACGTTGCAAAGCAGCTTCAACCTGCACATCAGGATTAAATTCTATCAGAATAACCGAAACATCCTGTAGTGCATTTGATTTTATGCGTTTTACACCGCTTATGGTCTTTAACTGCTTTTCAATCGGTTTGTTGATTACGTTTTCTACGTCAGACGGTGTCGTACCGAAGTAGATAGTCTGTACGTAAATCTGCGGTACTTTGATATCCGGAAACTGCTCCTTCGGAAGGTTGAAGTAGATACCTAAACCAGACAGAAATATCATTACCGTGAAAATGTAGACCGTTGTCTGGTTGCTCCCCAGCCATCTAATCATATTATAAATCATTCCACTACCATGCGGAAGATCCTGTTTTTGTAAATTGTCTTTTTCCATAATCCAAAACCACTGAAGGCTTTTATGATTTTTTTGAATTTTTTGATTTGAAGACTCCGAAAAGTAAGAAGGCAGATAAAGCCGCCCTCTTAACTTTTTCGTTCCTGATTAGAAGCTAACGGGTTGGCCGTCCACTAAATCCTGATACCCCTGTGTGATTAGTAAATCACCGGTTTGTAATCCTGATACAATTTCAATGTCGCCACCATAAGTAAGTCCGGTAGTGATTTTACGGCTACGCGCTAGCCTTTTCCCACCTTCTGTTACCGCCACGTATACAATATTGCCGCTCTCATCCTGTTGAATAAGGTTTCTATTGATAATAATGGCATTGCTCTTGTTCTGGTCGTTTACATTCATAACGGCCGTCATGTTCGGTTTCAACTGCGGATCAATTTTAGGAACTGATGCCTCAATAGTGAAAGTACGTGACGCCGGATTAACCGTTTGACTTACGAACGACAATTTAGCAGTAGTCTCTTTACCCAGATCAGGGAATTTCACGGTCACTACGTCTCCTTGTTTAATAGTACCTGCATAGCTGTCGGCCGCTTGTGCTACTACTTTCAGGTTATCTGAATTAACGATTCTCACAATGCCCAGCCCCGGAGCAGCCAGTTCACCAGCTCTCTGGCGGACTTCATCCACAAATCCGTTCATCGGTGCAGTAACTTTTGTCATCGCTAACTGGCTTTGTAAAGTAGCCAAACGTTTTTCAAGTGCTTCTACATTGCTTTTAGCCTGAATAAACTGTACTTCTGTACCAATCTTCTGATCCCAAAGGTTCTTTTGTTTGTTATAAAAAACTTTGGCCGTTTCCAGTTGTACCTCAATTTCCTGAAGAGATTGTTTCATTACCGAATTGTCGATAGTGGCAATGGTTTGTCCTTGTTTTATATAATCGCCTTCTTTTACAAACAGTTGCGTGATGGCACCACCCACTTGCGGAGAAACAAAAATGTTGTTTTTAGCATCTAATCTGCCTTGAAACTCAACAAAGTGTTGGAAGTTCTGTGCTGAAACGGGTGTAACGGTTACACTCAGCACTTTTTCTGCTTCTTGCTTAGGATCAAGCACTTTTAGTTCTGCTTGTAACTTCTGTATTTTCTCTGAAATCGTTTTTTCTTCTGCCTGTAGTTTGGCCAGTTCTTCTTTCTTCTGCTCTACGCCATTGCCACCACCTTTTGAGCAAGCCGAAACCAGTACAATAATAATTAAGGCAAAAGCTATATTCGAAAACTTTGTTTTGGTCCCGTAATTAATAAGAGATATATTTTTCATGCGAAATGTGTTTTATTAATGCTTGAAATCGTGATTGATTGTGAATAATGTTATGACTACTCTACAAATAATTTACCCATCGCTTTTTCGAGGTCTACTTTTGAGATTAGTACGTCGTACAAAGCTGCAAAATAGTTGGTCTGTGCCTCTTTCAATGCCGACTCGGCGTTTACAACCTCAATGTTGGTTCCGGTTCCGGCCTGATATTTGATTTTAGTAACTCTGATAACCTCCTGAGCCAGATCCAGATTCCTTTGTTGTATATTCAGACTCTCTAAACCGTTTTTCAGATTTATTTCTGCTGTTTGCGCCTGAAAATCGAAAGATTCACGCAGAAGCACCGCATTCTGGTCAATTTTGGTTAAAGCAATCTGCTGCTGTTGCATCTGAATTTTTCTAAGGCCGCTATCATAGATAGGTATGTTTATACCAAGGGTTAAAGCCGAAGAACCAAACCAGCGCTCAAAAGGATTAAATCTGGTATTACTATGCCCGGCACCGAACGACCCATTGAAAGAAAGCTTAGGAATACCTCCTTTTTGCGTACGCTCCATGTCCAACTGCGCCAGTTGTCTTTGCACCATCAGGGTCGAGTATTCAATACGGTTGTTGTATTCAACTGCCTGAGATTCTGTAAGCGCCAAGGTGTTAATATTGGTGTCAGACAATTTATCGGCCAATACAACTGGCCTATCCAGCTTGATACCCATCTGAAACTTAAGAAGTGAGTGGCTTAAAATTATCAGGTTTTTTACCTTCTGCGTTTCGGTCAAAAGATTATTGCGTTGCACTTCCAAGCGATCAAGGTCAATTTTCTCAATAAACCCTTGCTGATTCATGGCTTTCATTTCTTTGATCAATGAATCGATGCGGGCAATGTTCAAATCAAGAATCTTTGCTCTTTCTTCTGCTACCAAAACCGAATAATACGCTTTGGTGATATTCTCGGCAATGGCAATTTTAGAGTTAGTTACGCCTTTGCGTGCTAGATCGCGATACACCGGAGCGGCTTTCAGACCAACCAGCCAGGTGGCATCAAAAATCAATTGATTCACCCCTATACCGGTTTGTCCTGCCCAAGGCACACCAAACTTGAATTTGGTTACGGCGCCATCCGGAGCATTGGGGTCAAAGTTTTTGGCGTCTATCAGCTGCGTAGGAATGATGGCATTGTAGGTGTAAGAAAACTGCCCGTTTATCTGAGGCATACCAGACGCTTTGATTTGCTTGATTGTCAGCTCAGCTCCTATGATATCCAACTCGGCATTTTTTACGGATAGGTGGTTCTTTACTCCATACTGCACAGCTTCCTTCAGAGTAAAGGTCTGTTGGGCACTTGCGGTAACTCCACAGATTAGGAAAAAAACAAGGTATTTTATTCTCATATAGTTGATTGTTTTATTAAATTTATATGTGCTCAAGGTCGGCATCCTGCTTACATTTTTCGTAAAAATCCAAACCTTTCGAAGTCATGATTCCTCTTAAAAAATGATCAATGAGCGCTGTATGTACATCCATCTGATTAAAACTCTCCGGAGGGAAAACCTCACGGCTAAACGCAAACTCCACTTCTTCCAGTCGCAGGCGGGAAAGTATCTCAACGTTGATGTCTTCCCTGTAATACCCTTGTGTTATTCCTTCTCTCAGGTTTTGTTTAACTATTTCCAAAAAGTTAACCTTGTTGTATTCCTGAAATAGCTGCCATGTTTTAGGGTGATACTTTTTCAGATCATAAAACACGGCCGGATTAATGGTTGATGCTTGTTTGCGAAGCAACGTCGTTTCTTTAAAGACCTGTTCAATCGGGTTTGCCGAATCTTTATATATCCGCTCAGACTCTTCTATGTCGCACATCATATTCTGGCGTGCAATTTCATGAACGATCGAATCTTTGTCTTCGAAATTCTGATAAATCGTCTTTTTTGAAATGCCCAGTTCCGATGCAATGTCATCCATGGATACACTCCTGATTCCAAATTTCCGGAACAGCGCTTCGGCAGTCTTTAAAATTCTTTCTTGTATTTCCATTTACATTTTCTATGCTTCTTATATCATTATAGTAAGGTTATCTAAGCGAAGAAACTATGGAAACTTTTAAAAGGTTCAAAGTTTTTATAATTTTTTTTAGAACTCTTTTCGATGCACAAAAATGATAGCTGCCGATGTATTTGCCAATTGAATAATGATGAACCGCAAAAAATTGCTGATAAACTTATCTTTAAAGGATATAAAGCTGTTTTCGGTTAAATATCAAAACAATCCCTTTGTTTATATGCCAACAAAAAATTGCACTTTTTCTATGTGTGTTTCTGCGCTGTAAATCAAATAGTTAAAACTTTGCGGAAATTGCCCCTTATGTTGTAATTTTGCGTACTATTCCAGATTTCTCCTATCCGACCGATATTTCACATTTTTATTTACAACAACTTTGCCCTTAGAAGGCACCTGATTTTTAATGAGTTTCTATAAAAAATTTGTATTTCCCTATCTGACTCGTTACGATGCCGAGAAGATTCACTATGTGGTAATGGACGTCCTGAAGGCTGTCTGCAAAATTCCTTTCACCCCTTCTATTCTAAGATTAATTTTCGAAAAAAAAGATCGCAAACTGGAACGAAAAGTATTCGGCTTGCGCTTTAAAAATCCGGTAGGGCTGGCGGCCGGTTTCGATAAAAACGGTATCTGGACTGACGAGTTGACTAATCTTGGCTTCGGGTTTATAGAAATAGGCACTGTTACGCCCAGAGCCCAGATTGGGAATGACAAACCGCGGCTTTTCAGACTTAAACAGGACGAAGCGCTGATTAATCGTATGGGCTTCAATAATGAGGGGTCTTCGGCGGCAGCAAGTCAACTGCGTAAAAGAAAAACGAAGGTCATCGTCGGCGGCAACATCGGTAAAAACAAAACCACCGAAAACGATGAAGCGGTATATGATTACCTGAAAGCGTTTAATGACCTGTATCCATACGTAGATTATTTTGTGGTCAATGTTAGCTCGCCCAATACGCCGGGCTTAAGGGCTTTACAGGAAAAAGAACCCTTAAAATATTTATTAAAAGTATTAGAGCGCGACAACGGCCGAAAATCAAAGCCCAAACCTATTCTGCTCAAAATTGCTCCGGATTTGACAAACGAACAGTTGGATGATATCATCGAGATTGTAAAGGAAACCCGTATTTCGGGTGTTATTGCATCCAATACTACCATTAGCCGGGAAGGGCTAAGTACTGATAAAGAAGACGTAGAAACCATTGGCGCAGGTGGCCTGAGTGGCAAGCCTCTGGCTAAGCGTTCTACAGAAGTAATACAATATCTGTCTGAAAAATCGAAAAGAGCATTTCCTATTATAGGTGTGGGCGGTATTCACTCTGCCGAAGATGCCATCGAAAAACTGAAAGCAGGCGCCTCGCTCATTCAGATTTATTCCGGCTTTATTTATGAAGGCCCCGGCCTTGTCAAAGAAATCTGCGACGGAATACTCAAAGAAAAACTATAACATTATTTAATACTTATTGGTTATAACAAAAAAATCATTCGGCGCCCCAAATGATTTTTTTGTTTATCTGAACTATTTCAGTTGGTTTTTGTTTTCTATGTATATACATACAATGTAAAAACACGAATAAAAAAATTATAACTAATAAAACTATTACAACAATGGCAACATGGACTATTGATGCTTCTCACTCAGAAGTACAGTTTAAAGTAAGACATTTGATGATTTCAACCGTAACCGGAACTTTCGGTTCTTATGAAGGTACTGTAGAAACTACTAACGATAGCGATTTTGACGGAGCGAGTATCAAGTTTTCGGCAGATATCGACAGTATTTCGACAGGGCAAGAGCAAAGAGACGGACACCTGAAATCGGCCGATTTCTTTGATGCAGCCAGTTTCCCGAAACTTTCTTTTGTATCTGACTCTTTTGAAAAAGTAGATGATGAAAATTATACCTTAAACGGTGATTTGACTATACGCGGCGTATCTAAACCGGTAACATTGAAAGCTGAGTTTGGTGGTTTGATGACAGATTTTTACGGACAAACAAAAGCCGGATTTGAAATTGCAGGTAAGATTAACCGTCAGGATTTTGGTTTAGCCTGGAGCGCAGTTACAGAAGCAGGTGGTGTTGTGGTAAGTGACGATGTAAAACTGATACTGAATATTCAGGTTGTGAAAGGTTAAAAATGGCCTTCCCGCAGCTAAAATCAAAAAAGAAACCCCTACCTTTCGGCAGGGGTTTTCTTTTTTAAAAAGTATGATTTAGTTTAGGTTTATTGCTTGTTTTATGAAATGTTAAGTCAAATATATGGATTTTTTATGAAACACAATATTTTTATTAAAATTATTTGTTTTTTCTTTCGTTATCAATTAATTGGCTTGTAAGCAGATATTAACCTATCCATTATTTCGCCGCTACCTTTTCAGATTCTTTGCCAGATTATATTTTTTATTAGATTTCTACAAAAACATTTCATTTCAGATACATTTAGCTTTTTTTAATCAAATACACCTCCTTTTTTGGCTAATTTTGTCGAAAACAATTTCAATACTGTTTTCTTATGAAAAAAGCTATAACATTACTTTACCTTTTTGTTATTTTTCCGCTTCTCGCATTTGCCCAATCTGTACCTGTTAGCATTCAACTGGCCGAAAAGAATCAAAGCCCGATTATTGGTGCAACCGTCAGCATTGTGAACCGTGCCGATACCACCAGAGTTATTAATGCAACCACAGACACCCTCGGTATTGCCCGGTTCAGTTTACAGGCTAATGCACAATATAGCCTTAAAGCAACTTCTATTGGCTTTAAATCCTTGCTGAAAGGTATCCGTACTGCTGATAAATTTACAACCATCAGATTTGTAATGGAGCCGGATAACACATTGCTGGGCGATGTAGTAGTTACCGCCCGCAAACCGCTCATGCAGCAGGAAGACGATAAAACAATAGTAGACCCCGAGCCGATAGCCAATACCAGCACGAGTGCGTACGAAATAATGGAAAAAATCCCGGGCTTATTTTTAGATCAGGATGGAAACATCTACCTAAGCAATTCCAGCCCGGCAACTATCTACATTAACGGACGTGAGCAAAAGATGAGCACTGCCGATATCGCCTCTATTCTAAAAAGTCTACCCCCCAACAGTATTGAGAAAGTAGAGATTTTGCGTACCCCATCAGCAAAATATGATGCCAGCGGCAGCGGAGGTATCGTCAACGTGGTTCTGAAAAAAGGAGTAAAAATAGGCTTGACCGGCAGTGTGAATGCCGGCATGAATCAGGGCCGGTACGGAAACCAGTTTGTAGGTGCAAGCCTGAATAACAGCAGCGGCAAACTTACCTCATTTTTTAATCTTAATTATTCGCACCGAAACAGTTTTGAGGAAATAGAAACAACCCGCCGTTTTTCGGCCGACAGAGAGTTGTCGCAAAAAGCATTGACTACTTTCCCTGGTAATATGATTTATACCGGTTTTGGCTTCGGATACGAGCTTAATAAAAAATGGGAGCTTAATTATGACGGGCGCCTGAGTTACAATCAGAATAATTCTTCGGCAAGCAACGAAAGTGTAATCCGTAATCTGAACACGGCAGAAATTGTAACCGACAACATCAATACTACCAGCAGCCGGGGTAATAACTATTCGGTTAATCAGGGTGTTTCTTCTAAATACAAGATTGACTCTCTAGGCTCTGAGTGGACAAGCGATGTATCTTACAACTATTTTAATAACAAGACCGATCAGGTTTTCAATACGGCTTATGTTGTACCTGCCAACCCAGCAAGAGGCGGCACGGGTGATTTGGGCAATACCCGGAATTTTCTGGCAGCACAAACCGATGTCAAATTCAAGCTTCCTTATAAAGTCACGTTAGAGTCGGGCCTTAAAGCCTCTTTTCAGGTTTTCAAAAGCGCTACGAACTATTACACCAAAGCCGGTGATTTGCAAAGTATTGATTTCTCAAGAACTAATGAGTTCAATTATAATGAGCAGATTTATGCCGCATACGTACAGGTATCGAAGAGTTTTGGCGAATTTATTCTGAAAGCCGGAGTAAGGCTTGAAAATACCAACATGAATGGGCATCAGATTATTCCAACCGACACCTCGTTTAAGGTTAAAAGAACAGACCTTTTTCCGTACGTTTATCTGAGTCGCAAATTAGCCAGAATTGCAGGATATGACATGCGCGCCTATCTGGTGCATCGCCGTTCTATCACACGTCCGGTTTATGAATACCTCAATCCTTCACCACGCTTTATTGATCAGTATTTGTATGAAGTCGGGAATCCTTCATTAAGGCCGCAATTCACACAAAACTATGAAGTAAATATCAGCGTGGACGACCGCCCGATTTTTGCAGTAGGCCGTAACTATACCCAGGATATTTTTACGAATGTAATTTACCAGAACCCGGCCAACCCAAGCCTTGCCTACCGGACCTACGACAACCTGGGCAAAAACCAGGAGACTTACTTCAGAATTTTAGGTGCTGTTCCTCCTGTTAGCCGCTATTTCTTCGTAGCCGGAGCCCAGTATAATTATAATGACTACAACGGTTTGTATGAAAACGCTCCCCTGTCTTTTCAAAGGGGCAGCTGGTCTTTCTTTACTTTTCATCAGTTTAAGCTGGATAAACTCACCAACATTAGCCTGAATGGTTTTTTCCGGATGAAAGGACAACAGCAGTTTTATGAATTGAGCAACTTCGGCAATTTGAATCTGAGTATTAACCGACAGTTTTTTGATAAAAAACTTATGGTCAATCTCAGCATGAACGATGTCTTTTATACCAACAAAAACGATTTTACTATCAATCAGGGTAGCATCTCTGCTTTTGGATCCCGTCGGAGCGATACACGCAGGGTTGGCCTGAACCTGCGGTATAATTTCGGATTAAGAAAAAGAGATGAACGCAGTAATCCGTTTAATTTCGAAAATCTGGAGAAAAGTAGCAATTAAACCACTCTATGTCGTGAAATTTTGCTAAAAACGCTTTAGCAATGTTCGATATTTAAGAGAATTAGTTAATTTTCGGCTCTATTTCAATATCTAACATTTATTAAACCTCATGACCTTTAAAAACATCTTCAAAAGCAAGACTCCTATCTTGCTTTTATCTGTTGCTTTGGTGGTTTCCTGTATGCGTACCTCTACGACCAAAGATAAGCCAATCGTAGTTACGGAAGACCCCGTACAGGCAGTTGCTAAAGCGAAAGAAATCCGCGAAAAAACGGCAGCTAAATTAACCGATGGGCTTCAGATGACACTCTGGGCGTCTGACTCGCTTGCTCCTGACCCCGTTGCCATGACCATTGATGACTGGGGACGTGTGTATCTGACCCGTACTAACAGACAGAAAAACTCTGAATTTGATATTCGTGGGCACCGCGACTGGATGACACCATCTATCGGCTTACAAACGGTTGAAGACCGCCGCGCTTTTTTAAAGAGCACTTTCGCTCCTGAGAAAAGCAAGGAAAACGAATGGCTGAAAGATTTGAACGAAGATGGTTCACACGACTGGAGAGACCTGGCTGTTGAAAAAGATGAAATCTGGCGCATTGAAGATAAAAACGGAGATGGCATTGCTGATATCTCTACAAGAATACTGAGTGATTTCTCAAATGAAATCACGGATGTGGCCGGAGGGATATTGGTCAGAGAAAACGATATGTTTGTTGGTATAGCTCCAGATGTGTGGCGTTTGACAGACAAAAATGGAGATGGAATACCAGACTCTAAAACTTCTATCAGCCATGGTTATGGCATTCATATTGGTTTTAGTGGCCACGGCATGTCTGGACTAATAGAAGGTCCCGATGGCAGAATTTACTGGAACATCGGTGACATCGGCGCTAATGTTACTACTAAAGACGGCAAAAAACATGAACACCCCAACTCGGGTATCATAGCACGCTCAAATCCTGATGGCAGTGATTTTGAAATCTTTGCTGCAGGGTTACGCAATACGCATGAATTCGTTTTTGATGAATACGGTAACCTGATTTCGTCAGATAACGATGGTGACCATCCCGGCGAAAGCGAAAGATTAGTACACGTAGTAGAAGGCTCTGATGCCGGCTGGCGCTCTAACTGGCAATACGGTAAATATACTGATCCTAAAAATAACAAATACAAAGTCTGGATGGATGAAGGCTTATACAAACCACGTTGGGACGGACAAGCCGCGTACATCATTCCGCCAATCAGAAATTACCATAACGGCCCTACCGGTATGGTCTATAACCCGGGCACAGCCTTAGGTTCTGAATGGAAAAACAAGTTCTTCTTGGTAGAGTTTGTGGGTACTCCTACCCGCTCACACATCTGGTCGTTTGGTCTTAAACCTAAAGGTGCCTCTTTTGTGTTCGACAGCGAAAAAGACGTAGTAAGCGGTATTTTACCGACAGGTATCCGTTTCGGTCCGGACGGAGCCCTTTACGTAGCCGACTGGATTAACGGTTGGGGAACCAAAAACTATGGCCGTGTATGGAAAATTGACGTAAATGCCGATAAAAACGACCTGAAAGCGCAAAGGGAAGAAACCAAACGATTAATGCAATTGAAATATCCGGAACAAACGGATGATCAGTTATATACTCTTTTGTCATACGAAGACATGCGTATTCGTCAGAAAGCTCAGTTTGAATTAGCCAAAAGAGACAAAAATGGCTTTGCCATATTCAACAAGGCTATTGCACAAAAAGAGAATCAACTGGCACGTATTCATGGCATATGGGGCATTGGTCAATTGTCGCGCTTAAATAAAACCTATAGCATTCCTTTGGGAGCACTACTGGACGACAAAGACGAAGAGATAGTAGCACAAGCGGCGAAAATAATCGGAGATGCTCGCATTAATACATTTGGTGGTCTTTTGATTCCATTATTAAAAAGCTCAAACGCACGTGTGAGATTCTTTGCAGCAGAGGCATTGGGACGCACCGCTAATCAGGAAGCCGTTGCTCCGTTGATTGACCTGCTGAAGGCCAATAATGACACCGATTTGTATATCAGACATGCGGCCGTTTTAGCCTTGTCGAGAATCGGGCAAACGGATCAGATTATTGCTTTGTCTAACAATTCAAGCAAGGCGCTCAGAACTGCGGCTGTGCTGGTATTAAGAAGATTAAAAGATCCGAATGTTGCTGTATTCTTAAACGATACTGATGAGTACATTGTAGCAGAAGCGGCAAGAGCTATTAATGACGACCTCTCAATTGACGCCGCTTTGCCTGCATTAGCCGCAACTTTGAAAGACAAACGTTTCAAATCTGAGGTTATCATCAGAAGAGCCATTAATGCAGCTTTGAGAGTAGGCGGAGAGAAAGAATTAGATTTATTGATTGATTTTGCCAAAAGAACCGATATCAAAGATGAATTGAAAGCAGAAGCACTGGCGACACTGGGCTCGTGGGCTAATCCATCAGTACTTGACCGTGTAGACGGCCGCTATCGTGGTAAAATTGAAAGGGACCCGGCGTTAGCCAAAAACAAGGTGTATCCTCATATTGCCGGGTTTTTGAAAGAAAAAAATCCTGAAACGCTGATTGCCGTTGCCGGTCTTTTAGCTGATTTGAATATTTCAGATGCCAATAGCCAATTAGTTGCTATATATGACGCCAGTACTGATGCCAAAGTAAAAACCGCCATATTATCTGCATTAAACTCGTTGAAATATCCGGAAATGGATGTGGTAATGAAAAAAGGAATGGACGACAAGGATGAGAACGTAAGAACGGCCGCCCTGGGATTATTAAATAATTCGAACGTAACGAAAGAGTCTTTACCTGCTATAGTGAACTCTATCTTTACGAAAGGAGGTATAAAAGAACAGCAACAGATGCTTGCGGTACTTACTAAAATGGATGCAGACAAAACACAGGTAATACTGGAAGATCTGGTTTCTCAACTTATTGATAAAAAATTATCGCCGAATATCGCATTAGAATTGAAAGAAGCGGTTGATGCGACCGGTTCCGAAACACTGAAAGCAAAACTGACCGCTAATAGTGCACATAATTCGCCGATGGACGAATTCAGAGAAGCACTATTCGGAGGCAATCGTTTTGCCGGAAGACAATACTTCAATACCAATTCGACCGGGCAATGTGTCAGATGCCACTCTTTAGGAAATGTAGGCGGTGCCGTTGGCCCTCCGTTGACTTATATAGGAGATGTGCTTAGCCGTGAACAGATTCTGCAGGCCTTGATTGAGCCTAGCGCAAGAATTTCTCCTGGCTTTGGCTCTGTTACAATCAAACTAAAAGACGGACAGGAAATAACCGGTACACTGGCTAAAGAAACAGAAACAGAATTGACTATTACCACTTCTGATGCTGAGCCGTTGATTATTCCGGTAGCTCGTATTGCCAAAAGAGAGAACATGCCGTCGGGTATGCCTCCCATGGGCATGCTGATGTCGAAACGAGAAATCAGAGATATGGTGGAGTTTCTTTCCAGCCTGAAAAAGTAAACGCATTGCTTACTCAAAACAAAAGAGCTGCTCGAAAAGCAGCTCTTTTGTTTTGAGTAATTATTTAAGTATGGGCTCCAGCGCCTCGCGGTTCTCAGAGAGCCAGACGGTTATATCTTGCACAATCTGTTCTATACCTATCTCCGGTTTCCAGCCCGTCAGTGCCGTTACTTTCGAGTTGTCGGTAACATATAATCTGATATCAGCCGGACGATTCTCAGCGACCTGACTGATCGGAATAGTTTTACCGGTAACTTTCTGGCATATCTGTGTAAGTTCCTGTAAAGACGCGCTTACTTCAACACCCCCACCCACATTCAATATTTCACCGTTTATTTGATCTATGTTGTGCAGCTGCCAGTCAATCAGGCGATACAGGTCGGCTATATGAAGCATATCACGGGTTTGTTTACCACTACCACCATAGCCAATATAAGAAAGTTTTTGCTCAAAAAAGTGTTTGGCAATCCAGAGTACCATTACGCCCTGATCTACCTTACCCATCTGCCAGGGGCCTGTCAAAACCCCACAACGGTTGATAACCGTTTTCAGATTATAGAATTCGTTGTATTCCTGAATGATTAATTCAGAAGCCAGTTTTGTTGTTCCGTATAAAGAGCGGGCACCGTCGAGTGGGAAATCTTCAGCAATACCTTTTGACGAAACACCTTTAACAGTCTGGTTATCGGTTAATTCAAAACGCGTTTCAGATTCCGAAAAATCCAGTGTTTCGATGGTTTTTATCGGATAAATCCGGCTGGTAGAAAGGAAAATAAAATTGGCCTTGCATCTGACCGCATAGTTAAGGCAATTAACCGTTCCGAACAGGTTGGTATTTATCAGATAGTCAGGAGACCCGTTCAACCCTGCCAATACAGAAGGCTCGGCCGAAGCCTCAATAACAGTGTCTACTTCAGGCAATGAGTCAAAGTCCTCTTTGCTTCGGATATCGCCATGAATAAATGTGATTCCCTGTTTTCCCAAACGCGCCACATTTAATTCAGACCCTTTTCTTTTAAGATTATCAAGACAGAAAATTTCGTAAGACGGGTAATTTTGTTTTAACGCAATAGCCAAAGCAGAGCCCACAAATCCGGCCCCTCCTGTAATTAAAATACGCATATTTCAGGGTTTATGTATAATCAATTATTTGCCTGCCACGGAACCCGTTTCAGGTTAATGTTTTCGGCCTGTCGAATCACCAAAGGAACTTTCTCTACTTTAACAGAGCTACTATCCAAGCCAAACCACTTATCTTCTGACGGCGTAAATTCTTTAATGAAGAAATAGGCTTTCATTATCATATTTTCAAAGAAAGACAGCTGATTATCATAAGAAAGAAATTTCTCAAGAACCACAAAACGGAAATCGCCAATTACATTGTGTTTATTTAATGACTCATAGCGGCTTCTGATATCAACTTCTCCGCACTTCACCATATCTTCCAATACTTTTTTAAAGTATAGATTTATTTTATTGGGAACTCTGAAACCTAAGCGGAAATTCACCTTGTACACATCGTCAGGAGCAATTGCTTTTACCTTATATTCCATTGTATATGGGTCGTCGAGCGTATCCACATGCACAAACCAATATACATCGGCCCGTTTAGGTCGTTTCTGGAAAATAGAATAGATAATTTTATTCTCAATCTCAGATGCACGCGAGGCATTACTTAAAAATACCAGGTGAGTGGCATATTTTGGAACGGTAATGTCATTGCTTAATTCTTTTAACGAGTCAATGTATTTATCAAGTTTTTCATATTCTGTCAAACGCGCCTTGATTTTAGAGGCACTCAGCCAGATATACATAATTGAAATCATGATAACAGCAATAAGCATTGACACCCAGCCACCGTGAGTAAATTTCTGCAGATTGGCAATTAAAAAACAGGCTTCGATAAATATGAATAAACAGAAATAGATAAGAACCAGCCACATATTTACCTTTTTAGCGTACAAATAATAACTGAAAAGGAACGTGGTCATCATCATGGTCAGTACAATGGCCAGGCCGTATGCGGCCTCCATCAAAGATGATTTCTGAAAGTATAAGACTACTCCCACACACCCGATGTAAAGCAGTATATTCAGGCTTGGTACGTAGATTTGTCCTTTCTGATCTGACGGGAAGTTGATTTTTATTTTAGGCCATAAATTCAGTCGAATGGCTTCTGAAATCAGGGTGAACACCCCCGTAAGCATGGCCTGGCTGGCAATAATGGCTGCCATGGTGGCTATAACAATACCAAAAGGCAAAAACCACTCCGGCATAATATCGTAGAACGGATTGCGGGTATCAATCGTTTGACCTTTCAATTGCATTACATACACCCCCTGCCCGAAATAGTTGAGCAACAGGCAGATTTTAACAAATATCCACATAATGCGGATATTGGCCCGGCCCACATGGCCCATGTCTGAATATAACGCTTCTGCTCCGGTGGTACACAGAAAAACAGAGCCAAGTAAAAAGAACCCACCCGGATGGTGTGTCAGAAGCCGAAGCCCGTAAACAGGATTAACAGCCTTAAGTACGTTCAGGTCTTTGGCAATATTCAGAAAACCGAAAATGCCGAGCATAATAAACCAAACCAGCATGATTGGCCCGAACGCCCTACCCACAACATTGGTACCCAGAGCCTGAACCAGAAACAAAACAGATAAAATGGCAATAACAATAGGAACGGTCTGTATATCAGGATATATCTTGGTAAGACCTTCAACGGCTGATGATACAGAGATTGGTGGTGTGATAACACTATCGGCCAGCATGGTACTGCCCCCGATAATAGCCGGGATTGTTAACCATTTGGCATGGCGCCTCACGAGTGTATATAAAGAGAAAATACCCCCCTCTCCCCTGTTATCGGCTCTTAAAACAAGGAATACATATTTAAAAGTAGTTTGAAGCGTGAGTGTCCAGAAAACACAGGATAAGGCCCCGAAAATGATTTCTTCATTGATTTTTTCGGTACCTGCAATGGCTTTTAAAACATAAAGAGGAGATGTTCCAATGTCACCAAAAACAATACCTAATGCAATGAGAAATCCGGCAACAGAGATTTTGTCAAGATTGTGGTGGTGGTGGCCACTACCATTACCGCTTAACGGTTGATTCACTTCCATTTTGGAGAAAAATTAAAAAAAGTTCGCAAATATATCGCTTCAATGTGAATTCCGATAAAAATTAAATGAAAATGTTTTGAGAAGTCACATTAGTTGTCGTTTTTGTGTATATAATATAACAATTTTTAGAGCAGATTAATTTTATAAAATAATAAAATCTTGATTATCAATTATGTATGAAAATATAATTTATGAGGTTTCAGAGAATATAGCAACCATTACGCTGAACCGGCCTCAGGTATATAACGCACTGAATTCGCCTCTTATAAATGAAATAACAAAAGCGGTAGAAACAGCGGCAGATAACGACGAGATAAGAGCAATTATTTTAACCGGAGCAGGCAACAAAGCCTTTTGCTCCGGCGCTGATTTAAAGGCAGGACTCGAAAATGGGCCGGCTCCTTTGGGAGATTCGTTAAGAGAAAATTATAACCCAATGATTCGGGCTATCCGCAATGCTGAAAAACCGGTTATATGTCGCCTGAATGGCGTTGCTGCCGGAGCTGGTATGTCGTTAGCACTGGCCTGCGACATCATACTAGCCAATGAAGAAGCATACCTGAGTGAATTGTTTGTAGGAATAGGTTTAATGCCCGATGCCGGCTCAATGTTTTTTCTGCCACGTATCATCGGCATGCAAAAAACCTTTGAACTATGCAGCACAGGACGCAAAGTATATATGGACGAAGCCCAAGCTATGGGTTTGGTGAGTAAAGCCGTACCTTATGAAAACCTAGATGATGCAGTAAATGAACTGACCTCTTTTTATAAAACAGCCGCGACAAGATCAATAGGACTAATGAAAAAAGTGCTGAATCAAACATTTGACAGTACCCTTGACGAAATACTTGAACAAGAGGCTGTCAATCAGGACTTACTGGGCAAGACGCACGACTTTGCAGAGGGAGTAATGTCTTTTTTGCAAAAAAGAAAGCCTGCATTTAGAGGTAAATAAGAACCCAATGAAAAAAAGAACACTTTTCGTGTTCGGATATTTTCAGTGAATCGCGTATTTTTTTCTATTTTTGCAGACTATTATCAAAAAATTAAACACGACCCCAAATGAAAAAAACATTCCTGCTTATTGCTGTAGCAGTGTCTTCAACTTTTGCTCTTTTATCTTGTGAAGAAGGCGGTGGCACTCTTGTTAATCCTGATGGCGCTAAAACAATCAAGTGCTATGTCGACGAGTTTAAATACACTGAAGAGGGAAAAGAGATTGTCACTAAGTTTATGTATAACGACAAAAATTTGCTTGTAGCCCAAATACAAGGAAAAGACAGTACCCGATTTGAATATGATTCACAAAATCGTTTGACAAAAATGACAATTAGTTCAGATTTCGGGTTTGATGAAAATATAAAATACACGTATGATACTAAAGGGAACATTGCTAAAGCAACATATAATAGCATGGGACCAGCACAAGAGGATGGCCCTTCGGAATATATCTACACAACCAATGCAAAAGGTCAGGTTGAAAAAATCACTTATGTTTCTGAAGAAGAAGAAGGCGCAAGTACATTTTTCGAATATGATTCAAAAAATAACATAAAGAGTATATCTGTTGGCGCTCAGGGTGTAAAAGTTAAAGTATTGGAAAACACAAGTTTTGACGATAAGCCGAATGTCTATAGTAACGCGAATCTTTCAAAAGCATATCTAGTACATACAATATTGGGTGTTCTTTTTGGTGAGAACCTTACAACATTATTCAATGCAAATAATGTTGTAAGCAGTAAGTGGACTTCACTATTTGAAGAGGAAGAAGTTAAGGCCTCTTATAAATATGAATATACCGCAGAAGGATATCCGTCCAAAATAAAGATTACAACTACCTTAGGAAAAGAAGCTCCACAGGAAAAAGAAGAAATTTATACCTATAAATGCAAACAATAATAAAAGGCCCTGAGAAATCAGGGTTTTTTTATTGTCTGTTTAAATCGATTATTTTGATACGATTTGAAAAAGATTAAATTCACCCGATAAACTCTCAAAAGAAACCACATGCATTTTTTCAAGAGAAAATCGAATCCCCGCACTGATGCCGAGTATCTCACGGCGTATCAGACAAGCGGGGATTTGAATTTGCTCGGAGAATTGTATGAAAAACACATGGAAATGGTCTTTGCGGTTTGCTATAAATACCTGCGCGATGAGGGAGAAAGCAAAGATGCCACAATGGAGATTTTTGAGCAATTGATTCAGGATCTGAAAAAACATCAGATAAGTAATTTTAAAAGCTGGCTACACAGTGTGGCACGTAATTATTGCCTGATGCAACTGCGAGAAAAGAAGATAAAAGTCGGAAGTTTGGAAGTTTTGGAAGATGGCTTTATGGAAAAAGTAGACCTGGTGCATCAAACAGATGAAAGCACGGATTTAGAAACTGATTTGCAAAAACTAGAAGCGTGCATAGAAAAACTGGGAATTGAGCAAAAAAGCTGTGTAGAAATGTTCTATATCCAGAGTAAATGCTATAATGAAATAGCCGAACACACAGGTTTTGAGTTGAATAAAGTAAAGAGTCATATTCAGAATGGTAAGCGGAATTTGAAAATCTGCATAGAAAAAACAAATAATGGCTAAGCAGACTAAAAGAACACTTTTGAAACAAAAAACTCTTACGGCCGAAGATTTAAAACGATACGAGGCCGGTGAAATGACGTTTCAGGAAATGAATCGGGTAGAAAAAATTCTGCTCGAACAGCCGTTCTATGCAGATGCCTCAGAGGGATTCAAAAAATTCAAAGAAGACACAATAGCTACACAAAAAAATACGGAAGATTTAACAGCCAGACTTCGGCAAAGAGTCGGAAAATCTGTAATAAGCCGAAACCCGGGCTCAAAAGTTACAAGACAGTGGTTGCCAACAGGGATAGCTGCCGCCTTGCTAATTGCTTTTGTAGGAGTATATTATTGGATGAAAGACCCGGCAGAAAAAACACAGGTTTCGGCTTTAATAAAACAAGAAAGCCCGCACGATAACATACAGGAACCGACATTAACGGAATCAACAATAAGCCCTGAGGAAAGAAAAAAGAACACAATAAAAAACAAACAGCAAGATTTACCCAAAACAACGTCAACCACGCATAAGAGCCAGGAGGCAACAGAGTTCGCTGGAAAGGGCGTTGAGACGATTATAGAAGAAACAAAAAATACCCGGAGAGAAAAAATAGCAGAGGGTTTGCCATCGACACCATCGGCGAGTCCAACTGCGGGAGACAGCAAAGCTAATATAGAAAAGGATGAATTAATAGATTATACCCTCCCGAAAATTGGAGAATCCAGATTGGGTACGGCTACTATAACTGCTAAAGTATTGGATGAAGACCACGAACCCATAAAAGAAGTAACGGTTCATATAAGGGGTAAAATTACGGGTGTAAAAACCGATGACGAGGGCCTGTTCAATTTGAAAGGCGCCAGAAGAGGAGACATCATTGTATTTAACAGTCTTTTGCTTCCCCAGATGGAAATACCATTAAAAAGTGTTGAATCTGGCACGGTGATATACAGCAAACAAACCATAGACTTACAGAATAAGCCAAAAATTTCTGTAAACAGCCCTAATGAAATTATATTTGAAAAAAAAGCCAGTCCTGCAAAGCCCGAATACGGCTGGGAAGCATTTGAACTATATCTGAAAGAAAATATAAAAGTGCCGAATGGTCTGCTGAAATCTGGAACTAAAGGGCGAGTAGTGGTTGGTTTCAAAGTAAGCGAGAAGGGCGAATTATCCGATTTTTCTATTATCAGAAGTCTGGGTTCCGGTTATGATGAAGAGGCCATCCGATTAATAAAAGAGGGCCCGGAATGGTTTCCGGCAACAAAAGATGAAACCCCCATATCTGGCTCAAAACAGGTAGTTGTCCGATTCCGATAGAAATACGTTGTCAGTTAGGGTATAAACAAAGCGTTGTTTCAAAAAGCCGTTATTTTGTTCCTCTGGTCTGACTCTCTGCATACTTACTCATAAAGCTCCTGACATTTGAAAAACCAAACTCCTACATCAGGTTAATAAAACAAAGAAGCCGCCTCAATTAATGTTTGAGGCGGCTTCTTTTCGTTTATACTGTATATGCCTTTACGGTTTCAAAGAAACACTTCACTTTTTCAGGGTCAGTATCCGGGTATACTCCATGCCCCAGATTGGCGATGTATCGCTGTGTTCCGAATGCCTTCAGCATTTTTTTGGTATGTTTCTCGATTTCCTTAAATGATGCATATAAAACACAAGGATCCAAATTGCCCTGTAATGTTTTATCCGGCATCATTTTTCTTGATTCTTTAATATCCATATTCCAGTCAATACCCACAACCGAACAGCTCAGTTTCGACATTTCCTTACGGGCAAAAAAGGCTCCCTTGGCAAAAACGGTTACCGGAACTTCATTAATAGCATCGCAAATCTGTGCTATATAGGGTAATGAGAACACCCGGTATTGATCCGGCGACAAGATGCCCGCCCATGAATCGAAAATCTGCACCAAATCGGCCCCGTGGCGCGCTTGTGCTTTTAGGTATGCAATGGTACTGTCGGTTATCTTTTGAAGCAGCAGATGGGCTAGTTTGGGCTGAGAGTAGAGCATCTTTTTTGCAGTCGAGAATGTCTTTGAGCCGCGGCCTTCTATCATATAGCAAAAGATGGTAAACGGCGCTCCGGCAAAGCCAATCAGAGGAACCCGCCCGTTGAGCTCTTTTTTTACTATATCAATCGCTTCCAGTACATACCCCAGGTCTGTCTCGGGTTCACTTACCTTAAGGTCATCAATATCTTTTTTTGATTGTATTACTTTCGGGAAAACCGGACCACGCGCTTCTATCATTTCATAGGGTAGCCCCATGGCTTCGGGCACTACCAGAATATCCGAAAAAATAATGGCTGCATCCGTTTTCAGTATATCAACCGGTTGAATCGTTACCTCTGCCGCTAATTCCGGTGTTGTAGCTAACTTTATAAAACTCCCCGCCTGTGCTCTTACGGCACGATATTCAGGTAGAATTCTACCCGCCTGGCGCATCATCCAGACAGGTACACGCTCTACATGCTCCCCTTTGGCTGCACGTAAAAGTAAATCGTTTTGTAATTTCATGTCGCAAAGATAAAAAAAACAAAAAGTACTGCTCGGGGTGGCAGTCATATTTATATAAAAAAAGCCATGAGGGCAATCCTCATGGCGGTCAGTTAACCTGAAAGTCGTTGTAATTCTACTAGGTGTTTGTGATTCTAATTATTTTACAGCAGTTAACGGTGTAAAATTTTTTTCTTTCAGGAACTTACTCTTTCACCTTGTTTTCCTTCGAAAACCGGGCTCGAACTTCTTAATAAAGTTCTCTATATTTTTTTCAGGCTCACATTATTTTACGGGTTCCGTATGCCTGTGTATTGCGTTCTGATGCTTATTTTCTGCACTAATTCTGATTTACTAAATCCGAAAGTTTCTTAAAAATAAAAAGTTATTTTGGTTACGCCAATATTTTTACCTCTTTTTTTGTCCGAGGTATTTATCCCACCTCTTCATGCCTTAAAAGTTTTTATGCATTCTCCACCCTATTCAGATGGTTTTTATTTGCTAATAGGCTATATAAACTGCTCTTTCCTCTAAAAAAACACATATTTTTTGTTAATTATAAAACTATAAAGCCGTTTTTTCCTGATTTTTGTAAACAGCATTTATATTAACAAATTCGAATACACAAGATGAAGATTTCTATGATTGGTGCAGGAAATGTAGCCTGGCATTTAAGTATTGCTTTAGAAGATCATCACAACCAGATATGTGAGGTGTTCAGCCGAAAGCAGGCCAAAGCAAAGGCACTTTCTTCTATGCTCTATCAAGCGGTGCCTAAAACAGATCTCGATTTTTCTGAAAGTAAAGCTGAAGTTTTTATACTTGCTGTTTCTGACGATGCCATTGCCGAAGTTTGTTCAATGCTGGTCTTACCGGAAAACGCTATTCTGGCGCATACTTCAGGAACAAAAAGTCTGGCAGATCTGCAAAGTCTGCTAAATGCTCATCATGATTTACCTGTCAGATGTGGTGTATTTTATCCTTTAATGACTTTCAGTATTCAGAAGAGAATGCAAATGAAAGAGGTGCCTTTTTGTATTGAGGCAGACGAACCCGCTGCTGAAAAACAGTTGGTCACATTGGCGCAAAGCATGAGTAACACGGTTTATCTTATTAGCTCCAGAGAAAGGAAGGTTTTGCATGTGGCTGCTGTTTTTGCCTGCAATTTCACCAATCATTTGCTGGCACTGGCCAAGGAGATTACCTCTGAAGAAAACCTGGAGTTTGATTTACTTAAACCTCTGATCAAAGAAACTTTTCAGAAAGCGCTATTGGCGGAACATCCGGCCGATGTACAAACCGGGCCAGCCGTGCGTGGAGATAAATCAACTATCCATAACCACCTGATGTACCTGAATGACCAGCCGGATTTGTTCGAAATATATGAAATATTAAGCGACAGTATTCGCAAATGGCATTCCTGAAAAAGAAAATCATCAGCCTGCAAACAGACTGATGATTTAAAAATGAACCCCTGTAACTGATTAATACAGCCCTTCGCAACGATTGATACAATCCAAGTCTTCGAAAGCTATTTTCAGACGGCTTATCATGCTTTCTTCGCCTTTGCGAAGCCATACACGTGGGTCATAGTATTTCTTGTTCGGAGAGTCTGCTCCTTCAGGGTTTCCTAACTGAGCCTGCAGATATCCTTCTTTGTCTTTGTAATATTTCAGGATTCCTTCCCATGTTGACCATTGTACATCAGTATCAATGTTCATTTTTACCGCACCGTATTTAATAGCTTCTCTGATTTCTTCACGTGAAGAACCAGAACCACCATGGAATACGAAGTTGACAGGTAAATCTCCTGTGCCGAATTTTTCCTTGATATAATCCTGAGAGTTTTTCAGAATAATTGGCTGTAACTTTACATTACCCGGTTTATATACTCCGTGAACGTTTCCGAATGCGGCTGCAACAGTGAAGTTCGGAGACACTTTCTTTAGTTCTTCATAAGCATATGCCACCTCTGATGGTTGGGTATATAGCTTTGAGCTGTCAACATCCGAGTTATCCACGCCATCTTCTTCTCCACCTGTTACACCTAGCTCAATTTCGAGTGTCATGCCTAATTTGGCCATACGCTCAAAATATTTCACACATATTTCAATGTTTTCTTCAATAGGTTCTTCCGACAGGTCAATCATATGAGAACCGAATAGTGGTTTTCCATGTTGGTCGAAATATTTTTCTCCTGCATCTAACAAACCGTCTAACCACGGCAATAATTTCTTCGCACAGTGATCGGTATGTAAAACCACCGGAATACCATACATTTCGGCAATCTGGTGTACATGTATAGCTCCTGAAGTTGCTCCGGCAATAGCGGCTTCCTGATTTTTATTTGGAAGAGATTTTCCTGCATAGAAAGATGCACCACCATTTGAGAACTGAATAATAACCGGCGAATTCACTGCTTTTGCAGCCTCCATCACACCGTTTACTGAGTTTGTTCCCACAACATTGACCGCCGGTAGGGCATAATCGTTTTCGTTGGCATGGCGCAATAAAGCAGCAAGTGCTTCACCTGAAACTACGCCCGGCTTAATCAAAGATTGACTCATGTTACGTTTTTTGAATTTTAAAGAGAAAAAATGTTATTATAAATATGTAGATGAAGCCTATTATAAATTTTATGCAAATTAGATATTTTTGAAAAATTAGTTGCAGAAAACAGTGAAAACTTTACTTTCCGGCTGTTGCATCCTTCGTATAATTAAAGCCCATGAATACAGAAAAAGTCTCATTTCCCTTCATATAACGCCTTGATATCGGCCTGAATCTCTACTTCTTTCAGGTTCGTTTTTTTCTTATCTGTTATTCTCCATCTGTGCAACCATGAAAATCCGCCTTTTACGAGAACTGTGTCCGGGTGTTTATACACTTCATCTTTCAGTGCTTCGTCAAGCGTGATGAAAGTGTATCCCCTGTCGGTCATTACCTTGCACAATTCGTCAAAATAATCTGCATTCAGTGCGTTTGCATGGCAAAGAAAAATATGCCTGATAGGCCGGCCGATTACTTCCTGAGTATATTTTTCGTAGTACTCAAAATATTCTATATTATGCTTAATGTACTTCTCTGCAACATCTTTCATTAATTTTTGGTTTCCGGCTTTCATGGCGTCCATATAAACCTTGTTGTAATACCAGTCGTCGGCTTCAATAGTAACCGGAGCATTGATGTACTCGTGGTCTTTCAATACCTTTTCGAAACCATATCGCTTCGCACTATCGGCTCCTACATGCAAAAACGGATAGCGGAAATACTTTTTATTATGATTATACTTTTTGTTGAGCCTGGTAGTTATGATTTCTCCCTTCAATAGATCGGCCGTAAAATCCTCGAGTGAGGTATTGGTAAGCGACGGGTGGGAAAACGTATGATTCCCCAACAAATTGCCGCTCTCCAGCCATTTTTCCAGCAGTGCTACTCTGGCATCAATTTCGCCGATTTTCAGCGCCATTGTTTCATTCACAAAACCCACTGCCTGGATATTATTTTTTCTGATTTTTTGTAACAGCTTATCGGTTGACTCCTGCGCATGTTTAAGTGACTTCTCGCCTACAAACGGCAAATCATCAATTGTGATGGCAATTTGCTTCTGCGCATGGGCACGTTCCAAACATAGAAAGACGAATAAAGTAATGATCTTTTTCATAATAACAGAAAAGGGGCGCGAATGCGCCCCGAATTTTTTTTTATTTTAAGATGGTTTTCATCATCAAGTCGGCTACGAACTGGTTTCCGGTGTCATTCAGATGCACTCTGTCGGTTGTCAATATACCCGACTCTTTGTTTTGAGGATTATTTTTCAGGTTATAGCTTAAAAATTCCTTTCTTAAATCTATCAGCGGACAATCATATTTAGAGGCAATATTCCTGATTAATCCTGAATAATAGTTAAGGTCTCCATCCTGCGGATTGCTGCTGTCGGTGCGCTCACCGATTACTGCCGGTGTACAGCAAATAACTTTGATGCCTTTCGATTGCAGTTTTTTGATGATGGCATTATAGAAACCTGTAAATTTATCAGCATCGGTTCCTGTACCATGGCTTGTTTTGTGCCATACGTCGTTTACCCCTATATAGATAATTACAACATCAGGGTTTTGTGCCAGTACATCTTCTTCCATACGCAGAAATAAATCATAAACTTTGTTTCCGCCAATGCCTGCGCCTATCAGCTGATACTTGCTTTTGATACCCTGTTTTTCAAGAGATTCTTTCATTTTTGTGATATAACCTCCGGGGCCAATGCCCGCCTGGGTTATAGAGTCACCAAAGAAAATCACTTTGGTTGGTTTATCCTGTTTCATTGAAAACATTACTATTGACAGAAAAAATAGAGAGAGAAATTTCAGAGAGTTTTTCATTTATTTGAGGGTTGAATCGGTTACACTATTTTTATGCGGCTAAAATTAGTCTTTTTGGTGGTATTGTCAAAGGCCGGATTAATTGCCTGGTTATTTTTTAATTTGTGTAAAAAAAACACTTCTTTCAAAAAATAAAATTTCTATTTTTGATACGGTTTTGTTTCTCATCAACATCTTATTGATATGCTTACTGTAATAGCCAAGATTCTGGTAAAAGAAGAAAAAATTGAAGAAGCCAAAAGCTCTCTGTTTGCTTTGGTAGCGCCAACTTTGGAAGAAGCCGGCTGTATTGATTATGTGCTACACCAAAGCAACGACAACCCTAAAATGTTTTTCTTTTATGAAAACTGGACAGACAAAGAAAGTCTGGAAAACCATCTGGCTAATGTACATATCGCAGAGTTTTCTGCCAGAGCTGAAGATTTGCTAGAGTCGCCGGCAGAGTTGTTTTTCTTATCTAAAGTATAAAAAAATCTTAAATCAGTTGTTTCCAGGTACTCTTGATATAGTTGTATTTGAGAGTACTGGGTAGGGCTTTCCAGAAGTATTTGTTGATTTCTACAGCAAATGAGGGCTGCATGTAACAATTGATTACGCACCCTTCACATTCTTTCAGTTTTCCTTCCATTGCAACAATTTCCTGCACGGCTGCAGATTGGTACAATTCGTACAGATTGTTTTCTATCGTAAAATTTTCGGTGCCTAAATGATAACAAGGCAACACCAGTTTGTTTTCGGGAGATATTACGAGTGTGGTTGATGCCGCTTTGCAAACGGGATTATCTATATGATTGCCCCCATTCTGGCGAAGGCTTATAAAGGCTTCATTCAGGTACACATTTTTTTGTTTGCCCCACCACAAAAGTTTTTTAAGGGTTTCTTCTGAAAGACTTCCACCCGTTTCTACTGCATTATAATCAAAAACCGGATTGAGTATCAGTACCAGATTATTGGGTAAGGTAATCTCTTTCCACACACGCTCAATTTTTTCTACATTTTGCTCAAAAACTGTAAAGAGTATGTCGGGTCTTTCTCCGATCGACTTCGCAATTTCAATAGATTCCATTATTTTATCGAAACACTTAACCCCTCTCGATTGGTTATGTTCTTCTTCGTCTGGCGAATCCAGTGAAAAGTGAAGCATGTCTATTTTTCCTCTTAACCGCTCGGCGTATTTCGGATACAGCAAACAATTGGTTGTTACTGTGGTTATCATTCCGGCACTTTTGGCTTCTGATAACAAAATATCCAGTTCGCGATGCAGTAGAGGTTCACCACCTGTAAAATCAATAACCTTTACCCCTAATTTTTTAAGGTCTCTCAGGTTTTCTTTGAAATTCTGAATGGTGATATATGGGGAGGGCTTCTCCCATATGTCGCAAAAACTACAGGTAGCATTACATCGATATGTAATGTAGTAATTACACAATACAGGATGCTTGATAAGTCTCATACTATCTAAAACTTAGTTTTGTGGTGGGTGATAAGTATGATTTTACCCTACAACAGATTAAGCAAGCATCTTCAATAAGCTTGCCAGCTTATCTTTTAAATCTTTTCTATCGACTATAAAGTCAAGAAATCCGTGGTCCAAAACAAACTCGGCAGTCTGAAAGCCCTTCGGTAATTCTTTGCCTATGGTTTCTTTAATAACACGTGGACCCGCAAACCCAATAAGTGCCTGGGGCTCTGATATATTGAAATCGCCCAACATGGCATAAGAAGCGGTTACACCTCCGGTTGTCGGATCTGTCAAAAGCGAAATATATGGAATACCTGCCTCTGCCAACTGTGCTAAACGCGCAGATGTTTTTGCCATCTGCATCAAAGAGAAACCTGCCTCCATCATTCTGGCTCCACCAGAGCGCGAAATCATCAGAAATGGTATCTTATGTTTCTGGGCATATTCTATAGCCCTGGCTATTTTTTCACCTACAACCGAGCCCATCGAGCCCCCTATAAAACCAAAGTCCATACAGGTAATTACAATATCAGAGCCGGCCATCTTTCCATGTGCCGTGCGTGCTGCATCTTTTAAACCTGATTTCTTTTCGGTCGAACGGATTCTATCCGGATAGGGTTTCGTATCTACAAAATGGAGCGGGTCACCTGAACGCAAATTAGCATCTAATTCTGTATAAACACCTTCGTCAAATAATATATTGAAATAGGCCTCCGAGCCAATTTTTTCGTGGTAGTTACAATGGATACATGTAAAAGCATTGTTTTTGTGCTCACGCGTATGCATTACTTTCTTACAATTCGGACATTGATACCACAATCCGTCAGGAGCTTCGCGCTTCATTTCGGTTGGTGTCTGAATCCCTTTGACAGTTCGCTTAAACCAAGACATATCAGAAAAATTCGTTTTGAGGGGTCAAAGGTAAATAATCTTAGGTTTTGATTTAAAGCTTTCTTCTTAATTTTTTATGTATCAACTTATTTATCTGATAAAAAAAGCTGATAATGGCAGTACCAGACCGCTGTAATCTGATCAAAAAAACTATACTAATTGCCTAAATAGGCTTTTCTTTCCAAATCGTTAATGAAATAGGTCAGCTCTCTGCGACCATCCGGAAATAAACGCACTGCTTTACCTGTTCTTTTATTGTTTTCTACTTTAACAACCAAACGGATGTTATTGTTGTAAATAAAAAAGCCGCGCTCGTCATTCATCAGACCCGACTTATACTTACCAACATACTTATCGCCATTTTTGTAATAAAATGTTCCGTAACCATGGTATTTACCATTCAGAAAATTGCCAATGTATTTCTTTTCTCCATCTGAATAGTACTCCATCCCCCTACCCTGTCTTTTCCCGTCACTCCATTCGCCTTCGTATCTTTCCAATGTTTTAATATTGATCATTTTACCAAAGCCATTGGCGCAGTCACCCTCAATACATGCTGGATTTTTAACAATTGTTGATGAGTTATCCACAGTTCGCGGTTCAAGTTTGGCTATTTCAGGCGTATCACTCCTGTTTTCTCCCGTTTTTCTGATGGGGTCTGTGGGTTTATTCACATTTTTATCCACATTATCCACAATCACAACCCCCGGGCGCCTGATTTCAGGTAAAGTGGCTGGCTGGCGCGTATTGATTTCTTCCGATGATTGCCTGTTTGGCACGTTAGTAATCGTTGCTCCATCGTTTTTCTTCACATTCGGATACAAATCCTGTGCGTTTTTATATCCTCTTTCAATAGCTGCTAACCGACGGCCTCTTGGCGGATGTGTCCCCCCATCATAGTCTGAAGTTAATCTGCTGATAGCTGCCTGAGCTTCCTTTAACGAAGCTCCCATCTGATACATCACAAATCCGGAAAATTCATCTGCTTCCAGCTCTTTTTGAGGATCGCTTCCGCCTTCAATAATGGTATGGCCTTGCAGATGATGCCCTATTTCATGTGCCAGAATGCTCAATGCTCCCCAGTCAGATTTAGAAATATCGTTTGCTTTTTTCATAAATGCCCCATCGTAGACAATAATGCGGGTTTGTCCGTTTACTGCGGCAAAACAGTTATCGGTGTTAGGGCATTCCATCACATAAAAATTCCGTTTTAATCCACTTCTGCGCACAATCTCCTCTACTGCTTTCTCTGCTACTTCTTTCGATCGAAAGCTCACCATGTTACAAATGGCTTTTTCGTTTATCCGTTGTCCGTAGTAATTATAACCTAAGGTTTTGACCTCGTTATCCTGTGCATTTACAAAAGAACATGATGTGTATAACATTGTGGACAATGTTAATAACCTGAATTTCATGGTTAATTATTGTTTAGCTTATTTGAAGAATAATGGGGAGAGGTCTATTCAATAGTCAGGTAGGGGTTATGTTAGTACTATTCAAAAAAATAAGTCTCATAAATGGCATTATGAGACTTATTTAATCTATTAATGTAAAAAACATCAGTTTATTGCATCACCCCTTAGAATTCTGAATCTTTTTCTGGCATCGGCGCTGTATATACTCCCTGGAAAATTCTGAAGTATTTCGCGGTACAACTCCATGGCTTTATCTTTCTGACCGAATTTTTCCTGATATATTTTAGCTTCAAGATACAGGGCATCATCGGCCAGAATATCATAATTGTAATTTTTTCTCAACAGTTCCAGATCATCAAGTGCTTTATTTGGTTGATTAATTTTCAGATAAGTATTGGCTCTCAACCAAAGAATCTCATCTGCCAATGTATGGTTTCTGTATTTCTGAAACGCATTTTCTAGTGCTACTATCGCTTCCTGATTCCGATTCTGAAAAAGCAATAAATCAATAGAAGCGTATTCTTTCATGGCCGCTTCGGTAGTATCTAGTCCAATATTGTCCTGAATGAGCAAACTTAACTGCATGGCATCGTTGGCAATTTCACGCGTAGTTGCTTTTTTTAATATATCAAGAATCTCTTTTGACAAATCAAAATCACCGCTGTAGTAGTGTAATTTGGCATTTCTCAGTTTAGCTTCCTGTCCAAGAAAGTCTTCTTTTTGCGATTTTTCTACCTGTGAATACAACAAGGTTGCCTCCCAGGGTTCATTTTTCAGTATATAAATATCACCCAGATCCATTTTACACTTATCTCTGAAACCAACATCACCACCGGCAATGCTGATGGCTTTTTCAAGTACTACAATGGCTGTATCTCTTTCGTTCAGATAAAAAGCATAGAGCTGCGCTGTATTACGCATGGCCTCCATGGTTTTTTGATTCTGACCCAAATCGGCAAACAAACTCTGATAATCTTTGATAAGCCCTCTTATCTGTAATAAATCAACCGGATAAGTGGTTTTAATTACTTCTTCCTTGCAATATATGGAGTATCGCCGGGCGTATGGATAAAACTGACCTTGCGGATATTCTTTCATCAAATACTCGTACATCTGAATGGCATTTTTGAAATCTCTGTTTATTAAAGTCATCTGTGCCAATTCGAATACTTTTTGCCCTTCGAGTTTAAATCTTCTGTCAAGCGCTCTTGTCTGTACAAAAGCCTTGTTAAACTCTTTCTGCTGCACTAAATGCCATATAAGCATATCAACGTAGTATTGCTCGTTCGGAAACCGCTGTACCTTGCTGTAAAGCACCTTCTCGAGCATTTCTATTTCCGGTTCAGTTTTCAGATTATCCTGAAACGTCGCTTTTACATAATCCGTATTTCCTTCTGTTAAGCCATATTTTAACATTTCGTCTATCATGGGCTCTTTCTGTCCATTGTAGAGATAGGCTCTTGCAAAGAAAATGGAGTATTTATTCTCATCTTTCGATAATTCTCTGGCTTTTTTTAATAACTGTATCACCTGTTCGGTTTTACTGTTTTTATACAGAAAATCCTGTAGTTCATATAGCGTACCATCGGCCCGAGCAGCCAGATCAATCAAACTATTGAATTCTTTTTGAGATTCTTCCATTTTACCGGTCAGCTCCAAAAGCATCGCATAATCGGCCCGGTAACTTATAAACATTTCGTTGGCTTTAATCTGCTTTTTCAGGAATTTTTCGGCCTCGTCCCAGTCTTTTAATTTATATAATGTTTGAATGTAATTTGTATGGATTACTCTCACTGCATTTTTATCCCGCGCCAGTTTCACATAAATATCTTTGGCTTTTTCATATTCCCCTTGCTTGAAATATTCATTGGCCAATTCAATATCCTGAGCACGCAGGCTTATTCCGATTGACATCATCACAAAAACTAAAATAAACCGCTTCATGTTTTCCGGAAAAAAATAAAAGTAAAAAAGTATTTTATTGTTGTTATTAACTGTTAGGCTTGTGGAAATGTGAATAAATATAATCTGTGGAAAATGCTTATCCAACTATTCATTTTAATAATCAGTTTTTCCACAGATTTATTTTGTTATTCCACACTTATTTTATTGATAATCAGCTTAGACAGAACTTATATACATTTGGAAGCGAAGGTTTATTGTTAAAGCGGATATAATAATCAACATGATGTTTCCACGTTAATCCACCAGGTGTGAATTGAGGAAAATGAGATACTTTTAGGCGTATTCCACAATGAATTTTTTCTTCCCACTTTCCCTCTTGTATTACCCACACTGATAACCTTTGTATTGCCTACACTATCAATATGGTTTCCACAGTCTTATCCACAGAAATACTAGTTTTTTTGATGAAAATGGACTGATTTGCAATCATATAACTAAATATTTAGTTATATGATTGCATTGATTTTATACAAAAAAAAAGTGAAGAATATATTCTCCACTCCCTTTGATAATGTCTAATATCAGAATTATTTATCAGAAATATCAACTTTTATGTCTCTTAGTTCAAAGTTGGCTTTTACCCGTATTACCTCTGTAGAGAAGTAAACTTTTTCTGATTCAATGTCTTTTTCAACATTGCCATAGTCCCACTGGCCATTATTGTTTTTATCTGCTATAATGCGTATCAGGTAGGCACCTGGTTTTACGTTGATAAAGTAGAACTTATCTTTTGTTTTCTGCTCTGCCTCTATTTTATAGTTTTCATCTACCAATTGCACGATTTTATTATCTTCATTGCCCGTAATAATCCCTTCAATAATTCCATAATCTTCAGGTTTAAGAATAGGGTTCAGCATAAGTACTTTCTTGCTTGAATCGCCCCTGATACTTATAAATGCCCCGGTATCGAAAATCGATTTTATTTCTCTTGTAGCGGTTACTTCTTTATTTATTGTCAGTTGTGTTTTGTATATGTTCCACGACAACGACTTTTCGTCAAGAGGTTCATTTTTGATAGTATCGCTTAGAATATGAATTTTGCTTAGATCAGTTTTGCTAATGGGTGTATCAAAGTAAAGTTCATAAGTAAGATTTTTTTCTACCGGAATTTTAGCTTTAGGGTCAACTTCGAAGGTAAAGTTTTCTCCTTTTTCTTTTCTTTTTTTCTCCTGGTCTCTGAATTTTATTTTTTGTAAATGAGATAACTCATTATCTGCAGAGTCGCGCACAGTAATGTTTACTTTTACAGTGTCAGTTTTAAGCGGAATATTATAAAATCTGAGTTCGTTTCTTTGAGCTGAATATGGAATACTGTCAATCGGATTGACAAACGATACGCTGTAATACTTGATACTTTTATCATAAATTATCGTAAAGTCTTCAGCCCTTTGTAAAGTCTTCTGGTTTTTTGGTTTGTCATTATTAGCCATGTATAAAGACATATTGATATCAGCTATATTAGAGTCCAGCTTAATGGTATCTTTTACAAAGGCAATTAATTCAGATTTGTTGTCGTATCTTAAATTACTGTTTTTATCGGTAAATGCATACAAACGATATCTCCCTTTTTTAAGGTTTTCGAATTTAAAATCTCCGCTTGAATCGGTTTTTGTGAAGTAGTTGGGCTTTGTTTTTTTGAGGTTGAGAGAGTCCTGAACTTCATATAAAGAAACCTGCGCATCCAGTATAGGTTGATTAGTAAAAAGGTTTTTGACATTACCCAGCAACTCTAATGAATCTATCTTTGCCCCGGTGCTGAAAGCTATCTTCAGATTGCGGGCTTCGTTTCTTTCATTTAGGTCTTTAATACCTCTTTTAAAATTGAAAGTATAAGTGGTGCTATCTTTAAAGGGTTTGTCGAATTTAAGCACTACACTATTTGCTTTGGGCTTTACATCATAATAACCTTCTATTTCGGGCGTAATAATTAATTCCTGACGTAGAGAAGTTACATCAATCAATTCGTCAAAGTATAATTCTATCTGTTTTCCTTTAAAATTTGTCTGCTTGTTTTGAGGAACAGACTGGCTTAGTTTGGGGGGATTTTCGTCTTTCTTCCCTCCTGTTGGTGGAACAAACTGTGCGCAACCAAATAGAAAATTACTACTGATCAGTGTTACTATTATTTTATTAAGATTTTTATTTAGCATTACTGTTTACTTTGATTGCTCAAAAATAAAACCCTCAAATAACATTTGAGGGTAATTAAGAAAATTTAATAATATTATCTACCTAAGTGTACCATTAGTACAGAGATATCAGCAGGTGATACGCCACTGATTCTGGACGCCTGACCCAACGTTTGCGGTTTTATTTTCTTCAATTTTTGTCTGGCTTCAATTGAAATGGAGGTTAATTTGTCGTAATCAATGGTAGCCACTATATTAAGATTTTCAAGCTTAGACATTTTTTCAGCCATTAGCAATTCTTTCTCAATGTAACTTTCATATTTTACATGTATCACGGCTTGTTCCAACACTTCTTGATCATACGTACTGAGGTATGAATTTATTTCATCACTCAGTTTTTTTATGTCTTCAAGCTCAATCTCCGGTCTTTTCAATATGCTATAGTAAGAAGATTTTTCTCTTAACCCTGCCGAGTCTATTGATTCGAGAAAACCGTTGGCTTGATCCGGGGATATCTTCTTTTCCTTTAGCGATTTTACCAGTTTTTCGGATTCTTCTTTTTTCAGAGTCATTCTATACAGGCGTGTCTGTGAGGCAAGACCAATATCATACCCTTTTTGTGTCAGACGTAAATCGGCATTATCTTGTCTTAACAGCGTACGGAATTCGGCACGGGAAGTGAACATGCGATAAGGCTCATCTGTACCTTTATTTACCAGATCATCAATTAGCACACCTATATACGCTTCGTTTCTTTTCAGTATGAAGCTTTCTTTTTCTTGAACTTTGTTATGCGCATTGATACCCGCAATTAATCCCTGGCAAGCAGCTTCTTCATAGCCGGTGGTTCCATTGATCTGACCTGCAAAGAAAAGGTTTTCTATCAGGTGTGTTTCCAACGTCAACTTTAATTGTGTCGGCGGAAAGAAATCATATTCAATGGCATAGCCAGGCCTGAACATTTTTGCATTTTTAAAACCGGGAATTAAACGAAGCGCGTCATATTGTACATCTTCAGGTAGTGAAGTTGAAAATCCGTTGATGTACATCTCTACTGTATTCCAACCTTCAGGTTCTACAAATATCTGATGACGGTCCTTGTCTGCAAAACGATTAATCTTATCTTCTACTGATGGACAATACCGTGGCCCCAGTCCTTTTATTCTACCACTAAACATAGGAGATTTGTCAAAGCCTTTTCTCAGAGCCTGATGTACGTTCTCATTCGTATAGGTTACAAAGCAGCTTCTTTGTTTAGTTAGCTTTGGCGTATCTGTATAAGAAAACTTTTCCGGATTTTCGTCTCCTTTTTGTTCTTCCATTTCACTCCAGTCTAACGAGCGACCATCTACCCTTGGGGGAGTACCGGTTTTCATACGACCGGATTCAAAGCCAAGTTCAACCAATTGTTCGGTAATTCCATGTGCAGCCTTCTCTCCTGTTCTACCTCCGCCAAATGTTTTTTCTCCAACGTGTATTTTACCATTAAGAAAAGTGCCATTAGTTAACACTACAGATTTACCGTTTATCTCTATACCCATTGAGGTTTTAACACCCACGGCTCTATTATCTTTTACGAGTATTCCAACAGCCATGTCTTGCCAGATATCCAGGTTCGGAATACTTTCTAATGTATCTCTCCATTCCTGAGCAAACATCATTCTATCGCTTTGGCATCTTGGACTCCACATGGCAGGGCCTTTAGAACGGTTCAGCATTCTGAATTGGATCATTGTTTTGTCACTAATGATACCAGACTGTCCGCCAAGTGCATCTACTTCTCTTACTATTTGTCCTTTCGCCACACCACCCATTGCCGGATTGCAGGACATCTGTGCAATGGTATGCATATTCATGGTTATCAATAATACCGATGAACCCATATTAGCCGCAGCTGCAGCGGCCTCACATCCGGCATGACCGGCACCAACCACTATTACATCATACTCTGGAAACATTATTTATATTTTGATTATTGTTCCACGTGAAACACCTAGGTTTAAAAAGTGTCTTGTGTTCCACGTGAAACAGCTATTGTTCTTCTGAATAAACTGTTTTTATTTAATGGATAAATACATAAATAAGTTCAAATGCAAAGGTACAGAATGAAAAAGGACACGTACAAGAGTGTCCTGTAAATTTAAAGGGAAATATTTTACTTGATTTTTCTGAAATAATTATCAGTTTGTTTCTTGTAAAAGGGTGTATAATTAGGTGGAACCGTTCTAATAAGTTCTACCTGCTTCACTTTCTCCTGTAGAAACTTCTCCATTGATGGTGGAGCCTGACGGCTATACTGTTGTGCAGTACGTGACTGGCGATTAGGATCTTCTTCCTGTTGTTTAATGGCTTTCTCGGCTTCAAGCAAGCGGGTCTGAATTTCCTTCGAACGTTTCATTAGCTCAGGGTTAACTCTTTTATTAACCAGATCTGTTTCGTTTTCATCCATTCTTTTTTCAAGGTCTTTCAGTTCATTGCCCAGTTTTTTACCAACTTCTGTCCCTTTTAAATCTTCCTGCATTTGTTGAATCATCTTACGCAATCGTGCTTGTTCTTGTGCCAGACGTGCCGCTTCTTCTGACATCTGCCTACCAGGCTTCCCCTGCCCCATTTTTTCCATACCTTCATTCAGTTTCTGTTGCATTTCACCCAAAGGCATTTGAGAAGGATTCTGGCTTTTCTTTCCCTTTTTCCCACTTCCCGGCATTGCATTAGCCATCATCTGTTGCATCTGATTGAAAGTATCGCTCAGCATTAAAGCCAGATTATTAATGGAGGTCATGGCAAATTGTTGTTTAGCCGAGGCCACATTTAACTTTCTTTCCTTAATGAATTTAACACTTTCGTCCATTGAATTACGCATAGAGGTTACCTCTTTGGTAATGAATGATTGTATCTGCAATACACGCTTGGCAAGTGAATAAAGACTATCCTCAATTATTTTAGCATCATCCTGAAGTTTCAACTGATCTTGCGATAACTTGACAAAGCGCGGATCAGAAACTGTCATGTTCCGGAAGTCTTTCATCAAAGCCTCCTGATCGAACGAAAGTTTTACAAGATTTTCAAGAATAGCCCGTAAAGCCTCTATGTCTTCATCCATTTCCTGCATTTCCTGACTCTGCATGGCTTCAGACATTTCCTGAGCCATTTTCCTCATTTTATTGGCCGCCTTCTTCTGACTTTTCGAGGCAGATGATTTCTGTTTTTGCTGAAGCTGCTTTTGTGCGTTTTTCTGTTCATTCGATACATCCTGCTGCTCTTCTTTCTTAGAATCAAAATCTTTTTTCAGTTCTTTGCTCAGCTTATCAATGTCCTGCATTTTTTCTTTCAGATCATCAAACTCTTCTGAAAGCTCTTCTTGCTCTTTTTCCAGTTCTTCATCTTTGTTCTCCCCTTTTTCATCCGCGGTGTCTTTACCAGCCTTATCCTCCTTTTGTGTTTCATCACCGAGCTGGTCTTGTTTATCAGCCAGTTTTTCTAAATCTTTTACGGCCTTTTCTACCTTTTGCTGCAATTGTAATTGCTTAAAGAGCTTTAAAGTGCGATCTATCTCTCTATCCATATTACGCTCTTTATTCTTTATTTTTTCTAATTGTTCTATGGTCTTTTCATCCATGTCTTTGTCCAGCAGTTTTTTCAAGTCGTCATACATCTTGCTGGTTTCGTTGTTCATCAGTTCGGTCATCAGTTTTTTCAACTGCTGCATTTTCTCTTGAAGTTGTGGACTCTGTTGTTGAAACCGATTAGATTTTTCCTGCATCTGGTCGAATTGTTCCTGTAATGCTTTCAGTTCATTGATTAAATCATCGCGTTTCTTTATTAATTCTTCCAGTTGTTTCTTCTCTTGAAAATCAAGATCTTTTTTACTTTTTAACCGGTTCTCAAGTGCATTTAATTCATTTTTCAGCTTCTTTGATTTATCATTCAGCTTCTTGAGCATATCCTCTGTTTTTTCATTGGCCTTCTCAATTTCAACATCATATAATTTAGCTGATGGTAATGAAAGTGTCATCAGTGACGTTTTTGTACTTTTCGCACCATTAATACCGTCATTATCCCAAAGTTGAAGAAAATACTCCACTTTGTCACCCGGATTTAACTGTAAATCGGTTAAGGGCAATTGATAATAGAAACTCTGAGAAATTTGAGATCGGTTAAAGGCAACGTCTATAGACTGATAGGCCTGATTCTGATTGCCGTCTCTGATTGTCTTATAGAATAATTTGAACTGTGACAATCCGTAATCATCGGTGATATTTCCTCCTAATACAATGTAATTGAACAATGTAGAGTCTTTTAGCTGTTCCAGTTGAATCTGCGGGTATTTATCAGGAATGACATTAATATAGAAATCGACACTTTCCCGATTACTACTAAAGGTATTCTTTAGATGGATTTGGTAAGAGGATGAGCCCTTTATCCGTTTTACATAAGAGAAATTATCTCTGAATCCGTCTTTTGCCAGAACCTTACCTTCATTATCAAAACTTAAAAACAAAGAATCAGTATTAACCGCCTTGAAATTCCATTGAATGGTGGTTCCTTCAGGCACTACTAAATTGCCTACGTTATTGAAACTTTCGTTGGCTTTATTCAGATATGAAGGATAATTTAATCCGACATCAAAGGAAAGCAGGTTTGGTCTGCTGATAAGTTCAAGCTCAAATTCGTTTGATTTGAAACCGGAAGCCAGAAAATGAAAATCAACAGGATTTTGTACTTTTGAGAAAGTAAATGAGTATTTTTTGCCATCAATAGAACTCATTTTAAACTTTCTATCGTTAGCAACCAGGTATACTGCTTCTGGTACGGCATTACCAATTAACGAGAGATTTAGTATAAAATCTTCATTTTTTACGGCTTTTAGTTCATCGTTAGTTATTTCGAATTTGAAAGGAGCTTCTTCAGCAAAGTCTTTCTGAAAATAAACAATCCGTTCTGTACTGCTCTTGAAAAACTTAGGTGAAACGGCAGCAATCAGTAATACAAGAACCAATGGAGGTAAAGTATATTTCAGATACTTTTTGTTTTCACTTATCTTGATTGCATCAGCAAATCGGATAAACCTTAATTCCTGCGATTTCTGGTTTATACTCGCCTGTAATAGAGCATTTTCTTTCTCTGAAAACTGCGCGAGTTGAAGCGTATTTAAGAGCCTGTCTCCTATTTCAGGAAAGAATTTTCCTATTTCGCTGGCAGCTTTTTCATAAGTAAGAGGCTCATTCAGGTGCAGAATGAACATAATGGGTTTTATAACCCAGAAAATAACAGAGTAAAGCGTAATGCCTATAAATGCTAACAGTAAAGCTCCTCTGACAAAAGAGCTGAAACGGCCGAAATACTCAATAGCATTGAGTATCAAAAAAGAGCTGAGTAATAAGGCCAGAGTAAATAAAAAACCTTTGATCAGCAGGTTTTTATAATACTGGCGTTTGTACTCATCAATCTTCTCGAAAAGAGCTTTTACTGAAGCCGGCATAGCATGATAATTTAAGGAGTTTCAAAGACAAAGACTCAATAAGTGTAATTTACTATCTTTTAACGGAAAGACGCTCGTTTTAGTCGACGGGAATATTCATTTTATAAAATAGCATAAAGAATATTCCCGATAAACTGACGTATACACAAGTAGAATCTTATTCAAATTCTACGCAAAGCTCTATGGGACAGTGGTCAGAACAATGTAAATCAGGATGAATAAGTGCACTTTTTAAATGCAATTCCATGGGTTTTGATGCAAAATGATAATCGATACGCCAGCCCAGATTCTTAACCCTTGCCCCTGCCCTATAAGACCACCAGGTATAATGATGTGGATCCGTATTAAAAAATCTGAACGTATCTATATAACCGTTACCAATGAATTTGCCCACCCATGCGCGTTCTTCCGGTAAAAATCCTGAAGAATTGGCGTTTGACTTCGGATTGTGTATGTCTATTTCTGTATGACAAATGTTTACATCGCCACTAACAATAAGATTAGGTATAATTTTATTGAGTTCTTCAATATAAACGTAAAAATCGTCCAGGAATTTCATTTTAATGCTTTGGCGTATATCTCCGGTGGTTCCAGACGGAAAATAGGCGCATAAAAGTGAAAATTTTTCAAAATCGGCTCGTATTATACGACCTTCAAAGTCATAATCTGGTATGCCTATTCCATATTCAACGTGTTTGGGTTTAATCTTTGTAAGAATAGCCACCCCACTGTAGCCCCGTTTCTGCGCAGGAAACCAGTAGCAATGAAAGCCTAATTCTTCAAATGCGGGAGCGACTAGTTCTGTTTCTGAAATTTTAATTTCCTGTAAACAGATAGCGTCAGCTTGAGTAATTTTTAGCCAATCTAATAATCCCTTATTGATGGCGGCACGTATGCCATTAACATTGTAGCTGATAATTTTCATATATGTAGTCCGACTTCGTTTCTGAAATACTCTATCACAAAGTGTTTTAGGAGGTTTTCCTGTGCTAATAAATCAAAACTGGGTAATGGTTTTATCGATTTCCAATGGGGCCAGCCGCTGTCATCTACCCCATCGAGCTCGTAATATCCGCCATAACTCAAAACTTTGCAAATAGCAATATGCATTAAATCCTGTTTTTCTTCTTTTGTAAAGAACTTTTTCCCTTTTCCTAACTCCTGAACACCAATAACAAATAGTACACCATTGAGGTCAACGGGCTTTTTCCCCAGATTTTGTTTTAGAAATAGTAATAATGTTTGCCAGTTTTCTTTTAAATTAACGTCTTCTGTCATGCACGAATTTTTTTTATACAAACTTAGTGAAAGCATATGAAATGGATAAATCATTTGATAGATATAATATATCCGAAAACGTGCGAAGCTTGTGGAGATACGCTTTTGGGAGGAGAAAAGCTGATTTGTACGCAATGCCTGGTTAATTTGCCGAAAACAAATACGCACAGAAAAGAGAATGTGAGTATTTCTAACCGGTTTTGGGGCAAAATAGAGGTTTCGTTTACGGTATCTTATCTGAAGTTTTCGAAGAAAGGAAAAGTACAACGCTTGTTGCATCAATTAAAATATAAGAACAAACCAGAATTAGGCACATTATTAGGAGAGCTATATGGCAGAGATTTAAAAGAGGCAGGTTTTGATAAACGAATAGATTTGATAACAGGTATACCCATGCATGTGGAAAAAGAAAAACAACGTGGATACAACCAGGCAAACTGTATTGCCGAGGGATTGTCAAATATGTTAGAGATTCCTTACGATGCGGCCATCGCCAGGAAAACGACAAATACATCTACTCAAACAAAAAAGAGTCGCTTTGAACGTTTCACGAATACCAAAAACGTTTTTGAAATAATTGACCTTGATAAAATAAAAGGTAAGCGAATAGCAATTGTTGATGACGTACTGACGACCGGTTCCACGATTGAATCGTTCGGAAGAGTATTATTGGCAAATGGATGTGCAGAAATTGCTGTAATTACGATTGCAGAAGCGGACTGAGAATTGGCTGTAGCAAAACAAAAAGGGGATTGGTACGAAATAAGAAAACCCTGCCGCTCTGACAGGGTTTCCTTATTTCGTATTTTTTCTTATAATTTGCGTTTTCCTTTAGGTCCGATGGCTATCATGGCACAACGGAAACCAATGGTAGCAGTAGAAGAATCCTGATCAAGAGAACGGCGTGTACCGGGTGATAGCCAATAGGCTACATCGTTCCACGAACCACCTTTATATACACGTAACTTGTTGTCTATCAATGAGTTAAATCCTTTTTTGTCATAAAGATTTTCTTCGTCCATATAGTCATTGCGACGAATCGGGTTCAAATCATTTACATCCTGAAAAGAGTTTGGTCGGTATAGGTCAATCACCCACTCATTTACGTTACCGGCCATATTGTAAAGCCCAAAGTCATTCGGAGGAAACTCATAAACTTCCATAGTTATGATACCTCCATCATTATGGTGCCCGGCGATACCGGCAAAGTCACCACGACCACGTTTAAAGTTTGCGAGCATCGCCCCTTTTTGGCTGCCTTTAGGATTGCGCAACGAAGATCCATCCCAAGGATAAATGCGTTGGTTTGCCTGGTTCTCGTCCATATACTGTGTGCCAATCATGGCCTTTGCAGCATATTCCCATTCGGCTTCTGTTGGAAGACGATAACTCGGCAGTACATTTCCGGTCTCAATAGCTAAACGACTCTCAACTTTGGCCTGTGGTGCCGCAGCGGTAGGGTTTCTGCGGTCTCTTCTTGAAGCTTTAGGGCCAAAACGAGCAGCCATTTCGCTATTTACTGCACGGGTTCTCCATTTGCAATAGTCTGAGGCCTGAACCCATGTAATACCTACAACCGGATAAAGTCTGAAACCCGGATAGCGCAGGTACTGATCGGTGTACTGATCGTTGAATGATAATTTATTTAGCCAAACAGTAGTATCGGGTAATGCAGACTCATAAAACTCCTGTGAAGAATCTTTCAGAATGCTGTGAAGATACTCAAGCCAGTTCAGGTTAGTTATTTCGGTTTCATCCATATAAAAAGAAGATACCGTTACCGTTCTTTCGAGGTTATCGCGCGAGTAGGTCACATCCTCCTCTACCGTTCCCATCGTAAAACGACCGCCTTCTATAAATACAAGATTCGGCCCGGCCGGTTGACCTTTGAAAGAATTTACCTGAAAACCATCAGCAGCTTGTCCATTTCTAGCTTTTCTCCCTTTATTTTCTTTAGCGTAAGCAATACCGGTAGCGTTACTGTTTTTCCCCGGATTAATGCTGGTTCTTTTTTTGCTCGAACAACCACTTAGTATAAGCGTTAGGGCTAAAGCACCTGTAATCGAACTAAAAAGTATTCTTTTCATTTTCAGAATGATTTGTGTTAATAGAATTCGTTTTGCAAAAATAGGTTATTTGGCGTATATATCTTAGTATAAAGAGCGTCAAACTTTACGAAAGATCAATCTTTTCCAACAAATCTGCTTAATAGTACATCTAAATCGTCGATGGTCTGTAAATTTTCAACAGTAAGAAGAAGTTTTGATTTTAGTTCTTTCAGTGAACACCTCTTCGGATTATTTTTTATGTAATCCAGAATTTTACCAAACTTGTCTGCTTGAAAATACTCAGTTTTCTCTGAGGAAACGAAATAACATTTTAGGATATTGTTTTTTAAAGTTAATTTTTCGAATCCTAACTGTTCTGCTTTCCATCTGATTCTGACCATTTTCACAATATTTTCAACTTCCGGAGGCATTGGACCGAATCGATCAATGATTGATGACTGAAAAGCGGTCAGCTCATTTTCTTTTTCAATATTATCAAGTTGGTTATACAAAGAAAGACGTTCAGAGATATTACTTACGTAATTTTCCGGAATAATTATCTGTAGATCAGTTTCAATCTGGCAATCTGGCAGTCGCAAATCAGCAGCAGAAGCCGTTAATTCCTTCATAAAGAGGTCTTTAAATACGGTTTCCTTCAATTCCTGAACGGCCTCATCCAGAATTTTATGATAGGTTTCATATCCCAGGTCGTTAATGAACCCACTTTGTTCAGACCCCAGCAGATTTCCGGCTCCTCTGATATCTAAATCCCGCATGGAAACTTTGATCCCATCGCCTAAATCTGAGAATTCTTCCAGTGTTTGCAATCTTTTACGGCCATCACTCGACAAAACCGATGAAGGGGGTGTAAGCAGATAGCAGAATGCTTTGCGGTTTGACCGCCCTACCCTGCCCCGCATCTGATGCAAATCTGACATACCGAAGTTCTGCGCCTGATTGATAATAATTGTGTTGGCGTTAGGGATATCAAGACCGGACTCGATAATATTGGTCGAAACCAGCACATCATAGTCACCCTCAATGAATTTCATCATCACTTTTTCCAGCTTGTCACCATCCATTTGTCCGTGAGCGACACCGATTTTAGCATCAGGAACAAGCTTTAATATAATATTAGCGACCGATTCGATATCATTTACCCGATTATGAACAAAATATACCTGCCCTCCGCGTTTTAGTTCATAGCTGATGGCATCGCGGATCATTTCTTCTCTGAAAACGTGTACTTCTGTGGTAACAGGTTGTCGATTAGGTGGTGGTGTAGAAATAACCGACAAATCGCGGGCACCCATTAATGAAAAATGCAATGTTCGGGGTATCGGGGTCGCCGTAAGTGTTAACACATCTACGTTCAGTTTCAATTCTTTCAACCTGTCTTTGGCTTTTACACCAAATTTTTGCTCTTCATCAATAATAAGCAAACCCAGGTCTTTGAACTCTATGTCTTTGTTTAGTATCCGGTGTGTTCCGATCAGAATATCTGTTTTACCCTCTTTGAGTTTCTTTAATGTTTCCGAAATCTCTTTAGTTGTTCTGAAACGGCTTATTTCGTCAACATTCACCGGCAATTTTGAGAGGCGCTCAGCAAACGTTTTATGATGTTGCATGGCCAGAATCGTAGTAGGCACCAAAACAGCTACCTGTTTGCTATCTGCCACGGCCTTGAAAGCCGCTCTGATGGCCACCTCGGTTTTCCCAAAGCCTACGTCGCCACACACCAGCCTGTCCATAGGATACGCCTTTTCCATATCTTCTTTCACATCGCTGGTAGCTTTAGCCTGGTCGGGAGTATCTTCATAAAAGAAAGAAGATTCCAGTTCTGCCTGCATGAATCCATCTTTTGAAAAAGCAAACCCGGGCGCCATGCGGCGTTTGGCATAGAGAGCAATCAGCTCTTTGGCTATGTCTTTTACCTGCTTTTTTACCCTTGATTTCTTGTTTTCCCACTCCGCAGAACCCAGTTTGCTCATGACCGGAGGTGCGCCTTCTTTGCCGGAATATTTGGCTATTTTGTGTAAAGAGTGGATATTAACCAGAAGGATGTCGTTGTCTCTGTAAATAAGTCTTACGGCTTCCTGCTCTTTATCGCCGACCATTATCTTTTCCAGCCCGGCAAAACGACCGATACCGTAGTCAATATGAGTTACGAAGTCACCGGTTTGCAATGACTTTAACTCTTTCATTGTGAGCGCCTTAGATTTGCTGAACTTGTCGCGAACCTTAAAGCGGTGATACCGGTCGAACACCTGATGGTCTGTATAAACAGCTACTTTCGTTTGTTCGTCTATAAACCCTCCTCTCAATGAAACCTGTAGCGATTGAAATTTGGTGTAGGGATCAATCTCTTCAAAAATGGAATGCAGCCTACTTAATTGCTTGACTGATTCAGCAGTAATAACAGTAGTAAACTGTTTTGATTGATTCTCTTTGATATTATCAATCAGGCGCTTGAAATCTTTGCTGAATGAAGGCTGATTTTTGCTTTGAAATGATATTTTTTCGGCCTCTTTATAATAACTTTTGGTACCAAATTCGATAATCTTGAACTTCCTGAATTCGTTCTGTATTCCACGGCGGGTTTCAAATAACGCCTCAGGGTTTTGAATAATCTGTATGCCTCCGCTGCGTGCTAAAATCTGTTGAAAATGGTTTTCTACCTGTTGGAAACATTCATCAATTACTTCAAAACAAAAAGATGCGTCTTTTATCCAGATAACACTTGTTTGGCGAATAAAATTGAAGAACGATTCCCGCGTTTCCTTGATTAATTTGCTCTGAACATCAGGGATAATGTTAATCTGACTGACTGTTTGCATCGATAGTTGCGACTCCGGGTTGAACAATCTTATGCTATCTATTTCGTCTCCGAAAAGTTCAATTCTGTACGGATACTCCGATGCGTAAGAGAAAATATCGACAATACCCCCACGGATAGAAAACTGACCAGGCTCATACACAAAATCAGTCTTTTCGAAGTCATAAGAAATAAGTAATTCTGATATGAAATTAATGTCGAGGGTCTCTCCTATCTTAATCTGTAAAGTATTGGCAATCAGCGATTTCCGGTTAATTACTTTTTCGGACAGAGCTTCCGGATAAGTAACTATAAGCAGGTTTGCCTTGTCGTTATTCAGTTGATTCAGAATTTCAGATCTTTGAAGCACATTCGCATTGTCGATTTCTTCATACTCATAAGGCTTCTTGTATGACATCGGAAAAAGAAACACGTTTTCTTCGCCTAACAAATTCTGCAAATCATTATAGAAATAGGCGGCATCTTCTTTATCGTTCAGAATAAAAAGATTATGCTGAGGATTGAGTTCGTAGTTTACAGCTGCAAGAATAGCATCCAGACTGCCGGAGAGTCCTTTTAATTGCAGGGAGCTATTTGTTCTTATATTTTCAACGGCAGTTCGTATAAAACTGTCTTCACTATAAACTTTTAGTAGTTCTTTTACTTCCACAGGGCAATTTTTTGTAAATAGTAAAGGGACGCGAATGTGTTTTCTGCGTCCTGAATTTTACTGCAAAATTATAAAATAAATGACATACTTACTTTTGGGCATAGTAATACTTTATGAAGCAATTCCGAATATCGTTTTAGCTCAGGTATCAGCATTTGTTTTTCTGAATACCTAAGACGAAGAACATTATGAAGATTGAATAATATCTATCAAGTTCTTTAATTCATCTCGACGAGTCTCATCTATTTCCGGATAACCTATGCGTAGTTTTTTCAACTCCTGAAGAACGATTTTCGCGACAATTAAGCGCATATTTTTCTTGTCATCGGCCGGAATCACATACCAGGGGCACTTGTCGGTTGCAGTGGCTTTAAAGAGGTCTTCATAAGCCTGCTGATATTCATTCCAGAAAGTCCGTTCTTTCAAATCATTCTCATCAAATTTCCAGTTTTTGGTCGGGTCCTGAATCCGCTCAATTAATCTTTGCGCCTGCTCTTCTTTCGATACATTCAGAAAGCATTTCACTACTCTGATGCCGTTATGATGCAGATAAATCTCCAGGTTTTTAATGTCTTCATACCGCTTTTTCCATAATTTGTCAAGGTCATCGGTTAGTTCATGGGGTAAGCGCTGACTTTTTGTGACTATTTCCGGGTGCACCTTTACGACCAGGACTTCTTCGTAGTAAGAACGGTTAAAGACAGTAATACTACCCCTCTCTGGCAAGTGCAGGTTAGTTCGCCAAAGGAAATCATGTTCCAGCTCGGTCTCAGTAGGTTTTTTAAAAGAGTAACACTTAAGTCCCTGAGGATTAATACCCGAGAAAACAGCTTTCAGAGTGCCGTCTTTCCCCGCGGCATCAAGGGCCTGTAAGATAACCAATACACCATATCTGTTATGCGCATACATCATGCTCTGAAGCTCGTCTATCTGCCGTTTCATATCAGCTAAAGAAGTGTCATAATCTTCTTTGTTCTCATAAAAATCTTTAATTTTGGTTTTGGTCTGGTCAATTGAAAATTTACCGGCGCCATCAAACAGGAAATCGTGAGTGTCAATTTTTTTCATAGAATTACACAGGTCAGGTAACAGATTGCGATGTATTTTTTCTTAAATGTATATATTGTTTCCTGATTTTGGTTTTTAACCAAGGCAGAAAATTCAAATGCTTTTGTAAACTGAAACGCCGAATAATTCGTTTGATTCTTAGTAAACGTTCAATCAGGAAATTTTGTTAAAACAATGAAGATACTATCAATCATATTTCTCGGAGTCATTGTTGGTGTCATGGCTCTGACAGGCTATCAAAATAATAAAAAAGACAAGAAAATGAATCAGGAAACAGTACAGGGTACAGCTGTTGCGACGTTCGGAGCAGGGTGTTTTTGGTGTGTAGAAGCCGTTTTTCAGAGGCTGGAAGGTGTTGTAAAGGTGGAGTCGGGATACATGGGCGGAGCCACAAAAAACCCTACCTATAAAGAGGTTTGTACAGGCACAACAGGCCATGTAGAGGTTACGCGTATTGCCTATGACCCAAAGAAAATATCTTTCGAAGAACTATTGGAGGTTTTCTGGAAAACACATGACCCCACTACATTGAACCGTCAGGGAAATGATATAGGCACGCAATATCGTTCAGTTGTTTTTTACCATGATGAAACACAGAAAGCATTGGCTGAAAAATATAAAACAGAGTTGAATTCTGCAGGTATTTTTAATGCACCAATTGTAACAGCCATTGAGCCGGAGAAAGACTTTTACGTAGCTGAAGATTATCATCAGAACTATTTTAACGAAAATGGCACACAACCCTACTGTCAGCTGGTTGTAAGACCAAAAGTTGAAAAATTCGAAAAGGTTTTCAAAGATAAATTGGCAAAGAAAAAACAATAAGAAAACAGCTTGATACAAGCGCCCATATTCAGACAGAATATGGGCGCTTTTTATTTATGTCGGGTTTTCTTGTGCACATAAATGCAGATTTTGAATATAACTAAAAAGAGGTTTTGAAAGGCTTATAAGTAGCCGGAGAGCAAAAATTGTGAAAACAATAGAAAAAGATGGCATTTCTCTTTTAAAGAAGCTAATTTTGCAGCCGAATTTTAGTGATAAGTACTTAGCCATCAATAGAAAAGCTAATGACTTGAGCTGGAAGATAAAAAAATATTATACTTTTCATTTCAAAAAATCATGTCTGCATTAGTTGAAACAGCGAATTTACTCGCTGACAGAATCAATGCGTTGGAAGAATCAGCCACGCTTGGTATGTCGAAAAAATCGCGCGAATTAGCGGCCCAGGGACACAAAGTCATTAATTTATCTGTCGGAGAGCCAGATTTCAAAACTCCAAAGCACATTTGTGATGCTGCCAAGGCAGCTATTGATAATGGTTTCCACCACTACACACCGGTAGCGGGTATTCCAGAACTCCGTAAGGCAATTGCAGACAAGCTCAAGCGGGAAAACAATCTGGATTGGAAGCCTGAAAATATTGTTATTTCTACAGGAGCTAAACACTCACTGGCTAACGTAATACAGTGTCTGGTGAATCCGGGCGACGAGGTCGTAATTCTTGCCCCTTACTGGGTCAGTTACTCTGAAATGGTAAAACTGGCCGAAGGAAAGTCGGTAGTTGTTGAAGGGGCATTTGAGAATGATTTCAAGGTGACACCTGAACAACTGGAGGCAGCTATTACTGACCGTACGAAAGTAGTTATGTATGCATCGCCAAACAACCCTACCGGGTCGGTTTACAGTGAAGCAGAGTTGAGAGCTTTAGCGAAAGTGCTTCAATATCATGAAAATGTATTTGTGCTGGCAGATGAGATTTATGAATACATCAATTTCACCGAAGAAGGACATTTCAGTATCGGATCTATTCCTGAAATTAAAGACAGAGTAATTACCGTAAACGGTTTCGCAAAAGGTTTTGCCATGACCGGATGGCGCTTAGGGTACATTGCAGCAGCTAAATGGATTGCTGATGGCGTAGAGAAACTACAAGGACAGGTAACATCCGGAACAAGCTCTATCTCTCAAAGAGGCGCTGTAGTGGCCTGGGAAGATATGTCGGCACCACAAATGATGAAAGAGGCGTATTTGCGCCGTAGAGAGTTGGTGATTGGCTTGTTGAAGGATATTCCCGGTCTGAAGGTAAATGTTCCAGAGGGCGCGTTTTACGCATTTCCTGACGTTAGTTTTTACTTTGGCAAGTCTGATGGTAAAGTAACGATTCAGGATGCAGACCAGCTATGTATGTGGTTGCTTGAGACGGCACACGTGGCCATGGTGGGAGGCGGTTCATTCGGAGCCCCTAAGTGTATGAGAATTTCAACTGCGGCATCAGATGAGGCACTTACAGAGGCTATGGCCCGAGTAAAAGCAGCCTTAGCAACGCTGAAGTAATAAAAGAGATTGGGTGGTCGTAGAAAGGCATCTGAAAAGATGCCTTTTTTAATCAGAACAACTTTAAAAGTATAATACATTTAAAATGTATAAACGAGGTAAATTGAACAAACGCATGTAGAAGCAAATCGTGTATAGCACATTTGATAGGGGATTATTTATTGAGAAAAATGAAGAAAAGATTAATCTTATCAGATTTAGTTTCACACATGGGCGGTTCTTTATAATTTTAAACAAAAATCAATAAAAATAACTTTTTGTTTAACCTTTATTGAAACTTTGGTGTTACTGTTTAAAGTCCATAGGGAAGAAAGATGATAAGCAATTATCATATAAAAGAAGATAAACAATGGAAGTGGCTAAGTATATTTCGGTAATTTTGGCGAGTATGATAAAGTTTTTCGGAGGCCCGATAACAGGGTTAGCGCTGAAAATTACGTGGGTTGAGACCGCCATCTGTTCGGTTGTTGGCATGATGATTACCGTGTCGCTGATAACGTTCTTTGGAAGCCAGATAGGGCAATTATTTTCTGGTATTTTTCAAAGAAAAACAAAACGGCGTGTATTTACCAGATCAAACAGGATAGCGATAAGGGTTAGAAGGAAATTCGGATTGATAGGTATTTCTTTTCTGACACCGATACTTTTTAGTCCGATACTTGGGGCGATTTTAGCAATAGCGTTCAGGTATCAAAAGAAAGAAATTCTTTTAAACATGCTTATAAGCGCATGTGTCTGGGGTGTTATACAGAGTTTATTTCTGTATTATGCACGACATATTTTTACGGGATAATAATTGAAAGAAACATACAAGAAAGCCGGATAGTGATACACTATCCGGCTTTCTTGTTTTCACTATAAGACTGCCGCAATGTCCAAAGCAGAAGATTAATTTGACAAAGCAGGGCTTTGCCGGTTATCAAATAAAAACTTGCTTTTAGAAACAACAAATTTATCGCTTTTCCAGGTGGCTATGGATATAGTGTAAATATCTTCAGGATAACATTTTTTAGGAAGTTCAACTCTGAAACCCTTAAAAAACGTTTTCTCGGGTCTTAGAAACTGTCTGTTACGCATATTCAATACCGGAACAAGCATAGAAGAATTTCGAGAGTTGGTCAGAAGTAAAAAAATGGCACCTTCCTTAGCATAGTTACCGGTTTCTGATGCCAGTGAAAGTGTTTCAGCGTTCATACTTTTAACTTTTAAAGCAGATATCAATGGGCTGTTTTCCACGCCATTGTAACTATAAACAGGCAGGGGTAAATGATAGATATTTTTATCGGCCAGAGTATTAAAAGTTTTATCAAAATAGTCTATATAAGAACACCCGCTAAAGCATGTATGGGCGTTATAATAGTTGAAAGAAATAGCTTGTCTTTGATGATGAGCAATCAATACCCGGGGAAATGCAGAATAAAAAGAATAAAGAATATAGAAAACACCACCCACTATTGCCAGACGGGAAAAATATTGACGGAAATTAGATTTAATAAAGAAAGGAATTAAAAACAAATATAGGCCAACCCAGAGTAAATGGGTGTAAACACGGTATCTATCGGCAAATTCAGAAGAACGAATGGGTCTAAATGCAGCTAAGCCAAGGAATGTTCCAATAACAAAGAGGCAGATTCCACTTGTGATGATAAAATACAGCCGGTCTTCGCGCGTATGTTTAGCAAAGAAGGTATACAATACAAACAGAGAGATAGTGGAAAGAACGATAATACCCAATAAAAAGACAATGTAGGTTTTTTCTGAGGTTTCAATGATAGAGCCGGACAAAATAGAGAGAGAACGCAAAATCTCTTGGAATGCCATAGGTTGATTAAAAGGCAGACCGTTTAGAATAAAATACTTAACCATACCCAGAAGAATACCAACTATGAGCGCGCTTTTGAATCGTTTTTCAAACAATAAAGTAACAAACACGATAATAAAGCCTAAAAAACCGTTTCCACTACTCAGACTGGTGCAAAGCAAAAAGAACAGACCCAGATAAAACTTAGAGGTGTTTTCGCGGTATAAAACACAGTAATATAAACCCCCAATAAAAAAAGTTAGAATGGCTGTGTGTTGGAAAGAACAAAGCGCCCAAAGAGCGTTTTCATACGAAAACAATGAGAGTATTATATAGGGAATCGGTATTAACCAGGTCCAGGATGCTTTGATAATTTTTAGCTGGCGGTAAAAAAAGACAAAAGACAATAAGAACAGAAGATTGCCTATTAAGTTAATGGTTTTAATATTGATGCCGGAGAATATGAAATGATAAACCCATATGGCAAGCTTATACATGACCACCGGATGCTCATTGTGGGGGTGGAAAAACAAGGTGATTTTTCTGGATAAACCACTGGCATCAGGCAAATCAATCAAAACGGAATGTAAAATACGTATATCATCTTCAAAGGGAATATTCGATCCAAAAAAGAAAAAAATGAATAAAAAGCTAATAAACGGAACACACAGGAGAAGCAAATAAATGGAGGATTTACGTGCGTACATGATTCTGGTTGGTATAGATTTTAATAGTAAGAGAAAAAAAGGTTACGTTTGGGACTTCATAGGGTTAAAAAAAATCATAAAAAACGAAGAGGGTTTCCAGAGGTGTTTAATGACAGTGTATTTAATTTTTAACAGACAACCGAAATCAAAAAACAGTACGCCTTATGTAATTCTACACAAAAGCCAAGTATAATACACGGTTTAAGGTGCTTCGTAAAAGTAAAGTAAAAATTGGACATTTAAAAGACTATTCCTTTTTATAAAAAACAAGTTCAAATATCAATTCAGTTGAAAAACCAGCCGAGAAATTGACATTTTCGTTTATATTGATTGATTTTATAGACTTACTTGGAACAATGGCGTTTTCAAAGAATTCTCGGGCATCTTGTACATTTTCTATTTTGGAGTTAACAATTAAACCCTTTTCCAACAAAATAGGGACGGTATTATAAGATGTCTTTTTACCGTCTTCTGTTGTAATGGTCAAAGTAAGATGAGAGGGTTGTAAGAAAAGATTAAGAAGTTTTCCAAACCAATTGTAGGAACTCTTTACTTTTAAAACCTTAATGATATTAGCCGAACTATCAGACGGAACGCTGTATTCTTCACCCATTTTGAGCGTTGAAACTTGACTCTTTACCGGTATTAACGGTTTTATAGAGGGTTGTTTTTGTAATAATAGCCGGTTTCTCCAGGCTTTCACTACTTTATAGCGTTCCAATAACGCCAACAGCGTTTGCGTTTCATCACCCCATGCGTATTTCTGATCTAAACTTTCTACTCCATAAACCACAAAATCTGGGGCGGTTGCCGACAAGTACTTCTCTCTGTTTTTAGTGTCAAGGTATTCATTATAAGCCTGATAAGACTGAAGCGTCGGACGAGGCTCATAATTAAGTTTATTAAAATAAATCTCAGAAACCTCGTTAGGTACTATATCAACAGGCCGGTTGCCGATCAATTTAAGTACGTCGACCGGATAAGAACTTGAAAAATTATATTTTGGTTTATTAGAAATATTGCGGAAGTATTCGGGAAGCACATAGTATTTAGTATGCAGGTTTTCGAGAATTGAAAACCGGATTTCGCCAAAAATGGGGCGGTAAAGAATTAAATAAGAGCAAATATTTAAGGCAATTAAAGACCAGCCACAAGTCTTTAGCAAATTACTCTTGCTGAAAACCGGCAAAAAAAGAAGTGGTAAGGTTACCAATTTAACAAAGGCAGTAATGTGCCCGTTGTCAGCTCTTACAAACGAGTATTTGATTAATACAAATGAAAAAACCACACTACAGCACCAGATAAAAACAGTGTCAAGAAAAGGGACAGTTAATTTCCCCTGGTTTCTAAGATATCTTACGGCATAATAAACGCCACCCGAAATCAAGCCCCCCCAGATTATAAAAGCCATAGAGATTATTCTTAGCCGGCCGGGCACAAATAACGACTGTGCTTCATTGTATCCGTCTATCACCTTAAAACTCGAAGAAATATAGCCCGGAAGATTGGTTTTCAATACCACCGACATAAACCACAAAATCAGAATACTACCAATAAGGTACAGGGTAAATTCTTTGGTTGTAAGCCGTTTGGTTAAAAACAAATAGACAATTAATATTGCTGCGGTGCCCAAGCTGATAATTCCATAGTTGGCTTTTGTATAGAAAGTAACGATGCCAATAAAAATAGAGTAAGACAGAAGCCAATGGTTTTTGACGAAAAGAAAACGGATTCCGAAAAAAGCAAAACAGTAGAAAAAAAGAAAATGAATCCATTCGCCAAATATGGAAGAAACAAAAAGGAAGATAACGAAATGGATAATAAGTTGATATAATCGCAATGGCTTGGGAAGTAGAAAATAAAATAAAATGCCAAGATTGATTAAAAAGAAGATATCGAACAGGAAAATTTCTTGAGGAGTGCTGCTAATAGCGAGCCGTTGAGTTAATGTACCTAAAGGGCCATAAGTAAAGATAACGTCTTGTCCATAAATGAGCCCTTTTTCTTTTACAAGTTCAAGCGCAATTCTCCAGGAATTATCAAGGCCTTCTTCTGGTTTTTCATAAGTTCTGAAATGAGGAAATACTAAGATAAGAAGTATTAGTATATAGAAAAGCTTTATGTAAATTAGTTGAATCTCAGATTTTAAAAACCGCATCATTTTTCTGTATAATCTTTTTCCGGATAATATTTATAAGACGTTTTCCTGACAGCGCAGAAAAGGTATTAAAGGGCGGATAAAGGTAGCTATATTCCTTTAAGAAATTAAGTCTTGATAATTAAAAAGGGAGGCGCATATTAGCACAAAAAAGAGAGTCCTCAAAAAGAAAATTAATATTTATGCGGTTTTTCTATGGTTTATTAAAGCATCAATTTCAATTGTAACCTCTTCCAAAAACCGAAAGCTTTGCCCGAAATAATCGTTGACCATTTAAATTTTTCAGAAAAATAGTGCGCTTTCATATATTGAAAAGACTGCGTTTCTATAGAATCATAGATGTCCCGTTTTGTATCTGCTCCAATACCATTATTACTGCTACTAAAGGGAGCATGTATTGCCCGTGGTTCATAATAGAAATGTTTAAAATTATATTTATTATGAACCAGATTGTAAAACCAGGCACTGGCAGTATCGCTTCCGTTCCAGAGTCCGCCAAAATAAGGAGCTAATCCTTTCGGTAGGGTTGCTTCATGATATAGGGCAGTATTTATCAGGCATAAATGCTCATTTAGCCGGCATTCAGGCATAGGAAAAAACCGGCCTTCATGGATAGTACGCAAACCTCGTTCTTTTCTTGGAGACTCGTAAGTTGAATATAACATCATGGCTTCTTCCTGAGTAGGAATATAGGTAGGAAACTTTAAAGAATTACAAACACGGGCACTGAAAGCGGGGCAATTCCAGCATTGTCCAATGGGGCCAACTCCGACCAATCGGCTGTCATTAGACTCGTAATATGTATTTAGAAGCTTGTCAATGATTTTATCACGAAACAATATATCATTATGCAATAATAAAAGAAAAGGCTTATTGGTAGCTTCTAAGGCAAATTGATATCGAATACTTTTTCGTTGACTTTCCGTCAAAGCAGCCGGATCGTGATCTTCTATATAGGGCAAAAAATGATCTGGATAATAAATGATTAATCCTCTTTTTTTAAACAGATATTTTATCTTCGAAATCCCTTCCCAGGCATCTGGATAAGGTTGGTTTTTATCAACAATTAAATAAATTTTATCAAGGTATTCGGCATTGTGCTCTAATAAACTAAAGATTGTAACAATGGTCTGGTAGGGTTTGCCAAAGTAACTGATACACGCATCTATTTTTTGATTTTTCTTTAAGGGTATGTCAATTGTTTTCATAGAATATGAACAAGGAATGCTATACCTACTGAGTTGGCGCATGATTAGCAGCCATTGGAATTTTTTTGATCAGTTTCTTGCAAAATTATTAAAACTATGTGTAGAGTAAAAAATGCATCACATTTTTTATAAAAACAAAATTAAACCAAACATGTTTAAACAGACTTAATCATAAACTAAAAAAGACCGGTAATGATATAGGAAAACGATTATACACAATAAAAAAGGGCTTTCTAATATATTTAGAAAGCCCTTTTTTAAATATAGACATTAACTTTTATAACTTGTTCAGATTACTCTTCTTGCGACTATATAAGAAATAGACAATAAATCCGATTGCCATCCAGGCAACAGCAAACTGTTGCGCTTTGCTGTCTAAAAGAAGCATCAGAGCAAAGTTAGTTATGATACCTAGTGGGCCGATTATAAACACCATCGGAGTTTTGAACGGTCTTTCACGATTCGGTTCTCTGAAGCGAAGAAGTAAAACCGCCAGACAAACCATAGCAAAAGCAAACAAAGTACCGAAGCTAGTCATATCACTTAAAATACCGATAGGGGTGAAAGAGGCCACTAAAGAAACCAAAAGCCCTACCAGAAGCGTACTTTTCCAAGGGGTTTGCCAGGTTGTATGTACTTGTTTAAAGAAATTCGGTAATAAACCATCTTTTGCCATGCCTAAAAATACACGGGTCTGGCCCAACATCATTACCAACATTACCGAAATCAAACCGGCTGTGGCCGCAGCAGTAATAATAAATACAGCCCAGGGTTGCCCTACTTTATCGAAAGCAATAGCCACCGGTGCTTTAAGTGCATCACCTACAATATCATTATAATTAATCATTCCGGTTAACACTAAAGAAACCAGAATATATAGAATAGTACAAATTAACAAAGAAGCAATAATGGCAAAAGGAATGTCTTTTTTAGGATTAATGGCTTCACCGGCTGAAGTAGAAACCACGTCGAAACCGATATAGGCAAAGAAAATTGCCGCAGCACCACTAAATATACCTTTCCAACCGTAGGCTTCCTTGGCTATTCCGTCTTCATGCATAACCAGTCTTGGCTCAGGAATAAAAGGCTTCCAGTTATCATAATTTACAAAGAAAACCCCTACAATAATTACAAATATAACCGCAGCTAATTTCAGGATTACAATCATATTATTGGTGTTCGTTGCTTCTTTGATACCTTTTACCAGAATCCAGGTTACTAACCAGGTAATAATAAAAGCAGGTAAGTTAAGAGCAAAACCTGCGGGCTCAAGACCATTGGCTTGTGCATAAGATGCCGCCGACCAAGGGTCGTTACGTAAATAATAAGGAATATCAATACCAAACAAATGAACCAACTTATTGAAGTATCCCGACCAGCTCACGGCTACCGTCATGGCGCCCATGGCATATTCCAAAATCAATCCCCATCCGATAATCCATGCGAAAAGCTCACCGATAGTACCATAGGCATAAGCATAAGCCGAGCCTTCAACCGGAAGCATAGAAGCAAATTCAGAGTAGCAAAGAGCGGCAAAAACACAACCGATACCAGCTATTATGAATGAAAGTGCTAATGCCGGTCCGGCATGGTAATGAGCAGCAGTACCTGTTAATACAAATATACCCCCTCCAATAATACCCCCAATTCCAATGGCGGTAAGACTCCACTTACCCATTATCCGCTTGAGTTGGTTATTTTTAATATCTGCCTCGTAAGCAGACATTGGCTTTTTACGCCAAATACTGTTTTCCATAAGATTTCTAGGATGTTTTTGGTTTGTTTTCGAATTATATTGCAATATAATGCAAAAATGGGTTGAATCTCCAAACTGTTTATTCAAAAAACGAAATAATCTTTTATTTTTCAGCTTTTTACTTAAAAAAATCGCATTCCATCATCCAGCATTTTAAATTTTAATCTTCAAAAATGCAGCGGTTTTTACTACCCTGAAAGAATAAAAAAGGAGAGGTTTTCAAACGATCAAACGGAAAGAGCGTCTTTGCGGAAGAAAGGTGTATTTGATAACGAATTGAAATCTGTAAAATAAAGAGCGGGAGGTGGATAGGCTGTTGAAGTGTAGTTTCTGCAGCAATATTCTAATGATTAAAACTTAGGACAAGACAACTCCTTTTTAATTTTTTTGCTTCTGATTTTCTTCTTGATAACCGGTTCGAACTGATAGGCGATAGAAATTTCATGCGAGCCACCGGTTGAAATGCCTAAACCTGAAACGGTGATATCATAGCTATAACCAATTGAAAAACTATCCTGGCGCACACCAACTAAGAAAATCAGTGCATCATGATTAGTACGGGTAATGTCTTTCTTTTTAATCGGAATACCCCTGTACCAAAGTCCTAGCGTTAAGGGTGAATAGGTAGCATAAAAGCCCAGATCCAGCTGATCAAATTTGCCCTGTCTTTTATATAAAAAAGCAGGCGACACAGATAATTCTTTGTCGGCATTTGCGGCCGTGGTATATGGGTTAAACAAGGGTATTTTCACACCGCCACTGACACTTAATTTCATAGGCAGATATGATTTTGCGCTGTTTTCAGATGTCTGGAAAATATAATTCGGCTGGTTAATATGGTGTGCAGATAACCCTATCCAATAATTACTGTTATAAAACAAAGCACCGGTGCTGAAATCTGCAAAATGAATAGTGGGCACATTGCTGCCATTAGGCCCCAGCGGATCAATAGTTGTGCTTCCATTGATGAATCCCCGGTTATCATATTGATCTCCAAAGGTAAGCCCCATATAACTCATGCTTTTGTTTGAGTAGGTACCCTGCACACCTAATCGAAGGAAATTCTCTTCACTTAATCGTATTTGGTAAGCATAAACAGCACTTATATCAGTACTTTGGAGTCTGTTGGGGCCTTGTGAATCGTTGGTTATTAACAAGCCGATTCCACTATTCAGGTTTTCAAGATAATGGTCAACAGAAAAAGACGCCGTAACAAAATTGGCATTAATAGAAGGCCATTGATTACGGTAATTGGCTATTAATCTGGTGGCATAGGCTCCTCCGGCAAAAGCAGGATTCTGAAACAGTGGTGCAGCATAAAACTGCGAAAACTGCGGGTCTTGCGCCAGACAATTAAAGCATATAAAACACAAAATGATAATCCTTAAATATAATTTTCTCATTGCCGGTTTCAATAGCAAATAATGAAGAATAACTAAAGCAAAATCTATTCCAAAAGCAAAGGTCTGGTTTTACTAATAGTATATAATACAAAACAATGCTCTTGTAGCAGTTGTTTATAAATTAACGTCTTGAACATGGTATTTGGTGTAAAGGTTACAAAAAATCTGGTTTAGTAGCATGAAATGTTTAACCGCAGTTATCAAATAAATTTACTTTGCCTGTCGTTAAATTTTTAGAATAAACCGTAACTTTCTGTTTTGATTTAGTATTTATCATAATGTATACGAACTATGCGGGGGGGTATTGGTACTAATCTAAGGGTTTTATTAATCACGACCACATTATCTTTTATATCGCATTTTTCTTTTTGTCAGTTTTATGTTGGCGGAAAAAAGTGCGTGAGTCCTCCTGTTTCTAATCCTGGGGGTGGTGCTGCTAGTGCAGATTGCAGTGAGCCTACTGTTTTTTTCGACGAAGATAAAAATGCTACAGCCTGGCAGTGGGATTTTGGCGACCTAAACACGACGTCAGATATTGCCACCACCCGCAATCCGAATTATACGTATTCACAAGCAGGTACTTATACCGTAACCTTGATCAGAACCGTAGGGGGAGTTGAGCAACCGCCAGTTACTAAAGAAATTACAATCAGTGAACCGCCGGTACAACCTAAATTTTTTAAGAAAACGAGTGCAGATACTACTATTTGTGACGGTAAGACGCTTAAATTAAACCCCTACAACTTATTGCAAGGGGGCTCTCCGGCTCCTGCAGGTGTTACCTATCTGTGGTTTCCTAATGGGGAAACGACTCCTACCATAGATGTAGACTCTTCCGGTTGTTATTCTGTAGAAGTCTTTGACCCCACAGGCCAATGTTCCAGAGTTGCCAAAATCAATGTAAAGTTTTGTTTGCAGTCATCAGGTGGCGGAGGTGGCGAAAAATGGTATTTCGGTACCGGTGCTACATTAGAGTTTGGTATAAATCCTGCAACGACATTACCTAGAGATACGCTGGCGAATCAGGGAGATTTGTTTGAAGACCCGGATGAGGAAGATCCGATATATATTCCTGTGGAGTCCACGAAAGACAACCCGATCGATTCTCCGGAAGGCGTGGCGATGGTATATGACCCCAAAGGGAGTCTGGTTCTCTATACCGACGGAGTAAAAATATATGGTAAGGATGATAAACCACTGGCGTTTGTTCCGCCATTGACCAGTAGCGATTTGGGGGGCACTAATACATCTGCGCAGTCGTCTATCATTATTCCTAAAAGCACATGTAATGAATGCCCGCATCACCTGTATTATGTATATACTTTAAATAAAACTACGGGCATGCTGTCATACAGCGTTGTTGATCTCCGGCGTAACAATGGGCAGGGAGCTGTAGTAGAAAAAGATATTCCGGTAAGTATCTCCAGCACGCAACAAATTGCTGCACGAAAGACACAAGATGAAAAGGGTTTTCTGGTTTATACCCACAATAGCAACACCAACGAATTCAGAATATTAAAGATAGATTCTACTGGAACGAAGGAGACAATTCAGGCAATAGGGATGGTGCCTTCAGATACAACGGGTTATATGAAGATATCACCTGATGGAGAAAAACTGGCAATGACTTTTGTGAAGAATGGAAAAAACTATGTAGAAATATATGAAATTGATGCCGAAACAGGAGAATTGACCTATACGCACACCATCAATTTGAGAGTGAAAGCCCCGCCGGTAGTTTATGGTGTAGAGTTTTCACAAAGTGGCGACATCCTATATACTACATTAAGGGGGGATCCCACAAAAGGAGAGAAGTCGTATTTGTATCAACTGAACCTTAATCTGGCAGATACAGCAACCATTGCTGCCCAAATAATAAAAATAGATTCGTCTGTAACGATGGCCTTTGGGGCGTTACAAATGGGTCCGACTAATGTCGGTTCCGGAGGAGCTATCTATATGGCTGTAGACGGTAGCGAGAGGATTCCGTATATTTCCCGACCGGAAGAGGTAGGGAATGCCACAGTAATAAGATATATATCCATTAACAATGGTTTTGGTGCCGAGGTTTTAGGTACAAGTCATGTTGGGTTACCAAACGTAGTGCACGCAAAACAACAACAGGATGGGGATGGCCTGAGCGCAACCTTTGAGGGCACCTGCCAGGACCAGCCAACTATTTTTAAGACAGAAGGCGTCTGTAGCCCAATGAAAGCGGAGGTGTCGTGGGATTTTGGCGATGGTAATACAGCAAAAGGGAAAGAGGTGTCGCATATTTATAAAAAAGAAGGGCGATACATTATTAAGATGACTGTAGAGGTTTTTTCAGAAACGCTTCTCAGCCAAAATATCAATATACCGATATTGGGAAATCTGCTTAAAGAAAAATGTAACACATTTATAGTGACCGACACGGTTTATATTAAGCCATTGCCACGTATTAATCTACCTGACTCGGCCTTTGTGTGTGTGCTTGAAGGAGCTACTTTAGTGCTAGACCCTAAAGTACAACGGGCATATAACCCAAAGTATTTGTGGAGCCCGACCGGAGAAACCACACCAACCATTACGGTGAGCGCATTAGCTAGATACCGGGTTTTGGTGTCTAACACGTTTGAGACCCGAGGCGGAGAAATTGTTGCCTGTGCCACAGCTGACACCGTTTTGGTGAAAGAAGGATGCGAGCCAAGGCTTTTTGTGCCGGAAGTATTTACCCCCAATGGCGACGGTGTCAATGACAAATTTGAACTCCCCAATGCTCATATATCAGATTTCGACCTCAAGATTTATAACCGGTGGGGCGAAATTATCTTTGAATCTCTTGAGCCTGAAAACATGTGGGATGGAACCTATAAGGGGCAAATAATGGCGCCCATGCTTTATGCCTTTGTAGTGAGTTATAAAAGTCGCTACTTCCCGTATCGACCGAAAATAACTAAAACCGGTGGCATCCTGTTAGTCAAATAGCATTTTTCAAATAATAGATTCTTCATTTCAAGCGCTCTTTATACTTTCGAGGGCGTAATTATAAATTATAGAACGACAACAGTTAAAGGGTTTTTAAGTACTAAACCCTCGAAAATGTTGTATATTTGATAGAAAAAAAGAGAGCGTTTCTCAGAGAGTTCATGCGGAAAGATTATATAAAAGGTGATAGTGAGACAATGTCGCCCGTTGAAAAAGAGATAGAAAGAGCGCTGCGGCCTCTTTCTTTTGATGATTTTGCCGGGCAGGACAAAATTCTGGAAAATCTGAAAGTCTTTGTTCTGGCAGCAAAACAAAGAAGAGAAGCGCTTGATCATGTGTTGCTGCATGGTCCTCCGGGCTTAGGAAAAACCACATTATCACATATCATTTCTAACGAACTAGGCACCAATATAAAAATAACCTCTGGCCCGGTTTTGGATAAACCGAGTGACTTAGCCGGATTGTTGACAAATCTGGAACCGTTTGATGTGCTGTTTATTGATGAAATACATCGCCTGAATCCGGTTGTTGAAGAGTATCTCTATTCAGCAATGGAAGATTACAGAATAGATATCATGCTTGATTCCGGCCCCAATGCACGCAGTGTGCAGATTGGCCTGAATCCATTTACATTGATTGGCGCTACAACCAGAGCCGGGTTGCTTACTTCACCGCTTCGTGCCAGATTCGGTATTAATTCCCGCTTAGAATACTATGATTCTGCTTTGCTAACTAAAATTATTAAGCGATCTTCTTACATATTAAATACGCCGATCAGTGAAGATGGGGCCTTTGAAATTGCCCGTAGAAGCAGGGGAACACCACGTATAGCTAATAATTTACTAAGACGCACACGCGATTTTGCACAGGTGAAAGGTGATGGTAAAATTACACTTGCCATTGCAGAAATGGCACTGACCGCACTGGATGTTGATCAGGATGGGCTGGACGAAATGGATAACCGGATTCTGCAGACTATTATTGATAAATTTAAGGGGGGGCCGGTGGGCTTGTCGACCATTGCCACCGCAGTAGGCGAAGAAGCCGAAACTATTGAAGAGGTTTATGAGCCGTTTCTGATACAGGAAGGATATCTGAAACGAACTGCCCGCGGCCGGGAGGCGACAGAAAAAGCATTTAAACACCTGAATATTCTACCTAAATACAAAATGGGGGAGCTGTTTTAAAAAAATACGTCTTCAAATTGACGGATTTCAAAAGTAGAGCCGACAATAATAGCTATGATGTCGAAGCGAATTTTGCCACGCCAGTTTTTTTGAAAAACATAATTTTCGGCTGTTTTAATAATCAGCCCTGCCTTTGACTTTGAAATGGTTTGTTCCGGAAACCCATGCAATACTTCAGAACGTGCTCTTACCTCTACAAATATCAGCCAGTCGTCTTTTTTAGCAATAATATCTATTTCCCCCTTACCAAAAACGTAATTTCTGTCGAGGATTTCATAGCCTTTTTTACGCAGAAATCCGGCTGCCATTTCTTCCGCTTTGTCTCCGGTGTCGTTATGTTGAGCCATTTATCGCAAAAGTTACAGCAAAAATAAGATTAATATAATTCGGCAATAACGGTTTCTCCACCTACAGGTTTATCGTCAATATTTACCAGAATTTTAGCATCCAGAGGTAAGAATATATCAATTCTTGAGCCAAATTTTATGAAACCGAATTCAGTTCCCTGTTCTACTTTTTGTCCTTCTTTCACATACCAGCATAGTCTGCGGGCCAAGGCGCCTGCTATCTGACGGAACAAAACCTCAGTGCCATTCTCATGTTTTACCACAATAGTACTTCTTTCATTTTCAGTACTTGATTTCGGATGCCAGGCAAACAGGAATTTTCCGGGATGATACTTAAAATAAGAAACAATGCCTGATAAAGGATTGAAATTGATATGAACATTGATGGGCGACATAAAGATAGATACCTGCCGGCGCGGGGCGTTAAAGTATTCTGTTTCTACTACCTCTTCAATAACCACTACCTTTCCATCGGCAGGTGCAATTATTTGCTTGGGATTTACGGTTGTAGTACGCGTTGGTTTACGAAAAAACTGAAGTATAATAAAAAGAAAAACGATGCTGGCACCGATGAGTATATTATGAACAAGCGAGTTGTCAGGTAAAAAATATCTTACCAATCCGTTAATTATTACTAAACCGATTATAGTCAAAGAAATAGTTCCTGTACCCTCTTTATGCAGTGTCATGTTAATATATTGGTTTTTTGGATGCGCAAATATAATCAAACAATGTTTTTGCGTTATCTTCACAGCTCAAATATTTATAAGAACATGTGAATAACCTGTGGATAAGTGGGTTTTCAGGTGGAAAAACATTAAAGCGTTTATGCATCAGTGGTTTTTTTGGCAAAATTGGCCTAAAACAGAAAGAGGTATTTTTGTAACGGTTTTGATATTATTGCTTTTTTCGATAGTTGCAATGTCTGTATACACCTACTTGGGTTTAGACAACGTATTGCATTGGGATATTCTGAGCGAGTTAGACGAAATACCTAAAATAACCGACAGTTTTTCTGACGGACAGTTAAAATTTACCATTAATGGGAATGCGTATCTGGTAAAAGAGCGATTTATCGCCTCCATGATGGAAATTAATACATTAGCTACGTATGGATTTATAGGGTTATATACTATCGGCCTTATTTTATTGCTGGCTGCCGTTTCTGCCATGCCCCGGTATTGGTTTTTAGGGGGAATGGTAGTGCTGGCCGGAATCCTGATTACCTTTCATTTGGAGACAGTGTTTAACATCACTAATCAGTCCGGGTTTATTGTGGCCTTTGTTGGGTATGCGGGCTTAGCCTTTTACTTTAATAATTTTGCACCAAGGGTAGGGTTTCCCCAAAGAGCTTTAGCGTTCTTACTTCTCAGTATTATTGCTGCCGGAGTAATAGGTTATTTTTCAAAGACACATCTTCCGTTTTTAGCTCTGGCATCTTATGGCTTGCTGGCAGCTATGGTTTTAACTGCGTTGTTCATTTTGCTGATTGGTCATGAAGTAGTAGCCGGGCTTGTTTGGGTTGTGTCAAATTCGGGCATCAGAGGGAAAAGCTCATTGGGGCGCTTTTTGATTATCTCAGGAATTTACCTGCTGAATGTGCTGCTCATATTTTTGGAGAGACATAAATATATTGACTGGAATATCCTGTCCGTCAATCCGATTATCCTTTATATAATCTCTACGGTTCTGGGTATCTGGGGTTTCAGAAATATCACGGAGGAGTCAGACAGTTTTCATTTCAGAACCATCGGTGCATGGCTCTACCTTGGGTTGGCAATTATTGCCACTGCCACCATTGGTCTGGTGTTCGCATCGGGCAATGATCCACTCATAGATGCGCTGCAGAATTTTATCTTAACGGCTCACCTCGTAATTAGCTTTGCATTTGCAATGTTTGTTATTCTCAATTTTATACAGGCCATGCAAAAAGGATTACCCGTTCATCGGATTTTGTATAAGCCGCAGTTTTTAGAATTTTCACTTTTTCGTTTAGGGGCTATAGTTGGTATGGTTACTCTTTTCTCGTTAAAGAACTTTTACATATACCATCAGGCAACGGCCGGATACTTCAATACTGTTGCCGATTACTACAAGGCGGGCAATGATCTGGTTTATGCAGAAGCATTTTATAAAGAAGCACTTCACGCTGATATACGGAATCACAAATCGAATTATGCTTTAGCAACTTTGGCGATGGCTGTTGGTGATAAAGAAAACACCGGAGTGTTTTTGAAAAGTGCGCTTGAGAAAAATCCAAGCCCGTATGCTTATGCCGGGTTAAGTAAAATTCTGCAAGAGAAGGATATGTTTTTTGATGCGCTCTTTACTTTGCAAGAAGGCGTAAGAAAATTTCCGGATAGCCAACCGTTGTTAACCAACCTAGGGTGGTTGTATGAAAAAACAAAAGTAATAGACTCGACCAGGCATTATCTGGAACTGGCTAAGCAAAATTGTACAGAGTGCGATTTAGCCGAAGCAAACATTCTGGCATTTCAGGTAAAATACAGCAAAAACGAGAATGCTGAGAATCGCGTATACGCGAGCAATAGTACAGACGCAAGTCTACAGGCAAATCTCAGGGCGTTGAAAATTGGGGAATTTGATAAAGCCGAAACCCAGTTGAAGCTATCGGAAGACTCATCATTGAGTGTAAGCCGGTTTGCGCTGATTTATAATAGTACTGTAAGTAATACACAGAAAGCACCGTATGCGGCCCGGGACTTAAAACGAATGCAGCAAAAGGCGAACAATCTGGATTTTTATGAAGATTTAGAATTTGCCATTGCATCGCAGAATTATTATCGAGAGAATAAAATAGAGGGAATCAAACAACTAACGATTTTAGCAAATGATTCAACAGCAAAAAAACGATTATATAATCAGGTAGTGGGTATGTGGTATTTGCAACAAGGAATTTTTGATAAGGCTATTAAACATTTAACCCTTGCCAGCGACAGAGTTTCGGTAGAGGTATTACAAAAGCAGGACTACCAGTCAATATTGACCGAGTATCTACAGACCCAGGCAGAAGAGTCGCTTAAGAATGCCCAAACCAAAAATGATTTCGACAAAGCCATTTCTGCTAATCCGCTGAATCCGGGCGTTATCAATAAAGTGACTGATTTTTATAATACAAAACTTAACCGGCCTAATGATGCATACAATCTTATTTTTAAGGCACTTCAATTAAACGACGATAATGCCGGGCTATGGAAGTTGTATGTGTTGCAATCGTTGAAAATAGGAATGGAAAATTACGCCGAAGATGGTCTGGAAAAGCTACAGCTATTAATACCGCCAACCGATTATCAAGCATTTTTTTCCACCTATCAAGCCCAAAAAGCATTGATGGAAAAAAGCAAGGTTGGTTTTGAATGATGGAATATATTTGAAATGAAATACCGAGGTTTTGCAAGCCACCTCATATACTCACTCATTCATAATTGCAAATGAAAATAATCGAGACTACCAATATTTCGAAGCGCTACATTATGGGTAGCGAAATAATAGATGCCCTGAAATCGGTTACAATTTCTGTAGATAGGGGAGAGTATGTAGCATTCATGGGGCCTTCGGGTTCTGGTAAGTCTACATTAATGAATATTATTGGTTGTCTGGATTCTCCAACTGCCGGCAGCTACGTGCTGAACAATCACGATGTAAGCCGCATGAGTGAGAATGAGCTGGCCGAAGTAAGAAACAAAGAAATTGGTTTCGTTTTTCAGACTTTCAATCTTTTGCCTCGTCAATCTGCTTTAGAAAACGTGGCATTGCCACTTATATATGCCGGATACACAAAGTCGCAACGTACAGAAAAAGCCATGCAGACTTTGAAAAACGTAGGTTTGGAGAACCGCGCGCATCATAAACCTAACGAATTGTCGGGTGGCCAGCGCCAGCGTGTGGCTATTGCCAGGGCTCTGGTAAATGATCCGAGTATATTATTAGCTGACGAACCTACCGGTAACCTGGATACCAGGACATCCTACGAAATCATGGAATTATTTGACCAGCTGTATTCGAAAGGAAACACGATTGTGATGGTAACACACGAAGAAGATATTGCCAAGTACTCACACCGGATTGTCCGCCTGAGAGATGGCCTGGTAGAATCAGATAAAATAAACGCCCAACCAACCAATCCACGGGAAATGGCCAAATTATTTGCCGAGAAAACAAAAGAATAATTTCAAAGCGATATTAAACTAAACAAGTTCCTTTTTCGTTAATCCCATATACCATAACTAATTTTAACAACTATGAAAAAAACAGTATTACTACTATCATTTCTATTTACAATTACATCTTTAGTTTTTGCTCAGGAGAAAAGAGCCAGTCCACATGTAACGGCTGAAAGTAAAAATGTAAAGGTAACTTACGGTCAACCATCAAAAAAAGGACGTACTATTTTTGGCGGTCTTGAAAAATTCGGAACCGTATGGAGAACAGGAGCTGACGAAGCAACTGAAATCACCTTTCATAAAGATGTGAAGTTTGGTGGTAAATCAGTAAAAGCAGGAACATACACACTTTTCTCTAAATTGGGAGAAAAAGAGTGGACAATCATATTGAACAGTGAGTTGAAACAATGGGGTGCTTATGGCTACGAAAAAATCAAAGACAAAAACGTAGTAGAAGTAGCAGTGCCTGTAAAAACATTGGCTCAGCCGGTTGAAAAGCTAACAATCACTACTGATGATAAGGTTTTAACCATCGCCTGGGACACGACAAGTGTTAGTGTTCCCATGGAGTTTTAGGGTTTAGGTAAGTGTAGTGATAAAAAGCAGAGGCGTGTGCTTCTGCTTTTTTTGCGTTCTGATGCTTGAGTCTGGCGTGAAATAAGTTATTTTTACCCGGCAGAAATAAGAGCAATAAAATTTTTCAGCAGGGCATTCGTTTGTATATAGAAGAAAAAGGTATTTATAAAAAATGAGAGGTCTACCCGTTATCATCGTTAGTATTTCTTTTCTGGTTGCAACACATGCCATGGCACAAACGCCAAGTGCCGTGCCAACAGCGAAAAGAAGAACAGCCAAAGATATATTAAAAAATGCTGTTGAAGTAAGCGGCCCCAAGGTGTCCGGATCGGCTTCCGGTTCAGCAGGTGCTTCGTCTGCTTTAGGGTCGCAGAATACATCGTTGCCTTCAGGCAGTTTTAGTATTTCGAACACAGAAGATGCCCGGAAATTGGCTACAGAAACATTGCCGGATCTGGGTTTAAAAATTTCAAAGGGTATTAAGAAAGTAAGAAAAGAGCTGAGAAGTTATAAAAAAGAATTTAATGGCCGTGATTATGAAGGCATAAAAGTTAAAAAGCAGACGGTTAGTCAAGGCAGTAGCAGTATGCTTACCTATGTAGAGTTTTATACTTTGCAGGAATACAAACAACCGGACAATTACAGCCGCCATTTGTATTGGTTCGACCACAAGGCGAATAGAATTGTGGAGGGGATAGGCCGGGATAAAACCAAAAATGATTTAATGCATGGACCCTACAAAAAGTATCAGGGTGATTTGCTGGTAGAGGAGGGGTGGTACTACATGGGTACGAAACATGGCCGCTGGGAATTATATGACAAAAACAATAATCTGCTCAACAAAGAATACTATGATAAAGGTTTTGCACGCGATGCCCGCATAAGTTATTACGATGGCTCGCAGCAGAAAATGAAGGAAGTGATACCAGTAAACTATGATAAGGTAAGTGGCGAGTATTTTCTTTTTAACGAAAACGGAACGTTGGCCGAACAAGGTATGATGGACGATAGCGTGAGAGTAGGGCAGTGGGTAGAGTATTATCCTACAGGAAACAGACGCAAAAAAGAAGTACAATACGGCAAAGACTGTTTCGATACCAAGTTTGAGTCTTACATAATCAGAGAATACGACGAAAGAGGAAAAATGATTTATGAGTCGCCGAAGTTTAAGAAGAATTGAGAGATGTATTGCTCGTCTCAATTTTGTATTTATCTTTGTTAAGCGTCTTACAAAAACCTCATGACTCCACTGTCTGCTGACGATCTGATTTATGGCTACGTAAATGGTATTTTTCCAATGGCCGACTCGGATGGAACTCTTTACTGGTACTCTCCCGATCCCCGGGCCATTATTCCCATCCACACGTATAAACCTCCCAAATCGCTCAGACCTGTTCTTAATAAACAATTATTTGAAATTCGGATAAACCATAATTTCCGCAGAGTGATGGAAGCTTGCTCCAAACCTCGCCCGGATTCGGAAGAGACCTGGATTTCGAATGAAATCATTGAAGCCTATACCAGTTTGCATCAGATAGGATTTGCGCACAGCATTGAAGCGTATCTTAATAACGAATTGGTAGGAGGGCTATATGGCGTGGCTATCGGGGCTGCCTTTTTTGGTGAATCGATGTTTTATACGGCGCCTAATGCATCTAAGGTCGCATTTAATTATCTGATGGAGCTACTGATTAAACAAGGTTTTGAATTGCTCGACACCCAGTTTATCAACGACAACGTAAAGCGCTTCGGAGCCATTGAAATCAGTAAGGTAGAGTACATGCGAATGCTGAAAAAAGCAACTGATAGCAAAATAAGATTTGCAGAATCAGATGCAGAGCATTTTTTCAATGTATCGACCGATGATATTACTTCTTAAAATTAGTAATTCCTTCGTCTAGAAACTTAATGAAATCGGCTGTAGAGCTATAACCGATGGGTTGTTTAACAATCAACTTACCATTTGTATCTTCAATAACATAATAAGGCTGCGCATTATTGTTATACTTGGTAATCTCAAAATCAATGTTTTTGTCGCCAATTGTTTCTTTTAGTTCTTCGTCATACTTAGAAACATATTGTTTTTCTTTCGGCAGAGCCTTTTTATCATCTACATATAACGAAGCAATCACAAATTCGTTCTTTAGTCTTTCAAGAACTTCCGGTTTTGGCCACACGTTTTCCTCCATCTTGCGGCAATTGGCACAGGCATATCCTGTAAAATCAATAAACAACGGCTTGTTTACTTCTTTGGCGTAAGCAAGAGCATCGTCATAATCGTAGAAACCCTGTAAGTCATGCGGTAGTGCGCGAAGCTTCGAGCCATCAATAGGAGCATTGCTTAATGTTTTAGGTGGCAGCAGCCCTGACAACAGACTAAGCTCTTTTCCTTTTACAACACCGGGCACCATATAGGCTGCAAACGCAAAAAACAACACTGCAAAAGCAACGCGCTGAAAACTATATTTAGTAACCTTACTATCTTTAGGTAAACGGATAACTCCCAATATATATAACCCTATTGCTGCGAAAATAACAATCCAGATTATAAGGAAAATATTACGCGAAATCAGATTGAAATGATAAGTTAAGTCAATGTTCGAAAGGAATTTCAAAGCCAGAGCAAATTCAAGAATACCAAAAACGGCTTTCATTTCGTTCATCCACCCACCAGATTTTGGCAGGCTTTTCAGCCATTGCGGGAACATAGCCAGAGAAGTAAATACTACACCAAAAGGTAGTCCGAAGGCCAGCATACCCCACAAAGGTCGCCACACTTCACCTTTTGCTGCCAGAATCAACAAGGAACCAACAAATGGAGCCGTACAAGAAAAAGAGACCACCACCAACGTTAAGGCCATAAAGAAGATACCTAGCAAACCACCTTTTTCTGACATTCTGTCGATGTTATTTACCATTCCGTGAGGCAATACAATCTCGAAAGCGCCTAAAAGGGATATTCCGAAAATAACAAAAATGACAAAGAAGATAAGATTGGGCAGCCAGTGAGTACTAATGAAATTAAGAAATGGTGCGCCAAAAAGCGTGGCAACAAGGCCTATAATGGCAAAGACAAACATAATGGATAATCCATAGAATGTGGCTTTACCGGTACCCTGCGACTGCTTGGTAAAAAAGCTTACGGTCATAGGCATTATTGGATAAATACAAGGCATGAAGATAGAGGCAAAGCCAGCCAGAAAGGCGGTCAGTAGAAATCCAATCAATGTATTACTTTCTTGCATAGGGTTTTTGTTGTTGGTACTTATTTCTAAGGTAAACAAAAAACTGCCCGGAAATATTTCAGAACGAGCAGTTTTTAACAAACTTTTATGAATTACGCTTCTGTTTCAGTGATATTTATTTTCTGAATTTTATCTCCCTGACGAATCGTGTCAATTATTTCAAGACCCTCAACAACCTTTCCGAAGCAGGTATGGTTGCGGTCGAGGTGTTGCGTATTGAAGCGATTATGGCAAATAAAGAATTGAGAACCGCCTGTGTTACGACCTCTGTGTGCCATTGAAAGAACACCTTTGTCGTGATACTGGTTGTTGCCGGTTAATTCACATTGAATCGTATATCCCGGGCCACCCGCACCTGTTCCGGTTGGGTCACCACCCTGAATCATGAAATCCGGAATAACACGGTGGAACTTCAATCCATCGTAGAATCCTTTCTTTGCAAGCGTTACAAAATTATTAACTGCAATAGGTGCATCCTCTTCGTAAAATTCGATAAGCATTGTGCCCTTATCGGTAATCATTTCTGCCTTTAACATAATAGTTGCCGTTACGACGACCCGTTTAAAAATTAGTAATTATAAAAATAAATTTTTTTAACCTCCAATGGTAGTCATTGATTCAGAAACCAGGCTTTTCCGGTTCCTTTCGGCTTCAAAACCATCTGAAGCCCGTTGCTGCAGCGCCTCACTAATCAATAACTTAATTTGTTCATCAGAAAGTTTCTGACGCATCATATCCCGCACATTAAAAACGCCGTCATCATATAAGCAGGTTTTAAAAACACCGGTGGGGGTTACCCTGATCCGGTTGCAGGTGCCACAAAAAGTACGACTGAAAGCAGCAATAACGCCAATACTCCCTTTAAAGTTCGGAATCCGGTAATTGTAAGAAGTTGAGTTGGCCTCGTCAGCTACCCGGTACATCTCCGGATAAACCGACCGGATTAAGTTTATAATCTTCTCATAACTCCAGAAATTCTGAATTTGTTCGGGTCGTAGCCCGGCCCCATTAAACGGCATTTCTTCTATAAACCGAACCGATATATTCTTGTCCCGGGCCAGTGCAACCATCGAAAGAATGTCTTCATCATTTTTCCCCGACATCACCACCGTATTGATTTTTACCGGAATCTCATGTTCCAGAAGGGTCTCCAACGTCTGCCAAACTTTCGGGAATTCGTCACGGCGCGTAATTTCAAAAAAACGTTGGCGGTCGAGTGAGTCCAGGCTCAGATTAACAGAATTAACTCCCAGTTGTTTTAGCTCAGGTACAAGCGGGGCGGTTAACACACCATTGGTTGTGATATTGATTTTATTAATACCTTCAATCTCTGACAGCTTCCATAGAAATGGCATCAGGTCTCGTCTCAGGAATGGCTCACCACCGGTAATGCGTACTTTGCTGATGCCCATTGAAGCCAGTATTGTTACCAGACGAAGCATCTCCTCATAGCTTAATAAATGCGGCTTGGGCAGGTATTGTATGCCCTCTTCGGGCATGCAATAAAAGCAGCGCAGATTACAGCGATCCGTAACTGCCAATCTCAGATAGTTGATGGGCCTGCCGTGATTATCTATGAGCATATTGGACTAATAATTGAGCCATTTAGTGAATGAGTGATTGAAAAAAATCATTGAATCGCCCAATCACTCAATACTATAACAAATCATTCAGTAAAAGTACTCACATTCCTATAAAAACAAAAGAGGCCTGGTCTCCCAAGCCTCTTTTAATCATATCTAAAAAATCAGGCTACTGCTTCCGCAAGTACCAGAATTTTGTTTTTCACTACTTCTACCACGCCACCATCTACTACAAATGTTTGTTTTTTACCATTTGCTTCGATTACCAAATCACCTTTGGCAAGTGTACTGACAATAGGAGCGTGGTCTTTCAATACCTGAAAACGACCTTCGCTACCAGGAAAAGAAACAGAGGTTACTTCGCCAGTATATACTTTTTTATCGGGGGTAATTATTTCTAAGTTCATTGTTCTTATTTATTCGCTTCTGCAATCAATTTTTCACCTTTCACAACAGCATCTTCGATCGTTCCAACCAGGTTAAAAGCTGATTCTGGAAGATTGTCGTGGAGCCCGTCCATGATTTCGTTAAAGCCTTTGATAGTATCGTTGATATCAACCAATACACCTTTTAGTCCTGTAAACTGCTCAGCCACGAAGAAAGGTTGTGACAAGAAACGTTGTACACGACGTGCACGAGACACGGTTAGTCTATCTTCTTCTGACAACTCTTCCAGACCAAGGATGGCGATGATATCCTGTAACTCTTTGTAACGTTGTAAGATATTTTTTACACGTTGTGCAGTGTTATAGTGTGCCTCTCCTAACACGGCAGCAGAAAGAATACGTGACGAAGAATCAAGAGGGTCAACCGCAGGGTAGATACCAAGCTCAGAGATTTTACGGCTCAATACCGTGGTAGCATCCAAGTGGGTAAATGTTGTGGCAGGAGCCGGGTCAGTCAAGTCATCGGCAGGTACGTAAACCGCTTGTACTGAGGTAATTGAACCACGTTTAGTAGAAGCAATACGCTCTTGCATGTTACCCATTTCAGTCGCTAGTGTTGGTTGGTAACCTACCGCAGATGGCATACGTCCTAATAGGGCAGATACCTCTGAACCAGCTTGTGTAAAGCGGAAGATATTATCGATAAAGAAAAGAATATCACGACCTTTGCCTTCGCCGTCACCATCGCGGAAGTGCTCCGCAACTGTAAGACCTGACAAAGCAACACGTGCACGTGCTCCCGGAGGCTCATTCATCTGGCCGAAGATAAACGTTGCTTGTGAATCTTTCAAAGCTTCTTTATCTACTACGCTCAAATCCCAGCCACCTTCTTCCATTGAGTGTTTGAAAGCGTCACCGTATTTAACGATACCAGACTCAATCATTTCACGAAGTAAGTCATTTCCTTCACGTGTACGCTCGCCAACACCTGCAAATACAGAAAGACCTGCATACGCTTTGGCAATATTGTTAATCAACTCCTGAATCAATACGGTTTTACCTACACCAGCACCACCAAACAAACCGATTTTACCACCTTTTACGTAAGGAGCAAGAAGGTCAATAACCTTGATACCTGTAAAAAGAACCTCAGTTGCAGTTGCTAATTCTTCAAACTTAGGCGCAGCACGGTGGATTGACATACCCGGAGTAGTAACTTGTTCCAAACCGTCAATAGCCTCACCTACCACATTGAACAAACGACCTTTGATGGCGTCGCCTGTCGGCATAGTAATCGGTGACTCTAAATGCACAACATTCATTCCACGTTGTAAACCTTCAGTACCTTCCATTGCAATGGTACGTACACGGTCTTCGCCAAGATGTTGTTGTACTTCCAGGATCACTTTTTGACCATTTGCCTTCGTTACTGACAAGGCGTCAAGAATAGGGGGGATAAACGAATCTTTTCCCTCAAAACTCACGTCAACCACGGGTCCGATAATCTGTGAGATTTTACCAATATTAGCCATTTATGGAGTATTTTAAAATTTAGATAGATTGAAAGCAAGATGAGAGTTAAAAACGGCAACATCTCGTTTTGGGACGCAAAATTAATAACTCTACTTTGCAAAAGCAAAATCTTGACAAGGATTTTGTATTTTTTTTAGATAACATACCCATTTCCGAACTGTATTCTAAAAAAATCAAAAGAAGGTTCGTAGTAAAAATCCGTGAGTTTGTCTTATTAAACAGCCTGAGAATCGGCCTTATAAGCCTGATATTACCCCTTGGCGCATGGAATTAAAGCCGTATTAAAATATAACGTAAAAAAGTTACAGGCGGCTATTGCTTCCATTTCTCTTCAATGTCTTCAAGACTCATACCTTTGGTTTCAAAAACAACAAAGCGGGCAAAAAGCAGACCGAATAATACTACAACGGTATAAATACCAAATATACCACCATTGGTACCGAGAGAGGTAGCGGCCATAATCGGGAAGGTATAGGCTACACAAAAATCGAAAACCCAGTGATTGAAACTACCCATGCTTGAGGCAAAGCCTCGTATTTTTAAAGGGTAAATCTCCGAAATCAAAAGCCATCCCAGGGGGCCAAGGCTGATGGCAAAGAAAATAATATAGGTATAAACACCGCCAACCAGCATGAATTGCTGCAGACCGGCATCGAGCGAATCTTTCAAATAAAAAGCCAGCCCTACACTTGATAAACAAATGGCCGTACCTATCAGGCCGGTATAGAGTAAGGGTTTGCGGCCCCATTTATCCAGAAACAAAACAGCAAAGACAGTCGCTATTGAATTGGTAATACCTACACCCACTGTCGCCAGTGCGGCGGTGTTTCCTTCCGGAAATACATTTTTGAAAATATCGGTCGAGAAGTAGATGATGGCATTAATGCCTGAAAACTGTTGAATGAAGAAAATACCTACTGCAATAAACAAGGGAATACGTAAACGCTTGCTGAAAAGCATTTTCCAGTCTGCTTTATTGTGTTTTTCGTTCTCTACTATTCTTTTGGTTTGTGTCAATTCATGCTCAGCCTGTGCAGGTTCCCTCAAACGGTTCAATACAGTCAACGCCTCGGCATCGCGACCTTTGCTTATCAGCCAGCGAGGGCTTTCGGGTACAAAGAGCATACCCAGAAACAGAATAGCAGCCGGGACAAACCCTGCCCAGAACATATTACGCCAGCCGTCAGCTTGTTCGGCAAAGAAAAACCCTACAACATAAGATAATAATATACCGATGGTAATAGCCAGCTGGAAGAATGTAACCAATTGCCCCCTCATATGAGTCGGGGCAATTTCTGCCAGATACAGTGGCACTGTTGAGGCCACAATACCAATGGCTAGCCCCAGAAACAAACGGCCGATAATCAGAAACGAAATACTCGGAGCAACGGCTGTGATAACAGAGCCGATCACAAAAATCAATGAAGCCACAATGTTTATCTTTTTCCGGCCAAGCACATCAGTCAACGGCCCGCTGATGAAAGGCCCCAGCATGCCTCCAGCCAGAACAGCGCCCACAATCCAGCCTTCGGTTTCTGGGCTTGGGTTAAAGCGTTCGCGCAGAGAGGGGAGAGCCACATTGATGACACCAGTATCAAAACCAAACAATAACCCACCGGTAGCGGCTACTGCGGCAATAAAATAAAGTAGAAGATTTTTGTTCATAAATACATAGGTTAAATAGATTGGGTTATACAAATAAACTGAATTTTCAGGAAATATTATGTAATTTCGTAAAATGGATTGGTATAGAGACGCTCAGTCTCTGTTGTTTGTTATCGAAGTCAGTAGCATGTTTTTAGAGAAAATCTATCTATCTAATTTTAAAAATTACGAAGAAACCACGTTTACTTTCTCACCGCAGGTAAATTGTATTGTGGGTGAGAATGGAAGTGGGAAAACAAATCTGCTTGACGCCATCTATTTTCTTGCCCTAAGCAAAAGTGCTATTCATCATCAGGATGTACTCAGTATTAATCATGAGGCCGATTATATGCTGATTGACGGTATTTTCAAAAAAAATAGTCACAGCCATCAGATTACCTGCTCTATTCAGCGGGGACAGCGCAAAGTGATTATGTATGAAAAGAAACCCTACGAACGTATAGCCGACCATATAGGGCAGTTTCCTGTAGTGCTGATTGCACCTGACGACACCGAACTGATTAAAGAAGGAAGCGAAGAAAGAAGACGTTTTTTTGACGGGGTGCTTTCGCAGATGGATAATGAGTACCTCACCAATTATCAGCAATATAATCGTATTCTTGAGCAAAGAAATAGCCTTTTGAAAATATTCGCCGAGCGCAACTTTATTGACCACGACTTATTGGATACCTATTCTGATCCTATGGTCAAACTGGCGTTGTATATCTATAAACAAAGGAAAGAATTTATGGATACTTTCCTGCCGGTTTTCAAAAAACATTATGCCTTGATAAGCGAGGGCAGGGAGGAGGTAGAAATTGTGTATGAGTCAGAAGTAGCCGGTGATGATTTTCAGCAGGAATTCCGCCAGAATCGCCAGACAGACATTAGGGCACAACGTACCACCAAAGGCATCCATAAAGACGATTATGTTTTTGAGATTGATGCTTATCCTATCAAGAAGTTCGGTTCACAGGGGCAGCAGAAATCGTTTGTAATGGCGTTGCGATTAGCTCAGTTTGAAATGATTGAAGCGCTGAAAGAGGTAAAACCCATTTTGCTGCTGGACGATATTTTTGATAAGCTCGACGACCGGCGGATCCACAGCCTGATTGATAACATTAATAACCATATTTTCGGGCAGGTTTTTATCACTGATGCCCGGCCTGAGCGCACGCAGAAAATTCTGGAGCAGGTTGATGCCGAAGTGAAATATTTCACAATTGCTAACCTTAAAACGATAGCATCATAACGCGAAATATTTCGCGTTCTCCGTTTTCATTACACCTTTTCTCTGCAATTTTTCATATTTACCTTTAGAAATACGAAAAATCGGTGTAATTTTGCACCCGCATTGCGTTAATGCAGTGTCTTTTTTGCCCCTTTCTGAAGCAAATGGTTCTTTCGGAGGGGTTCATCTAAAAAATTTTGAACCAATGTCACAAAAAATCAGAATCAAATTAAAGTCATTTGACCACAACCTGGTGGACAAATCGGCAGAGAGAATTGTGAAGGCTGTAAAATCTACAGGAGCAGTTGTTAGCGGGCCAATCCCGTTGCCTACTCGCAAAGAAATCTTCACTGTATTGCGTTCTCCGCACGTTAACAAAAAATCACGTGAGCAATTCCAGTTATGTACTTACAAACGTCTGATCGACATTTATTCGGCTAGCCCGAAAACTGTTGACGCGTTGATGAAGTTGGAATTACCAAGTGGTGTTGACGTAGAGATTAAAGTGTAGTTATCTCTTAATTGATGCGATAGGCCTCTGAGACAACTCAGAGGCTTTTTTTGTTTTTTTACTTTACAAAGTATCCTGTACTCAGATGATAATTTCCCCTGATTAGCTATATAAATGAACAGAATATCTCAATATTTTTCGTCGATAATGATTTAATTCCTAAATTTGCTTCATACTAAGCAAAATAACGTTTAATTATTAAAAGAATCAGAGATGGCAGCTACGAAAGAAAAAGCACCAAAAGTAAAATATTCTAAAGAAACATATATGTATTGGTACGAGTCTATGTTTCTTCAAAGAAAATTTGAAGAAAAGGCCGGACAGTTATACGGACAGCAAAAGATTCGTGGATTTTGTCACTTATATATCGGGCAGGAGGCCTGTTCTTCAGGAGCGGTTTCAGCTTTAACCAAAGACGACAAGTGGATTACAGCCTATAGAGACCACGGCCATCCTTTAGCATTGGGTACCGACCCTAACAGAATTATGGCTGAGTTGTACGGAAAAGAAACCGGCACAACCAAAGGTAAAGGGGGATCGATGCACATTTTTGATAAAGAAGTAAACTTTATAGGTGGCCACGGAATTGTAGGTGCGCAGATTCCGATGGGTGCAGGTATTGCGTTTGCCGAAAAATATAAAGGCACACAAAACCTGTGTATGTGTTATTTTGGTGACGGCGCCGTTCGTCAGGGAGCTTTGCACGAGGCTTTTAACATGGCTATGACCTGGAAACTACCGGTAATATTTATAGTTGAAAACAACGGCTATGCTATGGGTACATCTGTGGAGCGTACCTCTAATGTAAGAGAGCTTTACACCATTGGTGAGGCCTATGACATGCCTGCCGAACCGGTTGACGCTATGGATGTAGAGATGGTACACGAGGCCGTAAAACGTGCCGCCGACCGTGCCAGAGCAGGCGAAGGCCCAACTTTCCTTGAGTTTAAAACATACCGTTTCCGCGGTCACTCAATGTCGGATCCGCAGAAATATCGTTCAAAAGACGAAGTGGAAGAATGGAAACGCCGTGATCCGGTAGAACTTTGCCGCGACCGTATTTTAACTAACGGCATTGCTACCGAAGCAGAATTGGAAGAAATCGATATCCGTGTGAAAGCGAAAGTAGAAGAATCTGTAAAATTTGCAGAAGAATCTCAATACCCTAAAGCTGAAACTGCATTTGATGATATCTATGTACAATCAGATTATCCTTTCCTGAGAGAGTAGTTAATGATTGGACTCATTACATGAACCTTCATCGAATTTATTCGCTGATGGTTTTCATAAAATATTGAATAAAGCCGACCTTGACTGGTCGGCTTTATTGCTTTTGTATGCTACAAATCCCCCTTCTGCGGGCGCATCACAATTTCTTCAATCACGGCTCCGTCAGATAAGCTATAGGCTGTCCAGATGGTTTTGGCTACATCTTCTGTTTGCATAAACCTTTCAGCCGGAATGTCCACGCCCGCCCAGCTATCGGTCAATACAGCTCCCGGCATGATAGACGTCACTTTAATATTATAAGGTTTCATCTCTTCCCGAAGGCACTTACTGAAACCGAGCAAGGCAAATTTTGAAATACTGTATGACCCTCCGTTAGGGTAAGCCACCAAACTGGCTACAGAACACATATTAAATATATAGCCGCTTTTTTGTGCAATCATATTCGTTATAAGTCCTCGGGTAAGATGATAGGCGCTATACAGATTTGTTTCAATCAGGCTTTCCAGTACACCGTCTTCTTCTTCATGAATATTTCCCGGAATAAAATTGCCGGTATTATTAACCAATACATCTACGGGTCTGTTAAGCGATTGAACGAAACGCACCAATCCCAACACCTCTTGTTTTACGGCCAGATCGGCCACGTGGGTAAAACAGTTAACCTTATATTGGGTTGTTATGTGGTTCTGTAATTCATTTAAATCATTCTCTTTTCTGGCTGAGACAACGACATCAAAGCCGTTTTTTGCAAAGATTTCGACAATGGCCCGACCGATTCCTCTGGTACCGCCTGAAACTACTATCAATTTTCTACTCATGATATGCTCTGTTAAAGTGTTTTGTGGTATGGCTTTGGTTTTTGAATATAAACCTTATGAAGTAAAATTCGTTATTAACTATTCGTTATCTTTGCAAAGATCGTTAAAAACTTATTTTAAAAGTATGTTATCAATAGTAGGAGAATATTTAATATTTCTGGGTAAACTATTTAGCCGACGTGAAACATTCAGAGTTTATTGGAATAGGTTTATGGACGAGTGCCTGGGTATTGGTGTCAGTTCAATTCTGATTGTTTCCATTGTAGCCATATTCATCGGAGCCGTTACCTGCGTGCAGACCAGAGCCAATCTGGTGAGCCCATTAATACCGGTATATGTTGTAAGTAATATCGTGAGAGACATGACCCTGCTTGAGCTCTCATCTACTTTTATGTGCGTAGTATTGGCAGGAAAAATAGGGTCGAACATTGCCGGGGAACTGGGAACCATGAAAATCACCGAGCAGATAGATGCGCTGGAGGTAATGGGTATCAACTCGGCGTCGTATTTGGTGCTGCCCAAATTATTGGCTTCCATGTTTACGTTTCCATTATTAGCTATTCTTTCCGGATTTCTTGGAATTCTGGGAGGATACCTTGCCGGAACACTAACGGGAATCATTACCCCTGAAGATTACATATATGGTATCAGATACTCCTTTGTTCCATTCAACGTTTTCATTGCCATTATAAAGGCCTTTGTGTTTGGATTTCTGATTTCTACTATTTCCGCCTTTAAAGGATATTATACCAGGGGTGGCGCATTAGAAGTAGGGCAGGCCAGTACGTCAGCCGTAACCAATAGTTGTATAGCTGTTTTAATTGCCGACTATCTGTTGGCTGAATTATTGACCTGAGGAGTATATGAGACCATATAGTCCTAATTTTTATTACTCTTTACAGCATTCTTTTCAGGATTGAGATTATATGATAGAAGTAAAAAACATTTCAAAGTCTTTCAACGACCGCAAGGTTTTAGATAATGTAAGTGGTGTTTTTAAAAAAGGACAGATAAGTCTGGTTATTGGGGCAAGTGGCACCGGAAAAAGCGTACTTCTGAAATGTATGCTCGACCTGGTGCGGCCGGAAGGTGGCTTGACGCTTTATGATGGCCGTGATTTTTATCTGGGAGAAGAGGAAGACAAGAAAGATATCCGCCGCGAAATGGGGGTACTTTTTCAGGGGGGGGCTCTATTCGATTCACAAACCGTGCATCAGAATATACAGTTCCCTTTAGACATGCTCACCGAAATGCCGGAAAAAGAGAAAAAAGATCGGGTAGAGTTTTGTTTGCAAAGAGTAGGGTTGGAGGGAACAGGAAACCGCATGCCGTCGGAAATATCAGGCGGGATGAAAAAAAGGGTAGGCATAGCCCGGGCAATTGTGATGAACCCGAAATATCTGTTTTGCGATGAACCCAACTCCGGCCTTGATCCGCTTACATCTATTAAGATTGATGAGTTGATTCAGGAGATAACCGAAGAGTATGGAACTACCACTGTAGTTATTACGCACGATATGAACTCGGTTCTCTCGATTGGCGACTACATTATGTTTCTATACAAAGGGAAAAAAATATGGGAGGGCAGCAGCCAGACCATTCTTGATGTTACCACTCCGGAGCTGGAAGAATTCGTTTTTTCCAATAAAGCCTTGCAGAAAATGAGAGGTGATAAAAAGAAATAGGCAATGCTCAGGGTTCCGTCTTCCATCAGCGCCAATGAGTTTGAATTACTCAAGATTCAGGAAATGACATTCGTGGCATATAGAAACAATGTCTATCCATCGCGCAATGAGATTTTCTTTGAAGAGCACGCCATTGTTTATGTGTTGGATGGCGAAAAGAAGTTTATTTCTCCTACACAGGACATTCACGTGCAAAAGGGGCAGATTCTTTTCTTCCAGCGTGGGTGCTATTCCATGAACGAATCGATTGATAGCAACTACCGCAGCCTTGTTTTTTTCTTTCCTGAAAACCTGCTGAAAGAATTTGTGGGACAAAACCTTTCACTGTTCGAAGACTCTCCGGACGGTACGATTGAACAAATACTCAGCCTTGAAAGCAACGAGAACTTTGATAAGTTTGTCGATTCGCTCATTCCCTTTTTCAGTGCCAGAACCAACCTACTCAATCAGTTTCTGAGACTGAAATTCAACGAGTTAATGCTGCATCTGCTTGAGCTTGACCGCACAGGACAATTCCAGAAAACGCTCTTCAAAATTTATCAGGGTCAGAAAATAGACCTGGCCTATCTGCTCGAAAACTACTATCTTAAACCACTGTCTATCAGCGAGCTGGCTCGAATATCAGGTAGAAGTCTGTCGGTTTTTAAGCGAGATTTCGAATTACAATTCCATACCTCACCCGCCGCATGGATTAAAAACAGACGGCTGGAATACGCCTCTTTTCTTCTGCAAAATACACCTAAAAACGTCTCCGAAATCAGCCTTGAGATTGGTTACGAGAGCGTTTCTCATTTCATCAAAGCCTTCAAAGAAAAATACGGTTTTACGCCCAAGAAAAACCAATGAACCAAAAACATTATTTTTTGGTCGTATTACGTTAATCCTTATTGATTTATTATACTCAATTTTGTATTGTTAAATTCTGGCGAATCCAACGATTGGTAAATATCAGATTACCAACAATAAGATTTCGCCGGTATTAATGTAAGGACGGGATTTATAAAATAGACAGGTTAATAAATTACCTCTCCGATAATCACGAAATAAAAACGCTTAAATATAAAATGTCAACACCAAAATCATTATTCGACAAAGTATGGGATGCGCACGTCGTTCGTAAAATTGAAGACGGCCCCGATGTATTCTTTATCGACCGTCACTTTATTCATGAAGTAACAAGCCCTGTGGCTTTCTTAGGTCTGGAAACCAGAGGAATTGATGTACTGTTCCCGAATCGTACCTTTGCTACCGCCGACCATAATACACCTACCATTAATCAGCATCTGCCGGTTTCAGATCCGCTTTCAGCCAATCAGTTAAAAGCGCTGGAGACCAACACAGCCAAATACGGTATTTCTCATTGGGGCCTTGGGCATCAGAAAAACGGTATTGTACACGTAGTAGGACCAGAGAACGGTATTACCTTACCGGGCATGACTATTGTTTGTGGCGACTCTCATACGTCTACCCACGGAGCATTCGGTGCTATTGCATTTGGTATTGGTACTTCCGAGGTTGAAATGGTGCTTTCTTCGCAATGTATCATGCAGCCGAAACCTAAAAAGATGCGTGTTACCATCAATGGCAAATTAGGGCCGGCAGTTATGCCAAAAGACGTAACGCTTTATATTATTGCTCAATTAACGGCAGCAGGGGCAACGGGTTATTTTGTAGAATATGCCGGTGAGGTTTTCAGAAACATGAGTATGGAAGGCCGTATGACGGTTTGTAATATGTCAATCGAGATGGGTGCCAGAGGAGGTATCATAGCGCCTGACGAAACTACATTCAATTATCTGAAAGGCAGAGAGTTGGCGCCTAAAGGCGAAGCATGGGATAAAGCGGTGGCATACTGGCAAACCCTACCGACCGATGAAGGCACCGTTTTCGATTTAGAGTATACTTTTGATGCCGCAGATATTGAACCACAAATCACCTATGGTACAAACCCTGGTTTAGGTACAGGTATCTCACAAAATATTCCAATGGCCAGTCAGGTAAAAGACGGCGAAGCCAGCTATAAAAAATCGTTAGGTTATATGGGCTTTGCAGAAAACGAGCAGATCATAGGGAAGTCTATCGATTATGTTTTCTTAGGCAGCTGTACCAATGGTCGTATTGAAGACTTCCGCGCTTTTGCATCGATTGTGAAAGGTCGCAAAAAAGCAGACAATGTAACGGCATGGTTAGTACCGGGCTCACATATCGTTGAGTCTCAAATTAAAGAGGAAGGCATTCTGGATGTATTACAGGAAGCCGGATTCGAACTGCGTCAACCGGGTTGCTCGGCTTGTCTGGCTATGAACGACGACAAGGTTCCGGCAGGTAAATATGCGGTGTCTACTTCAAACCGTAACTTCGAGGGTCGTCAGGGGCCAGGTGCACGTACCTTGCTGGCAAGTCCTTTGGTAGCAGCAGCAGCAGCTGTAACCGGAAAGGTAACCGATCCAAGAGAATTAATCTAAACAAAAACACCGATTGTCAGGCAAGCCAACGACGCGTCTGACATTAAAATATTACGACAAATGGCTTACGATAAATTTACAGTATTGAAAAGTACGGCAGTGCCCATGCCTATCGAAAACGTGGATACTGACCAGATCATACCTGCCCGTTTCTTAAAAGCGACTAAACGTGAAGGCTTTGGCGACAACCTGTTCAGAGACTGGCGCTATAATTCAGACGATACTCCCAAACCGGATTTCGTGTTGAACAACCCAATATATTCTGGCAAGATTCTGGTAGGTGGCCGCAACTTTGGAAGTGGCTCAAGCCGTGAACACGCTGCCTGGGCTATTTATGACTACGGCTTCCGTTGTGTGGTGTCAAGCTTCTTTGCTGATATCTTCAAGGGTAATTCCATCAATGTGGGCATTCTGCCTGTACAGGTAAGTCCTGAGTTTCTGGATAAAATATTTCTGGCCATAGAAGCAGACCCTAAAGCAGAACTGGAAGTAAGCTTGCCTGAGCAAACCATCACGATTGTATCTACCGGCGAAAAAGAAAACTTTGCCATTAACGGATATAAGAAAGATAACCTGATAAACGGCTATGACGACCTCGATTATCTGCAAGCCATGAAAGACGAAATAAAAACATTTGCTGAAAAAAGTCTCTACTAATCAGCTACCGGCACAGGAGACAACAAAACCACTGCTTTAAGCAACAGCAAAATGAAATATATAGAAATAATGGATACCACACTCCGCGATGGTGAACAAACCAGCGGAGTGTCTTTTTCTTCTACCGAAAAACTTACCATTGCCCAACTATTATTAAAAGAAGTAAAAGTAGACCGCCTGGAGGTCGCTTCTGCCAGAGTGTCGGATGGGGAGTTTGAGGCCGTAAAGAAAATTACATCCTGGGCAGCAGGAAACGGACTGCTCGACAAAATAGAGGTCTTAACCTTTGTAGACGGAGGGACGTCAGTTAACTGGATGCTGGAAGCCGGAGCTAAAGTAATGAACCTGCTCACCAAAGGCTCATTGAATCATCTTACGCATCAGCTAAAGAAAACACCGGAACAGCATTTTGATGAGATAGCCCAGGTGATTGCTTTGGCAAAATCGAAAGATATTAAATGTAATGTGTATCTGGAAGACTGGAGCAACGGCATGAGAAATTCCCGTGACTATGTATTTCAGTACCTTGATTTTCTCACAAAGCAACCCATAGAAAGAGTATTGTTGCCCGATACATTGGGAGTGCTTACTCCTAAAGAATCATACGAATTTGTACATGCCATAGTTCAGAGGTATCCCAATCATCATTTTGATTTTCATGCGCACAATGACTACGATCTTAGTGTAGCCAATGTAATGGAAGCCGTGCGGGCGGGTGCCAGGGGATTACACCTGACTGTGAACGGTATGGGTGAGCGTGCGGGGAATGCGCCTTTGGCAAGTACCATTGCAGTTTTGAATGATTTTTTCCCTGACGTAGAAACATCGGTTGTTGAAGAGTCTTTGTATTCTGTAAGCAGAATTGTAGAAACGTTTTCCGGTTTCCGGGTGCCGGTTAATAAACCAGTGGTTGGAGAGAATGTATTTACCCAAACAGCGGGTATTCATGCCGATGGCGACAATAAAAACAACCTGTATTTCAATGACCTGATGCCTGAGCGGTTCGGTCGCAAACGCAAATATGCGCTAGGTAAAACCTCGGGCAAGGCGAATATTGAGAAAAATCTGCAGGAGCTCGGTATTATACTCCCTCCTGACGACCTAAAAAAGGTTACACAACGTATTATTGAACTGGGCGATAAAAAGGAGGTTGTGACCAGAGAAGACCTGCCTTATATTATCTCTGACGTAATAGATACCAACGCTATTGAAGAGAGAGTAGAGGTAATGAACTATGTATTGACTCATTCAAGAAATCTTCGCCCCTCGGCAACCTTACAGGTGAAAATTGATGGGGTTGTATTTGAGGAAAATGCACAGGGGGATGGCCAGTATGATGCATTTATGAATGCGCTGAAGAAGATTTATGACAAAAAGAAAATAATACTACCCATGCTGACGGACTATGCCGTGCGGATTCCGCCCGGAGGTAAAACGGATGCGCTTTGTGAAACAATCATTACCTGGGAGCACAACAATAAGGAATTTAAAACCCACGGCCTTGATTCTGACCAGACGGTTTCAGCCATTAAAGCCACCCAGAAAATGTTGAATTTGGTTCAGTTTTAATTTTTTTAACCACAGAGTTTCACGAAGTTATGGCACTAAGTTACACAGAGTTAAATGAATTATCTGGTAGGATATTAAAAGTTTCTTATGAGGTTCATTCAGCTTTGGGGCCAGGACTTTTAGAAAGTGCCTATAAAGAATGTTTGTTTTATAAATTGTTTTAGGCGAACATTTTTGCCGAAAAAGAAAAGCCGATGCCATTGGTTTTTGAAGAAGTAAAACTTGAATGTGGATACAGAATAGATATTTTAGTTGAAAATCAAATAGTACTAGAAATAAAATCCGTTGAGGCCATCAATGATATTCATCGGGCTCAAGTATTAACTTATATGAGATTAGGTAAATATAAATTAGGGTACTTAATGAATTTTAATGTGACAAGTTTAAAAGAAGGAATAAAAAGATTCGTAATATAAACTCCGTGAAACTCCGTGCAAAACTCTGAGTAACTCCGTGGTTAAACAAATAATCAGTCTAAATGAAAAAACATATCTTAGTTGTTCCCGGAGACGGAATCGGGCAGGAAGTAACAGCCGTCGGAAAAAAAGTAGTAGAGAAGATAGCTCAGAAATTCGGTCACGAGTTCACTTACGATGAGGCCCTCATTGGCCACGTAGCCATTGAAGCCACAGGAGACCCGCTGCCGGAAGAAACCCTGGTAAAAATGCGCGCCGCTGACGCCGTGCTTTTCGGAGCAGTAGGCCACCCTAAATATGACAATGATCCATCAGCTAAAGTTCGTCCGGAGCAAGGTCTTTTAAAAATGCGTAAAGAATTAGGTCTTTATGCCAACCTGCGTCCTATTAAATTGTTTGACGAACTATTGGGCGCATCAAGCATTAAACCTGAGATTCTGAAAGGTTCAGATATACTGTTTTTCCGGGAGTTGACGGGAGATATCTATTTCGGAGAAAAAGGCCGTAAAAACGATGGTGATACTGCCTATGACATTGCCGAATACAGCCGTTACGAAGTGGAACGCATAGCGCGTAAAGCCTTTGATGCTGCGATGACTCGTGGCAAAAAAGTGATGTCGGTTGATAAAGCCAATGTATTGGAAACCAGTCGTTTGTGGAGAGAAGTAGTGCAAAAAGTAGCGAAAGAATATCCGGAAGTAACGGTTGAGCATCAATTCGTAGATTCAGCAGCCATGTTGCTGATCAAGAATCCGAAACAATTTGATGTAGTAGTTACAGCAAACCTTTTTGGTGATATACTAACTGACGAAGCCTCACAGATTGCAGGCTCTATGGGTATGCTGGCTTCTGCTTCTATAGGTGACAGCACCGGTGTTTATGAGCCAATTCATGGTTCAGCACATGATATTACGGGTAAAGGTCTGGCAAATCCGATGGCTTCGGTTTTATCGGCAGCGTTGATGCTTGATATTTCATTTGGCTTGAAAGCCGAAAGTGAAGCTATTATTTCGGCAGTTGAACAGACATTGAAAGCGGGCTTCCGTACCGGTGATATTGCCGATGCATCTACGCCTAAAGAAATGATTCTGGGAACTGATGCAATAGGAGAGGAGATTTTAAAAAGAATATAACCTGCAGAGGTTTTATTAATAAGCGAGCCACAGAAGCCTTCTGTGGCTCGCTCTTTTTTTCTTTAGAATTATTAGCTAATTTTGATAAAAAATCACTTAAACGCCTCCAATGAAAAAGTTATTTCTTGTTCTTATTACTGCTTTGGTTAGTCAGGTATCGTTTGCTCAACTCCCAAAAATCGGGTATGTGTATGATGACTATGTAATGGTAAATCTAAAAGAGGTTAAAGATTTGCAGAACCAGGTAGCTACAAAACGGGAGGAGTTCACAGCGCAATTAGAAGCAAAAGCTAAAGTGTATCAGGGAAAATATGCGTTGTATCAGCAGTCGCTGAAAGACATTACGAATGTAACTACCGAGTCATTAAATGGTGCTCTGAAAGAGGTACAGGATTTGAAAAAAGTAGCTGACGACTATCAGGCAAGTGCCGAAGCAGAACTGCAAAACCTGATCCAAACGAGATATAAAGAGATTCGCGATAAAGTAGATGCCACTACCAAGAAAGTAGCTGCCGAAAAAGGATATAAATTTGTTTTCAGAAGAAACGTAGATGGCGCCAACAGAGAGTCGACCCCTGTATTGCTTTATGCAAACGACAATGACAACCTGTCTGATGCCATTTTGTTGAAATTAGGCTCAACACCACCACCGAAGCCACAAGCTCCTGCTCCTAAGCCGACAACGGCTGCAAAAAAACCCGCACCTAAAAAATAGGATTAGACTCTGTACTTATTTTGATGCTTGCTCAAGCTTTTTAATCTGAGCAGCAGCATTGCTGTTGTCTGGATTTAGCTGAAGTGATCGACGATACATTTGCATTGCTTTTTCCTTATGGCCGTCTTTCATTAATGCTTCTGCGTAGCTGTCAAAGGCATTTGAAGATTCAGGATACTCTTCAGTAGTAAATTTCAGGAAGGCTATAGCATCTTTCACTCTGTTGTGCGTCAGCAGGTGATAGCCCAGATTGTTCAGAAAGGTGTCTCCTCCCGATATATCGTACGTGGTCTTTTCAGACTTTATCTTTTTATAGAGCACAACCAGTTCTTCGCCACTACTTTTCTCAATCGCATTAATCATGATTACCCGCATTGATTTTAGTAATGGTGCGGGTTGTTTATTTTGTAAGATATTGACTACGCCAGAAGTGATATTCTCCAGATTTCCCCGTTTATCAACCCGGGTATTATCGAAAAGTATGACAACGATATGATCATGCATGAAGCGGAGCATGCTTGAAGAAAAGCCACTCAAGCCACCATTATGGCCAATAATGGTATCGGTTTTTGTTTTTACTATATACATTCCATAACCATAATTTCCAAGATTAGGTGTAAGCATCAATTCCTTATTTTCTTTCGATAGTAATTTATCACCATACAACGCCTGTTGCCATAAGTAGAGGTCTTGGGTAGTGGAGTAAAGCCCTCCTGCGGCGTAAGTGGCCGTTGCAGGATTGATATAATCGGCATTATTATATCCTTCAAATCCAAAACTATACCCGGCAGCTCTATTAGCTATTAATTGAGTTGGCACATCCATTCCTGTATTTTTCATGCCTGCAGGGTCTAATATCTTTTCCTGCAATACTTCTCTAAAGACTTTTTGGGTGAGAGTCTCTATAATTAAACCCAGCAAATAGTAACCCGTATTACAGTATTTGAATTTTGTTCCGGGTTCGAACTCCGGTTTTCCGACACAGTATTTCTTCGCGATTTCCTCAGCAGAGTAATTATGAGTATTAATGTCATTAATAATATCAGCATTGTCTGTATAATTAGGTAGCCCCGAGCTATGTGTCAGCAAGTGATGTACGGTGATTATGTCACCCGTTTCTTTAGGGTACCAAGGCAGATAAGTAGTGATTTTCTCATGAAGATTAAGCTTGCCGGCTTGCTTCAACTGCATAATAAGCATGGCTGTAAATTGCTTGGTTATAGAACCAATCCGGAATTTTGTGTCGGCACTATTAGCAATATTCCATTCCTTGTTGGCAAAGCCGTATGATTTCTGAAAGACTGTTTTATCGTTCTTAACTACCAGCGCATTTCCATTAAACAAGTCATTATCAACATATTGCTGAATATATTGTTCTATTTCCTGAACCTTATTTTGTGCATAAGCAACATTAAAAGCGAATAATACTGCCAGTAAAAGAAGTGGCTTGAAGAAAGAGAAGCTTAATGGCATACAGAATAGGTGATAAAGCGGTTAATGAAAATATACCTGTAAACGCTGGATGTGCGAAAAGGTTACAGATTAAAACAAAAACGGGGTTTGATAGATTACTACCAGACCCCGTTTATAAAATTAATGCTTAATTACTTCCCCCAAATCTCGGTAAAAGCTTCCTGTAGCACTTCCTTATCATCAAAATGATACTTCACACCTTTTATATCCTGATATGTTTCGTGGCCTTTACCAGCTATCAGGATTATATCCTGTGGACGGGCAATTCTGACCGCTTCAAAGATTGCCGCATGACGGTCTTCGATGGTTTGTACTTTATTAACATAAATTACCGGAACACCGCTTTCCATTTGTCCGAGTATAGACCAGGAGTCTTCGTTTCTTGGATTGTCAGAAGTCAGAATAACCCGGTTACTGAGGCGACTGGCGATTTCAGCCATAATGGGGCGTTTGGCAGCATCGCGGTTACCGCCACAACCCACAACCGTGATAATCTGCTGGTTGCCTTCCTGCAGATCAACAATGGTTTCCAGTACATTTTTCAGGGCATCCGGCGTGTGCGCATAATCTACAATGCCTACAATATGGTTTTGTGAAACAACCTGCTCGAATCTGCCTGATGGCGGCGTGATGTCTGAAAGCTGCATAAGTACTTCATCGGCATTTTCGCCAAGCAATACAGCGGCACCGTATACGCCCAGCAGATTATAAGCATTAAAGGCACCGATTAACTTAAACCACACTTCACGCCCATCAATATCCATCTGTAGCCCGAACAAACTGCAGGCCAGAATCTTGCCTTTAAAACTGCCGATGTTTTTCAGCGAGTAGGTTTCTTTTTTTGCTGCGGTATTCTGAATCATGATTTTTCCGTTCTTGTCATCGGTATTGACCAACGCAAAAGCCGATGCGGGCAACTGATCGAAAAATCCTTTTTTTGCCTTTATATAATTACTAAAGGTTTCGTGAAAGTCGAGATGGTCGTGAGTGATATTCGTAAATATTCCACCGGCAAAATGAAGCCCGGCGATGCGCTCCTGTACTACCGAATGAGAACTGACCTCCATAAAACAATAGCGAACACCTTTTTGAGCCATGTCATGGAGCAGTTCATTGATTTTTACAGAGTCGGGTGTAGTATGTGTAGACGGAATAATGTCATCATCAATCTGATTCTGAACAGTAGATAGCAAGCCACAACGATATCCGAGTTTCCGGAACAAGCGGAAAAGCAAAGTAACCGTTGACGTTTTACCGTTGGTGCCGGTTACACCCACCAGTTTTAGTTTTTTTGACGGATTGCCATAGAAATTAGCAGCTGCCAGGCCCATTGTACGGGAAGAGTTTTCAACTTGCAGATAGCAGATATTTTCGTATAAAATATCGGGCATCCGTTCGCAGATAATGGCAGAGGCACCTGATTCGATAGCTTTTTCTATGAAATTGTGTCCGTCTACCTGTGTGCCGCCAATAGCTACGAAAAGGCTTCCGTTTTGTACCTGACGAGAATCAAAGACAATATTTTTAATCTCAATATCTGTTTTACCTGAAACAGCCAGCAGAGAAACTTTATATAGGATATCGCTTAGGATCATATGAATCGTTTGGTTGATTAGTTATTAAGGAATAGTTACCATGATAGGGGGTCGAAATTCTGAACCCCTATGAATAAGTACCCTTTGCAAATATATCACATATAAAATTTATCTTCTTTCCAATTTAATGGATTATTGCAGATGTAGTTGGAAATGGTATTATAAGACTGTTCGTTTCTTATGATATGTTCGTGATAATTTCTTAGCCATAGTTGATTTTGAGGAAGAGAAATTGGAAAGGCATTTTCTCGATACGATTTTGTTACCCCGATTTTAAACCCTCTGACAATTGAGCCAATGGAACGCGGTATGATTTTCTGATATTGATTGATTTTTGGTTGTAGGGGTTCAAAATTTTGAACCCCTACTTTTGGTTTTAGATAATCAGGTCGTAATTCTATAATGCCATGTACATGGTTAGGCATAATAATAAATTCGTGCAGAAAAACATCTGGAAAATGACCCGGGATACCCATCCAGCATTTATGCGCAACTTTTCCTAATTCATTCAATATCATTTGGTTTTCCTTAATCTCACCAAAAATGCAAAGCCAATCTTTAGTACAAATGGTTATGAAATACAGGCCTTCTTTTGAATAATCATAGCCCTGTAAACGAATCGAACGACGGGGATGAATATCTGGATGATAGGACATAATAATTAATTATTCCACCGTAAACGTATACTCGCCACTTAGTACTTCAAAAATGGCTTTGTCTTTTTCAATATTCAGGAACGTAACTCCGGGTATTTTTATCTTCGGGGCCTTGTTACCAACTAATATCGGTTTATTACTTTCTTTAATAACAGGAGAGGCTTTGCCCGCCAACGGCAATTGGATCTGTGCTGAAGTATTGGCAGGAATACTCACTTTGAGTGTAAATTTAGAATCCTGAATATTCCAGTTTGAGGTAATCAATCCATAACTTGATTCGTACTTCCCTTCCACCCATTTCAGATCTCCGGCGGGCATAGGGGCAATCACGAAATGTTTGAAGGCAGCACTTTGCGGGTCTAATCTGATACCAGCCAGATAAGAATAAAACCACTCGCCGATAGAACCATAAGCAAAGTGATTACGCGAGTTCATGCCCTCTGGTTTTTCGGTGTCAGAGTTCCATAGCTCCCACATGGTAGTAGCGCCTTTCTCAATCATGTATCCCCAACTGGGGTATGTCTTTTGGGTGGCTACTTTATAGGCCAGCTCGTGTTCGCCGGCATCGCTCAGGGTTGGTAACAGCATTTCTGTTGAAAGAAATCCGGTTGTCAGGTGGTCATTTTTCTCTCTTACATTGGCAGCAATGTTTTTAGCTACATCTGCCCGGTCGGTCGGTTTGGTAATACCCAGGCTCAACGGAATCAGATTAGCGCCTTGTGTTTTACCCTCATAGTTTTTACTTTGCGCATCAAAATAGAGCTCATTGTATTTGTCGGCTACTTTCTTTGCTATTGCTTCATATTTTTGCGCATCGGCAGTTTTACCGATTATCATAGCCATTTCGGCTAACAATTTGTTCGAGAAAAACTGATAGCTACCACCAATAGGTTTGGTTGGTGATTTTTCAACCGGCACCCAGTCGCCATAGCCATAAAAATCTCCTGCCTGAAAATGATATATGCCGTTTTGTTTGGTGTTTGGGTGGTTATTCAAATATTCTACCCAGTTTTTCATGGCGGTGTAGTTTTCTTCAATAATGCCTTTATCGCCATAGAACTGATACATTCTGTAAGGCACAATCACCAGTGCATCGCCCCATGCGGGTTTCGAAGGCCCACCTACTACAATTTTAGGGTTGACGTCATACACATAACCGGATGAGTGTTGAGAGTCGGTGATATCGCGCACCCATTTGGCAAAGAAGCCATTCATTTGCATGATATAACTGGCGGTGGGAGCAAAAATCTGTGCGTCTCCCATCCAGCCCAACCGCTCATCTCTTTGCGGACAATCGGTAGGCACGCTGTGCATGTTACCACGCTGCCCCCAGGTAATATTTTTGTAAATGCTGTTGAGCAGGTCATTAGAGGTAGCGAAACTTCCGGTAAATGGAACATTGTTATAAATCACCTTTGCCACAAGTGTGTTTTCGTCGGGTTTCTTAGGCAGCCCCTCTATTTCAACATAACGGAATCCATGATAGGTAAACTTAGGTTCCCATTCTTCTACGCCATAACCCTTCAGAATATACTTATCGGTTGGTCTGATGCTACGTAGGTTAGCCTGATCAGCCAGACCTTTATCAGTCAGCAATTCTGCAAATTTCATTTCAATTTCTTTTCCGGCTTTGCCTTCTACTTTCAGGTGTGTAAAGCCCACCAGGTTCTGCCCGAAATCAAATACATAACGCCCCTTACGAGGCTCGGTTATCTTAACGGCTTTTATCTCCTGCATTACCTGAATCTGAGGCGCAACGGCTGCAATCAGTTTCACGTTTTTGGTGCTGAATGTTTCCGCCTCATCACTTCTGTTGTCTTCGGGCTTAGGGCCAAAGAGAGTGGTTCTGTTATCTGATTCATCAAGTATAGTGGCGTTTTCCCAGTCTTTGCCATATTCCAGTCGGCCTTCATATACTTCACCATTATAGAGTGAATTGGATACAATAGGAGAAAGACGGGTCTTCCAGTTGCCATCAGAGATAACGGTCTGACGAGAGCCGTCATAAAATTCCATTTCCATCTGGAAAAGCAATCGGCATGGACCATCACTATAAGCAAATTTACCTCCGCCCCAACCTAAGCCACTGCTCCACCAGCCACTGCCGAGGGTGGCAGTAATGAAGTTTGTACCAATGGTCAGGTCTTCGGCATCAATTTCGTAAGTCTGATAATGAACGGTTTTCAGGTAGTGTGTCCAGCCGGGAGTCAGGTAATCCTGACCGACTTTTTTACCGTTAAATATCAGGTGGTAAGCGCCAAGACCTGTCACATATATCCGGGCTCTAACGGCACGTTTATTTAACTGAAACTCTTTTTGTAATTCAACCGATTTAGGCGGTTTGCCTTCGGTACCTTTTTTACCAATCCAATGGGCTGACCAGTCGTTTTTCTGTAAAAGACCCATTTCCCACCAGGCAGCGGTGCTGTAGGTGCTAACTTTATTTTTCTCATTCCATATTTTTACTTTCCAGAAATATCTTTTGCGCGATTCCAGCGGTTTTCCGGCATAGCTAATCCACAGCGACTGGCCTGATTTTACCATGCCTGAATTCCAGATATTTCCATTGTCTTTTTTCAGATTTTCTTCCGTATCGGCGACAAGGATCTGATAAGCCGTTTGTTTAGTGCCACGGATAGGGGAGGATATTTGCCACGACAAACGAGGCTTTTGTGTATCTATGCCCAATGGGTTTTCAGAATACTCGCAACGAAGCTTTTCAATAGTTTGAGCAAAAGAAAAATGGAAAAACAGAAAGCAGAAAAAAGAAAAAGTGAGTTTTTGCATATGGGTATTAAGGTTGCGTAATCCTTCTTATAGTAGCTCGCCGCTTGAATTCATCCAGACATTGGAATACCTCAAACGTTAAGTCATAGTCGTTTGCAGTAAGTACAAAGTTGTCGGGGAGGTTACAATACTTCATAAAATCCTTTAATTCCTGCCCTTTCAGTTTGGTAACAAAAGAAACATATTCAGAATTGTATCTATACTCTACAAGCAGTTTTCGTAAATCCTCCTGCTTCATGGCTTCCAGTTTGCGGCGTGTCTTGCCTTCTTTGCTGAAAAGCTGATAGAGTCCGTCAATCGAAATGCCGATTCCGCCACCCGGAGAAGAAACATTGGTGTTGATGAGATTAGAGATATCTTTCCATTTGAATTTGGTAGATGCTTCGGGTGCTGCCAGTAATTCATCAATCTGTTTTCTGATCACCTCCAATCGTCTGTCTTTTATAGTTATTTCAGGCAGTATGATTGCATCCTGAGGCATTTCTATCGTGGGTTCGTTGGTAACCCCGTCCCAGGCAATGCCTGCATTTTTATAGCCAACTGAAGAGATCTTAATAGAATCGCCTTTGGATGCTTTTACTAAGAAATTTCCGTTCTCGCTTGTGCGGGTAATTTGTTTGGTATTTTTGTTAACAACAGTTGCGGAGGGAATCCCCTTTTGGGTTGTCTTGTCAATAGCTCTGCCCAGAACATATGTTTGCTGAGCCAATACATTTGTATTTACCAACAACAGAAAGAAAAAAAGACCGGCTAATTTATTGTTGCCTTTACGGCTGTTTAATTTGTCCATTCAGAATTACGTATTTAACTTCATTGCCCTTTGCCAGCACAAAGTTTGCCTTTTCGTTCAGGTTCAGGGTTTTGTCCTGAGTAGCTTGTTTTGATAAAGCGTAGGTTTTTATTAATTCGGGGAAATCGGCCAGAGGCCTTACTCTTAGCCCGGCAGCATCAATTTCTTTAATACCCCAGAAGGTAGAAAGGTCGCCCATTTCTTCAATAACGCTCGTGATGCTAAAACTCGTCGCATTGCGCGTATTTTTTTCTATCAGGTCAACGGCTATGTCTTTAGTTACTATTTTACCATTATAATCAAACTCGGCATTCCGTATCAGCAAATCATACAGATAGCGGTCGTTATTAGGCAAAGCCTCATAAGTGGCAAGTGTATAGTGGGTGTAAGATTTCTCAGCAATAGCCTGCAGACCCGTAAGAATGGCCACGAAATTCAGTTTTCTTATAAACTGCTTTTCGGTATCATCTTTATAACCACCCGACTCAATGAGTATCAGGCTGCTTCCCCATTTAGATACGTTGTCACCAAAAGCACGGGGTTCATGTTCGTCGCTCCAACGGCCTAAATGCCCCGGAATAAACGGCTGCAAAGCCTCACTCATGTGGCAGATTACCTGCATGGCTCTGGTTCTCGTCGGGTTCCAACTTCGTTCAAAATCATAAGCGGTGGCCAGAAAAGAAACGGTTGCCTGTTTATTGCTTTTTCCGGCACTATAACGTGTGTTTTTATCGTGCAGATTAAAAGAGAATTCAGGGTTGAGTTCATCCTGCAATTTTTTCAGCAATGCCCCTTCAGGTGTCTGAAAACGCAGTGCATCCCGGTTCATATCTATTTCAGTGGCGGTGCGTCGCTGATAGCGCTCGGCTCCGTCAGGGTTAAGCATGGGTACGAAATAGAGGGTAGTATTAGTCAGTATGCTTTGTCGCAGCGCTTCGAAGCCATCATTTTTTGCCTGAAAGAATAAAAAGATATCTGTCAGTGCCATTGTTGCCGTAGGCTCATCACCATGCATTTGTGACCACAACAAAACCTTAACCGGCCCGGTGCCCAGTTTTATCTGATAAAGGTCTCGTCCTTCAAACGATTTCCCGACCACCTGTTTTTCAAAAGGCAGTTTCTGAATTAACGGAACAAGGTCTTTATGTTTGAAACGCCTGTGAGTAAGAGCAGGCTCTTTGAAAGCATCGTATTTTTCAAACAAAGCCTGTGAGAAATTCTGCGTTTGGGCAATTAACGACATACTGTTTAAGAAAAAATAAGCTATAAAAACAAAGGTAAGGCGTTTGAGAGGAAGAACCATAAAATCAGTACTTTATTGAGTATAAAAACAAAAATATGATTTATTTTCAAACCACAAGCCGCCGGAGGGCATAATACACTCATCTTAATATTTCATGGATAATTCCAACTACTTTGCCCAAAAGAGAATCATTCACTAAAAGCTAATTTTATACTATTATTTAAATTAAGAATTATGAAAGCTATCACACAAATTTTTGTTAGCCTGATCGCGCTGCTAACAATTATCTCATGTAAACCTGAAGCAACCGAGCCCACCCCCGACAAAAGCACAGTTGCCTTTGAAGTAAGCGAAACAAAGTATAACGCAATTATGCAGGCTCGCACCTCTGGAGAAAGCAGACATTTTGAAATAAAAGATGTAAAACGTGAAAACGATATCCTGAAAATATGGGTAACAGGCGGTTGTGTGACCAGCAACTACAAAGTTATTTGGGATGGAGTGATGCGTAAATCGTACCCACTAACAGTCTATCTGGTGGTTTCATTGGAACATGGCACTGGTGTAGAATGTGATGCCATATTAGACCACGTGCTGGAAGTAGACCTGAAAGAAAAGTTCGGAGAGTTTTATGAAGCCAATGCGTTTCATATTCAGTTGTCGAACGGTTCTAAGATTTTCGATAAAATCATTGACCCTAAAGGGGAAGTAACTAATAAATAAGCATCATGTTTTTTGTTAATAGGCATAAGAGTCTCCGAAATTCGGGGACTTTTTGTTTTTTAATACAGAACAAGATTCCTAAAGCCTGATTGCAAAAGAAATGAATTGTGCTTTGAGCGTTTTTTTAGAGTTTAACACTAAATTTACAAAAATTAAAATCTTACAAGAACAGAGTAATGTCGATAGCTGAATTATATGAAAAATGGAAGACCTGTGCCGGGTTTTCGACAGATACGCGCAAAATCAGTGAAGGAGTTATGTTTTTTGCATTGAAAGGCGATCATTTCAATGCCAATGGGTTTGCACATGAGGCACTGGAGAAAGGAGCAAAATATGTAGTAATAGATGAAGAAAAATACGCTACTAACGAGGCCTGTATTCTGGTAAATGATGTGCTCCATACCTTTCAGAAACTTGCCAATTACCATCGCCAGCAATTCAGCATACCGGTTATCGGGCTGACAGGCTCTAACGGCAAAACTACTTCAAAAGAGTTGGTCGCAACTGTATTATCGAAAAAATACAAAACCTATTATACAAAGGGAAACCTGAATAACCACATAGGCGTACCGCTTACACTTTTGGGGCTTGATGATTCCTACGAAGTTGCAGTCATTGAAATGGGAGCGAATCATCAGGGAGAAATAAGAGACTTATGCAATATCTGTGAGCCCACGCATGGGTTTATCACCAATGTCGGTAAAGCGCATCTGGAAGGTTTCGGTGGAGTAGAAGGCGTAAAGAAAGGCAAAGGTGAGTTGTATGATTTTCTGGAGAAATCCGGTGGAACAGTCTTTGTCAATGCTAAAAACGAGAGTTTGCTGGCTATGGCGCAAAGCCGGAATTTTAAACACAGCGTTCAGTACCTGAATGACAATAAACTGGTATTGGTAAAAGATTCACCGGCGGTTGTTTTTTCTATTCAGAAGCCGAATCTTGACCCACAGACATACACTACCAATCTGCCGGGTTGGTATAATTTTGAAAATATAGCAGCAGCAGTAGCTATCGGCGCATTCTTCGGTGTTACGATTGACGCCGCCGCCGATGCCGTTAGTGCCTATAATCCTGACAACAACCGTTCTCAGATTATTCAGAAAGGAACCAATAGTATTTTGTTAGATGCCTATAATGCTAATCCGTCTTCTATGTCGGCGGCTATTCAGAACTTCATCAATCTGAAAACCGACAAGCAGAAAGTGGTGATTCTTGGCGACATGCTGGAGTTGGGTGAAGATGCTCCGGCCGAGCATACGGCTATCGGTGAACTGGTAGCCAAAGGAGATTTTGATCTGGTGATTCTGGCCGGAAAACTAATGGCCTCGGCACTAGACCATCTTCCGAAAGCGTTTTATTTTCCAGATAAATTTTCACTACATAATTGGCTATTAGACAGGCACATACAAAACTCCTTTATACTCATTAAGGGTTCCCGCGGAATGGGCCTGGAAAGTACGCTACCCTGTTTTCAGTAGCGTTTATACCTGAAAATATCCTTTTATCAATTTTAAATAATCTGCCGAAATTTATTTGGTAAATTTTCGTTCTAGAATAGATTGATTTTTGAGTAAGGAAAATTTAACGAATATTATTTAACCCGAGGAGATCTTATATATGAGAAAGCCACACATTTTATCATTAGCTCTTGTAGGCGGAATCATTGGTGCTGTTTTTATGGCAGCCATGCCTTTGCATGATGACCCACCCACCAAAAACGAAATCATTCTGCGTACGGTAGGGGCAATGCTTGAGCAAGGGCATTACAGCCCGAAGAAAATCGACGATCAGTTTTCTAAAGAAATATTTGAAGAGTATCTGAAAAGACTAGACCCAAGCAAGAGGGTGTTGCTCGAAAAAGATATCAGCAAACTGCGTAAATACGAAAGCAGAATCGATGACGAAATTCACGGTTCGTCTTTAGACTTCTTTACAGCGGTAGAAGAAATCTACAAAGCACGCTTGGTAGAGGCCGAAGATATCTATAAACAGCAGATAGACAAACCGTTTTCGTTTGACAAAGAAGAAAATATAGAATTGGATTGGGACAAAGTAAACTTTGCTTCAAACGAGGCCGACAGAAAAGACCGCTGGAGAAAATATCTGAAATGGCAAACCATAGAGCGATACAATGATTTGCTCGAACAGCAGGAGAAAAGTAAAACCAAAGCAGATTTTGTTGCCAAAAGTAATGAAGTGCTGGAACGGGAAGCCCGTGACAAAGTGAAAAAGGCAATGGACAAATATTTTGACCGCCTGAAGAATAAATTTAATGAAAATGAGAGGTTTGCGGTTTTTGTAGGAACGATTACTAACGAAATGGATCCGCATACGGATTTCTTCCCTCCGGTAGAAAAGCGTGCGTTTGATGAAAGACTGAGTGGCCGCTTCTTCGGAATCGGAGCTTTATTGATGCAGGAAGACGACAAAATAAAGATCAGAAGTATAACAGCTGGCGGGCCTGCCTGGAAATCGGGCGAGATACAGGCGAATGATATTATTCTGAAAGTTGGTCAGGGAGCAGTTGAACCTGAAGATATTACGGGCTTCACCACTGAAGATGCGGTAAAAGTAATACGGGGTGCAGAAGGAACAGAGGTGAGGCTGACAATACAGAAACCTGACGGTACTCAAAAAGTTGTGCCAATTACCCGTGCCGAATTAAAGCTTGATGAAACTTTTGCCAGAAGTGCTGTTATCAACTCGGGCAAATACAAAATAGGGCTAATAGATTTACCGGCATTCTATGCCGATTTTCAACGCCCGCAGGCGGCTCGTTGCTCAAAAGATGTAGCGAAAGAAGTAGAAAAGCTGAAGGCAGAAGGAGTAGACGGTATTATCATTGATATTCGTGACAATGGAGGCGGAAGTTTGCAGGAAGTGGTAAACATGGTGGGTTTGTTTATTAAAACCGGCCCGGTAGTTCAGGTTCGTGACCGCGCGGGGCGTCCTTCACAAATGGGTGACAACGATCCGTCTGTTTTGTATGATGGCCCATTGGCTGTTTTGGTCAATGAACGTAGCGCTTCAGCTTCCGAGATTTTTGCGTCGGCAATTCAGGATTATAAACGTGGGGTGGTAATTGGTTCGACATCAACTTTTGGTAAAGGTACCGTGCAAAGAGCGTTTCCTGTGGGGGGCATGAGTAATGGCAGCGGAGCCGGTGATTTAGGCGCAGTGCATCTTACATTGCAAAAGTATTACCGTGTAAATGGGGGTGCAACCCAGCTGAAAGGAGTGGAGTCTGACATCGTTTTAACGGGCTTATATGAAGCCTACAAAATGCGCGAAAAAGACACCCCCAATGCATTGATTTGGGACGAAATGCCTAAGGCAAACTACCAGACCTGGACAAGTGCTCCTGATTTAGCTCTTTTACAACAAAAAAGCAGAGAGCGCCTTTCAGCCAATAATGTTTTCAAAGAAATAGAGAACAATACTAATATTCTGGCTGATAACCGTAAAACATCACGCTCGTTAGAATTACAGAAATATAAAGTACAACTGAAAGAGATAAAAGATGTAGCGGGTAAGGTGAGAGACTTAACCAAATTGAAAGCAGACTTATCAGTAGCTAATCTGGCTGGCGACCTGACAATCATTAATTCTGATTCCCTGAAAAAAGACCGTAACGACTTCTGGATTAATTTCCTTAAGAAAGATGTATACATGAACGAGACCATCAATGTGATGGATGACATGATTCAACAAAAAGGAATGGCGGTTAAAAACTAAGCTGATTCCATAATAATAAATAAAAAAAGAGGCTGCCTTTTGGCAGCCTCTTTTTTTATTTATATCAGCTCTGGTTTTACTGCTACTTTATTCTTCACCCCCCTACTTAATAACAATTAGATTACATGATGGTGATTTAGTGTTAATAGTGGGTTCTTTCTTTTGCGGGAAATTTATTCTAAAACATCTCACAATGGAAAAAAAAGTACTCAAATCAATTCTCACAACGTTAACATGCCTTGTATTGTTAGCATACTATGCGCTACCTGCTGCGGCACAAGGCCGTCAGGTAAAAGGTAAAGTTACGGAGGCTGCAACAGGCCAGCCGTTGCCGGGTGCTACGGTTCAGGTAAAAGGAACAAAAACAGCAACACTGACTGATGCAAAAGGAGAATTTGCACTATCTGTTTCTGCCGATGCAACTTCTCTTGTTATTTCATTTATCGGTTTCAAAACAGTTGAAGTATCAGCTAGCCCTAATGTAAATGTTGCATTGGAAAATGATGTGAATTCACTGCAGGAAGTGGTAGTAGTGGGCTATCAAACGATGCGTAAGAGCGATATCACTGGCGCTATTGCCAGCGTAAAAGCAAGTGAACTTAACCTTACTACACCAACCGTTGGCCAGGCATTGGTAGGTAAAGTAGCAGGTGTTCAGATTTCTCAAGTGAGCGGTGCACCTTATAACACCACAAAAATTCGTGTGCGTGGTACAAGTTCCATCAATGCAAGTTCAGATCCATTGTACGTGATTGATGGTTATCCGGCTAACGGGGATTTGTTCCTTAACATGGAAGATATAGAATCTATTGAAGTTTTGAAAGACGCGGCTTCAGCTGCCATCTATGGTTCAAGGGCTTCAGGTGGAGTGGTTCTGATTACCACAAAAAGAGGAAAAGAAGGTAAAACCATGGTAACGTACGATTACCAGTTTGGAATTAACCAGCTTTCGCGCAAAGTGAAAGTGCTGAATGCGGAACAATTTTTTGATCTGTTTGTAGATGCTCACAACAAGACCTACAAAGATTTGGTGATTTCGCAGGGTAAAGTTTGGTCAGACGAATACGTAAAGGACAACAACACCGTACGTACAACCCGGACCAACAACGTAAATGCGAACACAATCAGAATCCCTGATTATATGTATGATTTTGCTACAGGGACAATCAAAAAACCTGAATACGACACCGATTGGCAAGATGAACTTTATCGCAATGCCATGAACCACAGACACAATTTGTCTATTGCAGGTGGCAGAACCGGAGTGCGTTATGCCGTTTCGGGTGGTTATCAAAATCAGGAAGGTATTATGCTCAACACCGACATGTTGAAATACAATTTGCGCTCTAATATTGATGTTGATGTTTCAAAAAGAATAACGTTAGGGGCTAATCTGGCGTATACTGATACAAAAAACAACGAAGTAAGCGAAGGGCGTTTCCATCAAAGCCCGGGCTTAGCAGCTCTGATCTATCTTCCTTTCCTTAAAGCATACAACGAAGATGGCACTCCGGCACAATACGAAATGTCATCACAGTCAAACGACTATGCTTTTCAAAGCGACATCGAAAACCCGATGGCTTACACACAGATGGTGAAGAACTTCCGTAAAACAACGAGATCAACTTACAATGTATACGGACAGTACAAAATCATAGAGGCCTTGACAGCTAAATTGTCTTTTGGCACGTATAACTATACAAACAATTGGGAGTACTACCGTCCTACAAGTATCACATCAGGTGTTAATGCTCCTTACTCACCTCAGGCAATTACTGCGGCCAATGCTCAAAATACCCGTACAGATGAGCGCGATTATTTGACAGAATTTACACTGAACTTCAATAAAAGAGTTAGCGATTTCAGTTTGAGTGGTGTGGTGGGGGCTTCTACTCAGTCGCACATTACTGATGTAATTAATGTAACTGCCAATGGTTTCACGGATGACAAAGTGCCTTACATCACAGGTGGTGGTTCGGACCCTGCCAACTTTTCAAGAGGAGGTTCAACGGGTATCACTCAATATGCTATGTCTTCCGGTTTCGGACGTCTGAACGTTAATTATTTAAATCGTTATCACTTAACGGCATCCTTCCGTGGTGATGGTTCTTCACTTTTTGGTCCTAAAAACCGTTGGGCTTATTTCCCTTCTGTTTCCGGTGGCTGGACGATTTCTGATGAATCGTTTTACAAAAACCTGGTGGGTGAAAGAACTTCATTGAAGTTCCGGGCCAGTTGGGGTGTGAGTGGAAACAACGGTATTGGTGCTTACAATTTTCAGCAGGTAGTGGGTAAAACCGGTACGGTTATCGGTAATGCCGTGCAAACAGCCATGTATCCGGGAGCTTTCCGCGATGATAAATTAGGTTGGGAATCAACGTCGCAAACCAACATTGGTCTTGATTTAGGCTTATTCAACAATCGTCTGCAGGTTATAGCTAACTACTACGATAGCTACACTTACAACCTTTTGTTCTCAAAATCGATTACGGCTGTGTCAGGTTCTACTTCGATGCTGACCAACCTACCGGATTCAAAAATCAATAACCGTGGTTTCGATCTTCAATTGGACGGAGTTATCCTATCATCTAACGATTATGAAGTGCGTGCCAGCGGAAATATCTCTGTGAACCGCAACAAAGTACTTGACTTAGGAGGAGCCTCTACTATTCTTACCAGAGGTGCTGAACGTGGTTATGATACACACATCACCATGGAAGGTCAACCGGTCGGTATGTTCTACGGATTTAAAGTAGCAGGTATGGTGAAAACGCAGGAAGAAGCAAATGCTATCAATAATGCCCCGGATGTAAATGACAACATTCCTGCACGTTCAGCAGCGCAAAGTACAAAAATTCAGCCGGGTGACCTGCTATTTGAAGATACAAACAAAGATGGTATTGTGAATGATCTTGACAAAACAATCATTGGCAACCCTTATCCTGATTTCATTTATGCATTCAACCTTTCAGGGCGTTACAAGAAATTTGACATTTCGGTATCTGCTAACGGTACACACGGTAACATGGTGCTCGACGGTCAGAACTATTACAACCTGAACATGGAAGGATCAGGCAACCAGTATGCTATTGTAGACCAACGTTTCCGTACACCTGAAAGACCAGGTAATGGCGAAATCTACCGTGCTGCGCGTGGTGGTACACAAAGTAACAGTACACGTTTGTCGACATTTTATTTGAATGATGGTTCGTTCTTTAGAATTACCAACATAACCCTCGGCTACAATTGGAACACGGCAGCACTTACAAAGAATGCGATTTCAAATGTACGTATATACGTTTCGTCTGATAACGTGTTCACCGCTCAAAAATACAGAGGATATAACCCGGAAGTGGATTATAACAACGGATCAAACCTGACTCCGGGTGTAGATTATGGTAAATATCCGTTGATGAGGTCGTTCAATGCCGGATTAAAAGTTCAATTCTAAAACAAATTTGGATCATGAAAAAGATTAGCTTATTATTAATATTAGTTGCGTTTGTGTTTTCGTCGTGCGAGGATTATCTGGAAATAGAAAACCCTAATGCTATTACCAGCGATAAATTTTTCTCTTCAGAAATAGATGTTCAAAAAGCAGTAGCGGGCGTGTATAACGCAATCAGGAGCAACAGCGCTCTTGGAGAAACGAGCGATTTATACAGCGAAGAACGTTCTGATAATGCAGGCCGTACAGACAACCAGTCGTCAGCAGGTACGCCTTTCCAGTTCACTAACTTCACGTTGGTACCTACTAATCCTGAAATGACAGGCCATTGGAATGCCTTGTATACCATAGTATCACGTGCCAATTATGTATTGTCGAACATCGACAATCCGGCCATCAGGTTCACCGACGAAAAGAATCGTGCTATCTATAAATCAGAGGCGCTTTTCCTTCGTGCTTTGGCCTATTTCCATTTGGTGCGCAAATGGGGAGATGTACCGATGGTAACTAAATTCGTGACTTCTTATGACGAAATCGTAGCCAGCACGTTCAGAGTAGAAAAAGGACTTGTTTACAAACAGATTACCGATGACCTGACAAGCGCATTGAGTTCGGATTTACCGAACATTCAGGCTGCAGCAGGCAAAGGCCGTACATGTAAGGCGGCAATCAACGGTTTACTTGGACAAGTTTATCTTACCATGGGATCGGTCTTGACGAATGATAAACAAGCGAACTTCACGAAAGCAAAACAGTATCTGGAAGCCGCTTATGCGATGCGAAGCTTCGGACAATTATCAGATGTCCCGTACGCAGATGTATTCGATGTTGCGAAAAAGAATACTAACCCGGAAATTATTTTCCAGATTGTTTACAGACAAGGCGATCAGAACTATGCCTCTGGTATTGCGTATCGTAATCAGTCGATCGGTGAAACAATTAACTCTAAAAGACCATCAACCGGTCGTGGCTTTTTTGTTAATCCTGACTTAGTGAACGAATATGAAACAGGAGACATCAGAAAAGATTTCTCGGTGAAATGGGCGGATCATGCTAGCGCAAAAGCCTGGTTTGTTACCAAGTATCGCGATGCAAGCGATGCTGCCGGTGCAAATAGCTGGGGAGGTAATGATTTTATTTTAATGCGTTATGCAGACATCGTATTGATGCTTGCCGAAGTAAATGAAAAACTAGGAAACACTACAGATGCAATTAGCTATTTGAACCAGGCGCGTAAGCGTGCAGGTTTGCCTGACTACGCAGCGTCTGATGCAGCCTATCATGCTAAATATCCTACTTTGAAACTGGCTATCCTGCACGAACGCAGATCAGAGCTTGCTTTTGAAAACCACAGGCTATTTGATTTACTCCGTGCTTTTGGTGATAGTCCTCAGGGTTTTGTAGACTATTTCAAAAGTAAAACTCAGGCCGATTACGGTATTTCTGATTTGAAAAACGTGTCAACAAAGGATATCTACTTCCCGATTCCTTTCGACGAACAGAAACTTGATCCTGTAAAAATGTATCAGAACCCGGGTTATTGATTTTAATATAAGAGGGTAATGCAGATTCTGCATTACCCTCTTTACTTTTTTAATATAGATGAACTATGAAAACAAAATTACTGTACACACTCTCCTTTGCTATACTGTTCATAATGAATGCGGCAGGACAAGGATACAATAAAAATTACCTTCTGCTTTCTTCAGGTGATTTAACAGTTGACAAAAATTTTTACCTGATTACGGTTATTGATAAAACCCCGGAAGTAAAAACGATACTGACCAGTAATGCAGCTTTGAAAAGTTTTCTGCAAAAGAAAGTGGAGGTATTGAAAGCACATGTGGCAGATACTTGTTCCCGTCCCTCATCGTTGCTGAATGATTTCTTCTGGAAACAAGATACGGCCGCACTTGCGAAAGAACTACGCTCGGTTTATGATGCCAATAAAAAAGTTTTCGATAAAATGATTGATGGGCACTTGCGTCCCTCTGGTTATTATCAGCGTTTTGTTGGCTTATCAAACGAGGTCTTATTGGCCAAAGCATGGAACCAGTGCTTTTATGGTATGGATTACATTATCAATCAGTTTGGCATTGGTAAAAAAATGAGATATCCGCACATTGACTCCGCAAGTTATGTCGTAAACTCCCGTTCTTATCGTATCATGTTGAAAGACATGATGGCATCACTCAGTGAAACCAGCAACAGCTTTGATGTTTTTTATAAACCGTCGTTGGCTGTAGCCATGCAATTGATGCAGGCAAATGATCGGGATGAACCGGCGCGTCTTGAACCTTTGGAGAAAGGCGTAAACAAAGCGGCCTTTGAACAAATTAAAAAGACCGATTGGAAGAAATACAAATATGCGGCCATTGTACTTCCCGGAGCCGGCCCTGAGTTATACATACCTATTGGCCATGAAGGAAAACTACATTGTGATGCAGCCGCCCGCAGTTATCTGGCAGGCGATGCACCCTTTATTATTCCAACAGGCGGTTACTGCTATCCATTCAAGACAACGTACAATGAAGCAGTAGAAATGAAAAAATACCTGATGGAAAAGTATAATATTCCGGCTTCGGCCATTATTGCTGAGCCACAGGCAAGACATACTACTACAAACATTCGAAACTCCGTTCGTTTGATGATCCGCTATGGTATTCCTGTGGACATGCCATCGTTGTTTGTAACCTCTATGTCGCAAACAAAATATTCAGCTGTAAATAGTTTTGATGCACGAAATATGCGCGAGCTAGGCTATACTCCTTATACCCGTAAAAAGCAACTTTCAAATCACGTAATTGAGTTTTATCCGGTAATCGAGTGTTTGCATATGGATCCTTATGATCCGCTTGATCCTTAGAATTGCGTTCAGTATATAACAAAAATGTCATCCATATCAATGGATGACATTTTTGTTATGTCGGTGTTGAATGGAGAGCAAATGAAAATAATGGTCAGCAAATACTTAACGGCCCCCATGTCTGCTTTTTAGAGGCCTTTAGTTCAAATAAAACAGGGGTTTGTTGTATATTTGCAGCAAAAACCGCTTTATTAATCTGAATATGACCTACGATATAATTGTTATTGGTGGAGGAATTGTCGGGCTTGCCACCGCTTTGAAAATCAAACAGGGCAAACCAGACTTGAAACTGTTGATTATTGAAAAAGAAAACAAGGTTGCCCAACACCAGACAGGACACAACAGTGGCGTTATTCATTCAGGCTTATATTACAAACCCGGCAGTTTAAAGGCAACCAATTGTATCAGAGGATATGAAATGCTGCTTGATTTCTGCCAGAATGAAGACATAAAATACGACCTGTGCGGTAAGATAGTGGTGGCTACCCGCCCTGAACAGATTTCAATTCTTGACGGGCTTTTTGAGCGTGGAAAACAGAATGGTCTGGAAGGATTTAAAATGCTCAATCAGGAACAACTGAAAGAATATGAGCCGCATGTAAATGGTCTGAAAGGTTTTTTTGTGCCTCAGACAGGAATCATAGATTACACCGAAGTTTGTGAAAAATATCTGCAAAAAACACTTGAATTGGGTGGAGAAATAGTTTTCGGACAAAAAGTAACGGGTATCACCTCTCAAGGGAATAGTTCAGTTGTAAATACCGATGGAGGTTCGTATGAAACCAGATTGGTGGTAAACTGTGCAGGGCTATACTCTGACAAGGTAGGACAAATGACCGACGAGCGTGCCGAAAGATTGAGGATTACGCCATTCAGGGGAGAATATTTTGAAATAAAACCCGAAAAACAATATCTGGTTAAAAACCTGATATATCCCGTTCCAGACCCTAACTTCCCGTTTTTAGGCGTGCATTTCACCCGTATGATTCACGGTGGGGTGGAGGCCGGGCCGAATGCTGTGCTGGCATTTGCGAGAGAAGGCTACAAAAAATCAGACATCAATTTAAGTGAACTGTTTGAAACGCTCGCCTGGCGTGGTTTCCGTAAAGTGGCCGCTAAGTATTGGCGAACAGGTTTAGGTGAAATGTACCGCTCATTTTCTAAAGCTGCCTTTACAAAGGCTTTACAGGAGCTAATACCCGAAATTCAGGAAGATGATCTGATTCCCGGCGGTGCCGGTGTAAGAGCCCAGGCTTGTGATTATGATGGAGGATTGTTAGACGACTTTGCCATCTTCGAAAACGAGCGTGCAGTGAATGTGTGCAATGCGCCATCACCGGCTGCAACCTCTTCTCTTTCAATCGGCCAGACAGTAAGCCAACTGGTTTTGAAACGATTCTGAACCGTTTTCGGTAGACAGCAGATTCATTTGCATGTAGATTCTGCAGATAATTAAGCCCGGGTGTGTCTGACACACCCGGGCTTTTTGACATTTTATCGGATAAAAACAGGGGTTATTCCAACCATTATTGATAAAAAAGTATCTATGAAGTTGAAAAGGGTACTGAGCCTCAGTCAAAACACTTGTTTAAGTCAGGGGAAGAACATTCTCGTTTGTTCATTCCCTTGGCCGACTGAGTATTACAACCCGGTTTAAACGGTAATTAAAAGCAACAGAAAGAAAATTATTCCGATGAAAAAGGCGATTATTATATTAATGGCTGGTATGTTATGGATGGTGTCATGTAAAAGTGAGACCATAGAAGCCAGCAACAACCCCTCGTTTGATGCCTTAAAGACATCAAATCTTTTAGGACAATGGCGATTTAAAGGATATGCGGATGGTGAGGCACCCAAATATGATGTGTCGATGGAGATTAAGAATGAAGAGAACAAACTCACGATCAACGGCAGAAGCTCAGTAAACTTTTATTTTGCAGAACCAGAAGTTGATGAGAGCAAAAAAACAATGAAAGTTCCGGCAGTGGGTACTACCAAAATAGCTGGTACTTTTGAAGCCACTTCTTTTGAAATGACTTATTATGAAAGCCTGAAGAGAGTGGAAAGATATGATTTTAAAGACAAAAACATTCTTGTGTTGTATCTTTCTGCACCGGCAAACGAAGCTTTATACTTCGAGAAAAAATAAGTATAACCTGATTATTTAAAAACCAACCAAACTATGAAAACGCTTAAAATTGCATTGTTAGCCTCCGTTTGCGCGCTTACTGTGGTAAGCTGCAGTGAGAAAAACCAGATATCGCTAGATACGGAGAAAGCTAACAATCAGCTGAAGGCAATACCCGGTACTTTTTCAGACCAGACCAGTGAGTTTGCTTTTGATTTCTGGAAAAAACACGATGCCATAGAGGCACCCGATAAAAGTTATTTTGTTTCCCCGCTAAGTCTACACATTGCATTAGGCATGCTGCTCAATGGAGCAGATACCCAAACAAAAGACGAGATTCAGAAAGCCCTGAGGGTTTCGTCTGATTTGTCTGTCACAAATGGTATCTATAAAGATCTGATAGAAAACCTGCCCCTTAGTGACCCAAAAGTAAAAAATACCATTGCCAATTCGGTTTGGTACCGAAACGATTTTAAGGTCAATCAGTCGTATATCGACAATCTGAAAACGTACTTTAATGCCGGCGCTTTTATCGAAAACTTTGGTGATAAAGGTACTGTCGACAAAATTAACAACTGGGCTAGTGATAACACCAACGGTAAAATCAAGAAAGTGTTGGAAGAAATAGATTCTGACCAGATGTTGTTTCTGATGAACGCCCTTTATTTTAAAGGCGATTGGAAAACCCGGTTCAAAGAAGCCAATACTCAAAACGAGAACTTCACAGGTACAAAAGGAACGAAGAGTGTGAAAATGATGAACATGACCGAAAATGTGAAGTATGCCAAACGCGATAATTATCAGGCCGTAGAGTTACCTTATGGAGATGGTAATTATGTAATGACAGTGATTCTGCCCGATAAATCAACCGATGCAACGTTAGCCGGTTTTTCTACCACTGAATGGAAAGAGCTCAACGGCGCATTAAGAGAACAACAGGTAATGGTGGGTTTGCCGAAATTCACTTTGGAATATGAAGCAGATCTGAAAAAAGTATTGATGGAAATGGGTATTAATGCCGCCTTTACCAATGGAGCCGACTTATCAAAAATGGCAGGCTCGGCCGGCCAGCTAAAAGTGGGTATGGTGAAACAAAATACGTATGTAGGCATTGACGAAAAAGGTACCGAGGCCGCTGCCGTAACAACTATTGGCGTTGTGGTTACTTCTTTGCCGGCTTATCCTAAGGTAATTTGTAACCGTCCGTTCCTGTTTGTTATCAGTGAGAAGCAGTCGAATACGATTCTCTTTTCGGGTAAAATATCAAATCTTTAATTTTTAGTGCAGATGCCGGGGCTTCATGCCCCGGCATCTGCATTCGTGTTTTCGGAGTTCATCGAACCGGAAAAGAAGTCCAAACATACAAACCTTGTTTTGTATGAATCAGCCCGGGAAATTAACCGGAATCATATTAAAATAAATCCCCAGACCATGTGATATCAGATTATTCTCTATACACATGGTTTTTTTCTATAAACTGTATAATGATTAGAACTATGAAAAAAATCTACTTAAAATGTCTTTGGGTTATACTCGGTATGGGCATGGCTGCAGGTAATACGTCTTGTACAGACGATTGCGAAACAACCCGAACGTATAGAACCACTATGTCGGTTTCTCTTCCTGTTGACCAGATACGAACAGGCATACAATTACAAATACCAAAGGAGCTGGGCAATCTGGGGAAGATTTATGTGAAAGACAATTACATCTTCGTAAACGAGATCAAGAAAGGGCTGCACATCATTGATAATTCTAACCCACAGAAACCCGAAAATATTGGTTTTCTGAAAATACCGGGAGTAATAGACATGGCCGTAAAAGACAATACCTTATATACGGACAGCTACATGGACTTAGTTACTTTTGATATTACCGACATTAAGAATATCAAAGAAACAGGCAGGGTAAAAGATGTTTTCGTTAGTGGCATGGCCGATGGTGTAACCTGGTACTATAATGTTAATAACAAATTTGTGACCGACTATGAGGTAAAAATCATAACCGACAAATTTCGCTCAAACTGTGGTTTTACGGTAGTTAATCCTAACCCGATATATTATGATTATTTTGATTTAGGCAGTTATTCAGGTTCCAGAGGGCCAACAGCTTCAAATGGTTCGTCGGTAAGCAGTACCGGCCGGGGAGGCTCTATGGCAAGATTTACACTGTATAACGATTTCCTTTATACGGTATCTCAAAGCGACCTTGTTCTTTTTAATATTAAAACATTAAATCAGCCTGTTCAGGAAAACAAGATTAATTTGTCGTGGGGTATCGAAACCATTTTTCCGTATGAAGATAAACTATTCATAGGCTCCAACACGGGCTTATATATTTTCGACAATAAGAACCCTTCCAAGCCGGAGTTGATGTCAATGTTTCAGCACGCCCGTGCCTGCGACCCTGTTGTGGTTCATGACGACATAGCCTATGTAACGCTTCGTACAGGATGGTGTGGGGCTGCTCCCAATCGTCTTGATGTAATAGATGTGGCCAATCTTTCGTCGCCCAGATTAATTAAAAGTTACGAACTGGAGAACCCGGCAGGATTGGGTGTAGATTTCCCGACTCTTTTTATTTCTGAGGGTAAATACGGGCTGAAATCGTTTGATGCTACCAGTGCTTCTGATATCAAATTGCAGCAACATATTAAGGGAATGGACGCATTTGATGTGATTCCTCTGGATGGAAAGCACCTGCTGATGGTAGGTAAAGATGGCTTGTACCAGTACGATGCCACTAATCCGAAAGACATGAAATTGTTGAGTGTAATTCCGGTAAAAACTAACCCTTAATCAGCAGTACATCAGATGAAAAATAATAAGTATTATATAACCAGAGTATGCCTTTTGCTTGTTACACTTGCTATCGGCAGCAATTGTGCAGTAGCACAGGAAACGAAAGAGAAATTTTTCCAAAAGTATAAGTTCGTAAACATGACTGAGTTTGGCGCCTTGTTTGGCAGAACTAAACACCAGGTGTATTATGGAGGATGGTACCCATACCCTGTACCACTCACCAGTTCTCCCGTGCAATACCAGGTAAATAAAAGAATAAACTTTTCTGCACAAACATTCAATGGGGTATACATTGACAGTAAAACGGCAGCGGGTATAACAGTTGGCGTAGATGGATACGGCGAAACGATACTGATGCCCTTAGCGCTGGGTGTACGCAGAAATATAGTTCAGAAAAGGGAAGGAAGCAGTAGTTTGATGGGCGGACTGGACGTAGGCTATTCTACAGCCTGGCTGAATGAAGATAATACAGGGTTTAAGACCACCGGAGGGTTGTTAATCAGCCCGACAGTAGGTTATCGTTTGCCTATGAGAAGTGGGTCAGCATGGCTCATTAATCTGGGGTATCGTTTCCAGCAGGCAGAATATAGACAAGAGCGGCAGGGAGATGGCATTTACTGGAATGAATCGAAAGAAGAAAGAAAGTATAAAAGGCTGATTCTCAGGCTTGGGATAGAGTTTTAATGAGGGCTTATCCAGCGCTCAGGTCAAAAAAATGAACCAGTGGAGGAAACTTCACTGGTTTTTTAATGCATGTAGCTGAAGCATGCTTAGCGTTTCAATGAAACTTAATGTCTATCGTTGCGTTTGTGCGATAACATAATTTACCACCTGCTGAACCAATGCGTCGGTCTCGGCTTTGGATATATTATTGAATCCATGATCACCGTTTTTAACTACCACATATTCAGTTTTAACACCACTGGTATTCAATAACTGGTATAACTTTTCTGACTGGCCGATAGGAACAACCTTATCTTTTGTGCCATGAAATATAATTGTAGGAACCACCGCAGAACTAACATACAGTAAGGGTGAATACAATCGGGCAGTTTCAATTACTTTTTCCTTGTCATCATTTATAGAATAGCCGGTAATCGCGTAGATTAATTTTTCTCTGATTGGCAGTAATTTACGCGTAAAGATTCTGGCTAAAAAGATAGAGAACCTGCTTGCTTCTGTTCTGAGAATTTCATTCATGTCTGTTGGGCCGAAATTATCAACCACATATTTTACATGAGCAGAAACCGGAGCCAACCCTGAATCTCCCATCCATTGCTGATCATTTGTGTAGGCAGCCAGCAATGCCAGATGCCCTCCTGCAGAACCGCCCCACAAACCGATGTTGTCGGGGTCAAAGTTGTATGTTGAGGCATTGGCTCTTACCCAGCGTATCGCATCTTTACAGTCAGCGATTGGGGCTGGAAAATGAACGGTCTTACTCACCAGTCTATAGTCAAGGCTTACTACGCCAAACCCTGCTTTATTGAGAGACTTCTTTAGCTCTTGCATATAATAGATGGTTTCCAACAAACGGTTTCCTTCTGCCCATGCGCCCCCATGTATGAGTATCACGACCGGAATTTTCCGACTTGAATTGGGCATATCAGGTAGAAAAACATCAAGCAGCAGAGAGTCTCCGGTCTCTGAAATTTTATATACCACATCCTTGTATGATTGCTTGTAATCCTGATAGCTTTGGGCGCTCAGTGAAAGCCGGGTGGTTGAAATAATCAGTAGTAGTGTAAAGGTTAATGGCTTCATTTTGTCAGGTATTTCGAAAGAAAGGTATTAGTAGAATCACAGCTTTGTTTAATCTAATGTAATATATTTATTTCTGTAGCCAAAACGATATTCTTACTCTTGATTCTTGTTTTCACAGGGTCTTTTTTTTGTTCATCTCATTAACCCGGAACAAAAAAAGCCATAGAACTGAATCCAAGGCTTTTTTGCTGAGGAGCCGGTAAATATCAGGCTTCACCCATCGGGCCGCCGAAATTCATCGGAAACGGCATGGGCTCGTTCGTTTGGCGAATAGTGCCAAAATTATCTTCATATTTTGAAATATTATCTTGCAGAGCGGTTAATAAACGCTGGGCGTGTTCCGGAGTGAGAATCACACGTGACTTTACCTTTGCCTTTGGAACGCCCGGCATCAGACGGATAAAATCTATTACAAACTCAGTATTTGAATGAGCAATCATCGCCAGATTCGCATATACCCCCTCTGCCATTTCTTCCGATAGTTCTATATTTATTTGTTGTTCCGGCTCTTCCAGAGCATCTTTCTTTTTTGCCATGTGCATAAAAAATATTTAGTGGTTAGGAGACAAACTGACCTGTAAATATAACAAAAGTAACGAATCTTTTATGAAAAAAAGAAATAGAATCGGCAATTGTTATTGAGTGGTAGAATGACGTTTTGGCTCATAAAAAGCCTTATTTGGAGCTCTTTAGGGTGAAAAAACTATTTTTTGGCAATAGCTTCGCGTATTCTGACCAGTTTTTCTAAAAGTGCCTCCAGCTTGTCCAATGGGAGCATGTTGGCACCATCCGACTTCGCTATCGAAGGGTCCATATGTGTTTCTATGAATATCCCGTCAGCGCCAACAGCAATGGCAGCCTTGGCGATGGTTTCAATCAAGGCGGGCTTACCACCCGTAACACCAGATGACTGATTCGGCTGCTGAAGAGAATGCGTGCAGTCCATCACAACAGGTACGTTAAATGCCTGCATTTCAACAATATTGCGGTAGTCTACCACAATATCAGAATAGCCGAAAGAATTACCCCTGTCTGTCAGCATTACCTGCACTTCGGGGTTTACAGCGTTAATTTTCTCTACAGCAAAGCCCATGCCTGAGCCGTGCATAAATTGTCCTTTCTTTACATTTACGGCTTTGCCCGTTTGTGCGGCAGCTACCAGTAGCTCTGTCTGACGACACAAAAAGGCCGGTATCTGCAAAACATCAACAAACTGAGCAGCCAGAGCGGCTTCGTCCGACTCATGGATATCGGTTACAGTCGGCAAGGCAAAAGTATCGCCTACCTTTTTTAAAATATTCAGGGCAAGCTCATCTCCGATACCGGTAAATGAATTTAATTTGGTACGGTTCGCTTTACGATACGAAGCCTTGAAGATGTACGGAATCTCCAGGCGGTCGGTAATTTTCTTTACTTTCTCGGCAATTTCAAGAGCCATATCATGGCCTTCTACCACACAAGGGCCGGCAATTAGAAAGAAATTGCCAGAACTCTGATTTTTTAATTGATTGACTTTCAGCACTTTAATTATTTTTTTAACCTACTTTTAAATAGGTTTTTCAGAATTAATTGATGGAATATTTCTATTCTCAACCATTTTTCCAAAATTTCTTTTGTATTTCAGGCTTTAATAGAGAAACAAATACAAATGTCGGAAGTTTTCCGATACTAAAAAACTTTCCCGTATTTTGTTGTTTTCACCGAAAAGCACTTTCTTTGCAGTCGTTTTTCACCAAACTACAGTTCAAAATGTCAGCAATTGCATCTAAAGTAACGAAAATTATCGTAGAAAAACTCGGCGTTGAAGAGTCGGAAGTAACTCCTGAGGCATCATTTACCAATGATTTAGGGGCAGATTCACTAGACACTGTAGAATTGATAATGGAATTTGAAAAAGAATTTAACGTATCAATTCCAGACGACCAGGCAGAAAATATCCAGACCGTTGGTCAGGCTATTACATACTTGGAAGAAAATTCTAAATAATTTTCGAGTTGCAAGTTTCAAGTTTCATGATGTTAGCCTGAAACTTGAAACTTTATAACTTTGAAACTTCAAATCTCATTTTATGGCTTTCAAACGAGTAGTTGTAACAGGATTGGGGGCTATAACGCCTATCGGTAACACGGTAGAGGAATTCTGGCATGGATTATCAAACGGAGTAAGTGGCGCAGCCATTATCACCAAGTTCGATGCCAGTAAATTCCGTACAAAATTTGCGTGCGAAGTTAAAAATTTTGACGTCACGCAATTTATACCAAGGCAGGATGCCCGTAAAATGGACTTATTTACCCAGTATGCGATGGTAGCAGCCGACGAGGCTGTGAAAGATTCTGGTCTTGATTTAGAACAAATCAATAGAAATAAAGCCGGTGTTATCTGGGGGTCGGGTATTGGCGGTCTGAAAACCTTTGAAGAAGAGGTGATTAACTTTGCTAATAGTGACGGAACACCCAAGTTTAATCCATTTTTCATTCCGAAAATGATTGCCGACAGTGCCTCGGGACAAATCTCAATTAAATACGGATTCCGCGGCCCTAACTACATTACTGTATCGGCATGTGCTTCTACCAACAATGCAATTATAGACGCATTTAATTACATACGACTAGGTAGAATTAATATTTGTATTTCCGGTGGCTCTGAAGCGGCCATTACTCAAGCGGGTATTGGTGGTTTCAACGGTTTGCGTGCCATGTCTGAAAGAAACGACGACCCTGCAACAGGTTCGAGACCTTATGACAAAGACCGTGACGGTTTTGTTTTGGGTGATGGCGGTGCAGCGTTGATTCTGGAAGAATATGAGCATGCAGTAGCACGTGGAGCCAAAATATATTGTGAGATAGTAGGGGGGGGGATGTCGTCAGACGCCTACCACATTACTGCCCCACACCCTGAAGGTTACGGTGCATTCCTTTCAATGCAGGATGCGCTTGAAGACGCCAATATGAAGCCGGAAGAAGTTGATTATATCAACACGCACGGTACCTCAACACCATTGGGTGATCCTCAGGAAATTAAAGCCATTGAGCAATTGTTTGGTGACCATACTTATAACATGAGTATCAGTTCAACCAAATCAATGACAGGGCACTTACTCGGAGCCGCAGGAGCGGTTGAATCTGTTGCGGCTGTTTTAGCTATTCAGAATCAGGTTGTTCCTCCAACCATAAATCTGTTCAATATCGACGAAGTGATCGATTCAAGAATAGATTTAACTCCAAATGTGGCGAAATCAAAAAAAATTGATGTAGTTTTGAGTAATTGTTTTGGCTTTGGCGGACATAATGCTACGCTAATATTTAAGAAAATCTAATTTCGAAACGTGTTGTCGGAGGCTAGTAATTTTTGGGGATTTTTCAAAACAAGTTCAAAAGAACGAGAGTTTAGAAAAGCTGTAGAGCAAATTATTGGTGATAAGCCGAGTAATCCTTTGCTCTATCAATTAGCCTTTCGACATACCTCAGCGTCAAAGGAAACCAATATCGGGGGGTTTCGTGAATCGAACGAAAGACTCGAATATCTGGGTGACTCAGTGCTGGGAATGATAGTGGCCGAGTATCTTTTCAAGAAGTATCCGTTCAAAGACGAAGGCTTCTTAACTGAAATCCGGTCAAGAATTGTAAACCGTGAATCGTTGAATCAGGTAGCACGGAAAATCGGTTTAGAGAAATTGATTCAGTTTGACGGCCAGCGCATTGCGCATAATCGTACTTCGATGTATGGCGATGCCATGGAAGCCTTGATTGGGGCCATTTATCTTGACAAAGGATTCCGTTTTACAAGAACATTTATTCTGAAAAAACTGATTGCCAATTACTTTGATCTTGATACGGTTATTCAGACGAACACCAACTATAAGAGTATTCTGCTAAGCTGGGCACAACAGGAAGGCAAGAAAATTGTTTTTGAGATTGTGCAGGAAAACGGCAAGCATCACCATAAAGAGTTTGTGGCTCAGGTAAAAGTAAACGGAGAAGCCATTAGCACAGGAGGTGGCTGGAACAAGAAAAAAGCCGAACAGGAAGCAGCCCGAAGGGCCTGTGAAAGTTTAGAAATAAAATCTTCATAACAAAAAAGACGCAAAACTTTGCGTCTTTTTTGGTTACTATGATAGTAGAGAGACAACAGTATTGAGTTACCCGTATTAAGCCCCTTCAAATGAGCCAATTGCCTATTCTTATCATTAAATTCGGAACAGCCTCTATTACTCAGGCCAATGGTGAGCCAGACGAAACCATTATTGCCGATATAGCCCGCCAGGTTTCGGAATTGCACGCGCGGTATCATATCGTAATTGTGTCGTCCGGAGCGGTAGGGGCAGGGAAGCATTTTATTAAAGAATATTCTGGTGAAATTGCCGAAAGAAAAGCTGCAGCGGCAATTGGTAATCCGCTTCTGCTGAATATTTATTCAAAGTATTTTTCACAATACAACATACAGATTGCCCAGAGTTTGTGCGAACGCCAGCACTTTGGTAACCGTGAACAGTTTTTACAGCTAAAAGAAACCTATCAGGAATTGTGGAGAAACGGGATTATTCCTATTGCCAATGAAAACGACGTGGTGAGCAACCGTGAGTTGAAGTTTTCGGACAACGACGAGCTGGCCACACTAATAGCCACCGGATTTGGCGCAGAAACGCTGATGATTTGTACTTCTGTCGGAGGGCTGTTAGATAAAGAGAAGAATATTATCAGAAAAATTGAGACCATAGATAACCGGATACTTGGCCTGGTAGATAACAGTAAATCCGCCCTGGGCTCAGGGGGGATGGCATCAAAGCTGACATTTACCAAACTGGCGACTCGCATGGGTATCAGGGTGATAATCTTCGGTATGAAAACGCAGGATGGTATCCTGAAAGCATTACAAGGGGAGGCCGGTAGTGAATTTTTATCGCAAGAGGCTAATCTGTCGTCGCGTAATAAATGGCTGGCTAGTGGAAGCCTTACCGTAGGTACCTTGCAAATTGATGCCGGAGCAGTAAAGGCCCTTCAAAAACGGAATAGTCTGCTGGCAGTGGGCATCAGAAAAGTAAAAGGCGAATTTGAGGTAGGGGAGGTAGTAGAAATAACAGACGGACATGGGGTTATGGTAGGTGTAGCACGTATCAAAGTAACCTCAGCCGAGTTACAAGCCAACTTGAGCACGCAAAACTTTGAAGTAGCCAATGCCAACGATATAGTTTTGATTTGAGGCCTTTTTGTGAAGCGAAGTTGTAGTTCGCTTATTGATTCTTTTGAGATAACCAACCATTCGTCAGTCAAGCGAAAGGATTTCCGGAAATCGGATAAGCAGAAGTCTTAAACTTTATTAATTTTGATATAAAGTAGAAACCTTGCAAATATTAAGACTATGGCAAAGGCAAGAATAGAAATAATAGAGGCACTTCGCCGTACGGCCGATAAATTACAATCGGGCAGTCATTATATGTGGGGACACATGGGTAGTTGCAATTGCGGTAATCTGGCTCAGGAGATTACGCAAAAAAACAAAGCGCAAAAACATGCCTATGCCATGCAGGGTCGAGGTGACTGGAACGAGCAACTGAATGATTATTGCGGCGTAAGCGCCATGCCGATAGACCTGATTATTTTTGAAATGCTGACAGCCGGATTTTCTTTAGAAGACCTGAAGAATCTGGAGAAACTTTCGGATAAAGAGATTTTGTCGAGGTTACCTTTAGAAAAACGCTATTTGCGTCACAATGTTCGTGAAGATGTAATCGTTTATTTACTAGAGTGGGCAAATATGCTTGAAGAACAATTGTTGGAGACCATTAAACTGCCTGATTTTTTACAAGAAACAGCCTTAACACATGCGTAAAGCTTTTTTAACCCTTACCTTACTTATTTGTGCTTTTGCGGCATTTTCGCAGGAAGAAGAGCCTCAGGAAAAAGAGAAACCCGTATTTTTTGAACAACCCAAACCAATCTGGAAAGAAAAACTACGCTATGGCGGCAATTTATGGCTGGGTTTCTTTGGCGCTTTTTATATTGATGTGTCACCCATGGTTGGATACGAACTGGGCGAAAAAGGAACAGTTGCCGGATTGGGCGCTAACATTATCTATCAGGGTGTTTTTAATGGAAACGGAAATTTTGTTTATGGCCCCAAGCTTTTTGTAAGGCAGCAGGTATTCAGATCTGTTTTTCTTCATGCAGAGTATGAGATGATGAATGCCTACTCGAATCAGTTTTATTCCTTTAATCCGAATACACCGTATACCGACGTAAAAAAGAAATGGGAGGGCTCGCCGCTCATAGGCGCCGGTTTCTATCAGGGTCGTGGGGGTAACAGAGGGAGTTTTATCTCACTGATGTATAATCTCGGATACCCGAATCGTGGATTTGTCAGTCCGCAGGGATTAGGGGGGAACAACTCACCTATTGTTGTCCGCTTCGGATTTCTTCTTTGATATCTTTAGCTTTAGGTCTTTTTAACGCTTATTTTTGCGGCGTATAATTATAATTCTTCTCACTTGAAAAACGCCGAAAAATATTCTTTTGCCCTTGTTTCATCTATATTTTTAACGGTTGTGCCGTTGATATTCACCTCAATTATTACTGTTTGGGTAATTGGGCATGAGGCATCAATAGGAATCTATACTGCCCAAACATGGGCACTTATTACAGCACTTTGCTGTGTTTCCTGTGCATTGGCTATTACACCACCTACTTTTCTGGCATTGGTTTTTGGTTATTTTTTGGGTTGGGGAGCTATTGTACCTCTATTTGTCATGAATATGGCAGCAATTTTTTTGATAAATGCCATTGTACGTCAGCTGGATAAAGATCGGTTCAGAAATTATTTATCCGAGAACAAAAAAGTAAGGGAAATATTGGAGAACATTCAGCAGCAGGAGTTTAAAATTATCTTCTTTGCCAAGTTATCGCCGGTAATACCCTTTGTCTTAACTAATTTTGTATTTGCATTGTCGGGCGCTAAGCTCAGGAATATCTTGTTGGGAGGTTTTTTGGGAATGATTCCTCGGACACTATTGGCTGTCTGGACGGGGCTTCAAGCCAATGAAATCAGAAAGCTATTAGAGAACCCAAATGAGGGGAGTATGCAGAAGATACTATTGATTGTGTTATTAGTGGCGTCGGTAGCAGGTATATTTTATTTTCTTCAGCCACGCAAAAAGAAATCCGAATCTGTTAAGTAGCGTGTCAGAGCAAGCCCTGACACGCTTGTATATATCAGAACGATTTAGCAATATTTACAAACTCTCTCGATTTTAACGAAGCACCGCCTACCAGGCCACCGTCTACATCTGGGCAGGCAAATAGTTCTTCTGCATTTGCTCCGTTTACACTACCACCATAGAGAATGCTGATTTCTTCCGCTACTTCAGCACCGTATTTCGAAGCCAGATGGTCTCTCAACACTTTGTGCATTTCCTGCGCCTGATCGTTGCTGGCAGTTACGCCTGTTCCGATAGCCCAGATCGGTTCGTAAGCAATAACTACTTTCTTCAGATCATCAGCTGATAAATGGAAAAGACCATTGGTTAACTGACCTGACACGAAATCAAAGTGGATACCTTCGTTGCGTTGTTCAAGGGTTTCACCGCAGCAGAAAATGGGTGTTAATCCGGCTTCAAGGATGGCATTTACTTTCTCAGCAAGAAATGCATCAGACTCATTGAAATACTGACGACGTTCGCTGTGACCGATAATGATGTACTGCACACCTACTGATTGTAGCATAGGCACGGAAACCTCGCCGGTATAAGCTCCTGAAGCTTTTGGATAGCAGTTCTGAGCACCCAAAGCCACTTTAGAAGTATCAATCAGTTTTCCGAAAGTGCCTAAGTACGGAAACGGAACACAAACTACAATCTGCACGTTAGGGTTCACGATTTCGTCTTTAGCCATATTAACTACTTCTGATAAAAGGATTTGGCCTTCTTCAAAAGTTTTATTCATTTTCCAGTTGCCAGCGGCAATTTTTTTTCTCATATAATTATTGTCTTTGATTATTTGAATTGCGAAGATAACAGTTTTTCATGAAAAACTATAAGTACATTTCCATGGCTACATCTGCACGCTCATAGGGCGAAGAGAAGTTTTCAACCTTTGTGAAACCCAGCTTTTTGTAAAGATTTAAAGCAGGGCTAAGTTGTGAGTTTGTTTCCAGATACAATCTTTTAGCACCCAGTTCTTTGGCTTTCCTGATAGCGGCCAGCCCTATGGAGAAACCAATACCTAAACCTTTTGCGGCATCACTTACACCCATTTTGCAGAGCTCTAAACTGTTGCCGGGCATAGGTTTCAGGGCAGATGTTCCCAGGACTTCATCCCCCCAGCAAGCCAGTAACACAGCACCGCCGGTAGCCAGGAAATACTTTTCCGGGTTTTCCAGCGAGTCCAGATCTCCCTGTTCCACTTTAAAGTATCGGTTTATCCAGTTATAATTAATTTCCTTAAATGCCTGTTGATGCACTGGATTATTCATATCGAACTCAATGATTTTTACAACTAGCCCTTCGGCAATGCTAATGATGGTGTTTATCAATAAATCTAAATCTTCCTGTCGTGTACGATGATTAGTAATATTAGTACGAATGGCATATTTGCCGTGAAGCAGTGTGTAAGAGGGTGCTGCTATGCCTGATTCATGCAAACGCATCAGTATCTCTTTGTTTAGCTTGTTAAGCGCTTCTTCCGGATGCTGTCCGTCATTAAAACGGAAGCAGACAATATTCATGCTCACAGGTACCAGCAATTCTAAGTCTGGGGTATCCTTAACCTTTTGCGCCAGATACTCTGCCTGTTTAATATTCTGCTCTACCAACCGGGCATATTTTTGAACGCCATGTTCTTTCAAAGACATCCAGACTTTCAGGGCTTTGAAACTTCTCGATAGCTCAATACCATAGTTAGTTAGAGGTTCCGGTCCAGCAGCCAGCCCTCTTTCGTGCGCAGTCAGATAATTAGGTATAGACGAAAAAGCTTCCTTATGTAGCTTTTTATCTCTGATTAAAACACAGGCGGACTCGTAAGGCATGTGTAACCACTTATGGAAATCGAAAGCAAGGCTATCCGCTTTTTCAATGGTTTTCAGTTTCTCTGCAAACTGAGGTGTCAGTTTAGCTAAGGAGCCAAAGGCGCCATCCACATGAAACCATAGTCCAAACTCCTGGCATACATTGTAAAGTTCTTCCAGTGGGTCTATGGCTCCAGTATTCACCGTTCCGGCATTGCCTACCACGCAAAACGGCCTCAATCCGGCTTCCAAATCGGTTTTTATCGTGGCCACAAGTGCCGGAATATCAATCTGAAAGGCTTCGTTTACAGGTACTATGCGTGTTCTGGCGCTGCCAATCCCTAATACTTCGGTGGCCTTTATGACACAGATATGCGTTTCTGCTGAGCAATAAACGGTCAGTTTATCGTCAGTGCCATTCACGCGAATCTGTAAATCTTTGAGAGAATTACGTGCTACCGTAAGCGCAGTCAGGTTAGCCATAGTGGCACCGCTTACCAATAATCCACCTGCGTCTTCCGGAAATCCAAACATCTCTTTAGACCAACCAATTACCTGCTGCTCTACGTACATGGCAGCATGGTCACCAAGGGTAGTGTTAGGATTCATGCCAGAGGCCAGCATATCTGCCAACATTCCCAAAGGTGTGCCGTTCCCCTGCACCCATGAGAAAAAACGCGGGTGAATATTACCTTTGTTGTAGGGGAGTATATAAGACAGAAACTCCTTATAAATCTCTTCGACGGGCTGTCCTTGCTGAGGTAAAGAACGATTCAAAGCTTCTTTAACTTCAACGGTAGGTTGTTGCCAGACAGGGTTATTTCGTAAGCCACTCAGGTAATCGACCATATCGTCAATCATCCTGTGGCCCAATGCTCTTATTTCTTCCCAGTTTTCAGGGTCTAGTGTTTCTTCTTTCATCGGTAAATACTCCTGCTTCATTGCTTTGCTAATTGTTGTTCAAAAATAGAATATCAAGCTTAATTTATCAGTCTGTTTTTTGCTTTTTATGAAACATAGCAAGATTCGGGTGGGTTGGGATAAATCGTTTTAAGATTTTTGCCACAATAAACTCTAACGATATGTTAACAAATATTGAACAGCACATAAGAGACCTGGACTGGCAGAAGCATGCCGAAAGCCTCGATGAAAGAGGATTTGTCCAATTGCCAAAGGTTTTGACTGATGAAGCATGCAAACAGCTTGTTGAAGTGTATGACAACGCCTCTCTTTACCGAAGCATTATCAATATGAAGCGGTATCAGTTCGGTAGTGGTGAATATAAGTATTTCAAGTACCCTTTACCGGATGTAATTACTGAATTACGGCAATCGGTTTATCCGCATCTGGCTAAAGTGGCTAATGAATGGATGTTCAAACTGGGGATTAATAAAACCTTTCCCGGGGGTTTAGATGAGCTTTTGGCTCAATGTCACGAAACACGACAAACCAGGCCTACGCCGTTGATTCTCAAATACCAGGCCGGAGACTGGAATGCTTTGCATCAGGATTTGTATGGAGAAGTCTATTTTCCTTTTCAGATGGTGATATTCCTGACGCAGACCGGAGTTGATTATACCGGTGGCGAATTTGTGATGGTAGAGAACCGCCCTAGGATGCAATCGAAACCAATAGTATTACAACCTAACCGCGGAGAAGCAGTTATTTTTACCACCAATTTCAGACCGGTAGCCGGTGCAAGAGGCTATTACCGTACCACCATGCGGCATGGGGTAAGTGAGGTAAAAAGCGGAAAGCGGATTAATTTGGGAATTATCTTTCATGATGCGCAATGATACACCACAAAGATTTAGGCAATAGCCGTTTTGAAAGAGCCAGAGCCCTATGGATGAAAATAAGGATTGAGGAGGTGACTTTGGCAGGGAATAAAAAGCTGAAAATATACGGGAGGCTAGACTGCCGAGCAGGAAAAAGAATGAAGGTGGGAAACCGTGTGTTTTTTGAGAATGAAACAGAGGCGATTCAATTGAGTTATCGCCCCTGTGCGGTTTGTATGAGAAGAGAATACCTGCTGTGGAAAGGATGAGCCTGTGACACGGAATATCATTCCGTGATACGTTTAAACCCTACTCATCTCCCAACCGAGGATAGCCTTTTTTCGTGTAGTTCCCCAACGGTACCCTCCTATGCCTCCAACCTTTTGTAATACTCTATGGCAAGGAATAATATAGCCCAGGCGATTGCTCCCGATGGCTGTCCCTACGGCCCTATGCGCAGTAGGTTGGCCTATACTTTGGGCAATGGTATTATAACTGACCATTTGACCGAAAGGAATTTTTAATAAGGCCTCCCATACTTTTATCTGAAAATTGGTGCCTCTTAAAAGTAGCGTAACAGGCGTTTCTGCTTTTTCATTTTCGTAGAATATCTTCTCAATAAATGGTGCAGTAAAGGCACTGTCGAATATAAAATCGGCATTGGCAAAATCGGCCTTGATTTCTGCAATGACGGCGTCTTGACTCTCCACTTCAAGAAAGCGTAAATCCGTAATGCCTCTACCGGTTACGGCAATCAGACATTCGCCAAAAGGAGTATCATGGATTCCGTAATGAATGATAAGGCCTTCGCCTCTGGCTTTAAATTCGGCGGGAGTCATGGCCTCATAAGTGACGAATAAGTCATGCAGACGACTGGTGCTTGACAGTCCCGATTCGAAAGTAGCATCCAGCAGGTTCTCGCTTTGTGTCAGTTTTTCTTTGGCAAATTCTTTGGTAAGAAAGCGCATAAAACGCTGCGGGCTTGTACCCGCCCATTTACTGAATAGCCGGTTAAAATGAAATTCAGATAAGGCTACATGGTCGGCAATTTCTTTCAGGCTGGGTTGATGCTGAAAGTTTTCTTCAATGTAATGAATTGCCTTCTCTATACGGTTATAATCTATTATGTCCTGGTTTTCTAAAGTTTCCATCTGCATTTGCTTGTTTGATAGGTCAAAATTACGATGGTTCGGTTACCCTGGCAATCTGAATATTGCTGAATTAATTACGCCAGTCCCATAGCACCACCCGCCAGATTTCATTCAGTTCGGTATCATGAAAATCCTTGATATTCTGAAATCCGATGCGCGTGTGTGCTTTTTGCGAGCGGATATTTCTGGAAGAAATATCTGTGATACACATATCAAATCTGCCCGATAATTCTTCACGCAGTTTTTGGTACATACCATCAAAAAGCCCAATACTTCGGTAACCTTCACCTACACACACCTGCCCCATTACTATATAGTTAAATTTGCTTAAGGGTTTTTCTTCAAATTCGATCAGATCAATGGTATCAAACAAACTTCTGATTTCCGGCACATCGTTTCTGAACTGAGGCAGCATGGCCAGACAGTAACCTACAACCAGTTCTCCGTCTTTGGCAATCACGCTGGGTTGTGCCTCATTCATGGCTTTTAGAACGTCGAAGTCATGTTCAACGGTTACAAAGCCCTGGCTGGCTATCTGCTCAGGTGTAAGATTCTTTTTAAGATTTTTCTGTTGAAGTGCCAGAATGCCTCTTACATCGGCTTCGGTTTTTACGGTGGTAATGACAGGTGCCTGCATATCTTTAATTGAAAGCCGCAAATAAATAAAAAAGCTAAAAAGTAGCTATCTTTGATGTACATTTATTGAACATTATTCAACCTTTACTTATGATGAATTTCAGAAAACTATTTCTTTCCGGATTGTCTTTACTTCTTCTGACATCGTTCAGTAGCCATGCGCAAACCAACGATTATTACCTGTTGGTAGGCACATACACCAACAAGGGAAGCGAGGGCATGTATGTGTATAAATTTAATACCCAGACCGGAGATTTCACTCCTGTGAGCGTGGTTAAAGGAATTAAGAATCCTACGTTTCTGGATGTAGCCCCGAATCAGAAATTTGTTTATGCCGTAGGTGAAACGGAAGACGGTTCGGTAAACGCTTATAGCTTTAATAACAAAACCGGCGAATTGACCAAACTAAACACGCAATCGGCAGGCGGCTCGGGGCCATGCCATATATCAGTAGATAAAACCGGTAAATGGGCTTTGGTGGGCAACTATGGCGGAGGCAGTCTGAGTATATTGCCAATTGAAAAGGATGGCTCATTGGGGGCACCCACACAAACCATTAAGCATGAAGGTAAGGGTGTAAATGCCAGCCGTCAGGAAAAGCCACATGTGCATTCGGTAAACATTGCCCCTAACAACACAGATATTTTTGTGCCTGATCTGGGCATAGATAAAATTGTAACGTATCAGCTAGACACCAAAACCGGGCATCTGAATCCGGGGAATCCTCCGGCTACCAAAACGGCCGATGGAGCAGGGCCGCGCCATTTTACGTTTCATCCTAATGGCAAATGGGCCTATGTAATTCAGGAACTGAATGCCACAGTAACAGCCTATAATTACGGCAAAGGGGCTTTGCAGGAAATCCAGACCATTTCGACCCTGCCTCCTGACTATAATGGCAGAAACTCATGTGCGGATATTCACATTTCAGCGGATGGTAAGTTTCTGTATGGATCCAATCGCTTTTATGATCATCTGGTGATTTACGGTATCGACCAAAAAACAGGTAAACTTACCTACATTACCAATCAGTCTGTTCAGGGCAAAACACCGCGTAACTTTATGATTGACCCAACAGGCAAATGGGTATTAGTGGCCAATCAGGATAGCGACAATATTGTATTGTTTAAAAGAGATGCCCAAACCGGAACACTGACACCAACAGGTAAGGAAGTGAAAGTATCTATGCCGGTTTGTTTAAAGATGATAAAGGCAGAGAAGTAAAACGAAAGAGGGCCGCCATATGGCGGCCCTCTTTCGTTTTAAAGAAATATCCTCACATTTCCACCCACCTGCCAGTTTCGTGTCGGAGCAGGGTTGAAGAACCGGTTACCCACAGGGTTTAAGTCATTGCCCAGACTGTATAACTTATCCAGCAGGTTATCCCCCCCTACATAAATATTAAAGGCTAAAGGCTTAAATGTTTTCTGATAACCTACCCGGGCATTGAGCAACCAATAACTGTTGGCATAAACTGTATTGGCATCGTTCACAGGTAGACGGTCGGTGAAATTAATGGTTGAGTTCAGATAAAAACCAGGCCGACTGGTGATATCAATACCTGACACCCAGACATGCCGGGGTACACCCGTCAGACTTTTGCCTGACAAATCGGTCTGTACCTGTTTATAGTTTTTAAACTGATAGTCGGCCAATGTAAAGCTGGTAAAGAGCCGTACTTCCTGAATAGATCTGGTCTCAGTATTTTTTACCAACCAGCCATTGAGGAGCACTTCGAGTCCGTTTTGTTGCGTACCTCCGGCATTAGTAAAGTATTCAGTACCAGCTTCGTTTACACGCCTTACAATGGTATTCTGTAGTCGGAAAGAGTAAGCCGTAACATCGAATGATAACCGTTGGTTCAACAGGCTCCCTCTGGTACCTATTTCGTAGTTGGTGCCTTTCTCAGAAGCCAGCGTTGGCACAAAAGTAGTGTTCTGGTACCCGGCTGTAAATTCACTTACCAATGGTGGAGAAAACCCACTGCTGACACTGGCAAATACCGCCATTTTATCCTTTATTTTTTTCAGTAAAGCTATTCTTGGTAGAAATGCTGACGGAAGGAAGTCATCAATCGGCTTGATATTGGGTACATCAGAAAGCCGTGTGAAGTTGTATTTCACACGGTTATAACTGGCACCGATAGTCAGAATAAAGTCTTGCGGCAGGTCGGTTTCCAGTTGCGTAAATAAAAAATAACTTATGGCACCCACGTTATCATTGGTTTGCAGGGTATCTATTTTACCTCCTCTGTTACCAAAATTGCGAATCACCCAGTCTGATTTCTGAAACTCCCCTCCGGCAGAAAGGCGATTAGACAAGTTTCCGGTCTTGAATGCATAGGTGGTACGGGTACGCCCGCCAAAAGTTTGCTCATTCCGGATTTCATAATTCGTAATAAACGGATTTCTCAGTTCGGTTATGGTTCCGTACAATGCCGTTACATTGGTCCAGTGTTCGTTGAAACGGTATTCCTGCGAAACCCCCAGATTAAACACTTTCTGGTAAATTCCTGCCTTTTGCTGAATAGGCCCGGGAATAGTAGGCGTAGCCTGACGAGCCAGGCGAGGGTTTAAGTCCATCTGAGCTTGCGTAAGTCCTCCGGGTGTCTGATAAAACATATCAGAGTACAAGGCAGATACATTGAATGTTCTATGAGCAGAAGCAAAGAAATTGGAACGCCAGCTCAGCACATCTCTTACAGTTGCGCTATTTTCACGATACCCATCTGCTTGCGTATGTGCGTAACTCAATACTGAGTTAATTTTCTCTGAAGCCAGATTCCACGATATGGCCCTGTTTTGCAATCCGTAGCTTCCCCAGCCTAAGGTGGTATTAATATAGCTGCTTGGCTTTTCTTTTGAACTCTGCTGGGCCTCGGCTTTATTGGCTCCCAGCAATATAACACCGCCGGTTCCAGCACCATAGATGCTTCCCGCAGGGCCTTTGATAACCTCAATATTGCCGACGGTATTCATGTCGATGGCATTCAGAAAGGTGTTGCCGTTGCCATCAGTCAGGGGTATGTCGTTCCAGTAAACCTTCACGTTACGAACACCAAATGGCGAACGGATAGAACTACCACGTATAGAAAGACGGTAGCTGCCGGGAGAACGCTCTTCCATACGCACACCGGGTAAGGTGTTGAAAACAGGTACAAGCGTTGTGTTCTGAAATCGTTCAATATCTTTAATGGTCAGTACCCCCACAGAAGCCGCTGTTTCGGTGAGTTTTCTTTCGGTTTCGAAGCCTCGTACAATCACTTCGCTCAATTGTCTGGTAGCAATGGTGCTGTCAGTTTCCTGTGCCAATGCAAAGAAAGGAGTGATAAAAATGAGCGTAATAAGAATCGTAGAACGTTTCAATTTCATTGTATGATAATTTTAGATAGCTGCTGAATTAATATAATTTTAGTTTCCTGAAACTGAATAAGCACCGGTGTGGTTTAACGCAATCAAATTTAACCCCATCTCATCAGCCTGATGTTTTAGTTTTTCTGCAAGATAAGGCTTATTCGAACCGTCTACAATTATCAGATCAGGTTGAAAATCAGTAAAAGAAAGTGCTAAGTCTTTTACGGCGTTGTTTGACAGTAAAACGTAATGGGCTTTGCCTTTTAATCTGGCTTTAAAAGATTTTTGAATCCAAACGATTTTTTTGCCGTCAAACTCAATAAATGCCATACTCTGGTTATTTACATAATGAGCGATATTTAACAGATTCTTGTTTGAGATCCCCATCTTGTCATAATAGTTTTTCAGATGAAAGCCGTAAACCTTACTATTGACTATAACATTTGAATCGGCCATAAAGGTTGCCGATTTACCATCTATTATACTGATGCCTGCCTGTCTGGGCAAATAATGAAAAGTCAATTCCTTCTGCCGGTTTTGCCGGAAATCTTCATAAATATTGACTAATGCCAGCATAACGAACAACCCTGATGCAACGCGCAGATATTTCAGTTCTGAATAACGGAAAAAGGCAATGGTTAAACCCAAAGCAATATACCAGACCAATAGTTCAGTGACAGAGATAGAAAAGCCTTTCAGACTTGATAGAGGCAGTTTTTGAAAAGCAAAAACGGATTCATTTAACGCGTAACATGAATACTTTAGAATGAAAGCAAAAATATCTGAAACCCATGGAATGTAAGCACAAAACAATAGCAGCAAACCAGCCGGAAGTATACTAAAAGATAAAAGGGCCACAAACGGATTGGCAATGAGAAAATAAGTCGGAAACTGATGAAAGTAATAAATGCTCAGCGGGGTAGTAAACAACTGGGCTGCAAAGCAGATAACGGTTCCTTCCCACATTATCCGAATTAACGGATTGGTAGGATTAACGAGTTCATTCAGATAAGGATACAGATATACAATACCTATAATAGCCAGATAGGACAACTGAAAGCCGATATCAACCAGCCAGTATGGGTTCCACGCCAGAAGCACTAAAGCCGAAACCGCCAGTATATTGTAAATGTTATGAGACCGATTAATTGTTGTGCCAATGAGCAAAAAAGAAAAAGTAACCGTTGCCCGAAGTACAGTTGAAGATAAGCCTGTGAAAACAGCATAAGTCCACAGAATACTTAACACAACAATGAGAAACCACCAGGGGCCATATTTCCCTTTTTTCTTCAACCAACTAAAAGCTAATCCGATTACCCAGAATAGGATTCCTACATGCATACCTGAAACCGACAACACATGAATGGCTCCTGACGCTGAATAGGCACTGAGCAAATCTTCGTCAATATCATCTCTTATACCTACAATCATGGCATTTGCAATGGCATATTCCCGAGGTTTTTGTAGCTGTGCTTTAAATACGCTATCGGCATATAAGTTTGCTTGAAGCGCTATTGCGAATAGCGTGGAGGGTGGTTTATTGCCCAATCGCTGGTAGTCCTTATCCTTTAAAAATTGCTGTGCGTAAATACCTTTGTTGGCCAGATATTGTTTGTAATCAAATTCTTCCGGATTTTTGGGTGGGTCAATTTCCTGCGGTGATCCTTTTATTAAAAAAACAGCTCCATAGGTCGGTTTAAGTTCTTCTTTGCTGAAATAAAGCAATACTTTTCCCGAGGCATTTTTCCATTTATCCCCCGATTTAACAGCTTGTATCGCTGATTCTACCCCGAAAGTCTTTGCTTTTACTGCTGCATTTGAAGTAATTACCGCCCGATAATACGTGAAGCCCTCCTGATTGGTAAAATGTTGCGGATGGTTGATAACCGTTTTATGATAGGTCAACAACCAACCGGAAAGGAAGAATAATAAACAAGCAAGCCCACCCCTGAGTACGGCCTGACGGCCATAAACAGCCCCCAGAAGACCCAGCAGCAGGGCAATGCCTAAATAATAAAAAGTTGTATGGAAATAGTTAGTCTGTAAATACGCAAGTATTCCTGCAATGAAACACAGCAAGTATCTGATTACAGGAAATGCGTTGAATTTCATTTGCTTGCCAGTAATTTTTCGTATAACCAGTTCATTACCGTCTCATTTTCTTCCGGGAAAGTCCAATGGCCGGTTTCCTGATATAGCTTCAAGGTTTTAGCTGAGTTTATCACATTATAAACCGCCCACATAGACGTTGGCGGACAGGTTTCATCATTAAAGCCCATCGAATAGAAGCAAGGCACATTCAACTGTTTGGCAAAGTTTACTACGTCATAGTAGGCTGCCGTCTTAATCTTCGCTTCTGTGTGGTTATGCACATTGTTTTTGTCGAAAATATGAGGCCAACCACCGGCGCGACCTTTCAGATAACCCACCATATCAGACAAAGCAGGATAGATAGGTGCCGACCATTTAACACGAGGGTCAAGCCCTGCTGTAACAATAGATAAAGCGCCACCCTGGCTTCCACCTGTAACTGCCAGATTCTTTCCGTCATATTGCGGCAGACTTACCAGAAAATCGTTGGCTCGCACACAACCCAGATACACGCGCTTGAAATAGTATAAATCGCGGTTGTCGAGATTATAAGTCCAGTAGGCATTCAAAGGGCCGATTCCAAGGTTGGCATATACATAAGGCTCCATTGTGACCGGAACGCCGTGTATACCGATTTCAAGCGTTATAATACCCTTTTCTGCCGTTTTTACATCACCGCCATATGGCCTCACTCCAGCGCCCGGCACCCGGAGCAGGGCAGGATATTTGCCTTCTTTTTTCGGAACACACAAAATACCGTAAAGGCGAACGGTACCGGACTCACGATAATTCTGCAGGCTTACATGATATACATTTACGGTTTCTGTACAACGCTCGGGTAGGAGGGTCATCTGTGCATCGATAGGTACTTTGGCCAGATCTGCTTTGGCTTTGTCCCAGAACTGTACAAAGTCGGTGGGTAATTCAACGGCGGGCTGAATTTTCTCAGGCTCAAAGGCAGCCGTAGCCAGATTCCGGTATTCTTTACCATCTACCTTGGCAATAACAGTACATCTTAAAAAGCCCGGAGTGTTCATAGTACCACCATCCAGTTTTATCACCCCGTCTTTCAGAATTGTGCTGTCTTTTTTGGTTTCAAATTTCTCAGGGCCAATCTGATAAACAATCTTGACATTTTTAAGAGGGTTACCGTACTTCAGAACGGTTACTGAAAACTTAACGGGGGCTCCCAGTTTGTAAGTCCAGTCTTCGTGTTCAGGGGCCACAATTACCTTAATAAGCCGTTCGGCTGGTTGCGCAAATACCAGGCTGGCCATAAGACAAAGACCCAGTGTAAGAAAGTTTTTTTTCATGTTGAATAGAGGTTGGATAATGCAGGTTATTTATATTTTTTCAATAGGATAGGTCTTACTACTGTTGTCCACTGCGCATAGCCTTTTGGTGTCATGTGCAGGCTGTCTTTAATAAAGTACTCACCATTTGCTTTTCCATTCGGGCCATACATTACCGGCCTGATATCAACAAAAGTGAAATTTTTGTGCTTGTCTATATAAGACTTAATGAGGGCATCGGCGGTAGTGGTGAGCGCCCATTTATCCTTCCTCGAGATGGAGGGTTTCATCGAAATGTAATACACTTTGGTTTTGGGCAGTTTATTCTGAATCAGCGTGGCCAGTTCTGCAAAGGCATCAAACACTTGCTCCGGAGATTTCTCCTTGCCAGAAAACAAATCGTTTTCACAATACAGAACCAGCATTTTAGGTTTGTAAGGCACAATCATGCGGTCGGCATAATGAGTCATTTCGGGGAAAGTAGACCCACCGAATCCATGATTAATAACGGGTAGCGGAGCAAAGTCTTCTTTCAGGGTTCTCCAGAGACGTATACTCGAGCTTCCGTAAAAAACAATTTGCCCTTGTAATTTATCCAACCCGATTTCAGCGTCAGCTTTTTCATAGGCTTCTATTTCTTTTTCAGATCGGTTAACCGCATAGTTGAGGGTAAAATTTTCGGCTATTGGCTTGTGCGTTAAGGTTTTTTGGCAGGCAATAGAAAGGGCAATCAGGGAAATAATTAATAGTAAGGGTTTTTTGTTCATAGTCTCGTAGATTATTTTTACGAAAGTATCGAAAAATGAAAAATCTATTGCTAAAAAACTGAAAAATTAGGCGAAATGCCCGATACAATAGACATCCGAATCTTTCAATGCAGATACTTGTTATTTATATCAGTTTCTTAGATTTTCGTTGAAGAATGAATTATATCTTTGTATCATCTTTAAAAGGTTTTGAAAATAAGTGTTTATGGAAGAAATAGTAATCCCTCAGCGGAAAACCCGCCAATTTATAGGAGAAGAATTTTTGTTGGCTTCGTGGGCAGAAGTGCAGCCCTTATATGAGAATCTGGTGAATCGCCCCATTGCTAATGTTCAGGATTTACGCCGGTGGTTTATCGACCGCAGCGAGCTGGAATCGTATCTGTCCGAAAACATGGCCTGGCGGTATATAAAAATGACCTGCGATACTGCCAGCGAAGATAACCAGAAAAGCTATCAGTTTTTTGTGGAAGAAATCCAACCGCAGCTATCGGCATATAATGACCAACTGAATAAAAAAGCGCTGGAAAGCCCGTATCTGAGCGCATTGGAAGACAAAGGCTTCGATATCACCATTCGTGGTATGAAAAAAGCCGTAGAGATTTTCCGCGAAGAGAATATTCCGCTCGAAACACAGATACAAACTAAACAGGCTGAATACCAATCGGTTGTTGGTGCTATGACCGTGACCATCAACGGACAGGAAATGACCCTACCAAAGGCCGGAGATTTGTTGCAATCACCAGACAGAGCAGTAAGAGAAAATGCCTGGACTAAAATTTCAGAGAGGCGTTATCAGGATCACGAACAACTGGACGGCCTTTTCAATGAATTAAGAGACCTGCGCCACCAGATTGCTACGAATGCAGGCTTTAGTAATTTTCGTGATTACATGTTTGCCGCCATGGGGCGTTTTGATTATACCCCGCAGGATTGCTTTAATTTCCACGAAGCAGTAGCTGAAACCGTTGTGCCATTGGTAGACAAGATGGCGAAAGAGAGGAAAGAAAAGCTGAAAGTAGATGAATTACGCCCCTGGGATTTGAAAGTAGATGTAGACGGAAAACCAGCTTTAAAACCGTTTTCAGACGGAGAAAGTCTTTTAGACAAAACGATTCAGTGTTTTAATCAGATAGATGCCCGATTGGCTAATTACATTCGCATTATGCGCACCATGGGGCATTTTGATGTTGAGTCGCGTGTGGGTAAAGCGCCCGGCGGATACAACTATCCTTTAGAAGAAATCGGGGTGCCCTTTATTTTCATGAATGCCACTTCCAGCCTGAGAGACGTAGTAACCATGGTGCACGAGGGAGGCCACGCCATTCACTCCTTCGAAATCAGAGATTTACCTTTGAACACCTTCCGTAGTACGCCATCAGAAGTAGCTGAGCTGGCTTCGATGTCGATGGAGTTGATTTCTATGGAACACTGGGGAGCTTTTTTTGATAACGAAGAAGACCTGAAACGTGCCAAAATGGAACATCTGGAAGACATTCTGGAAGTGTTGCCGTGGATAGCCACTATAGATAAATTCCAACACTGGATTTACGAGAACCCAACCCATAGCATTGAAGAACGACAGGAAGCATGGTTGAAGATATTTGAGTTGTTTTCAGATTCTGTTACGAACTGGAAAGGCTTTGAGCGTTTCAAAAAATACGTATGGCAAAGACAATTGCACGTATTTGAGGTACCGTTCTATTACATCGAATACGGTATGGCGCAGCTGGGTGCCATCAGTGTATGGCGTAATTATAAACAAGACAGTGCAAAAGGATTAGAGGGATATCTGAACGCATTACGCCTGGGTTACACCGCACCGATAGGTAAAATTTATGAAGCTGCCAACGTGAAGTTCGACTTCTCGAAAGAATACATTGCCGAGCTGATGGCCTTCGTAGAAAGTGAATTAGAGCAATTGAGATAATCAGACTATAAAAAGAAAGCCGACTGCAAGGTCGGCTTCTTCATTCTTTATAGGATACAAGGATTATTACACAACCTGTTTTTCAAGGTTAAATAAGTCGTTCAATACATCAATCAGTGTTTCGGCTTCTCCACGTTTACAAGCAGCTTTTAATTGCAATACCGGTAGTTTAATAACCTTCTGCATCATGCTTGCCGTAATTTTTTCCATTTTCTCTGCTTCCTCTGCCGACAATTCTTTTACAAAACGGGCCATTTCTTCTTTTCTGATTTGCTCCAATGCCCCTTTCAATTTCTGAATGGTTGGTGAAACAATCATTTCCTGCGACCAGTTGTTGAATTCTCCCAGCGCCTCTTCAATAATACCTTTTACCTCTGGTATAGCATCTAAGCGGCGTTGTAAAGCTTCATTGGCTCGACGTTGAATTTCGTCTAAGTCATACAACACAATGCCGGTTAATTCTTCTACCTCAGGTGCAATGCTGCGTGGTACCGAAAGGTCAATCAGGTATTTAACGGCAAGCGTTTTGTTGTTAAGCGTGTTGGCTGTAATTAAAGGCTCTTCAACCCGCACTGACGAAATCACGATATCAGACTCTAATATCTGTTCATGAACCGTACTAAAGTCAGACACTTTAAAACCTAATTCCTGTGCCAGCGCTGCAGCTTTGGCGGCAGTGCGGTTAGTAATGGTTATATTCTGATAATTTTTATCTGCCAGGGTTCTGCATACATCTTCACCTATTTCACCTGAGCCTATTACCAGAATCTTCGGATTTGAAAGCAGTGGTAAGAAACTCTCCAGTACCTCAACCGTAGCATAAGAAGTAGAAGCGGCTCCGTCTCTGAATGCCGTTTCCTGAACTACCCTTTTGTTGGTAAAGAAAATGGTATGCAGTAAACGATGCAGGAACGGTCCGGCCATTTGCACATCGGCAGACCATTGATAGGCGTGTTTTACCTGATTCGGTATTTGCAGGTCACCCACTACCTGAGATTGTAAACCCAAAGCCACTTCAAACAGATAATTGACAGCCTCATTGTGATTGTTGATAAAATCAAAATAAGGAAGAATTTCGTTCGAGTTCAGAACTTTTAAGCTTGCCAGCAGGCGTATAATATCTTCGCTAATGTTATTCTCGGCGTAGTAATAAATCTCGGTGCGGTTGCAGGTAGACAGCACAAGTGTTTCGGAAACATCAAATGTTTCGCGTATTTTAAGCATTAAATTCTTACATTCCTCTTCATTAAGTGCAATTTGCTCTCTTATATTCAGAGAGGCATTTTTATGAGAAATGGATATTGCTTTAAAGTGTCCGTACATGTCATTCAATAAATTCTCTGCAAATTTACGGTCAGAAAACAATTTGATTGTTATGAAATGTTATGATTTTTGTCAGTTTTTGTAATTTAGAAAGGTTCTAAACTTCAGGTTGCATTTTATGGTTTTTCAACTAAGAAAAATACAAAAGAAGAATTAGTAAAAAACTGTCAGTATTTAGTAACGAAAATTACCGGTAAACAATTCAAATCATTAGGAAGAATCTTTTAATAGGGGCTTCTGAGTGTCCGGCAGAGGATTAATGGACAACTACTTTGTTTTTTTCGGCTTATAAGTTTACCCCAGGTTAATCAGAAAAACAACCCGAGTATTTCATGTTGAGGCGCATCAGATGCAATACAAATGCGGTCTTGACTAATCAATTCGAATCTTTATCTTTGTTGTAATATCAGAAGAAAATATGAAAAAACTCATCCTTTGTGCACTGGTTGTTATCTTGGTATCCTGTAAAAATTCTACTGAAGTCAAAACCGGGGTCTGGCGTGCTGTTATCCCGACTGTGGGTGGCGATTTACCTTTCAGCCTGGAGATTCAGAAAGAGGGCGACGGTTACACCGTGTCGGTAATTAATGGTGATGAAAAACTGAAAATGGATCAATCGTTTATCAAAGACGATTCGTTGCATATACCGATGGAGATTTTTGATTCTGAAATAGTTGCTAAAGTAGCAGGCGATAAAATGACAGGTTACTGGAAAAAGATGCGGTCAGATTTCACTTTTCTGAGAGGTAATTTTTCTGCTGAATACGGTAAAACCCATCGCTTTGCCGAAACCAGCGAAGTGCCGAAAGCTACGCTGGCAGATAAATACGGCGTATTATTCCTTTCGGCCGATAAACAGGATTCTACGCAATCGGTAGGGGTGTTTCACACCAAAGGTGCTCAGGTGCAGGGCAGTTTCCTGACAACTACCGGCGACTATCGTTATCTGGCAGGAGACATAGTAGGAGACAGTCTGATGTTGTCGTGTTTTGATGGCACCCATGCTTTTTTATTTAAAGCAAAAATTGAGGGCGATAAGTTAACGGGCGGTTTCTGGTCGGGTATCAGTGGTTTTGAATCATGGACTGCCACCAAAGACGATAGTGCGGCATTGCCCGATGTAACCAAACTTACCTATCTGAAAGAAGGGTATAAAACCATTGACTTTTCATTTGTAAATACTGATAATAAAAAGGTATCAATAAGCGATGAAGCTTACAAAGGCAAAGTAATAGTGATACAGATTATGGGGTCATGGTGCCCTAACTGCATGGACGAAAGCCGTTTCCTGGCTCCGTGGTACAAAAAGAACAAAGACAGAGGTGTTGAAATCATAGGTTTGGCATACGAAAAAAGTACGGATACTTCGTTTGCCTTTCCGAAGATCAAGCGCATGAAAGAGCGCTTCGGCATTGATTATGAAGTATTATTGGCCGGAACCAACAATAAGGCCGAGGCATCTGAAACGTTGCCGATGTTGAATAAGGTGATAGGGTTCCCGACTACCATTGTCATTGACAAAAAAGGGCAGGTAAGAGAAATACATACCGGCTTTTCAGGCCCCGGCACGGGGCAGTATTACGATGCATTTGTGAGTGACTTTAACCGGCTGATTGACAAACTGTTGGCAGAAAAGTCCTGAAAATTACAGTTGATAAACATTTTGAAACTGCAGCACGTTTTGGGTATATAACCATTAAAACATGAGTACTGACACAACGGAAATAATACTGGTGAAGGAGTCTGACGAGGCGATCGGAAGCGGTCAGAAACTGTGGGTGCACGAGCAAGGCTTGTTACACAGAGCATTTTCGGTATTAATATTTAACGACAGCAACGAACTGCTTATCCATCGGCGGGCTTTTGATAAGTATCATTCAGGAGGCTTGTGGACGAACACCTGCTGCGGGCACCCGAATGTGGGCGAGGAAATAAAATCCGCAGCCGAGCGACGGCTGGGCGAAGAAATGGGCTTTACAACCGACTTAGAGTTTGTTTATCGGTTTCATTATATAACCGCTTTTGAAAATGGCTTAACAGAAAACGAGATAGACCATGTTTTCACAGGCATATATAATGAAGCTTTTGAGGTAAATCCGGCTGAGGTGATTGATTGTAAATGGGTTTCGGTGGCTACAATAACAGAAGAAGTGCAGTACAACCCACAACAGTATACAGTCTGGTTTAAGAAGATTCTGAAAAGTGAGGCGTTCCGCGAATTTGTATCAATCAATCATATTTTGTCATAATCACTATCACTATGGAAAAACGGGTAATAGGTATTGGAGGAGTCTTCTTTAAATCGGAAGACAATACAGCACTAAGAGGCTGGTATAAGGAACATCTGGGGATTGAGTCGGAGTCATGGGGAGCTGTTTTTGAGTGGCGCAGAAAGGATAATCCCGACGACCTGACCTCTACTGCCTGGAGTCCTTTTAAAAAGGATACCACCTATTTTGAACCAAGTAAGAAAGACTTTATGGTTAATTATCAGGTCGAAAATCTGGACGAACTATTTGCTCTGCTGAAAGAAGAAGGGGTAACCATTGTTGGCGGGCCTGAAGACTCTGAGTTCGGTAAATTTGGCTGGATACTAGACCCGGAAGGGAATAAAATTGAACTATGGGAGCCGCCAAAAAATGTATAGTTTATTTTTAACCAAGCATCCATAAAAGCATGAAAAAGACCTTGTTTGTCGCTAGCCTTCTGCTTGTTTCTTCGCTGGCGTTTGCTCAAAAAAAATCAAAGAAAGACTACCTTGTTGCACTGAAAACTACTTACGGAACCATGCATCTGGTTTTGTTTGATGACACTCCTCTGCACAAAAAAAATTTCTTAGAGTTGGTTAATAAAAAAGCTTTCGACAGCCTTCTGTTTCACAGGGTCATTGATACCTTTATGATTCAGGGAGGAGACCCCAGTTCAAAAAATGCCAAACCGGGCGAAATGCTGGGTGGCGGTGCTGAAGACAGGCCGACAATTCCTTTTGAGTTCAAGCCTAATCATGTGCATAGAAGAGGCGCACTAGCTGCTGCCCGTGATGACAATCCGGAGAAAAAATCAAGTGCTTATCAGTTTTATATTGTGCAGGGTAAAAAATATACAGACGAACAACTGACTAAAGTAGCAGTCCGGAATAAGATGAACTATACTAACCAGCAACGGGCAGACTACATAGGTATAGGAGGTACCCCTCAGTTAGATAACGATTATACAGCTTTTGGTGAAGTAATCGATAACCTGGCTGTGGTAGACACGATTGCCAAACAACCCGTTGATAAAGAAGACCGGCCACTGAAAGACATAAAAATGGCCATGACGGTAAAAAAGATGAAAAAGAAAAAGATAACGAAACTGTATGGTTATCAATATCAGTAATCACTATGGTTAAATATCGGGTTGAAGACTTGGAACACAGTAAATTTGGCTGGATATTCGCCCCGGAAGGGAATAAAGTTAATCTACGGGAGCCGCCAAAAAATATTTAGCGCTTCGGATAATTATTGTATTTTTGTGCTTCTAATATTATCCATAAAAGCATGAAAAAGGGTCTGTTTATTGTTAGCTTTCTGCTTGTTTCTTCGTTGGCTTTTGCTCAAAAAAAATCAAGGAAAGATTATCTGGTTACGCTGAAAACAACTTACGGAACCATGCATCTGGTTTTGTTTGATGATACCCCTCTGCATAAGCAAAATTTTATCGGACTGATTAAGAAGAAATTTTTCGACAGCCTCTTGTTTCACAGAGTCATTGACGGATTTATGATTCAGGGAGGAGATCCCAATTCAAAAAAGGCCAAACCCGGCGACAGACTGGGTAATGGTGGTGGAGATATGGAGAGGATACCTTTTGAGTTTAAACCGAATCATGTGCATAGAAAGGGTGCCCTGGCTGCCGCCCGCGATAATAATCCGGAAAAGAAATCAAGCGCTTGTCAGTTTTATATTGTACAAGGCAAAAAAATGACAGATGAAGAATTAACGATAGTTGCCGGCCGGAATAAAATGGATTACACAAACCAGCAAAGAGTTGATTATATAGGAATAGGGGGTACCCCACGACTCGACAACAATTATACGGTCTTTGGCGAGGTGATTGACAATCTGGATGTGATAGACACTATAGCCAGACAACCTCGTGACGAAGCCGACCGGCCATTGAAGGATGCAAAAATGGCTATGACAGTGAAGAAGATGAAGAAGAAAAAGATAACGAAACGGTATGGTTATCAATATCAGTAAGACGGATTGATAATCCGTTGAGAAAATAGCCATTATTTATAAGAGCAGAAGAAATACACATCATATGAAGAAAATTTTAATTACCGGTTCAAATGGTTTATTGGGACAGAAACTGGTAGAATTGCTTGCAGATACTACAGATCATGAAGTGTTTGCTACAGCAAGAGGTGAAAACCGATTGCCTTTTAAAGACGGCTATACCTATGCGGCAATGGATATTACAGATAAGGTTCAGGTGCAGGAAGTAATAGACCGGATACAACCGGCTGTAATTATCAATACCGCCGCTATGACCAATGTAGACCTATGCGAAACCGCCAAAGACGATTGCTGGAAACAAAATGTAAATGCAGTTGAGTATCTGGTTGAGGCCTCTGAAAGAAATAATTGTTTTTTGCTGCATGTTTCTACTGATTTCATTTTTGATGGTAAAAACGGCCCGTATAAAGAAGACGCCGAAGCAAATCCGATTAGCTTTTATGGGTGGAGTAAATATGCTGCCGAAAAAATAGTGATAAACAGTAATATCCGCTGGGCAATTGCTCGCACGGTGCTGGTATATGGTATAGCGCATGACATGAGCCGGACCAATATTATTCTATGGGTGAAGAAATCGCTTGAAGAAGGTAAAAACATAAAGGTGGTAACCGACCAGTGGAGAACCCCCACATTGGCCGAAGACTTAGCAAAAGGCTGTGCACTTATATCGGAGAAAGAAGCAGAAGGCATCTTTAATATTTCGGGTAGTGATTTTCTGACCCCATATGAAATGGCTATTATGACTGCCGATTATTTTAACCTGGATAAATCGTTAATCTCAAAAGCAGACTCCACCACCTTTACTCAACCTGCCAAACGCCCACCGAGAACAGGTTTTGATTTGACGAAGTCACGCGAAGTATTGGGTTATGAGCCGGTTAGTTTTACTGAAGGTATAGGTATACTGGCACAACAGATAGGGGCCTGATTAAAGGTAGAATTTCTTCCAACGTATGTACTCTTCCACTACATCGCTGACCATATAGCGGATGGGCTTGCCAGCCTTTATGCTGTTGCGTATAAATGTGGCCGAGATATCGAGCAAAGGTGCTTCAATGAATTTTACTTTCGGGTGATTTTTGAACTGATGCAAGGGTGTATTAGGCCGTGGATACACGTATAGCTCATAATATTCCAGAATCTTATCATAGTTTTTCCAATTCTCAAACTGCACCAGATTATCTTCGCCCATTATCAATTTAAACTCATGCGTAGGGTATCGCTCCGACAATTTGGCGAGCGTATCAATCGTATAACTGGGCTTGGGCATTGTAAACTCAATGTCGCTGACTTTTAACCGGTAGTTATCTGAAATGGCTTTTTCCACCATAGTGAGCCTGTCGAATTCATGTAAAAGGCCTTTGTTTTTTTTGAAAGGATTTTGCGGAGAAATAACAAACCACACCTGCTCCAGATCGGTAGTATAAGCCATAGTGTTGGCAATAATCAGATGCCCTACGTGGATAGGATTAAACGAGCCAAAAAACAAACCGATCTTCATACATCTTCCTTTAGGTTCAAATCAATCACAAATATAGAAGAAATAAAAAAAAGGCGGTCATCCCTTAAACAGAATGACCGCCCCCATGGCTGAAATAGCCTGTATTATACTGTCACCCACGCTTGTTTGCGGTGGCTTTCAATGATTCTTTCACAAATAAGCAATTCGCGTAAACCGTCGGCAAATGTCGGATACGTCGGGTTCTCCGGTTGTTTACCTTCTGCCACGGCAGCATATACTTCTTTAAACAATTGTTTTGAAGTATCAGGGAAACCTTCGTTGTGCCCACCCGGGAAGCTGATCAGGCTTTGCGCTTCACGATAAAACAAAGACGGGTCTTTCAGCAATACCTGATTGGCGCCATCACGTTTACCAATCCACATTTCGTTAGGCTTTTCAGAACACCATTCGAAATTGGCTTTCGAACCCGAAATTTCTATATTCAAACGGTTTTTACGACCTGCCGAAACCTGGCTTACAGTTACGCTTCCTTTGTTGCCGTTATCAAATCTCAACAATACGTTGGCATGATCTTCCGTGTTGATAGGTACTTCCTGATAATCAGAAGCCTGCAACATTTTACCTGAGTAGGTCTCAATGGCTTTCAATGGTTTCAAGCGGGTTTTGTGAACCGTCGAGAAATCAGCCATTACTTCAGTGATTTTCAAACCTGTAATATATTCGGTTACATCAAGTAAGTGTGAGCCGATGTCAGCAATGGCTCTTGAATCACCAGATTTATCCGGCTCCAGACGCCAGTTGTAATCAGTCTGGTAGAAAAGCCAATCTTGCAGATAAGACCCAAGAATTGAATAGATTTCACCCAGGTCGCCTTTTTCGCGCATGGTTTTCATCTGACGAACCAACGGATAATATCTCAGGTTAAAGTGAACGGCATTTACCAGACCTGTTTCTGCTGCTATTTTTACCAGTTCTTCAGCTTCTTCAATTTTGGTAGCCAGAGGTTTTTCGCAAACTACATGCTTACCGGCTAATAAGGCCGCTTTCGACTGTGAATAATGCAGGAAGTTGGGCGTACAAACGTGGATACATTCAATGTCTTCCTGCTTTAGTAAATCATCAAAAATATAAGCTCTTTCGATTCCTAAAGCGGCAGCTTTTTCTGTAGCCAGATCAATATTGGCTTCGCAAAGGGCAGCTACTTCTACATTGGGTAAACGACGCAGGGCTTCAATGTGAGCCGGCCCGATAAAACCCGTTCCGACAACGGCAACTTTAATTTTTTTCATAGTTGAATAAAACCTCTGACCCCTGAAGAGGAATTAATTTTGGTTAAAGAATAAAGCCCCCCTCAGGGTTGGGGGCAACCGTTGCACGGTATCTTAATTAAAACTACTGATAGCGTATTTTTCTGTATTACAGTAAATCAGGCTGTATAGATAAAACCCTTCTTTTGAAGTACCATAGCGTCTTAAAATCTGCAAAACCGGTGATTTCGTTTTGGTTTTAAGCAAGCTGGCAATTTCTTTGGTGGCTGCAATGGCCCGTACTTCCTGCTGCATGCTGTTTACATCTATCTGGTAACGCATAAAAAGTGTACGGAACAGGGAGCCATCAATCAATGGTTCGTCTGTCATTCCTGTCAGATTGTCGTTGGGGATGTACGTTTGTTCAAGCATCATCGGAATATCTTCCATAAACCGCAGACGCTTCAAAAATACAAATTCTGTATGAAATTCCTGATGAAGTAAATGTTTAAAAATAGGCTCGGTAATTGTGTGCAATACAGGGCCTTCCAGAATGATGGTAGTTCCAAGTCGATCACTGGCACTTACTACGTCCGTCCAACCTTTCAAAGACAATAAGCCCAGCGGTTTACGATTCGATGCCACTATGCTTCCTTTTCCATGCTGGCGGGTAATGTACCCTTCTTTCACCAATTCGTTTAATGCCTGGCGAACGGTCATTCGGGTGGCATTAAATTCAACGCATAATTCATTTTCAGATGGCAGCAAACTTCCCTCTGTATATTGCCCCGAAGTAATTTTCTCTTTTAAATGAGCCTGGATTTGCCGATAAAGCGGTGTCTTCATATGTGTTACCCCTTAGCTAAAGAGTATAGGCTGCAAAGAACGCAAAAATAACGGGTTTTTAGCTAATACTTTTATTTTTCGCGCGCTCTTATTTATCAAAAAAGGCACTCAGGATTCCCGAATGCCTTTCCAAGACGAAAATACTTTAACCTATGATGAATACCCCGACTGGCGGGGAACTCAAAATCTTTATTACTTCCCGAAGGAAGATTTAATATTATATCAAATAAATTATGATGTCGAATGCTATCAAACCATACAAAAAAAGTCAAAAACCGCGGCATAATCAAATATTTATGCGGTTTTTTTTGCCTTAAATGGCATAGCATTATGCATTGGTCAAAAAAGTATTAGAAAATATAAGAATAGCATAGCCGGCAGGGTTTGGAACTTTGTTTACACAGGCATTGAAAATGCCTTCTCTGAGATTTGTTAAAACGCTACAGAATTGCTCAAAAAAAGAAGGTTTTATTTCGCAAAACTTCAAAAAAACATATCTTTGCTACACTTTCCTAAAAACCATCGTCCTATGCTTTACTACTTATTTGCTTACCTTGACAAGACCTTCAATTTTCCTGGTGCGGGGGTGTTTCAATACATCACATTCCGTGCAATGGGGTCAATCGTTTTATCGCTTCTGATAGCGGCAATTTTTGGTATCAGGCTTATTAATTATCTCCGCAAACTTCAGATCGGCGAAACTATCCGTGATCTGGGGCTGGAAGGACAAATGCAGAAAAAAGGTACGCCAACCATGGGTGGGTTTATCATTCTTGCCTCGTTAATGATTCCGGTATTATTATTTGCCCGCCTTGACAACGTGTACATTGTTTTATTGATTATTGCTACCATCTGGACCTGCGGCATTGGTTTTGCCGATGATTACATCAAGGTTTTTAAGAAAGACAAAGAAGGTCTGAAAGGCCGTTTTAAAATAGTAGGACAAATAGGCCTGGGCTTAATAGTGGGCCTCACGCTATATTTCAATGATAACGTAAAAATAAGAGTTTACGAAAAAGCCAAAATAAGCACGGCAGTAGGAGAAGTACAGAAATATGTAGACGTAAATTCTTTAACAACCACGGTGCCGTTTACTAAAAACAATGAGGTGGATTATCAGATGCTAGGCAGCTTTCTGCCTGAAAGCCTGGCATGGATACCGTATGTATTAATCGTTATATTTATCATTACGGCTGTATCAAACGGTGCCAATATTACTGATGGTATCGATGGTTTGGCTGCGGGTACCTCGGCCGTAATAGGGTTAACGCTGGCTATTTTTGCCTATTTGTCAGGCAATAAGGTGTTTTCTCAATACCTTAATATTATGATGATTCCTAACTCGGGTGAGATTGTAATCTTTTGCTCGGCCTTTGTAGGAGCGTGTATAGGCTTTATGTGGTACAATGCGTATCCGGCGCAGGTGTTTATGGGTGATACCGGCAGTTTAATGCTCGGTAGTGTCATTGCAGTATTAGCGTTGGCTTTGCGTAAGGAATTACTGATACCCGTTATGTGTGGAATCTTTCTGGTAGAAAATATTTCGGTGATTCTGCAGGTGAGTTATTTTAAATATCAGAAGCGAAAGAATGGGCTCGAATATGCCCAGAAAAACCGCCTTTTCCTGATGTCACCATTGCATCACCATTTTCAGAAAAAAGGGTATCATGAATCAAAGATTGTTACCCGTTTTCTGATTGTAGGCATTGTGTTAGCCGTTGCCTGTCTGGTTACGTTGAAACTCCGTTAAGCATTATTTCAGAATCTTATCCATTTTGGCCTGATATTCTTTGAATTTATCTAAACCCCGATGGCGTCCTCCCGGTAATGTGGTGAGTATGTCTTCGGGTTTTTTCTTTAATATCTGTGCCAGCTCAAGGCTATGGCTGTACGGTATAATCTGGTCGTCAGTGCCATGGAACATATAAATAGGGGCTTTTACCTTCGTTATCCATTCTTTGGTTGGCAATATAAACTCGCAGACTTTGCTATAGGGGAAAATCGGCAGACGGCTCCAGGCAATATCGGGCAGGCAGGTGTAAGGTGTTTCCAGTATCAGCATTTTTACTTCATTATCCATAGCCAGCTTAGTAGCAACACCTGTACCTAATGAGCGTCCGTAAACCACAATACCTCTGGACGGATAGCGGCGTTGAATATCTTTTATTGAATTCTGTGCATCGCTTAACAGATTTTTTTCATCCAGACGGCCATTGCTTTTACCAAACCCGCGGTAATCATACATAATCACGTCATAACCTCTTGATGTAAATTGTTTGGCGTATTTTCCCCATACTTTTATGTTATGCGAGTTGCCATGCAGGTAGAGAACAACACCTTTTTTGACAGTGTCTTTAGTAGTAAACATCAGCGCGTTAAGGCTGATTTTAGGCTCGGGAGCAAAGTAGAATTCCTGCGCATCTAAAAACTCGTATACATACTTCTTATCCAGTTTGTCAGGATGCAGAATAATAAAACGTTGAAACAATACGGCTAATCCGAAAACGGCAACGTAAACTATGAGGGCAATTGTTAAGATTCTCTTTACCACTTATCTATCTTGTTATTTGCAGAATTAAACTTTGAGACTGCAAAGCTATTCTATTCGAAACTGTTTGTCAAAAATTAAATCAAATCTGTCTAATAAAATGTCCTCCAGGTGTCGGTGATATTCGGGGAAAGAAGGCAGATTATTATGCCCGCCACCATAAATAGGTACCAGCCGGGTATGCTGCGGAGCTAACTTAGACAGTTTTACACTGGAACGAAACGGGATAAGGAAATCTTTTGTGCCATGTATGATATAGACAGGGCATTTTACATATTTGATGTATTCGTCAGTGCGGATGGAAAACTTGAGCAGCATAGAAACAGGCAAAAAGGGTAGAAACCGGTTGGTAAGATGAGAGAAACTGTAGTAGGGGGCATCAAGAATGAGCATTTTCGGATGATTCCGAGAGGTCAGTTTGCAGGCAAACCCTGAACCCAGTGAGCGGCCATAAATCACAATCTGTTTTTCGTTGTAGCCTTTGGTCAGCATCCGGTTATAGACTGCTTGTGAGTCTTCGTACATGCGGTCTTCAATGCGTTTGCCTGTACTTTTGCCAAAGCCCCGGTAGTCAATCATGAGTACGTCGTAATCATGAGAGATAAAATCCTTGGCATATTTTGCCCAGCCCTTAATGCTTCGGGTATTGCCATGAAAGTAAATAACCAGCCCGCGGGTGGTTTCGCCAACGTCATAGAACAACAGACCGTTGATGCGGGCACCGTCTGGCATATCAAAAAACAGTTCTTCAAAATGGCTGTCATATCTGAACTCAAAATCCTGTGAGAGCTTTTCGGGCTTAAATATGAAGTATTCCTGTACTTTATAAGCAATAATGCAGATAAGCACATAAAGAATAATAACCCCAATAATTATTTGCGTAACGGTCATAAATACAACGGATCAGAGCATCTTCTATCAGAATACTAACATACGCAGTTTTTATGAATTATTGAAAACACAAAGCTGACGATATTTATGACACCGCAACTTAGGAGCTGGATTCGCTCATTGCGAGAGATTTCATTTTCAGTAAGTTGCCGTTTGTGATGGCATGTTTAAGGTCGTTAGTCAGCCCGTATTGTGTGCCTTCATAATGGCTTACGAGTTCAAACAAAATGTCTTTGAGGTTTTCCAGTTTTTCGGCGCCGACTATATCCGTAAATCTTTGGTTGATATACTCCATGCATTTTTTCCAGTCGAGCAGAGCCTGTAATCCTTTTTCAGAAGGTCTCACTATCAATGCACGGGCGTCGGTCTGGTCTTTTTCCACATTCACATATCCTTCATTTTGCAGTTCTTTTATCAGTTTACTCATAGCCTGCTTGGTTACACAAGCTCGTTGCGAAAGATTATTGATATTGGTTCCCTCAAGATCTATATGAACTAGTGCTATAATATGCCCTATTCTAAAATTGGTATAACCTAGTGTCTGCACATATTCTCCTGCCACATCGCTTATATATCTATAAGTTTTGCTTAAAAGTCGCCCTAACATCCGTTCTTTTTTTGCTTTAAAAACGGCTATTTCTCTTAATATTTCCTCGTCCATTGTTGTTGTTAGATTCAATGCGTTGATATTCAATGCATTAGTAAAAGTAATAAATCCTGTCTGATTTTCTAATCTTATACAAAAGTAGGCAGAAAAAATAAATTAGTCAATATGCTTGACTAATTTAGTAAACTTGGTTTACATTTGCATCGTCAATTAGGTTGACTAATTATACAAAACAAACGCAAGCACAAAAACAATCCGGAATAGAAATGGCAACTCAGCAAAAAAAAAGCATTAAGAATTACATTCCCCGTATCATTTTACTGATAATCCTAGTAGGTGCGGGTATCTATGGCTACCAACGCTATCAGTTTAATCAGGGTTACGAAACTACAGATAATGCCCAGATAGAAACCTACACCATACCTGTTGTGCCACGTGTAGGCGGCTACGTGAACAGCGTAAGCATGAAAGATTTTGAACAGGTAAAGAAAGGGCAGTTACTGGTAGATATTGATGACCAGGAGCAGCAACTGGCACTGACCGAAATGGAAGCGGTTTATCAACAACTGTTAACAGATGTTGAAAATGCCAAAGCAAACATTAAAAACACAAAGATGACCATCGGTGCTGCAGAAATTAATCTGAAGACCGCAGTTTTGCGCCGGGATAAAGCACAGAAAGACTCGGAAAGAGATGCAAAATTGCTGGCGGATAACGCCATTACCAGACGCCAATCTGAAGATAGCCAGTCAAATCTCGACGTGCTGAATGCCCAGTATGAAGGCCAAAAGCAGGACATCGCCGCTACTAAGTCCCGTCTTGATATTTTAAACAGCAATCTGCACAAAGCAGAAGCAGCCCTGGCTGTACAGAAAGCAAAAATAGACCAGCAAAAACTAAAATTGACCTACTCTAAAATTTACGCTACCGAAAGTGGTAAAATCGGTAGAAAAAGTGTTGAACCGGGGCAGTATATACAACCGGGCCAGACATTGGCAACTATTGTGCAGGATTCATTATACTGGATAGTGGCCAACTTTAAAGAAACGCAGATAAGCCGCCTGGCTATAGGGCAGGAAGCTACTATTAAACTGGATGCCTTCCCTGACTTAGAGTTGAAAGGTAAAATAGCTGATTTCTCTGATGCCACAGGCGCTAAATACGCTTTATTGCCCCCCGACAATGCCAGTGGGAACTTTGTGAAAGTGACCCAGAAAATACCGGTGAAAATAGCAATTGACCACTTGGAAAAATACCGCGACAAACTACGTGCCGGTATGAGCCTTGAAGTGGAAGTGAAGATAAAATAAGCCCGGCTATTATACACCGACATAAAAATTTTGCATGGAAAATACAGTAGAAATAGAAAATAAAGCTGTAGGTGCTTCCAGATTTATTATCGTTCTGACCACCGTGACGGCTGCCGTAATGGAGCTGCTCGACACAACGATTGTAAACGTGGCACTGAACCAGATAGCAGGCTCACTGGGAGCTACTATTGAAGATATTGCCTGGGTTATTACCTCTTATGCCATAGCCAACGTAATCATTATACCGATGACAGGCTTTTTGGGAGAGTATTTCGGGCGGAAGAATTATTACCTGGTATCGATGATCATCTTTGGTATATCTTCCTACCTGTGTGGTAATTCGGGCAGCCTTTGGGAACTGGTGTTGTGGAGGTTTGTACAGGGTATAGGCGGCGGAGCGTTGTTATCAACTTCTCAGGCTATTTTGTTTGATGCCTTCCCGGGCAAGGAGCGCGGAACGGCCTCCGGGCTCTTCGGAATGGGTATCGTATTGGGACCTACGTTAGGGCCGACTCTGGGTGGATATATAGTAGATAATTACACATGGGGAGATATCTTTTATATCAATGTGCCTATCTGTATTGTGGCTACCATTCTGACCATTCTTTACATACCTAAAAAGGCCGATGAGGGTAAGAAAAAGCACCAGATAAAGATTGATTACCCCGGTATATTGCTCCTGATGATTGGCATAGGTGCCTTGCAATATGTGCTGGAAAAAGGGGAATCTAAAGACTGGTTTCAATCAAGAGAAATTGTGATTATAAGCCTGGTTGCTTTAATAGGGGTGATTGGATTTATAAGTCGCGAATTGAACACGGATCATCCGGTAGTAAATCTGAAGGTTTTCGGAAACCGCAACTTTGCTTTCTCAAGCATTTTCGTAATGGTGTCGGGGTTCGGCTTATTTACTTCTGTATTCGTTTATCCGGTATTGGTGCAACGAATCAACGGTTTTACGCCTTATGAAACGGGGCTTTCGCTCTTGTTCCCTACGCTGACCATCCTACCGTTGTTCCCGATTCTGGGGCGGCGTATGTCTGCAGGGGCATCACCTATTCCGTTTGTAACAGCGGGTATAATCATTTTTGCCTTCTTCGGTTTTTATAGTGGTACGGCAACTACTGATATGGGTCGCTGGGACTTTTACCCCATGCAGCTGATGCGTGGTTTGGGTACGGTGCTTCTGCAATTGCCTCTTATCAATGCCTCTGTAGCGGGTTTGAAACCCAATGAGTTAGGCGCAGGTATTTCGCTCACCAATATGATTCGCCAATTGGGTGGAGCTTTTGGTATAGCTTTGGCCAACAACTACGTGGCGTTGCAATATGCCCAGCACCGGTCTGATCTCGTATCGAACTACGTACCCAATAATCCCCTCTTTATGGAAAGATTCAATGCCATCAAGGCGTCGTTTCTGGCACGGTCGGGCGATGTAGTTCATGCTACTACACAGGCATATAGACAGTTGGAATTATTGCTCGACAGGCAAGCGTACTATCTGGCGTATCTGGATACCTTCCGTATCATATCTATATTCTTTATATGTGTGTTGCCTTTAGTAGTATTGCTCCGCACCAAAAAGAAAAGCGCCGCCGAAGCGGCAGAAGCAGCCAAAGCTGCCGCAGAGTCTCATTAATGACAGATATCATCCAAAAATATTAATGTTTTCAACAATGAAATTTTCTAAAATAACCATAGCGTTTGTGCTATTACTCAGTCAGGCAGTACGAGCGCAAAATCCGAATGAGACACTGGCCTCATTAATAAAGCAAGCCATAGATTATTCGCCTCGGTTAAAAGAACAAGTGCAGTTACTCAACGTAGGCGACTACCGTATAAAAGTACAGCAAAGCGGTTTGAAACCACAGATTAGCGGTGAGGTAGGCTATACAAGGCTCGACCCTATAGCAGAAGCTTTTATCCCGATTCCGGGCTTTGAGGGCAAACTGCAGTTTCAGCCTCATAACAACTATAATACTAACGTAAATGCATCTTATGTAATTTACGACTGGGGGCGTTTCAAGGCAGGAGTACAAAAAACCTTAATGGATATGCAACAACAGCGCGAGGGGATAGAGAGCCTGAAGCAGACGTTAGCCTATCAGGTAGCACAGCTGTATTACAATATTATATATATGCAGAAGGCCATAGCCGTGCAACAGGATCAGGTAAAGCTGGTAGATGAAAACGGCAAAATCATCAGCGATCGTTTGAAGAGTGGCGATGCACTGGACTACGATTTAGTACAGGTGCAAGTGCGCTATAAGAATGCCGAAATCCGTGTGGTTGATTTGCAGGGGCAGTTGGAGAAGCAGTATATTTTCCTGAGCGCTTTGATTGGCTCAGATGCCAGGAAACAGATTCCGGCCAATGCCGAGTTACAGTATAGCTATCCGTTTGCCGATGCGCAGGGGGCATTCAGCGAGGCAGTTGCCAATAATCTGGACTTAAAAACAGCATTTGCCCGTGAAAACGCATTGGCACAAGAAGTTAAGATATCTTCATTGAGTAATTTGCCACAACTGGCTGCTAATGGAGCTGTAGGTATTAAAAACGGCTACCAGCCCAATATTGATGCCTGGCGATTCAATACTTTGTTAGGGGTGAAATTGAGTATCCCGATTTACACCGGAAAAAGAGGTGCCTATAACACACAGATAGCGAGAATAAACCTTGATGCAGCCAAACAAAGTACAGAGGCTCAGAGAACTCAGATAAACCGCGACATTGAAAATGCCTTTAACGATATAAAAGTAGCTACTCAAAAACGGGCATTGGCAGAGCGGAATGTATATCAGGCTCAATACGGTTTAAAACTGGCCAAAACCCGTTTGGTAAATGGGGTAAGCACACCATTAGAAATACAAACATCGGAAACTGCTGTTGAAGAGGCTAAATTCAGCCTGTTGCAATATGATTATCAAATTTTACTGGCAAAGCTGGAAATCAGTAGATTATCAGGAGTGAAATTGTAGAGGTGAAACGCGTTTATTTACAAACCCACTTGAATCGTTGTGTTCAGGTGGGTTTTGTTTTTTGGTATCTGTCTAAACCGAAAACCTAAGAAAAGTGTTATACGAATGAGTACAACAGAATAGTAGGAAATTTATTCCGACTTATCTGTTTTTCCTCTAATTTTGGCAAAAAATCCCCCCCTTCATCAATCATGAATAATACTGTCTTTAAAGTACCTGCTCCGGTAAACGAAACGGTTCTGGGTTATGGAAAAGGTTCTCCTGAAAAAATTGCGTTAAAAAAAGCCATTGCCGAAGCCCGATCTAAACAGATTGAGGTGCCCATGTATATAGGCAGTGAGCAGATATATACTGATAATAAAATCAAGCTGTCTCCTCCGCACGACCACCAGCATGTATTAGGCTATGCCAGCGAAGGCGACGCATCTCACGTAAAAAAAGCCATTGATGCGGCTTTGGCGGCTCGTCCGGCCTGGTCTGCACTCTCATGGGAACAACGAGCCAGCATTTTTCTGAAAGCTGCCGATTTACTGGCAGGGCCTTACCGGGCAAAAATCAATGCTGCCACCATGTTGGGGCAGTCGAAAAATGCCTATCAGGCAGAAATAGACTCGGCCTGTGAGCTGATAGATTTCCTGCGTTTCAATGTAGCATTTATGGAGCAGGTATATACTCAACAGCCTGATTCTTCTAAAGGAATGTGGAACAGATTGGAGTACCGCCCATTAGAAGGCTTTGTGTTTGCCCTGACTCCGTTTAATTTCACAGCCATTGCCGGAAACCTGCCTTCTTGTGTGGCCATGATGGGTAACGTAACTATCTGGAAACCAGCCTATACGCAGATTTACTCGGCACAGGTAATTATGGAGGTGTTCCGTGAGGCAGGTCTGCCTGATGGGGTCATTAACCTGATTTATGTAGACGGCCCTGTTGCCGGTGAAGTGATTTTCAAAAATCCTGATTTTGCAGGTATTCACTTTACGGGTAGCACTAAGGTATTCCAGGCCATCTGGAAAACCATCGGTGAGAGTATCCATTTATATAAATCGTATCCGCGCATTGTGGGTGAAACCGGTGGTAAAGACTTTGTGATGGCGCATGAGTCGGCTGATGCCAAGGCTTTGGCAACGGGTTTAGTGCGTGGCGCCTTTGAGTATCAGGGACAAAAATGTTCGGCAGCTTCTCGTGCTTATATCCCATCCAATATCTGGGAAGAAGTAAAAGGATATATAGTGGCCGATTTGAAAGATATAAAAATAGGGGGTACGGAAGATTTCACGAATTTTGTAAATGCCGTTATCGACGAAAGAGCATTTGATAAAATTGCTACCTATATAGATAATGCAAAAAAGAGCGACAAGGTAATCATTTTGGCAGGTGGAAATCATGATAAGTCGAAAGGATACTTTATTGAACCTACAGTTTTATTGACAACAGATCCCCTTTATGTAACCATGTGCGAAGAAATCTTCGGCCCGGTACTGACTATCTATGTGTATGATGCCGCTGATTATGAGAAGACCCTGGAAGTGGTCAATTCTACTTCACCGTATGCATTAACAGGAGCTATCTTTGCCAGAGACCGTTACGCCATTGATCTGGCCACTAAAAAACTGGTTGATGCTGCCGGAAACTTCTATGTGAATGATAAACCAACCGGGGCCGTAGTAGGCCAACAACCTTTCGGTGGAGGCAGGGCATCAGGAACCAACGACAAGGCCGGTTCTATTCTGAATCTGTTCCGTTGGGTGCAGCCGCGCACCATTAAAGAAACCTTTGTATCACCGACCGATTATAAGTATCCGTTTTTGGGAGAAGAGTAAGCACTCAGATTTATTGTGCCGACTTCAGTCGGTACGTATCAAGCAATAAGTTCCATTGTTTAAATAGCCGCCGACTTTAGTCGGTGTCTCGAACAAGATAGAAATAAAAAAGGTAACACTTCAAAATGCTACCTTTTTTATTACCTCGAATATCAGTGAATGAATTCACTGTCTAATTAAACAACGATATTTTATTTGAGTTGCGGACTCAAGTCCGCACTATTCAAACTTACTCTTCCCAAGCCCAGTCAATGCGGTGCTTCATGTCTTTAATGGTCATGCCATTGGCTTTGAAATAAGCGCGAATCTCATCCACCTTGTCATATCTCTGGCTCGATTTGTATTCCTTATATAAAGACAACATGCCGTTCAGAATTCCTTCACCCTGGCTTGTAGCTTCTTCTTTCAAGCCTAAGACGCCTTCCAGAAAAACCACAAATCGGTCTTTCAGTAAGTCAAAAGTATCTTCACCCAATGTTCTCGGGTTCAGCTGATTCATGTAAATCATGTTTACATACTTCAACAGATTGAACAGTTGGGCTATAGCTACTGCTGTGTTGAGGTCATCATTCATGGCATCATAAAAAGCCTGAACGCTTTTCTCTATGTCTTCTTTTTTCTTTTGGTCTATGGCTATCTCCGTTACCGGAGCTGCAACTGTCTGACTTTCAGCTTTTGTTGATTGTGCATCGTTTATTAATTCTTTTGGAATCTTTTCTGCAGGAACATCATTAATGCCAATCGTCAGCGTCTTCACAATCCGTAAACCATTAATCAAGCGTCTATATCCTTTCTGAGCTGCACGCAGCGCATCGTTCGAAAAATCCAAAGTGCTGCGGTATTGAGATTGCAACATAAAGAAACGAACGGTCATCGGGGTGTATGCCTGATCGAGCAGTGGGTGAGTTCCGGCGAAAAGTTCGGCAGGTAAAAAAGAGTTGCCTAATGATTTCGACATCTTTTGTCCATTTACCGTCAGCATATTCGAGTGCATCCAGTAGCGGACAGGCTCAGTGCCCGAAATACCAACCCCTTGAGCAATCTCGCACTCATGATGCGGAAATTTCAAGTCCATACCTCCGCCATGAATATCAAACTGTTTGCCCAGATACTTGGTACTCATACAGGTACATTCCAGGTGCCAGCCCGGGAATCCCATTCCCCATGGCGATTTCCACTGCATAATATGTTCGGGGCTTGCGTTTTTCCAGATAGCAAAATCAAGCGGATTCCGCTTTTCGGCCTGTCCGTCCAACTCGCGTGTTTCGTTCAGCAAATCTTCCAGAATCCTGCCCGAGAGTTTCCCGTATTCGTTTCCTTCAGCATTGTATTTACTGATATCAAAATAAACCGAACCGTTCGACTCATAGGCCAGTCCTTTATCAATCAAAGTTTTTACGGCTTCAATCTGTTCAACCAGATGCCCGGTGGCAGTTGGTTCAATGCTTGGCGGCAGAAAATTGAAGTCGTTGAGCACTTTGTGAAAATCGTTGGTATACCGCTGAACAATCTCCATCGGTTCCAGTTTTTCCAATTTGGCCATTTTGCCAATTTTATCTTCTCCTTCATCGCCGTCACCCACAAGATGGCCAACATCGGTAATATTTCTTACATAGCGAACCTTATAGCCAATCTCGGTCAGATACCTGAAAAGCACATCGAAAGTGAGAAACGTACGCACATTGCCCAGGTGCACATAATTGTATACCGTAGGGCCACACACATACATACCCACATAGGGGGCGTTGATAGGCTTAAACTCTTCTTTTTGGCGGGAAAGCGTATTGTAAATTTTCAGGTTCTGCATATAGGTTCTTCAATAATCTGATTGTTCTATTGTATCGTATAACGTTCGCATTGGTCTGGCTCATCTGTTATACCGGACGCAAATTTAAGGGTATTTTCTTATTATATATAATATGTATATAGTATAAGCCTTTATGAAACAGGTACTTCGAGCAGACAAGCAAGCAGTTTTTGTTCAAGCAGTGTCCAATCTGGTTTTTTAGCAGCAATCAATTCGATACGGCTGTCGCGTCGGTAGGCAATATACTGTACGGTAAATTCTCCGTCGGCAGCATTAATCAGCACCCAGTCTTTACCGGTTCTGAAAACCCCCTTGGCACGTTCTATTCCCTGCAATGTGCCGAAGAACTGACGAAGCTTGGGCAGATTGAAAAGCTCATCGGGTGAGAAAATCCAACCACAGCCATGTAAACCCAGTCCATGACTCTCTTTTTTTACCGGATTCCCAACAGTAGGCACAGGTAGTTCTTCTTCATGCGTATGTGCGTGTTCATGTGCATGCGGTGAAAACTGAGCCTTTCGCTCAGGAAAGGGGTCAATATTCAACCACCGGAAATCAATTTCACCATTGATGACAGGCTCGATTAATAATTTGGGTGGGTACAAGGTCTTTGCCCATTCTATAAACTGTTGTGTTAAAGCGTCTCCGGCCAGATCAGTTTTGTTAGCTACGAGCACATCTGCCAGATTAATCTGATCCTGAAAAGTTTCATGCGCGTTGAAATCTGTTTTTTCCCAACGGCGTGGGTCAACCAGACAGATAGTAGCTTTTACTTCCAGTATATCTTTCATGAATTTGTTACGCAGCAAATCAAGAATGTTTTCCGGATGCCCCATACCAGTAGGCTCGATCAGAATGCGGTCGGGCTTTTGCTGACGCAAAATCGTAGTGAGTGTAAACTGCATAGGTACATTGGCCGTGCAACAGATACATCCCCCGGCCACTTCACGAATCGTGAGACCGTCTTTTTCTTCAATCGCTGTGTGGTCTATAGACACAGCGCCGAATTCATTGATAATAATTGCCCAGCGTTCATGTTCGGGTTTGCTGGCCAGTAGGTGTTTGATAGCAGTAGTTTTACCTACTCCTAAAAAACCGGTAATCAGATTCACAGGGATTTTCATGAAACGCTTAATCGAAAGAGTGTTCTTAGTATATATATTATATAACAGAAGTGTATGCATCATAACAACGAATCGGTTTATTAAGTTTAAGGAAGCACCAAATACCAGACAGGCGATTGCTATCAGCCATTAAGAATTGGACAAAACAGAGCCATGTCTGGCATGCAGGTAGTATTCCAAAGCAAAAACTATAACGAAACGAAGAATTTATATAAACGTAAAAAATAATTGGGGATGTAAGTGGTTAGATATGAGGTAAGTAAGGGTTAGGTGGTTAAAAACTTTGCGGGGGAGCTTGACAAGGGGTAAAAAAAGTCATACCTTTGCAGTCCCAAAAATGAGAGAGGAACTGAGCGTTACATAGCAGGAGCATAGTAAAAAGGTGTAAATCAAGAGTTTGTGGGGAGGTTAAAAAAAAGAGTAAAAATAATTTGGGAATGTAAAAAGTAATTCAGAATTTTGCACCCCGGTTGAATGAGAGAG